>CAVZSB010000041.1:0-48258 GCA_963777635.1 uncultured Alphaproteobacteria bacterium
CCCCAGCCGAAGTGATAATTCACGCCGGCGCGAGCGACGTTCTGCTGCATCGAGACATTGTCACCGGGCAGGGCGCTGCAACCGGTGCAATTGAAGCTGCCGAGATCGACGCGCAGATATTCCGCTTTGGCGGTCCAGTTGCCGGGCAGCGCAAGTTCGATACCGCCACCCAGCGTCCATCCGGCGTTGGTGGCGGTGCCGCCGGCGAGGCCGGGCGTCGCAGCGCGGATGTCGCCGACGGCAAGCCCGCCGGTGACGTAAGGCAGACCCGGTCGAACGAATAGCCGATCCGTCCGCGCACGGTGGAGAGCCAACTGTCGCTGGTGCTGCAACCGCCCGGGCATCCGACCGTGATGTTGGTGCCGTTCAAGCCCGACCAGTCGATATCGCCCTCGACGCCGAACACCGCGTTGCCAAGCTGCCGGTTATAGCCGACCGTGCCGCCAACCTGGCCGCCGCTGAGACCGATCCCGGTCGCGTTGGTGCTCCAGTTGGAACGACCCCAGCCGCCGCCGCCGTTGGCGCCGAAATAAAAACCGCTCCAATTGTAGGCTTGCGACACTTGCGCCGGCGGCGCTTTGTAAAGCGGCGCGAGCGAAAGATCGGCCGCGACGGCGCATTGCGCTGTCAACAGCGCACCAAACGCAAAGCTCGCGGCCAGAACTTTCTTCATCGTCTTTCCAACATCCGATCTCTTTGAGACCAGTCTCTCAGAAAGATATGGGGACCCGCAGGCGCCCAATCTACTCCCTACCCAGTATATCCGTACCACGCCTTCGTTACCCTCGGCTTACCGCTGGGTCAACAATCACCGGCCTTCCGTTGGCGCCTACTCTATTGGCCAGAAAGGCCAAATTGCGTCCCGGCGGAGGCTGCTTATGGCCGCAGGAAGGCACGGCGGCGTGGCCTTAAGTATTAACGTCGCGGCGCGGCGCGCAGATTTATGTGGCGGCAGACTGGCACGGGAAACGGTTACCGATGACCTGGCTCGTTTTTGCGTTTTCCGGTCCGGTGCTGTGGGCCATCTCGACGCACTTGGACAAATATCTCGTCGAGAAATATTTCAAACAGGGCGACGTCGCGATGCTGCTTTTCTTCACAGCATGCGCCGGCGTGCTGACGCTGCCGTTTATCGCTTTGTACGAGCCTACCGTCTTCAAGCCGGATACCCGCAGCATCGCACTCATCATCGTTTCGGGCGTCCTCTACATGGGAGCGATGCTGCTTTATCTGCGCGCGCTGCAATCGGAGGACGCATCCGTGGTGTCGCCGTTCTTCCAGACGGTGCCGCTGTTCGGATACGCGCTGGCCTACGTCTTTCTCGGCGAAACGCTATCGATGATGCAAATGGCGGGCGGCGCATTGATCATCGGCGGTACCCTGATCGTGTCGGTGCGCTTCGATCGCGCTGTCCGCGGGTTCAAGCTGCGGCTGGTGATGCTGATGCTGACTTGTGGACTGGCGGCGGCGCTATCCGGACTGATCTTCAAGATCTTTGCGATTGATGTCGCGTTCTGGACGACGACATTCTGGATGTTTGTCGGCGAAGCGATTTTCGGCGTCGCGCTGTTGTCGATCCGCTCCTATCGCCGGGGGCTCGCCGCCGTGCTGCGGGCGAATACCGCTGCGCTGTTGACGATCAACGGCTCAAACGAACTCATCAATCTTGGCGGCGGACTGGGCAACCGTTACGCGCTGATGTTCGCGCCGTTGAGCATCGTGCAGGCGATCAGTTCGACGACGACATTGTTCGTCTTTGCGTTCGGTATCGCGCTTGGCGTCCTGTTTCCGCACCTGACGCACGAGACGTTGTCTCGTCGCGACCTGGTGCAGAAAGGCGCCGCGGCCGTTTTCGTCGCGCTGGGCGTGGCGCTCGCGACGCACTGATCGTTATTGTTGCGGCATCGCCACGCAAATCGCGACCAGCGGCGTATTGGCGGCGTTCGCCTCGATCCCGCAGGTGATCCCACGTTCGCCCACGAATGTCGGCGGATTTCTCCCGGGGCCGCAATAAGCGCTCACCAGCACTTCGTTGCCGTTGCAGGACGCCTCGCAGTTTCCGGTCAGGCATTGTTTGCGAATGACGCGCAAGCTTGGACTGGGTGGTCCCTGCTCGCCTTGCGGCCCGGGCGGGCCGGACGGGCCGACTGGGCCGGGCGGGCCCACGGCGCCGGTCTCGCCGGTCGGGCCCGGCGGTCCGATCGCTCCTGGATCGCCCTTTGGGCCCCTGCCGCAACCGGCAAGTCCCAGCAACAACAGCCCGACGACGAGCCCCGAAAATATCACCCGCGCGAAATGCATTTTTTTTCAACCTGTCGCCTGGGACGGCGGCACCGGCGCCCCACATTGAGAATGAAGAATCGCGTCACCATATCGTGCCGCGCGCGACTGACAACTCCCGAACGGCAAAAGGTGAGGGCAAGGTAGCCGGACCGCCACGGAATGCGATATAAATGGAATGGAAAAATGCCGTCGGATTGCGGCTTTTGAAATCGAAGAAAAGACATGAACTGGATTTCCAACGTCGTGCGTCCGAAAATCCGCGGCATGCTCCGCCGCGAGGTGCCGGAGAATCTCTGGATCAAGTGTCCCGAGACCGGCCAGCTCGTGTTCTACAAGGACGTCGAAGCCAACCAATTCGTCATTCCCGGCTCGAATTATCACATGCGCATGAGCGCCACCGCGCGTCTCAAATCGATGTTCGACAACGAAACCTGGTTCGACATCGCGGTGCCGGAGGTGCCGATCGACCCGCTGAAATTCCGCGATGAGCGCCGCTATATCGATCAACTCAAGGACGCGCGCAGCAAGACCGGCCTCAACGACGCGATGAAGCTCGGCTACGGCAAGCTCGACGGCATGGCCGTGGTGCTCGGCGTACAGGATTTCGATTTCATGGGCGGCTCGCTCGGCATGGCCGCCGGCGAAGCGGTCATCAAGGGGCT
Organism: uncultured Alphaproteobacteria bacterium; assembly: GCA_963777635.1. GTDB lineage: Bacteria > Pseudomonadota > Alphaproteobacteria > Rhizobiales > Xanthobacteraceae > BOG-931. The sequence goes on from CAVZSB010000041.1 coordinate 2,946, forward strand.
CGACACCGCGGTGGAGAAGGGTTGTCCATTCGTCTTGTTTGCGGCGTCAGGCGGCGCGCGCATGCAGGAGGGCATCCTGTCGCTCATGCAAATGCCGCGCACCACCATTGCCGTGCAAAACCTGCACGAGACGCGCAAGCCTTACATCGTCGTTCTCACCAATCCGACCACAGGCGGCGTCACCGCCTCTTACGCGATGCTTGGCGACGTGCACATTGCCGAGCCGGGGGCGCTGATCGGCTTCGCCGGCCCGCGGGTGATCGAGCAGACCATCCGCGAGAAGTTGCCGGAAGGTTTCCAGCGCGCAGAATATTTGCGCGACCACGGCATGGTCGACATGGTGGTGCATCGTCACGATATGCGCGGCATGGTCGCCCGGCTTTGCCGGCTGTTGCTGAAAGCACCGGCCGAAGCGACGAAGCCGCGCTTCAGCCTGCCGGCGCCGGCGTGAACACGCCGCGTTCGGGCGGAACCTCGATCGGCGCCATCCACGCGCGTTTGCTGGCGCTGCATCCCAAGCGCATCGACCTGTCGCTCAATCGCATCGAGCGCCTGTTGGCGGCGCTCGGCCATCCGGAACGGCATCTGCCGCCGGTCGTCCACGTCGCCGGGACCAACGGCAAAGGTTCGACCATCGCATTTGCACGCGCGATCCTCGAAGCTGCCGGCAAACGCGTGCATGTCTATACCTCGCCGAATCTCGTCCGGCTCAATGAGCGTTTCCGCATCGGGCAAACCGGTGGCGGCAAGTTCGTCGAGGACGACGAACTCTCCGAGGTCCTGGCCGTTTGCGAAGCGAAAAACGGCGGCGCGCCGATCACGGTGTTCGAGATGGAGACGGCCGCGGCGTTTCTCCTGTTCACGCGGCATCCCGCCGATATTGTTCTTCTCGAAGTGGGGCTCGGCGGCCGGCTCGACGCCACCAATGTCGTTGAACAGCCGCTGGCCAGCGTAATCACGCGCGTATCCCTCGACCATCACGATTTTCTCGGCGAGACCATCGAGGCCATCGCCGGCGAGAAAGCCGGCATCCTCAAAGCCGGCGTCACGGCGGTGGTCGCGAGCCAGGCGCGCGATGCGCTTTCCGTCATCGAGCGCCAGGCCGCGCGGGTCAAGGCGCCGCTCCGCATCGCCGGCGAGGACTGGACGGCGACCGAGGAGCGCGGCCGCCTCGTCTACCAGGACGACGACGGGCTTCTCGATCTGCCGGCGCCAAAGCTTTACGGGCGCCATCAATTCGAAAATGCCGGCACGGCGATCGCGGCGCTGCGGGTGGCCGGCCTGAAACTGCCGGCGGCCTCCTTCGAGGCCGGCATGATCCGCGTCGAATGGCCGGCGCGTATGCAGCGTCTGTCGCACGGACGGCTCGCGGCTCTGCTGCCGCCCGAAAGCGAACTATGGCTTGATGGCGGACACAATGCCGACGGCGGCCGCGCCATCGCCGCGGCGCTCGCCGATCTGGAGGAACGCGTATCGCGGCCCCTGGTACTGATCGTCGGCATGCTCTCGACCAAGGACAGCGAAGGATTTTTGCGCAATTTCACCGGGCTTGCGCGCCGCATCATCGCCGTGCCGATCCATCAGGACAAGGCGGTGCCGGCTGCCGCGTTGGCCGGCATTGCACGTGGCATCGGCATCCCGGCATTCGCGCGCGATGACGTCGACAGCGCAATCGAGACCGCCGGCAAGCTCGACCTCGAGCCCGCGCCGCGCGTCCTGATCACCGGCTCGCTCTACCTCGCCGGCGAAGTTCTGGCCGCCAACAACACGCCGCCGGAGTGAGACCCGAACCGCCACTCACCGCTTGACGACGTTCTGCATCTCGTTCTGCCGGTCGGCGAGGAAAGCGCGCATATTGCCGACGATCAGCGGCATGATGAGGTCTTCATATTCGCTGGTGTAGCCGCCGAGATGCGGCGTGATGAAGACATTCGGCAAATCCCAGAACGGACTGTCCGCCGGCAGCGGTTCGGTCTGAAAAACATCGAGGCCGGCACCGGCAATTTTGCCATCGCGCAGAGCGGCGATCAGCGCCGTTTCGTCGACGGTCTGCCCGCGCCCGGCGCTGATGTAATAGGCCGTAGGCTTCATCGCCGCGAACACGGCGGCGCCGAACAAAAGCGCGTTGTCCGCGGTCGCGGGCAGAACATTGATCAGGAAGTCGGCACGGCCGGCGGCTTCCTGCAATCGCGCGGTCGGGATGATTTCGTCAAAACCCTCGACCGGGCGCGGCGTTCGCGTGACGCCAACGACATGCATGCCGAACGCCTTGAGCAATTGGCCGATGGCGATGCCGACCACGCCGACGCCGGCGATCACGGCCGTTTTGCCATTGAAAAGACTATACAATCGGCGATCCCAGACGTGCGCTTTCTGATCGTCGACCAGCCGCGCGACACCGCGGCTCACGCCCATCATGAGATAGACGACCGTCTCCCGCATCGGCGCGCCGTGAATGCCGCGACCGCTGGTCAGCAAGACCTCCGGCCGTAGCGACGGATAACGGAACAGATGATCGACGCCGGTGGCCAGGCACTGGATCCATTTCAAATTCCCGGCGTCACGGAAAAATTCGTCCTTCAATCCCATCGCGAAGGAGATGAGCACATTCGCGTCGGCGGCATCGGCCGGCAACGCGGCGGGACTGCGCGCGAGCAGAAATTGCAGCGCCGGAAACTCCGCCTGCAATCGTTGGCGATAGATTTCAGCATGGCCGTCGACAACGAGGATTTTGGTGTTCATTGAAGCAACCGAAAGGGCGGGTGTGACCAGCCGTCTGATAGCATCGGCGCAACCGCCATGCGAGGCACGCGTGCGCTATTCGCCGGGAAGATCGGGGCACCGCCGCAGTGCAATTTCCCACGCTTCCTCGCGATTGACGCCGACCATTCCAAGCAGATTCACCACGGCTTCGTCGATCTTCTCCGGCAGAATATTTTTGTCGCATACCGCCAGGCTGAACCCGACAATGGCATGCGTGGCTTGTCGCCAAGCCAGCTCCGCATCCTCAACGCGATAGCGCCCAGCCGCGACGGCGTTGCGGATATCCCTGATCGCGTACGGCCCCATCACCCGATACATCGCTCCGGCAATGACTTCCGAGCGCCGTAGCAGCCAGCGCCATCGCTGATCGGAAATCGCGGCCTTCATCACATTACGGATGCCGAAGGCGTAGACTTGGGCGGGATCGGAAAAGCTGTTGGTCACGGCCTCGATACGCTGGGCCAGTCGGTCCATGACCTGTTCCATAACGGCCATCGCCAGTTCGTCTTTTGATGCAAAATAATTGTAGACCGTGCCGGCGCCGACGTCGGCAAGCTCGGCGATTTCCGACATGGTGGCCGCATCGATGCCCTTTTGGGCCATCACCTCATAGCCAGCCTGGATCAGGGCTTCGCGATTGCGCCGCTTGCGCCGATCAACCCGCGTCTCCGCATCTTGCGTGAGCATCCGCCATCCATTCGATTATGAATTGCAATCATACATATTGAATTTTTGCCCGCAGCGCCGAAAATCCAATAAACTGGCTACAGAATGCGCGACAGGGCCAAAGCTCCTGGCCCATCGTCGGTGCTTAATCGTCTCTGATCCATAGTTGGCTATCATTCGTAAATGGTCCTCGAAGCCCTCGCCTATCGCAACTCGGGCTTCCCGCCGACACCGCTCGCCTAGACCATGATCCGGAAAAAGCCTGCCCCGGACTTGATCCGGGGTGGCAGGCCGGTTTTCCGGAAAGGTCCTGCTCCGGCAAAAAAGCCAGAGCGCAGGTCGATTCAATCCAGGTCGGTCGAGGCCGCGCTACAGCGCCGGCAGGCGGAATTCGCGAACGGCATTCTTGAACGCGACTGCCTCGCGCACCGGCTCGGACAGCGGTGTCTTGTCCAGAAATTCGCCCGCTTCCGCCGCCTGTTCGAACGGGTAATCGGCGGCGAACATCACGCGATCGCTGCCAAGCGCCGCAATCGCGCAGTTGAGCGGCTCGGTCGAGGACATGCCGGACGTGGTCACCACGATATTCTGCTTGATGTAGTCAGACGGTTTCCTTTGCAGCTTCACGCCGTAGAGCTTGGCGCGGCTGTCGAAGCGCCAGAGCAGGTATGGCAGCGTCTCGCCGAGATGGCCGAGCGCCAACCGCGCCCGCGGAAAGCGATCGAACAAACCAGAGAACACCAGCCGCAGTGCGTGCGAGCCGGTTTCAAAGCCCCACTCCCAGGTGGCGCGGCGGAGCGCCTCGACGCCGGCAAGCGCCGGCGACGGGGCAACCGGATCAGCCGGGTGGATGTAAATCGTGGCGCCGAGCGCCTCGGCGCGCTCCCAGAACGGAAACAGCGAGGGATGATCAAGGTATTGGCCGTTGGTATGCCCATTGATCATCGCGCCGCAGAACTTGAGATCGCGCATGCAGCGCTCCAGTTCGTCGGCGGCGCCATCCGCAGCCTGCATGGGCAAATGGCCGAAGCCGGAATAGCGATCCGGCCGCTTGGCAACTTCGCGCGCGAGGAAATCGTTCGCTTCAGCCGCGCGGCGCCGCGCGGTGGCGACATCGCGCTCGTTCTGCACGCCCGGTCCGGCAATGGAGAGAACCGAACGGGCAATACTCCCACTATCCATCGACGCAAGCCGCATCTCGCCGAAGTCGGTGAGGCGCGCGAGCAGCCCCTTCGCCACCGTTGGATCGACGCCGGCGACAGTGGGCAGCCAATATTCATCGAGGCCGGGACATAGGAAATGCTCTTCGAGGGCTATCTTGCGTGTCATGTGGTTCCCGACCCTTGTTCAACTCTGCGGCATCCACTGTACCGCATACCGGCGATCCTGTATCAAAGGGTAAACTAAGCAACAAGAACGCGAGCGATGGGGCGAGGACGACAATGAAGGCCGTGGCCGGGCGGGCTTTTAACGACAAGACTGCAAACAAGGGACAATCGCAAAGCCAGGTGCAAGTTATCGCCCGCGCCGCGGCGATCCTGCGCGCGCTCGAGGACGAAGCGGCGGGCCTGAGCCTTGGCCAGATCGCGCAGCGCGTGAACCTGGCGCGTTCCACCGTGCAGCGGATCGTCGCCGCGCTCGAAGCAGAGAAATTCCTCATCGCCGCCTCGCCGAACGGCCGAGTGCGGCTCGGGCCGACTATCCTGCGGCTCGCCGCCTCGGCGCGCACGGATTTCGTCGCCGTCTCGCGACCGTATCTCACGCAGCTTTCGAACGAGCTCAAGGAGACCGTCGATCTCTCCGTGGTCAAGAAGGATCACCTCGTGTTCATCGACCAGGTGATCGGCTCCCAGCGATTGCGCACGGTGTCCGCTGTCGGCGAGACGTTTCCGCTCTACTGCACCGCGAACGGCAAGGCTTATCTTGCCGGTCTCGACGACGCCGCGATCGCACGGCTCATCGGTACGAGCTACGAACAGCGCACACCCCGCACCCTGACGCGGCTCGATGACTTGCTGCAGGACCTCAAGAATGTGCGCAAGACCGGCGTCGCCATCGATCGTGAGGAGCATGCGCTCGGCATTTGCGCCGCCGGCGTCGTCACCCGCGATCCTGCCGGCAATATTGTCGCCATCTCGGTGCCGGTTCCGGCGCAACGCTTCTACAAGAATCAGCGGCAGATCGTGATGCGGTTGCGCGCAACCAAAGAGGCGCTGGAGCGGCATCTTTTGGCGGCTGCGGCCTGAAGCCGGCCAGACCGGAGCCGCTTGTCGCGCTCACCGGAATTCGATACAGATGTACCATATCCCGGTACACAGGCCGGGAAGCTTGAGGGTCCGAACGCCGCGTGAAAGCCGGCGGGACCGGAGGAGACGCGGAGGCTAAGGTGGCGAAGAAAATTCGCGGGGTTTCGTTCGAGGAGAACGAGAACAACGCGATGGGGCTTTCTTTCTACAATCTGTCCCATCGCTTCGGGTACCAGTCGCCGAACTGGCCCTATTTCGAAGACGTCAAGATCGAGCGCATCCATTACATGGCGAAGTCGGGCGTGCTGTCGCAGCGCATAACGACCAGCATGCACAACACCACGCATATCGACGCACCCGCGCACGTGATCCAGGGCACGCCGTTCATCGACGAAGTGCCGCTGCCGCATTTCTTCGGCTCCGGGATCGTGGTGTCGATCCCGAAGAAGAAGTGGGAGCCGATCACCTACGACGATCTGGAAAAGGCCGCCGGCAAGGTCGTGCGGCCGCGCGACGTGGTCATCGTCAACACCGGCTGGCACAAAAAGTACGAAGACAGCGAAGATTACTTCTGTTACGCGCCCGGCTTCGTGCCGTCGGCCGGCGAATGGTTCGTCGAGAAGAAAGTAAAAGTGATCGGCCACGACACCCAGGCCAACGATCATCCGCTGGCGACCGCCATCGGTCCGCAGCGCAACGGACCGCTGCATCCGCACCTCGCCGCCGAATACAAAAAATGGTCCGGCGGGCGCGACTGGAAGGACGACTTCCCCGACTGGGAGCCGGTTCATCGCATCCTGTTCAAGAACGGCATCCTCGGTATCGAGAATGTCGGCGGCGACATCGACAAAGTCACCGGCAAGCGTTGCACCTTCGCGTTCTTTCCCTGGAACTGGGATCGTGGCGACGGCTGCATCATCCGCCTGGTCGCGATCGCCGATCCTAAGGGCACTTACCGGATCGAGAAGGGAGAGAAGTTCTGATGCAGGTCAAACGCTTCTCCGACGCCAAGACCTACGAGGCGCCCAATCACCGAGACTTTACCGGGTTGCGGCTGTTCGGCGCCGAGGCCGGGGGCTCCAAGAGCCTGATTGTGGGCATTTCGCATTTTCTGCCGGGCGGCGGCGCCGGCCCCGACGCTTCGCCGCCGGAGAAAGTCTACTTCGTCCTGGCCGGCGAATTGACGCTGATCGTCGACGGCAAGGAAACGGTCCTGAAGAAAAACAATTCCTGCTTCATCGGCCCGAACGAACACCGGGAAATCGTCAATCGCGGCAACGACGTGTGCTCGATCCTGGTCGCCGTCGCCCCGGCGCCGAAGTGACCCCCTAGGCGTCATGGCCGGGCTTGTCCCGGCCATCCACGACTAAACGATGAGGAAAGACGTGGATGCCCGGCGCCGTAGGCGAGCAAAGCGACGCCGTTCTTCGAACGACTATGGCCGGGCATGACGAGGAGGAGACTGGAATGTCCGAAGACTTTTTGAAAAATCCGCTTTCGCTGTTCGACGTGCGTGGCAAGACGGCGATCGTGACCGGAGCGTCCGGCGCGTTCGGCGCACTGGCCGCCAAGGTGCTCGCGGGCGCCGGCGCCAATGTCGTGCTGTCGGCCAGCAATGCCGCAGAACTGCAAAAAGTCGCGGATGCCTGCAAAGAACTTGGCGGCAAGACCGAAATCGTCGCCAAGCGGCCCAGCTCGGAAGCCAACTGCGACGCTATCGTGAAGGCGGCGGTCGATCGTTTCGGCCGCCTCGATATTCTCGTCGTCGCGTCCGGCCTCAACAAGGTCTCCAAGATCGTCGATCAGCCGGCCACGGACTTTCTGGAAATCATCGACGCCAATGTCACGCAATCGTGGCTGATGGCGCGCGCCGCCGGCCGGCAGATGATCAAACAGGGCGGCGGCGGAAAAGTCATCTTGATGTCGTCGGCGCGCGGCTTGCTCGGCCATCCCGCTGGCTACACCGCCTATTGCGCTTCGAAGTCGGCAGTCGACGGCATCACCAAGGCGCTCGGCTGTGAGTGGGGCGAAGCCGGGATCACCGTCAACGCGCTCGGGCCCACGGTATTTCGTTCGCCGCTGACGCAATGGATGTTCGAGGACAACGAGCGCGCGAACACCGTGCGCAAGGGCTTCATCACCCGCGTCCCCAAAGGGCGTCTCGGTGAGCCGTCCGACCTCGCCGGCCCGCTCCTGTTCCTCGCCTCGAAAGCCTCCGACTTCTACACCGGCCACATCCTTTACGCCGACGGCGGCTACACGGCAGGCTGAACATGGCGGCGAAAGCGCGCATTGCCGTCGTCGGCGCCGGTCTCATGGGCCACGGCATCGCGCAGGTTTTCGCCCTTGCCGGCCATGAGGTGACCATCACCGATGCGGTGGCGCAAAGCCTCGACGCCGTCAAATCGCGCATTACCGCTAATTTGCGGGACCTCGGCGAGGATGAGAGCGCCGTCGCTCGTGTGCATCCCGTGCGCCGATCTCGCCGACGCGGTGCGCGACGCCGACTATGTCGTTGAAGCCGTCTCCGAGAACCTGGCGCTGAAGCAGAAGCTGTTTGCCGAGATCGAACGCCACGTGCGCGCCGATACCATCCTCGCCAGCAACACATCCGTCATTCCGATCACAGCGATCATGCAGGGGCTTGAGAAGCGCGAACGGGCGCTTGGCACCCACTGGTGGAACCCACCCTTCCTGGTGCCGCTGGTGGAGGTCATCGAAACGCAATGGACCTCGGCGCCAACGGTCGCCTGGACCATGGCGCTGCATGAAGCGGCGGGCAAAAAGCCGGCGCACGTGAAAAAGGACGTGCCGGGCTTCATCGGCAACCGGCTCCAGCACGCGCTGTGGCGCGAAGCCATTTCGCTGGTGGAACAGGGTATCTGCGACGCACAGACGGTCGACGACGTGGTCAAGGCCTCGTTCGGCCGCCGGCTGCCGGTGCTCGGCCCGCTTGAGAATGCCGACCTGGTCGGGACCGATCTCACGCTCGCCATCCACGACATCGTGCTGCCGGCGATCGACAGCCGCCCGGAGCCATCGCCCTATCTGAAAAACCTCGTGGCTGAGAAAAAACTCGGGTTCAAAACCGGCGAGGGCTTTCGCAAGTGGAGCCCCGAGGAGCAGGCGGCGTTGCGCGCCAAGGTGATGCGATTTTTGAAATCGATGCATGATCGCTGAAGGATCGGCCGCAGCAAAAACGGCGCGACACGAAACATCGGAGGGGCATATGGAACTCAGTCAGGCAAACGATCTGCTTAATCCGGGTTATCTGCCGTTCGAATCGGGGTACAAGGACCTTGCCGATGGCAAGCGGCTAGTGGCCGCTTTGACGCGCATGCCCGGGTGCCGGGCCAAGATGGTGCATTGGTGGTTTTCGTGGCTCGGCGGCACCGAGCAGTACAAGCTTTGGCATCCTCGCGACCATATCTTCAGCGATTGGGAGAATCGCCGCGATGGCAACTACATCGGCGCCTCACATTTGGTGCATGAATATCTTGCGGGCCCAAGCGGTCCGCTATTCAAGCTGCGCATCAATTTTCACGATCCGGCGGAACTATTCGACCCCGCCCGATATCGAGAGTCGGGCGTCATCGCCGTATGCGCGCGCATCGGCGATCTGGAGCACCCCGTGAATTTCGGCCGCATGACGCATTTCGTCCGTGATACGGACTACGGTTGTGAGATGCGGAGTTGATTTTGGCTCGGTCTGATCGAAAGCCGCGATCCTAATGTGACTTTATCCGACGAACAGGTCCGTACGATGCGCAGGAGCAATGTCAACGAGGAGCTGGCGCGCCGGCTTCATCAGCACGCTACCGAGGAAATGGGCTATCTCGCCGAAATTTTGCCGACGCTTTACAAGCGCGTTACGCAAGACATCACTTTCTGAGACTTGCCTCGAGCGACCGGTTCACTGCGGCCCCGTCATCGCCAGAAATGCCTGCTCGATCGTCGCGGTACCGGCGCTGGCGATAAGTCCCGCCGGGGTGGTGTCGGCGAGGATCTTGCCGTTATGGAGCACGATCACCCGATCGGCGTTCGGCACCTCGTCGCACAGATGCGTCGCCCACAGCACGGCCACGGAGCGCTCCACCCGCAAACTCAACATCAGCTTGAGGAGTTCGCTGCGGCTTGCCGGATCGAGACCGACCGTCGGCTCGTCCATCAGCAGCACGCGCGGTTCGTGCAAAAACGCCCGAGCCAGCTCGAGCCGGCGGCGATTGCCGCCGCTGAGTTGCGCGGCCTTGTCGTGCGCGCGTTCGGCAAGCCCGAACCGCGCCAATTCCTTCTCGATGCGCGATTTCGCCACCGCGCGCGGAATCCCGTGCAGCCCGGCATGAAACAGGAGATTGCCGGTCACCGTGAGTTCGAGATCGAGCGTCGGCTGCTGAAACACGATGCCGAGCATCGCCAGCGCCGGCACCGGATCACGCAACATATCGTGCCCCATGATCTCGATGCGGCCGGAATCGGGCACGAACAGCCCGGACAGGAGCTGGAACAGCGTGGATTTACCGGCGCCGTTCGGCCCCAGGAGCGCGATGAACTCGCCGGCGGAGGCCGCGAAGCCGACCCCATCCACCGCGCGAATCGCACCGTAGGTCTTGACCACATTGTCGAGGAGCAGCGCTGGCGCGCCTTCGTGCCTTGCCATTCGTCCCCGGCTCCTTGCCCCCTCCCCTTAATAGGCTTTAGCTTGCAGGCGATGCAAATAAAGGCGATGCGATGCTCAAGGTCGCTCTCGTTATTCTTTCGGCGCTGGCGTGCAGCGCGGCCGCGGCAAAAGATACCGGGCTGATTTTCGTCAGCAACGAGAAGACCAACAACATCATTGTCATCGATCCCGCGAGCTACAAGGTGGTCAAGGACATCAAGGTCGCGCGGCGCCCGCGCGACATGCACTTCAACGCCGATCACAGCAAGCTCTACGTCGCCTGCGGCGACGACGACGTCATCGACATCATCGACGTGGCGAAGCTGCAAGTGGTCGGCCGGCTCAAGACCGGGCCGAGCCCGGAAGCCTTCGGTATCGACGAGAAGCGCGGGCGCATTTACGTCTCCGACGAGGAGGGCTCGTCGCTTGCGGTCATCGACATGGAACGAGACGCCATCGTGCAGGAGGTGCCGACCGGCGCCGAACCGGAGGGCGTATTGGTCGGCGAGGACGGCAAGATCGTCTACGTCACCTCGGAGGCCGGCGATCTCGTCCACGCAATCGACGCCGACACCGGCAAGATCGTGCGCGACGTAGTCGTCGGCCTGCGGCCGCGCCGTCTCGCGGCGACACCCGACGGCAAGGATTTGTGGGTGACGGCGGAGCTTGCGGGTCAGGTCGACATTGTCGACCGCGGCAAATTCGTCGTCACCGGCAGCATCGCCTTCCAGCCGCCCGGCATGCGCAAGGCCGATGTCACACCGGTCGGCCTCGTCATCACACGGGACGGCAAGACCGCTTATGTGACGCTCGGCCACGCGGCGCATGTGGCAATCGTCGATGTGCCGGCGCGCAAGGTGCTGGGCTATATCCTGGTCGGCAAACGGGCGTGGGGCGTGACGCTCTCGCGCGACGAGGCGACGCTTTATGTCGCCAACGGCCAGGGCGACGACGTCACCGTCATCGACACCAGGTCCCGCAAGGCGAAAATCTCGGTGCCGGTCGGCCGCATTCCCTATGGGATCGTTGTCGATGACTAGTTCGTATCGGTGGGCGCTTGCGCTCGTGCTTTTCACTGGCGCGCTTGGGAGCGGTTCGGCGCAGGACGCGACCGCGCCGCCGCGACAGCAAATAAGAATCGGCTTTGTCGAGATCGAGAACGACCCGCGCTACGAACCGATCCGCGCCTACGAGCGCATCGTCCTCAAGACCCGCGATCCCCCGTTCATCGGCGCCGTGGTGGGCATCGACGAGGCTGGTGCGCTGGCGCGCGTGCTCAAGGTCGACTTCAAGCTCGAACGCATCACGGCAAAGTCCGCAGCCGAGATTCCGGCAGCCGTGCTTGCGGCGCTCGATGGCGGTACGCATTTTTTCCTGATCGACGCGCCGGCCGACGCATACAAGCCGCTCGCCGCGGCTTTGCGCGGGCGCGACGCGCTGTTGTTCAACGTCTCCGAGCCGGACGATGCGCTACGCCGCGACTTGTGCGCGGCGGAATTCGTCCACGTCTATCCGAGCCGCGCCCAGCTCATGGACGGGCTTGCCCAGTTTGTCGTCTCGCGCAAATGGCGCGACCTTCTCGTCTTCCAAGGCCCCGCCGCCGCCGATGCGGCGATGACAGCTGCCTTCGCGCATTCGGCGCAAAAATTCGGCGCGCGGATCGTCGCGACCCAGCACTTCAAACCGGGCACCGACCCGCGCGACCGCGAGCAAAACGATCCGACGCTGCTGAGCGCCATCAACCGCGATTTCGATGCGGTCTTTGTCGCCGACGACGCCTTCGATTTCGCCCGCGCCGTGCCATACCGCCTGGCCCGCGCCCGTCCGGTCGTCGGCGGCATCGATCTTGAGCCGGTCGCCTGGCACTGGACCTGGGAGCGCAACGGCGGGCCGCAGTTGAATTCGCGTTTCGACAGGAAGTCCGGCGGCCGCCACATGGAAGGCGGCGATTGGGCCGCGTGGATGGCGGTCACGATGATCGTGCAAGCGGCGCTGCGAACGGACTCCGCCGATTTCGCAAAGCTGCGCGCTTTCATCCTCGGCGACAGCCATTTCGACGGCGACAAGGGGCTGGCGATGAGCGTACGCCCCTGGGATCATCAGCTGCGCCAGGCGATCCTGCTCGCGGCGCCCTATGAGGTCGTCGCCAGCGCGCCGATCGAAGGGTTTCTTCACCGCACCAACGAACTCGACACACTCGGCGACGATGAACCGGAATCGCCCTGTCATTTGAACAAGTAGGACACGATGCGCGTCGCCCACATCCTCCGCGCATTGCGGGCCATTACAATGCGCGAGATGGCGAAATTCGTGCAGCAACGGGGGCGGCTTCTTTCGGCGCTGGTGCGGCCGCTGATCTGGCTCGCGGTATTCGCCGCCGGCTTCTACAACGTTTTTGGCGTGTCGATCATCCCGCCCTACAAGACCTACGTCACCTATCAGGTCTATATCGTGCCCGGCCTGCTCGGCATGATCCTGTTATTCCACGGCATGCAGTCGTCGCTATCGATGGTCTATGACCGCGAGATGGGCGTGATGCGGCTCCTGCTGACGGCACCGCTGCCGCGCTGGGTACTGCTCGCCTGCAAGCTCGTGGCGGGAACAGCGCTCTCGGTCATTACCTGCTACGTGTTCCTCGCCGTCTGCATTCTGTTCGATATCACCTTCGCGCCGGTCGACTGGCTCGCGGTACTGCCGGCGCTGATCGTCTCCGGACTGATGCTCGGTGCGCTCTGGCTGTTTCTGTCGGTCTATATCCGCCAAGTGGAGAATTTCGCCGGCGCGATGAATTTCGTGATGTTTCCGATGTTCTTTTTCTCCTCCGCGCTTTATCCGCTGTGGCGGCTGCGCGAGGGTGGCTCCGAGCTTCTCTATGAGATATCGCTCATCAACCCCTTCACCCATGCGGTAGAGCTGATCCGCTTCGCGCTCTACGGCGCGTTCGAGCCGATCGCCGCCTTGGTCGTTACCGGCGCCACAGTATTGTTCTTTCTGCTCGCAGTAATCGGCTACGATCCGCAGCGCGGCTTTCTGCGCCGCGCCGCGCCGGCTACCTGATAAACGTCCCGCTACGCAGTTCGGTGAAGGCCTGCTGCAATTCGGCTTGCGAGTTCATCACGATCGGGCCGTGCCAGGCAACCGGCTCTTTGATCGGCTTGCCGGACACGAGGATGAAGCGGATTCCGTCGTCACCGGCCTGCACGGTCACTTCATCGCCGGAGTCGAACAAGACCAGCGAGCGATTGCCGGTCTGCTCGCGCACCAGGATTTCGTTGGTGCCATCGGTCTTTTCGGTCAGCACGCCAAAAGGCCGCGATGCCCCGCGGAAATCGCCGGAGCCTTCAAACACGTAGGCGAAGGCGTGGCGTTCGATCTCCACCGGCAGCGTCTTGCGCTTGCCCGGCGGCACCCAGACGTCGAGATAGCGCGGATCGGCGGCAACGCCCTCGACCGGGCCGCGCTTGCCCCAAAAGTCGCCGCAGACCACGCGAACGCGCGTGCCGTCATCGTCGGTGATCTCCGGAATCTCGGGGGCTTTGATGTCCTGATAGCGCGGCGCCGTCATTTTCAGCGACGATGGCAGATTGGCCCATAGCTGGAAACCGTGCATGCGGCCCTTGGCGTCGCCCCGCGGCATTTCCTGATGCAGGATGCCGCGTCCAGCGGTCATCCATTGCACATCGCCGGCGCCCAACGTGCCGCGATTGCCCAGGCTGTCGCCGTGATCGACATCTCCCGCCAGCACATAGGTGATGGTCTCGATGCCGCGATGCGGATGCCAGGGAAAGCCCGCGAGATATTCATCCGGCCGGTCGTTGCGGAAATCGTCGAGCAGCAGGAACGGATCGAATTCAGTGGTGTCGCCAAAGCCGAAGGCGCGGCGCAGATGCACGCCCGCGCCCTCGATCGTCGGCTTCGAAGAAACGATGCGTTTGACGGGTCGAATGGACATGGTGCTACCTCGACGATTTCTGGGCCGGCTTTCGGGCTGCTTAAGCTCATCGCTGCTTAAGCTCATGGCGACGATGATCTGTCTCACGAAAAAATGGGCAACAGCCGCACGACCGCAAGAAGGCACACAGGTGATACCGGCGCGATGGCGGCGCACTGCAACGGCGACCCCGCCGGAGATCAATTACTCCGGCACCACGTCGTGGAATTTGTTGTAATCGAGCAGGAACCGACCCTGCGGCGAAACACTGGTGATGTCCCGATAGCGATGCTGCCATTTAATGTCCCGCCAGGAGTAAACCCGCCGGGCATACAGCTGCTGCGCGGAACTGTCGTCGAGGCCGCCGACATTGAGCACCAGCATGGCGTCTTCTTCGGCGAGACCCGACGGCGTCGCGCCATATAACGGGCTGGTCTTGTCGATGACGTGAAAAAGCATCCAGCTTAAGACGAACATCGGATGCTCGGCGCGATCGAGTTTCAGCTCGTAAAATCGGCGGAGCTGATCGCCCTCCTTGCTGCGTTCGGCGCGGATGAGCCAAATTCGGGCGCTGGCCCGGGAGATCGAATTGTGGCGGGCATTGGCCATGCGGACCATGAGAGTCCGCTGGCCCTCGTGATCGGTAATCACCGCCTGGTTGGCGAACACAAAGCGGGCGCGCGGACGCGAGAACCGGGCAAATACCAGGCCGGTCAACACGGCGAGGAAGCACATGCCGGTGAAGATCTCGATCGTGGCGACGAAATGCCCGTAGTCCGTCTGCGGATGCATGTCGCCATAGCCGACCGTCGCCAGCGTCTCGATGGAGAAGTAGAACAGCTCCAGCGGACTCTTGCGGCCGGCATTGGCAACCGGGTCGTCGCCGAGATAGTAGAGGCCGGCAAATATGGAATTGAGCCCGATAAAGATCGCCGCCGCGCTGCCGAAAAACACCGGCCAGTAGACGCTCATGGCCCGATGGTAAAGATCGGTCCAAAAACCCTGGTCCAAGCCCTGCGTCTCGATCTCGCGGTGACCGAACCTGACGAGTTGGGATTTTCCCCGTGACGCTTTTCTCCGAAGCTTTGCCAATGCGGTGGAACCCTGGACGGCCGCCCTTTACGCCACTTTGGTCTTGAGGCGGCTGAAAACCCGGCGCGCGTTACCTTCGAAAATCTTGTGCCGATCAGCATCGGTCAACTTCGGCGCCTTGTCGACATAGCGTTTGGTATCGTCGAAGTTGAACCCGGTCTTCGGGTCAATGCCCTTGACCGCACCGACCATCTCCGAGGCGAACAGGATGTTGTCGACCGGCACCACCTCGGTGAGCAGATTGATGCCCGGCTGATGATAGACGCAGGTGTCGAAGAAAATGTTGTTCTTCATGATCTCGTCGAGTTCCGGACGGCCGTTGTTCAAGGCCAGCCCGCGAAAGCGGCCCCAGTGGAACGGCACCGCGCCGCCGCCGTGCGGGATGATGAGCTTGAGTTTCGGGAAATCCTTGAACAGGTCGGAAAGGATGAGCTGCATGAACGCCATGGTATCGGCATTGAGGTAATACGACCCGGTCGTGTGCATCGCCGGATTGCAGCAGCCGGACACGTGGATCATCGCCGGCACGTCGAGTTCGACCATCTTTTCGAAGAACGGGTACCACCACTTGTCGGTGAGCGGCGGCGCGTTGAAGTAGCCGCCGGATGGATCGGGATTAAGATTGCAGCCGATGAAGCCGAGTTCCTTGACGCAGCGTTCGAGCTCGCCCACCGCGTTCTTCGGCGGCACGCCGGGAGACTGCGGCAACTGGCACACGCCGATGAAATTCTGCGGATAAAGCGTGCAGACGCGATGAATCAGATCATTGCAGATCTGCGACCATTCGAGGCTGACGCTCTCGTCGCCGACATGATGCCCCATGCCGGAGGCACGCGGCGAAAAGATCGTGAGATCGGTGCCGCGCTCGCGCTGAAGCTTGAGCTGGTTTTGCTCGATGCTTTCGCGGATCTCGTCGTCGGACATTTTGAGCGCGGCACGCGGCGGCATTGCCGCCTTGTCCTTGGCGTTGGCGGCCGCGGTCTGCTCCTTGCGGAAGCGATGGAGGTCCTTGGGCTCGGTCGTGTAGTGGCCGTGGCAATCGATGATCATGACAAATTCGCTGCTGGAGTTTGAGGGGCGCGATGCTACGGGGCGGTGCGCGATTGTCAAACTGGGCTGCCGCTCATATAGGATGCGCTCCGTACCAGGGGAGAAGGGAATGGCTGAACTTCCACGGCTCAACGGCATCATCCGCGCGCTTGAAGCCGGACAGCATGCGCTGACCTGTTTTTCGCCGGCCGAGATCTCCGGTGCCGTGGCGATGAGCACCTCGAAAATCGACGGCTGCGTCTTCGAGATGGAGCATCAGCCCTGGGACGGCCGGCTCCTGCGGGATTGCCTGCAATACATGCTCAACCGCGCGCAGATCGCCAAAGCCGCCTCCGTGGTGCCGGGCGTCACGCCGATGGCCCGGGTTCCCGTCAATGGGGTCGAGATGGCGCAGTGGCAGGCCAAGCAGGCGCTCGATATGGGTTGCTACGGCATCGTGTTCCCGCACATTTCCACCGTCGAAGAAGCGGCCAACGCCGTCGGCGCCTGCCGCTATCCGCGGCTCAAGGACGCCGCGCATCATGAGCCGGTCGGCATCCGCGGCGACGGGCCAACCACGGCGGCGCGCTACTGGGGCCTCACGCAGCAGGAATATTATCAGAAGGCCGACGTCTGGCCGCTCAATCCGCAGGGCGAGATTTTCTGCATCCTGCAAATCGAAGACACGCGCGGGGTCGAAAATCTCGACGACATCCTCAAGAACGTGCCCGGTATCGGCTGCATCCTGATTGGCGAAGGCGATCTGTCGCAGGAACTCGGCTATCCGCGGCAGTACGAGCATAAGGTCGTGCTTGAATGGATGAAGCGCGTCGTCGACACCTGCAAGAAGCACAATGTCGTCGTCGGCCACCCGCACGTCGAGCAAGGCAATGCCGAGCGCATCGTCAAGGAAGGCTACCGCTTCCTCATGTGCGCGCCAGTGCAGAGTTTCGGCCATCTCGAAGCGGCGCGGAAACATACTGGACGGGCCTAGGCTACGCGGGAATTCAAATCCCCTCGACGATGAACGCACGGTAATCCGCGCCGAGAAAGCGATGCC
Source organism: uncultured Alphaproteobacteria bacterium (assembly GCA_963777635.1). Taxonomy (GTDB): domain Bacteria; phylum Pseudomonadota; class Alphaproteobacteria; order Rhizobiales; family Xanthobacteraceae; genus BOG-931. Next base: position 20,390 of record CAVZSB010000041.1, read on the forward strand.
GCACCGCTTCCTGGTAGGCGGGGCTTTCGTAATAGGTTTTGGCCGCTTCGAAGTTGGGAAATTCCAGTATGACCGCACCCTCGATCGCCGGGCCTTCCAACATTTCGTGGCGCCCGTAGAGTGCCAGCGGCTTCAAGGGATGGCCGGCGTTAGCGGGCCGCGACTTTTCGCGGTAACGCTCATATTCGTCGCGATTGCGCATTTTCTCCCGCGTGAAGACGATGTAAGCGGCCACGGTCATGCTCCTTCGGTTTGACTATCGCGCGGTCTTAGTCGCGTACCTCGACATACGCGCTGAAATGCACCGTCGCGATCGTACCATTGCAAGCGGTGCGTCACTGCAACCCCAGCCCGCCCCTCTTCTCGATGAAGTCCGCGATTTCTTCGACGCCTTTGCCTTCGCGCAGATTGGTGAAGACGAAGGGCCGGCTGCCGCGCATCCTCTTGGACTCGCGCTCCATCGTTTCCAGTGAGGCGCCGACATAAGGCGCGAGATCGACTTTGTTAATCACCAGCAGATCCGACCGGGTAATGCCCGGGCCCGCCCTTCGACGGGATCTTGTCGCCGGCGGCAACGTCGATGACGTAGATGGTGAGATCGGCCAATTCGGGCGAGAACGTCGCGGCGAGATTGTCGCCGCCGGATTCGATGAGCACGAGGTCGAGTGCCGGGAATTTCTGCCGCATGTCGGCAATCGCCGCGAGGTTGGCGGAAGCGTCCTCGCGGATCGCCGTATGCGGACAACCGCCGGTTTCCACGCCGGCGATCCGGTCGGGAACCAGCGCGCCCGAGCGCACCAGATATTCGGCATCCCATTTGGTGTAGATATCGTTGGTGATGGCGGCGATCTCGTAGCGGTCGCGCAACCGCTTGCACAGTGCATCCATCAGCGCCGTCTTGCCTGAGCCGACCGGCCCGCCGACGCCGACACGCAATGGACCATGCGACGGCGCAGTATGAGAATTGGGCATGCGAAACTCCACATCAGGTGCACAAGTCTGGAGCTTGCCTGCGCGCCGTTTATGCCGTGAAGGAGCCCGGCTGACCCCGCCGATGTGGGGCCAGCAGGGCAGCTCTGCTCATCAAAGGCCGGCCACCATCTCCAGGGATTTTCCGGCCCGGGCGTGTTCGCGCCGCGTCGCGTCAAACCGTTCGCTGACCGGGGCCGGAAGCTGGATTTCCTTGGCAAATTCCGGGCGCCGCATGAGCTTGGCAAACCATTCGCCCACATGCGGATGGAGCCGCGCATACGGATAAGCGGCCAGCGACAGCCGGTCTACATAGATAAACCAGGCGATATCGAGCACGGTGAGATTGTCGCCGAGCAGGTATGGCTGGGTGGCGAGCCGCCGGTCCAGGTCGTCCAAGGCCTCGCGCAATCTTGCCGCCGACACGCGCGCGGCCTCGTCACTGATGCCGCTTTCGGCAAAGCGCGACCAGAAATCGATCTGCTGGGCGATGTGCGGGTCCTTCTTGCCCTGAACGGTCCCCGAGCCCATGGCGTCGTATTTCTTCAAATCTTCCGGCGACTTCGGCGGTTTCGGCGGCGCGAAGACGAAACGGAAGCTGAGGCTCCGAATGTCGAAGTGCAGATCGTCTTCGTGTTTCAGGAGCTTGGCCATCTCATTTTCGTATTGCGTCGGGATCAGCTGCGGCTGCGGAAAAGTCCTTTCCAGATAGGTGATGATGTCATTGCTTTCGATGTGCACGGCGCCGTCGTGCACCAAAACCGGCACCAGGCCGCGCGGATTGATGCCGAGAAACCACTCGCTCATATTTTCATTTTTGGTCAGGTCCACGAGGTGCGATTGCCACGGGATGCCCTTGAGATTGAGAAAGATGCGAAGCTTTTGCGAACATACGGACAGATAAAAATGGAAGACATGAACGCCTTTCCATGAAAGCACTTCGCGATTTCTGATGTCGCTTTCGACGAGCTGAACCAAGTTATTCCTCCTCTGATCACGATCGAAACAAACGAGTATACTGCGTTTCATGGCGCATGGTTGCGAGGTCGGCGCGAAAGGCCGCGCTGCCGATTTCGTCGAGCGCCGTCGCCAGCGCGCGTGTAGCCGTTGCCGAGACGATGTCTTCCAGCGCCGCAAGGACGCGCTGGCCGTCGGTCTGGCCGAGCGGGATAAGCCGCACGCCCGCCGAGATCCAGTTGGCGACCAGCGCATGCAGGAACGCCGGCAGCGCGAGCACGCAGGCGATGCCATGCCCCGCGCAGGCAACGCCGACAGCGACCGGCAACGCAACCGGTCCGGTCCAGACGGCGGCAAATCGGTCGAGCGCCGCGCACGGCCACGCCGCACGCGTCGCCTCGAGAAAGGCGCGGCCCTGCGCCGTCGTTTCGAGAAATCGCTCCTTCGATGGAGCTAGCGCGGCAGCAAGCTCGGCGGCGGCGTGCAAAGCTGCGCCGTCGGCGGCCGCGGTCGCACGGTGGGCGTGAACAAAGAACACGCCATCGCAAAAGCCGCCGCCTTCAGCGAGCATCACGGCGAGCCATTCCCGCAGCGTTTCGGCGTCCCTGACGTCGCCGGCCTCGACCGCCCATTCGATGCCGCCCGAATAGGAAAAGGCGCCGATCGGATAGGCCGGCGACAGCCAGGCCATGAGGCGATAGAGCGCGGCGGAGTCGATCGCATCCTCACCCGCTTTGCAGGGGAGGATTTTGGAGCGCCCTCTAGGCATCGTCATGGTCGTGAGGGTGATGCCTGTCGCCGTGACCGTGGCCGTGACTGCGGCCGTGATCATAAGCGCCGTGCTCCGGATCGAACGGCGCTTCGATGATGGAAAGTCGCGCGCCGAGACCGCGCAGCATGTCTTCAATCACGTGATCGCGGCGGATGCGGAGCCGGTCGCCGTCGATCTGCACGTCGATATGGCGATTGCCGATGTGCCAGGCGAGCCGCGCCAGCTCGTGGGCGTTGGCCGCCGCGATTTCGACGAGCGGCTCCGGCCGGCCGACGATGCGCACGATGGCGCCATCCTCCAGCACGAGCCCATCGCCGTCGCGCAGGGAAACCGCTTGCGGCAGGTCGAGGAGAAACGTCGTACCGCGCTCGCCGGTCAGAACGACGCGGCGGCGATGCCGATCATGCGCGTCGAGCACCACCAAATCGATGGCGCCGGTGTGATCCCAGTGGCCGGCAGTTTTGACTTCACGCGCACGCTTCATTCGCAATCCCTGGTGCTATGTAGCGCAATAGCCATGCCGTCCGATAGCGGGACCACAACCCAGCCCACCAGCACCGATGCCGAGCCGGTCTCCCGCCGGTCATTCAGGCGGACGGTGGTTTGAAACCGCGAGCGTTCCGGATACATTGCCGCGGCGAAATAGAAAGGAGCCGGCTCGATGCGTTTTGGTCTGTTCGGCAGCGCCACCGCCCGCCGCAGCGGGCCCGACGTGGATTCAGGTCTCGGCTACAAGCAATTCGTCGACTACAATATCGAGGCCGAGGCCCTCGGCTATCACTCGACATTCCTGGTCGAGCATCATTTTACCGGTACCGGGCAGGTTTCGGCGAGCCTCTCGCTCCTGACCTGGCTTGCGGCGAAAACGCGAACTCTCAGGCTCGGCACGGCCGTATTGGTGCTGCCCTGGCACAATCCGGTCCTGCTCGCCGAGCAGGCAGCGACGATCGATCTTCTCTCCGGCGGCCGCCTCGATTTCGGCGTCGGCAAGGGCTACCGGCCCAACGAATTTGCCGGCTTCTGCGTGCCGATCGAGGAGGCCGACGCGCGCTTCAACGAGTGTCTCGATGTCGTGGTAAAATCCTGGACGTCGAAGGAGCGGTTTTCCCACCAAGGCAAATATTGGAACTTCGCCGACATCATCGTCGAACCGCCGACGGCGCAAAAGCCGCATCCGCCGATGTGGATGGCCGCGGGCAGTCCGCGATCGATCGGCCAGGTTGCTGAGCGCGGTTACAATCTGCTGCTCGACCAGTTTGCTTCGCTGGAGGCGATTGGCGAGCGTGTCGCCTGGTTCAAGGCTGAGGTGGAGAAACGCGACCGCGTTTTCGATCCGCTCGATGTCGGCGTCGCCCGCGCCTTCTACGTCGCCAAGGACGAGACCGACAAGGCCGCGGCGCTCGAGCAGCGGCTCGCCGCACAGCGCCACTTCGCGGCGATGTCCAAGTCCGCCGATGGCACCCAGAGCAAAGCCAGTATCATGGCGTTCTCCGACACGCGCGAATCGAGCGAGGAAGCCGCGCTCTACGGCACGCCGGACGAGATCGCGGTCAAGCTCGAACGCCTGAAAAAACTCGGCGTCGAGTATGTCCTGCTCAATGGCGGCGGGCTGGCGCATGAAAGCCTGCGCCGCTTCGCGCGCGAATTGATGCCCGCCTTCGCCGACGCGCGTATGCGTGATACCGGATAACGCATCATCGCGACGCGATGATCAACAAAATCGTACAAAGCGTCGCCGAGGCGATGGCCGGAATCCGTGACGGCTCCGTCGTGCTGATCGGCGGTTTCGGCAGCATCGGACAACCGAACGCGCTGATTGACGGTCTCATTGAACAGGGCGCGAAAGATTTGACCGTGGTCGCCAACAATGCCGGCGTCGGTCGCATCGGCCTGGCGCGGCTCATGGAGCTGGGTCGGGTGCGCAAGATCATCTGCTCCTACCCGCGCACGACCGATCCGGTGGTGTTTGAAGAGCTTTATCGCGCCGGCCGGATCGAGCTCGAAGTCATGCCGCAGGGGACGATGGCCGAACGCATGCGCGCGGCCGGCGCCGGCATTCCGGCGTTCTATACGCCGACTTCGGTCGGAACCCTGCTGGCGAAAGGCAAGGAAATACGGGAATTCGCCGGCCGCCAATATGTGCTCGAGGAGGCGTTGTTCGGCGATGTCGCGCTGGTCGAAGCCTGGGAGGCGGACCGCTGGGGCAATCTGACCTACAACTCGTCGGCGCGGAACTTCAATCCGGTCATGGCGACGGCGGCGAAGTTGACGATCGCGCAAGCGCAGCACATCGTCGACCTTGGCGGGCTCGATCCGGAGCGGATCGGCACGCCCGGCATCTTCATCAATCGCGTGGTGCACGTGCCCTACGGCGAGCCGACGGTGACGTGAGGAGGCTGGTGTGAGGGAAACTGGCGCAAGAGCCGATTCGAAAGCTCCGGCTTCCTGCAAGCCCTGGGGCCGGGAAGAGATCGCCGCACGCGCTGCACGTGACATTCCGGAAGGCTTCTACGTCAATCTCGGCATCGGCATCCCGGTCATGGTGGCAAACTATATCCCGGAAGAACGCGAAGTCGTTGTGCATTCCGAAAATGGCATCCTCGGCATGGGCCCGGCGCCGGCAGAGGACAAGATCAACCGCTGGCTGATCAATGCCAGCAAGAAATACGTGACGCTGCGTCCTGGCGGGTCCTATACCCATCACGCCGACAGTTTCGCGATTATCCGTGGCGGGCACCTCGACCTTTGCATCCTTGGCGCTTTCCAGGTCGCCGAAAACGGCGATTTCGCCAACTGGTCGAGGTCGGAAACCGATATGCCATCGGTCGGAGGTGCCATGGATCTCGCCGTCGGCGCCAAGCAGGTTTGGCTCCTGATGGAACACACCACGAAAAACGGCGAGAGCAAATTGATGCGCCGCTGTACTTATCCGCTCACTGCCGTCGGCACCGCCAAGCGCGTTTACACCGACCTTGCCGTGCTCGACATCGCCGCCGACGGTTTTGTGGTGCGCGACATGGCGCCGGGCCTCAGCTTCGAGGCGCTGCAAGACGTGACGGACGCGCCGCTAAAGATGGCGAACTAGCACGGCGAATAGCCGGCCACCTTTAAGGTTCTGCGGTGGCTTATCTTGGTATCGTCCGAACCAGCATCAGTCGCCGGATTCACCGGGCGGTCGGCGGTCGCCCAGCCGTGACGGTCGGCGCCATATTTGCAGTCGCACCGTTTGCAGCCGCAAGCGCGGTGATCTCGCGCACGATTTCTATTCGGACTTCCACGCTTTTATCGATGCTGACGTGGGTTATTTTCGGATCGCCGGCCAGATCGATATTGACGATCTTGCCCTGAAAATCCTTATCCCCCGCGAGCGGCTCGCCCCACCCGGAGGAATTATAATAGTTGATCGCTTTCACGACGTTGGCAGGGACCGTATTCTGCATGAACGGCGTTAGCGTTATCAGAAGGTCGACTTTGATCTGATGCGATTCAAGCGAGCGAGCCATGTCGATCACGTTGTTCGCCCCTTGCGAATGGCCTACCAGAACCAGCGGATTGGTTTTGCCGGCTGCCCGCTCTTTCAAAATTTCGGCTACGTCCGCCGACCAAGTCAGATGCCCGGCGACCTTGGCGTCGATCCCTTGGGACTTGAGCTGCTCGGCGACGTCGTCGAGACCGGCCGAGAACACGCCGAACCAGCCGCGCAACAGAACCACATGGGGCGACGCTGCCAGTGCGCTACCGGACCATGACAACACCATCGCCACGAGGGCCACAGCAAGCCGAGAACCAACCTTGAAACAGGCTTTGTTCCGGACGACGTGCAGTCGGTGCGAGACCGCCGCTGGTTCCAACTGGCGATATACCATCGACATGGTGCCCTCCGTCGATCCGCCGGATCTACGTTGTTTTGGGCCGACTAGCTTGGCGATAGCGATGAACGGATGCAAATGGACGAACCATTTGCACCCGCTCAAAGCTTTTAGCCCTTCGTTACCACCGGCGGCGGCGGCGCTTTTCCCTTGCCTTTGCCAATCGGAGCCTTTCCCTTGCCCCAATCAGCAACGGTCAGCCCCATCGGAGCTTTCCCTTTGCCGGAATCAGCGACCACCACGGCCAACAGCAGCGAACAGATAACAACAACGAGTCTTTTCATGGCGCTCATCCCCCAATCCGAATTTCAAGCGCAGGCCAAATTAACAACGGGAACGCGCACCGGCCTAGTGTAAAAAAGGCACACAAGAAAACCGTTTTCCCCGCACGGCCGTATCTCGAACGAAGTATTTATATTTCTCTGTGGACCGCGTGTGGCCGCAGGCGCGCCGCTCCGGGAATTCCACAGGAATCTTTTCCAAGGCATCGCATTCAAGGCATCGCATTCGAAACCAAAGAATTCCGGCATTTCTGGCCAATTCGCTCTGATTTGCCCAACCATCTAGGCCCTCCGACGGCCACGATGTGGCCAGGACAAGGCTAATCTGGATGGAACTTTGAACAACTGCCCCCCGCGCAGGCGGGCGGCGGCCGGGCTTTACTTGGCCGACACGGTCCGCGGGCGCAAAAGAAATGCAATTGCAAAAAGCGATGCGGCCGATCCAAGACAGGCCGGCACCACGAAAGGCAGCCACAACTCGTGTCCGGTTACGAGGACAATCGCCGCGATGCCTAATCCGACGGCGCTGCCGACGATCATGACGGCGAAGGCCCACCCCGGGCTAACGGTTCCAATGCCGCCGCTTCCTGCGACGAGGGGCACCAGGACAAGAGGGGCAAACGACAGCTGGACCGAACTGAAACCGAAAACCATCCCAAGAAATCCGGCATTCGCAAACGTCAGTTGAAATTCCACGCTGGCGAGATGGAACGCCAGGAAGGCGGCGAGTGCGATCCCAAGCCCCGCGATCATCGTCCATCGTGCCGTCCGCTTCTCCTCGGCCGCACGCGCCGCCGCGGATGCCGGTTCGGGAGAAAACAGCGGCACTATATCGTAGCGAATGGCGCAGAGGCCGGCGCAGAACAACGAACCCATCGTCGAAACCGCCAGCGAAAAAACGCTGAACAACAAAAACAGCATAACGCCGTTGGCCATAAAATTGTCTTGCGCTATCAATCGCTCGATAAAGGCATCCACCACGTGCCCCGAAGCCGGCATTGCCATCGTCAACCCGGCGATCGCGCCAATCAGGCAAATGAACAGGCCTATCAAGGGAACCTCGACGACATACGAGGTGCAAAAACTTCTAAATGCCGCCATCCATTGGCTTTCGCCGGGCGGGTTCCAATCGCGGTATTTCGCGAATGCCGCAAGCCGCTGCCAGTTCACAATGTCGACGACAGGATGAAGCAAGCGCCAGCAGAACGAGAGAAATCAACGTCGCGTTGGATACCGGCGAATTGGATACGGGTAAGCCGGCCTCGACCGCGGCCACGCTGTCGCCGACGACCATGGACATTCCGTCGATGTAGAATTCCATCCCGACCACGGCTATCGCCAGGACAATCGAAGTCATGGCCAAAACGGCGATGAGCGAATTGAGAATTTTCTGAAATCGACTCAGGAGCCGCGACGGCAGAGGCTGTTTTGCGCGAACGGCGGCAGCGGAATCTGTCGCAGCAGTTCGGATCGGATCGGTGTCAACATATCGGACACGCCTGCGGAAATAGATTATCGCGCCTACGATGGGGATGGAGGCTATCGCAATGGTGCCCCGCGCCGGCATTGACCCGAGTTCCGAAACCTGAAGATACAACAGACACGCGGTCGCCCCGAACAATCCAAGATATAGAAGACCCATTTGAAGTTGGGCCGCGTGCATTATCCCGGTATGCCCGGCAAAGAACGTACTCGCTATGACAACCACGAAGGCCGCCGCTATAAAAAGTTCGGTGAGGCCGGCGCTGTCAGAAAGCAATGGCTTGAGCACCGTGGCCACGCCAAGCATCACGCAGACGAGGAAGCCGGCGAGAGCGAACACCGTCAGAGCCGCTGCTACCGCAGCGACCCGCGGATCATTGCCATGCCGCCGCGCAATAAATTCGTGCACCGTAATAGAGCGATCGTGGCTTAAAGCGCCGGCCAGAAACTCCAGCAACGGCCGGCGCAGAACGTAGATAAGGGACAAACCCAATCCGACGAAGCAAACAAAGGCAATCGCCGGCCAGAACTCGCCGCCAACGCCCCATGCGAACAACGGCGCGACCGTTGCCAATCCGATGCCATAGACGATCGTGGAATTCTGTATCACCTTCGGCATGACGAGGCCGGATGACACGAAGGTTTCCTGCGCGCCCGCGGAATGGCGCTCAGCCAGGAGCACCGGTACGATAAAAATAGCGAGGACGGCGGCGGTGATCGAGAATGCGAGAACTAACATGAGCGTTCTATTGAGGTCGGCTTAGCCGGGGTTGTTGGCGCCGGATCATGCGCAAGGAAGCGGTCTTGGGCAATCGCGGCGTTGGTCGTATGCCGCCAAATCGTGAAAGTAAGCTGGTGCAGATGAGTAACAGCGATGCCGTTGCCAAACTCGAACAATCAGCGGAGGCCGCCTACCAGGCGATGTATGATGCGAAGCCATTACGCGTCAAAGACTGTTACGAAGACGCCCAGCTTTATTTTCATCGGGCCATCGAAGCCGCGCGGCTGGCGGCGCTCCCAAGTGAGGTCGAGCGGCTAATTCGGCGATCGAAACACATAGAAGACGTATACAACAGCCAGTTCCGTGGTGTCGGCGTCTAAAGAATCAGCCGAGGTGTCGATTTTAGCGGTGTCGGGAAGGCTTGCTTATGCGGCCGTCGAGAAGTCCTCAATTTCCTTCGCGGCAAATCGTATGACGCTATGATGGGTCACGGCAATTCTGGGGGGCGCGTGTGAAGCGGGTCGCGATTGTAACCGGGGCAGCCCGCGGCATCGGTGAGGCGACTGCCCGCGCACTTGCGCGCGATGGACTTGCAGTCGCAGTGGCCGACCTCGATATTGGCGGCGCGCGCCGTATTTCCGATGCGCTCGGAAATGGCCATGGCGCGTTCCAGGTCGATGTCACGGAGGAGCGCTCGGTCGAGCAACTGTTTGCCGACGTGGAATCGGAGCTGGGCTCGCGTTGCGGTGCTGGCTTGCGTCGCCGGTGGGCCGTTTCTCACTCCCGGACGGCGGCCAAGCATCGTCGACACCACGACCGAAAACTGGGTCCGGACCGAAGCGCTGAATTCACGCGGCCCGTTCCTGTGCATCCGCGCGATGCTTCGGCGTCGCAGGGAAAAACCCGTCACCGACGGCCGCATTGTCACCGTGTCGTCGATGTCCGGCATCACGCCAGAGAGCCCGACCGGTCCTGCCTATTCCGCGGCCAAGGCGGCAGTCATCCATCTCACTCGCGTGGCGGCGCTTGAAGCAGCGCCGATGCGCATCACCGTCAATACTGTCGCGCCCGGATTAACCGATACACCCGCGGTGCGCGGCGATCTCACACCGCAGCAGATCGAGACCGCGCGGCAAGCCATTCCCATTGGCAGGCTCGGAACGCCGGAGGACATCGCCGAGGCGATCGCCTTTCTCGCCTCGCCCCGCGCCGGCTACATCACCGGCGCCGTGATCGAGGCGAACGGTGGCCGGCAGCCGCCGTGAGATTGCTCCATCGACCGCCGCGTCGCCGGTATTGAAAGAAAACAGTTACTGCGCGGCGGCCGGTGCCGCGGCCGGCTTGGCTGCGGCCGCCTTGGCGGCCTTGTGCGGCTTTTTCTTTGGCGCGTCGGCAGCCGGCTTCGTCTCGAGGCCGGGGGGCGGACTGGTGGCCAGAGCAGAGGACGATGTCGGCGTCCAATGCGCTCGCGAATTGGCCTTGCCGCCGGTCGCCTTGCCGTCCGCCGCGGCGCCGTCCGCGGCTTTCGCATCGGTCGCTTTCTCGTCGACCGGCTTCGCGGCCGCGGTCTTCCCGGATAATTTCTTCTTGCTGCGAGGGGCGGCGGCTTCGATGGCGCTGAGGTGGGCGATCTCTGAAGCCGATCGCGTCGGCCCGGTATAGACCACGGTCGGCGTTATCGCACCGGAGTCGGACAGGAGCGCAGCGCCTTTGGGTGTCGGGGCGCGCAAGCTCGAAAGCAGCGCGGAGAACGGCGTGTTCACGCCAGCGCCGTTTTCGCCACCTGTGCCAGCGTCCACATCTTCGTCCTCGGCGGCCGGCCGCTTGCGATGCGGTCCGCAGACTTGATCGTGCAGATTAGGCGGATCGGCGTTGATCGGCGTCAGCGCATCAACCGTTCCGAGCGCCGGCGTGAGCCAGCCCAGCGGGTTCTGCGTAAACCCGCTTTCCAGAAGTTCCGCCGCTTTCACCGCACGCGCCGCTCCCGATGGCGAGCCGAGCACGACGGCGATCAATTGCCTGCCGTTGCGCGTCGCCGTGGCGACGAGATTGAATCCGGATGCGCAGATGAAGCCGGTCTTCATGCCGTCGGCGCCGGGATAGCGGCCGAGCAACGTGTTGTAGTTGCGGACCACCCGTCTGCCCCACTTTATCGCCGGGATGTGCCAATAAAAATTGTATTCGGGAAAATCGTGGATCAGCGCGCGCGCCAGAATGGCAAGATCGCGCGCCGAGGTGATCTGGCCGTCGGCCGGCAGGCCGTTCGGGTTGACGAAGTTCGATTCCGACATGCCCAGGCGATGCGCCGTGCGGGTCATGTCGTCGGCGAAATTCTCGATCGAGCCGTCGACACCCTCGGCGAGCAGAACCGCCATGTCGTTGGCCGACTTCACCATCATCATCTTGAGTGCGTTGTCGACAGTCACCTGCGTGCCGACCGGAAAGCCCATCTTGGTCGGCGACTGCGCCAGCGCATTGCGCGAGACCGTGAACAGCGTGTCGAACGTGACGCGTCCCTGCTTCACCGCTTGCAGCGTCACGTACATCGTCATCAGCTTCGTCACCGAAGCCGGGTACCAGGGATAGGTCGCGTTTTCCGCGCGCAGCACCTTGCCGGAATCGGCTTCGACGAGAATCGAGGCGCCGGCGTGAGCCGGCGTTGCGGTAAGGTTGGCAGCTACGAGGAAACCGAGGGCGGTGCCGAGCGTCAGCGCCCGAAGAAACTGCGAATGATGCACGTGTCGCGGTCCGTTCCGTTGGTCGGGCCCCTTGGGTCGCCCTGAGCCAAGCCCAAGGATCCGACAGAGCCGCGAGGGGTTCACGAAAGGTTCCGGAAGCCCAGTAGGCGCACTATCTAAACCAAAGCGACGCTCGAAGGCAAAGCTAAATCCCGGTAACATGGATTTCTGCAACGGTTTGCCGCGCCGGCTAAGCCATGGAAAAGCGACCAAAATCCGACAGAGGAAAACGATCATGACCGCTTGCATCGTAGGATGGGCCCACACGCCGTTCGGCAAGCTCGCCGGCGAGACGGTCGAGAGTCTCATCGTCAAGGTTGCCGGCCAAGCGCTTGCCGATGCCGGCATCGCGGCGAAGGATGTCGACGAGATTGTGCTTGGTCATTTCAACGCCGGCTTCTCCGCGCAGGATTTCACCGCCTCGCTGGTGCTGCAGGCTTCGCCCGATCTGCGCTTTAAACGCGCTACTCGCGTGGAAAATGCCTGCGCGACCGGTTCCGCTGCCGTCCATCAGGGACTGAAGGCGATCGCCGCCGGCTCCGCCCGCATCGTGCTTGTCGTCGGCGTCGAGCAGATGACGACGACGCCCGCTCCCGAGATCGGGCGCAATCTCCTCAAGGCGTCCTACATTCGCGAGGAGGCCGATATCGATGGCGGCTTCGCCGGCATCTTCGGCAAGATTGCAGGTCTTTACTTCCAGCGCTGGGGCGACCAATCGGACGCGCTCGCGCATATCGCCGCCAAAAACCACAAGAACGGCGTCGACAATCCCTATGCGCAAATCCGGAAGGATTTCGGCTACGAATTCTGCCGCGAAGAGAGCGAGAAGAACCCGCGCGTCGCCGGGCCGCTCAAACGCACCGATTGTTCGCTGGTGTCCGACGGAGCCGCCGCGGTGGTGCTCACCGATGTCGACACCGCGCTGAAGATGCAAAAGGCGGTCGTATTCCGCGCCGCCGAGCACGTGCAGGACTTTTTGCCGATGTCACGGCGCGACATCCTCAAGTTCGAAGGCTGCTCGGTCGCTTGGCAGCGGGCGCTGGCTTCCGCCGGCATCGCACTGACGGATCTTTCCTTTGCCGAGGTGCACGACTGCTTCACCATTGCCGAACTGATCGAATACGAAGCGATGGGGTTGGCGCCGGAAGGCCAGGGCGCCCGCGTTATTGCCGACGGGATCGTCGCCAGGGACGGCAAGCTGCCGATCAATCGCTCCGGCGGCCTCAAGGCAAAGGGCCATCCGATCGGCGCCACCGGCGTATCGATGCATGCTATCACCGCGATGCAGCTCACCGGCACGGCCGGCGACATGCAGATCAAGAACGCGCGGCTCGGCGGCATTTTCAATATGGGCGGCGCGGCGGTCGCAAATTACGTTAGTATTCTGGAACGCCTGCGCTGAGACGCGCACCGGGCGCGGGCGAAAAAAGGGGGGCAACTGTCATGATATTGGGGATGTCGATACCGGCCTTCACTCTTTTGCATGTCGTTATCACCCTGATTGCGATTGGCAGCGGATTGATCGCGGTCGGCGGAATGTTCGCTTCACGCCGGTTGCCCGTCACGACCGCGCTGTTTCTGTTGACCACAGTGCTGACCAGCGTGACCGGCTTTCTGTTTCCCATCCACGGCTTCACGCCAGCATTGGGAGTGGGGATCCTCTCCTGCGTTATCCTGCTGATCGCGCTGTATGCGTATTACGGCAAGCACCTGATCGGCCCGTGGCGCTGGATCTATGTGATTACCGCGATCGCGGCGCTTTACTTCAACGTTTTTGTCCTCGTTGTGCAGAGCTTCATCAAAGTGGCGGCGCTCAATGCGCTGGCGCCGACTCAGGCCGAACCGCCCTTCGCAATCGCGCAGGCTGCGGTGCTGGTAATCTTTATTCTCATTGGGATTGTTGCCGTAATGAAGTTCCGGCCGGCAGACGGCCGCCTGATCCGCTTTCCGGTTCGGACGGCGACTGGCTGCTTCACGTCGCCGCGACCGGGCCCATCTTGCCGGGCTGGCTCAATTCACCCTCTCGTGCCGGCCCGCCCTCTCCCGCAATCCCAAACTGCGCATGCGCGAGTTCGGCGAAGAAGCCGCCTTGGCGCACCAGTTCGTCGTAGGTGCCCGCTTCGACAATACTGCCGTTGTTGAACACCAGAATGCGCGTTGCATTGCGGATGGTCGCCAGCCGATGCGCGATGACAAAGGTGGTGCGGCCCTTCATCACTTCATCGAGCGCCATCGTCAGCCGGGCCTCGGTCACCGGATCGAGCGCGCTGGTTGCTTCATCGAGAATGAGGATGGGCGGGTCCTTCAGCAGCGCCCGGGCGATGGCGAGACGCTGGCGTTCGCCGCCGGACAGCAATCGGCCGCGCTCGCCGATCGGGGCTTCGAGGCCCTCGGGTCTGCGATCGATGAAATCGAGCGCTTGCGCCCGCGCCGCGGCCTCGCGCATTTCCTTGTCGGTGGCGTCGGGCTTGCCGACGCGCAGGTTTTCCGCGATCGAACGATTGAAGAGAAGCGTTTCCTGAAACACCACGCCGATGTTGCGGCGAAGCCCGCTCAGCGTCAGCGCACGGATATCCATCCCGTCGACGGTGATGAGCCCCGACTGCGGATCGAAAGTGCGATGCAAAAGCGCGAGCGCCGTCGATTTGCCGCTGCCGGTTGGCCCAACCAGCGCGATGCGGTCGCCGGGCAGCGCGGTGAGATTGACATCCGCAACCGCGGCGCGCTTGCCGTCATAGGAGAACGACACGTCGTTGAATTCGACGAGGCCGCGCAGGCGGCCCGGGTCCACCGCGTCCGGCCGGTCGCGCACCGCCGGCACGGTGTCGAGCACGCCGAAGAATTCCGCCAGCTTTGGCGCATCCATGAACAGGCGATTGGCGAAACCGACCACCTGCTCGAGCCGGCTGATCAGGAGCGTGGCGATGGCCATGAAGCTGACGATCTGGCCGACCGAGGCGAGCCCGACCAGTTTGAGGTAGGTCCCGACCAGGAGGATGGTGAGCAGCGTCAGCGTGGTGGCCGTGCGCGTGAGCACGGCAGCGACGGCCCACCACGAAAGTACCGGCATTTGCGCACGCAACAGCGAGTTCACCAGCCCCCTGAGCGCTGATACTTCGAGCTCGATCCTGGCAAAACTCTGCACCACGGCGACGTTGCCCAGGGTGTCGGCGGCGGTCTCGGCAAGATCGGAATAGTGCCGCTCGACCGCGCGCTGCATGGCGTCGGCTTTGTGCATGACCAGGACGGTCAGCGCCGTGAAGGCGACGCAGAGCGCAAGCAACGGCAACGCGAGCCGCCAATTCAGCACCAGCGACGTTGGCAGCAGAAAGGCGATGAAGACGAACGCGGCGAAATGCTCGCGGAAGAACGACACCCAAAGCCACCAGAGCGTATCCGTGCCGGTCAGCATGATTTTGAGCTGCCGGCCCGAATGCGCGCTGGCATGGTAGGCCAGCGGCAATTGCAGGACGTGCTCGAAGAAATCGGCCAGCACAAGATTGCGCCGGCGGTGAGCGAGCCGGTCGGCGAACCATGCCACCAGCGCGGCGGCGATGATGATGAACAAGCCAAAGCCGACCCATGCGCCGATGAGCGGCGCGAGCACGCGCGCGGCCGGCCAGATGCCGGCGGGAAGCGCGCCGGATAGCGCATCGATGATATGGCCGAACAGCACCGGCTCGATGAATTGCGCCACCGCAAGCGCGATGTTGGCGATTGCGAGCGTGCCTGCGAGCCGCGCCTCGGGCGCGAGCAGGTCGATGACGCGAAGATAAATACGCAGAAACGACATGACCGGCTGCGATCCGAATCTTGCCGCGGCGTCGCGTGCCCCGGAACTCCAAGCGCGGCGTTCGATCGACGCCAAGATGCACGCTACGCCAAGACGCAGGCGGCGTCAGCACAACTCGCGCAAGCTCGCGCGGACCACGTCGGGGCTGGCGCGGGTGAGGAGCCGTTCCGCCTCCGCATGCGCCCGTTTCCAAATCGGCGCCGCGGCCGCAAGAACCTTCCTCCCCGCCGGGGTCAGTATTATCCGCCGGCTGCGCTTGTCTTCGGCATCGACCTTCACCTTGACGAGCCTGCGGCGCTCGAGCGGCTTGAGGTTGGCCGTGAGCGTCGTGCGATCGAGCGCAAGCAACGCTGCAACGTCGCCGATGGTCGGCGGCGCGGCGCGGTTGAGCGAGGTCAAGAGCGAAAACTGCCCTTGCGTCAGTCCGATCGGGCGAAACGCGTCGTCAAAACGGCGCGCCAGCGCCCGCGCCGTCCTTTGCACGTGCAGACACAGGCAATCGTCGCGGACTTGATGCGTGAAGGCAAAGGACGGTTCGTCCCGGATTGACATTCCGCATTATGTTGATATCAACCTATCTTTGTCAAGAATTGCCACTCCCACCCAAAAGTCATCGAGGAGTTAATCATGCTCGTCCAACCGTATCTCAATTTTGACGGCCGCTGCGAGGAGGCCCTGGAGTTCTACAAAAAGGCGATCGGCGCCAAGGTCGGCATGCTGATGCATTTCAGGGACGCTCCTGACAAGTCCATGATCACGCCCGGCAACGAGAATAAGGTGATGCATTCGCAGGTTCAGCTGGGCGAACTCGACCGTGCTGATGTCGGATGGCCGGTGCACCGGGAAGGCGAATTTTCACGGCGTCGCATTGTCGATTTCGGCGAAGACCGAAGCGGAAGCCGACAAGATTTTCAACGGCCTCGCCGAGGGCGGCCAGGTGCAGATGCCGCTCGGCAAGACGTTTTTCTCACCACGCTTCGGCATGCTTGCCGATAAATTCGGTGTTGGCTGGATGGTCGTTGTGGCACACTGACCCCCAGCGGCATTGCCGCGGGGGAGCGAGAGTCATGAGTGCTGAAGACAAAGGCCAGGCGCCTTCCGGCGATTTTGTCATTTCCCGTATTCTCGACGCGCCGCGCGAACGCGTTTGGGCAGTACTCACCGAGCCGGAGCATATGAAAGACTGGTGGACGCCGCAGACCTTCACCATGATCGCCATGAACATGGATTTTCGGCCCGGCGGCTCCTTCCACATGGGCATGCGCTCGGGCGAGGGCTACAAAATGTGGGGCAAATTCGTCTATCAGGAGATCATACCCCAAGAGCGGTTGGTATTCGTGAACTGCTTCTCCAACCAGGCCGGGGAGATCACGCGGCACCCGATCGTGCCGACCTGGCCGAGGGAAACGCTGATCACCGTCACGCTCAGTGACGAGCCTGGCGGCAAGACCAACCTCAACGTCCGCTGGTCGCCGCACAATGCGACCGAGGTGGAGCGCAACACGTTCGGCGCCGCTCACGTCGGCATGAAGGCGACCTGGACCGGCACCTTCGACCGGCTGGCCGCGTATCTGGCGAAAACGGCGTAGCGCCACGCACTCATTCGCCGTCGATCCGGGAATGACGAAAATGGCGGAGATCAAACAGAAGATCAGCCCATGTCTGTGGTTCGATACCCAGGCAGAAGAGGCCGCAAATTTCTACACCTCGATATTCGATAAATCACGGATCAAACGGGTCAGCTACTACAGCAAGGCGGGGCACGAGACGCATGGCCGGGAAGTCGGCTCTGTCATGACAGTCGAATTCGAGCTCGCGGGACAGACTTTCGTCGCTCTCAATGGCGGCCCGCATCACAAAATCAACGAGGCGATCTCGTTCCAGGTGTCCTGCGTCACGCAGGAAGAGATCGATCGCTTCTGGAGCAGATTGTGCGACGGCGGTGAAGAAAGCCGGTGCGGCTGGCTGAAAGATAGGTACGGAGTTTCCTGGCAGGTCGTACCGTCCGTATTGCCGGAGCTGTTGACCGACGCAGACCGCACCAAAACCGAGCGCGTCATGGCTGCGCTGATGAAGATGAAAAAGTTCGACGTGGCGACGCTGCAACGGGCTTATCTGGGCCTGGCCTGATCGAACCCAGCCCGGCTTGTGTTCGCTCCTTTTTTGTGTCCCGGCACGATCAAGAAATCCAGTGACACTGCAAAGGCCTTGACAGTCGCGTTTGGTTTGTATTTAACAAAAACGTTAATTAACTGGATCGTTAAATGTCGCTCGATGCCACCTTTGCCGCCCTGGCGGACCCCACGCGCCGGGCCATCCTGGCCAGGCTCGCCCGCGGTGAAACGACGGTGCAGGACCTGGCGGAGCCCTTCGCGATGAGCCTGCCCGCCGTGTCCAGACATCTGAAGGTGCTGGAGCACGCCGGCTTGATCGCGCGTTCGCGCGAGGCGCAGTGGCGACCCTGCCGGATCGAGCCCCGCGGGCTCAAGGACGTCGACGACTGG
Organism: uncultured Alphaproteobacteria bacterium; assembly: GCA_963777635.1. Classification (GTDB taxonomy): domain Bacteria; phylum Pseudomonadota; class Alphaproteobacteria; order Rhizobiales; family Xanthobacteraceae; genus BOG-931. Next base: position 38,476 of record CAVZSB010000041.1, read on the forward strand.
CTCGACCACTATCGCCGTTTTTTCGACGAGAGCTTTGATCGTCTCGACCTTTATCTGAAGACGCTTCAGGCCAAAGGGCCGAAAGCCAAGCAGCGTAAAAAGGAGAGTAAACATGGCCGCAGGGAATAGTATCGACATGGCAAGCGATCCGCGCGCGATCATCGCCACGCGCGTGTTCGATGCTCCGCGCGAACTCGTGTTCGCCGTGTGGAGCGATCCAGCGCATCTGGCGCAGTGGTGGGGGCCGAACGGCTTCACCACGACCACCAGCACCTTCGACATGCGGGCCGGCGGGGTCTGGCGGTTCGTCATGCACGGACCCGATGGCCGAGACTTCCAGAACCGGATCACGTACGAAGAGGTGGTCAGCCCTGAGCGCATCGTCTACCGCCACGGCGGCGGAAAAGACGTGGAGCCGGTGCAGTTCAAGACCATCGTTACCTTCGAAGACATCGCGAGCGGCGCGCGCCGCAAGACCCGCATTGTCGTGCGGATGGATTTCCCTTCGCCCGCCGAGCGCGAGCGCGTGATTAGGGAATACGGCGCCGACCAGGGTCTCGTGCAGACGCTCGAACGGCTTGCCGAATACGTAACCGACGCAAGCGGTCGTGCGAAACAGGAGCTGCCGCAAGCGGCGAAACAGGAGAAGCGCGCATGAATACCGCCTCTCAACAAAGCCGGCAGACCACAGAGCGCGAATTCACGATCACGCGAGTGTTCGACGCGCCGCGAGAAATGGTGTGGAAGGCGTTCACCGAGCCAGAACACATGAAGGAATGGTGGGGCCCGAAGGGCTCCACCATCGTCGCCTCAAAAATGGATCTACGGGTCGGCGGCACGTATCACGGCGCCATGCGCGACCCCGCCGGCCACGTCATCTGGGCCAAGTTCATTTATCGTGAAATCGTTGCGCCTGATCGCCTTGTATGGGTGCACTCCTTCTCTGACGAAGCCGGCGGCCTCACGCGACATCCGATGAGTCCAACATGGCCGCTTGAACTGCTGACGACGGTAACGCTCGAAGACGCGCCAGCGGGCAAGACCAAGCTGACGCTTCGGTGGTTGCCGATCAATGCCTCGGAAGGCGAGCATAAAACCTTCGAAGCAGCGCACGACGGCATGCGGCAAGGTTGGGGCGGCTCATTCGATCAGCTTGCGGCATATCTCAGCCGGGCCGTTCCAGAACGCTGAGCAAGGAGAGCTGTCATGGACTTCCAACGATGTTTTGTTCACCGCGAGGCGGCATCGTCGATCCTGCGCTCCGCGGCCCGCGGCAGGAACGACCGATCGAAAGCCGCGGCGGCCTTGTCCTTCGCCTTGAAGCGGTAGGCGAGCGCGATCTGATCGATCGCCGCGGCGAAGCGCACCGGATCGATGCTGCCAAAGCCGTTCGCTTGCACCGCCGGCGTAACGATGTTGTCGCGGATCGCCATGCGCAAGCGCTCGAGCTCGATATCCTTGCTGATACCCTCGCCATGGCGGAGCAAGGCATCGATAGCGAGCGCCGGGTCGCGCACGGTATCCTTGAGCGCCTTGGCGTAGGCGCGCAGGAACGCCCGTACGGCATCGGGCTTTTCCTCGGCGAAACTCGGTGAGGCCATGATGGCGTCGCCGTACAGCGCGAGGCCATAATCCGCCATCGGCAGCAGCACGAGATCGTCCGCGGGCACGCCGCTGGCTTTCAGATCGACGTAGGAGGTGAAGGAGAAGCCGGTGATGGCATCGACCTCGCCCGCGGCCAGCATCGGCTCTAGCACCGGAAAGCCCACATCCTCAATCGCGACCTTCGCGGTGTCGATGCCGGCGACCTTGGCGAATGTCGGCCACTGCGCGAACGTCGGATCGGTCGCAGGCGCTCCGAGCTTCTTGCCCTGCAAATCCCGCGGCGCCACGATGCCGCGGCTCCTGCGCGCCGTGATGGCATAAGGGGGCTTGTCGAACACGGTGAACACGGCCTTGATCGGCGCGCCGTTGGCATCGCGGAATTTGATCAGCAGGTTGATGTCGGAAACCCCCATATCGGCCTTGCCGGTGACGAGGCGGTTCAGGACTTCCAGCGGACCGCCGGGGGCAACATCGATGGTAACGTCGAGCCCTTCGTCCTTGAAGTAGCCCTTGTCGATGGCGACAAAGAAGGGCGCGGCCGGTCCGTCGATCTTGCGGTCGAGCGCAAAGCGTATGGCGGTCGTGGCGCAGGCGGGCGACGGTGCCAGAAAAGGCCCCAGAAGAGGGGTAGAGAGCGCAGCGAGCAACACCGAAGCGGTGAACCGGGCGCGGTGCGTAAAGTCGGCAAAGGCCATGCCCGAATCCTCGTTTTGTCCTTAGATGCATTGCCTCGGCCAAGGTATGCGCCGCCAATGCTGAGCCTACAATGAACAAAACCGACTTCGATTCGCCCATATTCCAGGCATCGTTCGCACCGCCGGACGAGGCATTGGCGGCGCAGTTCCTTGCTGGCGCCAGCCGTGGGGCCGCAGCCGAGCGGCGGATCGACGCACGTGCCACCGCGCTGGTCGAAGCGATCCGCGCCAAGGCCGGCGGTCTCGGCGGCATCGAGGATTTTCTGCACGCCTATTCGCTCTCGACCAGAGAGGGGCTGGCGCTGATGGTGCTGGCCGAAGCGCTTCTTCGCGTGCCCGATGCCGCGACCGCCGACCGGCTGATCGAGGACAAGCTCGCCGCGGGACGCTGGCTCGACAGCGATATCAAGTCTACCGCGCTGCTGGTGTCAGCCTCGGCCTGGACGCTCGGCATCGCCGCCCGCATCATCCATCCGGGCGAGACGCCGGACACGATCCTCTATGACATTGCGAGGCGGATCGGCCTGCCGGCTTTGCGCACCGCGACGCGCCAGGCGATGCGGCTGATCGGTTCGCATTTCGTGCTTGGCCAGACCATCGACGAAGCTTTGACGCGCGCCCGCGGCCACGCCGATTTTCGCTATTCGTTCGACATGCTCGGCGAAGGCGCGCGCAACGCGGCCGACGCCGAGAAATATTTCAACGCCTACGCGGCTGCGATCACGGCGATCGGAGCGAGTGCGGGGAACGCACCCCTGCCCGCTCGGCCGGGAATTTCGGTAAAGCTCACCGCGCTGCATCCGCGCTTCGAGGCCATCTCGCGCGAGCGCGTGCTGGCGGAACTGCCGCCACGCGTGATCGAACTCGCGCGCCTCGCCAAGGCCCGCGAGCTTGCCTTCACGATCGACGCCGAGGAAGCGGACCGGCTGGAATTGTCGCTCGACGTCATCGCGGCCGTGCTCGGCGATCGGTCGCTCCGCGGCTGGGACGGATTCGGGCTTGCGGTGCAGGCCTATCAGAAGCGCGCTCTCGCGGTGATCGGCTGGGTCGAACAGGCGGCCGTCTCGTTCGGCAGCCGGTTGACCGTCCGCCTGGTCAAGGGCGCGTACTGGGACACCGAAATCAAGCGCGCGCAGGAACGCGGACTGGCCGACTATCCGGTGTTCACGCGCAAGGCCATGACCGATCTCTGCTACATGGCTTGCGCGAGAACGCTCCTCGGCGCACGAGCGCGTATTTTTCCGCAATTCGCCACCCATAACGCGCTCACCGTCGCCAGCGTGATCGAGGATGCCGGCGGCGTGGAAGGGTTCGAATTTCAGCGGCTGCACGGCATGGGCGAGGCGCTTTACGCAGCGTTGCGCGCCGAATTGCCGCAAGTCTCGTGCCGCATCTACGCACCCGTCGGCGGCCACCGCGATCTCCTTGCCTATCTGGTGCGGCGGCTCCTGGAAAACGGCGCCAATTCCTCTTTCGTTTCGGTCGCCGCTGACCGAAGCGTGCCGATCGCGGAAATTCTGCGCCGCCCGCAAGCTCGAATTGCCACCGCGAGCGAAGCCCGCAATCCGAGAATCCCGTTGCCGCGCGATCTCTATGAGCCGGAGCGGCAAAATTCGACCGGTATCGAATTCGGCGAGCGTGCCAGCCTGGAAGCACTCCGCGCCGAGATTCGCGCCGGATCGGTCACCGCCGCCGAAGCCGGACCGCTTGTCGACGGCATCGCACTGCCCGGCATTTCCCGCACCGTGACGTCGCCGATCGATGGCGGCGCGGTCGGCGTGGTCGGCGAGGCCGACGAGACCATCGTGCGAGCGGCAATGTCCGCAGCGGCGGCCGGCTTTGCCGGCTGGGCGGCAACGCCCTGCGAGGACCGCACCGCGGCGCTGCAGCGCGCCGCCGATCTGCTGGAGAAAAATCGCGGCCAATTGATCGCACTGCTTCAAGGCGAAGGCGGCAAGACGCTCGACGACGCGCTTTCGGAACTGCGCGAGGCGGTCGATTACTGCCGTTACTACGCGGCGCAAGCGCGCATGTATCTCGCACCGCAGCCGATGCCGGGGCCTACCGGGGAAAGCAACCTTCTCCGCTATCGCGGCCGCGGCGTTTTTGTCTGCATCAGCCCGTGGAATTTTCCGCTGGCGATTTTTCTCGGCCAGGTCAGCGCCGCGCTTGCCGCCGGCAACGCGGTGGTTGCGAAACCCGCGGAGCAGACACCGCTCGTCGCCGCCCGTGCCGTTGCGCTACTCCATCAAGCCGGCATCCCGGCGACCGCGCTTCATCTTGTGCCCGGCGACGGCAAGATCGGCGCGAGGCTCGTCGCCGATCCGTGCACCGCGGGTGTCGTCTTTACCGGTTCGACCGAAGTCGGCCGGGCGATCAACCGGGCGCTGGCCGAGAAAGCCGGCCCGATCGTGCCGCTGATCGCCGAAACCGGCGGCATCAACGCCATGATCGTCGACGCCACGGCGCTGCCCGAACAGGTGATCGACGACGTGGTGACGTCCGCCTTCCGCTCGGCGGGGCAGCGCTGCTCGGCGCTGCGGCTCCTGTGCCTGCAGGAGGACGTCGCCGACAACATGCTCGAAATGCTCGTCGGCGCGGCGCGCGAACTGAAAGTCGGCGACCCGCGCGAGATCTCAACCCATGTCGGCCCGGTGATCGACGCCGACGCCAAGCAAAAACTCGAAAGCTGGATCGCCGAGATGGACGGCGCCGGCCGCGTGCGTTTCCGCTGGGATGAAGACGGGACGCTGCCGGCCGCTGGAATCTATGTCGCGCCGGTACTGATCGAACTCGACCGTGCGCGCGAACTCAAACAGGAAGTGTTCGGCCCGGTTCTCCACGTGGTGCGCTGGCGCGCCGACGAACTCGATGCGCTCCTCGACGACATCGCATCAAACGGCACCGCACTGACGCTCGGCGTGCATTCGCGCATCGACCTCACCATCGACCGCATCGCCGCGCGACTGCCGCACGGCAATATCTACGTCAATCGCAGCATGATCGGTGCGGTGGTCGGCACCCAGCCGTTTGGCGGCACGCATCTCTCCGGGACCGGACCAAAGGCCGGCGGGCCGAACTATCTGCGCCGCTTTGCCGCGGAGCAGGTGGTCACTGTCAACACCGCGGCCGTTGGCGGCAATGCCGGGCTCTTGGCGCAGGATGAATGAGGATTTCGGCAGGGCCGGAGGCACCTTCTCTAATTTCGCGTGCCAGGTCAGCCCTGTTTTTGGCCCACGAATGCTTTAGAAACTTAGGTCCCTGCCGGCGGACTGAGGTCGACTGTCGGCGCAAGATAGAGAGCTCAAGGTGGATACTGAGGTCCGTTCTCGTGAACCGGAGCCGACATGCCGCATTAGCAGAAACTTTACTCGCTGCCTGCAGTAGCTAGCCAAACAGAAGGAAGAATCGCAACCTCTGGCCCGATGGGCTAGTGCTTCGTCCGCGCACCTCGTAAAAATGGAAACAGATATTACTCGCTTTTATCATTCGAAGGCGCCTGCTGGGCGAGCGCAGCGCACCTTATTGATGAAGTTCGTTGTCTTCCTTTTGTGGTGGGTAGCTGTCACAGTCTGCGCGACGGTCTTTGAAAATTGGTTTCACGAGCACAAGTTCCTCGGCGCTGTTTCCCTCATTTCCGCAATAGGGATTATTTTTACATTCCTACTTGCATGGCGATATAACGTACCCTGTCCGCGATGTGGATGGAACATTAATCTGAAAAAGACCAACTTTGGCTCCCCGGGTAACCGCTATTTCCTAATACCCGCCTCGTGTCCGAACTGCGGAGCGAATTTGAAGTAAGAAAAATGGTAGGCGCATCTCTCCGGGACCGGACCAAAGGCCGGCGGGCCGAACTATCTGCGCCGCTTTGCCGCGGAGCAGGTGGTGACTGTCAACACGGCGGCTGCGGGCGGCAATGCCGGGCTCTTGGCGCAGGATGAATGAGGATTTCGGCAGGGCCGCGGGCGCACGTCGGGCGGCTTGAGCGGAAACGGTGCAGGTCCGCTCGCGGGCAGCAAAAACGCCTCAAAAATAACGGGAATTCAGCCGCCGGGCCCCACCGGGGTCATGATCCGTTCACGGGACAACTTTAACCCAATTGCGACATTACAGCATTATTCTGATGGGCCATGACTGATTCGATCACCCGTCTTTACCTCGCTGCGCTTGCCTGCCGGCACGACGATCCGTCGACCTCGCGGACCGCGCGGTTGCTCCGCTCAGGCCGCAGCAAGATGGCGAAAAAGCTTGCCGAGGAAGCCATCGAAGTCGTGATTGACGCGATGAACGGCGACCGCAATGCCGTCGTCAAGGAAAGCGCCGACCTGATCTACAATCTGGTCGTGCTCTGGATCTCCGCCGGCATCCGCCCGGAGGACGTCTGGAAGGAAATGGATCGCCGCGAGCGGCTGTTGGGCATTGCCGAGAAGGTGCCGAAGAAAACCTCCGACGACAACGCCCGCCGCAAGATCGTCGTCCTCGAAGGCCGCCGTCTGCCCAAGCGCCGCTGAAAAGGCCGTTGACAAAAGCCGCGCCGGCTGTCGGCTCCTGCCGCCCTTATTTTTGAAACGGGTAGATGACTTTCCAGTCCCGCTTCATGTCGGCGACCGTCCAGCCTTTGGCCGCAGCGATTTCGAGACCCTTGTCGAGCTGGCCGACTTTTGAACCCCGGTCGTAGGCGTATTCGCGATCGGCGTCGGTGTGGTGCACGTAGCCGATAAAACGCGCGCCGTCGCCGGCCGCGGTCCATTGCAGCATCGGCAGATCATGATCGGAGTTGCCGAAAGCGAAGATCGGCCGGCGCCCGATGAAACGCTCGATGCCGATCGGCTTGCCTGGACCGTCGTCGGTGAACTCAACGTCGGCCTGCTTGAACAGCATCGGCTTGCCGTCAGCTCCCATCTGAAACTTCACGAAGCCGGAAGAGCCAACGACACGCTCCGGCGGGATGCCATAGATCTTCTCCGTCCAGGGCCGCATGAACTCGATGCCGCCGCCGGAGACGATGAAGACCTTGAAGTCGTTGGCGCGCAGATACTCGATCACTTCGAGCATCGGCTGATAGACGAGATCGGTGTAGGGGCGATTGAACCTTGGATGGCGCGCGGTGGCGAGCCAATCGAGCACTATGGTGCTGAACTCATCAACGGTGATGCCTTTATGCGCGACGGCAACGACGCTCAACAGCGCTTTTTCGCCGACGAGCGACTGCGGCTCCAGCTCGAGCAGCGATCGCAGCGGCTCTTCGTTCTTCCACTCCGGATGCTCGGCTGCGACCTTGCGCAGATGATCGTAAGCGAAGACGACCTGCGTATAGATCGGCTGCTCGGTCCACAGCGTGCCGTCGTTGTCGAAGGTGGCGACGCGCCGATCGGCCGGCACGAAGTCGGGCGAGCCCGCCGTCGTCACCTTCGCGACGAAATCGATGATGGATTTTTTTGCCGCGCCGTCGTTCCAGGACGGCAGCGGATCGGGCGTTTGCGCCAGCGCGCCGCCGAGACAGAAGACTATCAGCGGCAGCGCGAGCAAGGCGCGGCGAAGGAGGTTAATCCGCACGATCGTCACTTCCTTTCCGTAACCAGGACAGAGGCCGACACGACATTACCAATGTCGTCCGGCCGACCTGGTCGCTGTTTTACCAATCCGTCGCTTTACCAGGTCGTCCCGCCAAGCAAACCACGCCGGATACAAACAAAATATGACGCCTTTGCGCAAACGCGCCGCTGCGCAATAGAACCGCACTAAATCGCTTGGCAAAATCCGGCTTTCACTTTTGCGCGCAATGCTCTAAGGGAGGCCGCAATGCTCCGCCGCCTTTACGATTGGTGCGTTGACACCGCCGGCAAACCGCATGCGGCGTGGGTTCTAGGCGCCGTCTCGTTCGCCGAAAGCTCGTTCTTTCCGGTTCCGCCGGACATCATGCTGATTCCGATGTCGCTGGCGCGGCCGGAGCGGGCCTGGTTCTTCGCCGCGATTTGCACGGTGACGTCGGTGGCCGGCGGACTGCTCGGCTATTTCATCGGAGCCGCGCTCTACGACACCGCCGGACAGTGGCTCATTCATCTTTATGGCTACGGCGACAAGGTCGAGGCGTTCCGCGCCGCCTATGCGCAGTATGGCAGCTTGATCATCCTGCTCAAGGGACTGACGCCCATACCGTACAAGATCGTGACCATTACCTCGGGCTTTGCCGGGTTCAATCTCGGATTATTTATCGTTCTGTCGATCATTACCCGCGGCGCGCGCTTCTTTCTGGAGGGCTTTTTGCTCAACCGCTACGGCGCCCGAGCCCGCACCATCATCGAGGAGCGGCTCGGGATGTGGGCAGCACTGGCCGCGCTCGGCGTCGTGGTTGGCTTTATCGTGGTTGTGCGTGTATTCTGAATGACTGCCGTTCCACTTCTGTAGCCTCGAAGGCGACGGCCGGGATGACGAGGTTCGCGAAGCAGAGGAAGTCTTGCAATCCCATCCGTGGCGCGCTGCTTGGCTTGGCGCTGCTGGGATTGACGCTGCTCGCATTCGGCTTCTCGGCAATGACCGGCAGCGGCGCATTGGCCGATGACAAAGGCCAAGCTCCTGCCGCCGTCCAGCCTTCGCCGTCCCAGCCAAGCCCGGCCGCTCCTGCCGCAACCGCGCCGCCTGTTGCCACGCCTTCGGTTTCACCTCAGGCGTCTCCCGCGTTCAAGCCAGGCTTCCTCCAGCAGCTGAAGGTCTGGTGGGACAATTCGGTTGCGGTCTTCGACAAAAAACGTGGCAATGACGGCGAGCCGAGCAAAAAGCCGGACGGCGCCACGCCCGGCGCCCGCCAATCCGCCGCGGACGCCGCCAAGGAAGCTCCTAAGGAGGCCCCCAAGGAGGCCCCTAAGGATTTGCCGAAAGATGCAACCAAAAACGCCGCCAAGGAGGCGCCAAAAGATGTGCCCAAAGACGCTCCTCAAGACGCTTCGAAAAACCCGCTAACAGCGACAACGGAGGCGATGAAGAGTGCGGTCGAGGCAACCAAGGGTGCCGCCGCCGCCACGACAGATGCGATGAAGAACGCGATGGAGGCCACCAAGAACGCCGCGGCCGCCATCGCGCGGTTGCCGAACACCCGGATCGTGGAAGTGCACGAAGCTTGCGCCCGGGCACCGAACGGCGCGCCGGACTGCGCCGCGGCGGCGACGACCGGCTGCCGCGGCAAGGGCTTCGCGGACGGCAAGCCACTCGACGTTCGCACCGCCGAGAGATGCGACCCCAAGCCGTTACAGCCGGGACAGATGCCGGGCGTGCACTGCGCGCGGGAAGCGGTCGTAACCCGCGCCGTGTGTCAGTAATCGACAGCGCATGATCTTGTCGGAAAACCGGTATCCATCCCCGGATCAAGTCCGGGGACGAGCATTTTCCGGATCATGCTTCCAGTAATCGACAGCGCATGATCTTGTCGGAAAACCGGTAGCCATCCCCGGATCAAGTCCCGGGGACGAGCATTTTCCGGATC
>CAVZSB010000042.1:0-156696 GCA_963777635.1 uncultured Alphaproteobacteria bacterium
GACTAGAACTTGCGGCCTTCTTTGTAGCCTGTGGATTTATTATTTGGGCTGCCGACAGCTATCGCAGGCTGGTACTTAAACATCGCGACGTGGCACGCCGGCTGCTGGATGAGGAGAAGCTTCGCAAGGTGGCGGTTGAGGAACTGGCGCATCGTCTTAAGAATAAAATCGCGACGGTCCAGTCCATAGTAAGCTACCAGCTCCGCGGACATCGTGAGCTCAGGGACGCGATTGTGCATCGGTTGATTGCACTGTCGCGTACCGATGACCTGATTATGGCAGCGCAGGGACACGGTGCCGATCTTCGCGGCCTATTAGAGACAGAACTCAACGCTTATGAAGCGGTGCGCGTATTGTTGGCTGGACCGGTGGTTTTTCTACCTGCGAATTTTGCTTTGACGATGGCTCTTTTGGTGCATGAACTTGCCACGAACGCGGCGAAGTATGGCGCTCTTTCAACTCAAGGCGGCGTGGTCTCAATACATTGGTCCGTTTCGGATCATGTCCTTGAACTATTTTGGAGCGAGGCGGGGGGGCCGATTGTCGCGCAACCGAACCATCACGGATTTGGAATGCGACTAATCTCGGGTGCGCTTGACCCCTTCAACGGCTCAACAGAGACGACTTTTGAGCCAAGCGGTGTAGTTTGCAAGATAAAAGCAACGCTTCCCGCAGGCGCAATCAAGCTCGCTCATGGCCCAGAGGGCAATGGCCGGGGGGCGTTGGTCGCCGAGTAGAAAAGGCGATTCCGTTCTTTGCAAGCAGCGGCAGTCCCCAAATCCCCGCGGTCATATGATTTCGGCTGTGGACAGCAGGCATGCTCCGCGACGACATCGCCGCAGGCGCGAAGCCTTCGACGCGCGTTTCATTGGCTTGCCACACGATTGTTGGTAGCCTCTGCGCGATTCGTACAAAGCGCCGTCAACAAGACGTCGACATTTGAGGCACGCCGACAGCCATGAAGATATCCGCCGCAGAGCTCCAAGCGCAGGCCATGAGCGAGGAGAATCTGAGGATCGCGGTGCGGACCCTGAAGGAATGCGGGTTCGTCATCATCGAGGACGTGGTGTCGCCGGACTGGATCGACCGGATTCGCCGGCAATGCGACGAGACGCTGCAACGCTACATGCGGGCGGTGAGTCCGGAAAAGCGCGCAACGATGGAGCGCACCCACACCGCGATGTTTCCGCCGATCTGCTCGCCGTTCATGGACTCGGTCGCGATCGAAAATCCTTTTGCCGTGCAAGTCACGGAAGCCGCCATCGGGCCGGATTTCTTCTGCACTTTCTACAACACCAATACGCAGTGGCCCCATTCCGGCGGTCAGCAGGTCCATCGCGATTTCGATCACCTGTTTCCCGACCACCCGATCGCGCTGCCGATCATCCAGGTCATCGTCAACATTCCGCTGATCGACTTCACCCTAGGGAATGGCGCGACCGAGGTCTGGCCGGGCACGCATCTGATCGTCGACGAGTTGCCGAACGACCGCGAGGCGCTGGAGGAGCGCGCCAAGTACCTGCCGTCGGTACGCACCACGGTCCCCGCCGGCTCAATCATCCTGCGCGACATGCGCACCTGGCATCGCGGCATGCCCAACGAGACCGAGGAGATCCGGACCATGCTGGCCATGATCTACGATCGGCCGTTCCTCAACGCCTATATCAGCGCGACGGAGCTGATCGAGATCCCGCGCTGTACCTGGGAACTGATGTCGGATCGCGCAAAGCACATCTTCCGCTACAATCCGATCGTCGACCGCGAGCCGACACTCGACGGCAAGGCCCCGCCATACTAGCCTGGCGTCAATTCGAGCAGAATGAACTTTAGTCCGACCTGCCACCGCAAATCGGCTATGCCCGTGCCTTGAAGAAGCGCGTGATCTTGTTGCATTCGCGCTCCGTCAGCTCCGCGTTAACGAGAAAGGCCTGCTGCGCCAAGCGACGGCGCTGCCCGTCGGAACCGGACAGGCCCGCTCGCAGCAGAAAATCGAACAGCCGAGCCGACAGGAACGCCTTTGCGCAGCCGTAGGCGCTGCCGGGATGAATGGTGAATTGGGCATCACCCTCGATCATCGCGAAGGTCTCGCCGATGTGCCCGCAGAAGACGTCGGCACGGTCGCTCATCACCTCGATCGGCATGGCCAGCAGCGGATCGAGCGGCAGCCACGCAATCGGCCTGCCCCCGGTGTGCGGAGCAGATCCCTTGGGATGGCTGCGAATTGCTTCGAAGGCGTAGCGGGACCAGAACCGCAGCATCCGCTGGAGTTCCGCAGACGCATCGTTCGAGATCGCGTCGCGCAGGCGCATTTCCTCGCCGGGGGTGAGGTCCAACCCGAGGTAATGATGTCCCGGCACCTGCAGGATGGTCCCGGCTTCGAGCTTGGCGCCCCTGCGGGAGATATGATGGTGAAACGCGTAGCTCAGCTTCGACGCGAGCGTGCCGAGCATCCGGCGCAGCGGGGAGAGCCCGCCCGCATCGGCGCGAAAGATCGCAATGATTCCAGTGTGCGATCGAAAGCGCGGGCGACGGGAAATGCCCAGGAGCGCCGAGGTCGGGCTGCGCTTGCCGTCAGCGATCACGATCAGCCGCGGCGAGAACGACAGCAGGACCTGCTGGTCAGACTTGTGACCGGACTTGCGTGCGACCACGCGCGCCAAGCCTTGCTCCACGTCGATCCGCTCGACGATGACGCCGTATTGCACGATCTGGTCGGGCACGATCCGGTCCGGCTCATCTGCCGCAACGAGACGAAGCACGGCCGTGAAGGCGAGCTCAAGGTCGCCCAGGCTCACTTCGAGCTTCAGCCGCCCGAAGGGAAATATCCTGTTCTCCTTGAACAGAAAGTCGAGAGCACCGAGTTGATCCAAGAGAGCGATGACGGCCTCCGACCGGATCACCGCGATCTGCGGCCGCCGCGGCGCATCTTCCGGCCGCGATTCGAGCACGACGGTTTTCAAACCTTGCAGCGTTGCGGAGATGGCGCGGATGAGGCCGGCCGGTCCGGCGCCGATAATCAGCACCAAATGGTCACGGTCGGCCCCGTTGCGCAGACCGTTGCCGCGCAAGGCGCGCAGATTTTCGATCCGCTGGCGAAAACGCGCCTCGTGCTCCGCCTTGGGCCTTGGGACCGAAAAATATGGCGTCAGCAATACAGGCGTCGCCGGCTGGCGGGCGGCGGCCGGAATTTCTTTGCCACATCGCGACGCCGCGATCTGCAGTAGATGCTGCTCCAGCTCCGGCGAAAAGAGCGGCCGGAACGGGTTGAGGTTTCCGGTGCGGCCAATGTCCTGCGTATAACCGTCGATCAAGGCGTGAGCGAAAAACGAGCCAAGCTCGCGCTGCATCGCGTCGGGCGCTTGCGTGCCACACTCCAGCGCCTCCAAATCGGCGAGCAACAACGGCTCGCCGGTCACCCGATCGATGGTCTCGTCATAGAGATCCTGCTCGGAATTGATGCGATGGAACGGGTTGCAGAACCGGCCGAGGACATGGTCGAGCAGAAAGCGACCATCGTCTGCAAGCGCGGGAGGATTAAGCGGACGCCAGCCGGGTGCCGTCGTTGCCGCGCGGCGGGCGTCGTCAGGCGCCGTGACCGTCATATCGGCAGTTTGGGATCCCACGCGACCTCCCACAAGTGATCGTCAGGATCTGCAAAGAACCCGGCATAGCCTCCCCAGTCCGTATCGGCGGCGGGCTTGGCGATCCGGCCGCCGGCGGCGACGGCTTCCGCGAGAGTCCGGTCGACCAGTGGGCGCTCCTCGACATTATAGGCCAAGGTGATGGGTGACCGTCCGAACTGCTCAAGCGGAATGCGGGTGTCGATCGACAGCTGATCGATCGGAAACAGCGCCAGCCAGAGGCCGCGCAGCGGGAGGTAGGCGATCAGCTCGTTGCTCTGCGGCGATAGAGCAAGGCCCAGGCCGTCGCGATAGAATGCGATCGACCGGTTCAGATCGCGAACGCCGAGAGTGAGAATGCTGAGGCGAGGATGCATGTCGGCGATTCCACCGCTGTCATTCTACCATGTGCGCGGCGGATCGCCGGCGCGCCAATGGCGCTCGATCTCTTCCAGGCTGAGACCTTTCGTTTCCGGCACGAAGAAATAGCAGAACAGAAAACCGGCGGCACCGATCGCAGCGTAAGTCGAGAACGTCACCGGCGCGCCGAGCGACGCCACCATGCCCGGAAAGGTAAACGCAGTGATGATCTGGGACACCCAGTTCGCGACGATAACCACCCCCATCGCGACGCCGCGGACCCGTTGCGGGTAGATCTCCGACACGATCAGGCCGCTGACCGGGCCGAGGCTCAGCGAAAATGCCGCCATGTAGACGAACAGACTGCCGACCACGAGCCATTGGCCGATCGTGCCCAGCCGCTCGAGCCCGGCGAAGCCGACGGCGAGGTTGATGAGGCACACCACGGTAACGGCGATGCCGGCCAAGAACATCGGCTTGCGTCCGAAACGATCGAGCAGAAAGATCGCGGTCGCCGTCGCTGAGAAGTCGATGATGCCGACGCCGACGGTGAGAAGGGCGGTGCCGGTAGGGCCGGCGATCCCGGTCATGCCGAAGATAGTCGTGGAATAGCTGATGACGATGCCGATGCCGCTGAACTGCTGAAAGAACATCAGCCCGAGGCCGACCATCATCATGGGGCGTGCCCATGGCTGAAGGAGCTCCCGCCATGAGGTCTTCGATGCCGGATCCAGGCTCTGCTTGATCTCGGTGATCGCCGCATCCTCGTCGGGGATGCGCAGGCGACGCAGCATACGCCGCGCGCTGCCCTCGCGGCCGTTGGCCATCAACCAGCGCGGCGACGCCGGCAGGAACAGCATCGCGTAACCGAGCACGACGGCCGGGGCGGCACCTGCCATCAGCATGTCGCGCCATCCTTCCGGCGCCGTCGTGAACCAGGCGCTGACCGAGTAGGAGCAGAGGTTGCCGGCGACAATGGCGAGTTGATTGAGGGTGACCACCGCGCCGCGGATCTTCGCCGGAGCGATTTCCGACAAGTAGAGCGGTACCGCGACCGAGACGCCGCCGACGGCGAAGCCGACCACCACCCGGCCGGCGATCAGCCACGATGGCGAGCTTGCCAACCCGGTCCAGAACGAGCCCACGACGAAGATGGCGGCGGTCGCGCTGATTGTTGCACCACGCCCGAAGGCATCGGCGACCTTGCCGCCGACGGCGGCACCGACCAGCCCACCCCAGAGCACGCTGCTGACGACCAGTCCTTCCGTTAGCGGATCGAGCGGCCAATCGCGTCGCAGCACCACGATCGCGCCGGCGATGATGCCGGTATCGAAGCCGAACAGCAGGCCGCCGATCGCGCCGACGCTCGCGATCAACATGATGCGGCGATTGCTCGCGGCGGTCGCGGCGCTTTCCTTCGTTGTGGCAGGGTCCGCCAACATCTAAGCCTGCAACCGCTCGCCGAATTGCTCTTGGATCTCCTCGAGCGTCCGGCCTTTGGTCTCCGGCACCCGGGACCGGCAGAAGAACCAGCCGGCGACACCGAACAGGGCGAATAGACCGAAGGTCGGGGCGTTGCCCAGGTGCGCCGTGAGCGGCAGAAACGCAAACGAGACGATGCCGTTGAAGAACCAGTGGGCGCCGCTGGGGATGCTCATCGCCCGACCGCGCAGCGTGGTGGGGTAGATCTCCGATATCATGAGCCAGCCGATCGGCCCGATGCTTACGGCGAAGAAGGCAATGAACGCGAGCAGCGACGGCAGCACCAGCCACTTTTGCAACGCGCCGGAATCGGCGGTCACCAGGAAGACCAGGCCGGCCGCCAGCAGGCTGCAGGTCATGCCGACGAACCCGACCGCCAGCAGGGGCCTGCGGCCGACGCGGTCGAGCAGCCGCATGGCGACAACCGTCATCGCTACGTTGAGGACCCCGATCACCACGGTCGCAAGCAGCGCCGCAATCCCGGTGTCGAAACCGGCATTGGCCAGGATGGTAGGGGCGAAATAGATGATGGCGTTGATCCCGACAAATTGCTCGAAAAAATACAATCCAATGCCGGTCACCATTTCTGGCGCGCCCCAGCCGCCGAGAAAAGCCGCGAAGCTGCTCTTTTTCTCCGCCGCCAGACCATGCCTGATCCGGCCGATCTCGTGATCGATGTCCTCAGGCTTGTCTCCCAGTTCGCCCAGGACCCGCCGCGCCTCTTGCTCGTCGTCCTTCCAGACCAGCCAACGCGGCGATTCGACAAGAACGACGCTGGTGACGCCCAGCAGAACCGCGAGCGCGGAGCCGGTCATGAACATGTAGCGCCACGCGTGATCGTGGTAGCCGAGAATTGCGGCGGCGATATACGACAGCAGGATGCCGATGGTGATGGCGAGTTGGTTGCAGGATACGAGCGCTCCGCGCGACCGCGCCGGCGCGATCTCGGCAATATAGAGCGGCACGCTCACGGACACCGCGCCGAGCGCTAGGCCGACTACCGCTCGGCTGGCGATCAGCCACTCGATCGACGGTGCCAGGCCGCTGCCGAATGCGCCGAGCGCGAAGGTCGCAGAAGTGGCGGTAATGATGTCGCGCCGCCCAAGTCCGTCGCAAATCTGGCCGGCGATCAACGCGCCGATCACGGCGCCGGCCAGCAGCACGACGACCAGCAGGCCGGAAACGAATGTGCCGAGCTCCCAGTCCTGCTGAATGAGTGGCAGCGCACCGGAAATGACGCCGGTATTGAAGCCGAACAGCAGGCCACCGGTCGAGGCAACGGCGGCCATAAAAAATCTTTGGAAATCCGGAATACTGCGACTTACCGCTCTCATCCAGTGCTCTTTAACGTGCTGTGTGAGGTGATTCGTGGCGGGTCCGACGACACGAGTCCTGATAATACGGCCGGCAGAGCAGCGTCCATCGGGCGAGGGCTTTCGGTCCACAAAAGATCGTTGTGCATCAAGTTCACAAGGAAGCACTTTATTTCCGTCACCGACGAGAAGGAGCATCCGTGAAGCAACGCCGTATCGCGCTGGGCATCAACTGCGGGCACGACGCCTCTGCCACCGTGTGCGACCCGACTGGCGTGCTCGCCAGCATTGCGGAGGAGCGCTTGAACCGCATCAAGCACTTCTGCGGATTTCCCTCACGCGCGGTGCAAGCCGTCCTCGCGCAATGCGGCATGACTATCGAGGACGTCGATATCGTCGCGTTCTCCAGCCAGTACGGCGTGTTCCCCCAGCACGCGGACAGCGCGGTGGTGGGGATCGACGCACGCGCGCAGGCGCCGACCGCGGAGAACCTCGCCTTCCAGCCGGACGCTACCGATTCCGTCGCGTCGGTCGAGCGCCAACTGGGGGAGGTGTGGGCAGGCTTCGGCGATCGTCATCCCTGGGCGCGCGTCGACGAGATGACGGAGCTCGGCTTCTTCCGTCCGCGCTTGCGGCACTACCACGTGCACCACCATGTCGCGCACGCGGCCTCCGCGTTTCTGCTCTCCGGCCTGACCGACGCCTGCGTTCTCACCGTCGACGGCAAGGGCGACAAGACCAGCGCTACCATCTATCGCGGCGCCGCGGACGGCTCTCTGCATCTGCTGCGCAAATCGTGGTCCAGGGACAGCCTCGGCTGCTTCTACCAGGCTGTTACCGAGGCGCTCGGCTTCGTCCCCATCGACAGCGAGTACAAGACGATGGGGCTCGCGGCGCTGACCAACTTGAATGGCGGGCCGCGTGTTTTCGACGGCGTCGTGCGCTGCGAGGACGGCGTATTCCAAGCCGCCGAGAAGTGGCAGTTCCGCTGCTACAACCGCGCCAACCCCGGCCGCCGACTGCCCAATCCCATGAACTCGGTGGTGCAATCCATGGCCTATGCGCGCCACCTTGAGCACATGGCGCCGGAGCAGCTTGCATGCCAGGCGCAGGTGCACTTCGAGGACAACATGCTGGCCTTCGTGCGCGACGCCATGGCGATATCCGGTTGCAGGTCGCTGGCTGCGGCCGGCGGCGGATTCCTCAACGTCAAAGCCAACCAACGCATCGTCGACGAGTTGCAGCCCGACCACTTCTTCGTTTTCCCGGATGCCGCCGACAGCGGCAACGCGGCCGGCGCGGCACTCATGGCCCTGCAGTTGGAAGGCGCGCTGGGTGCTCCACTCGATCTGCCGATGCCGTATTTCGGCAACGGCTTCAGCCCGGACCGGGTCGAGACGCTGCTGATGTCGTCGGCGGACCTCGAGGTGAGCACGGCCGGCCCGAACGAGATCGCGCAAGCGCTGACGCAGGGTGAGGTGGTGGGCACCTTCCAGGGCCGCATGGAAGCTGGGCCGCGCGCGCTCGGGAATCGCTCGGTGCTGGCCGATCCGCGTCATGTCGCGGTCAAGGACCGCATCAACCGCCTGCTCAAGGGGCGCGAACCGTTCGTTCCGTTCGCCCCCATCGTGATGGAGGAGGAAGCATCGTTGTACTGGTCGGGCCCCACCGACTACCGCTACATGACCTTCGCGGTCGATGCCAACAGCTACGCGCGCCAGAAGGTCCCGGCCGTGGTTCACGTCGACGGCAGCATGCGCCCCCAGGTCATGGGCGCCCGCGACAATCCCCTGCTTCATTCCTTGCTCGGTGCCTTCCGCGCGCTGACCGGGGTGGGTGTGATCCTCAACACCTCATTCAACCGCCACGGACTGCCAATTGTCGGCGCTCCCGAGGACGCTCTGCACCACCTGCGCCAGGGCTTTGTTGACAGCCTGTGGATAGGTCCCTGGCGCGTGCTTCGTCGCAGCCCCGCGGGTTGACCCGCACATCCCGGCGGGCGACGGTTTTTGGGACGACTCGCCGGCTAACCGGCTATCGAGACGCGGTCATGCATGCAGGGGCTGTTGATGCCGGATGCGCCGCCAGTGGCCTTGGCCTTTGCGAATTCGCGTCCCCGCGCGAAACCCATCCTGTTGCACATTACCCATCATTGGGGTGGCGGCACCGAGCAGCACGTCCAGGAAATCACCCACGCCCTCAGCGATTGGGCCGAGCATGTCGTGCTGCACAGCCGCGCCGACGGCCTCGTCACGCTGAGTGCGCCCGGAGAGCCTGACCGGACCTATCATCCGCACGACAATTTCCCTGATCTCGTCGGCAGCTTGCGCTGCCTGGGCGTGACGCGGGTTCACGTCCATCAGCTGTTTACCGTTCCCGTCGACGTCCGCCGGCTCATCGAGGAGCTCGATGTCGAGTTCGACTTCACCGTTCACGATTACCACACGCTATGCCCGAGGGTTCATCTCAAGACGCGCGACAATTCCTATTGCGGCGAGCCCGATCAGGCCGGCTGCGAGTTTTGCCTGCTCGACTGGCATCTTCCGGACGAGCGCGACATTGTCGCGTATCGCGCCCGTTATGCTTGGGTCTATCGACAGGCCCGCCGTGTGATTTGTCCGTCGCGCGACGTTGCCGCGCGGATCGAGCGCTACCGTCCGCAGGCGAACGTCGTCGTCGCATCTCACCCGCGCTCGGTCGCCGTCCACCCGACAGTGTCGGCCACCCAGATCGCCCCGTCGGAGTCGCTGCGCGTGGCGGTACTCGGCTGGGTCACGGCCTTCAAAGGCGCGGCGCGCGTGCTGGGCAGCGCGCGAATCGCGGCGAACGAGCGGCTTCCGCTGCACTTCCAGGTCATCGGGACCATCGACGGTGAAGCGCCGGCCGGCCTCGACGTGACGGGTCCGTACCAGGTGAACGACCTGCAGCGGCTGCTCGATCGCCTTCGCCCACATCTGCTTTGGTACGCGGCGCAGGTACCGGAGACCTATTCCTATATCCTGAGCGAAGGGCTCGAGGCCGGCCTGCCGGTGATGGTGCCGCGGCTTGGAGCGTTTCCGGAGCGGGTGAGCGGCCGCCCTTGGAGCTGGATCGTCGACTGGGATCTCGCTCCCGAGCGGGCCGTCGCCGCATTGATGGCCGTCCGCGAGCATTTCGTATCCGGCGTTCCCCCGACGCCGCCAATCCATGAGGTCGCATCGCGCGCGCGGGCCGGCGCGGCAAATTTTTACCGCACCGCGTATCTTGGCGGCTGACATTTTGGGGTGCGAAGCGTGATCGATTTTCTTCGCGTGGAGAGCGGGCAGCCAGGAGATCTCCCGAGAAAGCCGGGAGCCGTCCTCTTCGTGTTTCCACATCCGGACGACGACGTCTTCGTCGGCGGCACGCTGTCGCTGCTGGTGCGCGCCGGCGTGCGCGTCGAGGCGGCGTGGATGACGTCGGGCGGCTACGACGGACTGCAGGCGATGCGCGAGCAGGAGATGGAGCAGGCAATGGACGTGGCCAATGTCGAGCGGCGTCATCTTCTGCGCCTGCCGGACGGCGGGCTTGTCGGCGCGCTCGATGACGCATGCGCGATGCTCTATCGGCTCATCGGCGAGATCAGGCCGCGGGCCGTGATTGGTCCCGCTTTCGAGGGCGGGCACGCCGATCATGATGCGACGAGCTTCGCCGTGGCTGAGGGATGTCGCCGGGCCAGATGGGACGTACCGATATTCGAGTATCCCTGTTACGCCCCCGATGCCGATGCTCCGAAGGGGCTGCGGCTCTGTGCCTTCCCCGCTCATGCTGCCGGCGTGCGGCGCGTCGACCTGGACGAGGCTGCGACACGATGCAAGGCGTCGATGGCTGCCGCCTATGCTAGCCAGAAATCGGTCTTCGACCTGCTCGGCTGGCGGCCGTCTTGCGAGGAGCAATTCCGGGAATGCCCGCGGGATCGCGATCATCGACGGCCGCCATGTGCCGGCCTCAACAGCTACGCACACTGGTTCAACTGGCGCAGCTGCGACCGTTTCGAGCAGCTGGTTGCGGCGGTCACATCCGCGACAGCACGCGAGGCTTACTTACACACCAATCAGGGACAATGAGATGGAAGATTTCAGCAGACTGCAACGGCTGTGCAAGCTTGAGACCGGGCGGCAGCCGGAGAGTCCCACCGACCCCGTCTATCCGGCTTGGATGAAGACCAAGCGACCGTTCACCCGCGACGAGCTGGTCGGCTCCTACATGCTCAAGCTCGGAGAGCTGTGCGGCGGCTATCTCGTTCGCTTCAACGCTGACGGCACCGTCACCGAGCGCTACATGTTCCGCCCGGAGAAAACATGGACGTGTCGCTGGACGCTCGACGAGTTGGGCGTAATCCACCTGTCCTGTCCGGGCGAGAACGAGCGCAAGGAGCCGGTTCGCTGCAACCTGGACATCGTGGCGAGTGCCGACGGCACCGTTCACGCCGGCTGCGAAAATACTGACGAGGCCGACAACCCCGTCATCGAGCACTTCAAGGTGCTCTTCCTTGGTCCGACCGTCACGCTGCCCGGCGCCTTGGAAACGGAGGCCGCCTTATGAGACAAAGAGATATCCCGCCCCGTCCAGCGGAGCTGAGCCGCGTCGCCGACCGGCTGCGCTTCGAGGTGACGCGGATGATTGCCCGTGCGCGCAGCTGCCACGTCGGCTCGTGCCTGTCGGTCATGGACATCCTGGTTGCGCTCTACGGCGGCGTGATGAATTGTGGGTCGGATCCGGACGACCGCGACCGCATGATTCTCAGCAAGGGGCACGCGGCTGCCGCACTCTATGCCGTGCTCGCGGAGTACGGCTACTTTCCCGCGGCGAAGCTCGAGGACTATCTGCAGGACGGGTCACCGTTCATCGCCCACACCAACACCTTCGGAATTCCCGGAGTTGAGTTCTCGACCGGGTCGCTCGGTCATGGTCTCGCCGTGGCGAACGGCATCGCGCTGGCCGGAAAGATGCGCGGCCGGTCGCACCGGGTGTTCGTTGTCCTCTCAGAAGGGGACTGTCAGGAAGGCTCGACCTGGGAGGCGGCGATGTTCGCCGCTCATCACCGACTGTCGTCGCTGGTGTGCATCGTCGATCACAACAAGATCCAGAATTATGGACGGGTGGACGAGGTCCTCGGCCTCGAGCCGCTTGATGCCAAATGGCGGGCGGCCGGCTGGGCCACGAGAAGTATCGACGGCCACGACATGACGACCCTGGTCGAGACGCTTGCCGCGGCGCCGCTCGAGGCCGGACGGCCGACTGCGCTGATCGCCCACACCGTCAAAGGCAAGGGCGTCAGCTTCATGGAGGATCAGTTGAAGTGGCACTACCAGACGCCCTCGGCTGAGGAGGTCGAGGCGGCACGTCTTGAGCTTATGTCATGAGGACGGCATTCGTCGAGGAGCTGACGTCGCTCGCGCGTCAGGATCCGGCCGTGATGCTGCTCACGGGCGACCTCGGCTACACCGTGTTCGAGCAGTTCCAAGCCGAGTTCCCCACACGCTACATCAACTGTGGCGTGGCCGAGGCCAACATGATGGGAACCGCAGCCGGTCTCGCCCGCGAAGGCGTCAAGCCGTTCGTCTACTCGTTCATTCCGTTCGCGATCTTTCGCTGCCTGGAGCAGATCCGGATCGACATCTGCTACCACGAACTGCCCGTGACCATCGTCGGCCTGGGCGCGGGCTACAGCTACGGCGATATGGGCGCCACCCATCACGCCGTGGAGGACATCGCGATGGCGCGATCGCTGCCGGGCTTGTGCGTGGTGTGTCCGGGCGACCCGTGGGAGGTCCGCCACGCCGTTCGCGCCTTGGCCGTGCATCCCGGACCGGCCTACATCCGACTGGGCAAACGGGGCGAGCCCATTGTCCACGGAGCAGACACGCATCATGAGTTTCATCTAGGACGCGCGCTCGTCATCCAGGAGGGCCGTGACGTCGCGCTGCTGGCGACGAGCAATATCCTGCCGACGGTGGTCGAAGCCGCGCGCCGGCTCGAGTCGGAGCATCGCATTCGCCCCACCGTGGTCAGCATGCACACGATCAAACCGCTCGACGTGAGCTACCTGCGACGGCTGAGCGAGCGCTGCCGGGCGATCTTCACCGTCGAGGAGCACTCCGTTTTGGGCGGCCTCGGCGGCGCGGTCTGCGAGGCCGTGGCCGACATACCGACACGCTGCACGGTCCACCGCATCGGGATTCCGGATCGCTTCGTCCATGTCTCCGGTTCACAAGGGTTCTATCGGCAACAGTGCGACCTGACGCCCGACGGCATCGTCGAACGAGTCGTGCAAGCGAAGGTGTACGCATGAGGCAAAAGGTCTTCATCACCGGCGGCGCCGGCTTCATAGGCTCGCTGCTCGCCGTCAAGTTCCTCCGCAACGGCTGGGACGTCGTCGCCTATGACGCGCTACGCTCCTTCGTGCTGCCCCACGAGCGCCTCGACTATCCCCGTCACGTGCAATTTCGCCTCCGCCGCATCCGCGAGGAGGAAGAGCGCAACGGGCAGGCAAAGTTCAAGCTGGTCGAGGGCAACATCTGCAATCCCGAGCTTCTGGCGCGCAGCATGCGGGACGCCAGTCCCGATGTCGTCATCCATCTGGCCGCGATCTCCATCGCCGACGCATCGCAGCGTCATCTTGAGGACGCGCTCGCCATCAATCAGACCGGAACCACCAACGTGCTCAATGCCGCGCGCGACTGCCAGGTCAAGCGCTTCGTCTACGCATCCTCCAGCATGGCCTACGGCGACTTCGTCCACTTTCCCGCCGCCGAGGATCACCCCACGATTCCGCTTGAGGTGTACGGCGCATCCAAGCTGTGCGGTGAGATCTACGTCCGCACCTACCACGAGATGTTCGGGCTCGATTTCGTGATTGTGCGCCCGTGCTCGGTGTACGGCCCCACCGACACCAACCAGCGTATCGTTCAACGCTTCATCGACTGCGCCATGCGCGGCCGGGAGATCCAGCTGTTCGACGGCGGCACCCAGGTCCTCGACTTCACCTGGGTCGAGGATACCGCCGAGGGCTTTTATCTGGCGGCAACTCATCCGGCGGCGATCAATGAAACCTTCAATATCACGAGCGGCACGGCGCGCACCCTGCGCGACCTCGCCGACATCGCCCGCTGCCATTTTCCGGACCTGAAGGTGATCCCCCGCGAGAGCCGCGACCCGGTGCGGCGCACCCGCCGCGGCGCGCTCGATGTCGGCAAGGCACGCCGCATGCTCGGCTACGAGCCGCGCACCATGCTCGACGCTGGTTTTGCGCGCTATGTCGCCTTCTGCCGTGAGCACGAGCTTGCCGCCGTCTGCTGACGCGCGTCGCATCCTGATCAGTGGCGCCACCGGCTTCGTCGGCGCCAACCTGGTGCGGCGGATGCTCGAGCGTGGACACGAGGTCCACGTCATCGTGCGGCCGGATTCGGCGGCATGGCGCATTGGCGAGGTCATCGATGAAGTGCAGCTGCACCGCTTCGATCTTCTCGATGCCGAGGCGACCCGCCAGGGCGTGACGGCAGCGCGTCCGCAAGTGGTGCTGCATTTCGCGGCACATGCGGCGCTGCCTCAGGAAACCGACGAGATGGAGATCATTCTCCATACCGTGCAGCCGCTCGTGAACCTCGCTTCGGCATGCACCGGATGCGAGCTCTTCATCAACGCCGGCAGCTCGTCGGAATATGGCTTCCAGACCGAGCCGATGACCGAGACGTCGCTGCCCAATCCGACGCGCGTGCACGATATCGCCAAGCTCACGCAGACGCTGTACGGCACCTACGCGGCCCGTTTCAAAGGGATGCCGCTGGCGACCTTGCGGCTATTCTCCGTCTATGGTCCGTGGGAGCACGGACGCCGCCTGATCCCTCGCTTGATGCTATCGGCTCTGATGGGACGGCCGATGAACCTATCTTCGCCCGACGTTAGTCGCGATTTTATCTTTGTCGACGATGTCGTGCGCGCGGTGGAGCAATGCATGGAGCAGCCCGTGACCGGCGACGGAGCGGTCTTCAATCTGGGAACGGGCGTCGAACATTCCATCCGTGAGGCCGCGAGCCTCGTCGAGGAGATTCACGGGGCGCCGCTGCCGCTGACGTGGGGTGCGGTCGAACGCAACAGGTGGGACTCGCCGCGCTGGGTGGCGGATACTACCCGGCAGACTCGGGACCTCGGCTTCACTGCAGAGACAAGCTTTCGCGAGGGGCTGCGAGCGACCTATCGCTGGTTTGCCGAGAACGCTCAACGCTATGAAGAATATGCGCAACGCCGATAGCTCCAGCACAGGATCGGATCTGTTCCGCGACGAGGAGAGCGCGCTCGCGACCTGCGACGCCGCCATGCGGTGGCTGATGCAGTATCGCGACGCGCACGGCGGCGTGTTTCCCTCGCGCATCTTCAACGCGCTGATCCGTCTGCGCCCATCGTGCTCGGCCGAGGTGATCGTGCACAAGGTCGTCGACGGCGAAGTGTTCTTCTGGCTGACGCTGCGCGCCGTGGACGACGCCGATCCGTTCAATGGCATGTGGCATTACACAGGCACCGTCGACCGATGCGGTGACTACCTGATCGGTGGCATACGCCGGGTTCTGGACCGCGAGCTCGGCGGCAGCACGCTGCAGACCTGCCGGCGCGTGGCATCGATCTACCCCGTTCACAGCCGACGCTGCGATATATTGAGCGTCCTGTTCTTGTGTACGGTCAGCGGAGAGCCAAGCTCGGCGGAGCAGGGTCGCTGGTTCTCTGCGGCCGAGGTGATGCGCCTGGTGCCTTTGCGCAAAGGCCCGGACGGCATCATCCCGTCGCATCTCGTCGGCTTGTCGCTATGCCTGCGCGTCCTTGGTCGACCCAATGACTGTGCCAGGCTTGAGCGCTCGCCAGCGGGAGTACGGGTTACGGGCGATGACGACTTTTCTCAGGAAGTCGTGCTGGTGGACGAGATTGACGCGGACTTCGTGAGGGCCTTCGCCACGTGATCCGAATCTGCGGGTGTGTTTTTCGGAACGGACACCAGTCCGCCGAAGTTGGTGGGCGTTTTCGAAAGAGGGGGAAACGCCCCTCCCAGGTTCATGTTCGCGTCCGCCAGCCTTCAATAACGAAGGTACTCTTGGCGCTCGTGCAACCAAGCCTGTTCATCCGGTATAGCCAGCGCATCCAAGTCTTGCGGCGTCGCGTGCGGATCGTCCACCCAATCCCGCAGTAACGGACCGCCGTTAATGACATCGATAGCAAGCCTACCGTGCTCGTACTCATAGGCGAAGTCGCGCCAGAGCGGATAGTCGGGATACAATCGGCGAATCGCCTTGAAGGCGAGCGCCTGGATACGCCAGGGTTTGAACGCCTGATGATCGTAGTCGGGACCTTCCGTGTGAATCTGCACGCCGTTGCAGAGCTTGCCGGCATGTTTGTGAAATGTGGGTTCGAACCAGCAATTGCGCAGGTGGCAACCACGCAGCCACGGCGGCGCTAGGCTGAACATTTCCTCTACGATTGCGCGCGCATCGATATCAGGAGCGCCCCACACTTCGAGCGGGCGTGTGGTGCCGCGCCCTTCCGAAAGTGTCGTGCCCTCGAGCATGACTGTGCCCGCATAGGCTCGCGCCATCCATAAACTTGGCGCATTTGGGCTAGGGTTGACCCAGATACGCTCGCCGAGAGGCCAACCAAATCCTGGCGCGGAATCGGGCTGCCAGCCCTGCATTTCGACGACACGATATTCGATATCCAGATTGAGTGTTTTGATAAACCACAGACCCAATTCGCCGAGCGTGAGCCCGTGACGCATCGGTAACGGACCAGCGCCAACGAAACTCTGCCATCCGGCGCGCAGCGTCAGGCCTTCGACCGGCCGGCCAATAGGGTTGGGCCGATCCAGCACCCATACCGCTTTTCGATGTTTTGATGCCGCTTCAAGAATGTAGCGCAGCGTCGTTATGAACGTATAAATTCGGCAACCCAAATCCTGAAGATCGACGAGGATGACATCGCATGTATCGATCATCGCGTCGGTTGGCTTACGCACCTTGCCGTAGAGGCTAAATACCGGGATGTGATGCATCGGATCGATAAAGTCCGGCGACTCAATCATGTTGTCTTGCTTGTCGCCGCGCAGACCGTGCTGCGGACCGAAAGCCGCAGTGATCTTCAGGTCGCCACATGCTGCTAATGCATCGAGTGAGTGCCGCAGGTCCGATGTGACCGAAGCGGGATGCGCGAGTAAGGCGACGCGCCTGCCGTTGAGTGGCACACGCAAGGTGGGTTCGGCGATAAGTCGATCGATGCCAAATTTCATGGTTGCCGAACTTCAGGAAATTCAAGCGCAAAGCCATCGGAATGATGGAAGTCCGCCTTGCCCGGCGGATGTGCCAGCGCCCAATATGATTTGTGACCGCTCGTCTCTTCAATCACAGCCGCAAGACCGATTCGCCATACTCCGTCGCCTGGCGGGCCCGACACTTGATCCAACTCCAGCGAGGCTTGCAATCTGTAGCATGTCGGGTTCGATTGCACCTCGATGCGAGGCGCGGCTATCTCGGCTGCAACGCGCATCCCGCTTCGGTAGCTACTGAACCGATACGCGGCCCATTGCCTCGATGGTGCAAAGTTGAATTCGTAATACGCGGCGCCGTCCGAAATGTGGACGAATGCCTCGAAACACGTGTGCCGCCAAAGCCCATCAGTATGTGCGGCCGGCACTGGTGGCGGCATGCGTAGATCGGTTATCCTGCCGTTCACAAAATAGTAAAAGACCAAGCTGCCGGCGCTTGGGCGCGTGACTTCCGCTTCAACGTGTGTCACCGCGGAGCAAAGGGAATCAGGATGCAGGCTCAACAACCGACGCATGTTGGCATTGTAGCGGTAAGGGAATCTTCGGCCAGTACCGATGCACTTTAAGACAACGCCCAAAAGGCCAGGAAAGCCATGTCCGACGAAGAAATGAAGGCTGAACTGGAGCGCCTTCGCGACGAAAACGCCGCCCTCAAAAGAGGGGCGTCCACCGGCGTCCGGATGAAGGTCAGCGAAAAGGGCGCGGTTTCAATCTACGGCATGGGGCGCTTTCCCGTGACCTTGTATAAAGAGCAATGGCTAAAGCTACTGGATATGTCGGCCGATATTCGCGCGTTTATTGCCGCGAACGAAGCGCAGTTGAAGTCGAAGGAATAAAAAACAAACCGCCGGCAGGATCCCAATACTGCGGCTGGGTGATGCGGCACTCGTTCCCTGTGCTTGGATGCAATTCCCTGTTCTTACTAAAAAAATCCCTATTCCGTTGAGCAGGGAATTTCGCTTAAAGACCCCGAAATCATTGGCACATGGGATCCTCTGAGCCGGCAGTCGGGCATGAAATCGAAAAATTCCCGGTAAATTTCCCGGTTAGCAGGAATTTTCGCTGGAGACCGGTTCGATCCAGGCTGCGTCCACCACGCACAAATTCCACAGCAGCGGAATCGCGTTCGCGCGGAAATGACCATCGACGGTGTACACTGAAATGAGAACCCCGAGCGCTCTTCGCGCCCGGGGTTCCTGAGCTGGCGCTCATCTAGGCGAGCGTACCGCGCGGGGTCATCGGGGGATGGGGCGCTGCGGTTAGCTTCATAACGAGCGGCAGACATCTTGTCGGGGATGGGGTGCCGCAGGTTGCCCAACGAGGGTATCTGGAGCGAGGGACCGTCACACTCCATTGTGCGTAGGGACGAAGCGACTTGTACGTCGGTATAGGGCGAGTTCAACCCATATACGCGCGCTCAATCGGTCATATTCCCCGATTAGCATGCCTCCCCGCGAACAAGTGCGCTGGATTGTTAGAGCGGATTGTAAGGATGACGCCAGACGTTATTCAAGCCATCGCCAGCGAATTATTGCTGATCAAGTGGCGAGCCTAGCCTCCTCTGAAGGGAAATTAGCAAGATGAGGAGCGTTCAAGCATGGTTCGTGAGAGGAGCAATTATGGCCATCGCTGTTTACTTGCCCTTTCGCACGCACTTTTGTCGCTTTTATATGTTCGGGTGGGCACTGGACCTTTGCGTAAGCTGAGATTCGCGGGGAGGCCAACGTGCGCCAGCTATCCGTATGGGTGGTAGAGTTCATAAAACTCCTGGGAGGACGGCAGCTTCATCCTCTTACGACACAGTGTCCCATGTGCCAGCAAATGGTTCGCCTTCACGTCAATAAGGCGGGCCGCCGACATATGTTCGGGCACGCGCGCGCATTGTACGAGGGGTCCCGGCTTTCGGTGCACTATGCCGCCAACGTCAAATGTGTCGGCTCGGACAGCCCGAAACTATTCGATCCTCGCCCGGGCGAACGTCAACACTTCAAGTTGCCCGGTTCCCTGCTCGACGAACAATAAATCGGCCAGTAAGGCGGCTTTCTTGTTCCAGGTTGGCGACGCGCCGATGCAGCGCAAACTCGGCTCCTTCGAAGTGCTTGGCCGACATGCGTTCGGCAAAATGAATTAGCAAGAATATTATATTTACGCGCGAGAGCCGCACCAATGTGTACGCGCCCTCGAGGAAAGCTCGCACCCGCGAATTGTAATATGCTGGCACGGCGTATCGGCCAGCCGTGGCAGCCCCGACCAAGTTCGTTCCCTTGAAACAGCCATGGTTCGGCAGAGATAGTCGTTCGTGCCATTGAGAGAAACGGCGCATGATGACCGGATCGAATGATCGCTCTGATGGCGTTCCCGCCGAATCGGATTTTGCTGCTATTCTGATTGATCCGCGCCTGGGCGACGCCGAGGACGACGCTTCGAGCCCCAAGCAAAAATCGTTGCTTGCGTTGGCCGGCAGTCTGCTCGCCGAAATCAGCGTCGCGAAGCTTTTGCTCGCATTTTCGATCTCGCTGCTGCTGCCGGCGGTGCTGCTTGGCGTCGCGCCGCTTGTCACGACCGCTTGGCTCGCTCAAGTTTCGGGAAACACTTTGCGCACGATGGAAGTCGGCGCCGTATTGGTGCTTGTGCTGGTCGTCGCGTTGGGTTGGGTCGGATGGCGTCCGCTATTCCGGATCGCCGAGGCCAACTTCTGGGCGCTCAACGCACTCGTGATTCAGCCAGGATATGCTTTCTGCCGCGAGGCGATACGCCATCTGGCGGAGCAGGTGTTCGGTCGCGATTCGAGTGCCATCGAGCGCGCGCGGCTGCGTGCGCTTAGCTCTGCCGGCGCTGGAATATTCCTTTGCGCATGTGCGGTAGCGATCGTCGTTCTGGTCTGGCCGCTTTCGCGCTGGATCGGTTCCATAACCGATCTCGTGTCGCTGCATCACCTGATCGTTCCTACACTTGCCAACGCCATCGTGCTGATCTCCGGGTATCTGGCGGTCGCCGCCCTTGTCTGGGGATTCGCAGACGCAACGATGGACCAACCGACCGACCTCGCGGCGTTCGATACGACAGCCGGCGACCGGTCGTGGCGCATCGCGCATCTCTCGGACATCCATCTGGTGGGCGAGCGGTATGGATTTCGGATAGAAAGCGGGCGCGGCGGGCCGCGCGGCAACGGCCGCTTCCCGCAAATCATGGCAGGCATCCAGGCAATCCATGACGTCAAGCCGCTGGATTTGGTTCTCGTCAGCGGCGATATGACCGACGCCGGCCGCGCGACCGAGTGGGCGGAATTCATTGACGCTTTGGAACAATTTCCAGCACTGGCCGAACGGATGCTCATCCTTCCTGGCAATCACGATCTCAACATCGTCGACCGCCTCAACCCGGCCAGGCTTGACCTGCCATTCAGCCCTGGAAAGCGGCTGCGGCAGATGCGGACATTGT
Source organism: uncultured Alphaproteobacteria bacterium (assembly GCA_963777635.1). Taxonomy (GTDB): domain Bacteria; phylum Pseudomonadota; class Alphaproteobacteria; order Rhizobiales; family Xanthobacteraceae; genus BOG-931. The sequence continues at coordinate 20,541 of CAVZSB010000042.1, forward strand.
CGGCGATCGCGGCTGTGCAAGGCAGCCGCGTGCTCGTGGTCGATCCTGTCACGGGGAAATACGACCGGACACTTACGGAAGCACTCGCGCCGCATCGGCAGTGGATCGCCGACTTTGCCGATGCCGGAAGTCTGCGACTGGCGGCAGGCCTCGGGCGCCTTTGGGATGAGCAGTTTCCAATGATTCTGCCGCCGGCCACGAAGAACGGTCTCGGCGTTGCGATCATCAACTCAAACGCCGAAACCCATTTCTCCTTCACCAACGCTCTCGGAGTCGTTTCAACCGCGCAAACTCGAAAGTTGGCAGCGGCGGTCAGCCAATTCCCGGAAGCCTGCTGGATCGTCGCATTACATCATCACCTGGTGGAATATCCGATGTCCGCGGTAAAATTCTCCGAGCGTATCGGGACCGCTTTAGTCAACGGCAGCTGGTTCGTCCGCAAGCTTAAACCATTCGCTGCGCGCACGATCGTCATGCACGGCCACCGCCACATCGACTGGATAGGCGCCTGCGGAGAACTCAAGATTATCTCCGCACCCTCGCCAGTGATGGGCGGCAGGAATGACGCGCCAAAATATTTTCACATTCACAACCTGACTTCCGGCTCAGATGGGCGACTTCGCATGCTCCCACCAGAGCGTGTGGAAGTTGCGGGGAGTAGCCGCTAATTGGAAATCGGCTTTATCTCCTTAACGTCGCCCGCCGTTCCACCGAACAAATCCGCCACCCATCGGCTGGACGGATCCTGATTGCAGAACGTGAGAATGGCGAGCGTGATTGGAACACCGATGAAGGTGCCAAACAACCCCCACAGAAATGTCCAGAAGAAGATCGCGAACAGCACGACGAGCGGGGAGACAGACAGCATGCTTCCGGACAAGCGAGGTTCGACGTAGCTGCCGATCACGAATTGGATAATGTTCAGGCAAATAAAAATACCGAGAACGCCCTGCCAGCTGTGGAATTGTGTCATTGCCAGCAGCGTCGGAAAGAGCGTTGCAATAAATGGACCGATAAAGGGAATGTAATTGAGAGCAAATGCGATCACGCCCCACTCGATCGCGAATTGCAGGCCGGCGATCCAGGCGAAGGCCCCGACGAGCAGGCCGGTCATGGCGCTCATCTGCGTTCTGACAAGCAGATATTTTCTAAATTTGACGGCCGTTGCGGCGCTGCCATCCACCAGCACCCGCGCCGCATCGCGATTGGCGAGCGCATCGGCCTTGCGGCGGAAATCGGTGATTTCCAGAAGCCCAAGGATGACATAGGTAAGCGTGATGAGCCAGAAGCTCAGCGTGGTATTGATACGACCGGTCAGGCGTTGTGCCGCACGTAGCATCCAGCCAACATTGAAATGCTCTGCCCATAGGCCCGCGACCGAGATGCCATGACCGTCGAGCCACATCACCAGATTGGCATAGAGCTCCTGATAACGCGCGGCGTCGTTCACGACAGCCCGTCCCACGCGGCCAAAGCCCCAGACGACCAGTGAAGCGAAAACGATGCAGGTCGCGACGATGACGATGAGGGTAATAGCCAGAGCAATGAGCTTGGGCAGGCGCGTCTCCAGCCATGCCTGCATTGGCCAAACAATTGCGATAATGAATAGCGCGAGAACGAGTGGCGCGAAAACGCTTGCCGCTTGATAGGCGGCGACTGAAATTGTCACCGCGGTCAGGATTGTCAGCATCCTCACTTTGAGATCGGCGACCATTCGCAAAACCCTTGTTAGCTGCGGGCCACTAAAGAGAAATATCGTGCGAGTTAGGCTGGTCCGGCGGCGCCCGCAAAGTAGCAGAGGTCCCGCTCAAGCCACGGGCCGCCAGCGTGATTATTTTCAGTTATTGCGCCAGGCGCATAGTCGCGCGTTGACGGGTGGTCTGCGGCCCATAGACTTGCCGCGACTTTCGGCATGCGGCGGACCCGCGGGGTCGCCTCGCCAGAGAGGGGGCTACTATGAAATTTGGTATGTTCTATCCGGTCGCCGTGGCGTCGGAAGCCGATCTTGGCAAGGGGCTTTGGGGTCTTGATCGCGACCGATACGACAGGACGATCGAGGAGCTGCGCGAGCAGGCAATCTGCGCCGACGAGACCGGCTGGACCTCGATGATGTTTGCCGAGCATCATTTCGAGATCGAAGGTTATCACGTTACACCCAACCCGCTCATGCTCAATGTCTATCTGGCTCAGCATACCAAACGATTGCGGCAGGGGCAGATGGGGCTGGTGCTGCCGAACTGGAATCCGCTCCGCCTGGCGGAGGATATCGCGATGGCGGACCATCTCACCGGCGGCCGGCTGGATATCGGTCTGAGCCGCGGATATCAGCCGCGGTCGGTCGGGGTGATGGGCCAGCATTATCGCGCCAATGCGGCCGGCACGGGCCGTGCCGAGGTTGAGGCGACCAACAGGAAACTCGTCGAGGAGTGGTTCGAGGTGATGCGCCGCTCCTGGACCGAGGATCTCTGGGATTATCAGGGCGAATTCATTTCAGTGCCGCCGAAGGGCCTGGAGTGGACGCACCCTATCTCGGCGCGGCTCAATGCCGGGGTCCGCGACGGTATCTTGACCCAGGTCGCAACCGTTCCGAAGCCCAAACAGTTGCCGTATCCGCCGCTGTTCACGACGCTCAGCCAAAGCCCCGAAACGATCAACTGGTCAGCTCGCATCGGCGCTTCGGTGGTCACGCTGGCGGCGGACCTCGATATCGTCCGCTGGGTGTTTCAGACCTACCTTGACGAGGCGGCGAAGCATGGCCGCAAACTTCGCTCCGGCGAGTATTCCACGCGAGGCGGCGTTGTTCTCTGTCGCAACGTAGCGGTTGGCCGGACGCACGAGGAGGCAATGGAGACGGCGCGTCAGGGATCGGCGTTCTGGACACACTGGCTCGGCGAATTCGGCTTCTTCGAGGCGTTGCGCATGAAGGGACAGGAAGGTCCGGTTCCAAAAACCTTCGAGCAAATGCTCAAGAGCGGGATGCAAATCGTCGGTACGCCCGACGAGGTCGGCGAGGAAATCCAGCGGCTGAAGGATACGCTTAACGTCGACTACATTATCTTCATTATGTACGCTGGAATGACCGAACATAAGCGCATGATGGAATCCATTCGGCTGTTCGGGGAAAAGGTCATTCCCAAATTTGCCGACGCGAAAGTCCCAGAAGCGAAACGTGCTGAGCATGGGGTTCCGGCTGCCGGGGGTTGATAGGCGTAGCTGATGACGGATCGACAGGCCGGCGATTTTGGGGAGATCCGCTCCGTCGGCCGGGGGCTGGGTCTTCTGGAAATCATGCAGCGTGCGGCGCCTGCAGGAAGTCGCGTCTGCGAGCCGAGCTATCAATCGAAACCGATCGACTTACGTGCAGACCGCATTCACGCCTGAACAACTCGGGCATGCCGAGATTGCCGAAGCCGACGGCATCCTGAAAACCTGCGTCCATTACGGCTTCTGCACCGCGACCTGCCCGACCTACGTGCTGTTCCGCGACGAGAACGATTCGCCGCGCGGCCGCATCGATCTCATCCGCGCGATGCTGGAAAAGGGCGGCGCACCGGAAGCCAAGACCGTCCACCATCTCGACCGCTGTCTCTCATGCCTTTCCTGTGTGACCACGTGCGCCGTGAAGGTTGATTACGCGCATCTGATCGACATCGCGCGGACGCATATCGAGAAAAACTATCGCCGCCCGCTCGGCGAGCGGATCCTGCGGCGCATGATCGCCGAACTGCTTCCCTATCCAATGCGGTTTGCTCTCGCGCTGCGGCTGGCGCGCGCCGGCCGGCCCGTCGCCGGCCTGCTGCCACGACGTTTGCGCAATCTCATCGCGCTCGCCGCCGGACGGCCCGCCGCGGGCGAAATTCTTTCGCCCGGAACCTATCCGGCCAACGGCATTCGCAAAATGCGGGTGGCGTTGCTGCCGAGTTGCGCCCAACAGGCGCTCGATCGCAACATCAACGCGGCGACGCTGCGGCTGCTACAGCGTCACGGTTGCGAGGTCGTGGTTACGCCGGGTGTCGGCTGCTGCGGCGCGTTACCGCTCCATATGGGCCGCGATGCGCAGGGCAAGGCGCTGGCTCGCGCCAATGTCGCCGCCTGGAGCGCGGAATTGACGACCGGCCTTGATGCGATCGTCATCAATGCATCCGGATGCGGCACCACGGTGAAAGACTATGCCCATCTGGTCGGCGGCGAACCGGCGCGCCGCATCGGCGCTCTTGCGCGCGACGTCACCGAACTTCTTGTCGAACTCGGCCTGCCGGCAGGCCAGGCCGAGCCCTACCGCGTTGCCTATCACGACGCCTGTTCGCTGCAGCATGGTCAGCGCGTTATGGCACAGCCGCGCCAGCTTCTGGCGCGCGCGGGTTTCGAGGTTCTGGACGTGCCGGAGCGTCATTTTTGCTGCGGCTCCGCCGGCACCTACAATCTTCTTCAGCCGGAGATCGCCGGCACGCTCGGCGAACGCAAGGCTGCGCACATCGACAGTGTCGATCCGGACGTGGTCGCCGCCGGCAATCTCGGATGCATGGTGCAGATCGCACGTTTCGCCCGCGCTCCGGTCGTCCACACCGTTGAATTGCTGGATTGGGCGACTGGTGGACCGATGCCAGCGGCGTTGCGCGACAAGCCGCTGCGCAAACCTCCGCCAAGAACTCAGTCATCAACCCAGTCATCGGCTCCCGACGCGACGACCGGCGCGCAACCGGTCGGCGATCCAAACCCCACCGGCATCTGGTGAGGCGCCCGCACCCGGGCCGCTTTTGATGCAACGAGGTCTTCGGCGAGTTCCGCAAATTTCGAAGCTTTTTTGACAATCGAAGATACGCTCTGAGCCGATGAGCGGCGGCAAGTGCACGATTTCCGATGAGTATGACGGTTGTGTTTCAGTCTATTGCGCAGTCGTTTTCATGACCGCACGTGCCGGGCGTAAAGGCGCGCCATTTTGCGGCCATCTTACGTGAGGAATATGTTTCAATTGTTCGGGGTGTCGGGGAGTGCGGGGCGCGTGTCTCATAACTCTGCTGCGTTCCATCCGCCCGCCCGTTGAAGCCGATCTGACCCCAATGCGTCAGAACCTGTGCGATTACCGTTACATCGTGCTACGCGAGCCGGCTGGCGTCGAGAGACTAGTGCTTGAGGAGCGACGCCAGGACGTTACGGACGCAATTCGGCATGCTGCCCCGGACCATAAGTACCTGCCGCCGCAAATCACGTTCTCGTCCCGCCACTCGATGCATCGACCCCTGAGGTCGACGATGCGCCATTGCGTGAATTTATTTCGTGCAAAGCTGGCAATATCGCTCATTCTGATGGCTATGGCCGGAAGCGCTGTTGCCGGCCCGCTTGAAGACGCGGCCGCCGCCTATCAGCGCGGCGACTATGCCACCGCAATGCTCATTGTTAAGCCGCTAGCCGATCAGGGCGATGCCGTTGCGCAATACCGCGTCGGCGTCATGTACTTCCACGGCGAGGGTGCGTCGCAGGACTACGGCGAAGCGGTGAAGTGGTTCCGCAAGTCAGCCGACCAGGGTTACGCCCCAGCGCAATACAACGTCGGAGTTATGTATCAGAGGGGCCGCGGCGTCTCGCGGGACTACGCGGAAGCAGTGGAGTGGTTCCGTAGGGCCGCCGACCAGGGCAACGCAGACGCCCAGTTCAACCTCGGTGCCATGTACCGCAACGGCCAGGGCGTCTCACAAAACTACGCCGAGTCGTTCCAATGGTATCAATCAGCCGCCGACCGAGGCTACATCAAGGCGCAATTGGCCGTGGCCAGTATGTACCATGCAGGTCAAGGCGTGCCGCGGAACGACGCTGAAGCCCTGAAGTGGTTCGGCAAGGTTGCCGACCATGGCAACGCGGACGCGCAGGAGATGGTCGGCTTCATGTACCTTCACGGCAAGGGAACGGCAAAGGACCTCGTCCGTGCGTATATGTGGTTCAACTTGTCCGCTTCGTTGGGCAGCAAAGATGCGGAGAAATATCGAGATCAAACTGCGTCTTCCATGACACTAGAGCAGATAGCCAAGGCCCAGATGATGGCTCGCGACTGGAAACCTCAACCGTCGCCGGTTGCTCGTCGCGACGATGAAGTTGCGCCGCTATCTGTGGTGCCCACCGGAAATCCACACTCTCAAAGAGGAGTGCCGATGAAAATCGACGGCGGCGTATTTGTTGTGCCGGTGGAGATTAACGGCATCATGACTCTGGACTTTGCCGTCGACAGCGGTGCTGCGTATGTCAGCTTACCTGCCGATGTCTTTTATGCGTTGAAGCGAACAGGGACGGTCAAAGACTCTGATGTCGAGGGGCAGCGCACCTACGTTTTGGCCGACGGCACAAAATCACAATCAGCCTCATTCACGCTCAAATCGCTTAGCGTTGGCAGCATGGTTGTCGAAAACGTGAAAGCCAATGTCATGCCGGCTAAAGGCAGTCTGCTGCTTGGTCAGTCGTTTCTTGAACGATTCAAGTCGTGGTCTATCGACAATACGAAGCACGAGCTTCTTCTGGAGCCTCAATAAGACGCCTTTCGCATATCAAAAATGTCATGCTTTTTCACTCAAAGGACGCTGTCATGCAAATGTTATCAAAGCTGCTGCGACGATCTTGCGCGATTGCGACCAGCGGCGCGCTTGTGTTTTCCGGGATGCCGGCGACTGCACAGCAGCCCTCACCGCCGGAGCAATCGTCACCCCCGCAACAGTCTGAGCAACCGGCGGCGCAGCCGCTGGGTCAGGCGCAACTGGAGACGCTGGTAGCGCCGATAGCGCTATATCCCGATGATTTGGTGGCGCAGATTCTAACTGCTTCGACTTACCCGCTGGAGGTGGTCGAAGCGGAACGTTGGCTGCAAGGCCATCCTAACGTTGCTGGGGATGCACTGCAGGATGCCATGCAGCAACTGTCCTGGGACACGAGCGTCAAGGGACTGACGGCGGTCCCGCAAGTACTGGCGATGATGAGCGAGAAGCTCGATTGGACGCAACAAATGGGCGAGGCGTTCTTGGCGCAGCCCAACGATGTGTCGAACGCCATTCAGCAATTGCGAGCCAAGGCGGCGGCCAACGGAAATTTAAAGTCATCGAAGCAACTCAAAGTCAGCACCATCGCCGCTCCAGCCGGCCAAACGCCTCCACCACCCCCGCCTCAGGACGTCGATCCGGCGATGTTGCCGCCGCCCCCGCCGCCGGACTACATCGTCATAGAGCCCACTGATCCCGACACCTACTACGTGCCAATTTATGATCCCAGTGTGGTCTACGGTCCTTGGGCTTGGCCGGCCTATTCACCCTTTTATTGGTACCCGCCCGGATATGTCATTGGCGGAGCGGTCATCGGTTTTGGCGTTGGAGTCTTTGTGGGCGCGGCACTGTGGTCGCACTACAATTGGGCTGGCGGAAGGGTCGCGATCAACGTCGCCCGTTACAATCGATTCAATCACGCCAATCTTGTCGCGGGCAGCGGAGGATTTAGCAATTGGCAATTTAACGCCACGCATCGCGGTGTCGTCGGATTCCACAACACCACGCTTCGCCAGCAATATGGTCGCGCAACAGGGCCGGGCACGTCGTCCGGCACGCTCCAGGGAAACCGTTCAACAAACGTCATCCCAGGCGGAGCGGGAACCCTTAACGCAAGAACCGGCACAACCGTTAACGTCGACAAAAACATCACCGTCAACAAAAATACCACCGTCAATACGAACGCCGTCATCAACAAAAACACCGCCGTAAACAAAAGCACCACCGTCAACACAAACGCCGTCATCAACAAAAATACCACCGGCAATCCGAACGCCGTCGTCAACAGAAACGCCACCGTCAACACGAACGCCACCGTCAATACAAGCGTTAATAAAATCAACAGCATCAATCGATCTGCAAATCAGAACGTGGGCATTAACCGGAGTGTCACTATCAATCGAAGCATTGGCGGCACCCGAACCGTCACCGGCAACGCTGCTCGAAACGTTGGCGGTAACAATAAGCCGCACCATTAGCCCGGGGGTCTCTTTCATATCCGCCGGGTAGCGGCCCGACCGGCCGCGGCGTGGGATGGGGGCCGAGTGGCTTGACGGCGCGCCGTCCATAGCCACGATGCACCTCCACGCGGCGCCGTTTGTCATGTGCGGTGCCGAGGCAGATTGAGGAGCCATTCGATGGCGCGTTTCGCCCAGATTATCTCGACCGCACGTTACTCGCCCGAACGCGTTGTCACCAATGCGGAACTGACGACGCGTTTTACGGCATTGGGTAAACCAACCGTCATCGACAGGCTTGCGGCCAGTACGGGTATCACTAAACGTTTCTACGTTCCGGACGATTGGGTGACGTCCGATCTCGCCCTGCCGGCAGCCAAGGAGGCGCTCAAACGCGCAGGACGCAAACCCGAGCAGTTGGACTTGATCATTCTGGGCACGACTTCGCCCGACTACATCACGCCCGACACCGCAGTGGTTTTACAACATAAACTTGGCGCCAAGAATGCCGGCACGTTCGACGTCGGCTGCGCGTGCGCCTCGTTTCCAACGTTGGTCGCCACCGGCGCCGGACTGATCGCCACCAATCCGGCCCTGAAGACGGTTCTGGCGATTGGCGTAGATATGATTCACAGGCTGACCGATCCGAACGATCCGGGCTGCTTCTTGTGGAGCGATGGCGCGGGCGCTGTCGTCTTGGATGGTGGCTCGATGCAAGGCTTCGTCGGCGCGGCCTTCCAGGCCGACGGCGAATATGCATCCGGTTGGGGCATTCTTGCGGGAGGCACCTTCGAACCGGCGAGCATAGACGCGGTTAAGGCCGGGCGTACCCTCATGCGTCGCGAAGGTGGCAATTATCCCGCCACGGTCAACGAAGACGGCTGGCCGCGCCTATTCAGGCGTCTCGCCGCCGAAAGCGGCTTCACGGCCGACGACGTCGATCAATTGCTATTCACCCAGATCAGCAAGCGTTCGATTGCCATTGCGGCCGAGCGGTGCGGCGTGCCGTTGGAAAAATGCCACACCATCATGGGGAAGTACGGTTACACCGGCTCCGCTTGTATCCCGATGGCCTTGGACGACGCCATCGAGGTTGGCAAGATAAAACGCGGCGACCTCGTGGTCATGATCAGTTCCGGACTAGGATACAACCAGGCTGCGGCGGCGGTTCGTATGACCATTTGATGTCTTGTTAATAGCCGGTACGAACCAAATCTGGACGATCAATTGGATGTCGCCGAAATGCTTGATCATGTGCAGGAGCGACGCGCGGCGAGGGTTGTCGCTATGTTACTCCGCCAAATATCGGAGCGCGGCGCTCGAGAAATGCAGCGACGCCCTCGCGGAAATCTTGCGTGCCGGCGGCCTTGATAAAGCCGGCGCGTTCCGCATCGAGCTGAGTATCGAGCGGCGTGTACGAAGCCTGTTCCACGAGATGCTTGAGCGCCGCGTGAGCGGTCGCCGGACCGGCAGCGATGCGGCGGGCAAGTGCGTCCACCTCGCGGCTGAGATCGATGCTGGCGACGACGCGGTTCACCAGCCCCATTCTTTCGGCCGCGCGCGCATCCAGGGCATCGCCGAGCATCAGCCATTCAAGCGCTCGCGACGCTCCGAGGCGGCGCGTCACCGACCATGTTGTTCCGCCGTCGGGATTGGTCCCCAGCCTGGTATAGGCGGGAACAAATGACGCATCCTCGGCCGCGACGACAAAGTCGCAAGCAAGTGCAAGACCGACGCCGCCACCGGCCACCGCGCCATGCACTCCGGCCACCACCACCGCGTCGAGATGCTCGAATGCGCCGAATGGTTCGGTGGAACAGGCTGATCAGCCGCCCGATAACTTCGGGTGCCTGCTCACCGGCCGATTTGAACACCGTAATATCGCCGCCGGCCATGAATGCGCGTCCCGCGCCCATCAGCGTCACGACACGCACCGTTGGATCGCCGGCAAGACGATCGAATGAATCCGCGAGTTCCGCCGCCAAATCGTGATCGAGCGCGTTGAGCCGATCGGGCCTGTTGAGGGTGACACGCGCTACGGCGCCTTCTACGGCGACCAACACCAAATTTTGCTTGGCCTTACTGACATGGACCACGATGTCCTCCCATACCCGCGTATTTGTCATTCCTGCGCGGCTGATCTAGTCTCCTGCAAAAATGAATCTAACTCAATATGGGAGGCGACCGTGCCGGAAGTACGCAGCGAGCGTTTGGGGCAGGCGATCTGGCTGACGATCGATCGCCAGGAGCGGCGAAATGCTCTCAATGAAGCTGTGCTGGACGGTCTGCGTAACGGTCTTGTCGATGCGGCCGGAACCGAAGGAGTTCGCGCCGTCGTCATTACCGGAGCGGGTGAGAAGGTTTTCTGCGCCGGCGGCGACCTGAAGCCGGACGCGGAAGGCGATCCGTTCAGCGTCAATCCTGCCGCCGACAATCCAGTCGTTAAATTGTTCCGCGCCATAGTGGATTGCCCGCTCCCGGTTATCGCCCGCGTCAACGGCCACGCTCTTGCCGGCGGCTTCGGCTTGGTCTGCGCCTGCGATTTCGCCGTCGTTGCCGATCACGCGCGGCTCGGCACGCCGGAGGCGCGTATCGGATTATTCCCGCTGATGATATTGCCTTTCATGTTGCGCACCGTGCCGCGACGAAAGCTGCTCGAATTGTGCGTCACGGGCGAGCCGTTTTCCGCCACCGAGGCGCTGGCACAAGGTGTGGTCAATTACGTTGTACCGCTTGCCGCGCTTGACGAGAAAGTCAACGCGCTGGTCGCTTCGATCGCTGCTTCGTCGCCGACCGCGATCGCGGTCGGCCGGCGCGCACTCGCCACGATAGACGGATTACCGCTCGAGGCCGGTCTTGAGTATGCGCAACGCCTGCTCCCGCAACTTGCGCGAACGCAAGACGCTCGCGAAGGCTTCCGCGCCTTCAATGAAAAACGCTCGCCGGTTTGGCCGGGACGGTGACTGTGATGGCACGCGAGACTGTCCGGATCGGATGCGCCGCGGCATTCTGGGGCGACAGCAATGCCGGCGCGGAACAGCTCGTCCGGCGCGGCAATATCGACTTTCTCGTGTTCGATTACCTGGCCGAGATCACGATGTCGCTGCTCGCGCGGGCTCGGGCGCGCAAGCCTGAACTGGGCTATGTCCCGGACTTCGTTGAAGCCGTTGCACCGCTCCTTTCCGAGATCAAACAAAAGGGCATTCGCGTCGTTTCGAACGCGGGCGGCATCAATCCTCACGCGGCGGCGAATGCGTTGCGCAGTCGGGCGATGGCAGCCGGCATCGCTCTCGACATCGCCGTCGTCACCGGCGACGACCTGATGGATCGCGCCGATGAAATCCGGGCGGCTGGGGTCACCGAAATGTTCTCCGGCGCAGCCCTGCCGGAAAAGCTGACGACCATGAACGCTTATCTCGGTGCGCAGCCGATAGCGGTCGCGCTCGACCGTGGGGCGGACGTGGTCATTACCGGGCGCTGTGTCGATTCGGCTGTCGTGCTTGGGCCCCTGGTGCACGCCTTTGGCTGGTCGTGGGGCGATTATGACCTGCTGGCGCAAGGCAGTCTTGCCGGTCATTTGCTCGAATGCGCGGCGCAGGTCACCGGCGGCATATTCACTGACTGGCGCGACGTTCCCGGCTGGGACGATATGGGAATGCCTATCGCGGAGTGCAGCGCCGCCGGGCCCTTCGTGATATCCAAACCGGAGGGGACCGGCGGATTAGTCAATACGCTCTCGGTCGGCGAGCAGATGCTTTATGAGATCGGCGACCCCGCAGCCTATGTCCTTCCCGACGTAGTGTGCGATTTCCGCGGCGTGACGATGACGGCTTGCGGGCCGGATCAGGTGCGCGTAGCCGGTGCACTCGGACGGGCCCCGACGCCTTCGCTCAAGGTCAGCGCGACCTGGCATGACGGTTATCGGGTTTTGGGAACGCTGACCGTCGGCGGCTACGAGGCGGCGGCCAAGGCCGGGCGAGTCGGCGAGGCAATTCTGGCCCGCGTTCGGCGTCTGCTGACGGCACGAGGCCTTTCGGATTTCTCGGAGACTTCGATCGAGGTGCTCGGAGCCGAGAGCATGTATGGACCTTGGCGCCACCCTGCGGCGGCCAAGAGCCGGGAGGTCGTGCTCAAGATCGGGGCGCGACATCGCGACCAGGAACCACTCGAGGTCTTGGCGCGCGAACTCTTCCCATCGGGCTCGTCCATGGCGCAGGGCATCACCGGGTTCTTTGCCGGCCGTCCGGGCGTGCAGCCGGTGCTTCGCCTTTTTTCGTTTCTGTGGCCCAAGGAGAAGGTCGCGCCCCTCGTTGAGGACCGAGGCGCGGAGCTCAACGTGCCATTTGCTTCTCCACAGTCGCCGTCAGCCGCGCCGGCGATTGCGGCCGCCGCCCCGGGCAATCGGCGTGGCCGACGCTGCCGTTCCGTTGATCGCGCTTGCAGTAGGCCGCAGCGGCGACAAGGGCAATTCAGCGAATATCGGCATCATCGCCCGCAAACCCGAATATCTGCCGTGGCTGCGAGCGGCGCTTGCGGAAGACGTGGTCCGCGATTGGTTCGCTCATACCGGGGTCAGCAGAGTCGAGCGCTTCGATTTACCTGGCATTCATGCGCTCAATTTTCTGCTGCATGATGCGCTCGGCGGCGGCGGCGTCGCGTCGCTCCGTGTCGACGCCCAAGGCAAAGCGTTCGCCCAGATGCTGATGGACCATCCAATTCCGGTGCCTGGGGTGCTGGCGAATTCTCTGACCGGCAGCTGACAGATGCGCGAACTTTCCAACGACGCGAAAAGAGCATGACCCAGGAATTCGGCAAGACCGACGAAGAACTCGCCACGATGCCGCTCACTTTTCGTGACGGCTTGTTTGCCGGTCAAGTCGTGCTGGTCTCCGGCGCGGGGCGCGGCATCGGCAAGGCGATCGCGTTTCAGTTTGCCAGGCTCGGCGCCAGGCTTGCATTGTGCGGACGCGACGCCGCCCGCCTCGACGCGGTCGCGGGTGCGCTCTCCAAACTCGGCGCCGAAGTGCTTACCCATCCGATGTCGATCCGCGAGCCGGACGCCGTCGCCCGACTGTTCGATGCCGTTGGGGAACGCTTCGGAACGATCGACGTGCTCGTCAACAATGCGGGCGGACAATTTCCACAGGCCGCGATCGATTTCTCGCCGAAGGGCTGGAATGCCGTCATCGAGACCAACCTCACCGGCACCTGGTACATGATGCAGCAGGCGGCGCGGCACTGGCGCGACGCCGGCCGCGGAGGCCGGATCGTCAACATCGTTGCCGTGACGTCCCGGGGCATGCCGGGTGTCGCGCACACCTCCGCGGCGCGCGCCGGCGTGGTGTCGTTGTCAAAGACCGTCGCCATCGAATGGGCCCCGCTAGGCATTCAGATTAATTGCGTGGCACCTGGCATCATCGCGACCGAGGGCATGAACGTATATACCGAGCAGGCGCGCCGGACGCTTCCCAACACCAACCTGCTGCGCCGATTCGGCGATGTTCGCGACGTCGCCGACGCGGTGTGCTATCTGGCCGGCCCTTCAGGATCGTTTATTACCGGCGAAGTTTTGGTCGTCGATGGCGGCAATCAGATCTGGGGCGATCAGTGGACGATTCCGCGCCCGGACTGGTTCAACACTGAAGGTCAATGAAGGGCGACCTAGTCCCGCATCAGTTCGCCGCCGATGATGAGCCGGCGGATCTCCGAGGTGCCGGCGCCGATTTCCAAAAGCTTGCTGGCGCGATAAAGCCGATTTATTTCCGTTTCGCGCATGTAGCCGGCGCCGCCGAAGATTTGCACCGCGTGATCGATCACCCGCGTGCAGCCCTCGGCGGCGTAGAGGATGCTCGCCGCGGTCAGCTTGTGGATTTCGCCGCGGCCGCCGCCGCCGATTTCCAGATCGTTCGTTTCCGCGAGCGTGCGGTAGCAGAATGTGCGCATGGTTTCGATCGTCGTGTACATGTCGGCGAGCTTGGACTGGACCAGCTGGAACTCGCCGATTGGCCGGCCGAACTGCTGGCGCGTTTTGGCGTAGTCGAGCGCCAGCGCAAATGCGCGTTCCGCCATTCCCACATTGATCATGGCGACGATGGCGCGCTCGAGATCGAGGCCGCTCATGACCACCGACACGCCCGCGTTTTCGGCACCGACGCGGTTCTCGGCGGGCACGCGGCAATCGTCGAACACCAGCTCTGCCGTGGTGCTGCCGCGAAAGCCCATCTTGTCGAGCTTCTGGGCCACCGCGAAACCGGGCGTGCCGCGTTCGACGATAAAGGCCGAGATGCCTTTGGCCCCCTGCGACCTGTCGGTTTTGGCGTAGACCAGGATGACGTCGGCGACCGGCCCATTGGTGATGTAGAGCTTGCGCCCATTCAGAACATAATGGTCGCCGTCGCGGCGCGCCGTGGTGCTCATCGACCCGAGCGCGTCGGAGCCGGCGCCCGGCTCGGTGAGTGCCAGAGCGCCGATGGCGCTGCCATTGCACAGTCGCGGCAGAAAGCGTGTGCGGATTTCGTCCGAACCGTTGCGCGCGATGTTGTTGAGGCACAGGTTTTCGTGCGCCACGTAGCTAAGGGCGATGGCCGGATTCCATCGCGCCAGGCCCTGGGTAATGAGACCCGACGTGAAAAAGTCGCCGCCGGCTCCGCCGAGCTGGGTGGGCGCGGTAACGCCGAGAAAACCCATGCGGGCGAGCGCGGGCATCGCTTCCGGCGGCCACCATTCCTCGTCGTCCATGCGCTGCTGCAACGGCCATAATTCCGCCCGCGCAAAACGGTCGCTGACCGCGAGGATCTCCTCCTGTTCCGCACCGAGCCGAAAGCCGCTGGCGGCGATTGCCGCGGCGCGAGACTCTGCTCCGGCAGCAGGCATGCGAAATTCCTCCCATCGTGTTGTCGTCGGAGCCTGCAGACCGGCCCCGCGTTGACTTGGCAAATTGAAGCGTATTCAATATACGCAAGCAAGAGCCGTCGGCACAAAAGATTCAACGTCGGTCACGGTGGGAGGACAAGAACGGCATGCGCCTGCCAGGCCAATCATTGTTTCTTGCCGAAGGCGCCTGATGCCCGCCATCAGTCCACAACGCATGCGCGACCGCTACGACACAATTCTCGCGGCCGCGTCGCGCGCCTTTGCCGAAAAGGGCTACGAAACCACCTCGATTACCGAAATCGCGCGGGCCGCGGAGGTTTCGGATGGCCTGATCTACAAATATTTCTCCAACAAACGCGACCTTCTGGAACGTGTTCTGGAGGACTTTTACGAGCGCGTGATCGAGGATCTCGGCGCCAAGGTCGCAGGCGGAAAGAGCTTCAGCGAGCAGCTTTACATCCTGATCAGCGTACACCTCTCGACTTTCGTGGCCGAGCGAAACCTCTGCCGGCTCTTCATTTCGGAAGTGCGGACCGCCAGCGATTATCGCGGTTCGGCGATCCAGCAGCTCAATCGCCGATATACGTCCATTCTCATCAAGATGGTCGATGAAGCGGTGACGAGCGGCGAAATACCCCGAGATGTCGATCCTCGCGTGGTGCGCGACATGCTGTTTGGAGCCATCGAACATTCCGCCTGGCGGCACACCATCGCGAAGCGTCCGCTCGACGTAGCGGGCTTGGCCCGCTCGATCACCGATATTTTCCTCAATGGCCTCTGTCCGGCTCCGCGGAGAGTTCGGCCATGATGCAGCACACAAAACCGACCGCTAACGGTAGCTGGCCGTTCGATCGCGTGCTCATCGCCAATCGCGGCGAGATCGCGTTGCGCATTTTGCGCACCGTTCAAGCGCTTGGGCTCGAAGCCGTCGTCGTTCACCACCCCGCCGACGCCGGAACGCCGGCAGTTTTGGCCGCAGACCGCGCCATCGAAATATCAGGATCAACGCCGGTCGCGGCTTATCTCGACGGCGCCCAGATCGTCGCCGCGGCACGCGAGAGCAAGGCCGGCGCCATCCATCCAGGCTACGGATTTCTTTCCGAGAACGCACATTTCGCGCGGCAGGTCGGGGAAGCGGGGCTCGTTTTCGTCGGCCCGACCGCCGACGCAATCGAACTCATGGGCGACAAAGTGCGCGCCCGCGCCTTCGTCGCTTCGCGCGGCTTTCCGGTTGCACCCTCGGCCATAGAGGATGACGATCCCGCCACCTTTGCCGAACGCGCCAGAGCGGTCGGGTTTCCCCTGCTGATCAAACCTGCCGCGGGCGGCGGCGGCAAGGGAATGCGCATCGTCCGCGAAGATTCTGCGCTCGACGATGAGATCCTGCGCGCCCGCAGCGAAGGCGCGCGTTATTTCGGCGACGGCCGCCTCTATGTCGAACGTTATGTCGAACGTCCGCGTCACATCGAAGTGCAAATCCTTGGAGACGCCCACGGTAACGTGGTGCATCTCTTCGACCGCGAATGCTCGGTGCAGCGGCGCTTTCAGAAAATCGTCGAGGAAGCGCCGTCGCCGGCGCTCGACGAGGCGGAACGCCGCCGCATTTGCGATATCGCGACCGGCATCGCGCGCGCCGCGAGTTACCGCAACGCCGGCACGATCGAATTCATCTACGGCGCTGGTGAGTTCTATTTCCTGGAGATGAATACCCGCCTGCAGGTCGAGCATCCGGTGACGGAGATGGTGACCGGCGTCGATCTTGTCGCCGAACAGCTTCGGGTCGCCGCCGGCGAACCGCTGCGCCTCACGCAGTCTTTGCTGCGTATCGACGGACATGCGATCGAGTACCGCATCTATGCGGAAAGCCCGTCGCGCGGCTTTGCGCCGACCACCGGCCGGATCGTCGAGATGGCGTTGCCGCATGGCCCCGGTATCCGCGTCGATTGCGGCGTGGCAAAGGGCCAGACTGTTACGGCCGCATTTGATCCGATGCTCGCCAAAGTCATCGTGCATGGCCGCAACCGCGAGGAGGCGAGAACACTCGCCTATGAAACGCTCGGCCGGTTCGCTGTGCTCGGATGCGAGACTAATACGGCGTTCCTGCGCCGCTTGACCGGCGACCCGGACTTTGCCGCAGCGCGCCTGCACACCGGCTTCGTGGATGAGCATCCGGCGATTGCGATGGAGCCGCCGATCGATGCCGACGTGATGTTGAATTTGATCGCGGCAGCTGCGCTGTCAACCCGCGCCGTTCGCGACGCCGCCGATGCGGTTCCGGAGATTTTCAGCGCCATGGGAGCGTGGAGAAACTGATGCAACTTGCCGGATCGCCGTTGGAGAAATTGCGGGTTCGCAAATGACCGTGCCTGATGTGTTGAAACATACTTTGTCAGTGCCAGTGGTCGGCGCGCCGATGTTTCTTGTCTCATTCCCACCCCTGGTTACGGCTTTATGCCGGGCCGGGGTAGTCGGGGCGTTCCCCCACGTCAATGCCCGGCCATCCGAGCAGCTTGATCGTTGGCTCACCGACATCGCGACCGATCTGCGTGCATATAAAGACGCGCATCCGCAAGCCAGGGTGGCGCCGCACGCCGTCAATCTTATCGTGCATCGCACCAACCCGCGCTACGAGCCGGACCTCGAGATCATCGTCACCCATAAGGTGCCGGTGGTCATTACCTGTCTCGGCGATCCGCGCCGAACTGTTCAGGCGGTACACGGCTACGGCGGCATCGTTTTGTGCGACGTCATCAATGCGCAGCATGCCCGCAAAGCCATCGAGTGTGGCGCCGACGGTCTTATCTGCGTCGGCGGCGGTGCCGGCGGCCACGCGTCGAGCCAGAGTGCGTTCTCGCTCGTGCGCGAGGTTCGCGAGTTTTGGGATGGGTGTCTGGTGCTGGGCGGCAGCATCAGCGACGGCCATCAGATTCGCGCCGCCGAGGTACTGGGTGCGGACCTGGCCTACATGGGAACGCGCTTCATAGCGACGCGGGAGTCGCAGGCGCAAGAAGCCTACAAGCAGATGATCGTCGATTGCAGGGTCAAAGACATCATCTACTCCGACCGCTTCTCGGGCGTGTTCGCCAACTTCCTGCTGCCATCGATCACGCGCTACGGCATCGATCCGGAGACACTGCCGAAAAAAGCCCCGGATATGAGCGGGCTTGCCGATTCCGAGGCGAGGACCTGGAAGGACATTTGGAGTGCGGGTCACGGCATCGCCACCATTCACGACGTACCGAGCGTCGCGGAACTTGTCGACCGGCTCGCGCGAGAATACAGGGTTGCGTGCGCCGTGCCGGCCAGCTCAGCACTGGCTGCGTCCTGATGCGGCACGTTTTCGTCATCGAGGATGAAGAGCACGAAGTGTGGCTGTCGCGCCACGGCGAAAGCTATGCACTCCATTTCGGGAAGCGCTCGGCGCGCGTCGCGCTCACTCCGACGGAGGGAGCAGAGCAACTGCTCAGCGTCGGCGCAGCGAGCTCCACGCATCCTCGTCGCAGCCGACGGCGATCTCGTTCACGTTCACATCGACGGAACGACCTTTACGCTTCGCTATCTTGATCCGGTGCAGCGCTACGGCAGTCATGCGGCCGGCGGCGCCGACGATATTGCCGAAGCGCCTATGCCTGGTGTGGTCATTGCGGTTCATGTCGCCGAAGGCCAGAGCGTTTCGCCCGGGGACACACTTATCGTGATCGAGAGCATGAAGCTTGAAACCGCAATCAAGGCCTGGCGGGAAGGGGCGGTGGCCGCCGTGCATGTGGCGGTCGGTCAGGCATTTCAGCGTGGCGCACCGTTGCTTACGCTTGCGCCGCTGACGGGGGCCTGAAGATGCGACGCATTGAGAGCCGCATCGATATCGCTTCCGAGGAGTTCAGGCTCAATCGCGCTCACAATCGCAGCTTGGCCGACACGCTCAGGGAGCGCCAGCAGGCTGCCCGCCGCGAGCGGCCGGCGCGCGATCTGGAGCGTCTGTCGCGGCAGAACAAGATGTTTGTGCGTGACCGCATCGAGCTCTTGCTCGATCCGGGCACGCCGTTTCTTGAACTCTCCACGCTTGCCGCCAACAGCGAATACGGCGGTGAAGTGCCCGGCGCCGGCATCGTCAGCGGCATCGGCATCGTCAACGGTCGTGAAATCATCATCCATGCCGACGACGCGAGCGTGAAGGGCGGAGCCTGGTATCCGCTATCGGTGAAGAAGATTGTTCGTACCCTCGACATCGCGATCGAGAACCGGCTGCCGGTCGTTCACCTGTGCGACAGCGCGGGCGGCTTTCTCCCACTCCAAGCCGACATTTTCGCCGATCGCTATCTTGCCGGGCGCATTTTCCGCAACCAGTCGATTCTCTCGAAGATGGGCGTTCCGCAGGTCGCCATCGTGCTTGGCCATTGCACGGCGGGCGGCGCCTACGTGCCGGCACTGAGCGAATACAACGTGATCGTTCGCGGCACCGGCGCGATTTTCCTGGGTGGGCCACCCTTTGGTGAAGGCGGCAACCGGCGAGGACGTAACGGTCGAAGAATTAGGCGGCGCCGATGTGCATACGCGCATCTCCGGCACCGCCGATTATCCGGCAACAAGCGAGGAGCAGGCGATCGCGATTGCACGCGAACTGGTGGCGCAGACACCGCGACCGACGAAGCTTGACGTCGAACAGATCGCGCCGGACCCGCCTTATTACGATCCGGAAGAGCTTTACGGTGTCATTCCGCGCGATATCAAAGTCCAGTTCGACGTCCGCGAGGTGATCGCACGTTTGGTCGACGGCAGCCGTTTTCACGAATATCAGCCCGCTTACGGCACCACGCTGATCTGCGGCTTTGCCCATATCTGGGGCTTCAAGGTCGGTATCCTCGGCAACAACGGGGTCTTGTTCAACGACAGTTCGCTCAAGGGCGCGCACTTCATGCAGTTGTGCAATCAAAGCCGCGTGCCGATGCTCTTCCTGCAGAATATTACCGGCTACATGGTCGGCCGCGATTACGAACATCGCGGCATCACCAAGGACGGCGCCAAAATGATCATGGCGGTCTCGGGATCGGAAGTGCCGAAGATCACCGTGATTTGTCACGGCTCGTTCGGCGCCGGCAATTACGGCATGGCGGGGCGGGCCTTTGACCCGCGTTTCCTGTTCATGTGGCCGCAGAGCCAGATCTCCGTCATGGGTGCGGAACAGGCTGCCAATGTCTTGGCGGACATCAAAATCCGCCAGCTGTCGCGCGAGGGGCGCAGTCTTGCTCCGGCGGAGATCGCCGCTATCCGCGAGCCGATCCTGGAAGAGTATCGCCGCCAATCCAGCGCCTATTATTCGACATCGCAATTATGGGATGACGGCATCCTAAATCCGCCCGACACGCGCAATGCGCTGGCGATCGCGATCAGTGCCGCGCTCAATGCGCCGATCGACCACCCGCATTACGGCGTGTTCCGGATGTGATCGAAGGCCGCGCCATGACATATCCAATAGCGCGAGACAAGGACGATGGCATCCTGCGCTGCCGGGACATCGAACTGGCCTTCGGCGGCCTGCGCGCGCTCAAGGGTGTTTCACTGGAGATCGCCAAGGGGCAAATTTTCGGATTGGTCGGTCCCAACGGCAGCGGCAAGACCAGCATGGTGAACGTCATCACCGGGTTTTACCGGCCGAGCTCCGGCAGCGTGAACTTGTTTGGCGAAGAGGTTATCGGTCTCAAGCCGCACCGCATCGCGGCGCGGGGCGTCGCTCGCACGTTCCAAAATCTCGCTTTGTTTCGCGGCATGACCGTTCTCGAAAACATCCTGCTTGGCCGCCATGTGCATATGGGGGCAAGCGCGCTTGCAAGTCTGTTCTACTGGGTCTGGGCCTTGCGCAATGAAGAGGCCAATCGTCGCGTGGTCGAAGAACTGATCGATTTCATGCAAATTCAGGACATTCGCGACGAGCCGGTGGAGGTTATTCCGCTGGGCATGCAAAAGCGGGTCGAACTCGCACGCGCGCTTGCAGCCGAACCAACGCTGTTGATCCTCGACGAACCGATGGCCGGCATGAACCAGGAGGAGAAGGAATACATCGCCCGTTTCATTCTCGACGCGCGCGAGGAACGCAACGCCACGATCCTGTTGATCGAGCATCATATGGATGTGGTGACCGCGCTCTGCGACCGGGTCCTTGTGCTGAGCTACGGGGAAAACATCGCCGAGGGCGAGCCGGAGCAGACGATTGCCGACCCGCGCGTTGTCGAAGCCTATTTGGGCCAGCGCGCCGCCGCGAGGCGTGCGGAGACGGCGTCATGAACATGCCACAACGCGTTCCAGCCGTTGCGTCGTGGCCGGTCACAGATGATGGCCGGCCCGCGACGTTGGTTGCAGCGCTGGCGCGCAACGCGGCGGAATCCGGCGAGCGTCCCGCTTTCCGGGAACGCGACCGCGGCGTCTGGCAGGAACGAAACTGGGCCGACATTTTCGCTGAGGTTCTTGCGCTCGCAGCGGAACTCGAAGCGCTGGGGCTGGGTCCCGGTCAGGCGCTCACGATAATAGGCGACAACCGCACGCGTCTCTACACGGCGACACTCGCCGCGATGGCGCTGCGCGCATTTCCATCGCCGGTATTTCCTGATGTTCCGCCGGACGAGCTCACCGCCTATACGCGCCACGGTGAGCCGCGCATCGCGGTTGCCGAGGACCAAGAACAGGTCGACAAGCTGCTGGAACTGCGAGAACGGATCGGACGGCCGACGACGATCCTGTACGACGATCCGCGCGGCATGTCGGGCTATCGTGCCGAAGGGCTTTTGTCACTCGACGCGGCAATTGCGCGCGGCCGTGCACTGATCGACGCCGATCCGGCTCTTGCGGCCGATCTCGTCGGGCGCGCGCGAGCCGACGACATCGCAGTGCTGCTGCATTCGTCGGGCACGACCGGTATGCCAAAAGGGGTGCCGCTGCGTCACCGCAATATCCTGGCCGGTGTCAGCAACGCGCTCGCCGGCGGGTATTTCAAGGAACACGAAGATCATTACGCCTACCTGCCAATGGCCTGGGTCGGCGATCTCGTTTTCACCATCGGCGCCGGAACAATCCTGCAATTCACCACCCACATCCCGGAACGGCAGGAGACGGTGCTGCGCGATATCCGGGAAATCGCGCCGACCATCTATTTGGCCGCACCGCGCGCGTGGGACAACATACTCACCCGCATCCAGATCGGGATGGCCGATTCTACGCCGCTCAAGCGCAAGCTGTTCGACTATTTCATGCCGCGCGCGATCGAGCGGGAGCGCCGCAAGCTTGCGGGCAAGGCGCCGACCACGGCTGACCGACTTGTCGGTTTGTTCGGCGAAATCCTGATATTTGGTCCGATCAAGGATTTTCTCGGCATGACGCGCACCCGGCGCGCTTATACCGGCGGCGAAGCCATGGGGGAGGACACGTTCTTGTTCTTTCGCGCACTTGGCATCGATCTCCGGCAGTTCTACGGCCAGACCGAGACCGCGGCCCTGACCGCCGCGCAGCCCGAAGGGCAAGTCGCGCTGCATAGTGTCGGCAAGCCGATGCCAGGCGTCGAAGTCAAGATCGACGACACCGGTGAAATTCTGGTTCGCTCCGGATCCACGATCGATAGTTATTTCGACGATCCCGAAGCGACGCGCAAGGCGATCGTTGACGGCTGGTTGCATACCGGCGACGCCGGATACTTGGAGCCGGATGGACAATTGGTGGTGCTTGGACGCGTCAGCGAAGTTGTTCGCACGCGCGCGGGCGGGCGCTTCATCCCGAACTACATCGAGAACCGGATCAAATTCAGTCCGTATATCCGCAACGTCGCCGTTGTCGGGGCAGGGCGCGATGAACTGACAGCGATCGTATGCATCGACCTTGAGGCAGCGGGGCATTGGGCCGAGGAACACGGCATCTCATTCACTTCATACGCGGATCTGTCGCAAAAGCAGGAAGTTAATGATCTTGTCGCCGCGGTACTGCGGCATGTGAACGGAAGCTTGCCGGTGCCGCTTCGCATCCGCCGCTTCGTCAACTTGCACAAAGACTTCGATCCGGATGACGGAGAGATCACGAGAACCCGCAAACTGCGCCGCAACGTCATCGAGGAGCGATACGCATCGCTGATTACGGCGCTGTATTCCGGAGCGAAATCGGTCGTCGAGAATACACGCATCACCTACGAGAGCGGGCAAACCGGTACGATCAGTCGAACTCTGTCGATATGCGAGGTAGCCTAGTCGTGGACTTCGGCCTGTTAGGAGAGCTTGCACTGACTGGCGCCTTGGTCGGCGCCATGTACGGCCTCGTCGCACTGGGCATTGTGCTCATCTACAAGACCTCGGGCACCGCCAATTTCGCCCAAGGCGCAATCGCGATGATGGGGGGCTACGTGACCTGGCTTTTTGCCGCCGGGGTCGGGCTGCCGATGTGGCTTGCGATTGCGGCAGCCGTCATCGTCATGTTTTTCTTCGGCGTACTGGTAGAGCGAACGGTGCTGCGGCGCATGGTCGGGCAGCCTGTCATCATGGTCGTAATGCTCTCGTTCGGAATCGAGTTGTTGTTGCGCGGCGCGGTCCCGGGCTTGTTGGGCTCGGCGGTCAAGCGCCTGAGTCTCGGGATTCCCCAGGCACCGGTTTTTCTCGGCGACATGCTGATCAACCGCGCCTATCTGATCGGCGGCGGGGTGTCGGCGGCGCTGATCGTGGCCGCGATCGTGCTGTTCAATTCGCGCGCCGGCATCATCATGCGAGCGGTGTCCGACGACCAGGGTGCGTCATGGTCGGTCGGCATTCGGGTGGAGCGCGCCATTGCGATCGCCTGGGGACTCTCGGCGGTCGCGGCAACGTTTGCCGGCATCCTCTGGGGGAGCATGCAGGGTATCGACTGGAGCCTGTCGCTGCTGCTGATGAAGGCGCTTGCCATCGCCATCCTTGGCGGCCTCGACAGCATTCCGGGCGTGTTGCTTGCGGCCGTCATCGTCGGCGTGTGCGAAAGCCTGGCGACCGGAATTCTCGATCCGCTGGTTGGTGGCGGAACGCGCGATATCGTTGCCTCCGTCATCATCGTGGTCACGCTGATGGTCCGCCCCTATGGCCTGTTCGGTCACGAACAGATCGAGAGGGTGTGATGTTCTACCGGCGCGCGGGCATCCGCCACACCAACTACCGGCAAGAGCGCCAATTGTGGCCGCTGCCATTCGACCGGATTCTAATCGCGGTCGTGTCGGCGCTGGTCCTTGCCGCGCCGTTCCTCGTCGATCGGCTTTATCTGGTCGCTTATCTGCTGCCTTGGCTGATCTGGTCGTCGGCGGCGCTTGGTCTCAATCTGCTGATGGGCAACGCCGGGCAGATCCACCTCGGCTACGGCGCCGTGATGGCCATCGGCGCCTATACCAGCGTCCATCTGGTACGCATCGGCGCTCCGCTCGAGCTGGCGATGCTGGCCGGAGGTTTGGCCAGCGCATTGATCGGCTCTATCTTCGGCATCGCGGCTTTGCGGGTCAAAAGCCTTTACCTCGCCATGGCGACGATTGCGATGCAGTATATTGTCGACTTCGCCATCACCCACATACCGGGGGTCAGCGGCGGCGGGCAGGCGTCCATTGAGGTTCCGCCGGTGCGCTTTCTCGGCATACTGATCGAAGGCGACCTGCGGACCTACTACATGGCGCTCCTGGTGTGTGCGGTCATCACGCTATTTATGCTCAATGTCGGGCGCACGGCTTTCGGGCGGGCGCTTTCGGCGATACGAGAGCGGGATTACGCCGCCGAGATTATCGGCATCAACACGTTCAAGTATAAGCTGCTCGCGTTTTGGACGAGTTCGTTCATTGGCGGCGTTGTCGGGTCGGTGCTGGTCGTTTGCTACCTGCGCAGCGTTTCGCCCGATCAGTTTCATATCGACCTGTCGATCCAGATTCTCGCCATGGTGATCGTCGGCGGCCTCGGCAGCGTGCTGGGCAGCTTCTTTGGCTCAGCCCTGGTGTTGTTCGCGCCGATCGTGTTCAACAATCTGATCGGTTTTGTCGCCGACACGCTCGGCATCGAAATCGGCGCGGATCTGCGCGCCCACCTGCCGCTGATGCTCTATGGCGCGCTCATCATCGGCTTTCTGGTCGTCGAGCCATTGGGCCTCGCCAAGATCTACGACAACGTTCGCAATTACTTTCTGGTCTGGCCGTTCCGCACGGCCAGAAGGTGAAACACCGCGGCCGGCGGCGGACTTGGAAGCCGGCAACAAGGGAGGACAGAATGAACCTGACACGGCGTACCTTTGTCGCAACCACCGCGGCCACTGCGTTGATCGGCTTGCGTCCGGCCGGCGCGGCCGACGAGAAAATAATCCGCTTTGGAATGCCGCAGGATTTCACGAAAATCTATACGTTCGTGACTGCGGAATACAGCCAGGGCCAGCGCGACTATTTCAGTCTGGTCAACGGCCGCGGCGGCATCAACGGCTACACCATCTTTGCCGACGTCAGCGATCACGCCAACGATCTCCCCCGGGCGATCGAAGCTTATGAGCGGCTCAAGCGCGAGGGGATGGTGCTGATCGATCCGCTGTCGACGCCGGTGGCACGGGCGCTGGTTTCGCGGGCGCTCGAGGACAAGATAAATCTCGTCACCGCGTTCTCGGGCCGCAGCGACGCAGCCGATGGCTCGGTGTTTCCCTACGTGATGCCGCTATCTCCGAATTACTGGACGCAGGCTGGTCTGATCGTCGACTTCTTCCGCCAGCAGGACAAAGATCTCCACGGCAAGAAGATCGTGCTGGTGCACATCGACACACCGTTCGGAAAGGAACCGATCCCGATTTTCCAGGCTCTCGCGCAGAAGCTTGGCTACACATTCGAAACCTTTCCGTACACGCCCCCCGGCAACGACCAGGCCGCGATTTGGCCTCAGGTCCGACGCGCCAAGCCCGACTGGGTTGTGTTCTGGGGAGCCGGCGTCGGCCAGACGTCTGCGCTCAGCGAAGCCATCCGTAACGGCATTCCCATGGACCGCATGTCATCGAGCGTGTGGATCTCGGAGTCCGACATGGAGGTCGTCGGCAAGGACGCCGTCAAAGGCGTTCTCAAATTCGAGCCGTGCGCTAGCGGTCGCAGCCCGAAAGTCATCGCCGACATCCTCAAGGAGGTTGCCGGCAAAGGGAAGGGGGCGGGGCCCGAAGCCAAGATCGGAACCTCCTATTATAATTACGGCGTGATGATGGGCGCGATCATGGTGGAAGGCGTCCGCGTCGCCTTCTCGAAAGCGCCGAACGGCCCCATCACTGGTCCCTGGCTCAACGACGGTTTGACGTCGATTACCGATTTCACCGCCGAAGGTCTGCTGCCCGCCATGACGGTCACGAAGGAGGACCACCAGGGCGGCGGAAAGGGCCGGATCGCGCGGTGGGACGGAACGAAATTCGTTCCGCAAACGGATTGGTTCTCGGCAAATCAGGATGTGGTGTGGGCTGAGATCCGCAAGTCCGCGGAAGCGTTCAAGGCGGGCGGCAAGTAGTCCGACGCGCGAAATGCTGCTCAGCCTCAACAATATCGAGGTGGCCTACGACCGCGTTTTTCTCGCGGTCAAGAGCATTTCCATCGATGTAGCCGAGGGGGGCCTCGTGGCCCTCCTTGGCGCCAACGGCGCGGGCAAGAGCACGACGCTGAAAGCCATCAGTGGTCTTCTGCGTCCCGAGCGCGGCGAGGTGACGAAGGGAGACATCAAGTTTGCGGGACGCGATCTTCTCGCGCTCGATCCGCCTGAACGGGTGCGCCTTGGTCTGGCTCACGTACTCGAAGGCCGCCGAGTCTTTGCACACCTGACACCGCGGGAAAATCTTCTGGCGGCAACCTCGATGCACCGCGATCGCGCGCATATCAACAATCTCGTCGAACGAACGTTCGCCTGGTTTCCCCGCCTGGCCGAGCGTGCCGGCGCCCAGGCCGGCTACCTGTCCGGCGGCGAACAGCAGATGCTCGCGATCGGACGCGCGCTCATGACCGAGCCGAAATTGTTGCTGCTTGACGAGCCAAGTCTTGGGCTCGCACCCATGCTGGTCGACGAGATCGTCGACATCATCAAGCGCATCAACCAGGAAAGCCGGGTCGCCGTCTTACTGGTCGAGCAGAATGCCGCCATGGCGCTCGACATCGTCCAGTATGCCTATCTGATGGAAAGTGGCCGGATCGTTATGAGCGGCGCCGCCGACGTCGTGAAATCCAATCCGGACGTGCAGGCCGCGTATCTTGGCGGCAATCACGGTGTCGATTATCTGGCCGTCAAGCATTACCGCCGACGCCGGCGTTGGCTCGCTTAAATCTGTGCCCTCTGACTGCGCGCTGGGGAACCGAATGTGCGCGGATTGCTGCAACGCCACTTTTATGACAATTCGATGTTGGCCGTCGGGGTCAGTTAGAAATCGTCATTCTATTTTGAGAGGGGTCAAATTTTCCGGAACTTCGGATTTCACAAGATTGCTATATTCGACCTTGGTCCTTGTTGAGCTGCGCGTATTTTTTCGTCAAGATGCAGTGTGGTTAGGTTTGCGGCGGGGGTAAAATTTGATTGCTCTGCGCGCTAAATCGCCTCGCACGGCAAGGCATTCGATATTGCTCGCAGCATTGTCTTGTGTTGCGTCTTCTTTATTATTTTCGACGATGGCTCGTGCCGGTTCTGCGCGCGACTATCTCAATGCACCGATTGATACTTGGCTGACCACGTACAATGCCGGGTACTCGGCGTCCGTTACGCCGGAAGACGGAACGGATATATCCTCCCGCAGGCGCGCCGACGTCTTTCTTCAGTCACTCGTTGTGACGCGGACGATGGACTTTTGGGGCCGAGCCGGCGGTTTCTCGGTCGTCGTGCCATATGCATTTGCAAGCACGACGTCCAGTGCCCTTCAGGCCAGTACGAACGGTCTTTCCGATGTCGGCTTCCTTTGGCAAATTAACATCTTTGGGGGTCCCGCGCTGACGCGTGAACAATTCCGATCGTTCATTCCTCAGACGTTTGCAAGTTTTCATCTGTACGTTGGAACCCCACTCGGCACGTATAACCCCAGTTCTCCGATTAATCCGAGCGCCAATCGTTGGACGATTTCTCCCACCGTCAATTACAGCTACACGCCGGACAAAGGGCGCACGTGGCTGGAGACCTATGTCACGGCCCAGTTGTTTACGCAGAACAACGACTTTCTGGTAACCGGAGCCCAAACCCTTTCTCAATATCCGATCTTTCGCTTGGAGGAACATCTAAGCCGCAATCTAACGGACAGGCTATGGCTGTCTGCCGATGCTTATTATAATGTCGGCGGCGAAACGCGCATCGATGGAGCCGAACAGGGCAATATGGCGAACACGCTCAGGGTTGGTGCCGGAGCGGGATTTCGCCTTTGGCGCGGTGCTGAACTCAGTCTCAATTACGAGTTCGTGGTCGCCAAGCCAGTTGGAGAGCCGGAATCGCAAACGATACGCCTGACCATGAGGCAGTTCTGGTGAGATGAGAGGCTCAAGCGCGATACCGTGCCACTCGATGGTGAAGATCCCTCGCGCGTAACGCAACAGAGTGCGCTCGACCTGCCGGCCTGGCCGCGTCATGTGAACGCTAAACTTGGGCCTTAACGTTCGCCTATGATGTTCCCGAAAGAGGAGCTTAAAATGGAACAAAAGCCGTTGGAACGTCGGACAGTTCTGAAAGGCGGAATGGCCGCTGTTGGTATGTTGGGAGGCGCGTCGACGGCCGTTGTTGCGGGTATTGACCAGGCGTCTGCCGATACTGCAGCGTCGCAGCTTCCTGAGCAGATCCTCACCGCTGTCGAACGTTTCCGCGCAACCATTCCCGCCAATTTCGATCGCGACTACGTTGAAAAAGCTGTCATACCGTTTTTTTTGACGAGCTTTTACGAAGGCGAGCGGCCAATGCTGCCGATGATTGACGTCAACTTCAGCAAGGAGAATGCGCTGCCCTATGATTTTTGGGGCCTCATTTATCACGATTGGAAGCCGACCCCCGAGGAAGGCGTGACGGTTTTTCTCCAGGGTCTCGAAAAACGAGGCGACAACAACCTTCGCAAGAGAATTTACTTTTCTGGCGTGACGCCCGACCTTTATAAGCCGATGTATGCCGCGAAAGTTGCGGCGTTTTTTGATAAAGTCTTGGATCAACAATTCGCAAACAAGCCGTTTATGCGGCTCTACCTTGATTATTATTTCGACCTTTATTGGGACTTGCACCTCGGCGTGACCGGAGACGCTATTCCGTTCGAAGTGCGTCAGATCGGAGAGGCATTCAACACGGTTCTTGCGTACAGAAATCCGATGCTGCCGATCACGCACGACAATTATATGAGCGTTCGCGAGCACCTCGATGCTCTCAAGGCGTGGATCGACGATCGGCTGGGCGACATCCAGTCCGGAAAACTCAAGAATCCCGAGAAGACCATAGCCTATTACTGGCTGAAGAATGCCGGTGACGGCAGTCACTTCAGCAAGAAGGACGTCGTATTCGAATGCTTCCACAATTTCGTCGCGCTCAGTCAATGGGGCAATACGATTTTTGGGATTATGTCGCGGCTGGCGGAAGATGGCGGCGATCCGGCCATTCGTACGGCGTTTCAGAAGACGATGAGCGGAAATTTTGACAACGCCAACGGTGCGGCGTTTACACCGCTTGAGCTGTTTGTCATGGAACTGTTCCGCGTTATCTCGCCGAATGCAGGGAGCATTTCTGACATCCATGATGTCAGGACAAGCGCCTACGGCGCGTCTCCACAGCGGAAATTCGGCTCCCCGTTGGAGCGTCACAGTTACGTCAGCACGCCGCACACCAGCACCAGCCTGGACCCGGTGCATTGGAAGGATCCGAATGCGTTCGACCCGCAAAGGTATCTTGGCGTGCCGACCAGCGCGCAGATCAATGAAGAGAAATGCCGGCAAATCGGCCTGGCGCGATGTCCGTTCGACATCACGAATTTCGAGGTGAAAGACGGGCGCAAAGTTAATGTCACCAATAGCGGCTTCGGCACCGTCTTCGGGGTCGTTGACGGCAAGAGCGTCCCGGTCTGTGATTACGCCGGCTTCGCTCCATTCGGCTTTGGCTATCGGCGATGCCCGGGCGAACAACTGACGATCCAGGTCTTCGAGGATTTCCTCCGTAAGGTCTGGCGCGACAAAATCATATTTCGCAAGCTCAATCTGGCAAATCCGGGCCAGGTGCCGATCGGGCCGAACGCGGTGATCGAGGACGATCTCGGGTTCACGAGAGCGACCTAGTTTTGGGGCGTCTGCCTTGGCTTCAAGGCGGCCCGTGTAGATGATCGAAAGGATTGTGACGACGTCCGCCGTCGTCGCGGTTCAGCTTCCTACTCTGCAAACGAGGCTGTCATGCGCTGGGTGTATCTCATTATCGTCGTCCTATTCGTAGCGGCCGTCGTCCTTTTCGCCGCGCAAAACCTCGGTACGGTCACGATGTCTTTCCTGGGATTTAGCGTTCGCGCGCCGCTGGCTATTCTTACGGCGATTATCTACGTCCTGGGCGCGGTGACCGGAGGCAGTCTGTTTGCCCTGCTGCGAAAGTCGGTGCAGGGCTCCAGATCTCGCTCGGTTGCATGACGGCAATGGACCGCGATCCGCTCCTCGTTGATCTTGCGCTTCAGGGCGGTGGGTCCCACGGCGCCTTTACCTGGGGCGTGCTGGACCGGCTTCTCGAGGAGCCGTGGCTTACAATCGACGGCATTTCCGGGACGTCTGCCGGCGCGATGAATGCGGCCGTGCTTGTCGACGGCCATGCCAAGGGTGGGGCCGACGGCGCCCGAACCGCTTTGGAGAATTTCTGGCGTCGCGTAGCGGAGGCGGCTCGCTTCAGTCCATTCCGGCGCGGACCGCTCGATGTGATTCTTGGCCGCTGGACGCTGGACTCTTCGCCCATCTACGTCGCCATGGATCTCATGTCGCGGGTTTTGTCGCCTTATGACCTGAACCCAATGGGGAACAACCCATTGCGCAAAATTCTGGCCGACATCGTTGATTTCGAGCGGCTTAGCCGAGCGCCCACGAAACTCTTTGTCACCGCCACCAATGTTCGAACCGGTCGCGCGCACGTGTTCAAGAACAACACCGTTACGCCGGACGTTCTGCTCGCCTCCGCCTGTCTGCCCACCATGTTCCAGGCCATTGAGATTGACGGCGATCCGTATTGGGACGGAGGCTATTCCGGCAATCCCACGATCACGCCTCTCGTCCGCGAGTGCAAATCACAGGATACTATTCTGGTTCAAATCAATCCGGTTGAGCGCGAAAGATCACCACGCTCCGCCTCGGAGATTCTCAACCGGCTGAATGAAGTGTCCTTCAATTCTGTTCTTCTGAAGGAACTGCGCATGATTGCCGTGCTTCGGCAGGTTGCCGATCCAGGCAAAAGTGAGGGCGCACTATGGGCCGGCATGCGCATTCACCGCATCGCGAGCGATATGCTCACGGAGCTCGGCGCCTCTTCCAAGCTCAATGCGGAATGGGAATTCTTCTCCTTGCTGCACGATGAGGGGCGAAGGTCCGCGCAGGTATTTTTGGAGACGCATGCATCCAGTCTCGGACGCCACTCGACTTTGGATATCGATGCGTTGTCGGAACAGATCTGACGCATGGGACTTCTTGGCATTCTTGTCGCGCTCGGGCTGCTGATTTGGCTCGCCTATCGGGGCTGGAGCGTACTTCTGCTTGCTCCGGTGGCGGCGATCCTCGCGGCGGGCCTTGCGGGGGAGCCGCTGCTCGCCCACTGGACGCAAACCTTCATGGGAAGCGCCGCGCGATTCATCATGCAGTTTTTCCCGATTTTTCTGCTTGGCGCGCTGTTCGGCAAGCTCATGGAGGACAGCGGCTCCGTGACGGCCATCGCCAGTTTCATGACCGAGCGTCTTGGTCCGCGACGGGCGGTGCTTTCGGTGGTGCTAGCCGGCGCCGTGGTCACTTATGGCGGGGTCAGTCTTTTCGTCGCATTCTTCGTGCTGGCACCGATGGCGCATGCGCTGTTTCGCAGTGCAGCGATCCCAAGGCGTCTGATGCCGGCAGCGATCGCGCTCGGCACATCGACGTTCACAATGTCGGCGCTACCCGGAACGCCCGCAATCCAGAACGCGATCCCGATGCCATTCTTCGGCACTACCCCGTTCGCTGCGCCGGGCCTCGGCATTATCGCGTCGCTCGTCATGCTGGGATTCGGCCTTTGGTGGCTGGGCCGGGCTGAGGCTTCCGCGCGCCGGAAGGGCGAGGGCTATGGGGCGGCTGCGGACTTTGCCGTTGATGCGGCGGAGGATCAGCTTGTCCGCGAGCGCGCGACGACATCCAGCACCTTCGATCCGCCGGAGGTTCGTCATGGACATCAAAGCGATTCCGGCCCGTCGATCGCCCTGGCTTTCTTGCCGCTCGGCATCGTCGTCGGCATCAATCTCTTGATGTCGTTGTTCCTGTTGCCTCGCCTCGACGCATCTTATCTTGCCGATCCGGCCTGGGGCTCGACGTCGCTCTCCGCCGTTGGGGGCGTGTGGGCGGTTGTCACGGCACTTGCGGCGGCAATCGTGGCGGTCATCGCCATCAATTATCGGCGTCTGCCCGAATTGCGCGCGAGCATGGACGCAGGCGTCAATGCGTCCGCCCTTCCGGTTTTGAGCGTCGCCAGCCTCGTCGGCTTTGGCTCGGTCATTGCTGCCCTCCCTGCATTCGCGATGGTTCGGGACTGGGTGCTCTCGATTGAAGGCGGGCCGCTGGTATCGCTGGCCGTGGCAACCAACGTGCTCGCATCGCTCACCGGGTCGGCGTCCGGCGGACTGACGATCGCCCTTGACGCGCTGGGCGGCACCTACATGCAGCTGGCGGCGGAGCAGGGCATCGATCCAGCGCTTATGCATCGTGTCGCCGTGATCGGCGCGGGCACGCTCGACAGTCTGCCGCACAACGGCGCGGTGGTTACTCTGCTCGCCGTCTGCGGCTCGACCCATGGCGAAAGCTATTTGGACATCGTCATGGTTGCGATCGTGGGCGCCATCCTCGGACTAATCGTGGTGATTGGATTGGGGACGGCTTTCGGCTCCTTCTAGGCAGTTGCGGGTGCCTATTTCGGGACTTGGTCAACTCTGACGCACCCGCCAAGCCAGGTAGCCGATAGCAATCCCTTCGCTGATGAGCTGGATCCCGAGCAATACGCCAAGCAACCAGATCGCTGTTACCGGAAGGTTGTTCCAAAGGTAGACCGACAACAGTATTCCGATAATGCCGCTTGCCAGGACCCAGCCCCAGTTTGGAAACGGCCGTATTGTGAGCGCAAAAATTATCTTCGAGATGCCTTCCATCATCAGGAAGACGATCAGAAGCAGCGTGATGGTAACCAGGCCTTGTCCCGGATTCCTGAGGAACAGGATGCCGATGATCACTGACAAGACGACCGAGAGGAGCTGAAGCCAGAAATGCGGCACGTTGCGCGCATCTATCAGACCGATGCCTTGCACCACCCCGCTGACAATCAAGAGCCAGCCCAGGAAAATTACAACTGCGACCGACGACATGAATGGATAGATCAGCGCAAGAATTCCGCCGATAACCATCAGGGCGCCTTGTATCAGATACCAAAGCGAATGCCGTCTTACCGTCTCCCGCATCGCCTCGCGCATGACTTGGGCGGCAGCGTCAAGTGACATGCTCATTGTTCGTCTCCATCAGCGGTTAGAACTGGAATGGGCGGCCTCGATGCAAAATGCGATCGTACTGGCTCGCGCCTAGCTGCCAACAATCCAGTATAGCGCGTTTGGGCCACCAATGCATGACGTGATAACTCATTTCGATCGAGTACCCCGCCACAGCCGCTTGCCTCAGTTCTAGCGGTCAGCAAAGCCAACGCGGATTATATCCGCCTAATTGGAGCTTTGGATCCTCCCGGGGCCACGACCCACTTGTCCGCCTACCGGAGATTTCCCGGAAACGCGTAGGGTGCAGGACTACCCGCTGCCCCGGCGGCGTGGGGAAGGAAATTTAGGCGCCTCGATCTTCATCGCCATGCGGATCAAGTCGGCAAGGTTACGGGCGCCCATGCGCTCCAAAACCCATGACCGATGATTGTCGACGGTCTTGGGACTGATGTTTAGCCGTATTCCGATCTCCTTACTTGAAAGCCCGGCCACCGCCAGCTCCATCACTTGGCGCTGCCGTATCGAAAGTGCGTTGACGCGGGACTGCAGCGTTTCCAATTCGGCGACGGCATCTTCACTTTGCAATCCTATTTCCACCGCCCGACGGATGCTGGCGAGTAGGCGGGCTTCATCGAACGGTTTCTCAATAAAATCGAATGCGCCGTTCTTGATCGCGGTAACCGCCATGTCGACGTCGCCATGACCGGTGATCAGGATGATCGGACGCGTATACAAGCCTTCATTAAAATGTTTCACCAAATCGATCCCGGACATGCCCGGCATGCGGACATCGGAAACGATGCAATCAAATCGCTCCCGACGATCGACGGCCGCCAAGAAATCTCTCGCGGCGTTGAAGCAAGAGGTCCTGACGTTTTGACGACCTAAAAACCGCCGCAGCGCGTCCAGCACGGCCTCATCATCGTCGATCAGCGCAAGATGTATCGGATCAGCCATGCTCGCACTTTCCCGCGATGGGCAAGGTAAAGCGGACCGATGCCCCATGCGAAATTGTATCCAGCCATATGCGGCCGCCATGGGCCTCCACAATCGATCTGCACAGCGGCAATCCGACGCCGAGACCGTCAGCTTTGCTGGAAGATAGCGGGAGGAAGCCGTTTTCGATATGCTCACGTGAAAAGCCCGGACCTGTATCGGCCACCCGGACCTCGACGAATTGATCCTCAGTGGGCGTGGCTTCGATCAGAATGGAGCCATGGGGGCTTCCGTTATCTCTGATGGCATCGGTCGAGTTTCGCAGCAGGTTGAGCATGACCTGCTCGATTTGCAGCATATCCACCATCACGGGCGGAAGGTTGGCTGCCTGGCGGAATCGCACCGTCACATTTGCACGGTCGAGGTCGGGCTTGCACAGGGCGATCGTCTCATTGACGAGTCGTTCGAAAGGGAACATTGCGCGGTTACTCCGATCGAGCCGTACCAATGCGCGCAGACGTCTGATGACCTCGGCGGCGCGATCGACCTGCGCCGCGGCCTTCTTTGCGATTTCCGCAACCTCGGCGGTGTCGGCGTTCCCCGAGCTCATCGTGTCGGCCACTAGGCGGGTGTAGGTGCCGGCCGCCATCAGAGGCTGATTGACCTCATGTGCCACCGCGGCCGCCAGTTCACCAATGCTGCCAAGCCGTGTCAGACGCGCGAGCGATTCCTGCTGCAACCGCAACTGGGACTCCGCGCGGCGCCGCTCGGTAACCAACTCCCCCGCTATCAATCCAGTCGTAGCTAAGACGAGCATCAGGGCCTGAAAGGTGATCAGTTCCCCGCGCACATCCGGGAGGTATCTCGCGCCCAAGATCACGCCAAGTTGAGTGATCAGAATACCGGCGCTGGCGCCTTCAGCTCCATCGCGTACCGCCATCCATACGATGGGCAAAAAGAGAACATAGAATAGCTGGAACTCTCGTTCCTCTGCTATGCCGAATACCAGAACTAGAGCGCCGACGATGGCGACATACTGAAGCGCGGCCTCGATCGACATGGGTAGGATGCGCCCACGGGCCAAAGCGAACAGCGCGAATGGCGCGAGCACCAGGATGCCGATGACATCCCCGATCCAGTAGCGCAGCGTCGCTGCCATCAAGTCGCCGGTCGTTAACAATCCTGCCGCGACTGTCAGACCTACGTAACTTAATGCGACAAAGGCCGCGCTTGCCGCAGCCACGAGCATCAGGACGAGAAGATCCCGCATCGAAGACAGCGATGGATCAAAGCGAATATTGGATCGTTCCAATAGCACCAGGGCGGCCGAATAGCCTCCGCCGATCAGCGCTGCCGAAAGGACCTCGACCGTCCAGGGCAGAATGAAATGTTGATTGACGAGATCGGCCAGCAATGGGCCGAGGAAGATAAATGGAATCATCCGCCGGCCAAACACCAGGATCAGCACGAAGCTCAAGCCGGTGCCGGGATTCCATGGCGTGATGCCAAAGTGAGCGTAGGGCTCGATGAAGCTGATCCGATCGAGCCCCACATACGCGGCAAGGTAGGCCACCCCGACAACGGCCTTGTGGGCGTCAACGATTCCGGGAAATGCCACTACGCGTAACCGCGCCGCCGGTGTCCATTTGAGCATCGCGATATTTTCCGTCCTTCCCTTGCGATCACCTCCATGACCATCCCTAGGTAAAGTCACCTAGGAGTGATTACCTCGGCACGCATCCCGAATTGCTCACGCATTTTCGCACCCTATCCTCGTGCGATGATCAAAAGTCGAAAGCGCTCCCGCGTCAACAATAAACTCGATAGCCTTGTTGTCCCGAGTTTTTGATTAATGTCTCCCCTGCAATGCCGGTTGGCATTTAGTACCCGCAACAAAAACGCGAAGCATCAAACAGGAAGGCTGATCAAAATGAGTCGAATTGAAGACAAGCTCAGCCTCGGCGAACTTGCCGGGGAAAGTGGCTCCGGCGGTGACTTGAAGCAACAGGCGCTAACCCGCGATGACCCGATCGATGTTGCGCTGCGCCTCTATCGCGCGATGCTTATTCGGTATCCGGATCGGCTCATAACGCTGTGCGATTCGCATGGCCTTTTGCTGGCTCGCGGTGATCACTGAACAATCGCCGGAAACTGGCTATTCGTCCGTTCATTGCGGAGTGTCGGCGGTCCGCGGCTTTGACCGCCTGCTTTAACTAACATCAGGCTCGACCCAGAGCGCCTCGATAGTTTTCTTTGGCGTGTTTGTTAAGTCACCAGGTAACAGTCCCCGGGTGCATATACCCAAGCTAACATCCCCGCGCGACCGACCCGAGTTGCCTCGTGCGCGCTTACTGACAGATCATGCGTCGGTGAGCGCCGAGGGGAGCCGAATAAAAATCATGTGCACAAGGACGGAGCAAGGCGAATGACCAGCCTCAAATCAATCGCGACGGCGGCAACGGTCCTTGGCGTCGCTGTGGTTGGGAGCGCGGAAGCCATGCCGACCGCAAAGCTGACGACAGTCGCTACACCGGCCAAACCGCGGACCAAGTTGTTCCGGGACGATCACTGGGTATGCAGCCTTTATCGGTGCTGGTGGCGGCCAAACCGCTCCTACAACGGCCGCGGCCAAGAGTGGCCCGAACACTATTACGGGCGGCATCGGTAATGTTGACTGCGACTAGCGCCGCCTCACTCGCACCTGTGCGCGCGTGCATCAGCCAAGAGGAAAATCAATGATGACGAATCGATATGCCGGCCTACAGATAGCCGCCGCGGAAGTTGCAGCTGACTGTCTTGATCGTCGTGACGAAGAGATAATGCAGGCGCTGGTTACCGCGGGCGCGCTGGTAGCGCTGGCCGACGGTCGTGTGGAATCAGTTGAACGCGACGAGCTGGTGAACTTCATCGATCGACAAGGGTTCGCGCCAACGATTTCACAACGTGCGGTGGCTGACGCCTTCGACAATCGAGTGCAACAAGTTGGAAAGCGAGACGGCGCGGACGCAATTCTGCAAGCGTTTCGTCCGCTATCTGGCCTATCGCTGGCATCCGTGGTGGTCCGCACCGCCGAGCGGGTTGCTGCCGCGGACCGCAAAATTCATCCAGGCGAGCTGCAAATTCTAAAGCTTATCCGACTGATGTTGATGTGCTTGCCGGTCACGAGACGAACAACAGCACTTGCCGCGTTGTCATGCGGGTCGTCAAAATAACAGGTTCGGCGAACCCGGTTAAGTCCCAACTCAGCCTCATGCCCGCCGGGTTCGCGCGGCCGGTTCTTCCCCAGGAGCCGGCCGCATCGATTGTAAGCGTGGGGAGCAACAATCGACGGAGATGCCTTCGTCGTGCGACAGCGCCTCCCTGGCGCAGCGATGACAAGATTGTATTGCTGATCTGAGTATCGCTAGGGCTGTGCGAGTCCGTTGGTTGGACTTGGTTGCCGAACACGGCGGGTCTCGGTTCGGCGGACGATGGCGAGCGCACCGGTCATGTACTAGCTGCGCAGATAGCGGTCGTCCAGTGGCACAGGCGCCGCGGTCGGGTCTTCGCAGAAGCCAAAATCGGGTAGGAGAGGGTTTTCGGCCTCGCCTATGGTCTTCAAATCCTGGTTCCGGCCGGGAATAGCAGGCCCGCGCCAGCCGCGTGGCAGGGCCGCGCAAGCCATCCTGACGGAAGCGACGCTCTCCCTTGACGGCGCGAAAATGTCATAGTGGTCCTGTCTGGCGGCATCATTGGAAACTGGGAGAAGGACGTGCTGGAACTCTATCACAACGTCAATTCGGTCTGCGCTCAGAAGGTGCGCATTGCGCTCGAGGAAAAGGGCGAGGAGGTGAAGGAGCATCTGCTCACGCTCCAGGGTGACCAGAACGATCCGGCATATATGAAGCTCAACCCGAACGGAGTGGTGCCGACGCTGGTACACGACGGCAACGTCATTACGAAGTCGTCGTTGATCCTTTATTATATCGATGATGCCTTCCCGAATCCGCCACTCATGCCGAAGACGCCGGTGGCCCGCCATCGTGTCCGGCTCTACAACAAGCTGATCGACGAATATGTGCACAATTCATGCACAATCATTACGTTCGCCACGGCGTTTCGGCAGAGATTCCTGAAGGTGCCGCGCGAGCAATGGCTCGCCGAAATAAACAAGGCGCCGCTCAAACGTCGGGCTGAGTACAAGCGCAGCGTGATCGAGCACGGCCTTGATTCGGAGTTCGTGATCGACGCGCTCCGCCAACACCAGAAGATGATTTCCTGGATGGCCGACGACCTCAAGCGCGGCTCATACCTCGCTGGCGAGACCTTCACGAATGCCGACTGTGCGGTGATCCCTTACATCCTGCGCCTTGAACTCCTCAAACTCAGCGCGATGTGGGGGCGATATCCGGAGATCGGCGCTTGGTGGGCGCGGGTAAGAGAGCGGCCGTCCGTCAAGACCGCGATCTTTGATCGCATGCAGGACACCGACTGGGCGCCTTTCAAGAACCTCGCGCCGGATCCGTGGCCGAAGGTGCAGCAGATGCTGGAATTGGCTTAGCGACGCAACGCCGGGCAGCGTAGCGACGCGGCGCCGCCGTTCCGGGACGATCGATGAAGACACAAGGCATTCGCGAAAACGGCGATCCCGCGCAGCTCAAGCGGCCAACCTGGTCGGCCCTGACGACGCGGCACGCCGGTATCGCGCTGGATAACGGCTTGGCGCGGCGTTACCCGCCTGATGTCTCGCCAATGTCGGCCGTTCGCGAGGTTTCGGATGCCAGCCTCCGGGATCTGGCTGGCCTTCTGCCGCCGGGCGATATCGTCGGAGTTTTCAGCGCCGAACCGGTCGGTTCGACGCGAGACTTGAGCGTCGTCATGCATAAGTTCGTTGACCAGATGGTCTATGAGGCGAGTGAAGGGACGCCCGCCGCTAGCGAGGTCGACGAACTTGCGCCGGCCGATGTCCCGGAGATGATGCACCTTGCTGATCTGACAAAGCCGGGGCCGTTTGCAGCCCGGACGATCGAGCTTGGACCGTATATCGGCATCCGTGACGGGGGACGGCTCGTCGCCATGGCGGGTGAGCGGCTGAGGTTCGATGGCTACACAGAAATCTCGGCGGTTTGTTCGCATCCGGATCACCGCGGGCGCGGATATTCGACGTTGCTCGTCAACACGCTGATGCGACAGATATTGGATCGCGGCGACATTCCGTTTCTGCATGTCTTCGACGACAACACGAAAGCTATCGCGCTCTATCGAAAGCTCGGCTTCGCAAAACGATGTTCGTTTACCGTAACGGTGCTGAAACGGGAAACCTGAAGCGAGCACTGCGCAGGCGTTGAGCGCTCATCGACCGAACAGCATCGCGATCCGCGAACCAATAAGCTTGGCGGCAAGGCTCAACGGAAAAGTCGGATAGCCTGGCACGTCACTCGGAAGCGGATCGTTCGACTGACGGAACTTGGTGTTGATCCGCATTTGCAGTGACGGGGCATGTCTTTCAAGCCGGTTTCGATAAACCGAAACCCAGTGCGGGCCGCGATCGAAGTTGACGAACATCGCGGAATTGCAGCAAGTCGCGACGACCCGGTTGGTTATGGAATTTTCGTTGATCTTGCTGCCCTGCAAGAATTGGGCTCCGCTTGAGCACTTAACGCGATCCTTCCGGTACAGGACGTATGACGTCGCGCCGTCGGCGTCTCTGACGGGGCCCGCGTTCGCGAGGGTCTCAATCCGACGAGAGCCCGCGTCGCAGTCCCGGCAATAGCAGGCGGCGCACACGATCGGCGCGCCAATGAGTTTGACTTCGACGTTGCCGCAAGAACAGCGAATTGTCGTCTCGTCCTGCGTCGGCTCTGACATTGGTTTTTCCTGGCCGTATCGCGGCTTGCAATCTCGTTACCGCGATCGTTAGGCGTCAGCGGTCAGCCGTTCGACGGCAGTTCGACCCATTTGTCGCGCGGCGCCTTGCTTCTGAACGCTTCGGGAGTCGTGCCGGCGCGGCGCTGTTTGAAGAACCGCGTGAAGTGGGAAGCATGGGAATACCCCAAAAGATACGAGATCTCCTTCACCGGGCGCGTCGTGTAAAGGAGAAGCCGCGTGGCCTGTTCAAGTATCGCGGTGTGAATGAGGTCGCGCGCCGAACATCCGCACACGCTCTGGCAGGCGACATTGAGGGCGTACGGCGTCGTCGAAAGACGGCTCGCAAAGGACTCGACGGTGTTGGAGGGCGGTGGTGGGTCGTCGCTGAATCCGATCGCGCCGATCGTCTCCTGGATAAGGTCGCGATATTGCCTGAATATGTCGATGGCGTTGACGGTCCGGGTGTCCCAGTGACTGGGCACGTCGAGCGCGGCGGCCAACTCGAGCAACAATCCACCGAAAAGATAACGAACGATGTCGCAGCGGTGCGGATGGCGCGACGCGAACTTTTCGAGCGTGAGATCGATCAGGGCCCGCGCCGCGGCCGTGGTCTCGTCGGTTCTGAACTTGATGACGCGCTGGTTGCCGAGGCGCAGCATCGTCGTGATCGCCGACTGTTCCGCCGATGAAAGACCGGCGACGAAATCGGATGAAACGCTGATGACCACGCCGGTTGCGTCCGGCCCATACGAAAACTGATGCACGACGTTCGCCGGGGTATAGACGCAGCAGGGCGCTTCGACCTCGCGCTTTTGTCCGTCGTGTTCGAACAGGCACGTACCGGTCGCCAAAATCAGTAGCTGGTCGAAATCCGGGTGCCGGTGCAGGCCAGCTTGTCGTTCTTCCGGATTGCTGCGCGCCGTAAGCGACTCGACATGGAAGAAGCCGAAAATTGCGCCGGGTCTATCTTCGCTGTAGAGAAACGACGGTGCGTTCAGGATGCCGTCTTTGGCCCTGTCGAGAAGAGGCGTGACCACGCCGCGGCTGGTGACGCTGCGGCCGTTGAGCGCAAGGACCGATCCTGAGGCAGGTTTCCCTGGCTCGCGTGTAATCCGGCTGGTTTCTCTTGTCATCGGGCTGTTCCGCAAGGTGGCTCATGACCCGGCATCGGGGCGATATTAGCCTGTCGGCGCGATCGCAGGAACCGGGTTCTTTCGCGGTCCTGCGCCGGCAGTTGGGCAACGGCGGGCGGTGCCGGTCGACGCCTTGGAACAAACCGGCGGTTGCTAAGACGGGCGGCCGCACCGCCGCCCTCATCAACACGCGGCCGAGTAGACCGGATTCCCGGGCGCCGCGGAAACCGGCTTTATCACTCCTCCCGCGGCATTGCGGATACGCAGCGCCGATTGCTCGGCTCGTCCGACAATGCCGGGCACGTCGTGGTGCAAAAGCTGGCCATGACGTTTGAGTATGCGACCGTCCACCATCACCGTATCGACGTTCGCGGGCGTCGCCGACATGACCACCGTCGTCTCGATCTGCGCGAGCGGAGCGATGTTGAGGTCGGTCGTCCTGATGAGGATGAGGTCGGCCCGTTTGCCGGGGGTCAGCGATCCGGTCACGTCGGCCAGCCCGAGCGCGCGTGCGCCGTTGATCGTGGCCATCTCGATGACCTCGTAAAAGCCGACCGGCGGCAGGTTCTCGGTGTCGTGCCCCTTCCAGGGAATTCCCATGTTCCACGTAAACCGCATGTTCTCGAGCATGTTGGGCGGAGCGATCGAGGTGGCATCAGACGACAGCGTCACCGTGACGCCCGCGGCACGCGCCTTGAGCAACGCAGACCGCGGATCGCCGTGCTCGCCCAGGCGCAGTTCCGAATGCGTCGAAAAGCTCAGTGGCGTTTTGGTCCGCGCCATCGCGGCGCGGTCGCTGTCGGTGGCGGCGATGTAGTGGCAAAAGAGGAATTTGGGGCCGAGATAGCCGCGCTTCTCATAGTCGGCTGCGTCGTCGGAATTGGGCTGCGACTGGCTTGCGTGAATGCAGACGGCGATCTTTCGCTTCAGCATGTTCTGCATTTCGGTGTGAAAGACCTTGGCGTCGCTCTGGATCATGCCGCGCAGGTTGACGCCGAGATGAACCAATCCATCGAGCCGAGATTTATCGTCGAACCATTCGCGCTGAACCCGGTCGAGGTCTTCAAAGGTGTTGACGACGTCGACCGGCATGCGGTCGATGTGACCCATCGAATAACGCGCGCGCAGCAGCGAATTGCGGTGTGCTTCCAGTTCGGCGTCGACGTGCTGGGGCGACCGGTTGTTGTGCGACCAATTGTTGACGGTAGTCACGCCGCTGTTCGCCAGTTCGGCGAGGCCGAGGCTCACGCTGTTGTAGAAGTCCTCGACGCCATAAAGGCCGGCGGTCGCCCACTTTGCCGGAAAATATTCGAAGCCGCCATCGGACAGGAAGTTTCGGCCGAGCGTGCTCCACATATGATAATGCGTGTCGATCATGCCGGGCATCACGATCATGCGCGATGCGTCGATGACTTCGGCATCATTGGCGGAGAGCGTTGGACCGATCGACACGATGACGCCGTCGCGCACCAGGACATCCGCCTTCGGCAGGGTGCCGATGGCGGGATCGACCGTGATCACGGCGCCGCCCCTGATCAGATAGGTTCCGCGCTGCATTCGGTTCGCTTCAGTCGGCATGTACAAATCCTTTGCGGCGAATGGCCCTTCGCCCTTCCGGTTTAGATCTCGTCGGCGATCGGCGCGAAATCCCCGCCGGGACCGGCGGGGATCAGGCTGTCCAACTCGGCCGCTGCGCCGGCGGCCGAGTTCCGTGTAGAGGTTATTTGGGAGGCAGCAGGCTGTTGGTCATCGCCCGACTGACGTCGACCTTGCTGGCGGTCACGCCGTGGTTGCGCATGAACTCTTCCTGCTTCGCCCACACGGCCGGGTCCTGCCAGCCGAGCCCATGAGCCTGGGTATCGGGGCTCTGCGAGATGCGGGCAATCTCGGCGAAATTCGCCGTGGCTTCCTGTTCATTGATCTCGGGAACACGCTTTCGCATGTTCTCGATCGCGGCCTTCTGGTTGTTGATCGCCCAATCCAGTCCCTTGACCCAGGCCCGCAGGAAGCGCTTCGCCAGCTCCGGATTCTTGTTCACGGTGTCTTCCGACGCAACGACGCCGAGCGTGTAGTAGCGAGGCAGCCCGTTCTGATAGAAGGCAAAGTATTTATATGTCGATTGGTCGCCGGCCGGCTTGCCGATCTGGACATTGAACATGGCCGGCTCCGACCAGGTGATCGCGTCGCCGAGGCCGTCGATCCGCTTGCTGAGCAGCAACGGCATAGGAGCAAACCCGACGATGACGATATTGACCTTGCCCAGGTCGACGCCGGCTTCGCTCAGGCAAAATTCCAGCATCGTCCGGTTATAGGGAATGCCGGTAATGCCGAGGGTCTTGCCCTCGAGCTGCTTGATCGAGGTGACGCCGGTCGTGGTCGGCATCATGATTCCGGCCGTGCCGTACTGATGGTTGGTCGCGATGGAAACGACCGGCAGACCCTTGCTGCGCGCGTTGATCACTTCCGTGGAATGCGCGGTGGCGAACTGCACGCCGCCGCTGGCCAGCAGTTTCAATCCGTCGGCCGGCGTGGCCGGGGATACGAACTCAACCTCAATGCCCTCGGCCTCAAAGAATTTGTGGTCGACCGCCGCGAACACGCCGGCATCCCAGATCAGCGGCACCGTGAGCAGTGCCATCTTGACCTTGTCTGCCGCTTCGCTTGCGCCCGCGGTCATGAAAAGTACGGCGAACCACACTGCA
Organism: uncultured Alphaproteobacteria bacterium; assembly: GCA_963777635.1. Classification (GTDB taxonomy): domain Bacteria; phylum Pseudomonadota; class Alphaproteobacteria; order Rhizobiales; family Xanthobacteraceae; genus BOG-931. Next base: position 64,664 of record CAVZSB010000042.1, read on the forward strand.
CAAGCGACGGTCTTCGTGCACAACTTTTCTGCAGACATCCTGTAAACTCCTCGGTGTCCGAACACGGCCCAACCCAGTTCAAGCCTGCGGTATCTGGCGTGCCGGCAAAGGCCGGAGTCAATGGATTTGACTAGCCATTATTCCCGTTTTGAATGCCGGTCATTTGATGTTTCGCTGGCGGTGCATGATCAGCGCGTTCGCCGCCGACTGTGCAGTTGACGCGCGATTCTGAAACGCGCAGTCTTGCATCGTCCACGCTGAAGCGAGACGGCGCGCTTCCTTGAAATCGTGTGAAGGGCGGCAATTCCGGTAAGATGTCGAACGCGCGGCTGCTCATCTCTGGCCTACGCTATGCGTATGTTGCGGACAGCGGTAAGGCCGTCGATGCGCTGGCCAAAGTCGACATCACGTTGCAGCCGAAAGATTTCGTTTCGCTGATCGGGCCGAGCGGCTGCGGAAAGTCGACGCTGTTCAACATCATTGCCGGGTTGCTGCTGCCGGATCAGGGCGAGGTGAAGCTCGATGGCGCCGATATCGTCGGGCGGCCGGGAAGCGTCGCCTACATGATGCAGCGCGATCTGCTGTTGCCGTGGCGTACGGTGCTGGAGAACGTAACGCTCGCGCCCGAAATCGCCGGCAAGCCGATGGCGCAGGTACGCGCCGAAGCGCGCGCGCTGCTGCGCCGTTTTGGCCTTGAGGGATTTGAAAACGCCTATCCGGCGGCGCTGTCGGGCGGCATGCGGCAGCGTGCGGCGCTCTTGCGCACCATCCTGTGCGAGCGGCCGGTGATTCTGCTCGACGAGCCGTTCGGCGCGCTGGACGCGTTGACCCGCGCGACGATGCACGAATGGCTGCTCGGGATTCAGCGTGAGTTTCAACGCACGATGATTCTCATCACCCACGATCCCGACGAAGCGGTGTTTCTCTCCCATCGCGTTTATGTAGCAACGCAACGCCCGATGCGGATCGCCGGTGTCGTCGACATCGATCTGCCGCCGGAGCGGCATCGCGATGTCACTCTCACAAGCTCATTCGCGGCACAAAAGCGGGCCTTGCTGTCGCTGCTCCACGAAGCGCCGATCCCGTCGTGATGACGGTGACCGCAGCAACCGGCGCTCGTCCGAGCAACCCCTGGTCGCGCGCCAGGGTCGTGGCGGCGCCGCTCATGCTTGCGGCGGTGATCCTGGTCGCTTGGGAAGTGCTGGTGAGAGTTCTGGCCGTGCCGGCCTACGTGCTGCCGGCGCCGAGCCAGATCGCGGCGGAAATCTATTTCGATCGCAAGATCATTTTTTCGCAGCTTGGCGTCACGCTGTTCGAGATCATGTCCGGATATGTTCTGTCGTGCGTGGTCGGCTTCTGCCTCAGCGTCTTGATCGTTTATTCGGCCGCGTTCAGGCGCGGCGTGCTGCCGCTCGTCGTGGCGTCGCAGACGATCCCGGTGATCGCGATCGCGCCGCTTCTGGTGATTTGGTTCGGCTACAACTCGATTCCGCGCATCATCATCACGGCGCTGGTGGCGTTCTTTCCGCTGACCATCAGCTTCGTGACGGGACTTCAGGCGATCGAACCGGCCTTCATCAACTTCTTTCGATCGCTGAAGGCCAACGAATTTCAGATCTTCACCAAGCTGCGGTTCCCGGCCGCGCTACCCAACGTCTTCGGCGGTCTGAAAGTCGCGACCACGCTCGCGGTCATCGGCGCCACCATCGGCGAATGGGTCGGCGCCAGCGCGGGGCTCGGCTATCTGATGGCGCAGGACACGGCGCAGCTCAACACGACGCGGGTATTTGCGTCGCTCGTCGTGCTCGGTGCGTTCGGCATGGCGTTCTTTGCTGTCGTCGGGTTGATCGAGCGGTGGAGCATGCCCTGGGTCTATGGCCGATCGCGATTGGCGCGGCTGGTGGGTCTTGGATGACGCGTCAGGCGTGCGCCTCGCTGTCGAGATGTGCCATCTGCGGGGCGTCGTATCGGTCTCCGGCGGTGAGGCTCGGCGGCACGGCGGCGTCGATTTTCGCGAGATCCGCGGCGTCGAGCTTGAGATCGAGTGCGCCCAGCGTCTCGTTAAGTTGCTCGCGTCGGCGGGCGCCCATCACCGGTATGATGTCCGCGCCGCGCGAGAGCACCCAGGCGATCGCAAGTTGCGCCGGGCTTGCGCCTTTTTCATTGCCGATCTGACGCAGCGCCTCGACGAGCCGCAGATTTTTTTCGAGATTGCCTTTCTTGTAGCGCGGCATGCGGACGATGCGAAGGTCACCTTTGGTATCGGGCGCCGGCGGGCGTCCGCTCAACAATCCGCGCGACAACACGCCATAGGCGGTGATGCCGATTCCGAGTTGCCGCGTCGTCGGCAGGATCGCGGCCTCGATTCCGCGGCTCATGAGCGAATATTCGATCTGCAAATCGGCGATCGGATGAACGGCGTGCGCCCGCTTAATGGTCTCTACGCCGGCTTCGGACAGCCCAACGTGGCGGACATAACCGGCGCGGATCATATCGGCGATCGCACCAATGGTGTCCTCGATCGGCACCTCCGGATCGACGCGGGCAGGGCGGTAGACATCGATGTAATCGGTGCCGAGCCGCCGCAGCGTGTAGGCGAGGAAATTCTTTACCGCCAGCGGTCGGCAGTCGTGGCCGATAAACAGGCCGCCCGGATCGCGGAGCGACTCCGAATTTTACCGAAATCACCACTTGCGAGCGCGGCACGCCTTCCAGCGCGCGGCGGATCAGCATCTCGTTGTGACCCATGCCGTAGAAGTCGCCGGTGTCGATGAACGTAATGCCCGCCTCGACCGCGGCGCGGATCGTCGCGATGGCCTCGGCCTCGTCGGTTGGACCGTAAATCCCGGGCGACATGCCCATGCAACCGAGCCCAATCTCGGATACCGCGACGCCGGACGAACCGAGTGTGCGTTTGGGGATGCTTTTACTGTTGGTCATGGCTGCTCGCTATCCTGTAGTGCCGGGGCGGTCGTCGTCTTCATTGGCGCAATGAAGCAGCCTGCGCAACCTGCGCCAAGGGCTTTAATCGCAGCGCTTTCGTGCGCGTCACGCCGTGGCGTCGCTCGGCCGCTGCCCGGCCTCCGCCCGGCCCTTGACGTAATGATGCGCTAGCGACATGGACGGAAACTCCGAATCCGACATTGAGTCGGTCGTGGAAGGTGTGTGTCGTTGCAATGACAGTGCCGCTGAAAGCCATCCCTCTTGTCGACGTCCGCGACGGCGGGCCACCCCTGCACGCGCGGCAAAGCGCCGAGCGGGCGCGCGCACTGCGCGACGCCTGCATCGCTTTTTTCCCGCGGGCGGCGCGGCCGTTTGTGCCGGCTCTCGACTGGCTGTCGCATCGCTCACTGACCCGCTCCCGCTCGCCTTATGTTGCCGAGATTGCGCAGATTGCCGCCTCGCTGGGTTTTTCAGGGGTGTGGTTGCTGAATGCCTCGTATCAATGGGGATGCACCGCGCGCGCCGGTGAGCAGGAGCGGCGTGCCGTGGCTGGCGCGTACGCTCGATTGGCCGTTTCGCGGTCTCGGGCACCACACCGAGCTTGCGCGCATGCGCGGCCAATGCGGGGATTTCGTCAGCGTCACCTGGCCTGGCTACGTGGGAGTGCTCACCGCCATGGCGCCCGGACGCTTTGGCGCCGCGCTCAACCAGGCGCCGATGTGGCGGCGGACGCGGCATCGCTGGCTTCGTCCCTACGACTACGCCGCGAATGCGTTACGCGCTTGGGCGGCAGCCGACCGTATGCCGCCGGACCAGCTTTTGCGCCAGGCTTTCGAGGAGTGCGGGGATTATGCCGCAGCGCGGCGCCTGCTCGAAGAAACGCCGGTCGCGCGTCCGGTGATCTACACGCTTGTCGGCTGCGCAGCGAACGAACGCTGCGTGATCGAGCGGACCGAAACCGGTTTCGTCACCCGGGTGGAGGATACCTGCGCGGCCAATGATTGGGTGCCGAGCCGTCCGGGTTGGGAGGGGCGCATCGGTATGCGCCGGCTTTTGGTCAGTTCGTTTGCCGAGGCCGCAGGTTATAGCCGCGCGCGGCGCGAAAGCCTTAAAGAATGGAACGGCTCCATCTCGGCAAGCGGTTTCGACTGGGTGCGCAGGCCGGTGCTTAATCCTTACACGCGGCTTGCGGTCGCCATGATTCCGGCCGCCGGAATATTGCGTGCCGTAGGTTACGACCCGGCTGGGGCCGAACTGCCCGAGCCGGTGACGCTCGCCAGCGAGGTCGAATTGCTTTCGCAAGCCGCGTAGTGCCAAACTTCAGCAGAGCACAACAACGCGAGACGCCGCGATGCCGATGATCACCAGCACTGACGGAACCCGGCTTTACTACGAAGAGGCCGGCACGGGCACGCCGGTCGTCTTCGTCCATGAATTCGCCGGTGACTACCGCACCTGGGAACCGCAAATGCGCTACTTCGCGCGTTCGCATCGCTGCGTCACGTTTTCGGCGCGCGGCTATCCGCCATCCGATGTGCCGGACGATCCGGCGCGCTATGGTCAGGAGATCGCGCGGGGCGACGTGATCGCGATCATGGATGCGCTGGGCATCGTGAGCGCGCACATTGTCGGTCACTCCATGGGCGCCTATACGGCGTTGCATGTCGGCATCCGCAACCGCGATCGCTGCATTTCCGTGACGGCCGCCGGCTGCGGCTGGGGCTCGGTGGCCGATCCAGCGGAGCGCGAAGCGATGCGCAAGGTCGCGGCGGAGAATGCCAAGCTGTTCACGGAAAATAGCATCGCCGAAGCCGCCGCGATCTACGCTGACAACCCGACGCGGCACAGCCACAAATACAAGGATCCGCGCGGATTTGCGGAATTTGCCCGGATGCTTGCGGAACATTCCGCGCAAGGCCACGCGCTGACGATGTCGATGCTGCAAGCAAAGCGCCCAACGCTCTGGGACATGGAAGCGGATTTGCGGCGTTTCTCCGTACCGCTTCTCGTCATCGTCGGCGACGAGGACGAAAGCTGCCTCGAGGGCAGTCTGTTTCTCAAGCGCACCGTGCCGACCGCGGGACTGCTGGTCGTTCCGCGCTCCGGCCACAACATCACCAGCGAGGAGCCGGCGGCGTTCAACGCGGCGCTGGCTGACTTTTTCGCCGCCGCCGAGGCCGGCCGCTGGCTCGCGCACCGGCCGCCGGTTTAGGTGTCCTGACGACGGAACCTAGTGGCGTTTTAGAAAGCTTAATGTTTTCTCGTTGAACTCGGCCACGCTTTGGTAGATGGGAGCGTGCGCGCAAGTCTCAAAAACCAAAAGCTCGCTTTCCTTGATTCCGCTCTTCATCGCGTCCGCAAAGCGTGTTGACGTCACCATGTCGTGGCGGCCGAACGTAATCTGAGTTGGCGCCTTGATGCGGCCGAGTTGCGCCGCAGCGTCATGCGCAATCACTGCGTTCGATTGCTGGATGAAGGCATCAAACGGCTGCTTGGGCCGGCTGCGGACGAAGGCCGCAAGCTGGTCGATATAATCCGGCTTGGCCGCATAGAGTTCCGGCGTGAAGCACCATGGAAAGATACCCTGGACGACCATTTCCGTGACGCTGCCGAGGCCCTTGGCGATGCTCTGCCAGCCTTCGACCACGGTCTTGAGGAACGGGTCGCTTTTGGTCCAGCCGCTGTGAAGGGACAGTGATTTGACCAGTTCGGGATATTTAGCGGCGACCCATAATCCGGTGGCCGCGCCGAGCGACAGGCCGCTCACATGCGCCCGTTGCACGCCGATCGCCCGCATGAAGGCGGCAACATCGTCGGCGAATAATTCCATCGAATAAGCGCCGGCCGGCTTGTCGGTCTCGCCGGCGCCGCGCGGGTCGACGGAAATGCAGGTGAAGTGCTTGGCATAATCCGCAACTTGGAAGGCATAGCAGGCATTGTCCGCAGCGAGAAAGGGGATAAGGACGAGCGGTTCGCCGGCCCCTTGCTGTTCATAATTCATGGTGATGCCATTCGCCTTGACCTTCGGCATGTGAACCTCCCGGTGTTCCTGGCGTTGCCTTCTTCACAGAGGCATAGCGCGGAAGCCTATAGGGGTCGTGCCGATCACGTCAAACGCAGGGCGCAGGCAACTATCCGCTCCGCCGAAGTGACGGAAAATCCAGCGCTACAAGGCGCGGCTGAACCTGGTACGAGCGCAAACCTATTTCGCGTCGTGAAAAATGATGCCGAGCGTGTGACGGTGGCCTGAGCGGATACGGCTCACGCCGTGACGCAGGTTGACGCGGTAGTTTCGCTTAGTTCCCGCGCATTGGACGATCATGGACGGCAAAGAGAACCGCATCGCCTTGCCGCAGAGGAACTACCTCGACCCGGCTCTGCATTCGCGGCCGCTGTTCGGTCAGAACGAACTCACCGCCGGTAAAATCCCGGTTCGGTTCCGACAACAGGATGGCGACTTGCAGCGGGAAGACGAGATCACCGTACAAATCCTGATGCAGACAATTATAGTCGCCGGGGCCATATTGCAGCAGCAACGGGGTCGGGCGCACTTGTCCCGCTTCGTGACAGATTTTCAGGTAATCGACATGGTCGCTTGGATACCGTAGATCCAAGCTCATCCTTTCGTTCCACGCATTGGCGAAGATGGCTGCGCGCGCATACAATGCCGTGCGCAGATCGCCGATGAGACCGGGCAGCGGATATTTGAAATAGCGGTACTCGCCTTTTCCGAAACCGTGGCGGGCCATCCGCACGTGACTGCGGAAACATTCTTCGCGCGGATAGAGCGCGGCGATTTCCCGGCATTCGCTCGCCGTCAATAAGTTCTCCAAAACAGCGCAGCCGAACGCGTCAAGCGTCGAGCCGATCGTGTTCCAATCGTATTGGCCTACCCGGCATTCCACCGGCTCTGAGCCAGACGGTGCGATCTTGGCGATGGCGTTCATACCGGGCTCCTTCGCGAGCACAGCGCGTTTGCGCTGTAATGCAGCATAATTTTCGATTTCCTGCGTTACGCGTTTCCTAGCGTCGTTGTGGTTCCGGTGCCCACCCGAAACCTGCCTTTCGGACCGCTAAACACGCCGCAGCGGCATCGAAAAGGCGAGCCACGCGCCGATCCCGGTAAACGCCGCGATCGTCAGGAAGGCGGCCCGGAACGCCTCACCGATTTCCGTTTGGATGATCGCTTGCCGCGCCGGCGCCAGCCCCGCGATGGCATCCGGTCCGCGGTCGATCATGCTTCCGAACAGGCTTGCGGTCTCGCTGTCTGTGGCTGCGAGAACAGAAAACAGCACGGCGGCGACGGCGGCGGTTCCGAAGGCGGCGCCGACCGAACGCGAGAATTGCACCATGGCCGCGCCGGCACCCAGCATCCGCGGCCCGGCGACGGCTTGAACAGTGACCTGGACCACCCCCATGACCGTGCCCATGAAACACGTGGTGACGCCGAACACCCAGGGCAGCGCCATCAAACTCAGATGCGGCACCGCAAAAGCCAGCAACAAAAAGCTCATCATTGCCGCCAGCAATCCGTAGGTCGGGAATACGGCGGTCAAGCCCGTTCTCGTCACCAGCTGACCGGTGACCAACGAACCGATGCCGATCCCGAACATCATCGGCAGCATCAACAGGCCGGTCTCGGCGGGCGACGCGCCGCGAACGGCGCGCAGATAGATCGGCAGGAATGTGATCAGCGAAACGAGCGCCGCTCCGTGGCAGGCGGCCAACCCGTCGGCTCGCCAGACCGACAATTCCCTGAACAATGTGGGTGGAATAAGCGGATAGCTAGAGTGCTTCTCCTGCCATATCAACACCAACAGCGCGGCCGCGCCGAAAGCCAGCAAGCCCAGGATCGCCGGCAATGCGCGCGTGTCCATACGCGGGGCCTGTTCGAGAGCCAAGATGACCGGGCTCACGAACAACGTGAACAACACCAGCCCCGGCGCATCGAATTTGGTGGGCCGTCCGTCGCCCGGCTGCGCTTTGAGCCGCACCACCAGTAAAGCCGCGGCGAGGCCGAGCGGGACGTTGACGAGAAAAATTGAGCGCCAGCCGAACGCTTGCGTGAGATAGCCGCCGGCGATCGGTCCGAATGTACTGGAAGCGACCGATACTCCAGCGAGGTAGCCTTGATAACGGCCGCGCTCGCGCGGCGGAATGGTCTCGCCGACGAGCGCCTGCGACAAGCTCATGAGTCCGCCGCCGCCAAATCCCTGCAGCACGCGCGCCGCCGTCAAGAGCGTTATAGTGGGAGCGAACGCGCAAGCCACGGATCCGGCGACGAACAACGCCAACGCCATGAGGATCATGCGGCGCCGACCAAACGAGTCGCCCAGGCGTCCATAAACGGGCGCTGCGATGGTGTTGGCGATCAGGTAGGACACCACTACCCATGAGATCCGCTCGACCTCGCCGAGGTCGGCGGCGATGTTCGGCAGGGCAGTTGCGACGATCGTTTGATCCGCAACCGCGAGAAACATCGGCAGCATGATCGACGGAAAAACCGTCCAGAACAGTGATCGCGTCGTCGTCGGCGGTTCGTCTCCCGTCGCGTCGTTGGTTGGCGCCGTTTTGGTGGGGGCGGGTTCTTCGTTCATCGAATGACGGGACAACGAACTGATCTTCCCTGCTTCCAGTTCCAGCGCGGGCTTAGTTGATATGGATCAATGCGCTGGTCAACCGCCCGCTTTTGATGTAGTTGGAGAAAAAAGGGCCTAAGGCTCGGCCAGAGGAGAGGAAAAAATGTCGCATATCGTCGTGCTTGGCGGCGGCATCGGTGGCGTATCGTGCGCTTACGAGCTGAAGAACACAGTGCGCAAAGAAGACCGCGTCACGCTGGTATCCAATAAGCCCTTCTTTCAATTCACGCCATCGAATCCCTGGGTTGCGGTGAAGTGGCGCGAGAAGAACGATATTGTCGTTGACCTTGCGTCAGTCCTGCCGCGGCACGGCGTTGGTTTCAGCGCCGCCGGTGCTCAGCGCGTCCATCCGGACGAGAACCGCATCGAACTCGGTGACGGCTCGTCGATAAGTTACGATTATCTGGTCGTCGCTACTGGACCCGAGCTCGCCTTCGACGAAATCGAGGGCTTCGGGCCCGAGCGCAACACAAAATCGATTTGCGACGTCGATCATGCGGCTGCGGCCAATCAGAGCTGGGAGGAATTCTGCAAGAATCCCGGCCCGATCGTCGTCGGAGCCGTTCAGGGCGCTTCCTGCTTCGGCCCTGCCTACGAGTTCGCCATGATCATGGACACCGATCTGCGCCGTCGGCGCATCCGGGACAAGGTGCCGATGACGTTCGTTACCGCGGAACCGTATATCGGCCATCTCGGCGTTGGCGGCGTTGGCGATACCAAGGGCGTGCTCGAAGCGGAAATGCGCCAGCGCCACATCAAATGGATCGTCAATGCCAAGGTCGACAAGGTTGACGCCGACAAGGTGTGTGCGACCGAAGTCGACGAGGACGGCAAGCCGAAAAAGACCCATGAGGTGCCGTTCAAGTTCTCGATGATGATCCCGGCATTCCGCGGTATTGCCGCGCTACGCGGAATCGAAGGCCTGACCAACCCGCGGGGCTTCATCATCGTCGACAAATATCAGTGCAATCCCAAATTCCGCAACGTCTTCGGTGTCGGAGTGTGCATCGCCATTCCGCCGGCCGAGCAGACCCCTGTTCCGTGCGGGGTGCCCAAGACGGGATTCATGATAGAATCAATGGTGATGGCGTCGGCGCTCAATATCGGCCAGCTTGTGCGGGGTCAGGCAATGACGCACGAGGCTACGTGGAACGCTATCTGCCTGGCCGACTTCGGCGATTCCGGCGTAGCTTTCGTTGCCATGCCGCAAAATCCGCCACGCAACGTCAATTGGGCCTCAAGCGGCCGTTGGGTCCATGTCGCCAAAGTGGCGTTCGAGAAGTACTTCCTGCACAAGGTTCGCGCGGGCACGACGGAGCCGTATTACGAAAAGCTCGTGATGAGGATTCTCGATATCGGCAAGATCAAAATGCCGGCCGCGTAAAGTCGGTCGGTCCGTATTCAACGATCACGCGAAAGTTTCTAGGCGTTAAGGTGCTGCGCGATCCAGGAGCGGAGCGCGCCTGCCGGCATGGCGCCGCTGTGGCGCGCCAGTTCCCGTCCGCCGCGCAACAGGATCATCGTCGGTATCGCCTGGATTTGATAGCGCGCCGCGAGGCTCGGCTCAGCCTCGGTATCGACCTTGCCGAAGCGCAGGCGCGGCTCGAATTCTTTTGCCGCTCCTTCAAACACCGGCGCCATGGCGCGGCATGGCCCGCACCAGGCGGCCCAGAAATCAACGAGCAGGGGCAAATCGGCCGCGCCGGCGTGGCGATCGAAATGCGCCGTATCGAGGCTGATCGGATGTCCCTGAAAAAGTGCCTGGTGGCACTTCCCGCATTTGCCGCCTTCGCCCCGCCGCTCGGACGGAACGCGATTGAGCGTGTGGCAATGCGGACAGGGAATGGTGACGGAATTTGCCATTGTCGTTCTCACCGAATCGAGAGCCAAGGTATCGAGAGCCAAGGTATCGAGAGCCAGGGCGGGAGGCCGGTGCGCGCCAGCGTGTAGGCCGCGACTGCAAAGATCACCCCTGAGAAAATATAAGTAAGCGTCCGCCGGCTTTTTGCCAGACGCATCGCTGCGCGCATGCCAAAAAAGCCTCCGATCAATCCGCCTACGATGAAGAGGGCGGCGATCTTCCAGTCGACCAAACCGGAGATAGAATAGTTCACCGCTGTCGTCAGACCGAAAGTGCCGACCGACAACAGCGACGAACCGATGGCGTTGAGAATCGGCATGCCGGCGCCGAGCATGATGCCGGGTACGATCAGGAAACCGCCGCCGATGCCGAAAAATCCCGAAAACGCTCCGACGATGAGCCCAATCACGACAAGTCGAACGGCGATGCCGGGTGTTATACGAATACCGGGATCGCCCGTCGCGGCGCGCGGCCGCAACATCGCTACGCCGACCGCGACCATCGCCAGCGCGAACAGGAATAGAAGGCTTTGGCCGTCAACGAGCTTGCCGAGCGACGACCCAATCACGGCTCCGGCAATGCCTGCGACTGCGAAGGTCGCAGCGCAGGGCCATTTGACGTTGCCGGCGCGCCAATGGCCGACAAGATTGCCGAAGGCGTTGGCGGAAACGGACAGGGCACTGGTGCCGATGGCGACATGAGCGTCGCCGATGCCGACAACATACAGCAGCAGCGGCACGGCCAAGATTGACCCGCCGCCGCCGATCAGTCCCAGAGAAAACCCGACCGCGCTGCCTGACAGCACGGCCAGCGCATCTTGGCCCCAAGACAAACCCATGGCCGTTGCATATACGCCTGTTTAGAACAGCCAGAAACGTTTGCGGTTGTTTTCGCCGGGCTCGGCGCGTTTCGATCGGGTCGCGAATCCGGCCGCCTTCCAGGCCGAGATGCCACCTGCCAGGTGATAAGCGTCGCGGAAGCCCTTCGACGTCAGAAGCCGCGCATTGGAGCCGGTGCGTCCGCCGCTTTGGCAATGAAAAACTGCGGTCTTGTCGCGAAGTCCGCTAAAATCCTCGACTTGGAACCGCGACAGTGGCACCAGCCGTGCGCCTTCGATATGCTCGCGCGCATGTTCGTGCGCCTCGCGCACATCGATGAGGACGGTGTTGCCTTCATCGAGGCGCTTCTTCAACGAAACCGGATCGATCGACTTGATCTGCATTTGAATTTCTCCTGTTCTAGTGTGGCGCCCGCCGCGAGCGCGGCCGGCAATAGATCCCGGCCAGCGTCGCGATGACGCTGGCCGCGGCATCGCTCGAAAGCCGGTAGTAAATGGTCTGCGCGTCCCGCCGCGTGGCGACGATGCCGGCGCCGCGAAGCTTGGCGAGATGCTGCGAAAGCGCCGACTGGGTCAGACCGACAGCCTGAACCAGCGTGCCGACCGAGAGTTCGCCCTCGATCAGCTGACACAGGATCATCAGGCGGCTCTCATTGGCCAGCGCGGCGAGGAGGCGAGCCGCCTCGCCGGCCTTTGTCGACAAATCCCTCGCGTCGTCGAGCCGTACGGCCAATTGCTCCTCCGTCAGCCGAGTATCGCTTCGGCGTTCTTGAACTTCACCGGAATGGTGAGGTAGTGCACGCCATTGGTATGTGCGGGGGGAAACTTTCCTGCGCGCATATTGACCTGGATCGACGGCAGCAGGAGTCGCGGCGCGGCGAGCGTAGCATCTCGCGCGTTACGCATCGCGACAAAAGCGTCTTCGCTTACGCCACCCTTGACGTGGACGTTCTTGTCGCGCTCTTCCTGAACCGTCGTCTCCCACGCGTAGACGTCGCGGCCTTTTGCCTTGTAGTCGTGGCACATGAACAGCCGCGTGTTCGGCGGCAATGCCAACAATTTGTGGATCGAGCGATAGAGCTGGTGCGCGTCGCCGCCGGGGAAGTCGGCGCGCGCGGTGCCGTAATCCGGCATGAACAAGGTATCGCCGACGAAGGCGGCATCCCCGATCTTGTAGGTAATGTCCGCCGGGGTGTGGCCTGGCGTGTAGATCACCTCGGCGTCGAGTTCGCCGATCTTGAAGTGCTCACCGTCCTTGAACAAATGATCGAAATCGCTGCCGTCGGTCTTGAGATCGCCGGCATCGAAAACCGGACGGAAAATACGCTGCACGTCCTTGATGTGCTCGCCGATGCCAATCTTGGCGCCGGTCTTCGCCTTGATGTAGGGCGAGCCCGACAGATGGTCGGCGTGCGCGTGGGTCTCCAGCGTCCATTCGATTGTGTAGCCCTGTTCGTCGGCGGCGCGCAGCAGCGCGTCGACCGAGCGGGTGTCGACCTGGCTGCTGCCGGGATCGTAGTCGAGCACCGGATCAATCACCGCCGCCTGCTTGGTAGCGGGGTCGGCGACGATATAGCTGACCGTATTGGTCGGCTCGTCGAAGAAAGCACGGATAACAGGTTGGCGAGGCATGACATCCTCCTTCATGTTTCAGGTCAATATATATTAGCATTGGCTAATTTAGCAATAGCTAAAATACGCTGGCGGGCAAGAAAAAAGCCGGCCGCAGGAAAAGCGGCCGGCTTCACATTTCCCGCTCCGCCGCCGGCGTCTGCAGCCGGCGGAGAGCGGAATCGCCGTATTTACGTCAACCGACGAAACCGACGCGTTCCTGTTCGCGTGCTTCGGCTTCGGTCTTGGGCTGCGCCGGCAGTTGCAGCACGGTTGCCGCCTGGCCCTCACAGAGAAGCGTCAGCAGCACGTTGCGCCCATCTGGGAATTCGAGCGCGTCGTGATGCGCGGCCAACTTCTCTTTGTTAACCTGACGGAAGATTGCGGTCTGATGGCTGATCGTCTTTGTCTTCCAACCGAGCAGGCCGGCCGGCAGGCACGCAACTTCGCCGGCGAATGCCAGCTCCGTGCCCGGCAACAAACATACCGCCATGCCGAGATCGTCGGCGGCGGCGAACCCGCGCGTTCCGGTGCCGAAATCACGCGTCACAAGCTTATCGCCGACTTTCGCGGGTCTCGATCGCACACTTTGGAGGCTAAAGTCACACATTGGCAACTCCTTTCCCCCGGCATCGTCATCCGGGGCTTTCATGACCCCCCAGAACCCAACGGAATCGAACTCAAGCAAGAATAATGCCGATGCACGATGGACTTTTGATGGCGGAAGCGCGTCACATTTCCGCTTTCCTGTTTTTTGGCTTTGATCGATGGGACATCGGTTTCCCGCTGCTTCAACGCCGCTGCGGTGCCAACGCTTTGCCCGGACGGAACGTTCGCCACGGCCGCAATTTTCCTCGGCGTGCCAAAGACATTGCCCAGGATGAGGGCGGCCGCTGCCTGGCAAGCGGTCAACCAGCAAAAATGTCAGTGTCCCACCGCCGCTTGGCCGCTGGCCGGTCCAACGCGCCGGATCAACAAGAGAACGATCGGCACAAGCACGGCGGCGAATACCGCCCAGCTGTAAAAGATATCGATATAGCCAAGCAACGCGGCCTGATCGCTGACCAGCTGGCCGATGTAACCGAGCGCGCGCCGTTGCGCGCTTGCGGGCGATCCAAATTGGGTGAAGTATTGCGTCAAATTGTGCAGCGTCGATTGAAAGGCCGGCGAGGACTGCGTCAAATTCTCCACCAGCCGTGCCTGGTGAAACTGCGCCCGCTGCACCAATTCGGTGTTGGCGAGCGATACGCCGATGCTGCCCCCGAGATTGCGGGCCACATTGATCAGCGCCGAACCTTCGGCGGTTTTTTGCTGCGGCAGGCCTGTATAGGCGACGGAGTTGATCGGGATGAACATGAACGGCATCCCAACCGTCTGAAAGACCCGTACCATTGCGAAGTAGCTAAAGCTCGCATCGGGCACAAGCGAGGTCGAATACCACATGGCCGCCGCGATGATCGTAAAGCCGGTGGCGATCAAATATTTCGGCTGCACCCGGCTAGCCACCTGTCCGATAATGGGCATCATGACCAGCATCGCCAGGCCGCCGGGCATCATCGCGAGGCCAGACAGCATCGCCGTATAGGGAAAATTCGTCTGCATGAGTTGCGGCGTGATCTGGTTCGAACCGAACAACAGGGCGCCGACGGCAAGCATTACAATGAATGCCATCCCAAACTGGCGCCGGCCGAGCAGCCTGATATCCACGATCGGATCGTCTCGCGTGAGTTCCCACGGAATGAAGAATATCAGCGAGCAGGCCGAAATGGTCGCGAAGATGATGATGGTCGAGGAGTGAAACCAGTCGTCGATCTGGCCGCGGTCGAGCACGAATTCCAAGCTGCCGAACATCGAAGCGACCAGCGCGAATCCGACCCAATCAATCTTGAGCCCGCCGGCAAGGCGCTCTGCACGCTCGCGCTCGAGTACGTCCGGCTCCACGACAAGCCACTGAACGAGCACCAGCGAGAGCAGACCGAAAGGCACGTTGATGAAGAAGATCCAGTGCCACGAATAATTGTCCGTGATCCAGCCGCCGATGGTGGGACCGACCGTCGGCGCCACGATGACCGCAATGCCGTAAATCGCGAAAGCCTGCGGACGCTGTCGTACCGAGAACGTATCGGCAAGCATCGCCTGCTCGCTCGTGGGCATGCCGCCGCCGCCGAGACCCTGCAGGATCCGAAACACGATCAGCGCAGTGAGGCTGGTAGCAAGCCCACACAACAGCGATGCGACTGTAAATACTGCGACGCAGATCATGTAGAAGCGCTTGCGGCCGATCACGTTCGACAGCCAGCCGCTGATCGGCAGAATGACCGCGTTGGCGATGAGATAGGTCGTGACGATCCAGGTGCTTTCGTCGACGCTGACTGCGAGACTGCCGGCAATGTAGCGCAGCGAAACATTGGCGATGGCAGTGTCAAGAACCACCATGAAGGTGGCAATTGAAATGACGATGGCGATGAGCCAGGGACTGCGATCGCCCGCCGCCGAGCGGCTTTGAGGTCCGGTATAGACGCGCTGGTCGCTCATCGCGTCCGGACGGTCGCTACCACGGACATGCCGGGACCGAGCAATATGTCGGGCGGTTCGTCGAATACAATCTTGACCGGAACGCGCTGGACGATCTTGACGAAGTTTCCGGTGGCGTTCTCGGCCGGCAGCAGGCTGAACGCGGTGCCGCTGCCGGCCTGGATGCTGTCGACGCGTCCCTTGAATTTGCGGTCGGGGTAGGTGTCGATCCTGATATCGACGGGATCGCCGGGCCGCACCGTCAACAGTTGCGTTTCCTTGAAATTTGCCGTGACCCAAACGTCCCGCGGCACGAACATCATCAGCGTCTGGCCTACCGCGGCATAGTTGCCTTTGGCGGCCGTCAATCTTGAAACCCGGCCCGCAACCGGCGCGGTAATCAGCGTGCGTGACAAATTGGCTTCGGCCTGCTCTTTCGCGGCGCGCGCCTGGCCCAACTGCGCCTCCGCGATGTCGCGCTGCGCTTTCAGAACCGGAAGCTGCTTTTCCGTTGCCACGGCGTTGGCCTGTGCCGCGGCGTAGGTCGCCTGGGCCTGCAGGAGGCCGGAGGTATATTGCTGGGCCTGCTCGGTGGTGCCGGCGCCGCTTTTGAGCAGGCCGGTGTAGCGCTGTTCCTGCTGCTGCGCGAAGGCTAAGGCCGCCTGGGCCTGTGCGGTTTGCTTCTCGGCCTGGTCGATACGGGCTTGCTGTGCCGCGACCTGAGCGTCGACATTGGCGACGTTGGCCTTGGCCTGCTCGACTTGCGCCGCAGCCTGATCGACCGCTGCCTGGTAGTCGCGGTCGTCGAGCCGCACCAACACGGCGCCGGGCTCTACCAGCTGATTGTCCGTCACCGGCACGTCGACGATGGCGGCGCCGACCTGCGCGCTGATCGACACCGTGCGGGCGTCGATGAAAGCATCGTCCGTCGTTTCATAGCCGCTCGTATTGATCCGATAGATCATGACCGCGACGATGCCGAATACGATCAGCGCGGCGATGGTCAGGATCATTCGGCGCCGGCGGCGCATCCGATCGGTCCAGGACTGAGGTTTGCGCGCCTCGCCGATCGCCGGTCGCGTTTCTGGGCCCGGGGTGGTGTCCAGGCGACGTTCCTTGTCGGTGCGCTGATCCATGAGCGGGATTAACGTCCGGCGCGCCAAGGGGGTTTCCTCGCCCTTTTCGGGCGGCGCGTTCATCGCTTTCGACTCGGTGTTTAGCCGGTAACGGCAGCGGAAACCAGTCAGGAAGGCGGGGGTGGGGGATGCAGATCTGCCCTGAGCTTTTGGCAAAACTCGTCCAGTTCGGCCGGATTGATGTCGCTGACCGCCCAGAAATCGAGGCCCGCGTCGCTCCAGTATCGGACGTTAAATCCACGCCGCGTTTCGCTCGCGATCTCCCTGTGCTCGGCACCGAGCCGGCGTGCGACGAAAAGATTGATCACGTGGTGGCGGCGGCGGTAAACGATCGCCGCCGCGGTTTCGCCGTCGATGTCGTCGAGACGGCCACCGATCAGCGTAAAGCCCTGGGCCGTAAGATCGACCACCGGCGGCGACATGTCGAGCTTGCCGTTGAACCACGGCTTGACGTTGTGCTGGTCGCTTGTCTCGATATCGGTGAGGTGGCCCGGCTGCAGCGAGCGCAAGTGCGCCGTTACCACTTCGCCGGCTATTCTTTGTTCCTGATCATTGTGAAACACGCCAATGACAAGGCTCGCCGCAATCGCGCCGGAGAGCACCGTTCCCAATGCAAAACCGCCGGCGAAGAAGCGGCGCCAGCGACTATATCGCGGCGCAGCCACCTCGGTTGCGCGGCCGACCGAAGCCGCCGGCAATGCCGCTTCAATTCGGTTGCGCAGGTAGAGCGGCGCCGATTGCTTCAAGTTTGCTTCGATCATTTCCCGGCGCATCGCGCGGAATGCCGCGAGCTTGGCGGCGCAGGCCGGACACCCGGCAACGTGCGCCTCGACCTCGCTGGCATGCCCGGCGTCGAGTTCGCCGTCGATCAGCGCATGGATGAGAATTTCAGCTTCGGAACAATTCATGACGCGGCACCTTCTTCGACGTTCCAGGCCGCGCGCAGCATGGTGCGCGCCCGGGCCAGCCGCGACATCACTGTTCCCACCGGAACGCCCGCGACTTCGGCGATATCGCGATACGAGAGATTGTTAATGTCACGCAGCACGATGGCTTCCCGGAATGCTGCCGGCAGTGCGGCGACGAGCCGGCGGATGGTTTCGCCGTCCCGACGGCGGAGCAATTCCGCCTCGGGTGAACGCTGCGGCTCCTGCCACAGCGGCGGCGCATCGGCCGCTTGGTCGTCGCCGGTCTGTTCGGACGGCGCCGGCTGCGTCGCGCGCCGGGCGAACTCGGCGTTGCAAACATTTCTCAGGATCGCGAGCAGCCACGGCTTTACGGCCGGACCGCGATAGCTGTCGAAATGACGCAACGCGCGAAGATAGCATTCCTGGACCGCGTCGTCGGCGTCGGCAGCGTCGCGCATCAGATAGCGGGCGAGCGTGTACACTTCGTCGAGATGCGGTAACGCCGCCTCGCGAAACCGCCGGGCTCTGTCGGCCTCGCCGTCAACTGACATGGTTTTGTGCCCGGTCTCGCGCTCGGCCGTCCACAACGCCGCCAACGCCGGTTGCCGCGTCCGATCAAGCATTACTGCGTGGCGCCGCCGCCTGCTTCAGCTTCTACCACGATCGTGCCGGTCATGTGTGGATGAAGGGAGCAGAAATATTCGTAAGTGCCGGGGGTGGTGAAGGTGAACGAATAGGCGTCGTCGGTGTCCAGCGCCTTTGATTTGAACTGCTTGTTCACCGCTGCGATCGCATGCGGAATATCGTCCTTGTTGGTCCAGGTAACCGTGGTGCCGGCCTTTATCGTCAATCGTTGTGGATTGAAGGTGAAATTGTCGATGGCCACCGCACCGGGTGCATTCTGCGCTTCGACCGGTTGAACGATGAACGCGAGCGGCGGCGCAACGGCGGCACCAAAAGCCGCTGCGATGATCAAGCTGCGGAAACTGTTTTGCATGGCTGTCCCCTCGCTCAGCCTTGGAGCGGGGTATCGATAATCGCGAGCCGCTCCTTGCCTTGCTGGAAGTTGATGGTTGCGGTGCCGAGGAGAGTTCGCAGTTTGTCGTCGGCGACTTTCATCGGGCCGGGCGACGGTGCGGTTCCCGGTGCGGGCTGCGGAAACGCGGTCGAGCGGGCGGTGTGGAAGGTGACGTTGCCTTCGACCTTCTGCATGACCTGATGGATGTGACCGTTGAGGACCGTCACCGAGCCAAAGCCTTTGAGTAACTCGAGAGCGCGGCCGCCATCCTCGGTGCCCCAGCCCCATTCGGGATACACGGTCCAGAGCGGGATGTGGGCGAAGACCACGATTGGCGTCGAGGCCGAGCGGCCCTTCACGTCAGCCGCCAGCCATTCGAGCTGATCGCTGCCGAGATTGCCCAGGCCGCCGGCCTTCAGGTCGACGACGTTGACGAGGCCGATGAAGTGCACGCCATTTGCATCGAAGCTGTACCAGCCGGCGCCCTTGGTGCCGCGGCCGTAACGCTCGAGATAAAGCTTTCGTTCTTCGTCGAGGAAGTCGTGTTCGCCGGGCACGTAGTGCACATCGAGCCGGGTCTGCGAAATGATGCGGTCCGCGTTGTCGAACTCCGACACCTTCGACAAATGACTGATGTCGCCGGTGTGGATCATGAAGGCAGGCTTGACCGGCATCGCCGTGATCCTCGCAACCGCCTCTTCGAGCGTCCCGATCGCGTTCGGATTTGCCGGCTTGTCGAAGCCGACGTGGCTATCGCTGATCTGCAGGAACGTCAGACCGCGTGCTTCTCCCGCCGTGGCCTCGTCGATCAAACCGAGGGTGCGCGGGATGCCGCCGGAAACCGTCCACAGCAGACCGGTGCCGGCCCAAGTCATGCACTCGAGTACCTTGCGCCGGCTTAACCCATCCTCACGGTCGAATTCACTCATTGGGATTTCTCCATCAGGGGCAGCCAAAATCGGCCTCCGAGGACCAGATCGGGCGAGGTGGCGATTTATTCCCGGATGCCGAAACTTTTTTGCGGGACGCCCGTACAAGGCGCAGGCCAGCGCGAGGGCCGCTTTTTGCAAGCATCTGCCCCTGCGGATGGCGACGCCCGTTGCGTCGCCATACAAGACCTGACAGCCCGGCGGTTTATTCCGGAAGTTGAAATTTTTTCTCGGCAGGGGAAGACTTTAGCGCGCAAGCCCAGCTGGACCGCCGCGGCCGGCCGTCATCGGTTTGGCCGAAAGCGCTCGCTTGAGCGGCGGCTCGCCGCTCGGGTGCGCCCGCATTCCGCAAAAATCCGCGACTGCGGCGGTGACGGCATTGGCGGTGAGCGCGCGGCGATCGTCGGTTGCCAATTCCAGCTCTTCCTTACGGTTAACGATGGAACCGGCTTCCAGCAGCACTGCCGGCATTGCGGTGTGCCGCAACACCAGCAGCTGATCGTACCGGTATACGCCGGCATCAGCATCGAGAAGCTGGTGGCGGTAGCGACCCATCAGCGGCAGGGTGTAGTGTGGCGTGTATTGCAGGCCGCGTGCCTGCAGATTTTTTCCCAACAGATGGCCGAATGCCAGGCTGCCGCTGCGGTCGGCGTTGTCATTGGAAACGAAAATGGAGTAGCCGGAGAAACGATCGCTGAAATGGTTCTCCTGCCCTTCGTATTGCCATGTCTCGATCAGTTGGTCCGGTACAGAGTCGTGGTGAACTGCGATGAAGAGATTGGCGTGCATGGCGTTGGCGCGCCTGGCGCGCTCCATCAGTCCGCGCCAGGGCGCCGTGGCTGTCACCAGCAACACGGTGTTTTCGAACCCGGCGTCAACGAGCGACTGCTTGATCGCTTCGGCAAGTTTCAAATTGAACGAGTATTCGGTGACGCCGCGGGCGCTGAGGGCGCCGGGTACGTCGACGGTGTGGCCGACGTCCACGACAATGCGGAAGGATGGGCGCTTGCAAGCCGTCGGTTTGGTTGCGTCCGCGGCGGCTTGACCGGCGCTTTCCTCGCTTTGCGCCGCAGGCCCGGCGGCCGCGACGCCAATAAGGATACTGACGCCAATAACGGCATTAATAACAAGCCAGATCGCGCCGACATGCCGATATTTGCTCATGATTGGCTCATGATCCGCAACCAACGCCCATAGCGAGCTTCGTTGCCGTTGTCCACGTTTGCCGCGGCTGCCGCGGACCGTCGCAGCGGCTGCGCGGTCGGTGGCGCACACTTGTGTGCCGGGCGCTCCTGTCGTACCAAACACGCGGAGCGGAGTATGATCGCGTGACGTCTTTCTCCTTGCGCAATGTCTTGATCGTTTGCGGCTTGCTTTTCGTGCTGGCGCTCGGCTTCCTGATCCTGGTCGACAGCCGTCAAGCGGCGGCGGTAGTGAATGTATTCTGGTCGCAGCCGCTTGTCTCTAAGCTCGCCTGGGCGGTGATCGTCCTTGTGCCGCTTTTCCTTGTTCCGGCGGCGGTCTGGCTGGGCGAGACGATGGTGCTGCAACGCCGGGCGGCGCAGGCGCTCGAGTTGCGGCTTGACGGTGTGCGGCAGGGGGTAAAGGCGCTGGTGAAGCCGCAGGGCGAGGCCGAAACGGCGATAGGATACCTGACCCGTACCGATCCGGAAGACGCTATCGGCACCATGAAGCAGCGGCTCAGCGAGGCCGAGCGCTTCACGCAAATTCAAGATGGCCGCAACGAGATCGGCGACTTGGCGGCGCGCGTTGAGGAAATCCGCACCCAGCAAAAGGCATTGCAGGATCGGCTCGCGCCCGTGCTGGAGAAAAGGCGGCTGATCGAGCGGCATTTTGACGACCTCGACAGCCGGCAAAGCGATATCGAACGGTCGCTTGCCGATGTCGTCAGCGGGGACGATGCCGTCGCGCTGGATATCAATCTGAAGAAGATGATGGATTTCGTCAGGCAGGGCCATGAGCGCTGCGATGACATCGAGCGTGCGTCGCAGGCGATCACCGGCTTGCAGGAGGATTACGGCACGCTGAAAACAAGGCTTGCGCCCTTCGCTGCCTCTCGCGATGGCATTGTCAGCCGCGTCAAGGAGTTAAGCGCGGCGCGCGACCAGCTTGCCCAGGAAATCGGTTCTCTCGAGCAGACGCCGCAAGGCCTGCTCACGGCGCGCGTGCAGAAATTTACCGACGAAAAGAAGGTGCTGGACGATCGCCTTTCATCGCTCGATGCGGAATTCGCCAAGCTGACGACGCTGCGTCACGACTTGACCGCGTTGTTCGAGCGCTTCGACCGGGCGCTCAACGTACTCGGGGGCACGCCGCAGACTGAAGGCGCGGTCGACATCGATACCCGCGTTGAGGAACTCGCAACCTTTATTGAAGGAACGCAATCCCATCTCGACGAGATCGAGCGCCGGGCCGCCGCGTTCGCCCAGTTGAAGACCAAGCTCAGCGAGTTACAATCCAGGCTCGCCCCGCTGGAAGCAGACAATGGCGGCGTTGCGAACCTTGTCGACGAGCTGCGGCAGATGCGTGATCGGCTCTTCGCCAAGATCAGGCATATCGAGGAGGACGACGAAGGCGGCCTCGCCGAGCGGGTAAAGAAGTTCAGCGAGACCAAACGGGACCTCGAGGATCGCGTTGCCGGCCTCACCGAGCAATTTTCCAAGCTGGCGGCTATCCGAAAGGATATCGCCGGCTTGTTCGACAAGCTCAGCGGTGCTGTGAACGCCTCGGCAAATTAGATCGGCAAACTAGATCGGTAAACTGTCATGACCGTTCGCGAACCGTTACTGACCACTGTTACCATCGTCGATCTGCGTCCGACCCAGATTACCGTCGGCATGCGCGAAGTGCTCGCCAAACGTAAGCGCTGGCGCGAGACCGCCGCGAAGAAGGGGGGCAAGTTCCTCGGCAAGCACATGATTCCGGTGATCCTCGGTCCCAAGCACCGGAATTACGTTGTCGATCACCACCATCTCGCGCGCGCTTTGCACGATGAGGGCGTGAAGGATGTCGCCGTGACGGTGATGGCAAACCTGAGCGCGCTGGACGCCGATGCATTTTGGACGGTCATGGACAACCGCAACTGGATGCACCCCTTCGACCAGGAAGGCCGCCGCTGCCACTACCGCGACATTCCAAAGTCGGTCACCGAGCTCGTTGACGATCCGTTCCGCTCGCTCGCGGGTGAACTCCGCCGCGCCGGCGGCTACGCCAAGGATACGACGCCGTTCAGCGAGTTCATCTGGGCGGATTTTCTGCGCCGGCGCTTGAAGCGTAAAGCGGTGCAGCAAGACTTCGATCACGCGCTCGAGGAAGCGTTGGCCTTGGCCAAAAGCACCGAAGCCGGCTACCTGCCCGGATGGTGCGGTCCTGTGCCCGAGGAATGATCACAGTCCGTATGGCCGGAAACCCGAGCGCTTCCTGTCGGGCCGCGGGGTCACAGGCCAACGGAACAAGGACTTTCTCGCCAGAGCCTCTTTGTGAGAGAGATTGCACTCCTGCGTGATCGCTATTTGGTAGAATAATCTTCTTTTTCTGGCGCTTATCTGCCTCTATATAGAAAGTCATTCCCCTCTCGGTGCCGGGCATCCGCTCGGACCGGTCGAGGGACCAGAGGAAGCAATGACTTCGCCACTAGAGCAAAAGAAACTCAAAATCACCGGGCCTGTCGTGGTGACGGCCAATCGCGTTGGTGACGGTGCGGTGGTGTATCGCCGCGCCGACGGCGGTTGGACCACCGATCTTCGCGCCGCCGCCGTGACAACCGACGCCTCAACAGCGCGTGAGTTGATACACGCCGCGGCCGCCGACGGCCGCCGCGCGGTCGATCCTTATGCAGCGCCGGTCAAGCTGACCGGCGACGGAGAAGTACGACCGGGGAATCTTCGCGAACTCATCCGGCTGAGCGGGCCCACAATTGATTTGCCGCTGACATTCGGGGCTTAGCGCGTCTCTGCCCCAACCGACGGGCCTGGGCCGCCACCGAAATAGAAGCTGAGCGCATGTACCTTTATGACGACCTCGATCGGACGCTGGTGACCGAGCGGGTCGCGGAATTCCGCGACCAGGTCGCCCGCCGGCTATCGGGCGAATTGACCGAGGAAGAATTCAAGCCGTTGCGGCTGATGAATGGCGTCTATCTGCAACTCCACGCCTACATGCTGCGGACCGCCATTCCCTACGGCACGCTTTCGTCGACGCAACTACGGAAGCTGGCGCACGTCGCGCGCCGCTACGATCGCGGCTACGCGCACTTCACCACCCGCCAGAACATTCAGTACCACTGGATCAAGCTCGAGGAATTGCCGGACGCCATGGCCGACCTGGCCACAGTCGGCATGCACGGCATGCAGACCAGCGGAAATTGTGTGCGCAATATAACGACCGACCAGTGGGCCGGCGTTGCGCCCGACGAAATCGAGGATCCGCGGGTGTGGGCCGAGCTCGTTCGCCAGCACGTGACGCTGCATCCGGAGTTTTCCTTTCTGCCGCGCAAGTTCAAGATCGCCGTCGGCGCATCGAGCCACGACCGGGCGGCATTGGCGGTGCACGATTTGGCGCTGCGGTTGCATCGCAACAGTGCCGGCGAGACCGGATTCGAGGTGATGGTCGGCGGTGGACTGGGCCGCACGCCTTTCCTCGCCAAAACGATCAAGCCGTTTCTGCACAAGCGCGACGTGCTGAGTTACGTCGAGGCGATCCTGCGCACCTACAATGAGTTCGGCCGGCGGGACAACATCTACAAAGCGCGCATCAAGATACTGGTTCACGAACTCGGCGCCGAAGCTTTCGCCAGGGAAGTCGAGGCGGAGTGGCAAAGCATCAAGGACAGCGCTTTGGCCCTCGACCCCGCCGCGTTCGCGGAGATCGGCCGCCGCTTTGTCTATCCGGCTTACGAAGCGCTTGACGATGGCCCGCCGGAGCTAGCCGAAGCGCGACGCGCCGATCGCGATTTCGACGCCTGGATGGGCAATTCAGTCGCCAATCACAGAGCCGCGGGCTATGCCATCGTGACGCTGTCGCTCAAGCCGGAAGGCGGTACGCCGGGCGACGCCACCGCCGAGCAGATGGATGCGATTGCCGATCTTGCCGACCGTTACTCGTTCGGCGAGATCCGCGTCGGCCATGAGCAGAATCTCGTTTTGCCGCATGTTGCGCAGCGCGACCTGCCGGCGCTGTGGCGTGCGCTCGACGCATTAGGCGTCGCCACGCCGAATGTCGGTCTGGTCTCCGATATTATCTCCTGCCCCGGCCTCGATTACTGCAACCTTGCAAATGCCCGGTCGATCCCGATCGCGCAGGAGATCACGCGGCGCTTCCGCAACCACGAACTGGCGCGCGACCTCGGCCGGCTGCACATCAACATTTCCGGCTGCATCAACGCCTGCGGCCATCACCATGTCGGCCACATCGGCATTCTCGGCGTCGAGAAAAATGGTGAGGAGTTTTATCAGATCACGCTCGGCGGCAAGGCTGACGAAAACGCCAGGCTTGGCGTGTTGCTCGGTCCCGCGGTGCCCTATGCGCAAGTGGCCGATGTCGTCGAGGATATTGCGACGGCCTATGTCGAGCTGCGCGATCGGCCGGACGAGTTGTTCATCGATACCGTCAAGCGAACCGGCGTCGAACCATTCAGGGAGCGCGTCTATGCCACTCGTTAAATCCGGCCATATCGTCGAAGATCCTTTTGTGCGGGCACTCGATGACGCGCCGATCCCGCACGGGGTGCCGGTCATTGTGCCGGGCGCGCGTTTCATTGCCGATGCGCGCGACCTTGTTCAGCGCGATGCTCCGATTGGCGTTCTCTGGCCGAACGATCGCAAGGTCGCGGAACTTGCGCCATGGCTTGATCACGTTTCGCTGGTGGCGCTGGTGTTCCCGAAGTTCCGCGACGGCCGCGCCTACAGCCAGGCGCGCCTGTTGCGCGAACGCTTCGGCTACCGCCGCGAGCTGCGCGCCACCGGCGACGTCTTGCGCGATCAGTTCCAGTTTCTGCTGCGCGCCGGCTTTGATGCCTTCGAGGTAAAAAAGCCGGCCGACGCGCGGGCGTTCACCGAAGCGGTTGCGCGCTTCACGGTAGTCTATCAGCCGAGTGCCGACGGCCGTCTGCCGGCGCTGCGGCGGCGCTTGCAACTTCCCGGCGCTCATCGGCTCGTGCCCGAGGCGGTGTAAGCCGCCGCCGCGCATTTCATCGCCGCGCGGTTTTCTGCTAAATGCATCCTCGCTCGCTCGCTGAATGAGGATGCCATGCCGCCTGTTGTCGCCATCATCGCGCCTGGAGCAATGGGCGCGGGAGTAGGGAAGCGGCTTACCGATCGTGGCGCCGCGGTGCTTACCATCGCTTGCGGGCCGCAGCACCGCGACCGTCGCGCGAGCGAAGGCGGCCGGCATGACCTCGGCGAGCGACGAAGAAATCGCCGGCGCCGACTTCATCCTGTCTATTCTGCCGCCGGGCGAGGCACTCGCGCTGGCGCAGCATCTGGCGCCGGCACTGACCGTGAGCAACGCAAAGCCGGTCTTTGTCGATTGCAATGCCATCAATCCGGCAACCGTCGAGCAGGTCGCTGCAGTGATCGCACCCACCGGCAGTCCATTTGTCGACGCCGGGATCATCGGTGCCCCGCCGAAGGAAGGCGACGCCGGACCCCGCTTCTATGCGTCGGGCACGGCCGCTCCCCGCTTTGCCGCGTTGCGCGAATACGGACTCGACATCCGCGTTCTTGACGGGCCGCTGAGCGCGGCTTCGGCGCTGAAAATGTCCTACGCCGGCATCACCAAAGGCACGCAGGCGATCGGTGCGGCAATGATGCTCGCGGCGACGCGCGGTGGTTCCGCCGAGGCGCTGCTCAAGGAACTTGAGTTCAGCCAGAAGGATTTGCTGGCGATGTTCAGGCAGCAGTTACCGCTGATGCCGGCGAAAGCCTACCGGTGGATCGCGGAGATGCAGGAGATCGCCGGCTTCGTCGGCGACGATCCCGCCGCGCGCGAGCTTTACCAGGGCGCCGCGCACTTCTACGAACGCATCGCGGAGGATTTCACCGCGGAAAAAAAGGACGTCGCGGCCCTGCTGCAATTTCTAGGCAAAGACTCCGGTCGCTAGATTCGCATTTCGCAGAAATTCTTGGTCAGCTGGAGCTCGTTCGGGATAACCCGTCGACGAGTTCAACGATGCGCGCGATGGTGCGGAAGTTTGTTGGTGTCATTTCTTGCTCCGGCACCTCGAGGCCGAATTCCGCCTCCACCGAAAGCATGAGATTGACGAGGCCAAGCGACGAGAGCCCGCAGGCGCGAAGATCGTCGTCGGGCCCGATCGGCTTGGCGATGGACTGATTACCCATGGCGCGGCGTACCAGCGCCGCCACGCGATCCGCCGCAGTATGGTTGGTGCGATCAAGCACGGTGAACTCTATCTCCTGGACAACCTAGCATCCAAATATCAGCATTTGATTAACCGCCGGTAACGCATTCGCCGCTTCGATGGCCTGTGAATGGTAACCTTGATGCGAAAGAACATAGGCAATTTCATTCTATTGCCCAGTGTTTGGCACGTTTTGGCAGTAGCTCTCGCCTTAAGGCAATGCCATCAAGACGTGACGGCGAGAGGTAACTGTGAGTGCATCCATGACCGTCCAGCCTTTGGCGGTGAGAGTTGTTTCCCGGAGCGTGCCACACGCAACGGGTGAGAAAAATCTGGCGGCCCGCGCCAAAAATGTCGCGGCGATCGCCGCGAAATACGCGGCCGCCGTCGATAGCGACTCGCGATTTCCGGCGGAGGCAATCGCGGCTTTGCGCGCCGAAGGCCTGCTTGGAGCTATGGTTCCGGGCGAATTCGGCGGCGAGGGCGCAAGCATCTCGGATATCGTC
This sequence comes from uncultured Alphaproteobacteria bacterium, assembly GCA_963777635.1. GTDB lineage: Bacteria > Pseudomonadota > Alphaproteobacteria > Rhizobiales > Xanthobacteraceae > BOG-931. The sequence goes on from CAVZSB010000042.1 coordinate 91,945, forward strand.
GACGTTTGCTACACGCTCGGCCGCGCCTGCGCTTCCACGGCGATGATTTTCGCCATGCATCAGACCAAGGTCGCCTGCATTGTGCGGCATGGCCGTGGCAGTGCGTGGCATGAGTTGTTCATGCGCCGCATCTGCAACGAGCAATTGTTGCTTGCATCGTCGACCACCGAGGGCAATCGTGGCGGCGACGTGCGCAACAGTGAAGCTCCGCTCGAGCAGCGCGATACCCGTATCGTGCTCGAGCGGCAGGCGACTGTCATCTCGTACGGCGAAGCGGCTGATGCCATCGTCACCACGGCGCGACGTTCGCGGGATGCCGCAAGCGCCGACCAGGTGCTCGTGGTATTCCTCAAGCAGGACTACAAGCTGAAAAAGATATCCTGCTGGGACGCGCTCGGGATGCGCGGCACGTGCAGCGACGGCTTCAAGCTCATCGCGTCCGGCGTGCCTGAGCAGGTTTTGCCTGTCGGCTACGACGAAATTCACGTCCAGACCATGATGCCGGTTGCGCATCTGGCATGGAGCGGTGCCTGGACCGGCATCGCTGCCGCGGCTGTCGATCGAGCCCGCGCTTTCGTGCGCCGGGCGATGCATCGCGCGGACGCCACGATGCCGCCGGGCGCCACCCATCTGACCCGCGCCAGCGCGTCGTTGCGGATGCTCCGCGGCCTCGTTGCCGGCTCTCTGCAGCGCTTCGAACTGGTGGCGCACAATCCGGTCGCGGTCGAATCCGTCGATTTTCAGTCCGGTATGAACCTTCTCAAGGTGAACGCGTCCGAGCTAGCCGTGAAAACAGTCATGAGCGCGATGCAAGCCTCGGGGCTTTCCGGCTACCGTAACGACGGCGAGTTCAGCATCGGCCGTCACCTGCGCGATATTCTGTCTTCGCCGATCATGATCAGCAACGACCGCATCGTCGCCAATGTCGGCATGGCATCGTTATTGAGCGGCGCTCCGGCGTCGCTACGCGACTAAACCAAAAAACCTCCTAAGAACAAACGAGGCGTCATCATGAACCTTGCTTTCAAGGAGCCGAGACCGGCAACCCGTTCGCTCGACGCACTCGCCGAGGCGCTATTGCTGCCGTCTGGCATCCACGGTGTCTACGCCCGCACAGCCGCCTTCGAGGATGTCGTTGACGGCCTCGCTGCACTCATTTCGCGCCAGCGCGAGCCGGGAACCGAAGTGTTGCGGTTCCCGCCGGTGATGAGCCGCCGGCAATTGGAGATGTCCGGTTATCTCAAAAGTTTCCCGCATTTTCTCGGCTGCGTGTGCTGCCTCGACGGCACCGAAGCGCAGATCAGGGGAACGGTCGAACGTTTCGAGGCGGGCGAGGATTGGACTCCGGCTCTGTCGGCGGCCGATCTGGTCCTCACGCCGGCGGCCTGTTATCCGATCTATCCGCTGGTCGCGAGCCGCGGCGAGGTGCCGCCTGCCGGTCTCGTGTTCGACGTCGCTGGCGACTGCTTCCGCCGCGAACCGTCGCGCGATCTTGATCGTCTCCAATCTTTCCGCATGCGAGAGTATGTCTGCATCGGCACGCCGGAGCAGATCGACGCCTTCCGCCGCCGCTGGATGGTACGCGCGCAGGATATCGCCCGGGAATTGGGCCTGCCGTTTCGTTTCGAGCAGGCGAGCGACGCATTCTTTGGCCGCGGTGGCAAGCTTATGGCGATGAGTCAGATCGAGCAGGCGTTGAAGTTCGAACTGCTCGTTCCGATCCGCTCTGCGGAGCAGCCAACGGCGTGCATGAGCTTCAACTATCACCGCGATCATTTCGGCGCGGCGTGGAATCTTAGCAATGCCGCCGGTGACGTGATGCATACCGGCTGCGTCGCCTTCGGCATGGATCGGCTGGCTTTGGCTCTGTTTGCGACGCACGGCCTTGAAACGGCTGACTGGCCGAAATCGGCTCGCCAAGCGCTGGCGATGTGACCCGTTTTAAGCCCGATCTCTAGACGCCGAGCACCGCGCATTCAGTGTAAGCGAGGTCGCCTAGCCGCGGCCGCTGCGGGCCTTTGAAATACTTTGGCATGTTGCCGCGGCTAAACCAGCCGAGAAGCCCGGGTATTGGAGCGTTGGCGTCGAGGATGACGAACGGCCTGCCATGCCGCACCAGGAAGCGGCCGATCGGTCCGGCGAAGCGGACGAAATCGGCGACGTCGCGGCAGAAAATCAGTTGCGCACACGGTACGAAGCCTCTCACCAGGCGCGGACGGAACACGAAGGGATAGGCCCGCTCGGACGTGGCGCACCACAGACTGACACAGCCCAGCGCGGCATGCTGCAACAGCACCTCTTCGTCGCTGGCGTCGAAGTCGACGTGAGGCAGGTCGACCTCGGGCCGTTGGCCGGCCGCGAACACCTTGACCTTCTGGCCGCCGAACGGCCGGTTCACCATCGGCAACGCGATGAAGATGCCATCGCAATAGCGGGAGAAACCCTGCGCCTCGATGATCGGTCGCGTGTGCGGCGCCGGCGATACATTCAGGTAGGTCACGTCTTTGTGCTTGAGGGCGTGCGATACCAAGAGCGGCGCGTAAGTGCGGAACGGGGGATCAACGTACCAGCTTGACAGATTGCACCGGGTGACCTTCGCCGTGCTGGCCGGAAGGGTCGAGCAGATGAGCAGGATCGCCCCGACGACCGCCCCTTCGCTTTCCAACAAGTAACCATATTTCGGCAAGCCGGCGGGTGTGTCGTGCCTTGTCAGTTGCGCGAATGCCGCCAGCCAGAATCGGCGATCATGGGCCGGAAAACCGCGTGCCAAAAGCGAAGCGACGGCCGCGATGTCGGCATCTTCAATTTGGCGGCAGCGCAGTCTCGGCACGGCGGGAGCCATTCGTGTTGACCACGATCCTTTCGTGAACTTGATCGTAATTGTTGCGCGAATATACCCAACCCGTGTGAACAAAGCGTAGGCACCGTGATGTCGGTAAAATTAACCATACTCGATCAGATGGAGCAGATTGCGCGGGAGCACGGCAAAATCCTGGCCCCGCTCAATGAGGATCTACCGCTTGCCGATTGCGGCCTCGATTCTCTCGGGTTCGCTGTGCTGGTCGCGCGCCTTGAGGATAGGCTGGGCATCGATCCGTTCACGGCCGCCGAGGACGCGTTCTTTCCCGTGACGCTCGGCGATTTCGTGAAAGTCTACGAGCATGGCAGGCGTTAAAGCGCCGGCACTGCGCGACGCAATCGCAAATGCTCCGTCGCCGCGATTTTTTTGGGATCGCGCCGAAGCCATTCGCTTTACCGATCTTGATCACGGTTCGAGTTTTAAGCGCGGCACAGGTTTTGGGGGCCGACTTACAGAGCTGGCGGGACGATCGGTTCTTGTCGCGACCGGAAATCAACTGACGGCGGCAGCGGCGTTGATTGAACTCGACGGCATCGCCCGCCGCCTCGTGATCCTGCCGCCCGATGCCGAGGCTGACCATCTTGGCGCGGTTATAACGATGGCCGGTATCGATGCCGTCGTCGTCGATCAAGCCACCGCCCCGAACGCGGCACTTGACCTTCCCATTCGCGTCGTCTGTGCGCCGCCGATCGAACCGGTGTCGGACGAGCCGCTACCACGCACGCGCACCGAGTGGGTGCTCATGACTTCCGGCACGACCGGTATGCCGAAGATGGTCGTGCACGACTTCGCCGGTCTCACTGCGGCCATGCGCGTTTCCAGCCCGGCGGATGGCGCAACCGTCTGGGGCACGTTCTACGACATTCGCCGTTACGGCGGCCTGCAAATCTACTTCCGCGCCGTATGTGGAGGAGCCTCGCTCGTCCTCTCCAGCGCCGCCGAACCGGTCGCGGATCATCTCCGGCGCCTGGCCGAACACGGCGTCACGCACATTTCAGGTACGCCGTCGCAGTGGCGCCGTGCGCTGATGATTCCGGAAATCCGCGCCATTGCGCCGCGTTACGTAAGGCTCTCGGGCGAAATCGCCGACCAGGCGATCCTCGACGGCCTTCGCGCCACATTTCCACAAGCCGCCATCGGCCACGCCTATGCCTCGACGGAGGCGGGCGTTGCCTTTGATGTCAACGACGGCCTTGCCGGCTTTCCCGCGGCCTATGTCGGCACCACCCGCGACGGTGTGGACGTAAAAATCTCCGACGGCTCCCTGCGGATCCGGTCAGGCGGCGCCGCGTTCGGCTACCTGGGCGGCGATGCGGCGCTCGCCGACGCCGATGGCTTCGTCGACACTGGCGATATCGTCGAGCGGCGTGGCGACCGTTATTATTTTGCCGGCCGCAGGGGCGGCATCATCAATATCGGCGGATTGAAGGTTCATCCGGAAGAGATCGAGGCTGTGATCAACCGCCATCCGCAGGTGCGGATGTCGCTGGTGCGGTCGAAGCGAAACCCGATCACCGGCGCGATCGTGGTCGCCGATGTGGTACTCAAGGCGGAAGGGCAGGGCGCGCGGCAGATCGAACTGAAAGACGACATTCTCAAGCTTTGCCGCCAGGCGTTGCCGCGTCACAAGGTTCCCGCCGCGATCAGCTTCGTACCTGCGCTCAAGGTTGCCGCCACCGGCAAACTTCTGCGCCGCCAGGGATGAGTTAATGTCTTCGCCAAAAACCAAAGCGCCGCGCTGCGTGCTCGTGACCGGCGGCAGCCGCGGCCTCGGCCTCGGCATCGCGCAAAAACTTGCAGCCGCCGGTTATCGCACGATCGCGGTAGCGCGGAAGAAAAACAAGGATTTGACTGCGGCCATGACCCATGCCGAGCGCGAAGGACAGGGCGCGATCCATTTCGTGCCGTTCGACCTCGGCAAGATCGGCGCGATACCCGACTTGGTCCGCGACTTGCGCAAGGAATTTGGTTCGGTTTTCGGCCTTGTCAACAACGCCGCTGTTGGATTCGAAGGGGCGCTGGGGATGATGCATAACGGCAAGCTCGAGGAAATGATACGGGTCAACACGCTCTCGCCCATCGTGCTGACCAAGTACGTCGTTCGCTCGATGATGGCGGACGGGGCCGGAAGCATCGTCAACGTCGCCTCGATCATCGGCTTCACCGGCTATAGCGGGCTGGCGGCCTATGCCGCTACCAAATCGTCGATGATCGGCTTCACCCGTTCGCTCGCGCGCGAGGTCGGACGATTTGGCATTACCGTCAACGCCGTGGCGCCGGGCTTTCTGGCGACCGACATGACCAACGTCCTCACCGAAGAACAACGCCAGCGCATCGTTCGCAGGAGCGCACTCCACCGCTTCCCCGAAGTTGAGGACGTCGCCAACGCGGTCGAATACCTGATCGGCGACAAGGCGCGCAACGTCACCGGTACGGTGCTGACCGTCGATGCCGGCGCCACGGCCTAATCTTCACTTCGCCGGCAAGGACGATAAGGCTATCGTTGCGCCAACCATCTGGGGGAAAGCGCAATATGCCGACCGGGCCGGCGTTCAACGTCTCCGAACTGATCGACGAGCGGCCGGTTGGGGCATTCCAGGTCCGCATCGTGGTGCTTTGCACCCTTGTCGCACTGCTCGACGGTCTCGATCTCCAATCCATCGGCTTGGCCGCGCCGGGCATCATGGCCGATCTGCACTTCCCGCCGGCCGCTTTGGGCGTCGTGTTCAGCGCCGCCTTGGCCGGCCTCGCCCTCGGGGCTTTCGTGCTCGGCTTAGTGGCCGATCTGGTGGGCCGAAAGCCGGTGCTCATCGGCGCGACCGCGTGCTTCGGTGTGTTTACGATCGCCACGGCGTTTGCACCGAGCTACAGCGTGCTCGTCGCCTTGCGATTTTTCGCCGGCCTTGGCCTCGGCGGCGCGATGCCGAGTTTCATCAGCCTTACCTCTGAATATGCTCCCCGCCGCCTGCGGGCGGTGATCGTCGCTTTCCTCTGGGCCGGCTTTCCGTTGGGCGGCTTTGTCGGCGGTCTCCTCGCCGCCTGGATCATCCCTGCCTTCGGCTGGCACTCGGTGTTCTGGGTCGGCGGCGTGACGCCGCTCATCGTCTGCGTGGGGCTGGCGTTCGCTTTGCCGGAATCCATCGGCTTTCTCGTCGCTGCCGCGGCGCCTGCCGAGCAGATATCGGCGCTGTTGAAGAAGGTCTTTCCTGCCGCGGCGGTGCCGGCCAACGCGACGTTTGTCCTGAACGAAGAACGCGCCGGCGGCGTTCCCGTCGTTCAGCTTTTCGCGATGGGACGCGCGGTCGGGACGCTCCTTCTCTGGATCAGTTTTTTCATCGCGTTCATGATCCTGGTAACCAATTCGGCGTGGGCTCCGACTTTGCTCAAGCGCGAAGGCATCGGCATCTCGGATGCTTCGATCGCCATGGCCATGTTCAATCTCGGCAGTGTGATCGCGACATTGTTTGCCGGCTGGCTGATCGTTCGCGCCGGCGCCTCGGTCATTCTGCCGATCGTGATGGTCGGCAGTGCGATTTCCGCGGCATTGATCGGATTTGCCGCACCCTCCGTCGGCGCGGTCACTTTGCTCGAGGGATTGCTTGGAGTTTTCATGGGTGGTGGCAGTTCCGGCCTGATCGCTCTGGCTGCGATCTATTATCCGACCGCCATTCGTTCGACCGGCGTTGGCTGGGCCATGGGCATGGGTCGCGTCGGCTCGTTCACCGGACCTCTTGTCGTCGCCTCGCTGGTCGCGGTCGGCTTGTCGACCGCCGGCATTTTTGCTGCGATAGGAGTACCGGCGCTTGTTGCTGCGGTGACCACCGCGATCGTGGGCCGCGCCAAAGCGGCGTGAGCGGCGAACAAGAAGGGTAGCAAACCTTGGCTCTGACGATTTTGATCATGCTCGCCGGTCTGATGGGTGCCGGTGGCGTCATTCTGGCCGCGGCGGGCGCGCATGCGGCGCCCAACAGCGGCCTGGATAGTGCCGCCTACATGCTTTTGTTCCACGCCGCCGCGCTGCTCGGCGGCGCCGGCCTCGTACAGCAGGGATTGTTGTGGAGGCCGCTGGCGCTGGCGGTGTTGGTCGGGTGGGTTGTCGGCGCGGCATTGTTTTCCGGCGACATCGCAATGCGCGCCTTCGCGGGCCACCGCCTGTTTGCCATGGCGGCCCCGACAGGCGGGGTTATCCTGATCGTCGCGTGGCTGGTGCTCGTCGCCGCCGCACTCGGATCCCTGCTCCAGCGCGCCTGATCTGTCGGTTCTCGGGCTCCAACACCTGCTACTCATGTAGGCCAACGCGATCGCGGTGCTTTGATCATCGGCGGCGCGCTGCATCTGCCGAAAGATCAATTGGCGATGCTGGCCGAGCATATCTGAGCGCAGCTGCTGCGGTATTGTCAGGGGAATTGGCCCACCTTATCCTCGATTCCATAACAATCGTCGGGGAGACACATTATGGCGTGGCGTGTAAGACGCGTTGTCACCGGTCACAATGCGAATGGACGATCCTGCTTTCTCATGGATGGCCTTGCGCCAAACATCAAAGAAATGGAGTCGATGCCGGGCGTGGCGTTGACCGATCTGTGGGAAACCACGACGTCGCCGGCCAGCAACGAAGGCAGTGCGGACGCCGTGGCCCGTCCGGTCAAGCTCGAACCGCCCAAGGACGGCACGATCCTTCGCATCGTCGAATTTCCCCCGGACTCGCAATGGCGCGGCCGCGCCGACGCCGGCCGCGCCTTCGACTCGATCGGCGCCGGTCACGCACCCGACCATGCGAGCGACGATCCGATGCGGCATAAGACCAGCACGGTCGACTACATCATCGTGCTCAAGGGCGAGATTTACGCCCTGATGGACGAAGGCGAGACCCTCCTCAAGGCCGGCGACATTCTCATACAGCGCGGCACCAATCATTCGTGGAGCGTGCGCGGCAACGAGCCGTGCATCGTGGCCGCCATCCTCGTCAACGCGCGCCCGGTCTGATGGCGCGTCCGCTTGCCGCTGTGGCCGCGCTATGCCTGGTGACCTGCTGCGGACCGCCAGTCGTTGCGGGCGCCGCCGGCGAACGGTCATCGCACGCCGACGCGCCACCGACCGCGCTCGTTGCCGAGGTGCGGCGCGGCTTCACGGTGAACGGCAAGCCGATACCGCCCGAGATTTTTCGCGATTTCGGCGATGGCGACCTGGCCGATTCCGGCAATATCTGGGTCACCGTAAACGTGCTGGCGGCCACCGGCAGCAATCTCTATTTCGATGATATCAAGCAAGACGGCGGATGGATCGTTCAGAAAAAAGTCGGGCAGAACGGCAGTGGCGGAGAAGAGACCGCCTACAAATTCGTCGGTGCCGCGGCCAACGGGCTCGTTGTGGTGATTGCAACATACAATGGTGGCGGCTCCGGATACTTCACCACGCTGCACATCCTCGACGTCGTTGCCGCACGCGCCTTCGACGATGAGGGCAAGCTTGCCTGGCAGGTCAATCTGACATTGCTGCGCAGTGTCGTTCTTGGCGATCGCTGGGACGGCGAAGTGCGCATCGCGAATAACACGATCCACGTCGTTACCACGCGCAGCGGCCCCGCCGACGACAGCGGCGCTCGCCGCACCATGACCATCCTCGCCGAACGGCCTTGATCCGGGGATTTTGCTAGAGCCGCACCTTGCCGGCCGTTATGCGCGCGTAAAGCGCGCTGTCGAGCGGCACGAAGCTGTTGCCCGCCGCATCGTCGAAGTAGATCGGATCGTTCGTCGTCGCTGGATCGAAACCGTCACGCTGAAGTTCGGTCTTGCTGTGCTTGAAGGTCGAAGTCGCCGGGAGTTTGCCGGCGATGCGCAAGAATCTTGGCCGTGCATAGTCCGGTAGCCGCTGCGCAAGATGCTTGTGCAACTTTGGCAGATCCAATGCACCCGCCGAGACGACCGCCGCCATGCCGGCGGCGCCTTCGCAGCCTGGTACGCGAACGCCGTAGACGGTCGCGTCCTTGACGCCGGCAAATGCCGTAACGGCCGCGGCGACCTCGGCCGTGGCCACGTTCTCGCCCTTCCAGCGGAACGTATCGCCGATCCGGTCGACGAAATAAAAAAATCCGGTTTCGTCCATGCGCATGAGATCGCCGGTGCGAAACCACGCGTCGCCCGGCTCGAATACATTGCGAAGGATCTTTTGCTCGGTGTCCTTGCGCTCGGTGTAACCTTCGAACACGCCACTGGATTGCGAGGTGTCCTGAGGAATTCTGCCGATCGCTTCGCCGGTCTCGTTGATCTCGCAGCGGATGCAGAAGCCGCCGGCGCCGCGTGCCGGTTCGCCCGCCGCGGCGTCGAATTTCACCAGCGCCAGCGGAAAGCGCGACGCGAGAAACGGCGGGACACGGCCGACCGCTCCGATCTTGCCCTCGACGTTATAGAGCGAGACGTTGCCTTCGGTGGCGGCGTAAAACTCGACAATGCGCGGAATGGCGAACCGTTTCTGGAATTTCTCCCAGACGTCGGCGCGAAGCCCATTGCCGCAGCAAAGGCGCAGCCGATGCGTGCGCTCGCGCGGGGCTTGCGGCGCGTTGAGGAGGTAGCGGGCGAGTTCGCCAATATACTGAAACAGCGTGCAGTCCCACTCGGCAATGTCGTCCCAAAAACGCCGCGCGGAAAACTTGTCGCGGATCAACACCGAACCGCCGCGCACCAGGACAGCGCCGGTCGCAACGACGCCGCCGACGCTGTGATACATCGGCAGGCAATCGTACATTCGATCGCCGGGCCCGGTGTTCATCAGCCCGGCGAACCAAAAACTCCATTGCAACAGCCGCCGGTGACTGACGTTGGCCGCTTTCGGCAAGCCTGTCGTGCCGGAGGTATAGATCAGCAGCGCTCGATCGGTAATCGCGGTTGCGCGGCGCTCGGCGGGTGTGAGCGGCTCTCCTGAAAAACGTTCGACCGCACGATCGATGCGCTCGTATTGATTGCCGTCGTCGCCATGAACCCAGATTTGCGGCGGGTTTTCCATTTGCGCCGCCGCGGTGCGAAGTTCCGCGCCAAATTCCGCGGCGACAATGGCATGCTTCGCCGTCGCAATATCGAGGCAATGCGCGAGCGAACGCCCGCGAAGCTGCGTGTTGATCAGCGCGGCCGTGACGCCGACGCTGCAAAGGCCGAGCCAGATCGCCATATATTCCGGCCGGTTCGGCATCATCAGGCAAACGGTATCGCCTTTGGCGAGGCCTTGATCGAGCGCCCAGCGCGCAAAGCGGTTGGCGCGAGCGGCCAGCATGCCGTAGCTGAAGGTCTCGCCGGCTGAAAGAAGCGCCGGCGCGTCGCTTTGCGTTTGCGCCAGTTGCTCGATGATCTGCGGAAGGAGGCGGTGCGGATTGGCCGCGATCGGTGCCGTCGCCTCTAGCGCGCGCACCCAGTCGTGCAACGCGATGTCCTTTTCCGCGTTTTTCGGTCTCGTCCGGTCGGTTTCGATCAGCGCCATGACGGAGAACATCGCCGCACAAAATGAATCTTTCGCTCCGCCGATTGCTAAAATTTTAAGTTTCCGCAACCGGGGCGTGCCGGGCACACCTTGCGGCGTGGCGGGACGGTTAAGGTTATTCCTTTTTAGCTGATGGCGCGCTTGTTTGCCGCTTCACGCGCTACGCAACGGAAACCAAATTCAGGTAGCCTCGATGCGGGTTTGAAAATCTCGACGGGAACAATGAAAAGCGACACGGTGGCCGTTCACGGCGGTTACGAGACGGATCCGACAACGAGGGCAGTTGCGGTTCCGATTTATCAGACCGTAGCTTACGAATTCGACAGCGCCGACCACGGCGCCGCGTTGTTCAATCTGGAAGTCGAGGGGCACCGCTACAGCCGCATCAGCAATCCGACGGTCGCCGTGCTGGAGCGGCGCGTGGCCGAGCTTGAGGGCGGCCTTGAGTCGCTGTGCGTGAGTACCGGGCAGGCGGCGCTGAATTACGCGGTGCTCAATCTCGCCGAAATGGGCAGCAACATCGTCTCAATTCCGCAGCTTTACGGCACCACACACTCGCTGTTCGCTCACATCCTGCCAAGCCAGGGCATCGGCGTCCGCTTCGCCGAGTCCGATCGGGCGGAAGCCATCGAAAAACTGATCGACGAAAAGACGCGTGCGGTCTTCTGCGAGAGCGTCGGCAATCCGGCCGGAAACATTTGCGACATCGAAGCCATCGCGGCCGTCGCCAGGCGGCACGGCATTCCCCTGATCGTCGACAATACCGTGGCGACACCGATTCTGTTGCGCCCGATCGAATACGGCGCCGACATCGTCGTCCATTCGCTGACCAAATTTCTCGGCGGCCACGGCACGACGCTCGGCGGCGCGATTGTCGATTCCGGGCGCTTCCCGTGGAAAGCCCACGCGCGCCGGTTCGCGATGTTCAACGAGCCTGACGCGTCCTATCACGGTCTGATCTACACCGAACATTTTGGGCCGGCGGCGTATATCGCGCGTTGTCGCAGCGTCTATCAGCGCACTACGGGCGCCGTTCTTGCACCGCTGTCCGCCTTCCTGCTGCTACAGGGGATCGAGACGGTGGCGCTTCGCGTCGAGCGTCACGTGGAGAATGCGCGCCGGGTTGCCGAATTTCTGCGCAGCGACCCGCGAGTCGCATGGGTCAACTATGCCGGCTTCGCAGACAATCCCTACCATGCGCTGGCGCAGAAATATCTGAACGGACGCGCTTGCTCGCTTCTGACTTTCGGTATTGCCGGTGGCCTCGATGCCGGAAAGGCTTTCTACGACGCGCTGAAATTGTTCAAGCGGCTGGTCAATATGGGTGACGCCAAGTCGCTCGCCTGTCACCCGGCCTCGACGACGCATCGGCAGATGTCGGCGCGAGAGCAGGAAAAGGCCGGCGTGCGGCCGGAGATGATCCGGCTCTCGGTGGGTATTGAGCATATCGACGATATTGTCGCCGATCTCGATCAGGCGCTCGCTGTGGCGCAATCGCGCCGTTCGCCGCCAATGATCGCAGCCGAATAGGCAGCGACGCCGATGCCGCTCCTCCTCGATACAGCGCGAACCGGTTCGGCCGTGGACTTGCGTGGCAGGAATTGCCTGACCATCGGGCTCGTCAACAACATGCCCGACGCGGCCTGCGCGGCGACCGAGCGGCAATTCCTCGATCTGCTTCGCGCGGTGACGAGCGACGTGATCGTTTGTCTCAAGCTATTCGCGATCGGGGAGGTGCCGCGCGCCGACGCCGCGCGGCAAGAATTCGCCGGGCGCTATCGCGATATTGCCGAGCTTTGGGACCGGCCGCTCGATGGTTTGATTGTCACCGGCACAGAACCGCGGGCGCCAAGACTGGAAGACGAGCCGTACTGGCCGGCATTGACCAGGCTTGTCGATTGGGCGCGCGAGAATACCGCTTCGACCGTGTGGTCGTGCTTGGCCGCGCATGCGGCCGTGCTGCACGCCGATGGAATAGAGCGCCGGCCGCTCGCCGACAAACTAAGCGGGGTGTTCGATTGCGAAGCAGTCTCAAATCATCCGCTGCTGGCGAGGGTGGGGCCCCGGCTGCGGGTGCCGCATTCGCGCATCAACGATTTGCCGGAGCCGTCGCTTACCGCGTGCGGCTACCGCGTTCTTACTCGCTCATCCGCAGCCGGCGTCGATGCGTTCGTCGGCATGGAAACCGAGTCTTCGCTGTTCTTTTTCTTTCAAGGCCATCCGGAATATGACGCCAACTCGCTGTTGCGGGAATATCGGCGCGACGTCGGCCGCTTCCTCCGGTACGAACGTGAGCGCTATCCGGCGCTGCCGCATGGCTATTTCGGCGATGAGGCGTCGGCGCTTGCGGATGATTTTCGCGCACGCACCATCGCCAACCGCAATGCGGACCTGATCTCCGATTTCCCGATGGATGCTCTCGCCGCCGGGATCAGAAATACCTGGCATGGGGCCGCACTTGGCGTTTACCGAAACTGGATCGACTATCTGAAAGAACACAAGACGGCGCGCGACAGATCCGCATCGCCGGTCCGACAATCTCGCAGCTCTAGTCGGCGCATTTCCGCCGGGTAAGACGCGCGGTGCCGATCATCGAGGGGGCCTACCATGTCACAACCTGTCGTCTTCGCCACTCCGGCTCGTGTCGAATTGGATTCCAATCCCGTTTGCCCGGCTTGGATCATCGAAGGAACGCCGCAAGCTCGGGCGAAATGCCTGGCGCGGAGCGCCGACGGCACATCGTCAATCATGGCGTGGTCTTGCACGCCCGGCTGTTTTGAGTGGTATTACGCTGTCGACGAGACGGTGCACATCATTCATGGCGAAGTGTTCGTCACCGACGAGGAGGGCAGGATTCACCGGCTCGGGCCGGGGGACATGGCCTTTTTCCCCGCAGGCAGCCGCAGTATCTGGCGGGTGACGAAGGAAGTGCGAAAACTCGCCGTGTGCCGCCACAGCATGCCGCGACCGCTCGGCTTCCTGTTGCGAGCCTGGAACAAGGTCGTCAATCGCGTAACCGGCTTCCCGACCGGCAGCGGTCTCGGCGAAGGCGCCGCTCTAGCCGCCGAAGGCGCAAGGGTCGCAACCGCCTAGGGCGGATGCGGCAGGTGCGGCGTCATTGACAAGGCGGCAGCCCATCCCTTAATCAACCGCCAAAAGGCGGGAAGTTGCCATGAAAGTCCGTAATTCGCTGAAATCGCTCCGTGGTCGTCATCGCGACAACCGGATCGTGCGCCGCAAGGGTCGCGTTTACGTAATAAACAAGACCCAGCGGCGGTTTAAGGCCCGCCAAGGCTGACCCGCGAAGGTTGATGAGCGGCCCTGCGCCGCATATTCACGCGCCTTTGTGCATATTTCGGCCTTGCCGTAACGCAGACGGCGGCTAGATTTATGTCCATGGCCTTGCGATTCCTCCCGGCTGCTGTAATCGGCGCCGCCCTTTTGGCCTCGGCTTTCGCGGTGGTGCCGGCATTCGCGCAGAATCCTCCGGGCGGGGCACACCCGCCGGGCTGGGTCGCGCCGCCGGGCGATCTGCCGCCAACCGGGCGTGGTGAGCGGACCTATAATCTCGACACATTGTTTGAGGGGCTCAAGATCGCGCCCGACGCCGAGAGCGCCAAGGCGATCGAGGATCGCATCTGGGCGCTGTGGATAGTTTCCGGCAGCGACACCTGCAATCTTCTTATGGGACGCGCGAAAGCTGCGGCTGACGGAAAAGACTACGACCTCGCCGGCAAGCTGCTCGACGCGGTGATCGAACTCAAGCCCGGTTATACGGAAGCGTGGAACCGGCGCGCGACGCTTTATTTCCTGCAAAAAGATTATGGCCATGCTCTTGCCGATCTCCGCGAGGTTCTGTTGCGGGAGCCGCGTCATTTCGGCGCGTTGTCCGGCATCGGCCTGATCCTCCAAGAGATCGGCGACGACAAACACGCACTCGAAGCTTATCGCCGGGCGCTGGCTATCGATCCCCACCTCGACAACATCGGCGACGTCGTGAAAACCTTGCGCGAAAAGGTCGAGGGCCGCGATCTCTGACTCTTGATCCGTCTTCGCCGGGCCAAGGCGCGAAGGGTCGTCTTGACGCCTATCGACCCGGCAATCCGTCTTCTTTGTTTGAACTAAACTGGATTACCGGTTGTCTCGGCGTCTTCACCGTTTAGGTGAGATGGTGAGGGAGTAATCGCTGATGATGCTGAGGGGTGAAATGACCGACATCGCTGCCGACAAAGTAGCTATCCGTGAATTGGTGGAAAACTGGGCGGTGTGGCGCGACGCCCGCCTGTGGGATCGTTTTCGCACCGTCTGGCAGCCCGAGGGCCGCATGATGGCGACTTGGTTCCAGGGCGGTTTCGAGGAGTTTATCAAGGTCAACGATGAGGGTTGGGCGCGCGGTGTACGCATCCTGCATTTTCTCGGCGGCAGCGCGATCGATGTCGCCGGCAAGCGAGGAACAGCGCAGACCAAGATGACGATCTCCCAGCGTGCGCCGGTCGAGGGCGTGATCTGCGATGTGGTGTGTACCGGCCGCTTCTACGATTTCTTTGAGAACCGCGACGGCCGCTGGGGTTTGGTGCTGCGCCAGCCGATCTATGAGAAGGATCGGCTCGACCCGGTGGATCCAGCGGCGAAAATCGTGCTCGACAAGGATTTGCTCAATCGCTTCCCCGAGGGCTATCGCCACCTCGCGTATCTCCAAAGCCGGATCGGGTACAAGGTCAAAACCGACATGCCGGGAATCGAGGGGCCGGAACTCGATCAGCTTTACGCCCGCGGCGCCCGCTGGCTCGATGGCGGAGCACTCTAGGGCGCACGGGACGTCACGTTTCTTGCGTAATCGCCGCGGACAATCGAGCCAATGACCACACTCGTTATTGTTGTCGCGGTCCTGTGTGCCGGAGCTGTCGTTACCGTCATCGGCGCGCGGCTGATCGATCGCACGCATCGGCCGCGTGGCACGTTCATCGATGTCGGCGGCTTTCGTCAGCACGTGATCGAGCTGGCACGCAGCGGCGATGCGGAGGGCGCGCCGCCGGTCATCCTGATCCACGGCGCCGGAGCGAATCTCGAAGACATGTATCTTGCGCTCGGCGAGCGCCTTGCCGTGCGTCATCGGGTGATCCTGGTCGACCGGCCCGGCCTCGGCTTCAGTGCGCGCAAGGCAGGCGAGGGCAGTTCGCCGGCCTATCAGGCGGCCGTGCTGCGCGACGTGCTCGACCGTCTCGGCATCGATCGCGCGATCATGGTCGGCCATTCATGGGGCGGCACGCTGGCGCTGGCTTTCGCGCTCGATTTTCCGGATCGTGCCGCCGGGCTGGTCATCATCGCGGCGCCGACCCATCCTGGCTTTTCGGCCATCAGTTGGCTCAACACGGCGCTCGCGGGTCCGCTGGGCTGGCTGTTCGCGCGCACGCTGGCTCTGCCTTTTGGTGTTGCCCTGATCTGGCCCGGTTCGCGCACGGCGTTCCTGCCGCAAACAATTCCCCAGAAATACATCAAGCGCTCCGCGGCAATGCTGGTGCTGCGGCCGGTAACGCTGATGGCCAACTGGGCCGATGTCGGCGCTCTTGAATCATTTCTGGCGACACAGGCCGACCGTTACGCCACGCTCGCCGTGCCGACCATCGCGCTCGCCGGCGCTGCCGATCCGATCGCGCCGCCCTCGCGCCATGCCGAGAAACTTGCCGCCGCCGCGCCAGTCGTGAAACTGGTCGTGCTGCCTGGCTTCGGCCACATGCTGCATCACGACGCCGCCGATCAGGTCGCCGCCGCGGTCGAGGAAATCTCTACTCAGTCTGTGGCCAAATAGCGTTACGCCTCGTCGGCGGCTTTCGCGCCGACGAAAGCAACGCGGATCATGTTGGTGGCGCCCGGCGTTCCCAAGGGAACGCCGGCAACAATGATGACGCGCTGGCCGGCCTTGGCGAATCCTTCCTTGAAAGCAATCTGGCAGGCGCGCTCGACCATGTCGTCCTGATCGCGCGCATCCTCGGCAACGACGCTATGGATGCCCCAAACAAGCGACAATCTCCGCCCGGTGGCGACCATCGGTGAAATGGCGACGGTTGGCGGCTTCGGCCGTTCGCGCGACACCCGCATGCCCGTTGAACCCGAACTGGTCCAGCAAACGATTGCCGCGAGATCGAGCGTTTCGGCGATCTGGCGCGCGGCGGCCGCGATGGCGTCCGCTCCGGTCGCTTCCGGCTCCGTACGCAGGACGTGGAGCGACGGCAGGTACATATCGTCGTTGCTCTCGACCTCCTCCGCGATCCGGTTCATCGTCGCCACGGCCTCGACGGGATATTGCCCGGCGGCCAATTCAGCGGACAACATCACCGCGTCGGCGCCGTCGAAAATGGCCGTGGCCACATCGGAGACCTCGGCGCGGGTCGGCACCGGACTGGCGATCATGGATTCCAGCATCTGGGTGGCGACGATCACCGGCTTGCCGGCGCGCCGGCAGGCTCGCGTCATTTCTTTTTGCACGCCGGGGACTTTTTCCAGCGGCATCTCGACGCCGAGATCGCCGCGCGCGACCATCAGCCCGTCGGCGAGATCCAGAATGTCCGCGAGACGGAAAACCGCCTGCGGCTTCTCGATCTTGGCCATCACCGCGGCGCGGCCGCGGGTGATCTTCTTGGCTTCGGCGATATCCTCCGGCCGCTGGATGAACGACAGCGCCACCCAATCGATGCCGGCTTCGAGTGCCGCTTCAAGATCGGCGATATCCTTCGACGCCAGCGCCGCGACCGGGACCACAGTGTCAGGCAGGCTGACGCCCTTGCGGCTGGAGATTTTGCCGCCGACTTTGACGCGGGTGACAATGCGCTGTGGTTCGACTTCGGTGACGATGAGGCGGAGCTTGCCGTCGTCGATCAGGAGCGTGCCGCCCGGTTTGACCGCGGCGAAAATTTCCGGATGCGGCAGATGAACGCGTGTGGAATCGCCCGGCGCCGGGTCGCTGTCCAGAATAAAGCTTTGCCCGGTGTCGATCTGTGCCCCGTCGTTTTGGAAGTTGCCGAGCCGCAGCTTTGGTCCCTGAAGATCGACCAGGATTCCGATCGGCCGGTCCCATTCGGCTTCGACGGCGCGGATCGTTGCCACGAGTTCGCGCATCTTCTCGTGGCTCGTATGACTCATATTGATGCGAAACACGTCGGTGCCGGCCTCGAACAAACGGCTGATGACGGTGCGGCTCGAAGAGGCCGGCCCCAGCGTCGCCACCACTTTGGTGCGGCGCTGCCGCCTCATCGGCTTTGGCCTCCGGGCGGGGCATTTGGCGCCGCACGGGGGCTGGAAGGCGCAACGTTCGCGGGTGGAGTGGCTGGGACCTGTGAGTTGCCAGCCGGCAGGGGACGCTGTGGCGCCTGCTCGCTGGATTCCGTGAGTTGCACGGTCCAGGCGCGCTGCTCGCCGGTGTCTACCTCGAAGAAACCGGTGCGATCGTATCCGCGCGCCAGACAATCGCTGATGCCGCGGATCGTGAATTCCTTGTCGCGGGTGCACATGACGGCTTGGCCCATCCATTCGCCGCCGCGATCATAATCGATGGCGTAGATATAATAATAACGTGCAACGAGGTTTCCCTTGAGCACAGTCTCGCAACTGCGCGCCGGTAAATTCCACCAGCCTTCGGTGGTCCAGCCGTCGGCGTCCTTGTAGCCGACAGCAACGCCGACCCGGCTTGCGGTGTTGTTGCAAAGCCGGAAATCCGCCGCCGCCGAACCGGCCGAGGCGGCCAGCAGGAGCATCGCAAACAGACCCGTGGCAACCGCGGTCGCCGCTGCTCTGGAATAAATAACGTCGCTCATTTCCAGTTCAGATTCCGGTCAATCCTCATGGCCTGTCAACAACGATGGCACGGAAGTCCGTGACGTTGGTGAACGTCGGGCCGGGCCGGAACAAATCGCCGATCCCATTGAAAAACCCCGTAGAATTGTTGTCGGCGAGAAACGCGGCGGGATCGAGGCCGACCGACCGCGCCCTGGGAAGCGTCGTCGGGTCGACGAAGGCGCCGGCGGGGTCGTCCGGACGGCCGCTACCCCCGTCGGTCCCGTCGCTATCGGCGGCGAGCGCAGCGATTCCCGGGGCGCCATCGAGATTTAAGGCCAGCGCCAGGGCGTATTCCTGGTTCGGGCCGCCCCGGCCCTTGCCGCGCAGCGTCACCGTGAGTTCGCCACCGGACAAAATGACGACGCGGCGGCCCCGGCCACTGAGTTCGCGCGCCAGCCGGGCGTGTTCGGCGGCGACTTCGCGCGCTTCGCCCTGCAAGCCGCCGCCGAGCGAGACGCACTCGTAGCCCGCCGCCGCTGCCCGTTCCGCCGCCGCCTGTAGCGCGTCGGCGGGCCGCGCCACGATCCGATAGTCCGCGGTCGCGAAGGCAGCGTCGCCAGGCTTCGGTGTCTCATTGCCGGGATCGTTGAGGACGCGCGTAGCGGCGTCGGGAATTTCCAAACGATAGCGGCGGACGATCTCACGCGCGTCGGCGAGCGTCGTCGGGTCGGGCATTGTGGGGCCTGAGCCGATGACAGCCGGATCGTCGCCTGGCACATCGGAGATCGCGAGCGTCACGAGTTTGGCGGGATGGGCGCGCTTGGCGAGCCGGCCGCCCTTGATGCGCGAGAGGTGCTTGCGTACCGTGTTGATCTCGCCGATCGCTGCGCCGCTTTTGAGCAACGCCCGCGTCACCGCCTGCTTTTCTTCGAGCGTGAGGCCCGTGACAGGCGCAATCCAATTTGCCGAAGCACCGCCAGACAAGAGCACCAGCACAAGATCTTCGCCGTCCACCGCGTCGGCGAGCGCGAGCGTACGCTTGGTCGCCGAGATGCCCGCTTTGTCGGGGATCGGGTGTCCGGCTTCGATTACCGGGATGTGGCGCGTTGGCCGCCCATAGCCATGTCGCGTTACCGCAAGACCGGCCAGCCGCTCCAGCGGCAGCCGCGGCACATAGTAGCGCTCCGCTACTTCGGTCATCGAGCCCGCGGCCTTGCCGGCGGCGAGGATAACGAGGCGTCCGCGCCGCGGCGGTTCCGGCAGGTTCGGTGGCAGGCAGCCGGCCGGGTGCGCTGCGGCGACCGCGCTGCGAAACAGCGATTCCAGCAATTCACGCGTGGGCGTCGCTGCCGCGTTGAGCCTGGTATTCATGACGTTTCCACCGCCGGCGTCTGGAAAGACGCCCGTCGCGTCTCTATGTTCGTTCCTACATTTAGTGGAGCGCTGCGGAGGACGATATGGCTACTGATGAGAAAAGCCGCGTGGAACTCGAAGCCGCCGTCTATCGCCGTTTGGTCGAGCATCTGCGCTCCCGTACCGATGTGCAGAACATCGACCTGATGAATTTGGCCGGGTTCTGCCGCAACTGCCTTTCCAACTGGATGAAGGATGCAGCCGACGAGAAAGGCGTGCCGATGACAAAAGACGAAAGCCGCGAGACCGTCTACGGCATGCCTTACGACGAATGGCGCGCCAAGTTTCAAACCGAAGCGACTGCGGGACAGAAAGCGGCATTCGAAAAAGCAAGCCAAAAGCATTGAGGCTGCAAGCCGCGCGAAATCGTCTGTGCAGTGCTGTGGATGAGCGCATGCGCGCCTTGACCTGAAGGCGCGCACTTTCGAAAGCTTCCGGCGACCAGATCGAGCATGATCTTGTGCTCAACCCGTGATTCGCTTTTCGGGATCATGCCAAGCATCGCCAGGAGTACCCGATGGCCACTGCCACTGCCGCCGCTGCCAAAGACGATCAGACCGCTCACCGTTTCGCCAAGGATCAGCTCAAGGCCTTCGTCGAACGTGTCGAACGTCTCGAAGAGGAAAAAAAAGCAATCGCCGACGACATCCGTGATGTTTATGCGGAAGCCAAGGGCACCGGCTTCGACGTGAAGGCGTTGCGTACCGTGGTGCGGCTGCGCAAGCAGGACCTCAACGAGCGCAAGGAGCAGGAGGCCATCCTTGAGACCTACCTGCATGCGCTCGGGATGCTCGGCTAGCTGCACGCCCTTGCCCGCGGTGCGGCGCGGCTTGCGATATGGCCGACCGCTCCGCGCGGCAGCAGGTTGGATGCCTTGCCGCTAGCTGACCGAAAATGTCAGTCGATTGCTGAAACTGCGATTACTGAAGCAGCGCGGTGCGCAGCGGGTACACTACCGCGCTGCCGCTGAAATGGTCGTGCGTCAGGCCGGGATTAGGATCGGCCGCGAACGACATCATCACCGAGCTGGCCGGCTTGACCATCAACTCCGCGAGCGAGCGGAAGTCGCGTACGCCGAGCATCGTGACGCGGAGGAAGCGATTCACGCTCGGTGAAACGATGACGGCCCGCAGCCAGGGATCGTTAAGCCGGGTCGCGTCCGCGAGCACGGTCGCCACTTTCTTGGTTGTTACCGTGAGGATCCTGGCGTTCGGCAGGCCCGTCACCTGCTTAACGGCAACCGTTTCGTTATCGCCCGGTTGCACGCCGGCGCTGCGCAGGAGTGCGGCGCGCAAGGCGGCCGTCTCGGGGGCTTCGGCGGAAGCATCTTGCTCGGCCGCATAGGCGAGGGCGGTTTCGGGAGCTACCCGGTCAATCTGTCCGGCTGTGAACGGGCCGATGGAGCCGGTGTCATCGGCGCTGGCGACATCAACCCGGCTCGGCGGCGCCACCGCGGCGATTGCGCCGGTAGCGCCTTGCGAGGGGCGAGAAGCAGTCATGCCGTCTGGCAATCCTTGCCAGAAGCCGCGGGCGAGAATGACTTGGTTGGGATTGGCGGTCGTAGCTGCGTTTTCGCTGTGGGAGAACACGTTGGTCTTCGCGGCGACCTTGGCCAGCTTGTCTCGCCCGGCCGCGAGCTTCTCTTCGGCCCGTGCCGCAACCTGAGCGAGCTTGGCCTTCTCGGCGGCGAGCTTTTCCCCGGCGCGTGCGGCGACCTGAGCGAGCTTGGCTTTCTCGGCCGCAAGTTTTTCTTCGGCCCGCGCCGCGGATTGAGCAAGCTTGGCTTTCTCGGCCGCCAGCTTGGCCTGGGCACGACTGACGGTCGTCGCGACGACCGCTTTCGTCTTTGCCTTAAGCGATTCGGTTGTCGACGGTTGCGGCGTGCCCCCCGTTCCGTCGGCTTCCTCTTCCTCCTCGCCGCGCGCCAGATGGAGGAGTTTGGCGATTGGATTGAAATGGCGGGACTCGCCGGCGTCGGCGACGTCTACGCTGGTATCGGACGAATTTCCGCCACGCTTCTTGATATCGGCAAGCGCAAGATCGTATCCGGCGAGCGGTCGGTTGTCGGACGGAAGGTAGACCGTACGCTGGTCGGGAAACACGCGAACCAGTTGCTCGCGGGTCATGCGCGGCCACATGCGAACGCCGCCGGTGTCCATATGCACGAACGGCGAACCCGAGGTCGGATAAAAGCCGACACCGCCGCGTTGCAAGCGCAAGCCCATGGCGCGAAGCTGAGCGAGCGGCACGCCAGGAATGTAGAAGTCCATGGCATGGCCGAGCATATGCTGGCTGAAACGTGCGACGCCCGAACTGCGGCGGCGGAGCATGGCGTTCGTTTCCGGAGAGCGATAACCGCAGACCACCCAAATGGGCTCTTTCGATCCGCTCTCGCGATGCACCTCCCAGACCAAGTCGATGAGGTGCGGATCCATCTTGGTTTCTTGCTGTTTTCGCCAGTCGCGCAAGAACCAATTGAGCTTTTCGAGAGCCGACTCGTCGTATCGGCCTTCGCGCTTGAAGGTGATCGTAATGTCTTCGCCGGTATGCATGTGGTGCAGCGAAATGGTGCGCGTATCCCCTTCGGCAATCGCGTTTTGCAAAACGCGATTGCCGGATAGAAGGAGAAGAATGGCCGCGCCGCATGAAATGCCGGCACGTGCTGCCAAAATACGATAGTTCTTCGGCCGTGGTTTACCGACCTGCACGCCGCCCTCGCGTTGACCCTTCGTCACCCGCCGCGACATCCCCGACGCAACGGACGACCCTAACGCAACGTTAATTTGGGAAGGGTTAACGAGAACTTATGCTGACCCCACCCCCGACGGTTACGAGGGTTAACCGTGCAGTGTGGCAAAAAAGGGCCGATCCTTGGCCGATTTGCGATTTCAGAGGCTCCGGCCAGTGCTGGCAGGCCCGGATAGTTAATGTCCGGCCCGCCGGAAGGTGCGCTGAAGTCGTAAATTATCGTTTTGATTTAAATAATTATGGCAATCGCCGATCCACGGTGATCGGCCCATCCCGTTTTCCACACCATAAGTTTTCGTCTAGCGCGATCTGGAGCCGCACAACCGACGAAGGGCCGGCGCGCTCCAATGTGTGTTTTCGGCGATGTTGAGGGCAGTGGAAAATCCTCCCTCAGGCTGCGGCAAGCATCGGCGCAAGCGTGGCAACCCGTCTATTACCGCGACGAGGTTCAGAGCGCCTGCGCCGTCAGGGCGGCGGCGCGAAGTCCAACGAATTCCGCGTCGGCGCAATTTGCCGTAACATGTCATGCGGCCGTTATGGTCTGCCGAGGAACGAATTCATGACGCTCGAGATGGGGAGTTCCGCTGTGCCGCCGCAGGCGGGCACGGCGGAACCGATTTGGTTCGCCTCCTATCCGCCGGGCATCCCCAAGAGCATCGATCCGGATTCCTATCCGTCGCTTTCGGCGATGCTGCTGGACGCTTGCGCCCGCCACGCCGCCCACCCCGCTTTCGAATGCCTCGGCGTGCATATGACCTACACTGAATGGGAGCGCCTCAGCCGCGCCTTCGCTGCCTTTCTCACCGCGGACGTAAAGTGCCAGCCGGGCGACCGCGTCGCCATCATGCTCCCGAATCTGCTGGCTTATCCCGTTGCGTTCCTCGGCGCGCTTCGCGCCGGGCTGACGGTGGTCAACGTCAATCCGCTCTACACGCCCCGTGAGTTGAAAGAGCAGATGAGCGATTCGGGCGCCGTTGCCATCGTCATCATGGAGAATTTCGCGCACAAGCTCGAATCGGTGGTGGCCGGGAGCCAGCTTCGGCACGTGGTAGTGGCGCGGCTTGGCGATTTCATGCCGGCGCCAAAGCGCCTGCTGTTTAATTTTGCCAACAAATATATCCGGCGTGCGGTGCCGGCCTGGCGGTTCGACGCAGTCACGCTCCTGCATGACGCATGCGGCCGTTCGCCAGGCCGAAACTACCAGGACGCCCAACCGCAAGCTGGATCGCCGGCGCTGCTGCAATACACCGGAGGAACCACCGGCGTGCCGAAAGGCGCCGTGTTGACCCATCGCAATCTGGTCGCCAACACTTTGCAGTGCCGCGCCGTCATCGCGCCGTATCTTGCCGAAGAGCAGGGGAGCGTACTCACCCCGCTGCCGCTCTATCATATCTTCTCGCTCACCGCGAACCTCCTGGCCTTCGCACTGATGGGCGGATTGAGCGTGCTCGTTCCCGACCCGCGCGACATCAAGGGGCTGATCCGGACCATGCGCCGCGCGCAGGTCTCGACCATGACCGGCGTCAACACGCTCTTCAATGCGCTGATCAACGCTCCCGAATTCGCCACGCTCGATTTCAGCAACCTTAATTTCGCCGTCGGCGGCGGTGCGGCGGTGCAAAGCGCGGTGGCGGTGCGCTGGCGCGAGATCACCGGCACGGAGCTGGTGGAGGGCTACGGCCTTACCGAGGCGTCGCCTGTCGTGTGCCTCAATCCGGTCCGCAGCCCGCGTATCGGAACCGTCGGCTTGCCGGTGCCTTCGACCGAGGTTGCGATCCGCGACGATGGGGGCAATGACTTGCCGGTCGGCGAGGCTGGCGAAATCTGCGTGCGCGGGCCGCAAGTAATGCAAGGCTACTGGCAGCGGCCCGACGAAACGAAGCTTGTCCTCGGCGCAGGCGGCTGGCTGCATACCGGCGATATCGGAGCGTTCGACGCCGACGGGTATCTGAAAATCCTCGATCGCAAGAAGGATATGATCAACGTTTCCGGCTTCAAGGTTTTCCCCAACGAAGTGGAAGACGTCATCGCGCAACATCCGGGCGTGCTGGAGGCCGCGGTCATCGGCGTCGCGGATCCGCACGCTGGGCAGGGTGTGAAGCTCTTCGTTGTGAAGCGCGACCCGGCGCTTAGTGAGGCGGATCTGACCAAATTCGCGCGCGGGCGGCTGGCTGCCTACAAGATTCCCAAAGTGATCGTCTTCGTCGACAGCTTGCCCAAGAGCAATGTCGGCAAGATCATCCGCAAGGACCTGAAGTGAGCTCAGCCTCTTGGTGACGGCCGCGCCAGCAGGCGACCCTGAACTCCATGACGGAGTTCGCCGCGTTGTCGCTATTGTCCTAAAGAGACTGTCGCCGCCAGCGCAAGAGCAAGCCGCTCAATGCGCCATCAATACCGGAACGTTGGCGTGACCAAGGATATGCCGTGTCGCGCCGCCGAAAATCATTTGGCGCAGGCGACTTTGCGTGTAGGCACCCTTGACGATGAGGTCGCAGCCAAGTTCGTCGGCCTTCTTCAGAATGGTTTCACCGCCGCTGACTTTGCCGGGAGACACGGTGATCGGCTCTGCGGCGATGCCGTTCATTGCCAGCGAGCGCGCCAGGTCGACGCCGCTCGGCCCGGCCACGGTTGACCCCTCGACGGTCAGTATCGTTACGCGTTTGGCCAGCCGAAGCAGCGGCATGGCGAACGCCGTGGTGCGCGCCTGCTCGGTGCTGCGGTTCCAGGCAATCAGCACATTGGTCGCGATCGAGCCCGGCGATTTCGGTGGCGCGATAAGCACCGGACGTCCGCTCTCGAACAGGGCAGACTCCAGCGTCACCATTGACGGGCTCTGCCATTCTTCTCCCGGACGGGGCACTACGATGAGATCGAACACCCGGCCGTAGCTGCCGACAAAGTCGTGGCCGCTTGGCGCTGCGGCATTCCATCGCCAGGATAGCGAAGCAGATGAGACCGGTGTGTCGTCGGCAAGACGGCTTATGCCATGCCGCTCCATGAAGGAACGGAACAGGTCTTCAGCCTGCCGCGCCATGTCGGCGTCGTTCTCCTTCACCGCGATCATGGTCATTCCGGCGTCGGGATCCATCGCTACCATGTCAGCGACCGCCGGACGCAGTGGAAACCCCTCGATGCAACTATCGAAATTTTTCGCGAACAACAACGCCGCGTCCAGGGCTGACGCCATCCCGGCGTTTTGCTCGGTTGGAACGAGGATGGTTTTCATGCGCACGCATCCGGCTTGCGTTCGTTCTTATCGCGGCGACGCAAACAATCATAGTGCTGACCGCACAGGGCCGATAGTGCTGCGAAGGCTTGCCGGGATCGCCCGGCGTCTGGAGGACCAGCCCGCGCGCCACCTTGACGGCTACAGCGGCGGCAGGCTAGCCGCGGAGGCCTAGTGCGGCGGATTCGAAGTTCCTACAATCCGTCGGCAAGCTGACATTCGGACCTTCAATTCAAAGAAAACCGCCAGAATCGTGCATTTGCTAGTGCTCTTCGATTCCGAAGCTCCCATGGGGATGTGCGGCAAGCATTTGCGAACTTTGGAATCGGGACGCTAGGAGATTGCCATGGCTGTCTATACCGACGTCGGGGCGGAAGACCTCGGCCACTTCCTCGCCGGGTACGACATTGGCGAGCTTCTGGCATACAAGGGCATAGCCGAGGGCGTCGAGAACTCGAATTTCTTGGTTCACACCAGCGACGGCTATTTTATCCTTACCCTGTATGAGCGTCGCGTCGCCGAGCGTGACTTGCCGTTCTTTCTCGGGCTGATGGAGCATCTGGCGAGCCGCGGCATCACTTGCCCGCAGCCGGTCAAGAACCGGGCCGGCGACATACTGGGCCGGCTGGCGGGGCGGCCGGCGGCGATCATTACCTTTCTCGACGGCATGTGGATCCGCCGGCCCAGCGCCGCGCATTGCGCGGCTCTCGGCGAGGCGCTGGCGCGTTTTCATCTCGCCGGATTGGATTTTCCGATGCGGCGTGAGAATGCACTTTCGGTCGCCGGCTGGCGGCAACTCTACGCGGCATGCGGCGATCGTGCCGACGAGGTGCAACGCGACCTCAAGGCATTGCTTGCCGCCGAACTCGATCTGCTCGAAAGGGGCTGGCCGCGAGGGCTGCCGCAAGGCGTAATCCACGCCGACCTCTTTCCCGATAACGTGTTCTTTCTCGGCGACAGGCTTTCGGGTTTGATCGATTTCTATTTCGCCTGCACGGATACGCTCGCCTATGACGTTGCTATCTGCCTCAATGCCTGGTGCTTCGAGCCGGACCATTCCTACAACGTCACCAAGGGCCGGGCGCTGCTGGCGAGCTACGCGAAGGCGCGGCATTTGTCGCCGCCCGAATGGGAGATGCTGCCGCTTCTCGCCCGCGGCGCCGCGTTGCGCTTCCTGCTCACGCGGCTGGTCGATTGGCTCAATGTGCCGCCCGGCGCGCTGGTGCGGCCGAAGGATCCGCTCGAATATCTGCGCAAGCTCCGCTTCCATCAGAAAGTCGCGAGCGCGAGCGATTACGGGGTGATCGCGCCGTGAGCTCGGCTCTGCCGCATGTCGTCGTTCATACCGATGGCGCCTGCTCCGGTAATCCCGGTCCGGGCGGCTGGGGTGCGATCCTTCGGTCCGGCGATCACGAGAAGGAGCTGAAGGGCGGCGAGGCCGTCACTACCAACAATCGCATGGAGTTGATGGCGGCAATCGCCGCGCTGGAATCCCTCAAGCGGCCGTGCCGCGTCGATATCCACACCGACAGCCAATATCTGCGCAACGGCGTCATGACATGGCTCGCCAACTGGAAACGTAACGGCTGGCGCACCTCAGATAAAAAGCCGGTCAAGAATGTCGACTTGTGGGAACGCCTCGATGCCGCACTCGGCTCGCACGAGGTCCACTGGCATTGGGTGCGCGGTCACTCCGGTCATGCCCTCAATGAACGGGCGGACGTGCTGGCGCGCGAGGCGATTGCGGACCTGCGCGCCACCGGGCGGATTTCCGGTTGATTTTCTGCCGAGAATGCGAATTGGGGCGTTCATCGTTAATTTGGATACCGCTTCGTTAACCAAAAGGTTTCTTATACCCCTTAGAAACTAACAGCGGTGCGCGATCTGTCGTTAATTCGTTGCTGGTAGGCGTTTGATGATCGAATTGCTGATGTTCTGCGGCATTGGGCTTCTCGGTGGAGTCCTGCTGATGCTGCTTTTCGTTCCGCTCGTTCACGGGCGCGCGGTGCGGCTGACCGAGCGGCGTCTCGCCGAGGCCACGCCGCTGACGATCACCGAGATGCAGGCCGACAAGGATGCACTTCGCGCGCAATTTGCGATGTCGGTGCGACGCCTTGAACTCGGCATGGAAGAGCTGCGGGCCAAGTCAGCGGATCGGCGCGGCGAGATCGGCAAGAACGCCGCCGAAATCGGCCGTCTCTACGTCGAGCTCGACAAGAAGACGGCGCTCATCTTTGCGCTGCGTGCGCGGGACGAGGTACGAAAAAATGCCATCAGGAGGATCGCGAAGATTTTCCTGTATCTTTACATGCGCTCGAAGCGCCGGCCGCGGCCAAAGCTGGTTGTACCGGAGCAACATCCGCTGTGGGATCTGGGTCGGGCCGGGCCGAGCGAACTTGCGGCGGCCGCGGCCCTCAACGTGAAACGGCGACAGGCGGTCTCAAGAAGCTACTGAGGAGACCGCCGCGTCTCTCCGCGCCGGTGCCGAAACCAGACGCATCACATTTGCTTCAGCAGAGCCTCGGCGCTCGATGCCTGCGCCATGCCGGCGTTGTCCTCGACGTTGAGTTTTTTTACGACACCGTCCTCGACCAGCATGGCGTAGCGTTTGGAGCGGGTGCCAAGGCCGAAGCCGGAACCGTCCATCGCCAGATCGAGCGCCTTGGCGAAATCGCCGTTGCCGTCGGCTAAAAATTCGATCTTGCCGCTTGCACCGGTCGCCTTCTTCCAGGCATCGAAGACAAACACGTCGTTGATGCCCGTGACCGCAATGGTGTCGATGCCTTTGCCCTTGAAAGCGTCGACGTTCTTGAGAAAGCCGGGCAGATGGTTGTTGCTGCAGGTCGGCGTGAAAGCGCCCGGAACAGCGAACAACACGACTTTCTTGCCTTTGAATACCTCGTCCATGGTCTTCACGGCTGGGCCGTTGGGTGCCATGACGCTGAACTTGATATCTGGCGGCAAACGGTCACCAACCTTGATCGGCATGGTCATATCCTCTCATTATGCGGGTGGGTTTTCTTCGAGCGTAAAATAACGCACTTGGTGAATTAGTCGAGACTAGGCGATTTAGTCGGGACTCGGCGAATTATTCAAGATTTGGCGAATTAATCGAGGCGGGTCCCGACCTCGACGGCGCCAGTGGGCGAAACGGCTGTCAGTGTCAGTAGGGCACCTTCCGCGTGAACTCCTGGCGGTAGCCCATCGAGGTCGAAGGTGAAACGCCGCGTTCCGGGGGCGTCCTCGTTCGAGGGGCCGGCAGGCTCGGGAAGCGGCAATGCCCAATCGGAGGTTGGGCCTTCGACAAAAAGATCAACCGGCTCGCCGGCGGGCGCCGTCACCACGACGACAACCTTCTCATGAGCACCGGTTGTTTCGCGATGCACAGAGGCGATGCCGATCCCGGCACTTGCGCGGCTGGCGTTGGGGGCACCGGCGACCGCACCAAGCGGCACATGCCGCGGCACGCGCGCTTCGGCCGCAGCGAGTAGCGGGCTCATCGGCGCCAGCCTTACCGGACAGTGTGAGGGCAAGGTCGGCTTGCGCCGGCACGCAGAGTTTGCCGCAAACCGCATAGCCAAGTTTTACGTGGAGTGACGATGGTTTGCTTGCGTCGTCGGGAATGATTCGTAAAGGCAGAACGAAGCTGCCGATATAGCCGATAGAATTGCCGCCGGCGCCGTCGGCGAACCGCACCGGCGCGGGCCAAAGCGTCGTCACCGATTTGACGTTCTCGGAGCCGGCGAAATCCAGGGTGGGCGGTACGCCGGAGTCGCCCGGGTAGCGCCAATATGTCTTCCAGCCCGGGTCCAATCGGATTTCGATTCCGGCGCGTGCCCACTTGGCGTCGGTCGATTTGACGGACGCGCCAGCGATGAGCCGCGTCGCGGCATGAAGCTCTCCCTCCCACGGCGAAGCGTCCTGTGCCCACGCCGCGGAGCTGCCGCCGAAGAGAAATATCACGGCCGCAATCTTGATTCGCCGAACTGTTACGTCATGCATGATCG
The DNA here is from genome assembly GCA_963777635.1 of uncultured Alphaproteobacteria bacterium. GTDB lineage: Bacteria > Pseudomonadota > Alphaproteobacteria > Rhizobiales > Xanthobacteraceae > BOG-931. Next base: position 121,442 of record CAVZSB010000042.1, read on the forward strand.
CTCTTTAGGGCGAAGCGGCCCACACGCGCCACTGACATGATTGTGACCGCGTAATCGCCAAGATATTGACGCGAAATGACAACAGGAAAGTGTGAACTTTCGCCGCAGCTGTTCGTTTGCAATTGCAGATCGATCGGCTAACCTTTGGACATGAAAATGCCGCGCGGCACATCCGGTAAGAACCGGGCTCGGGGCAGGGGCTATCTGGACGGCCAGATGCTCGTCGCCATGCCGACGATGCTGGACGATCGTTTCGCGCGGTCGCTGATTTACGTTTGTGCGCATTCGTCCGAGGGTGCCATGGGTATCGTGGTCAATCATCTGGCGCCGAACATAAATTTTTCCGACCTGCTCGTGAAACTCGATGTGATCCCGGCGGCGGATGTGATCCGGCTGCCGTCGCGCGCCGGCGTGGTGAAGGTGATGCGCGGCGGTCCGGTGGAGACCGAGCGCGGTTTTGTGCTGCACAGCGCCGATTTTTTCATCGAGAATTCAACCCTGCCGATCGACAACGGTATTTGCCTGACCGCGACGCTCGACATTCTCAAAGCGATCGCCCGCGGCGACGGGCCAGCCAGCGCGATCCTTGCGCTCGGCTATGCCGGCTGGGCTCCGGGCCAGCTCGAAAGCGAAATCCAAAGCAACGGCTGGCTGCATTGCGCGCCGGATTCGGATCTTATCTTCGGCACCGATATCGGCCGCAAATATGAAAAGGCGCTGAAGAAGATCGGCATCGATCTCGGCATGCTGTCGAGCGAGGCTGGACACGCCTAGATCATGCGCCACCAAAAAAGCCAGAGCGCCATTCAATTCGATCTAAATCGCTCGCGCTCAAGCGCGACGCAAACTATCGCTGCAACTATCGCTAATGACCGCTGACCGCCGGGATCGGGTGCCGCGCAGCGGCGCCATCCTTGGCATGCGACTGAAGCAGGTCGCGGGCTCGCTCGGGCGTCATCGGCTCGCCGAACACGAAACCTTGCGCATACTCGCAGCCGAGCTGAAAAAGCTCGACGGCGTCTGAATCGGTTTCCGCTCCTTCGGCGACCACGTCCATGCCGAGGTCGTGCGCCAGCGCGATGATCGAGCGCAAGATCACCGGCCGCGTGCCTTTTGCCGTCGTGTGCACGAAGGACTTGTCGATTTTGATGGTGTCGAACGGAAAGCGCTGCAGATATGCCAGCGAAGAGTAACCTGTGCCGAAATCGTCGAGGGCCAGACCGGCGCCGAGTTCGCGAATCCGATGCAGCATCTGCGCGGCGTGCTCGGGATTCTCCATCACAACCAATTCCGTGATCTCGAGCTTGAGCGAGCCGCGGGTAAGCGGGGAGCGCGCCAGCACCGTGCGCAGGTCTTGGATCAGGTCGTGGCGCAGCAATTGCCGCGACGAGACATTGACGCTGGCGAACAGATGCTCGCGGGGACGCAGCGTACGCTGCCAGGTGCTGAGCTGGCGCGCGGTGCGCTCGAGGACGAAGAGCCCGAGTTCGACAATAAGTCCGGTTTCTTCGGCGATATTGATGAATTCGTGCGGCGACATCCGGCCAAGCTTCGGATGGTTCCAACGCGCCAGCGCCTCGAAGCCGGCGATCGCGCGATCGTCGAGCCGAATGATCGGCTGATACAGAATCGTGATTTCCTCACGCTCAAGCGCTCGCCGCAGATCGGACTCGATCGTCAGCCGGTCGGACTTGCGCGCCCGCATCGCGGGTTTGAACACCTCGATACGATCGCCGCTGTTGCGCTTGGCGTGATACATGGCGAGTTCGGCATCCTTGAGCCTCTCCTCGGCGCGTTGCGGCTCGGAATCGCCAAGCGCTATTCCGATCGAGCCGGTGAGGAAGATCTCGCGATCGTTGAAGGTGATCGGCGCCCGCAGCGTGCGGCGGACCGTTTCCGCAAGCGAGGTAATGCGCGCGGAGTCGCGCTCCGACAAAACAATGAGACCGAACTGGTCGCCGGAAAGGCGCGCGAGCGTGTCCTGCGGCTTGATCAATCGCCCGAGCCGGCGCGCCAGCGTCAGCAGGATGGAGTCCGCGAGCGCCATGCCCACCGAGTCGTTGACCTGCTTGAAGCGATCGATGTCGATCACCATCACGGTGGGGCGGATTGTGCTTTCGGCCGCGGCGAAAGAGAGCACCGATTCCAGCCGGTCCAGGAACAGCTCGCGGTTGGGCAGGCCGGTGAGGTTGTCATGCACGGCATCGTGGAGCAGCCGCTCCTCGGCGGTCTTGAATTCGGTGACGTCGGTCAGCGTGCCGACGAGGCGGATCACCTCGCCGTCGGAGCCGACCACCGGCCGCGCGCGCAGCGTGAACCACAGGTAGTGGCCGTCGGCGGTGCGCATGCGGAAGTCCTGCGCAACGCGCCCGCGGCGTTGTTCGATGATGCCGTCAAGCGTGGCGCGGAACCGGTCGCGATCGAGCGGGTGCAGAACTTCGAGCCAGGTCGCGGCTGCGCCATCGAGCGATCCGCTCTTGAGTCCGAGCATCGCCTCGGCTTCCGGGCTGGAAAAGACGCGGTCGGCGGCGACGTCCCAGTCCCAGATCATGTCGCCGGCTCCGGTAAGTGCCAGCGCGCGGCGCTCGACGTCGGACACGATACCCTGCGCCATGCCGCCGGCGAAGGCGTGTTGCATCACCGTAAAGCCGATCAGCATCACGATCAGGACCAGGCCGCCAAGCAAAGCGGGGCCGATAATGTCGTTGGTGACGAAGCCGGTTATGGTCAGTGCTGCGCCGAATACCCAGGCAACGAGCAGGAACCAGGTGGGGATCAGCATAACCGCGCGGTCAAAACCGTGGGTGGAAAGATAGACGACAAGCGCGAAGCCGAGCACCGCGATAAAGAACAGCGACATGCGGGCGATGCCGGAGGCGACCGGCGGAGAAAACAGCGCCACCGCCACGAGCGCGCCGAGAAACGCGAGCCAGCCGACGGTTATGTGTGCATAGCGCACATGCCAGCGGTTGAGGTTCAGATAAGCGAACAGAAATACCAGCAGGGTCGCGGCAAGGATCGCTTCGCCCGAAGCGCGCCAGATGCGTTCGGTGCCCGACGACATGTCGAACACCTTGCCCCAGAATCCGAAATCGACGCCGATGTATATGAGCACCGCCCAGCCGAGCGCGGCGGCAGCCGGAAACATGACGCTGCCCTTGACGACGAACAGGATGGTGAGGAACAGCGCCAGCAACCCGGCGATGCCGATGACAATGCCCTGATAGAGCGTCAGCGAGTTGACCTTGTCCTTAAAGGCGTCGGGCTCCCAGAGATAGAGCTGCGGCAGGTTCGGGGCACGCAATTCAGCAACGAACGTAATCACCGTTCCCGGATCGAGCGTGACGCGGAAGACATCGGCGGTCGGATTGTCGATCCGCTCCGGCGGATCGCCGGACGATGGCGTAATGCTGACGATGCGCGAAAGCCCGAGATCCGGCCAGATCAGGCCGGAGCCAACCATGCGATAGTGCGGAGCAACGATCAGACGATCGATCTGCTCGTCGCCGTTGTTGGCGAGCGCAAAAACCGCCCAATTGGTCCCGGCTTCGCGCGAGCGCACCTCGATGCGGCGAACGATGCCGTCGGCGCCGGGCGCTGTCGAAACCTGGATGCGGTCGCCGTCGGTTTGCTGCAACTCCACCGCGTCGGTGAGGTCAATCGCCGAAGCGTCGAGACGGATATTGACGGCCTCGACCGCCGCAGCGCTGGAGACGCCGAGCATGGCCGCAAACGCGAAGGCTGCAAGCGCCATTGCGGCGCGAAAGAATGCCAACAGACGACTCCGAGCAGCCGGCGCACGCGCGCCCTGACAAATCAGGAATTCCCCACTCCACAACTCAGCCGGCTTTACGCCGATTTCGCGGCCCCGTTATCGTCCGGGCTTCCCATTGTCGTTCAAACCGCCGCCGATCACTAGCCGCTGGTTGGCGGCAGCGCAAGAAATTCCCCGTGTCTTTTCAAAGGGCCAGGACAATCTTGCCCACATGGTGACCGGCCTCCATGCGCGCATGCGCTGCGGCGGCGTCGCGGAGCTGGAAAGTGGAATCGATGACCGGCTTGACCCGGCCGGCGGCGATCAGCGGCAGGACCTTCGCCTCGACGGCACGGGCGATGGCGCCCTTGTCGGCAACCGAGCGTGCGCGCAACGTCGAGCCTGTATGGGTCAGCCGTTTGAACATCAGACGGCGCAAGTCGACCGTCGCCCGCGGCGAAGATTGGACGGCAATCTGCACGATGCGGCCTTCTACCGCCGCCGCTTCATAGTTACGGTCGACGTAATCGCCGCCGATCAGGTCGATCACGACGTCGGCGCCGTGGTTTGCGGTGGCTTTTTTGGTCGCGGCGACGAAATCCTCGGTCTTGTAGTTGATGGCGACGTCGGCGCCGAGTTTCGAGCAGGCCGCGCATTTCTCCGGCGAGCCGGCGGTGGTGACGACACGGGCGCCAAAGGCTTTTGCAAGTTGAATGGCGGTGGTGCCGATGCCGGAAGAGCCGCCGTGGATGAGCACGGTTTCTCCGGCCGCAAGCCGGCCGCGCTCGAACATATTGTACCAGACGGTGAAAAACGTTTCGGGTATGGCGGCGGCTTCGATCAGCGTAAGGCCGGCCGGCAACGGCAGGGCGTGGCTTTCATGAGCGACGCAATATTCGGCATAGCCGCCGCCAACGACCAAGGCCATGACCGGGTCGGTTTCCTTCCAGCGCGAAACGCCATCGCCGCGCGCGACGACCGTGCCCGCGATTTCAAGTCCGGGAATGTCGGTGGCTCCGGGCGGTGGCGGATAGAGGCCCATACGTTGCATGACGTCGGGCCGGTTGACGCCTGCGGCAGCGACCTTGATCAGGATCTCGCCGGGGCCCGGATTCGGAACCGGGCGCGGCTCGGCTTTCAGTACTTCCGGTCCGCCAGGCTCCTGGATCTCAATGACGGTCATGCGTTTGGGTAGCGCGGTCATCGTTCCGGCCCATAATTCGGCGCAGAATTCGCAACGGCAGTTTTAGGGCCAGGGCAGCTATGTGACAACCGCGTGTCACACCGTTATTTTGCGGCCGGAGGAGAGAAGATGCCCGCGATCGATCCGGATGATCTACCGAAGAAGAAGATTACCCACGAAATGGGACAGGACCTGACGTTGCTCTCGGTCGGCGAACTCACTGAGCGCGTCAGCCTTCTCAAGGAGGAGATCGCGCGGCTTGAAGCAGAAATGGCAAGAAAGCGCGCTTCTCAAACGGCAGCGAATGCCTTTTTCAAGAAATAGCGCTTCAGGACCGCCCGGCGGGGGCGGGTCTGCGTCCTGAGAACAACCAAATATGGTTAATGCGGAAAATGATTTGGCAATCCTGCGCTGCTTCTTAACTTTTCGTTAAGCTTTCTCGTTCATTACAATAATTGTCCATCTTCTGGACATCGAGTGGCTCCTGTCCACTCTGTTTGACGCCTCCCTGTTATCACCTTGAGCCGCCGGTAACGGCGGCTCCTTTTTTGCGCTTTTGCGCTGCCGGAATCTTTTCCAGCGGCAATTATTGGAAAACGGGTTGGATCGCGCGCTGGACTCAAGCGCTCGGTCGCGCGATGGTATGTGCCGGTGTGAGGCGTACCAATGTCCGAAAAACGTGCGAGCGATGCCGTCGCGGTTTCCTTTAGCGAGCGGCTGGCGAGTTCCCAGGTTTTTGCGACCCTGTTCCGCGACGGAATGGCGCTCGTCGAAGAGACGGCGAGCTACCTCGACGGCGCAGGCCGTTCGGAATCCAAGAAACTCGAGCGCAGCGCCGCTCTCGTCTACGCGACCGAGAGCATGCGGCTGACCACGCGATTGATGCAGCTTGCGTCGTGGCTTTTGTTGCACCGCGCGGTCAAGGAAGGTGAAATGACATTGGCGCAGGCGTACAAGGAAAAGAGCAAGGTGAGGCTCGCCGCTTGCGATCCCGGCGACGCCAAGTCGATCGCGCTCCTGCCGGAGAAACTTCAGGAGCTCATTGCGCGCTCGACCAAGTTACAGGCCGAGGTGCGCCGGCTCGACGCGACGATGCATGCTCCGCAGCCCGTCAAGGTCGCGATCAGCAATCCGGTCGAGCGGCAAATGGGCTTGTTGAAGGCCGCGTTCGAGCGCGACGGCGTCTAGGCTCCGCGACACGCCCGCGCAACATACGACCCCCCATTTCGCAGGAGGGAGGACGCGCAGGCGGCGCCGGCAGTGCCGAAGCCGCTTATTTCTTGAGGAAGCCCTCGAATTTCTTCTGGAAGCGCGACAACCGGCCGCCGCGGTCGAGCAGCTGCTGCTGGCCGCCGGTCCAGGCCGGATGCGACTTCGGGTCGACGTCGAGATGCAGCGTATCGCCGGATTTCCCCCACGTCGTGCGGGTGGTGAATTCGGTCCCGTCGGTCATGATCACTTTGACGACGTGATAATCGGGGTGAGTGTCGGCTTTCATGACGATATCCAAGCCTTTGCCGCGCCGTCGGCGCTGTGTCGGGTGAAAAAAATTTGGCGGCTCTATACCGCGATGGCCTCGCTGAGACAAGCGCCGCTGCGACGGTGCCCCACGTTGCCAGTACAGCGCGCAGGGGGCATTGTCCGGCCGGCCAAGGCGGCGGGACGGCGATAAGGTGTTGAGGCGTATGAATTTTGGGGGCGAAAAGGAAGCGGCGACGCCGGTGGTCCCCGAGCAGACGTCGTCGGTAGTCGAAACGCCGCTTTTGGTGCCGAAGGCGGCCGTTTCCGCCACTCCCGCAGCGCCCGGTCGCCGGGTCGATCTGCGGCCGCTCGCTTCGCTTCTGCCTTACATCAGACGCTACCGCTGGCGCGCGGGCTTCGCGCTCGGAGCGCTTGTCGTTGCGGCGCTGACGACGCTGATCGTGCCGATCGCCGTGCGCCGCATGATCGATTTCGGCTTTGCCGGGCGCGGCGTCGAGCTTATCGACCGATATTTCCTGGTCATGATCGGCGTCGTCGGGGTGCTCGCCTTGGCCAGCGCGCTTCGCTACTACCTCGTCACTACGCTCGGCGAACGGGTCGTTGCCGATCTGCGCAGTGACGTTTTCGCGCACGTGATCTCGCTGTCCAGCGCGTTCTTCGACGAGGCCAAGACCGGCGAAGTGCTCTCGCGGCTCACCGCCGATACGACGCAGATCAAGGCCGCGGCCGGCACCTCGGTATCGATCGCGCTGCGCAATTTCGTGCTGTTCATTGGCGCCGGCGTCATGATGGTCGTGACCAGTCCGCAGCTTTCCGCCTACGTCTTTGCCGCGATTCCGATCATCGTGTTGCCGCTTTACGCCTTTGGCCGTGCGGTGCGTCGCCGCTCGCGGTCGGCGCAGGATACGCTTGCCGATGCTTCAGCCTATGCGGCGGAGCTGATCGGCGCGGTGCGCGTGCTGCAAGCGTTCACCAACGAGCGGCTTGGCACCAGCCGCTTCCGCGGCTCGGTCGAGCGCGCCTATGAGGCCGCACGCCATTCGATACAGTCGCGCGCGCTCCTTACCGGGATTGCCATTTTTCTTGTCGCCGCCAGTGTCGTCATCGTTCTGTGGATCGGCGCCCAAGAGGTGCTGGCCGCGCAGATCACGCCCGGCCGGCTCGGACAATTCATTCTCTATGCGGTGCTCGCGGGCGGTGCCCTCGGTGCGTTGTCTGAAATTGGCGGCGAGATGGCGCAGGCTTCCGGCGCGGCGGAGCGGTTGTTCGAAATTCTTGCCATCAAACCCGCAATTGCGCGCCCGGCGCGTCCGCTCACGCTGCCTTCGCCTGCGCGCGGCGAGGTCGAATTCGCCGACGTGAGCTTCATGTATCCGACGCGGCCAACCGTGGCGGCGCTCGACGGCGTTTCGTTTCACGTCCGGCAAGGCGAGAAGGTCGCCATCGTCGGCCCTTCCGGCGCGGGCAAGAGCACGATCTTTCATCTCACGTTGCGCTACTACGATCCCACCGCCGGGCGCATAACGTTTGACGGTGTGCGGCTCGCCGATCTCGACCCGGCGGATTTGCGCGCGCGCATCGCGCTTGTGCCGCAGGACAGCGTGATGTTTGCCACCACCGTCGCCGACAATATCCGCTTTGGACGGCCGGAAGCGTCCGACACCGAAGTAGCGCGCGCCGCGGAGCTTGCGCATGCGGCCTCCTTCATCGCGGCCTTGCCGGCCGGGAATGGAAACGCAGGTTGGAGAACGCGGCGTTACCCTCTCGGGCGGCCAGCGGCAGAGAATAGCCATCGCCCGGGCCATCTTGCGCGATGCGCCGCTATTGTTGCTCGACGAGGCGACATCGTCGCTCGACTCCGAAAGCGAAACCCAAATCGCCGCCGCGCTCGCCGAATTGATGCAGCAGCGCACCACGATCGTCATCGCCCATCGGCTCGCGACCGTGCTTTCCTGCGACCGCATCCTGGTGCTGGAAAAGGGCCGCATCGTCGAGCAAGGCACTCACCAGGCGCTTGTCGCCGCCGGTGGCCTTTATGCGCGGTTGGCGAAGCTGCAATTTCAGGGCAGCTGAGTTTCACGCCTTACGGCCGCCAGCGCATGCGGTGAACAGGCTTGCCAGAAATGGCATTGACGCCGGCCCCGGCGATGAGAAATCCATTCCGTTCGTAGAAGCGAATGGCGCGGGAATTGTCGGTGTTGACGTCGAGATCGAGGCCCGCCGGCGATATTTGTTTCGCCTTGGCGATGAGTGCCGCGCCGACGCCGGATGACCAGCTTTCCGGCGCGACGACGATCTGGTCGAGATAACGGGTGCGCGGATCGACGGTCACGAAGCCGATCACGTCGCCCGCGGCCTCGGCGACGACAATCTCGGCCGTTGGCACCAATTCGCTGCGCCAGCGCGTGCGCCACCAGTCGAGCCGCTCGGCGAAATCGATATGGGGGTAGGTGGCCTGCCAGGTGCGCAGCCACAGCGCGACGGAAGCATCCTCGTCGCGCGGATCGTAAGGCCGCAGCGAAATGGCGGGATCGCGAGGCCCCACATTCATCGTCCGCTCCGCTCGCGCACCCTACTTTTCAGTCAATTTCAACTCGATGCGGCGATTGCGGCTGAAGGCTTCGTCGGTGGTGCCCGGATCGATCGGCTGGAACTCGCCGAAGCCGGCGGCGACGAGGCGCTGGGGCGGCACGCCCTTGGTGATCAAATACTGCACCACCGAGATGGCGCGCGAGGCGGACAATTCCCAGTTCGACTTGAACGGCGACGTTGCCGAAAGCTGCCTGCTATCGGTGTGGCCGTCGACGCGGAGCACCCAGTTGATCTCCGAAGGTATCTGCTTCTCCAGCTCGATCAGCGCACTGGCGAGCTTGTCGAGTTCCGCGCGGCCTTCCGGCCGCAGCACGGCGGCGCCGCTGTCGAAGAAGACCTCCGACTGGAATACGAAGCGGTCGCCGACCACGCGGATATCGGGGCGGTTGCCGAGGATGTCGCGCAGCTTGCCGAAGAAATCCGACCGGTAGCGCGACAATTCCTGCACGCGCTGGGCCAACGCGACGTTAAGGCGCTGGCCGAGGTCGGCGAGATGGAGCTGAGATTCCTTCTCCTTCTGCTCGGAGGTTCCGAGCGCAGTCTCGAGCGCGGCGATCTGCCGGCGCAGCGCGCTGATCTGCTGATTGAGGAGCTCGATCTGCGCGACCGCCCGCGCCGTCGCTATCTTTTCGATATCGAGCTGAGAGTTGAGCTTGCCGACCTCGGCCTTGCCGGCGTCGGTGTTGCTCCGCGCGCCTTCGGCGGCGCCGCGCAGCTTTTCGCGCTCGCCCTCGGCCGCCGAAAGTGAGGCGCGCAACTGCGCGACCTCGTCTTCGAGGCTCGCTTTGCCGGTCCGCTCCAGCGACAGGAGGTCGGAGAGCCGCGAGATTTGTGCGTTGAGCCTGGCAAGCGCGGTGTCCTTGCCGGCGACTTCCTGCGACAGGAAGAACTGCGCCACCATGAATACGGTGAGCAAAAAGATGATCGACAGGATCAGCGTCGACAATGCGTCGACAAATCCCGGCCAGTAGTTCATGCCGTTGTCGCGGCGGCTTCTCGCAAGCGCCATGTGTCGCGCCTATCCCACGCCTATCTGTCGACGGCTTCCCGCGACAGGATCTCCATATAGCGACGGATGTCGCTGTTGAGCTTGGCCTGCGCATCCGCCCACTCGCGGATCATCTGCTGCTCTGCGCGCATATGCTGCACCAGGCCCTGGATGGCTTCGGCAAGGTTGGCCATCGCCGCCGTCGTGGCCTTGCCCGACCCGGCTTCACTGACCGAAAGCCGCAGCCGCTCGATCGCCTCGGTAACGCCGGCCGGCATCGCGCCGCCGCCGGTACTGGCCTCGCCGAGGTCCTCGACCGTGGTCGCCAGCCAATCTTCGAAGTTCGTGTAGAAGCGGTTCTGCGCCTGGCTCGTTTGCAGGTCGAGAAAACCGAGAATGAGCGAGCCGGCCAGTCCGAACAGCGACGAAGAAAACGAGATACCCATGCCGCCGAGCGGCGCCGCCAGCCCTTCCTTGAGGGCGTTGAAGACCGTATCGGCATCGCCGCCGACATTGAGATTGTTGATGATTCCGCCGACCGAGCCGACCGTCGCGATAAGGCCCCAGAACGTGCCGAGCAGTCCAAGGAAGACAAGGAGGCCGGTCAGGTAGCGGGAAATGTCACGCGCCTCGTCGAGACGGTTCGCCAGCGAGTTGAGAAAGGCCCGCATGGTCTGCGCCGAAATGGCGACACGGCCGACCCGTTCGCCGCCGAGGATCGCAGCCATGGGCGCAAGCAGCGTCGGCGCTCTGGCGACCGCAAGTCCGGGATCGGCACGGCGAAAGGAGTTGACCCACGAGACTTCCGGGAACAGCCGGATCACGCGCATGAACGACAGGATAATGCCGATCAGCAGAACGCCGAAAATCAGACCGTTCAGCCAGGGATTGGCCATGAACGCCGTGATGATCTGGCGCTGAAGGACAAAGCCGATCAGTCCGCACAGGATGAGAAACACCAGCATCCGGACGAGAAAGATACGGGGCGAGGCGAGCTTGGCTGGATCGGAAGTGGTCGCCATCGGCTTAACGCTCAGCGTCTATCATCGGCCCAATATGGCATAGTCGTCTGCGACCTGCCGCAATATTTGCGGCGCGGTGATGGCATTATTGACGCGCTCGGCCGGCCGGCGGTGCGTCCGGGGTCTTTGCCGCTTCCTGGACGGCTTCCTTCGCCGCTTCCTTGCCTGCCTCTTTGAGGAGGCGAAGGAGTTCGCGGTGCATGGTGTCGTTGCCTGCGGCGACGTGCCCTTTGGCCAGCACCTCCTCGCCGCCGTCGATGTCGGTGACAAAACCGCCGGCTTCGCGCACCAGCAGCATGCCCGCAGCCAGGTCCCATGGCGACAGGTCGCGCTCCCAGAAAGCGTCGAAGCGGCCGGCGGCGACCCAGGCGAGGTCGAGCGTGGCGGCGCCGAAGCGGCGCAGGCCCGCGAAATGATTTTGAGCGGCGGCGATTTCGTGGCGTCCAAGCGCCAGGTCGCCGCGGCCGTAATGCGGCAGCCCGCAAGCCACCACGCCCTCGGCAAGCCGCTGCCGCGCGGCGACGCGGATGCGCCGGTCGTTGAGGAAAGCACCCTTGCCGCGTTCGGCGACGAAGAGGTCCTCGTTTGCCGGATTGTAGGTCAGCGCAGCGACGATCGCGCCGTTGCGTTCGAGGGCGATGGAGACCGCGAAGTGCGGAATGCCGTGCAGGAAGTTGGTGGTGCCGTCGAGCGGATCGACGATCCAGCGATGGCTCTTGTCGGCGCCGGCGCGGGCGCCGCCTTCCTCGCCGAGGAAGCCGTATTCGGGCCGGGCCTTGGACAGTTCCTCGTAAACGATCTCTTCGGCGCGCCGATCGGCGGCGGTGACGAAATTGCGCGGCCCCTTCAGCGAGACCTGAAGGTTCTCGACCTCGCCGAGATCGCGCTTGAGACTGCGGCCGGCACGGCGCGCTGCCTTGAGCATGACATTGAGGATTGCGGAGTGGAGCATGGCGCCTGCGGTACTTCCGTGGCGTTTTCGCGCAAGGCCGTGCCGCGCTTTTACCGCCTGTCCCCTCTCCCCTCGCGGGAGAGGGTGGCGAGGTCGCGCGCGAGCGCGGCTGAGCCGGGTGAGGGGGCATTTTTGCTTACGCTCTGCGCGTACCCCTCACCCGCCTTCGCGGCTATCGCCGCTGCGGCGACCTCTCCCGCAAGGGGAGAGGTAAGATCAGTGTGTTGTTCGTTCATTCCCCATACTCTGGCCCGATATTCAGCAACGCTTGAAGCGGCGCGAACCTGGCGTCGTCCCGCGCGCGCTCGGCCGGCGACAGTTTCTCACGATATTCCCAATAACAATCGAATTGGTCGCCGCAGCAGGTGCGATGACGCCGGCAGCGCCTTTTCTTCGTGCAGGCGGCCCAGAGGCTGAGCCGGTCGCACTGTTCCTGCGTCACCCATGCGTGCCGTTCCTTGTAGGGCAGCAGCGCCCATTGCGTGAACGTCCGCCTGCCGGGATAATTCTTTTTCATCCTTTCTCCGTCGCGGGCGTTTTCTCTTTCGAACGTCACCACCGGGCTTGACCCGGTGGTCCATGCTGAAATGCGACAAACAAAATCCTGTCGGCGAACGTGAAGCGAGCGACCTTTTCACATGGATTGCCGGATCAAGCCCGGCAATGACGACATAACAACGCCTTCTCGCCGCGCCTTCGCGCCCGAGTTCCGCTCACCACGGGAAGGATACGAATCGTTTCGAACTCGCTTCCGGCAATCAAAGAGGGAGCGAAGCGCCGAAAGGCGCATCGTCCAATGCCCCGCGCGACGTTCAGCAGGCGTTGCCGCTAGCTGTGATCGCGCGGTAGCGCGCCAACGCGGACAAGTCTACGCAGTCTGCGCGACTCATCTGCCAAGGGGCGCGCCCGCCTTCCGGCGCTTCACTGCGGCACTCGCCACCGGCTGTCACCCCGATGGCTCAGCTCCAGACCCTTGTTTCCTGGGACTTGGCAACGCGCGTGATCCGAAAAGCGGAGAACGGTCTTCGGATAAATCTGCGTCGGCTAAACAGCCGAGCGGGTGTTACCCGCCTTGAGCCTGTCCCAGTCCAGCGAGCTCCTCGCGGACCGGTCGTAGTGCCGGACGATGGTGCCCCGGAGCCGCCCGGGAGCGGAGTGCAAATCCGCGCGCGGGCACCGCTCTCGCTCCGTCTTTGCGGCCTGCCTTCCGGAAAGGCGCCCTCAATGAGCGAGATTTTCGCTTGTAACCAAAATGGTGACGAATGTCAAGAGTGAGGACACCGTGGCCGCGACTTCGTGACTTTAGTGCCGGAGATCGCGTTCAGTTTTATGAAGGCAGCACTTCTTGTATTTGAGGCCGCTGCCACAGGGGCAGCGCTCATTTCTACCGACTTTTCTTTCGATATTCGCTCCAGGTCTGAGCAAACGCCTGAAACTTTCTGGAGGTAGAGGCTTCGGCATGTTTTCCACTGCCTTATCCAGTTGCGCGTCCACCACCCACGGGTAGTCGAGCATCAAGCCCGACCGAAGAGTCCCACTTCCCGGGCTTATCAGTAGTTCGAACCACGTCTTCGCCTTCTGACTGTATTTTCGAAGCTCGCAGTGGCGCTTTAACTTTGGAGCAGCAACAAGATCCGGAAGGTTATTGCAGTGAAGCGTGATTCCGGTGCTACCTTGCTCGAAGGCGAGAGTAGCGTCGTGGGGTTTAAAATCCTTAGCAGCCACCAAAGCAATTTTGTCGATAGTCCGACCCAAGTCATCGGCTCCGTCAAAAACAGTGCATCGGCGCTTTCAGACGTGGTGCAGCAACGAAGTTCTGCGTCGAGTGCTGACGGATGTTGCCAACGAGCTTCGCGACAAAGGAGTGTTGGACGAAGAAGAGAGCTTTATCGACGCGACCTTCGCGATGTCCAAAGGCGGGGGTGCGGAAATCGGCCCGACCAAGCGTGGAAAAGGCCTGAAAATCATGGCGATCGTTAATAGGCACGGCTTGCCGCTGTCGGTGAGCACGCATGCGGCAAATCATCATGAGGTGCGCTTGGTCCAATTGTGTTTTGACTTTTACATGATTGAAGCCAAGCCCGAGAGAATCATTGGCGACCGCGCCTATGATAGTGACCCGCTCGATAACGACTTACGCAAAGACGGCATCGAGATGATCGCGCCGCATCGTTCCAATCGCCGCAAGTGCGCTACGCAAGATGGGCGCCAGCTTCGGCGATATGCGAGGCGCTGGTTGGTCGAACGGTTCTTCGCCTGGATTTAATGGCAACGCCGCATCCTTGTCCGCTGGGAGTTATTATCCGAAGAACTTCCTCGGCTTCGTGCAACTCGCTTACTTCATCATCCTCTTCAAGCGATTTTGAGATAAGTTCTACTCAGTTTGAGCATTTGCAGACCCAGGCCGATGGCTAGAGGGTCCGGAGCTTTCTCGATCTGCTCGATAATTCGCTCGACAGAAGTATGGCGGAGGTGAGTAAGAATGCCGGGAGGCGTTCTCTCGCCCTCTATACCCTCTCGGCGAACGGACATCGCAACATCGAGATCGGCGGAAATGCTATCGTCCAAATGAATGAAGTCGTAGTCACCAAGCCACAGGTTTCGTTTCAGGTGATATCCGAGTGCGGTTGTTTCGTGCGAGAGCGAGACGTTTTGACCAACTTCGGCACGTAATTCCAGGTAGCTCAAGCACCGTAGTGGCGTTTCGAGAATCTCAGTTATCGTGTCAATCAAGAACACGTCGCAGATGAGTGGTGCTTTAATCACGTCAGTCGTCGCATATCTGAGAAATTGATGAGCCTGAAAGCTGAGCGCCGGATAATGATCGGCCACGACGCAAACTTGATGTATTTCGTTTAATTGAGCGCGGAAATCTTTACCTCTCTACCTCTTCCGTCCGTGAAGGAAAGAGAACCAGACAAGAGATGCTGGCTACAGGAATAAGCTTGGTCGCAAGCATCCTGCACCGCGCTCTTGAAGTCGCCCTTAAGCTGAAGATCGTTCCCCTTTCTGGCGGCCAGCGTTAATTTTTTCGATTTGCCCTGCACGACGACGACGGCGCGATCGGCGAACAATACGAGCGCGTCAATTTCTCCCAGCTTGTTTGCTTTCGTTTGCCAAATATCGACGTTCTGAAAAACGCTCTCCGTTCCAAACACACGCTCCAGACGTTCTGCCGTGAATTCCTCTGTGAACGCCCCTCGATGGGTCATCGCCGTTTGTTCATATTCCTTGTCAGCCGCCATCCAGTAGAAAGGCGTGTCGTAGACTGCTTCAGTCAGACTGACATACTGAAAAAGAAGGAAGCTGCCGTCAGGCGTTTTCAGAAGTGAATATGCGTTAGTGGAGTTGAATTCATGCAGCGCCGTGAAGGTGGGATTTCCATCATTCGGAAACGCAAATCCTGAAAGAATCTCGTCAACCACCTCGATGGGTAGCTTGCTCGCGGCGGCGATGTCAGATGGGCGGAAACGGAATCCCTCTAAAATCGTCCATGATTTCAGCGGAAGAGCCCTCAGTCCCTGGAGGACAGCTAGAAGCTTGTCGTTTAAGAAAGTGGAAATAGCGACCACTACTTGCTTAGCTTCTCCTATTGAAAATCCCTTACTCCGTCGCAGCCAATCCTCGTCGCGTGCGTATTTCTTCGGAGCCAAGTCACGGTATTGGAAGCTGTATGCCGACTCGGCTCCATAGAAGATCGGTTCTCGCATTGCTTCCGCTGTCGAAAATGGATTTGTTTTCCCATCAGCGATTGCCGCCTCGAGGGCAATCTTCATTGGCTGCATCATCGCCTCGTGAAGCTCTTTCAGAAGCGCCTCGGTGCGCTCGATTAGACTTTGGAGCTGCGGAGGGGTAGGCAGCGTGTAGTCGATTTCCGCACGGGTCATCAGCCCGATCAACGTTGAGATTTCAGTGCGGATCAGGCGATCCATCGAAAATAGCTTCGCGAAGTCCTCACCCTTCAATTCTTCTTTGTAAGCGACGATGTTATCCCGGTAGCAAAAGAAGGCGATGGCATGTGCATACCCGGGACTTGCGCACAGGACAGCTAGATCGTCGAATATTTCCTGTTCGGTTCTCATACCAAGGCTTGCCATTCTCTGCCAGCGAAGGCGCGGCGCCTCGCCGCTGCCTCATGTGGGAATTGACAGCGATGATACGCCAGCGCAAAGTGCCGTTTGCGTAATGTGACTTGGGGTTTCCGCCCGATGGGTGTTTTATCCCCCCGGGCGCTTGAGCAAGTAGCCCGGATTGAGCGTTCGCTGTCCGAAGTAGCGCACAGCGCGAAGACTGGAAGCGAAATCCGGGATCGGCCCCAAGGTTTGCCCCGGATTTCGTTTCGCTCAATCCGGGCTACCAACTGGACTGCTTCGCCTTCGACTCGCAATGACGAGGAATTAACCCGGCGGGCGCTTGATGGCGTCGAGATAAGGCTTGGCGGCCTTCTCGGCGGCGGCGCGGGTCGGGGCGTCGAGATTTGCCACGAAGTCGTCGAGCATGAGATCGGTCTCGCCATGCGCCTTGGAGATCATGTGCCACTTCGCCGCCTCGACCGGGTCTTTCGGCGCGCCGCGGCCGTCGGCGAGGATGCGCGCCAGCCGATCCTGCCCGATGGCATTGCCGCGAAGCGCGGCCTTGCGAAACAAAACCGCAGCCGCCTGCTCATTCTTGGCGACGCCATCGCCATTAAAGAGCGCGATGGCGTATTCGACTTCCGCGTTGGTGTTGTCGGCAATTGAAGCCAGCGCCCAAAGCCGCACCGCTTCCTTCATGTCTTTCGTTACGCCGCGGCCCTGCTTGTAGAGCGTGCCCAGCGCATATTGCGCATCCGGATTGCCGGCCGTCGCGGCGATGCGGAGCAGTTCGGCGGCGCGGGCGAAATCCTGCGGGAATAACTGGCCCTCGATGTAGAGCAGCGCCAGGTCGTAGGCTGCGAGCGGATGGCCAAGCTTGGCGGCGGCGGCAAGCCATTTGGCGCTCGCCTCACGGTCGCGCGGACCGCCGCGGCCCTTCAGCCGGAACATGCCCAGCGCGAACATCGCTTCGCGGTCGCCGCGATCGGCGGCCAGCTTGTACCACTCGGCGGCTTTGACGTCGTTCTGCGGCACGCCGAGGCCGCCGGCATAGAGTTCGCCCAGTAACGCCATCGCTTTGGGGTCGGCTTTGTCCTCGGCGCGATGCGTGGCCAGCCCAAACGCCGTCAGGTAGAAACCGCGTTGGAAGGCGGCGTAAGCGGCGTTGGGATCGTCGGCGTCGCCGGTTGTGGTCGACACATGCGGGATCGGAGCGGCGCCCGGCAGCGTCGGTGTTGGCGTGGCGGCGGGTGATTCCGGTTTTGTGGTCTGCGCCCATGCGGGATGCGCCGACGCAGCGGCGACCATTGCCGCGAGCATGATTGGCGCGGCCAAGGCGAAGGTCGATCTCGGAGCAACGCCGGTCATAATTTCCGTCATGATACCGATCTCGCGGCCGGCGCGGCGAGGCGAGCGGTGGCTGCCGCGATCACGGCCGCGGGTCCCTCCGCGAGCGTCCACATCCAATCGCCGAGCGCGACGAAATCGGCGCCGGCCTGCGCGAGTGGCGCCACTTCGTCGAGGCTTGCGGCATATCCCACACAAGGCGCCTCGAAAAGCTTCGACCACCAGTCAAGCCGCTCCTCGATCGCGTCGAAAGGCGGACGGCCGCCGCTTTGGTCAGGGTCGCCGAACATCACATAGTCGGCGCCAGCCTCGCCGGCGAGCATGGCATCATGACGGCTGCGCATGCCGCCGGCGCCGGCAATGCGGTCGGGTTTCAGCGTGGGTATAGCGCTCGTGAGCGCCTCTATGCCGGTGAGATGGGCGCCGTCGGCGCCGGCGCGCACCGCGAGTTCGGGATGGCCGTCGAGCAGGAGCGCAACGTCGCGGCGCTGAACGGCGGTTGCGACGGCCTTGGCGCGGTTGGTCAGCGTACGCTCGTCGCTTTTCTCGAGGCGAAGCAGAATTGCGGCGACGTCGCCGGCGTCCAAAGCCGCGCCGACGTCGCGCAGAAAGGATGCCGGATCGCCGAGTTGCGGCGTGACCAGATAAAGACGTCGCGGAACGGGCGGAGTCATTTCACCATCATTATCCTCCCCCGCGAAGCGGGGGAGGAGGTTTACTCACGCTGCCTTCCGTTCGAGATCGGCCTTCCACTGACCGAGCGCGGCGAGGCCGTTCATCGATGCGCGGTGGCCGAAGGCACGCTGGGCGGTTGCGACATTCTCCGGCTTGCCCGACCACGCCTTTTGCGGCGCGGCCTGGAGCGCGCGGCCGTAGGAAAATGTCACGCGCCAGGGCAGCGGACCCAATTTGTTGATGGCGTCGAGGTGAGCGGTCGCCTCCTCGTCGGACTGGCCGCCGGACAGGAAGGCGATGCCGGGAACCGATGCCGGCACGCAGGATTTGAGGACACGCAGGGTCTTCTCCGCGACTTGCTCGACCGACGCGCGCTTCGGCGACTTCTTGCCCGGTACGACCATGTTCGGCTTCAGCACCATGCCTTCGAGCGCAACGCGCTGATGGTACAGTTGCTCAAAGACGGTTTTCAGGAGCCACTCGCTCACCGTTGCGCAGCGGTCGGCATCGTGATCGCCATCCATCAGCACTTCGGGTTCGACGATCGGGACGATGCCCTCGTCCTGGCAAAGCGCCGCGTAGCGCGCCAGCGCGTGCGCGTTCGCCACCAGACAGCCGTAGCTCGGAATGCCGGGGCCGATATCGATGACCGCGCGCCATTTGGCGAACTTGGCGCCGAGCCCGCGATATTCCGCCAGCCGTTCGCGCAAGCCGTCCAAGCCTTCCGTGATAACTTCGTTGGCGAAGAAGGGCAGCGGCTTGGTGCCTTTGTCGACCTTGATTCCCGGCAGCGCGCCCGCTTGCGCAATCACCTTCACCAGCGGCGTGCCATCCTTGGCATTCTGCCGGATGGTCTCATCATAGAGGATAACGCCCGAAATGTGCTTCGACATCGCCTCGCCGCTGCGGAACAGCATCTCGCGATAGTCGCGCCGTGTGATCGGCGTTGATTCAACGCCGATGGCGTCGAAGCGCTTCTTGATGGTGCTGGTCGATTCGTCGGCCGCCAGGATGCCGCGGCCGGGGGCGACCATGGCTTCCGCGACCTTGTTCAGTTCCACGAGATTCATCGCGGCCTCCTCGAAATTCTGCGCTCGCCATCCGGCGGATTTGCCGGTGCTTGTACTCTATTGGCGCGCGGCGGTTGGACTCTACGTTACCAATAACACTCTCACGCCGGGCAGCGTCTTGCCTTCCAGGGCTTCAAGGAAGGCGCCGCCGGCGGTCGAGACGTGGGTCAGGCGGCCGGTCACGCCGGCGACGTTCAACGCCGCTACGGTATCGCCGCCGCCGGCAAAGCTGACAAGCCTGCCCGCTTGCGTGAGTTCCGCAACCGCCTCCGCCACTTCGACGGTGCCGTTGTCGAAGGGCTCGTATTCGAAGGCGCCGAACGGGCCGTTCCAGACCAGCGTCTTGACCCGCGCCAGAACCGAGACCACGTACTCGATGCTGCGCGGACCGATATCGAGGATCATGTCGTCGTCGGCGATCTGGTCAACGGACACCACGCGCGAAGGTGCGTGCGCCGCGAATTTTTTTGCGACGACGGCGTCAACCGGCAGCACGATCTCACGCCCGAGCGATCGGGCTTTCGCCAGAATTTCGCGCGCCGACGGGATCAAGTCCTGCTCGCAGAGCGATTTGCCGATGGTCTTGCCCTGCGCGGCGAGGAACGTATTGGCCATGCCGCCGCCGATGATCAACGTCTCGAATTTCACCAGCAAATGACCGAGCAGTTCGAGCTTGGTCGAAATCTTGGCGCCGCCGACGATCGCCGCCACCGGATGCTGAGGCGTGTGGAAGGCGCGTTCGATGGCATCAATCTCTGCCTTCATCGCCCGGCCGGGATAAGCCGGCAGGCCGGAGACCATTACGATCGAGCTGTTGGAGGCGTGTTCGCGATGGGCCGCCGAGAAGGCGTCATCGACGAAAATGTCGCCGAGCGCCGCAAGCTTTCTGGCGAAGCCTTCGTCGTTCTTTTCTTCCTCGGGGTGAAAGCGCGTATTTTCCAGGCAGACGATGTCGCCGTCCTTCATCTTCGCGATGGCCGCTTCCGCCGGCGGACCCACGCAGTCCTCGGCGAAGGTGACGGGCTTTTTCATGATCCGCGCCACCTCGGCGGCTACCGGCCGCAGCGACGCTTTTGGATCGGGTCCTTTGGGACGGCCGAAATGCGAAAGCAGAATGACTTTGCCGCCTTTGCCGGCGAGTTCGGCAATGGTCGGCGTGATTTCTTCGATGCGGGTCGCGTCCGTTATCTTCCCGTCGAGCATCGGTACGTTGAGGTCGACGCGCAGCAATACGCGTTTGCCCTTCACGTCGGCGTCGTCGAGGTTGCGAAAGCGCATGGCGGCGGAATTCGGCGAAAGTCTAACTGAGCTTGCCCATCGCCACCGCGGTGTCGACCATGCGGTTGGAGAAGCCCCATTCATTATCGTACCACGACATCACGCGCACCAGCGTGCCGTCCATCACCTTGGTCTGGTCCATATGGAAGACCGACGAACGCGGGTCGTGATTGAAGTCGGTGGAAACGTTGGGCGCGTCGGTATAGCCGAGAATGCCTTTGAGCTGCTGCTCGGCGGCGCGTTTAACGGCCGCGTTGATTTCGTCTTTTGTGGTCGCGCGCTTGGCCACGAACTTGAAATCGATCACCGAGACGTTCGGCGTCGGCACGCGAATGGCGACGCCGTCGAGCCGTCCGGCAAGCTCCGGCAGCACCAGGCCCACCGCCTTGGCCGCGCCGGTCGAGGTGGGAATCATATTGAGCGCCGCGGCGCGCCCCCGGTAGAGATCCTTGTGCACC
Source organism: uncultured Alphaproteobacteria bacterium (assembly GCA_963777635.1). Classification (GTDB taxonomy): domain Bacteria; phylum Pseudomonadota; class Alphaproteobacteria; order Rhizobiales; family Xanthobacteraceae; genus BOG-931. The sequence goes on from CAVZSB010000042.1 coordinate 142,316, forward strand.
TGATCGAGCGTCGGCTGGTCGTTGGTGTAGGAATGCACCGTCGTCATGAAGCCCTTGTCGATGCCGACGGCGTCGTTGAGCACCTTGACGACCGGCGCAAGACAATTGGTCGTGCACGAGGCGTTGGAGACAACCGTGTGGGCCTTGGTCAGCTTGTCGTGGTTGACGCCGTAGACCACCGTCAGGTCGGCGCCGTCGGCCGGCGCCGAGACCAAAACGCGCTTGGCGCCCGCGGCCAGGTGCGCTGCCGCTTTGTCCTTGGAGGTGAAAATGCCGGTGCATTCAAGCGCAACGTCGATGCCGAGTTCCTTCCACGGCAGCTGCGTCGGATCCTTGATCGCGGTGACCTTGATCGCGCCGTTGCCGCAATTGATCGTATCGCCCTTGACCGTGACCTCGCCCGGAAAGCGGCCGTGCACGGAATCGAAGCGCAACAGGTGGGCGTTGGTCTCGACCGGAGCCAGATCATTGATGGCGAGGATTTCGATATCCTTGCGTCCCGCCTCGACAGCCGCGCGCAAAATGTTGCGGCCGATGCGGCCAAATCCATTGATGGCTACGCGAACTGACATTCCCGGTCTCCGTGCAACTTTACTTTAGGCGCGAGCGCGCCGCCTCCGCCACCTTCTCGGGCGTAATTCCGAAATGTTGGTAAAGCTCCTTGTACGGTGCGCTGGCTCCGAACCCGCTCATGCCGACAAAAGTTCCGCTTGAGCCGATGATCGCGTCCCAGCCCTGGCGAATGCCGGCTTCGACGGCGACGTTAACTTCTGCGTCGCCGATGATGGCCGCGCGCTCGGCTTCCGGCGCCGCGAGCAGGAGTTCAAAGCAAGGCACCGAGACAACCCGCGCCGAGATTTTCTGCGCGGCGAGGAGTTTCTGCGCGGCGACCGCGATGGCGACTTCCGACCCGGAAGCAAACAGCGACACCGCGGCTCTACCGCCTTCGGCGGCGATCAATTCGTAGGCGCCGCGCACGCACCTGTTGGCGGCGTCGAGGCCCTGGCGCAGCTGCGGCAGGTTTTGCCGCGTCAAAACCAGCACGCTCGGTCCGGTGTCCGACTCCAGCGCAATCTGCCAGCACTCGATGGTTTCGACCGTGTCGCACGGCCGCAAGACTTTGAGATTGGGGATCGCACGCAACGCGGCAAGATGTTCGACCGGTTGATGCGTCGGTCCGTCCTCGCCAAGCCCGATCGAATCGTGCGTCATGACATGGATGACGCGCTGCCCCATAAGCGCCGCAAGGCGAATGGCCGGCCGGCAATAGTCAGAAAACACCAGGAAGGTGCCGGAATAGGGGACGATGCCGCCATGCAGCGCCATGCCGTTCATGGCTGCCGCCATGCCGTGTTCGCGCACGCCGTAATGGATGAAACGGCCCGAATAATCCGCGGCGCTCATCGCCTTCATCGCCTTGGTGCGCGTATTGTTGGAACCGGTCAGGTCGGCTGAGCCGCCGATCATTTCCGGCAGCGCCGCGGTCAAGGTTTCGAGCGCGTATTCGGAAGCCGCTCGCGTTGCGATCTCTTTCGGCGCTTCCGCGAGCTTTTGCTTCACCGCAGCGACCGCTGCCGCCAGCGGTCCGGTGAGATCGCCGCGCAGGCGGCGCTCGAACTCGGCGCGCTTTGCCGGGTCGAGAGCGGCGAGGCGGGCTTCCCACGCGAGGCGCATCGGCCGGCCGCGCTCGCCGGCGCTGCGCCACGCCTCGCGGATAGGCGGCGGAATTTCGAAAGCCGGCGCGCTCCAGTTGAGCGCCCGCCGGGCGCCGGCGATCTCGTCGGCGCCGAGCGGCGAGCCGTGGCTCTTCTCGGAGCCGGCCTTGGTCGGCGCGCCGAAGCCGATCGTGGTGCGGCACGCGATGAGCGACGGCCGCTCGGCTTTCTTCGCCGTCTCGAGCGCCGCAGCAATCGCCGCGGGGTCGTGGCCGTCGACGCGCGTCGCCGCCCAGCCGGCGGCCTCGAAGCGCTTGAGCTGATCCACGGAATCCGAAAGAGCGAGCGGGCCGTCGATCGAGATGCCGTTGTCGTCGAACAGCACGATGAGTTTGTTGAGTTTCAAATGCCCGGCAAGCGCGATCGCTTCCTGGCTGATGCCTTCCATCAGGTCGCCGTCGGAAGCGAGCACATAGGTCGTGTGGTCGACGATTTCGCCGCCGAACAACGCGGCAAGGTGGCGCTCGGCGATGGCCATGCCAACCGCGTTGGCAATTCCCTGACCGAGCGGACCCGTCGTGGTCTCGATGCCGGGTGTGTGGCCGTATTCAGGGTGGCCGGGCGTGAGCGAGCCCATCTGCCGGAAGCGCTTGATCTCGTCGATCGTCATCTTCTCATAGCCGAGAAGATACAGCAGCGCGTAGACCAGCATCGAGCCATGACCGGCCGAGAGCACGAAGCGGTCGCGATCGGGCCACGCCGGGTCGGCGGGATCGAATTTGAGAAAGCGCGTGAACAGCACCGTGGCTATATCGGCCGCGCCCATCGGCAGGCCGGGGTGGCCGGACTTCGCCAGCTCGACGGCATCCATGGCCAGCGCGCGGATCGCGTTCGCCATGCGATCGTGCTCGGCGCGCGTAGCCGGACTCGTGGCTGTAGCGGTAAAGCGGGAAGGCTGGGCGAGGGTGGCGCTCGCCGCGAGAATGGGGTCCGGCATCGTCATGGAGCGGGCCAAGCGCGGCACGAATTTGCGCGGCCGCGATCACGTCAAACAGGCGGCGATCAGATAGCACGCGAGGCGCGCGAGTCAAATCCGCGGGGCCTGATGCGACCGCGTCATGCACAGGGTGTGACGGAAATCGCTTTAGGCGTTGACGCTCATGCTCGATGCGACGTAAGCTTCTTTGCGTAAATAGTTGCGGTCGCACGGTTTTCACCCGACGGCGCGCGCCGCGCTGGCCGTAGCGGATGGCCACATGAGCGACACCGATTCCATCGCTATCGCGAGCCGGCGCCTGGCGCTCGCGCTTGACGCGCTCGAAGCCGCGGCCGAGCGGCGCGGCGAACTCGACCGCGACCACGAGGCGCTGCTGACGCAAATCCACGCGCTCGGCGCCGATCGCGCGCAGCTCGCCAGCGAACTCGATCACGCGACGGCCCGGTCGCGCGGCCTGGAGACCGCCAACCGCGAGATCGCGCAACGGATCGACCAGGCGATCGAAACGATCAGCGGGGTGCTGGCGCACGATGAGTAACAAACCATCGGGGAATGAGCCGGACGCGGCCATGGCCCAGGTCAGCGTCTCGATCAACGGGCGGCAGTTTCGCATGGCCTGCGAGGATGGCCAGGAGGCCCATCTGATGAGTCTCGCGCGCGAACTCGACGGGCGAATCGAGGGATTGCGCGCCAAGTTCGGCGAGATCGGCGATACGCGGCTCACCGTCATGGCGGCACTTACCATTGCCGATGAGCTTGGCGAAATGGGCCTGCGTATTACCCGTCTCCAGGAGGAGCTGGCGGCGGCGCAGGACGCGCATGCGGCTACCGCCGATCGCAACAGAAACATGCAAGCCGCGATCGCGGCGGCCATGACGTCGGCCGCCGAGCGCATCGAGAGCATCGCGAAAAAGCTCAACCAGAGTGCCGGCGGCAATGGCGTCGCCTTGGGGTGATGGCGTCGGGCGAGCGTTGCCACTACATTGACGCTGCGGGGCTGCGGGGTGCGAAGGAGTCAAATCCCCGGGGCCTTACGATCCTGACGGGAGCTGTCCCTGCCGGACCCCTGGGTTCGGACACATGGCGCCCACCTACTTATGTAGGTTCCCGGGATCAGCGCTCCTACGGCCAACGCGGCTCCGCACTTGACTGTTTCCTATGGTCTCAATAGCCGGCATCGAGGATACCAAGGCGGCGCTCCGCCGCGAGGCGAGCGCGCGACGCGACGCGTTGCCGGCGGAAACGCGCAACGCCGCCGCCGCGACGATCGCGGCCCGGCCGTTTCCGCTATCCGTCGCGGCGGGCGCGATCGTATCGGGCTTCATGCCTCTCAAGAACGAGATCGATCCGCTGCCGTTGCTGCGCAAGCTTTCGGAGCGGGGTGCGCGATTGGCGCTGCCTGTCGTGGCGGAGCGCGGGCGCCCGCTCGTCATGCGCGCGTGGAAGTGGGGCGAACCGCTTGCTTCGGGTGTCTGGGGCATTCGCGAGCCAGGGCCCGAAGCCGCGATAGTGGAACCCGATATCTTGCTTGTTCCGTTGCTGGCCTTCGATCGCTCGGCCGGCCGGCTGGGCTATGGCGGCGGCTATTACGATTTGACTCTCATGCAACTGCGCGCGCGCAAGACCGTTGTCGCGCTGGGCCTCGCATTCGCTGTCCAGGAGATACCAGCGGTGCCCACCACTCCACGCGACGCGCCGCTCGATCTTGTGCTAACCGAGCGTGAAGTGATCGATTTTCGGGGCGATTGAGCATGCGCATTCTGTTCGTCGGCGACGTTGTCGGTCGCAGTGGCCGCACCGTCGTTACGGAGCGCCTGCCGGGTCTGGTGCGGGACTGGAAGCTCGATTGCGTCGTGGTCAACGGCGAAAACGCGGCCGGCGGCTTCGGCATCACCGAGACGATCTACAATGAACTCATCGAGGCCGGCGCCGACGCGATTACGCTCGGCAATCATGCCTGGGATCAGAAGGAGGCGCTTGTTTTCATCGAACGCGCGCCGCGGCTTATTCGACCGATCAACTATCCCGCCGGCACGCCGGGCCGGGGCGCGGCGTTGATCGGGACCAAAAGTGGCGGGCGCGTGCTGGTCGTCAACGCGATGGGCCGCATCTATATGGACCCGCTCGATGACCCGTTCGCCGCGATCGACCGCGAACTGGGCGCTTGCGCGCTGCGCTCCGGCGCCGACGCCATCGTCATCGACATGCATGCCGAGACAACGAGCGAGAAGCAGTCGATGGGCCATTTCTGCGACGGCCGCGCCAGCATTGTTGTCGGCACCCACACGCACGCACCGACGGCGGATTTGCGCATCCTGCCGGGCGGTACCGCCTTCATGAGCGACGTCGGCATGACCGGCGACTACAATTCGGTGATCGGCATGACCAAGGAAGAGCCGCTGCAACGGTTTGTGCGCCGCGTGTCGTCGTCGCGTTTCGAGCCGGCAACCGGACCGGCTACGCTCTGCGGGATGGCGGTCGAGACCGATGCGGCGACCGGACTTGCAACACGCGTCGGTGCGGTGCGCATTGGCGGCTGTCTCGAAGCCGCAGTTCCGGCTTTCTGGGGTTAGGTTTGCTCTGACTTTATTTTCCCGGAGCGACGTCTTATAGGGCGTCATTGCGAGGAGCCAACGGGGGCGGCCCCAAGTGACCGTCCCGATGACAAGCTCCGCGACGAAGCAATCCAGACTGTCGCTACACCGGATTGCTTCGCTTCGCTCGCAATCACGGAGCAAATGAGAAGATCGGAGCTATGGCCGGCCATTCCCAATTCAAGAACATCATGCACCGCAAGGGACGGCAGGACGCGGCGAAGTCCAAGCTGTTCGGCAAGCTTGCGCGTGAAATCACCGTTTCCGCCAAAATCGGCATACCCGACCCGGCGATGAATCCGCGCCTGCGCGCCGCTATCATCGCGGCCCGCGCGGAAAACATGCCCAAGGATAATATCGATCGCGCCATCAAAAAGGCGACCGGCGGCGATGCGGAGAGTTATGAGGAAATCCGCTACGAAGGTTATGGCCCGGGCGGCGTCGCCGTCATTGTCGAAGTGTTGACCGACAACCGCAACCGCACCGCCGGCGAAGTGCGGGCCGCCTTCACCAAGAGCGGCGGCAACCTTGCCGAAACCGGCGCGGTCTCGTTCATGTTCGACCATCTCGGCGTCATCGAATACGACGCCAAAGTGGCGAGCGCCGACGCGATGTTCGAAGGCGCGCTCGAGGCGGGCGCCGACGATGTCGTCTCGAGCGACAACGGCCATGAGATCTATGTCGCGCAGGATCGCTTCGGCGCGGTTGCCAAAGCGCTCGAAGCGAAATTCGGCGAGCCGCGCAAGGCGTCGCTGGTGTGGCGTCCGCAGAATACGGTCGCGGTCGACGACGAGCAGGGCGAAAAGCTTTTGAAGCTCCTCGATAACCTGAACGAGCACGACGACGTGCAGAATGTCTATGCCAATTTCGAAATATCCGACGCGCTCATGCAACGCATGAGTGCGTAGCGCAGCTCACGGGTATCGGCGCCGTTGTTATTTGGTGACGATTGCGGGCCGCGGCTTGTCGGCAGCAGGTTCGCTCGGCGACAGCGATAGCGTGGCCCATGTGCTCCAGCCGGACGGCCGGTGCGCCGCATCGAACTCCCAATAGGCTTTGAGATTGAGAGCAGCTTGCAGCGGTCCCGCGGGGAGAGTGAAATTGACCTGCGGCCCGACCCCCATCACCCGCAACTCAAATGCGCCGACATGGTCGCCGGCGCCGCTATCGGGGCCGATCTGATCGTAGATGTAGCCGACGGCGCCGACGTAAATTTCCTTCGACACCGATTGCGACAACGCCCAATCGAGGTGCCAATCCAAGCCGTTCTGATAATTCGTGCTTGGGTTGATGAGGTTATAGGTCAACCCCGTCACTACAGAAAATTCGCCGCCCTTCTTGGCGTCATAGAATGTGTAACCGCCACCGCCGTCGACAGCGCCGTGGCCGATGCCGATATTGGCGAGGTCGTGTGCATTGTAGGCTCCGACCGGAACATTGCCGGTCGCGTAGGTCATCCAGTTGTTGACGCCGCTGCTCCAGTGGAGCTGGGCCATCGGAGCGACGTCGCCAATGCCGGTCAGTCGTGTCGCTTTCGTCTACTCGTCTTGTCGTGATGGATGCGCCCGACATTGCCGTCAGTGCTCGGTCCAGCCCAACCGTCTGGGAGCCGACGGGCATGGTCACGCCGACGGAAAATTGCCCGCCCAGCACGGAACTGGCGAATACGTAGTTCGGGTTGATGCTCACGGTGTCGTAACGGGACGTATAGCTGGAGGTTTCGTCGAGACGGACGATCGGCTTTATTCTGCCGGTCGTGATCGCGCGCGCGGTGGCGACATCGGCGCCGGCACTGGTCGATACGTAGTAGTTGGTAATCGTCAGCGACCAACCCGGCGTGTCTGGAGTGGCGGAAAAGCTGCCGAATGTGCCGGGAAGCCAGAAGCTCGTGCCGCCTTCATCGGCGCGGGAGGCCGCCGGCAAGACGATTGCGCTAGCCGCAAACGCCACGGCCGCAGCCGACAGTCGCAGCGTCGTGAGCGATCGCGTGATTGCCGGCTCCCTTGCTTACCTCGACCGGCACTGCCGGATGCTGCTTTCGGGATGTCGACCTCGGCCGCCGCCCGTTCGCCCGTGATCAAGAACGTGCGTTGGTGGCATGCTATCGTCATTGTGGCATGACGCGCCCGATTCGCATTCTCGGCATTGATCCGGGGCTCCGCCGCACCGGCTGGGGCGTGGTTGAGATTGCCGGCAACCGCCTTGGATACCTCGCCTGTGGCTCGGTGACGACGAATGATCGGGATGCGCTCGCGGCGCGTCTCCTCGCCATTTATGACGGCCTGATGCGTATACTGGAAGAGTTTCAGCCCGATGAAGCTGCGGTAGAGGCGACCTTTGTGAACAAGGACGCCAGCGCGACCCTCAAGCTCGGGCAGGCGCGCGGCATCGCGATGGTGGTGCCCGCGAAGGCCGGCGTGCCGGTCGCGGAATACGCACCGAACCTGGTGAAGAAGAGCATCGTCGGCGCCGGCCATGGCGACAAGGCCCAGGTGCGGATGATGATCGGCGTGCTGCTGCCCAAGGCCGACCCGTCTTCCCACGACGCCGCCGACGCGCTCGCCATCGCGGTTACCCACGCGCACCACCGGCAAAGCGTCGTGCTGCACGCCACACTTGCGTCGCCCTCTCCCCTTGCGGGAGAGTTACGGCGCTTGTCTTCGAAGAATTATTGAATATTTTCAACACCATAGAGTATAGCAAGACTAAATAATCGGAAACAGGCTGCAGATAGATAGCATCCGTTCCGGGATGAGCACCAGACTACGAATCTGGGGGTCAGGAGTTCGAATCTCTTCGGGCGCGCCAGCTAAATATTTCAAATAGTTGTATAATTCATGTAAAAGCTGTCATTGGTTCGTTTTGTAAAATTGTTGGGGAAGCACCGGGGAAGCACGACCGGCGGTTTCGGCAGCGCTGGGGGTTCTGCGGAATAGGCCGACGGATACGCAAAATGATGACCAGCGCACCTCGTTCGGGGGGGGTCGCAGGTTCAAATCCTGCCACTTCGACCAATACTTAGCTCATTCTCACCAGCGTTCCGGCACCGATTGCGGCACCGATATTGCCGGACGCATTCCTTCGTATGAACGCTGGGGTCGGGGTGTGGGACGCTGAGGGTTTGTCGAACTGGTGCGCTCGCTTATAGGTTCTGCAATCTTAGTCTATCCATTTCGGCCCGGATGCCCAACAGCTCGAACTTGGCGGGGAAAATATGTTGGAACATAAAAAGGACCGTGAGTCCGACTTGGGCGACACTCTTCATGGCGTGTTTTAGGATTTGAGGGTCTGTCGCCAGAGCTAACGCAGTGAAAGAGCTATCTGACAATATCTCCATCGTGCTGAAAGTCGCATGGGGGTTCGGATGGCCGCCGAAGTCTATCGAACGGTCGTAAAAAATCTGAAATAGATCAGCGAGCTTAGGGTCGAAGGCCTCGATGACTTTTTTGATTTCACTTATGCGGAAGGACTGCTTCTGAGCCTGCATGTCTGCGCTGCTGACGTGCCTGTTATTGAACACATTTTCGAGGCCAGGTTCATTGAAAATGGCCAACGCATATCCCGCATATTCCAAGCAGGAGCGCATCATAACAAATGATTCAGTCGCTTGTCCTGATAACGCCATTCCAGCAGCGGCCTTGTAGGCATATTGGCACCGAAGAAACAAAACCCCACACATTACGGGCTTGGGGTTTACAAGGTTTTTGCCGGTGGTCGAAAGGCAGATATTTACGCGCTGGATAGGCTCGTATTGCGCTGGGAACCGCGCGATGTTGGACTTTTGATTGGACGAAACCAGTTCCAAAAATGGAATCAAGTTGTCTGGATTTGAGCTGAGGTCAACCATCTAGAATAATGTGCCCCGCAGCTATCGGCGCGATCACGGTGGAGATGACAAGACCCTCCGACCCGCTTCAAGGAGAGCCTAGGCTCCCCACCTTCCATTAGCGACCCCACCCCCGCCCCGACGCCGCACGAAGGTTCATGGGATCCCTACGGCCTGGTCCAGATCGCGACGCGGTCGAGCAGCGCCAGCACGCCGAACAGGAGTGCGAGGCCGAGCGCGGCGCCGGCAATGAACTGCCATGTCAGTCTACCTGTTGCCATAACACAACCGTTCGAAGAATGAGCATTTCCCAACAGTCGCGAAATCACAGAAACGCAATGAAACCGCAGTGTTTCGAGCCTTACTGGAGCTTTACGCCCAGCTGAACATATCAACTGTTCGATTTACGATCGTCGGGCTCGTGCTCGATCGTCTTCGTCTCGCCGCCGTCGGCGATCGTCCTTTCCCGTATCCATTGGTCAATCGTCATAGGGGATTCAGAAAGTACATAGTGCCCCATGGCGGCGTCGATGCGTTGCACGTCGCGCCAGCGATCGGGCTGTCTGTTCTTCAACCAGAAGCAGATTGCAGCCGTGTCTGGCGGATAGTGTTCGGTGTACTCTTCACGAACAACTTTGCTGCCGGCGTTGTTGCCGAGCGCCACTGTCAGGATCTTGACCGCAGGGTGTGAGTAGCCGATCGCGCGATGGTATAGTGCGCGTCCGACCCTTTCATCAGCAACTTCTTTTGCCTCACGCCCCTCCCCACTTCCGCCTGCGGACCCCGCCCCCGGGGGTGCCGGCCACTTAGGTTCATAACATCCCGACCTGTTGCCGAAGACATCGTAGTAATACCAATCCTCAGATTGAGTGACCGACGACCGCCCAGTCGCGGTGTGCGATGGACATGATTTTCCAAGGCTGATTGATCAGCGTGTTCCATGCGTAGCAACAGTGGTCGACGATGTCGTCGAAGGATTTGAAGATACGGTTCGACAGCCAGTTCTGCCGCATGAACAGCCAGATGTTCTCTTGGGAATTGAGCTCGGGTGCACGCGGCGGCAATGGCAAGAGCGATAGATTGCTGGGAATCCTAAGCTCCTTAGCGCCGTGCCAGCCGGCCTGATCGAGGATAAGGATTGCGTGTGCGCCGGCGGAGACTTTGGTGGCGATCTCGTCGAGATGAAGCTGCATGGCTTCGGTGTTGCAGAACGGCAGAACGAGGGCAGCGCCGGTTCCATGTTCAGGGCATACCGCACCGAATAGATAGGTCGATTGGGTGCGCTGATCATGCGCGGCGCGGGGACGCGAACCTGTCCTGGCCCAGCGATAGGTGAGCTTGTTTTTTTGGCCGACCCGCATCTCGTCCTGGAACCATATTTCTACCGGTGTGCCCGGCGCGAGTTTTGCGCGGATTTCCGCCACGCGTACGGCAAAGTTTTTTTGAACGCCTCCATGGCATCAGGGTCCTGCTTGTAGGCCTTCGGCCGGGCACTCACATGCGAGAAGCCCAAGTCCTTCAAGGCACGATAGATCGTATCGTCCGACACCGAGAGCCCAAACTCCTCGTGCAGCCGCATGATCAGATCGCACGCCCGCCAGCGCACCACACCGTCCACCGCCGGGATAGGACCCTCCTCCACGAGCCGAGCCAGAAAGGCCCTGTGTTTCTTGCCAAGCTTGGGCGGTACGCCCGGGGAAGCAATGTTGACCAGGCCGTCCGGCCCTTGCTCGTTGAACCTGATAACCCAGTCCCGCAACGTCTGACGGTCCATTCCGCCAATCCTCGCCGCATCCTCACGCGATGCTCCATCGAGCACCGCCGCAATCGCCAAAAGCCGCCGCGCTTGCGCGGCGTCCTTCGCCCGCTTGGCAAGCCGGCGAACCTCGCCCGCCGTAAAGTCCGTCCGCACCGCAATAGCTCGGCCCATGGCAAACGATCCTCCGTTTGCCACCTTAAATCATTTGGCAGGTGATTCGTGAATCCTAACGAGAGTCAGTCACTCAGCAGGTTGGTATAAATTCATTTCGCGCCTCTAGCAGCGTCGATCGAACAACATTTGTAATTCGAGCCTTCCGCCTCTTCGGCAATAGTCGGGGCGTAATCGGCCGCCCTCGGCACGCTTGGCGGTAACCTTGCCAGCCTATCGTTTGCCCCGCCAAATATCCTTGAAAGGCTCCGGCGACATCGCGGTGTAACGCACTGTGTTTGTGATGCTGGCGTGGCCAAGGAAGTGTTGCAGGCGTCTGGTGTCCATGCCCCTCCCAGCCAGGGCGTAGCCCGTGCTGTGTCTGAGCATGTGGACATGCACAGGGAATGGCAGATTCGCAGTCTCGCCCGCTCTCTCAATCATGCGCCCAATGCCCATGCGACCGAATGGATGGCCTCGCTCATTCACGAACACTTAGGCCCACTTGATTCCATTGAGCGTGTAGCGGCGCTGAAGCGCCTTTAGTCCGGCCACTTCATCACGTTCGAGATAATGCGTGCTGTCGTCGCTACCTTTGAGACGGCGCACGATGATGGTGCGCTTGGCCAAGTTGATGTCGTCTCAGCGCAGATCGCACGCCCGGCTCATCCTCGAAATAGAAGTAGGCGCATTGGTGTCACATGGCTGTAACCGCCGGGCGTCATGAGATTGGGTATGCCCGACACGAACATCGACTTTGATCTTTTGGTTAAAGCGGGTGGTCCCGTACGCAGCTTCAAAGCGGGCGATGTCGTTTTCCGAGAGGGCGACCCAGCGGCGGAACTCCTCGTCGTCAAAAGCGGAACTGTCGAAATCCGCATCCACGACCGCTTGATAGATACGCTAGGCGAGCGCAGCATCTTCGGCGAGATGGCGCTGATCGATCACGGCCCCCGGAGCGCGACTGCGGTAGCCTTGACAGATGCGACACTCATTCCACTCGGCGACAAGGGGTTCAGTCTCTTATTAGCTTACGCCCCGAACTTCGCGCTAAGTGTGCTGCGCGTTTTGGCGAAGCACCTGCGGGCGGTTGACGCAAACATCCACTAACCGTGGGAAGCGGCGCTCAGTCGCTTCGCTCAAGCATCGGCGCAGGTCGCTTGCCTCTCCAAATCTGGCGGCGCGCCTGCTTTCCGCAATAGAAAATATTTGAGGATCAACTGCCCTTCGCGGGCAGGAAGCGGCGCACTGCAAATATGACACGCCACCTCAGGATTATTGGTGGTCTCCGGCCCGGGTTCGGCTTTGACGACGTGATAGAGCGCACTGCAGTTCGGGCAAGTGAAATGAACCGTTGCGGATGTAACCATAACAATGACGCCCCCAGCTCGTCGCCGAAGTCACTCTACCAGACCGCGCGGGGTAAAGTGTCGTTTCACCGTCACGATGGACATGCCAAAATAATCGGGCGTGTTCACCGGACACGCAGTTCCCGAAGACCCGAGCCTCGGCACCCCCGTTTGCCGAGGCTCACTCTTTTGGTCGGCTATTTGGCTTCGCCACAAGCCAGCCTGCGGCCTCGCCCATGCGCTTTCCGGGCCGGAGGCTACCCAACCAGCGGGAAGTGCGCAAAACGCACCAGCCACCACTCACCCCTTGCGCAGCAGCTCCGGCAGCTTCGCGAAATTCGCCGCCAGCCGTCGCGCCTCGTCCCGGTATGACAAGTTTAGTTGAGCAATTTTGCACAGACGCGGTTTCAATCGGCTGCCTAGGTTTCTTATGCTAGCCTCCGACACGAACCGTTGCCTCGAGGTCCTAGCAAGTCCGAACCCAGCAATGGAGAGTGTCATATGTCAAAGAAAGCTGCAGAACATCACAAGAAGGCATCCGAACATCTCACGCATGCCGCTCGCCATCACGGAGAAGCGGCAAAGCATCACGAGGCCGGAAGTCACGAGAAGGCTGCACACCACGCCCACGTCGCTAGGGGCCACATAATTCACGGTAGGGGACACGCGGAGGAGGCGGTCAAGGCTCATCTCGAAGAGCACGGCAAAAAATAGCTCAGGCTGCGGAAAGAAAAGTAGGCCGCCATGTCGGGCGGCCTACAGAGGTCCGTAGCCAACTGTCAGCCTACGTATGCGAACGTGGAGATAAACCGTGTCAATCGGAACCATCCTCCTCATCATCTTAGTTATCTTCTTACTTGGCGGTTTTAGCGGCGTCGGAGGCGGCCCATTTTACGGCACCGGCTATTACGGCGGCGGCGGGCTCGGTATCATAATCGTTATACTGTTGATCTTGGTTTTGCTCGGCAAGCTGTAATCAGAACACCACGGCGTCGAGGGTGGTGATGCCTTCAGCCGAGCCGCGAAGTCGAGCGCATCGCGGACGACGAAGCAAGAGGTGTTGGTCTCATCGAGCGACCACGGCGGCGGGAAGCGGCGAGCGGTCAACGAGCAGGGCGTCCGAAATAAGTGGGAGCGATTGCCCGGAGAACGTCAGGATTGAGCGCGGCGGCGCAAGCCGCTAGAACACCCTAAGAACACAGTTCCATTCATCAACGTTATTTGCACACGTTATCCCCACATTTGCATCGTAAGCGCTGTTTTCAGGCCACGTCTTTAAGCGGTTGCGCGGCGGCATAGGCCCAGGGCAGGAGCTCGTCGATGCGGCTGTTGGGGTGTCCGTTCACTATCTTGGTGATGACGTCGGTGAGATAGGTGTGGGGATCTATGTCATTGAGTTTGCAGGTTTCGATCAGAGACGCGACGATCGCCCAGTGCTCGGCGCCGCCATCAGAGCCAGCGAATAACGCGTTTTTGCGATTTAACGCAATGGGCCTGATGCTGCGCTCGACGACATTGGAGTTGATCTCGATGCGACCGTCGTCGAGGAAGTGGGTGAGACCGTTCCAACGCGAGAGCGCATAACGGATTGCCTCAGCGAGTTTGGTCTTCTGGCTGATCAGGGCGAGCTTGGCGCGCAACCAGGGTTCGAGGCCCTCAATGATGGGCCGGCTCCTGTCCTGGCGGACAACGCGTCGCTCGTCGGCGTTGCGGCCGCGGATGTCCTTCTCGACGGCATAGAGTTTGGCGATGCGTTCGAGCGCCTCGCTGGCAATCGGTGCCGGACCTGCGGCGGCCAGTTCGTAGAAACGGCGGCGGACATGGGCCCAGCAGAAGGCAAGCTGCACATCAGTGCGCTTGGCGAACACCCCATAGCCCGCATAGCCGTCAACCTGCAGAACACCGGTGAAGCCGGTGAGGTGAGCGATCGGCTGCGCGGCCTTGCGATCGGGCGCGTACACAAAAGCGACCCCGGGCGGGTCGGTGCCGCCCCACGGCCGATCATCCCGCGCGTAGGCCCACAGCTGGCCGATCTTGGTGCGTCCGCGGCC
>CAVZSB010000043.1:0-36866 GCA_963777635.1 uncultured Alphaproteobacteria bacterium
CGGGCTATTTCATCAAAGTTGAGGCTCGATCAACCGATCAAGTGTGATCGGGAATTTGCGCACGCGGATTCCAGTCGCATGCCAGACTGCATTCGCGACCGCACCCGCCGTGCCGGTGACCCCAATTTCACCAACGCCCTTGATGCCCAAGGCATTGACGTGCGGATCGCGCTCCTCGACAAGAAGCGCCTCGATCGAGGGCACGTCGGCATTCACCGGAAAATGGTACTCGCCCAAATTCGGGTTCATCGGACGGCCGGACCGCGGATCCAGAACGGCCTGCTCATGGAGCGCGAAGGACACGCCCCAAATCATTCCACCATATAACTGGCTTCGCACCATGCGAGGATTGATGATCCGTCCCGCAGCGAAGGCTCCGACAACACGGGTGACGCGCATCTGGCCGAGATCGGGATCGACCTTGACCTCCGCGAATACCGCCCCATGCGCATACATGGCATAGGCTGCCTGCGCCGCCTGGTTGGCGGCGCTTTTTCCGCGGCCCTCGATTTCCGCGAGCCCGGCACGGCCGAGGATCTCAGAGTAGCTCTCGCTGCGGCTCTCGTCGTCGCGACGGAACAAGCGGCCGTCGCGTGCTATCACGCCTGCATTCCCGGCGCCAAATAGCGGCGAACGATCGTCGTTGGTCGCGAGGTCCGCAAGGCGCGCAATCACGTCGGCACCGGCGTTATGGATTGCCATCCCGGCGGTCGCAGTGTGCGCCGAGCCGCCCGCGATACCGGCGTCCGGAAGGTCGGAAGTCCCAGATCTAAATTCAACGTTGTCGATATCCAGACCGAGGCCATCCGCCGCAATCTGAGCCAGCGCGGTCCAGGCACCCTGCCCCATGTCGTGCGCGCCTATTTCCATCACGCCGCTGCCATCTTGACGCAGCATCGCCTTGGCCTGCGCCTCGAACATGAGTGCCGGAAACGTCGCCGTACCCACACCCCAACCGACCAGCAATCCGTCACTGTCTCGCATCTGACGCGGTTGGAGCGGGCGGCGCTGCCAGCCGAAGCGCTCGGCGCCCTGCGCGTAGCAGTCGCGCAACGCCTTTGAGGAGAACGGCTTGCCGGAGATCGGCTCGACCTCGGCATAATTCCTGAGCCGAAAGGCCAGTGGATCCATGCCGATGGCGTCGGCTATTTCGTCGATGGCGCTTTCGAGCGCGATCGAGCCTGACGCTTCTCCCGGTGCGCGCATGAAGAGCGGCGTTCCGGTGTCAATTCGGACAGCTTCATGCGATGTGGCGATCGCCGGGCTTGCATAGAGCGTATGCGAAATGCCGGCCGCCGGCTCGAAGAAGTCGTCAAAGGTGCTCGATGTCGTCTTCGTCCGATGGTCGAGCGCCGTCAGCCTCCCGTTATCGTCGGCACCCAATCGCAGGTTTTGCCGTGTTGGAGCCCTGTGTCCCACCGGACCAAACATCTGCTCCCGACGGAGCACCAGCTTGACAGGCTTCCCCACCATCCGGGCCGCCATGACGCCAAGCACCTGTGGTCCAGCGATCATTCCCTTGCAGCCGAAACCACCGCCAAGGAACGGGCTGCGTATGTGAATATTGCTTGGAGAGATTCCGAAAAGTCCCGCGAGGCGGCCCTGGGCCATGGCGAGACCTTGGCTGGGCGTGTCGATTGAGAGCGTATCACCCTCCCACGCGGCCACGATCGCATGCGGCTCCATCGGATTGTGATATTGCGGCGCGGTCTCATAGGTCGCCTCGATTATGCTTCGAAGCTGCCGCGAGACCAGCCTGAACATCGCCGAGACGTGCTTCGGATGGATATCCTGGGCCGACGACCGCTGGCACGAAGCTCTCGGTCGCATCCAACCCGACCCGCGCCGGATCGGTAACGTAGCGAGGCGCCAGTAGCGCGGCTCCTTCCGTCGCCGCCTCGAGCGTTGCCGCGATGACGACGGCGATCGGTTGATGGGCGTAACGGACTCGGTCGTTTTGCAAGAGATCGAGCCGAAACATGAAGGGATTTGTCTTTGCGTCCGGGTCCTGTGCGAGCGCAGGTTTGTTGGCAGGTGTCATCACCTCAACAACGCCCGGGTGGGCTTTCGCGGCATCGACATCTAAAAAGTCGACGCGGCCGCGCGCGATGCTGCTTACCGCCAAGACTGCGTAGAGCATCCCCGGTGGATGATGGTCGGCGGCGTATCGAGCGCCCCCGGTCACCTTGAGAACACCATCAAGCCGGGTAAGCGGCTGACCAATGTTCGAGCCGTGCCGAACGTGAGCAGGTGTCTGCGTGAGCGCGATCTCAGGCATGGATGAAATCTCCGGAAGCCGCGGCGAAGGGGGATGCGGGAAGCGCCGGCACGCGTTCGGGCGTGCCGGCCGCAGCGAGCGTAAAGGCGCGCACCACGATCCGTCGTGCGAGCTCTATCTTGAAGCCGTTATCGCCGGAGGGCTTTGCCTCCATCAGCGCCGCCTCGGCGGCGCGGCGAAAAAGGGCGGCATCAGCCCGTTCGCCGGTCAGGATCGCTTCCGCATTGCGGGCCCGCCAGGGTTTCATGGCAACGCCGCCGAGCGCGAGACGTGCTTCCACGATCGTTGCATCTTCGACGCGTAGAGCCGCGGCGGCTGATACGACCGCAAACGCGTATGAGGTGCGTTCGCGAACTTTCAGATAACGAGCATGGGCTGCAAAATGCCGCGCCTCGGGAGGTAACCGCACCGCGACAATAATCTCGCCAGATTCCAGAAGACTCTCCCGTTCCGGCAAGTCGCCCGGCAATCGGTGAAGCATTTCGAGCGGAATTTCCCGCCGTCCGGCTTTGCCTTCGACTTCGACAACGGCGTCGAGCGCGACAAGGGGCACGCAGAAGTCAGACGGGTGTGTCGCGATGCAGCTCTCACTCCACCCCAGGATGGCGTGAAGCCTGTTGTCGCCACCGCGGGCGTCACAACCCGAACCGGGTTCGCGTTTATTGCAGGCACTCGCGACGTCGTAGAAATATGCGCAGCGCGTTCGCTGTAAGATATTGCCGCCGACCGTGGCAGCGTTCCGAAGCTGCGCCGATGCGCCGGACAAGAGCGCCTCGGCCACCGCCGGAAAGCGTCGCGCGAAGTCGCGATTGTGCGCGAGGTCGGCATTGCGGACGAGCGCTCCAATCCGTACGCCGCCATTGGAAAGTTCCTCGATGCGGTCGAGATCGGGAAGGCGGCTGATGTCGACGAGACGGTTTGGGCGGGCAATGTCCCCCTTCATCAGATCCAGAAGGTTGGTGCCGGCAGCGAGATAGGCTGCACCCGGCTCCGAGGCAGCGGCGACGGCTTCCTCAACCGTTGCCGGCCTCACATAGTCAAAGGTTTTCATGCGACCTCCTTGCGGCCAGCCGCATCAAGAGCCTTTTGCGCTTCCAATACCGCTTCGGTGATTCCCAGATATGCGCCACACCGACACAGATTTCCGCTCATGCCCTCGCGAACACGCTCCGGGTCGTCGCCCGCCTGACCCTCTTGGACCAGACCGATCGCACTCATGATCTGGCCAGGCGTGCAAAACCCGCACTGCAGGCCATCATGGGCGATAAAGGCCTCCTGAACCGGATGAAGTCTGCCGCCCTGTGCCACCCCCTCGATCGTAAGGACGTCAGCGCCGTCATGACTGATCGCAAGCGCAAGGCACGAGTTGACGCGTCGTCCATCGACAATGACTGTGCAGGCGCCACATTGGCCGCGGTCACAGCCCTTCTTGGTCCCGGTTAAATGCAGCCGTTCGCGAAGAAGATCCAGAAGCGTGACACGCGGGTCATCAAGTGGGATGGTTCTGGCGACACCGTTTATGGTGAAAGTCGCTGAAAGGCCCATGCAATGCTCCATATGAGCGATGGTAAGGTGCGTCCATCGAGCGACGGACCGGTTCCGAAAGCGAAGACTTTGGTAGTCCTACCGCGAGGCATTTCCCCGAGTTTGTCGGCATTGCGTGACACGGATGCTATGTATCAGCGTTGCCGGTACAGGACATACGGAGGCTCCCTCCGGTTTTCAAGGGGTCAGGATTGACGGCCAGCCTCAGGCGATCGGACAAGACGGCGCGCAAACCGCGCGCCGACGCTGTTCGGAACCGCGAGCGCGTCCTTGAGGCGGCGAAAATAGTGTTCAGTGCCGGTGGCCCGGAGGGCAGCCTCGAAGCCGTCGCGCGAACGGCCGGCGTCGGGATCGGTACACTCTACCGACATTTCCCCACCCGCGAAGCCCTCTTCGAGGCCGTCTATCGCCGCGAGGTGCAACAACTTGCCGATCTGGCTGAAGAGTTGAAACAAAAGGAGCAGCCAATCGATGCTCTTCGCCACTGGATGCGCTCGAACGTGAAGTTCGTCGCCACCAAAAAAGGCATGTCGGCAGCGCTCGCTCTGGCGGCCTACAAAAACTCGAAGCTCTTTTCAAATTCTTTTGATCGGCTAACGCGGGCTGTTGGTGGACTGCTGGATCAAGCGATCGCCGCAGGCGAAATCCGGAACGACATCAGCCCAGAAGACCTCCTTCGCACCCTTATAGGCATGTGCTACATGCACGATCAGCCCGGCTGGCAAACAAGCGTTCTGCGACTTGTCGATGTATTCATCGATGGATTACGAATTCAAAACAGCAGACCTCGCTTCAAAACAAAACAGCCGAAATCACCAAGATAAAATTGAGCGAATGACGCTATTCGCCGGCCCCCTTGGTCGCCCCCGGTTGGCCGCCACCATTATCAACATTAGCAAGGCTCGATGCTGGCGCAGCCCTAATCAAGTTTGAGTTGGGCCCCGAACTGGCACAGCTCGCAAGCGAAAATAGACTGATGGTGACTAGGACGGTGACGGCTTTCATGTGACACTCTCTTGGCCTTGGCGTGCGGCAAACATAGTCCGATTAGACTGCAAGCTTCTACCCGTATGGCGACAGTAAGCCTCATTGCGAAGCGCCGGGGCCGGGCGATGATTCACATATCCCGAGTTGACTGTCGCCTCAATGCAAAAACGTTAAGCCCACCCCGATGAGACCGACTATCACGGCAGCGATGGCGGCGAAGAGGGTCCACCGGACATAGTGATGGGTTTGCTCCTCCCGGAGCCGCTGTGTTTCAGCTTTATCACCCAGCCAGCGAGACGCTGCCTGCCGTTTCAGTTCATCGGTGATGTCGCTGCCGCCGGTGGGTGCGTCGCGAAGTTGCGCCTCGCCGACGCGTTTGAACTCCGCACGCCATGCCGCTTCCACTTCTGGCTCGGCCATCCCGTCTGCTCCTCGCGCGACGACCCGGACGGCAGTGTAGCTGTTAAGCCGTCTCGGCGCTATGGCAGCAGGAAGTGGCAGCACTTGGCACCATAATTAGATGCCCTCGGGTCAGGAAGCGCCAGGAAGCGGCTATCTCGGCCAATCGCGCGGATCGTGCGGCAAGACATTGAAACGGGCGAGTTCTACCAACCGCTAAGTATCCGACTCTCTCGAGGCCTTGTCGCGCCATGCGACCCACAGAACCCTCAAGATTCTCAAATCACCTGGAAAATGATTCAAGGTGGCAAACGGAGGGTGGTTTGCCATGGGCCAGGCGATTGCGGTGCGGACGGACTTTACGGCGGGTGAGGTCCGCCGGTTTGCCAGGCGGGCGAAGGATGCCGCTCAGGCGCGCCGACTGCTGGCGATCGCTGCGGTACTCGACGGCGCTTCGCGGGAGGATGCCGCCAAGATCGGCGGGATGGACCGTCAAACATTGCGGGATTGGGTGATCCGGTTCAACGAGCGAGGGCAGGACGGCCTCATCAACATCCCTTCACCGGGCGTGCCGCCCAAGCTCGGCAAGAAGCACAGGGCCTTTCTGGCCCGGCTTGTGGAGGAGGGTGCGATCCCAGCGGTCGACGGCATGGTGCGCTGGCGGGCGGGCGATCTGATCATGCGCTTGCACGAGAGGTCCGCGACCTGGCCAATCTCAATCGAGATATTGCCTACCAGCTTGAAGTGTTGCTTGCCGGCCTCAATGCCGAGTTCGGCTGGCAGGAAAGAGCCGGCTTCAAAGCCGCGGGCTAAATCACATTAAGACCCGCACCGATCGGGCGTTATCGACCCGGCCATGCTTATGCCTCGCCCCAAAGCCGCTTGGTCGCCAGCCTTGCGCCATCCGATAGAGCCTTGAGCTTCGCCCAAACGACATCTTCGGCGATGAATTCGTAGCTTGCGAAGGTGCCGAAGCCGCAATCGGTCCCGGCAATGACCCGTTCGCGTGCCCCCACCGCCGCAACCGCCGCGCAGATACGGTTCGCTACCACTTCGGGATGTTCGAGATAGTTGGTCGTTACGTCGATGACGCCGGGGATCAGCAGCATATCTTTCGGTAAGGGCAGTTTCTTGAACACTTCCGTCTCATGCTCATGGCGCGGATTGCCAAGCGGGATCGATAGTGCTCCGACCTTTGCTTTGTAAAGGATCGGCAACAGATCGACCACGTCGACGTCATCTTGATGCGGACCATTCCAATTGCCCCAGCAAACGTGGAGACGGACTTTTTCCGGCGGGATGTTGGCGACCGCGACGTTAATTGCATCAATATGAAGGGCGACACGGTCAAGGAAGCTCTTCAGCGGCTGGTCGCCAAACATAATGACCCGCTCCATCGCGAGATCGGGCGCATCCAACTGCAAGATATACCCTTCACCGACGATATATTCGTACTCCTTCTTGAGTTCATTTGCGATGCCCATGACGTACTCGGCATCGTTCTTATATGCTGGATTGTTGGACGCGAGAAGCATCGTGGTCGAAACGATGCCTGGCGAGGCAGCCGTCATGAAGTCTTCAGTGAACTTGGACCCGGTGCGCTTCAGCGATGCCTTGTAGGCCGCGGATTCGAGCTTGGCTTCCGACAACGTTGGATCGTATTCGAGCTTACCGACCGCCTGCGGCGCGTTCCAGACCTTGGCAAGTTCGTCGGAAATGCCGATCTGACGCGCCATGTAGTCGGCAAACCCGGGAAACTTGATCGTATCCAGGGTCGGCTTGCGGCGCGATTCCCCGCCAAAGCCAGTGATACGTTCGGTCGTGTATGTTGAAAAACCGACTCGCGGCGTTTCTCCATCATTGCCGATGTCTACTCCACACTCTTGTTGACGCTTGACGACGAAATCGAGGTTACGTTCGATTTCGGCCTGGAGGGCACTGGCTTCATACGGCTTGCGTTGTTCACGTTTGACGAGCAATGCCGAAAGCGCCTTCGAGCGCGGCAGGCTGCCAGTATGCGTGGCCAAAATCCGATCACTGCTGTTTTTCATGATTTATCTCCTCCCAAATTGCCAAGACCTAAGTTGCAAATCGTGCCGGCGCTATTAGCCTTTTCGCTTGCAAAACGCCGGCAACGACGCCGAAAGCCAGAGTGATCTTTATTCTGTTCAAATCATCAATCTCGGTTCGAAAGCGGCGCGCGACATGACATGCGGGTTGCTCTCGGTGATCAACACCTGTTCTTCCAGCCGGACGCCGCCGCCGCCGCGTACGCCCTCGATCCAGATCAGCGGCTCGACCGCGAATACCATGCCGGGCTCGAACTCGTAGACCGGCGCTCCCGGCAGCGTCTCGCCGATGTAGGGCGGCTCGTTCGCGCCGATGCCGACACCATGGCCGATGAACAGCGATAGAAACCGATCTCCGAAGCCATACTTAGCGGCGGTCCGGATCAGTGCGTCGGCAGCGTCTTTGTTGGTTCTGCCGGGTCGCATTTCGGCAATTCCGGCCTTTAGGCCTTCGTATACCGCAGTGTAGATTTTTTTCTGGTCGTCCGACGCTTCGCCGCAGATCGCCGTTCGCGCTACGTCGCCGAAATAGCCGTTCCAGTTGGCGCCAATGTCGATGAATACTACGTCGCCATGCCGTATGATCTTGTCGCTGCAAATCCGGTGGGGAGGCGCCATGTTCTCGCCGGACGCCACGAATGGCGTCATGACGTGAGCGTATTCGCCACCCAATCGAAAGAGGGTTCTCATGGCTTCCCCCGCGACCTCACATTCGCGGACGCCCTCGGCGATCGCTGCAATTCCGCTGGCAGTAACGGCATCAGCAATCGCCGTCGCTTCCTCAAGAAGCGCGATCTCCTCAGGCAGCTTGATCATGCGCGCTTGCTGCATCGGCGTGTCGCCGTCCTCGATGAGGAGCTTTGGAAATTTGGCCTGCAAAGCCTTGACAAAAACGGTATTGGCTTCGTCGAGGCCGATCTTGCCGTCGCTCAGCCCATGCTTTTGAAGAGTGGGGCCCAGGATTCTGTCAAGCATTCCCACCACGAGCGCTTTTTCCTCGATAATGGGAATGGTATGAACTTCCTCGATCCACGGCATGGTGCGATCGACACGATCGCGTTCTCCGCCCGAACAGAAGAGGATCGGCGCTTTGCCCTCGATCAGAAGCGCTCCGTTAAGCGCCGTGGTCTTGCCGGCGATCAACTGCGGGCGAAGATCAGTCAGGTACCGGCAATTTTCGTCCTTCCAGACCAACAATGCATCGAGTCCTGCCTTCTTTCTTTGTACGTCGGCCCGCGCGATGCGCTTTTTTCGTAACGCGTCGAGATCAACGCGTTTCTCATAGGTGACGTGAAATCCTCCCTGCGCAAAACGTTCCATTACCGTCTCCCGGCCAGCGCCAATGGCAATATCAGCAACGGGCTCCGTGACTGAATTACATTAGCTGATGCATGACAGTAAAATTCATAATTTGTGGAGCGATTACTGACCGACCGAGCCGAGCACGTCGATAAATTCTTGCCGCTTTCGAATGTCACCAACGACAGCTACCAACATCACGGCGTCGTTCGACGCCACGTCTTTCACGCTGCGTTTCGTCGGCGCCGGCATCAGCGGTTTTTAGCTGCGGCGCCGGGTTCTCGGCGCGCCAAACCGGCAAGATCCTCCATAACCGCACAGACCGCGGCGGTATCCTGCATCTCGAAACCTTGAGCGGCACGAGCATAATAGGGTTGCGCCGCGGCGGCGAATAGCGGCGTCGGGCAGCGAAGGCCGGTCGCAAACGCGCTGATGATGTCGACGTCCTTCAGATGGGTGCGGATCGTCGCCGTCGCCGGCTCGTATTGCGCGTCGCGCATGAGGGGGCCGCGCACTTCGAACATGCGGGACGTGCCGGCGCTATCGGCCAGCGTATCGTACAGGACCGATGGATCCAATCCGGCCTTCATGCCGAGCGCCATGGCTTCGGCTGCCGCGACGTTGTGGATGCTGACCAACAGGTTGGCGACGTATTTCATGATGCTGCCATTGCCGAACGCGCCGAGATAGCGTTGCAGGCGTGACATCCCTGCCATCACCGGGCGCGAACGTTCAAATGCGTCGGGATCGCCGCTGCCGAAGATAACGAGGTCCTTCCGAGCCGCTTGGGCGCCGGTGCCGCTGACCGGACAATCGAGCATGATCTTCCCACCGGTGGCGAGAACGTCGTAGGCGGCGCGTTTCACGTCGAGAGGCAACGTCGAGCACTCAATGATGATCGTGTCACGGGCCGATGCGGCAGCGACACCGCTTTCGCCGCTGACGCTCTCCGCCAACGCTTCGACGGACGGAAGCGAGAACAGGATGGTCCGGCACTCCTCGGCGACCTCGCGCGGCGAGCCGGCGGCAATGCCACCGATATCGCGCAAGCGATCTTTTGCCGCTTGGGCTGGATCGTAGCCGAAGACCGGAAATCCCGCGGCGCGCAGGTTTTTCGCCATGGCGAAGCCCATAACGCCCGCACCAACAATTCCAACGTTACCGTCCGCAACAGTCGCCATGGTTCCAAATTCCTTTCTGAAGACGCCGCCGGTCAATGTTCTCCCTCGCTGCTGCGCGTCCGTGAATACATGGCGGTTGCGGCCAGGATGAGGATGCCCGGGAGCCAATATTGCCAAGCCGTCCCAAGACCGAGAAAGCCTGTTGTGGCGGTGATCTCCTGGACGAGCAGGACGCCAGCCAGTGCACCGAGGAACGATCCGCGGCCACCGAAGATACTGGCGCCGCCGAGCACCACCGCCGAGATGCTCTGCAACGTATAGTTCTGACCAACGGTCGGATCGCCGACGCCGATCTGAGCGGACAGCAGAAGCCCACCGAGTGCGGCGAAGCATGAGCAGAGCACATAGGCCAGAATGCAGCTCCGATTGACCTTGGCGCCGAGCCGGTAAGCCGCGACCTCGTTGGAGCCGATGGCGCGAATTTCCATGCCGAAGCGCGTTCGGCGAAGCGCGATTTCAAGAATAACGGTGATGACGGCAACGGCGAGAAAGGCCGCCGGGATAGGACCGTAGTGGGTGGTCAGGGTCTGCATGATCGAGCGGCGGAAGAATCCGTCCGGCGTTGACCGTAACAGCAGCGACACCCCCTGCAGGGCGATGAACATCGCGAGCGTCGTGATCAACGGCGACAGCTTGACGATGCGGATGAGAAACCCGTTGAGGAAACCGATGAAAGCCGCAACCGCGAGCGCAAGGGCCAAGCCCAGAGCGAACATCGGTGGCCCGCTCGCTTCGTCGGCGAAGAACGATAGGATGACGACGACCAAGCCCGTCAACGGTCCGACCGAAAGGTCGATGCCGCCGGTCAGAAGGACGATCAGTTGCCCGATGCTGACAAAGGCCAGCGCGCTCGCCAGAAAAAAGATGCCGTTGAGACTGCGCTCGCTCAGGAATTTTTCGTTAACGGTCGTCGTGTAAAGCCCGAGAACGACGATCAACGCCGTCAGCACGAGCACGGGCGCAATGTCACCAGAGAGGAAGCGCCGCAGCCGGGCGGAGCCGGTTTCGCCTTTCTCGTCGCGCTGGGTTTCTGCGCCGATCGCCGCGCCGGTAATGTTCTCTTCTGTCAGTTCGTCGCCGGTCAAGGATCTGATGATCTTGCCGCGAGAAAAAACCAGGACGCGGTCGCAAAGACCCGAC
Organism: uncultured Alphaproteobacteria bacterium; assembly: GCA_963777635.1. Taxonomy (GTDB): domain Bacteria; phylum Pseudomonadota; class Alphaproteobacteria; order Rhizobiales; family Xanthobacteraceae; genus BOG-931. Next base: position 10,899 of record CAVZSB010000043.1, read on the forward strand.
AATTCGACGGCATCCGACGAAAGCACCAACACCCCCGCGCCACCATTGGCGATGTCGCGCACGATTTTGTAAAGTTCGATGCGCGCGCCGGCGTCGACCCCGCGCGTCGGCTCATCGGCAAGAAAAACAACCGGCTTTGCCGCCATGGAGCGCGCAAACAGCACCTTTTGCTGATTACCGCCGGAGAGATTGGCGATGGTCGCTTCGCGCGACGGTGTCTTGATCTCGAGCCTGTCGACGTATCGGTCGACCATTTCGATCTCTCGCTGCCGAGAAACGAAGCCGAAACGCGCCAGCGTGTTGAGCACCAGAACGGTGAGGTTCTCGCGAATTGAAAGGCTGAGAAGAACTCCCTCGGCGTGACGATCGCCGGGAAGATAAATGATGCCATGTCCTATCGCCGCGACCGGATTTGATGGCTTTACCAGCGCGCCGCGGACGACGATCTCGCCGGAGACCGTCGTGAGACCGGCAAGCGCGCGGATGAAATCCCGCTGGCCATTACCCTCGACACCGGCCAACCCGACAACCTCGCCCGGATTAATTTGCAGATCGACGCCTTGTAAACGCTCGCTCCTGATATTTTTCGCCGCCAGCACCGGCGCCGCGGATTTTTCAATCCCGGCCGCCTTGTCGGGAAATACCCGGTCCACCGAGCGCCCTATGATGAGCGCGAGCACTTCCTGCTCGGAAACGCCGGCCGCATCGAACGTCCCGCGCAACCGGCCGTCGCGCAATACACTGATCCGGTCGGCGATACGGCGCACCTCGGGCAGGCGATGGGAGATATAGACTACCGCGGTACCTTTGGCTTTGATCCGCGCAATCTGAGCAAAAAGCCGCTGCGTTTCGGCGGCCGTCAACGCCTCGGTCGGTTCATCGAGGACCAGCACCTTCGGCTGCAGCGCCAGCGCCTTGGCAATCTCGACCAGCTGGCGTTCCGCCACGCTGAGCTCGCTGACCCTGGTGCGGATGTCGAAACGGGCGCCAACCGCGGCAAGTTGTGTCTTTATCCATTCGGCGTTCGATTTCACGTGCGAACGCTTTTGTGCCGGCACGCAATAGAGCAGGTTCTCGGCGACGGTCAGGTCGTCGAGAACCGAGGTATGCTGATAGACAACGCTGATGCCCAACGCCTGCGCAAGCGCGGGTGACGCGTCCCTGAGCGGCTCGCCGCCGATCTCGATAGTGCCGGAATCCCGGGCGATGGCCCCGGCGGCCACCGCCATAAGTGTCGACTTTCCGGCGCCGTTCTCGCCGACCAGCGCATGTACCTCGCCCTCGACGACATCCAGACTGACGCCGTCAAGAGCCACCACACCTGGAAAGGTCTTGACGACGTCAGAAAGGCTGAGAACCGAACGACGGGGCATTTGCAGCACTAATATTCGGCTCGCCTATTCAGGCTTGCCGTATTTCGCGAGTTGCTCGGGACTGATCTTGTTCGAATTGAACGTATCGGGGCCTTCGGCCGGATCGCAAATCGGTGCCCGTCCGTCGCCAAGTGAACTTTCGAAAATGCCGAGATTAAACCGCGTCGGTTCATTGTTGGCGATACCTTGCGCAGCCGCGATCGCCTTGCGCGCCGCAATGCGGCCAATCCAGTTGCGACCGGAAATCGTTCCGATCTGAAAATTCTTGTTCTGGTCTTTGAGTTTGAGGTATTCGCAGGCGAGCCCGTTGGCCTCAAGCGAACCGAGCGGGACGAGAGGCTTGTTGGCGGCTTGATAGGCGCGAATGACCCCGAGAGCGGCGAAGCCGTCGCTGTCGTTGATGACGGCATCGATCCGCGGATACTTGCCGAGGAGCGCGGTGACCTGCTGTTGAATCATTGCCGAGTCCCAATTGGTTACCGGCCATTCCTTATCGCCGGTGAGCAATTTGATCTTCGGGTATTTCTTGAAAGTGTCGACCACGCCGGCGAGTTCGTGCGCGCTCACCGGATTGCCGGCCGGGCCGCCCAAAAACACCACGTTGCCTTCGCCATGCAGGGCCTTCGCGACCCATTCCGCCCACGCGGCCCCGGCATAATGTTCGTCCCAGTCAAGATAGGCGACATAATCCTTGCCATTCTCGCCACCCGGATCGGCGGCCCACGGCACCACCTTCACGCCGGCATCCGTCGCCGCACGCAGCGACGGCAGTTGCGACTTGCCCCAATCAGGAATGATGGCAAGCGCATCGATACCTTCGGAGACAAGACCGTTGACGTCAGAGATCGACTTTTGCAGGTCGCCCTGCCCGATGCGGATCACCTGTTTGACGTTGGCGCATTTCGCCGCCTCGGATCGAACCGCGGCCATCGATGCGCGCGACCAGCCGTTGACGCCAAACCCATCGTGGATGCCGAGCGTCATCTTCTTGGTGCCGCAGAATGATGTATCGTCGGTCTTGGCGGCGTCCGCTATGATTTTTGCGGCGTCCTGAGCGTTCGCCGGCGGCACGACGCCGACGGCGAACGCAACGACGACCGCGGCGGCGGCCAGCGGCGCCGCTTTTTGCCACGACACAATCATGTATTCCTCCTCGATGATGGGCCTCTAGGGCCCGGTTGCAGTTGCTGCCTTCTCTTATCCGCCTGCGTCGTTTCTAGGCGCTGGCGCTTGCGATCCTCTCTCAACTCAACTGCCTGCCCGGCCGTAAAGCTCCGCCGTCCGTGCGTGAGCGAAACAGGCGATCCAGTCCGCGGCGCCACGGCGCCAGCCGGATCGACATGCCGAGCAGGATGATTGCCGCCTGAATGATGAATTGCGCCGAAGTAGGCGCTCCCATGCCGATGACCACCTGTTGCAACTGCACCAGGAAGATCGCACCGATTGCGGTCGCGGCGACGCTGCCGGCGCCGCCAAGGAGCGACGTGCCGCCGAGAACGACGACCGTGATTGTCGGCAGCAAATAGCCATGACCGACGAAAAGGCTCGGAACGCCGAGGTACCCCGCGAGCAAAATGCCGCCGAAGGCGTAAAAAGCTCCGGCAACAGCATAGGTCGCAATCTTGTAGGTGACGACGCGCATGCCAGCGGCGCGCGCGGTGCGGGCGCTCACTCCGACGGCGACGAAACGGCGCCCCACCACCGTTGCCCGGATGCCGATCTCGATGACGACGATGGCAACCAGTGCAAACACGGCGAGATGCGGAATACCGAAAATCCTGCCGGCCGCCATGTAGTTCAACATCGGCGGAACCGCTTCGGTCGAGGTGCCCTTCGTCAGATAGAGCACTGTCCCGTAAAGCAGCGCATTGATGGCCAGTGTCGCAACCAAAGGCGTCACGCTGAAACGTGTAATCGCGATGCCGCAGATCGTGCCTGACACCAGCCCCGCACCGATGGCGGCGGCAATCCAAGGGATAAGCGCAGCATCGGCGCCGGCCGGAAATTTCGTGACCAGAACCGCCGCCAGCGAAATGACACCGGCAACGCTCAGGTCAAGACCGCCCTGCTGGATGACCAATGTCTGGCCGATCGCCGCGATGGCGAGGATCGACGCGAATGAGAGCACGGTCAGCGTCGAGCTGTCCGATACGCTGCCCGGAGCGAGTACCGGACTAATCAGATAAAGAACGACCGTCGCCGGCACGATCAGCAGGAATTGCTGAGGAAATGCGCCAAACAGACGGCCCATCTTCAGCGCCCCGCCTGTGTTCGGCGATGCGCCGGCAGATTGCGAGCAGCACGCTCCATTGCCCTTCACTCCCACTCTTCCGCGCGATTCAGGAAATGACTTCCCCCAACCGCATCGCCTCGCTTTGGTGGCGAACCGTCCCCGATTACAGGGATTTTTTCTTGTCGACTTTGGCTTCCGTACCGCCGACATAGGGATCGGGCAGCCAGTTGCCGTCGCGTTTCACGTGCGCGCGCGCAAACAGACCGTCGACGCTCTGCTCGACGCGGCGCCGGAGCGCTCTGACATCGACGTCGATCAGCTTGCCGTGCCGCTTCACCGCACGTCCTTTCACAAAGACGCTATCAATGTTGCCGACATGAGCGTCCTCGATCACTGCGCCAACCGGGTTGTTGACCGGGAACATGTTCAGCGCATTGGTGTTCAGTATGATGAGATCGGCGTCCTTGCCCGGTGTCAGGGAACCGGTCCGGTGGTCGATGTTCGCCGCCTTGGCGCCTTGCAGCGTTGCAAAATCGAGCATGTCCCGTGCGGAAAGCGGCAACGGGTCAAGCAATTTCTTTTCCTTCAGTGCTTCGGCGTTGACGACGCCACGCGTCGCGGCCATCAGGATGCGAATTTGCGTGAACATGTCGCCACCGACCGACGTGCAGATGTCGATCGAAATGCTGGGACGCAGACCATGCTTGAGACAGCCCAGCGTCGCCGGATTGCCGTGGCCCATATTCAGTTCTACTTCCGCCGACAGCGACGCCGTGCCGCCAGTTTCGGCCATCAGCTTGAACTCATGATCGCTCAGCGTGCAGCAGTGCACATACGTTGTCCTCGGCCCCAGAAGACCGCGCGAATTTAGCTGATCAACCGGATGGTTGAGACCCCATAAGCCGTCGCCGGCGTGAAGAGTAATGGGCAGATCGAGTTTGCGCGCCTCTCGGAAATCCCGCTCGGTTTGATCGAGCGTGGCGAATTGCGGTCCGCGAGCGGCGAACGCCATCGTGACTAGCCCGTCGTCGGAAGAAAAATGCTGCTTGCGAACCCGGGCAACGTCGTCAAAGTTGGTTGGCAAGTCGCTGACCGGAAACCATTCGCGGTTGGCGTTGCCATAGGCAAACACCGCACGAATGCCTGAATCGCGCAGGCCCTTGATCGCCATATCCGCATGGTCGGGCGTGTTGTTGTTATGGGACCAGTCGACGAGGGTAGTGATGCCAGCGTCGAGCGCCTCAAGCGCGCCGAGATAATTGGCGACATACATGTCGTCGGGCTTGTAAAGCTCGCCCATGACGCCACGGACGCCGCCGAAATACTGGGCCAGGCTCCAATCGGCGGCGGCGTTGCGCAACAGGCATTGCCACGTGTGCCGATGCGTATCTACGAAGCCCGGCAGTACGATCATGTCGTTGCCGTCGATCTCGCGCGCGTCCACCGCACCGAGACTAGGCGCGACCGCGGCGATCTTGGAGCCTTCAATGAGAACATCGGCATTCAGATGTTCGCCGATTGCAGGGTCCATCGAAATGACGATCGCATTTCGTATGATCGTGCGGTCCATTTTGACGCTTACCCCTCAGCCAAGTTCTGCCGTGCACGAACGAAGCGCCCGCTATCGGCACTGGTAGGGAAATCGCCTCGTGTATATTATGATATTACTCTAAAATACTATACTAGAGTTCAAATTCATAATATTTTGTGCCCAACTACCAAAGTAAATTGAAGACTAACAGACGACGGCAGGCCCAATCAAATCAATAAACATAATAGTGTCCATCGCCTGAACTAATGGTCGCGTGTGCAGCTTCGCAAGTGTCTCGCCGCAGCGCTTAACGCCCGCCCACTGGTCGCTGTGCAGTTATTTTCGATCCCGAACCACCCGCAGGCCACGCTCGTTTGCGGATTGCCCTTCAAAATACGGGCGCCACTGGTTGTTGAGGCGAACAGCCTCACTGCGGACGATCTCAAGAAAAGCCCGTGCGGCTATGTTGAGGGTTCGGCGCATCGGCTCGATGAGCACCAAATCCAACGGCGCGGTTGGACCTATGATCGGCGCCACAGAAAACTGCATGCTGCGGATTTCACTTGTCATCATGAGCGCGGGTATGACCGTGACCCAATCCGAGGTGGCGACAAAATTGAGCGTGCCCATCATTGCGTCCATTTCGACGATGCGCTCGATTTCCACGCCATTGGTCGTAAAATAGGTTTCAGAGACTCCTTCGGCGCGCATTGGTGTGACTCGGAAGGACCATTTTCAGCGGCCCGAGTTCCCGCAGACGCACACCCCGCAAATGAAGCGTTTCGTCAGGACTGGCCACGAGCGCCTCCCAGGTGCGCAGAAAGTGCTGAACCTTCAGCCCCCGGTTGCCAACAAATGCCGGAACGACGGCAAAATCGAGTTCGGCAGAGAGAACCTTTTGAATCAGAATGGGACTGTAGGATTCCGTAACGTGAAGCCTTATGTTCGGGTGCTCGCTTACGATACGCTGGATCGAGGGAGCCAGGGTCGCTCGGGTCATTGTCGGCATTAATCCAACGAAGACGTCGCCGGAAACCCCCGTGAACGATTTCATCACGTCGCTGCCAGATTCAATGTTCCGCAGAATCTGGATGCAGCGGCCGTAATAGGCGTCAGCCGCCGGCGTCGGCGCGACTTGACCCTTTGCGCGGGAAAAGAGCTTAACGCGGAAGCCCTCCTCCAGCTTGCGTATATGTTGGGAAACGCCTGATTGCGTAGCATGCTCTCGGATTGCTGCGGCCGTAAACGAGCGCTCTTCGTACGCGGCGACGAAAATGCGAATATCTCTCAAGCTTTCAGACACAGTTCCTCCCTGCGGCATTCAGTTTGGCAACCATCCCCAGCCGACTGCCAACCTGCGTCCGTCGCGGCTTGATAAGCCGCGCAAGATCATTGCGGCCAATGTAGCATCTGCCCGATCACAGGCGAAATGGCGTTGAGCGCTCCCTGCGGGGGCAGGCGCGTGAGACCCGAGCCGACTGCCAAGAGCGATCGGGCTTGCGCCACGGCAACCAAGGATAACCGATCCTAATGCGCCGTATCAGAAACAATTATTTCTGATCATCTTGCGTGTTGCACTATGGTCTTAATACCGGAATGGCGGGACGAATTCGCGAGGTTGCGGCTCTCGCGGCTCGGTCCTCAACTCTTGGCTATTCGGCCGTCGAGGCTGACTTCCGGATAAATAACGAGGGTAAGCTTGATATTTGGCAGGTCGCGTTTGGCAAATCGCGGTGTTTTCGAGACCCCGCGGCAATTTGCTATTCACCGAATACCGAAAAGTTTTGGCTGCAAGACGGCCGACTGAACCACCAATCTATTGCGGCAAAGACACCAGGGTCGAACACGGCCAACAAGGCAAGAATGGGAGAACGCGATGGGAGCGAATTTTGGCATGGTCGGCTTGGATTGGCAGCAGAGGGTCAATTGGGACCGGCTGCGCGAATACCGCATCGAACGCGCACGCCAGATGATGAAGAAACACGGCCTTGGCGCGTTGCTGTGCATGTACGACGAGAATTGCCGTTACATTACCGGTACGCTCACGCCCGGCTGGAATCGCCTCAAGCCCGGCTTGCGTTATGCGATGCTATGCGGCGACGGCCGCCCGGTGTTGTTCGAGCAGGGCGACATCGGCTTTCAGATCGAACGGCATGTTCCCTGGCTGCCAAAGGAAAACGTCCGACATTCCTTCGCCTGGATTAAAGGCGCGGCCGGACCGGCGGCGACGCAGCAAGTAACGAAATTCACCAACGCCATTATCGAAGAGATGCGCCGCCACGGCGTCGCCGGCCAGAAGCTCGGCGTCGACTTTGTCGACATCAACATGATCGAGATTTTCAAGGAAAAGAACATCACTTGGGCGGACGGCATGTCTGCAATGATGGACGCGCGCGCGGTCAAAAGCGAAGATGAACAGGAATGCTTCCGCATCGTCGGCGCCATCGGCGACGCTACACATTGGGAGTGCATGAAATTTCTGCGTCCCGGCGTCACTGAGAACCAGGTCACGGCGCATCTGATGCAGTATCTCTACAACATACCAGGCATGGAGGACGTCGAGGACGTCATTGTCTCGTCTGGCCCAAACACGTGGCCGAACTGGCGCAACTTTTCCGATCGCATCATTCAGCCCGGTGACATTGTCTTCATGGACTTGGCCGCTTTGACCTGGAACGGCTACAAGTCCTGTTACTATCGTACTTACTGCGTCGGCAAGGAGCCCTCTCAGGAGCAGAAAGATACCTATGAAATCGCGCTGAAATGGCTTTACGATTCCATTGGTGCGGTGAAGGCCGGTACCACCACGCGCGAGATTGCGCTGAAGTGGCCGTCGGCGATGGAGACCTGGGGTTACGAGGACGAGGATCAAGCGGCCGCCAATCTGTGGGGCCACGGTCTCGGCCTTGCGCAATATGATCCACCGGTCATTTCCCGGATTTGGTCGCTCGACCACCCCGTCGAAATCAAGGAAGGCATGACCTTTGCGCTCGAGACGCAGCATGGCAAGAGGTTTCGTTACGGCGTGCGCATAGAAGAGATGCTGATCGTGCACAAGAACGAAATCGAGATCGTCTCCAACTTTCCAGTGAAGCAGATCACCGTTGTCGATCCGATACCGGGGTATGGCGACCACGTGAAATAAAGTCAGGCGTCTTGCTGGAGCGCGGCGATGAACGACTATGTCATTCCGCTTACCGACCCGGCGGCGACAAGAGCCGACCATGTCGGCCCCAAGGCCGCGAATCTTGCGGCCTTGGCGCAAGCCGGTCTGCCGACGCCGGCTGGCTTCTGTCTCACCGCCGACGCCTATCGGCGACAGATCGCGCATCTTGGGCTTTCCGAAACCGTCGGCGACTATCCGCAGGCGGACGCGCTGGCGCAGCGTCGCCTGTCGGTCGAGATTCGTCTTCAGCTTTATCAAGGCGATCTCGCTCCTGATCTGCAGGAGGAGATTCTTGCCGCATGGCGGGCGACACAAAAGCCTGCGGCTGTGCGTTCGTCGGCATTGATCGAAGATCGCATCGATGGTGGCTTCGCCGGGCAGTTCGAAAGCTTCCTCGGCATCAGCGACGAAGCCGAGTTTCTTATCGCGTTACGCGCTTGTTGGGCGGCTTTATGGACTACCAATGCGCGGCGTGCGATCGCGCAGCGCGATCTCTGCCCGAGCGACACCGCGATGGCTGTGCTCATTCAGCCGCTCGTCGCGGCAAACGTATCGGGTGGCGGATTGAGCCAGACTGCGCAGGGCAACATGCTGCTCAGTGCGACATGGGGACTGGGTTCGGCTATCGCACAGGGCGAAGTCGTACCGGACCGCATCGTTCTCAGCCGGCAGGGATTTCTCCGCACCATGGATAGCGGGCGAAAACCTCATCGGGACGCCTGTTCGCACGGCTTGACCGCTTCTCCACAGAAGGTGCCGGAAGAGCTCGTCACCGCACCTTGTCTCGACGCCGGCCAGGCTACCACCCTCGGGCGGCTGATGCGCAAGGCCGAGGATATATTAGGCATGCCGGTGGAGATTGAATGGGCGCTTGACGGCACGGGCTTCAAGATGTTGCAGGCGCGCCCGTTGCGCGTCGCGCCGGCAAATGTGCCCGACCAAATCTGGTTAAAGCACCCCGGCCTCAACGGCCATCCGGCTGGCATCGGCTGGGGCTCCGGTCGCGCCGTCGTCGTTAATTGCGAGTGCGAGTTGGCGCGGGTAGCGCCCGGCGACATTCTGGTCACGCGCGTTGCCGGCCCGGCTCTGAACCATATTCTGCCGCGGGTCGCCGGAGTCGTTGCCGAGCTTGGCGGCTCAACGTCGCATCTTGCCGCGCTGGCGCGCGAGCGCGGCGTTCCGATGGTTCTGGGCGTTCTCGACGCGACGCGCCAGATCCCGGATGGCGCGCAGGTCGCCGTGGACGGCGTCGCCGGCATCGTCCGGTGGCTGTCATGACGAGTCCGCGCCGACCGCGCATTTTCATTACACAACCGGTGGCCAAAAGCGCAATCGCGCGGCTTCGCCAGGTAGCGACAGTCACAGTGAACCCTGACGCCAGCCGCATCATCGGACGGCGCGCGCTCATCGCCGCGGTGCGCCGCTCCGATATCCTGTTCTGTCTTCTGCACGATCAAATCGATGCTGGCGTGATTACCGCCAATGCCGGCTTGCGTCTGGTCGCGGCGCAATCGATCACGCCGTCGAATATTGACGTCGAAGCCGCGACCGCAGGCGGTATTCCCGTGACCGTCGTTCCCGCGCGCACGACAGAGGCGACCGCCGATCTTGCCGTAGGCTTGATGCTCGCAGTGGCGCGCCGCGTCGTCGAAGGCGATCGCCTGGTACGGGCGGGGAAATTTCCGGGCGCTCAGTCGAACTATTTGCTCGGTTCGCTGGTGTGGAACAAAACGCTCGGCCTCGTCGGCGGCGCCGGCTTAATCGGCAAGGCGGTGGCGCGCCGCGCTCACGGCTTCGGCATGCGCGTGCTCTATTGCACACCGCGCCGCAAATCTGCGGACGAAGAGCGCGCCGCCGGCCTAACCTATGCCTCGCTCGATCAATTATTGAGCGAATCCGACTTCGTCTCGATCCACTCGCCGCTCAACAAGGAAACGCGCCACCAAATCGGCAGCAGCGAGCTGAAATTGATGAAACCGGGCGCGTATCTGATCAACACCGCACGCGGGCCCATCATCAACGAGGCCGCTTTGGTACGGGCGCTGTCGCGAAAACAGATCGCCGGCGCCGGGCTCGACGTGTTCGAATACGAACCCAAAGTCGGCAAGGAATTGCGGAAGTTGTCCAACGTCGTACTGACCCCGCATATCGGCAGCGCCGTGGTCGAGATTCGCGAGGATATGGCGAACATCGTCGTCGATAACATTCTGGCTCATCTTGACGGCAAGCGGCCGCCGAATTGCGTCAATCCGCAGGTGCTGACGTGAGGCGGCCACTGATCGCCGTCACCGACAGCGTCTTTCCCTCGCTCGATCCGGCGGTGGCCGCACTCAAGCACATAGATCCCGAAATTCGCATGGCCAAGAGCCCGAGCGCCGGCGACATTCTTGACGTCGCTCGCGAGGCCGACGGTGTTTTCGTCACCTATGCAAAGCTGCCCGGCGAGCTGCTGCGGCAATTCGAGCGCTGCAAGGTGATCGGTCGTTTCGGGCTCGGCGTCGACAACATCGATGTCAAGACGGCGTCTGACCTCGGCATCGTCGTCACCTACGTGCCTGACTACTGCCTGCACGAAGTGTCTGATCACGCAATGGCGCTGCTGCTGGCGCTGGCACGCAAAATACCGTTCTCCAACGCTCTGGTTCAAGGCGGGCGCTGGGAAATGCCGGCGGTCGTGCCGATGCGACGGCTCGAAGGTCGCACCTTGGGGCTTGTCGGTTTTGGCAACATTCCGCGGCGCGTTGCACCGAAGGCCATGGCGTTCGGCCTTAAGGTGGTCGCGTATGATCCCTACGCGCCCGCGGACGCGGCACGCGCGGCTGGCATCCAGCTTGTCGAGTTTGAGCAGCTACTCGCGATCTCCGACTACGTCTCGCTGCACGCCCCGCTGACGCCGCAAACGCGCGGGCTGTTCAATGCCGACGTGTTATCCAAAATGAAAGCCGGCGCGTACCTGATAAACACCGCCCGCGGACCGCTGATCGATGAGCCTGCGCTGATCGCCGCGCTCGATTCCGGCCACCTCGGCGGCGCTGCGCTCGACGTTGTCGCAACCGAACCGCTGAGCAAGGATTCTCGACTGCTTGGCCGCGCCAACGTAATCCTCACGCCGCACACCGCGTTCTATTCGGTTGAAGCACTCGAGGAGTTGCAGACAAAATGCGCCAGCGACGTCGCGCGCGTCCTTAGTGGCGAAAGGCCAGTTTATCCCATCGGGCCCTAAAAATTCACAGTGGAGTAGCGCCTACAGGGAAGCTAATTGCGGTTAGCTAGCTGTGGAGCCTCAACAGGTTGTCCTCGGTCAGGCCGAGGCGGCTGATTGGCGTGTTGGCTCTCAAGCTACCATGTGGCCGATGCCAATTGTAGCGATGGAGCCAGTAGGGCAACTCGGCCGACCGCTGATCCGAGTTGTGATAGGCGCGCGCGATAGGCCCATTCGCGAAGCGCGGTCTGGATGAAGCGCTCTGCCTTGCCATTGGTCTTGGGCGTGTAGGGCCTGGTGAAGACTTGGCGCAGGCCGCGTTGATTGCAGGCTGTTCGGAACATCTTTGACCGATAGCATGAGCCGTTGTCGGTCATGACGCGCTCGACACAAACACCCAGCTTTGCGTAGTAGGCGATCGCATCCTCAAGAAAGGCGACCGCGCTTTCCTTGCGCTGATTGGCCATGACCTGCACGACGGCGATGCGCGAGGCATCATCGATGCAGACGTGGACGTACTCCCAGCCGATGCCGAGGTGACGATTGACCGCCCCGGTTTGTCGGCCTGTGATGCGATGCCCAACGGAGCCGATCCGGCCGAGTTTCTTGATGTCGAGATGAATCAGCTCGCCTGGGTGCTCGCGTTCGTAGCGCCGGATCGGTTCGGTAGGCTCCAAGGCACTGAGCTTGTTCAGACCGAGCCGTCGCAGGACACGACTGATCGTAGCTGGCGAGACGCCGACCTGCACCGCGATCTGCTTGCCGGTCCAGCGTTGCCGACGCAACCGCTCGATCTCCTCGATCACCGCCTGGGGTGTCGGTCGATGCAATCGATGCGGCCGCGATGAGCGATCCTGCAAACCTGCCAACCCTTCGCGACGATATCGGTCGACCCACTTCCGAACGGTCCGCGAGCAGACGCCTACGGCTTCCGCGACGGCCTCCGGCGTCTGCCCGCTCTCAACCTGCCGTACAATCCGCTCTCGACCGCGCGGCGTAAGCCGAGCATTCTTATGCATGTTCATCCGGTCCTCCCGAGAATCGCTGAAGCCTCGCAACTCCAGCTTCCTCGGCCAAGAAGGGATGGACAACCTAATGAAAGCTCACAGCTAGCTACCTACTCCTCCTTGGTTGGCACCTCTTTGCATGCCTGCATTTGACCGTTTGACCTGCCACTGGACTTTCATCCGGCGGCGGTTAGAGCCTCGGCCGGTGTGCTCTGCTGCTGAACTTTGGACCGTCGGCGGTTAGATTTTTCCGCCTTTTGTCACTGTGGCGCACTGGCAGCGCCATCGTGGTTCAGTAGCATTGTCGGCGTCTGCTGACCGACGCCCGATGAGGGCATTCCTCACTCTAGTGTCTGCACCCATTCTCCAGCTTCTTCCTGGCGTTCGCCGACTCGGGAACCAATACGCCCCCGGACGCGCTAAGCGAAAATAAAGACGTTAGTACAATAGGTTGGACGCGCCGCACCTTTGGCAAAAGAAGCGATTACCGGCTGCGATGGCAATTGACGAATGAATGATAATCATATACGAGTATAACTCATAATCATGGGAGGCACAAGACAATGAGCGACGCCGCAGCGGACGCCAGGACCGAGAATTCAACGCGCAACGCATACCCAAAAGATCCTCAAGCCAAACGAAAGATCCTGCTCGAGGCGATCGACAAGATTGCGCCGGTGCTTCGGGCCTCGGGTCCGAAAAGCGAAGAGCTCGGCACGCTGGCTCCCGAAGCCGTCAACGCGCTGCGCGACGCCGGCATGTTCAAGCTCAAGCTCATTCACGAGCTAGGCGGCGCCGAGGCCGATCCGGTCACGGAGATGCTGGTTCTGGAAAACCTCGCGTATCATGACCTCACCTCGGGCTGGTGCACCATGGTCAATTGCACCGCAGTCGCTTCGCTCGGCACCTTCCTGCCGCAGTCGAGCCTCGAGAAAGTATTCCCCGGCGGCAAGGCACCGATCGCCTCGATCTCGTTCTTCCCGGCGGGCCGCGCCACTCGCGACGGCAAGAACTTCAGGCTCTCTGGCCGCTGGCGTTTCAATTCCGGCATCGGTCACGCTGAGTTGGTGATTGGCGGCACCGTGGTCGAAGGCTCGGAAGCGGAAAATGGCGGCAAGCCGATCGTGATGTTCTCGGTATTCCCGAAAAGCGCGGCGAAGCTCTACAACAATTGGGGCGGGGTGGTCGGCTTGAAGGGCACCGGCTCGATCGATTGCGAACTCAACGACTATCCGCTACCCGCCGAAATGACCTTCATCTGGGATTTGCTACAGCCGAAGCCCGCGCGCGGTGGCCCATCTTACTTATTGCCGCCGTTCGCCTTTGTCGCCAAGGAACATGGCAGCGTCGCCCTCGGCGCCGCGCGCCGCGCGCTCGACGAACTGGTCCAGATCGCGTCGTCGACCCGCGGCATGTTCCGCGCTTCGCGGCTCGACGAGCGGCAGATCGTGCACCGCTTCATCGGCGAGACCGATCTAAAATTGCGAGCGGCGCGCGCCCTTATGCACGAGCGCTATGAACAGCTCTACGACGTCGCCAAGGCTGGCAATATCCCCGACGGTGCCATGATCGCCGACGTCCGCGCCGCCTGCGTCTACGCCACCGATCTCGCCATCGCGGCGGCGACCGGCGCGTTCCATTTCTCCGGCAATACCGGGCTGCATCACCCGCATGTGCTCAACCGCCTCGTCCGCGATCTCAACGTCGCCGGCATACATCAGGTAATGAGCGACACCGCTTACGAGAATCACGGCAAGTTCCGCATGGGTCTGCCAGCCGATCCGCTAGCCTGAAGTCAGCGCAACACTATCGGAGACCCCTTGCCATGTCTGGCTGCCGCACAGGCTAATGTTTTTTGCAACGAAGATCGGGCGATGAGAACAACCACTGTGCCGGTCAGCGGCAGCACAAGGTTCGGCAAAAGATCGAGAAATGCGGTCGTATCACAAACGCGTAGCGCACAGCCTGAGGAACGCCCTGAGACCCTGCCCAGACCATCCCGGCATAACCGGCGACGAAGTCCACGGTTCGGCAAGCGCCAAATAATAAAACATTCAGGAGCCGCATGCCGGCGCGCAGAGCCGAAATCCATGAATGATAATTGAGTACAGCGCGCAGTGTTGAAACACGCAGCGTTCGCCGCAGGTGGCGAGGTCCGGCAAGCACTGATCGAGGCCGGATCTGAGCTGATGACCAAGGGGCGAATTCACGATTTGCGAAACAGGCGACGACGCGTCGATTAACGCGCGGACCTTGCCGAAAAGCTGCGGCTGGATCTCGGCGTGGAGCTGCCACCTTTCTCTGGTGACCTTTTTGTGCCGGGAGAATGCAATCGATGGCGAACCCATCCGGAGGAGACGATGGTCAAGAGGTTGGATGTCGAATTTCAATCCGAGGGCACCACGGTTCGGGGCTGGCTCTACGTGGCCAACGAATCCAACCGCTCGCCTTCAGTCGTGCTGGCCGGCGGCTGGTGTTACGTCCGCGAAATCGTCATGCCGGTCTACGCGAAGGCTTTTGCGGCGGCGGGCATCAACGCCCTGATCTTTGACTATCGCAATCTCGGCGTGAGCGATGGCGACGACCGCCAGCATCTCGACCCCTGGGCCCAGATCAGGGACTACCAGAACGCTCTGAGCTTCCTCGAGCGCCACCAGATTGTGGACCCCGATCGCCTTGGCGTTTGGGGTATTTCCTATTCGGGCGGCCACGCGCTCGTTCTCGCAGCCATCGATCCGCGTGTGCGCTCCATCGTCAGCCAAATCCCTGTCATTGACGGCTATGAGAACATGCGGCGCGCCCATGGCACCATGGAATACCGCGCTCTTTGGGACCTGATACTCAAAGATCGGAAGCTGCGCTACGAGAACCCAGGCGAACGGCTCTACCTGCCGCATGCGGTCGAGAACTCGGCCGCAGAGGTGTCGGCCTGGCCCTTCCCGGAGACGGTGCGCACCTTCATGGCGATCAAGGAGACTGAGGCGCCGCTCTACCAGAACAAAAGCAGCGTGGAATCCGTCGACTTGTTGATGAACTACGATGTCGGCCCGTTCGTGAAGCGCATCTACAACACCCCGACGCTGATGATCGTGGCGGAAGGCGACGACCTGACCCTCTGGGACCTCGAGATCGGCGCTTTCAACCAGATCCCAACCACCAAGAAGAGGCTCGAAGTCCTCCCCCATACGTCGCACATGACTCTCTACTCGGACAAATCCAAGGTCGAGATCGCGGCGGCCATGGCGACCGGCTGGTTCGTCGAAACCCTGAAGCCACGAGCGCCCGGCGTTGCTGGGCGCTGACTTCTCCGGGCGCCGGTCGAAGGAGTGAGAATGCTTACCAGTCGGCTGAGCCTCCGATTCGACATCCTCGCGATCCGTCGACCTTCAACAATGGATACACGCTCATGGACAAGATGCCGCTTCTGTTCACCCCGCTGCAGATTGCCGGCGCCACGCTTCACAACCGCGTCGTGCTGTCGCCCATGTGCCAGTATTGCGCGATCGACGGCTATGCCGATGATTGGCATCTGGTGCATTTGGGCAAGTTCGCACTCGGCGGCATGGGCCTGGTCTTTACCGAAGCCACGGCCGTCGAGGAACGCGGCCGTATCAGCCATGGTGATCTCGGCATCTGGTCAGACAGTTTCCTGCCTGGCCTTAAGCGCATAGCCGACTTTGTCCGCGCGCAGGGGGCGCTGCCCGGAATTCAGATCGCGCATGCCGGGCGCAAGGGCGGTTGGAAGAGGCCCTGGCAGGACGGCGGTGGCCCACTCGACGCGGCCGACGCGGCACAAGGCGAAGCCCCCTACCCTTTGGTCGGACCAACCGCCGAGCCGCTTGCGCCGGGACACGTGGCACCGCATGCGTTGTCGCTTGCTGAAATTGCCGGTGTGGTCGAAAGCTTCGCTTCCGCCGCCGCGCGCGCCGACCGCGCCGGCTTTGAGGTGCTGGAAATCCACGGTGCCCATGGCTATCTGATCTCGAGCTTCCTCTCCCCCGGAGTGAATTGGCGTAACGACGTTTATGGCGGTGACCGGGCCGGTCGGATGCGGTTTGCCCTGGAGGTCACCCGCGCCGTCAGGGCGGTCTGGCCCGCCCGCAAGCCATTATTTTTCCGAGTCTCCTCGGTTGATGGCGCACCGGACGGCTGGGCGATCGAGGATTCGATCGCGCTGGCCGGAGAACTCGGCAAGGCGGGGGTCGATGTCGTCGATTGTTCTTCCGGTGGCATGCGCGGCGCGACCGCCTACGAGAATTCGTCGCGACAACCCGGTTTCCAGGTCGGTTACGCCTCAAAAATCCGCAACGCGACCGGCATGAAGACCATGGCTGTCGGCCATATCCTCGACGCCCGCCAAGCCGAGGCCATTCTCGCCGAGGGACACGCCGATCTGACTGCCATAGGACGCCAGGCCATGTACGACCCCTATTGGCCCCACCATGCCGCTCAGGCGCTCGACGCCGACCCGGATTTCAAGGGGTGGAACGATCAAGCAGGGTGGTGGCTCGCCATCCGCCGCCGTGGCCTTCAGAAGGTGGGTTTCGGTCCCGATGGTCGACCCCTTCCGGTCACGGACGGGGCCGCGCTGGCTTAGAAATGACACGCACGATGGCGCGTCGCTGGAAAACGCGGTCGATCGAGAGAGATCATCGCCAGCCGCATGCGGAAAGGCGATTGGTAAGCCCGAATGACGGCGTAACACTAGAGCTCGGCGCCGATTTGTATCTATCGGATGGATTTGGTGCCGCAGAAGTTTCCGTGCGCCGCCCGCTTTGCGGCAAAGCCGCTCCATTCGTAATCAAGGTCGCGCGCTTCTCCGCATCCGAGAGATGAATTGAATCCCGAACATAGGCGACGGCGCGATTCAGATTCTCTTGGCGGCGGCCACTTGCTCAAGTCAGAAGGTCCCGTTCATCGCCCGACCGAGGTCGACCGGTGTCAAGCCCGCCGCTGCGCGGCCCTTATTCCTTCCAGTTTTGTTCCCAGGCGGGAGGACGTTCCGCATCGACGAGGACGAAAGCCATGCGACAGCTTTTTCCGCTGTTGTTGACCCAAGCGTGGTTCGTGCCTTGCTGAACCACGACGTCGCCAGATTTCACTTTTATTTCGGAATCATCCATCAGCATGTCGATTTCGCCATCCAGCACAATTGCATAGTCAATGCTTTTAGTGCGGTGGGTATTGGCATGCCGTGCGTAGCCCTGCGTCGCGGGATCGATGCCCATCGCGAGGAGCACTTTATTGTGGTCGACGCGCGGAGCGGCGGCCGTCGCCGATGCCGGCGGGAAATCAACGATACGGAAAATTGTGCCGTTTGCAGACGGCGGCACCCCGACTTGCGTTGCGGCTTTGTCGGCGGCCCCGCTCAGATCGACGGGAAACTCGCCGGTGACCCACAGATTGATGACGGCGTTGCCGCCCGGACTGCGCTGCTTCGGCACGACGGGTCCATCGAAAAGTGCCACTGCCTTCCCATGCGCATCGTGACCAACGACCACGCGTCTTACCGGTTTGAATTCCACCTTTTCCTCCTGTGATCGAAACGAGACATTGTTAGCCTTGCGGGATGATCGGCAAAAGCAGATGCGAGGGCCTTTTTGCGTCGTGATAGATCTTGTGAAGCGTTGTCCGGCTGCTGACGATGTGATTGGGGACATATTCGGCGTTTGTCGCCCCACCCACGCCGGTAGGCATGTCGGCGCTGGCGATTTCCACGCAGATGCGATGGCCCCGGCGGAATAGATTGGCGGTCGCGAGTATTTCGATTGCATACTCGGTAATCTCGCCTGGTTTAACTTTCCGCTGTGCCTCGCGGGTCAATGGATGCCATGGCCGCCACGGTTTCGAACGTTTCAGATCAATCGCGCGATGGGACGCTTTAAGCCAGCCCCGGGTCAATTCTCGCTCGGGAAGATCGCGGAGCAATTCACGTTCGCCTTCGCGTACGGACCGGACGGATACATCGGGGCCTACGTCCTTGAGGGTGATGAACCAGTTCGTGTCCTCCTGATCAATCTCGGCAAAAAGGTTGAGGACCGACGGTCCGGCGACGAGGATGTCAGCAGGTAGCGGATCGGTAAGATATCGCAGGCGCTGAACCACATTGGTCTGGGTCGGCGGCATTTGTACAAAGGCGTCGGGCGGGAGTTCATCCTCTGCGCTGGATGACGTAAACGGCGTGGCCTGCAAGCGCTCCCAACCGTTAAGGTAAAACTTGGTCCATTGCGTTTCCGGCAATGGCCAGTCTGCCCCAGAACGCCATTCGTTGGCTCCCATCACCCAATATCGCACAGGTGGCTCGTCCATAACGCCGGTATTGATATTCTTGAGCCAATAGTCGTGCCAACGAAGTATTTCGCCATGCAGTGTGTGAAACGGCCGCTCAAGATGAGCAGGACCGGCGAACATCATTTTTTTTGGAGCGGAGATTTTCTCAAAATAGTTCTGCGCACCGTTGAGGTGCGTCTTGTAGGTATAAGCGTACCAGCCGGAGCCCGTGTAGGTCGGCACCTTGATCTTGGCGAAGCTTGTTTCTGCTTCCTGAACGACCGCCTCGCTGTCGTAGGGATCGATGAGGAGCTGGAAGTAAGGCGGCATGTGCTGTCCCTTCTGGGTCAGCACGTTGTAGATGTGCGGATACATCTTGTAGTCGGGGTTGTTCATCGCCTCCTGCCACAGGACCTCTCTCTCCGGTGGCAGTGCTGCCGGCTTGCCTTTGGTGCCGTGTACGGCTCCCAAATGCATGATGTAATAACGGAACAGATGAAGCACACCGCCCGGATATTCCTCGCGGAAGCTTCCCATCGTTCCATACGCCCCGCGTGGATCCAGCGGGAAGATCGCTTTTAGATGCGGCGGGTTTTGGCGAGCGACGAAGAACTGTTCGGCACCGAATCCGGATATTCCGACCATGCCGACGTTACCGTCGCACCAGGGCTGCTTCGCGATCCATTCGATGAGATCGTAGCTGTCCCATTGCCGAGATCCGCCACCGTCCGACTTGCCCACGCCGCGGGGCGACCCGATAACGTGAACGTAGCCGCGTGACACGAAAAACTTGGTATCGCCCGCCTCGAGTGGGCCGGCCCAGAGCGATGACCAAGCCGGCTGTGGCGGTAGCGCCTTCGCGACGTCCGGTCCTTGCAGATCCTTGTTGTAGATCGAGAATGCCAACAGTGCCGGAAATTTGTCATTCGCGTCGGGCCGATAGACGTCGACCGACAGGTTGATGCCGTCTCGCATTGGGACCGCGACATCCTTATCCGCAATGAGCCCGGAATAGGTCGGTGCGCGGTCATAACTCACGGGCGGGCGATCACCCGAGGACTCCAATACACCCCGAAGGTGGCTGGTAGCGTTCATGGCATTTCCTTCTTTCATGTTTGACGTGGAGCGAGCAGCCGTTCAGGCTTCAACGACTGCGGGCAGTTTACGCGTAATGCCCAGCCACTCGATACCGAGCCGGTCGCGAACAAAAGGCCAGGTGCCCGAGGCGCGACCAACATTGTCAGCACGGCCATGCTTCCAAGAGCTATCAAGTACCAACTTCCAGAAAGCGCAAACACGTTGGTCAGCAACTCGCGGATACCGCAGTAGATGACGGTTCCTACAATCGGCCCCTCGAGCGTGCCTATTCCCCCGATAATGGCGATAAAAATCATTGTCACGACCCAGTTCAAGTCGAAGCCCGTGGTGACGGTGATGAACAAGGCCGCCATAAAACCGCCGGCTAGGCCGCAACCGGCAGCGGCGGCTACATAGGCGATGAAGCGATTACGCCAGACATTGTCGTCGCACGCCGATTGCGCGCCACGGGCATCCGGGACAAGCCGATTGCACCAGCATCCCCTTCGCAGAACGGCTTTGCTGACGGTTGATCGGATCGATCCGGCGCGGGGCGTGGACCATATGATTGTCTTGGGAGAGGCGCATCTGCGTCGGATTCTGCGAACCTACGCCCGCTGTTACAACGCCATCAGAACGCACCGGTCCCTGGACAAGGATGCGCCAGCCTGTCGCGCCGTTCAGCGGATCGGGAATATTGAGTCACGCGCGATCCTTGGTGGACTTCATCACCATTTCGTCCGGGTTTAAGTTCTCGGTACACACAGGAGATGAAACGACGTTCGGTGCGCGTTCAGCGGCAGTTCGCACTTTTTTCGCGGAAGGCGCTTCTCGCCCGGGCTCAGCCTAAGCCGCCACCCGTCGAGGTGGTCGATTGTCAACGGGCGCTTGACTTTGGGTCCCGGTGAATTGAGCGCGAGTCCAACCCCAAAGCGCTTGGATTTCCTGTGCCGCCCTCCCATCGCAAGCGTACTCGGTAACACCGAGACCCGCGCTGATCGCATCCTGAAAATCCATCCGCGCACCCAAGATCGGCTCGGCCAAAAGTCCGAGGCGCGTTAAGTCTTTTGCAGATTCGCTAGCCCGCGAACTGCGGTAGCTCGAAGGGCATTGGTTAAGGACAAAGGCAGCTTTGCGTTTTGCCAGAAAGACCGCTCGAAAGGTCGCCGCGGTCGCGTCAACATCCAAGCGGGTTGGGCGCGCCGGCAAAAGGCACAGATCTGCGGCCTCCGTCACGAACCGGGCAGCCGCGTTGTCGGCACCCGCGGTGTCAAAAACCGCGAGCGTAAACCCAACGCCGGCCAGCCCCTCTAGAATTGCGCGAAGATGGGGCAAGCGTTCACCTTCGACGGGTTCGATCACGATCTTATTTGGGGCTTTTGCAGCCTCTCGGCGCTTGCCCCAGCGTAACAGCGATTCCTGAGGATCAAGGTCGAGCGCAATCACTCTTTCGCCCGCCTCTGCTGCGGCCACGGCGAGCGATGCCGCGAGGGTTGTCTTTCCCGCTCCGCCCTTACGCGTGAGGAATGCAACGGTGCGCATCAATACCCATCCTTCTATTCCAAGTACGCCGCCAGCGGTTTCGCGGGCGAACGTCTGACCACTACGCCACGGCCGATGCTCGCTGACCATTTGGTATTTCGATGTCGACCGCTAGCGTGGATACGGATTTGCCCCGATCCATTTTGATCTGCACTCTTTCGGGCTCAAACGAGACATGTCTGGCGATTACGCCAAGGATCTCTTCGCGCAAAATACCCAGCAAGTCGGGTTGGCTGCACGCAACGCGCTCGTGCGCCAGGAGGACTTGTAGGCGTTCACGCGCTATGGGCGCTGAACCGCGTCTAAAGAAAGAGAGCAAGCTCATGCTGCCTTCCGTGCGAATAGCTTGTTGAAAATTCCTCTGGCTTCGTTGGGAACGAGCATGGGAATGTGCTCACCCTTGAGCCGGCGAGCGGCGTCGAAATACGCGCGCGCGGGGGCGCTCAGTGGACTGTTGAGTGTCACCGGCGATCCAACATTGGAAGCGCGCAGCACCTCTTTACTTTCAGGAACGATGCCCAGAAGTGGTATGGAAAGGATTTCGAGCACGTCGTCGATCGACAGCATTTCGCCACGTGTAGCGCGCGTCGAGTTGTAGCGCGTGATCAGCACGTGTTTGTCGACGCGCTCGCCGCGCTCCGCCTTTAACGTCTTGGAATCCAGTAATCCGATGATGCGGTCGGAATCGCGCACCGACGATACTTCTGGATTGGTGACGATGATCGCGGCATCGGCATAGCGCATAGCCAGCGTTGCGCCACGCTCGATACCGGCCGGACTGTCGCAGATGATCCAGTCGAACTTGGTCCGCAGTTCCTCAATGATTTTGGCGACCCCGTCTTCGGTTAGTGCGTCCTTGTCTCGGGTCTGTGAGGCAGGAAGCAGGTACAGATTCTCCAGACGCTTGTCGCGAATGAGCGCCTGCGGGAGCTTTGCCACACCATTGATGACGTTGATCAAATCAAAAACTACGCGTCGTTCAGCCCCCAGCACAAGGTCGAGGTTGCGCAGCCCGACATCGAAATCAATGACGACAACTTTCGCGCCGTCATGGGCGAGAGCGGCACCTAGTGCAGCAGTCGACGTGGTCTTGCCGACTCCGCCTTTGCCTGATGTCACAACCAAGACCTGCGCCATATTTCTTGCCTTTCGTTGCCCTAGTTCATTGCGGAGATTTTCAACGTACCGCCCTCAAGCCAAGCCTGCGCCGGCTGGCGGCGCAAGCTGTCCTCGATGTCGTCTGCCGTTTTGTAGTAAGAGTTTATGGCGAGGAGTTCAGCCTCGATGCGGTGGCAAAAGATGCGCGCGCGGGCGTTGCCCGTGGCGCCCGCCAGCGCGCGGCCGCGCAGCGTCCCGTAAACGTGAATCGATCCGCCGGCGACGATTTCAGCGCCCGATCCTACTGATCCCAGAACGGTAACATCACCCTCGACGAAAACCACGGATTGCCCAGAGCGTACCGGCTCCTCGATCATCAGCGATGCTAACTGCTGCTTTTGCGGAGCGGGGCAGGCAGCAACCGGGGCCGCACAGATAGCCGCCGGAGCTGAGCCGGCAGCCGCCGCGAGCCCGGGCAGATCGGCAGGCCGTGTGCTTCGACCGCCGCGGAGGACGGGAGGAAGCCCCACTTGCCACTTCGCCGGGTCAACCCCTTCGATGCCGAGGATGTGGATATTGCGCTCTTCAAGATTGGCGACGAGGTGACCGATCGCGGTTGCGCTTAGGTTGACGGCGGAGAGATCGAGCGCCACCGGGTGACCGGCGAAAAAACCCTCGGAGCGCTCCAGGCTCCCGTCGAGGTCAGCGAGCCATTCTACGATGGGCGGTTGCGGCGTTATTGCGAACGCCATATAGGAGCGCGACCGAAACATCAGCGATTGGCGTTGGCGAACGAGGCTCGACACGAAGTGGTCTCCGAGGCTCGATGATTCTGATTGGTTAATAAATTGCGCATGCTTGGTTAACGAATGGTTAAGGCTGCCAGATTCGGCGGGGCTGACCGCGGCCAGATGGCGGGCACAGGCGCCGCGCCGGCCATGACAGAAATGACTGGACTGCCGCTCCGAATGGAGCGTAGTGCCCGCACGCCTCAAGCGCATGGGCCGGGAGGTGAAAATGCTGGTCGAAAACACTGACGACCGCCACAACTCAAAGCAGTGAAGTTGATGCGGCGGGCATCGCGGTTACCGACTGACCCGGGCCGAACAGCGAACGCTGCTTGGCTTTAGCTGAAAAAATCGCGATGTCTTTGAGCTGTGGGGGTAAATCATGACTGTTTTTGCGTGCGATGCCGGCTGTCTGTCGTCGCCGAGTTCCTTCGTGAAGTCGTCTTTGCTGAAAATTGGATCGAGCTCAAGGCTCAGAAAACCCCGCCAAACCGCGACAAAATTGACCTAGTGAAAATAGAAGTACTACTGCGACATCAATTAGTTAAATGCTGGCTGACGACGCAGTCCGCAGCGAACCTGTCTCGGGCTCGAATTACCTGCTAACCGGGAAAATAACAGGGAATTATTCGAATTTGAGGCTAGCGAACTGTGTTTGAGGCGTACAACCCCAATCGTTTCGGGCCTTTTGACGCTAATTCCCCACGGAACGGAACAGCGACTTTTTCGACGAAACAGGGAGTTATTTTTCAAGAATCTGGGGAAGGCGTGTTTGCAAAGAACAAGGAAATGGCTAGCCCCGCAAAAATGTGGATCAATTTCGCGATCCGCGTTTTCGGGACTTTTGCGGTCGGGACACAGCCAGGATGAAGCAGAGCCGTTCAAACATTGCGCCTGACAATTCAGATGATCCCTGCAATTAATCGAAGCCGATGAAGTTCTCGGCAGACACAATTGACGAGCACGACCAAGCGTTGCCCTCCTTCGTCAATACCGATATTCCGGCGCGGCTCGATCGCCTGCCGTGGAGCCAATTCCACGCTCTGGTGGTCACTGCGCTCGGCATCACCTGGATACTCGATGGGCTCGAAGTAACGCTCGCGGGCTCCGTGGCGGGCGCACTGAAGGCGAGCCCAGTCCTCCAGTTCAGCAATGCCGATGTCGGCGTCACCGCCAGCGTCTATCTTGGTGGCGCCGTTCTCGGCGCGTTGTTCTTCGGCTGGCTGACCGATCGGCTCGGACGCAAGAAGCTGTTCTTCATCACGCTGGCGACATATCTTTTCGCGACCGCGGCCACAGCGCTTTCGTGGAATCTCGCGAGCTTCGCGCTGTTCCGCTTTGTCACGGGCGCCGGCATCGGCGGTGAATATGCCGCGGTCAACTCAACCATCCAGGAGCTCGTTCCCGCCCGAGTTCGGGGATGGACGGACCTCGTCATCAATGGCACCTTCTGGATCGGCGCGGCCATTGGCGCGCTGGGAGCCGTCGTGTTGCTCGATCCGGCGGTGATCAATCCGGAATACGGCTGGCGGCTGGGATTTCTACTCGGCGCAAGCTTGGCGCTGCCGATCTTCTTCATGCGGATGTGGCTGCCGGAGAGTCCACGCTGGCTGATGACGCACGGTCGCGCGTCCGAGGCCGAACGCGTGGTCGCTGGAATCGAAAGCCGAGCGATGGGCGCGAGCCGCATTTTGCCAACGGCCGGCCTGCCACGCGTGCGCCTTCGCGCGCGGACCCGCACGCCGCTGTCTGAGGTAGCGTGCGCGTTGTTCTATCAGTACCGCCGCCGAACGCTGGTCGGCCTGAGCCTGATGGGCGCACAGGCATTTTTCTACAATGCCATT
Organism: uncultured Alphaproteobacteria bacterium; assembly: GCA_963777635.1. GTDB lineage: Bacteria > Pseudomonadota > Alphaproteobacteria > Rhizobiales > Xanthobacteraceae > BOG-931. The sequence goes on from CAVZSB010000043.1 coordinate 36,030, forward strand.
TTCTTCACTTATGCGCTAATACTGACAGACTTCTACGGCATCAGCGCGGACCGCGTCGGCTGGTTTATCCTCCCGTTCGCTGCCGGGAATTTCCTTGGGCCGCTTTTTCTCGGTCGGCTGTTCGACGTCATTGGACGCCGCCCGATGATTGCGTTCACCTATATCGCATCAGGTGTCCTGCTCGCCGCAAGCGGCGCTCTATTTGCGCGAGGCACGCTCAGCGCGGCGCAGCAGACGTTCGCCTGGAGCGTCATCTTCTTCTTCGCCTCGGCCGCGGCAAGCTCGGCCTATCTCACCGTAAGCGAGACATTTCCACTGGAGATTCGCGCGCTCGCAATTGCGTTCTTCTACGCGATAGGGACCGCGGTCGGCGGGATTGCCGGACCATGGCTGTTCGGCGCGCTGATCGACACCGGCTCGCGCGAAAAGCGTGTTTGGCGGCTATCTGCTCGGCGCGGCGCTGATGATCGCGGCCGGGTTGATTGCGTTGTTCTTCGCGGTTTCGGCCGAACGCAAGCCACTCAAATCGGTAGCGCGACCGCTTTCCTTTCTGGATTGAAGTATTGCATCAACAATCATACCACGCAGAGGCAAGTCGCTCTCGGGCGATTTATCAAGTGACGTCACGAGTGCCATGGCGGGTTGGAGGATTGGCGCAGATACTACAACACGATCCGGCCGCACCCATTTTTGGAACTATCGGCCGCCATGCTCCCAAACATCCATAGCCCTATCGCTTCGACTGGATCGAAATTACCCGATGCAATAGTCTCCAAGACGGTGATCCGAATTATCCGTCGGGTCAACTCGATCTCATGACCGATGCGGACCGCCTTA
>CAVZSB010000044.1:0-37880 GCA_963777635.1 uncultured Alphaproteobacteria bacterium
GGCTTGCGCTCCTGCGCGAAGCCGCCGATGCGATGCGGCTTTCCGCGCGGGGCTATTATCGCGTGCTGCGCGTCGCGCGCACGCTCGCCGATCTCGACGGCGCCGACAAAGTCGGCCGGATTCACCTCGCCGAGGCGCTGTCATACCGGGCGCTCACCGACGAGATCAGGCGCGCGGCGTAGGCCTGTCAGCCGCCGTTGGCGACGTTGACTGCGCCGCGCATGCCGATCGCTGAAAGAAACTCGTGCCGCGTTTCGGCGTGGTCGCGGAAGACGCCCAGCATGCGGCTCGTGACCATGGTGACGCCGGTCTTGTGGATACCGCGCGTGGTCATGCATTGGTGCGTTGCCTCGGCGACGACGGCGACACCGTGCGGCTTGAGCACCTCATCGACGCAGGTCGCGATTTCCGCCGTCAACTTCTCCTGGATCTGCAATCGCCGCGCATAAACATCGACCAGCCGCGCCAGCTTAGAGATGCCGACGACCCGGTTGTGCGGAAGGTACCCGATATGCACACGGCCAATGATCGGCGTCATGTGGTGCTCGCAGTGCAATTCAAAGCGGATGTCACGCAACACGACCACCTCGTCGTAACCGCCGGTCTCCTCGAATGTGCGCTTGAGGTATTCGCGCGGATGATCCTTGTAGCCCGAGAACCACTCCTCATAAGCGCGCACCACCCGCGCCGGGGTCGAACGAAGGCCCTCGCGGTCGGGGTCGTCGCCGGTCCAGCGGATCAGCGTGCGTACCGCTTGCTCCGCTTCCTCGCGCGTCACCCGCGCCGGCCGATCCGCTGCGGACGATTTTGTCCCCGAGCGCTTCGCATTCACCACCTTATCCATTCGTATTCTCCCGGCCGCGCTTGGGGTTTCCGAGCAACCAGTGGCTCGCCCCGTAGAATGTTAACAAAGCATAAACCCTCGCTCCAATCGTTCTTCTCGACTGCAAGGGATGCGCAAGGTTCCTAGCCCATAGTCCGGATTACTGCATCGACAACAACAGAAGGCACCGGGCGGCTCATGACCGAAGGCCCTGGCTGCGTATCGAGCGGGAAACGGACCTTGCGCCAGCGCGCCACCTTCCGAAAACCCGCCATCATCACCCGCCGGATCTCCAATCTTGTCATCCGCTCCGCCATCATCGCGATTATGGCGTTTGCGGTTGCCTTCGGCTTCCTGGCCGGGGCGACATCGCCGGCGGCTCACTACGATCCATATATGTTTGCCATCGGCGTTGCGTCACTGTTCGGCGCCGCATGTGGCGCGATGGGAATTCTCATTTCGCGCATCCGCCAAATGAAGCTTGAACTGCGCGATTTCGAACGGCGTCTCGATGAGGCCGCCGATCGTAATTGGGAAATACGGGAAGCGCAGGAGCGCACCGCAAGCTTTTTCGAGGCGCAAGACGACCTGATCGTGCGCCGCAACCACGCCGGCGCGATCACCTATGTCAACGACGCCTATTGCGCGCTGGCCGCCCGGCCGCGGGAAGAACTGCTCGGAACCGACTTCGTACTCCCGGTTGTGGAGCAGGACGAGGCCGCTCTCCTCACCGACGGCACGCGCTCCCAGGACCAGAAAATCGCCGCCGCCGATGGCGCACGTTGGATCGCCTGGCGCGAGGTCACGGTTCGCGCCGACGGCAGCAGCGAGATGCAGAGCGTCGGGCGCGACGTTACCGATCGCGTCCTCGCCGAGCGCGCCTTAGCCGTGGCGCGCGACCAGGCCGAGGCGGCCAACCGCGCGAAGTCGCGCTTCCTCACCATGGTGTCGCACGAGATCCGCACCCCGCTCAACGGCATCCTTGGCATGGCCGATCTCCTCGGTGACACCTCGCTCACGCCCGAACAGGCCACCTATCTGAAGGCAGTGAGAACGTCGGGCGAGACCTTGTTGTCGCTGATCGAGGAGGTGCTCGATTTCTCCAAGATCGAAGCCGGACGGCTCGACCTTGCCGCGCGGCCGTTTGCGCTCGCCGCTTTCGTCGAAGAGGTGGTCGAACTGCTCGGACCCCGCGCGCAAGCCAAAGGTCTGGAAATTTGCTGCTATGTCGATGAACGCTTGCCGACGCGCGTCGTCGGCGACGCAGCGCGATTGCGCCAGGTCCTATTCAATCTCGCGGGCAACGCGATCAAGTTCACCGAAAATGGCGGCGTCTCCATCATCGTCGAAGCCGCCGCGCGGCCGGATGCATTTGCGATCTCCGTACGCGACACCGGCATCGGCATCTCGTTGCAGGATCAGGCGCGCATCTTTCTCGAATTCGAACAAGCCGACGACAGCTCGACGCGAAGATACGGCGGCACCGGTCTTGGGCTGGCGATATCCAACAAGATCGTCGAGGGCATGGAGGGCTCGATCTCAGTCGAGAGCGCGCCCGGTCAAGGCTCCACGTTCCGCGTCATCGTTCCATTGCCGCGCGCGGATGACTCCGAGGACCCCGCATTCGCCGCGCCCGACCTTGTCGGCAGCGACATCCTCATCGTCGCAACGGCCGCGATCGAGGCCTCCTTGATCGCGCGGCGCCTGCAACGCTGGGGCGCGCGCACAAAGATCGTGCCCGACGACAAGGTGGCGGCGGCATTGCTGCCGGAACAAATGTGGAGCGCCGTGCTGGTTGATCACGCACTCGGCACGCCATCGGCCGCGGCGCTCGCGCGTCTTGCCGCTGCGATCCCGCGACGTATCGTGATGGTCACCCCGGCGATGCGCCACGAACTTGCGGCACTCAAGGAGGCGGGCTTTACCGGCTATCTGATCAAGCCGGTGCGTGCCGCTTCACTCGCCGCTCGTATTGCCGGCGACGAAGCTTTCGACCCCGGCGCCGCCGCCGACGGGCCTGATACAGCCAACACCGCGCGCTCGAGCAGCGGACTTTCGATCCTTGTTGCCGAGGACAATGAAATCAACGCGCTGCTCGCGCGGGCCTTGCTCGTGAAGCTCGGTCATCGCCCGACCATGGCCGCCAACGGCGCCGCCGCGGTCGATTCCTGGCTGGCAGCACGCGCCGCCGGCACGCCCTACGATTGCGTGCTCATGGATCTGCACATGCCTGAGGTCGACGGGCTGGAAGCGACCCGCCGGATCCGGGCGATCGAGGCGGAGAGCGCCGCACCGCGAATGCCGATCCTCGCGCTCACCGCGAACGCCTCGGCCGAGGACCGCGAGGCTTGCCTGGCCGCCGGAATGGACGGCTTCCTCGCCAAACCGCTCGATCGCGAGCGTCTCGCCGCCGCGCTGGCGGGATCGGCAAGCTCGGCGCTCGCGGCTTGATCTGCATTGTCCTGATCCCACCGTGCAGCCGCACCCCGGGATTTGTGACAGTTACATGAATGATTTGGCTCAATAACCCCGTCATCCGAACCTGCTTTTCTACGGCTCTCGCAAACAAGCAGGTGGCGGCGCATGAAATCGGAAATCATCGAGCGGCTCGGGCAAGCCGATTTACTGCTGCCGTCCCGCGTCGCCGAGGGTTTGGCGGCCAACGACCGGGTGAAGTTGCGCCTCAGCGTCCTGCAAGCGGCCGTGCAACGCGCCTGCGAGCCGACCAGCGCACGCTTCGATCTGACCGATGAATGCCGCGCGGCGGGCGTCGATCCGGTGGCATTGGAGGCGCTGGTCAACCACGCCACGTTATCGGTCGGCGATCGTATCTCGGCGCCGGGACTAGGCAGTCTGGCGACGGCGATCTGGGACGACGCGGAAGCCATGATCCATGCCGTCGGAGCCGGGGACCAGGACCAGGCAGACAAGGCCGAAAAGCGTCTTTCGACGATCCGCGCGCTGACTCCGATTGGTTCTTCCGACGATGTCGAGCTTCGGCAAATTACTCAACTGACCGGGCTCGGCGGTGACGACGACAGCTTTCATCGCCTGGTGATGGACCTGCACAAGGCCCTCAACCGGCTCGCCGCCACCTATGCGCAAGAAACCCTCGCCGGCGCGCATGTGTACGGTCTTCTGCCGGACGATCGGCCCGCGATCGAAGCGTTCATGCGAGGCATCGAGGCAACGAAGAAACTCAAGTTCGGGCATCCCGGCTTGGCCACGACCGCGACGCGAACCGGCGGACGGCTTACGATTCAAAACGATATCGGCGAGACCGATGCCCATGTCGTTGTGATCGCCGTCGAGCCGGCAGCCGTCATCGTCACTTATACCGACGTGCATCTGGCGCGCGCAAAGTTCTTTGTCGGACTGTTTCGCGATTTTCCCGTTCTGTGGAGCGGGCTTGAACGCAAAAGCGCGGCCGGCCTCGGTGACGACGGCGCCTTCTATCTCGTCACCGGACGCTTGCCGTTCGACAACAGCGCCAGCCGCGACGCCTTTCTCGAGAATCTCGGCGCATCACTGGTGTTCCTCATCGACTGGAACAAGGCCCGCAAGATTCTCAGGGAATGGGTGCCCAAAGGTGACGCGATCCGCGTTCTGGCCTGGGGGGCGTCCCATCGCGTCGGCCACCGAGCCTTCCTCGAACTCGGCGGCGGCGAACTTGTCGCAGCGGCAGTTCATCACGCCGCCCCAACCCGGATCGGGTTCGGTGAGCGCCTGGACCACGCGCTGGGTCGCGACTCCGCCGTCGATTTTCTCAAGACGGTTCTACGCGTTTCGGCTGACGCCTTGCTGCAAGGCAGTTCGGTCCGGCTGGCGAGGGACCGCATCGAGGCGGCTTTGGTGGCGCATCTGCAGCGCCTCGACAGAAAACTCATGGCGGTCGTGACCCGCCAAGCCGGCCTGGCGCGCGAAATCGCTACCGGCATCACACGCTTCGTCGCCGAGCGAAAGGCCCGCAGACCGTTCGACTGCGCGGCCATGGCGGAGCGAGCGCGACGTATCGAGGAAAAAGCGACCGTATCGCGCTCGAAGCACGCAGCGAGATCGCACGATTCGATGCGGACCGCGGCATCGAACGCCTGGTGAATCAAATCGAAGACGCGATCGACGAACTTGAGCAGGCCGCTTTTATGGCTTCGCTTGTCCCTTTTGACGCCGCGCCGACGCTGCTCGAACCCCTGGCCGAACTGTGCGCGGCAACGGTTGCTGGGACCGAGGCCGCTGCTGCCGGCGTCACCGCTGCGGCGGAGGTTCCCGACGGGCATCGCGTCGACGCCGAGGACACGCTGGCGGCGATCGGCCGGCTGATCGATGTCGAGCACCGGGCAGATACCGCGGAGCGCATGGTGACGGCGCAGATTCTGACCGGAGAATTCGATCTCAAGACGGCCTTGTCCATTCTCGAATTGGCCCGCGCTCTCGAGCGCTCGACGGACCGGCTAGCGGCATTCGGCCACCTTTTGCGCGAGCACGTCCTCGCCGATCTTTCCTCATAGGCAAGTCAAACATGCAAATTGCCCGCATCGGTAACGGTCTGTCGGATGAATACGCGGCCGAAATGGTCGGCGGAAAAGCCGCAAATCTGGCGCGTATGGCCGTGCTCGGACTGCCGGTGCCGCCGGCTTTCGTGCTGCCGATCAGCCTCTGCGCCGCCGCCGTGGCCGGCAAAGCCGAGGCGGTGCGAGATCTTGCCGATGGGCTGACCGAAGGCATCGCCTTTCTGGAAAACGCCACCGGCAAACGGTTCGGCGACCGAAGACACCCGCTGCTGGTATCGGTACGTTCGGGCGCGGCGCGCTCGATGCCGGGAATGCTGGAGACGGTGCTCGATGTCGGTTGCACACCCGCGGCGGTCCGCGGCCTGGTGCGCATGACCGGTCACCCGCGTTTTGCCCTCGACTGCCGGCGGCGTTTCCTCGAGAGCTATGGCGAGGTCGTTCTCGGCGTCGATCGGGCGGCGTTTGCAAAAAAGCGCGACAGCCTCGTCGCCGCCGAGGGCGTAGGCAGCGAGCGCGCACTCGACTGCGAAGCTCTCGAACGCCTCGTCGCGTCCTACGAACAAATCGTCGAGGACGTGGATCATGTATTAAGCGACGATCCGATGGAACATCTCAAATCGGCGGCACAGGCGGTTTTCCGATCGTGGATGAGCGATCGCGCCCGCACCTATCGCAAGCTGCAGCATCTTGAGGATTTGCAGGGAACGGCCGTCACGGTTCAGGCGATGGTGTTCGGCAATAGCGGCGCTTCGTCGGGCGCCGGCGTCGCGTTTTCGCGCGATCCTTCGACCGGAGCTGCCAAACCCGTCATCGACGTACTTTTCGATTCCCAGGGCGAGGACGTCGTGTCGGGTGGACACAACCCCGAAACCGAAGAGTCACTTGCGCAGGCGCTTCCCGAAGTCGCCGCGCAGTTGCGCGAAGCGCTGCGGCGGCTCGAGCAGGACTTTGCCGATATACAGGACGTCGAATTCACCATTGAGAACGGCAAGCTGTGGATGCTGCAGACGCGCGCAGCGAAACGAACGCCGCAAGCAGCGCTGCGGCTGGCAATAGATTTCGTGAAGGAGGGCCGGATTGCACCGGCCGAAGCATTGCAGCGCCTCGCCGGCCTCGACCTGCAGACGCTCGCCAACAAACGGCTGGTCGTAGCCGGAGAGCCGGTCATTCGCGGCACCTGCGCATCCGCCGGCATTGCGGTCGGCCGCGCTGCTTTCGATCCGGAGGGCGCGGCTCGGCTCGTCGCCAGCGGTGAACCGGTTATTCTCGTACGCCCGGATACCACGACCGCCGATGTTGGCGGCTTCGCCATCGCTGCGGGCATCGTAACCGCCATCGGCGGCCGAACCGCGCATGCGGCTTTGGTGGCACGGCAGATGGGGAAGCCTTGCATCGTCGGCTGCCCGGAATTGTCGATCGACGTCGCCGGCCGCCGCGCACAGCTCGCAGGCGTGGCGATCAAAGAAGGGGACTGGCTCTCGATCGACGGCGAGGCGGGAACCATCTATCTCGGTCGCGGCGATGTCATCGCCGAACGGCCCGAAGCCGAATTGGCGGAAGTCGAGCGCTGGCGCAAAGCGGCGGCCTAAAGCATGATCCGGAAAAGTGGATGCCGGTTTTCCGAAAAGATCATGCTCAAAACAACAATATCATGATCCGGAAAAAGCCTGCCCCGGACTTGATCCGGGGTGGAAGCCGGTTTTCCGAAAAGATCATGCTCCACTAAAAAGCAAAAGCGCGGGTCGATTCAATCTGAACGATCGCACTCCAAGCATCCGCGTCAAAGCCGACGCAGCGCCACTTCCTCGACCTGGTGACTTTCGCCCTTCTTCAGGATGAGATCGGCACGCTGCCGCGTCGGCAGAATATTCTCATGCAGATTGAGCAGATTGATGCGGCTCCAGATCGAGGTTGCGGTGGTGATCGCCTCCTCGTCGGAGAGTTTAGCGTAGCGATGAAAATATGATTTCGGATCGGCGAACGCCGTGCCGCGCAGGGTGAGGAAACGATTGACGTACCACGACAGCAATACGCCCTCGTCGGCATCGAGATAGACCGAGAAATCGAAGAAGTCGGAGACGAAGGGAACGGCCTTGCCGTCCTTCGGCAACCGCCCGGCTTGCAAAACATTGAGGCCCTCGACGATGAGGATGTCGGGCCGGTCGATCTCGATCCACTGATTCGGAATGACGTCGTAAATCAGGTGTGAATAGACCGGCGCCCGCACCGGACGCCGCCCGGCCTTGATGTCGGACAGAAAGTGCAGCAGTGCCGACAGGTCATAGCTTTCCGGAAAGCCCTTCTTGTCCATCAGGCCTTCGCGTTCGAGCACCGCATTCGGATAAAGAAAGCCGTCGGTGGTGACGAGGTCGACCTTGGGCACATTCGGCCAGCGCGCCAGCAATGCCTGCAAGACGCGAGCCGTGGTCGACTTGCCGACCGCGACCGAGCCGCCGACGCCGATGATGTAAGGCATCTTGGCGTCCTCGGTGCCGAGGAAGCGCTGCTGCGCCCGAAACAATCGTTGCGTCGCCTCGACGTAAAGCGAGAGCAGGCGCGATAGCGGCAGGTAGATTTCCTCGACCTCCGATATGTCGAGTCGATCGTGCATCGAATGCAGCCGCGAGATCTCCGACGGCTTGAGCGTCATCGGCGTATCGTGGCGGTGGCTCGCCCATTCCGCACGGGAGAACACGCGATAGGGCGAGACGACCTGGTCGGTACGTTGCTCCATGCCGACGTCAACCGCCTTTGCGGGCGGCCTTCTCATCAAGGCCGGTTTGCTGCGTGCGGCGTCCCAGCTCACTTTCGACTTCGGCGAGCGGAATGCCTCGCGCATGGAGCACCACGAGCAGATGGTAGAGAAGATCGGCCGTTTCGGCGACAACACGGTCGCGGTCCTCGGCGAGCGCGGCGATGGCGACTTCGACCGCCTCCTCGCCGAGCTTCTTGGCGCAGTGCGCCATGCCTCTATCGACGAGCGTCCGCGTGTAGGAGGCGCCGGGATCCGCCTTCGCGCGGTCCTGAACGCGTTTTTCGAGATCGTTGAGCGTGAATTCGGCCATTTGCGTTCCTTAGCATCTCCGCACCGGGGCGGGGAGAGCCGTCAGCGCAAGTGAGCTATTCCGCCGATATTCCATCCCCCGCCGGCTGAACCTAGAATGACAGTCTCTATGAACGCACCCGCATCCCCCGCGCCGAGCCTCGATTTCTGGTTCGAATTTGCTTCGACCTATTCCTATCCGGCGGTCATGCGCGTGGACGCTCTTGCCGGCAAGGCCGGCGTCGCGGTGCATTTTCGCCCTTTTCTGCTTGGACCGATCTTGAAGGCGCAGGGGTGGGACACGTCGCCGTTCAACCTTTATCCGGCCAAAGGCCGCCACATGTGGCGTGACGTCGAACGCACATGCGCCGATCTGGCTTTGCCGTTCCGGCGGCCAGAGCCGTTTCCGCAGTCCAGCGTCCTGGCCGCACGGGTCGCGCTCGTGGGGCTTGCGGACCGCTGGGGCGAGGATTTTTGCCGCGCCGTCTACCACGCCGAATTCGCGGAGGGACGGCGTATCGATGACCGCGAAACTATCGGCGCGATTCTTTCAGGCCTTAAGGTCGATGCCGATACCGCGATTGCGGCCGCGCACAGCGACGCCATCAAGGAAAAGCTTCGATCCGAAACGACAATAGCGCAGCAGCTCGGGATATTCGGCGCGCCGAGCTTCACGACACGCGATGGCGAATTGTTTTGGGGAAACGACCGGCTCGAACGCGCACTTGCCTGGGCAAAAAACTTGCCAATGAATTGAGGAAAATCAGGGATCGAGCCGCACCGGCAACCCGGCATGCGCCATGTGGATCTTGGCGTCGCGCACGGAAAATTCGCCGAAATGGAAAATCGAAGCGGCGAGCACGGCGCTGGCGTGGCCGTCGCGAATACCTTCGACCAGATGATCGAGAGTGCCGACGCCCCCGGAAGCGATGACCGGGACGCTCACAGCATCAGCGATGGCGCGCGTCAATGGAATATCGAAGCCCTGCCGCGTGCCGTCGCGATCCATCGACGTGAGCAGGATTTCGCCGGCGCCGAGCGCGACCACCTCGCGCGCGTAATCGATGGCATCGAGACCGGTCGCGTTGCGCCCGCCATGGGTAAATATCTCCCAGCGGTCCGTTTCCGGCGGCTTCGACACTTTCTTGGCGTCGATCGCGACCACGATGCACTGATCGCCGAATTTTTCCGCCGCCTCTTTGACGAAGCCGCGGCGCGCGACGGCTGCGGTGTTGATCGACACCTTGTCGGCGCCAAAAGACAAAAGCGCGCGGATATCGTCGATCGTGCGCACGCCGCCACCCACCGTGAGCGGCATGAAGCACGCCTCGGCGGTGCGTTGCACCACGTCGAGCATGATGGCGCGATCTTCGTGACTGGCGGTGATGTCGAGGAAAGTGAGCTCGTCGGCGCCGGCCTCGTCGTAGGCGATGGCCGCCTCGACCGGATCGCCGGCGTCGCGAAGGTCGACGAACTTCACGCCCTTGACGACGCGGCCGTCCTTTACATCGAGGCAGGGAATGACGCGAACCTTGAACACTTTACGCCACCTTCACCGCGCGGATCAGCTGCAACGCCGCCGCCGCATCGAGCCGCCCGTCATAGAGCGCGCGCCCGACGATGGCGCCAGCCAGCTTTTTTGCCCGCGGCGCGAGCAAGGCGCGCACGTCGTCAAGCGAGGCAAAGCCGCCCGAAGCGATGACGGGGATGGCGACCTCGTCGGCGAGCGCGATGGTCGCGTCGAGATCAAGACCCTTGAGCATGCCGTCGCGCGCGATGTCGGTATAGACGATGGCGGCAACGCCCGCGTCCTCGAAACGCCTGGCGACCTCCTTCGCCGAAAGCTCGGAGCTTTGCGCCCAGCCCTCGACCGCGACTTTGCCGTCGCGCGCGTCCAATCCGACCGCGACGCGGTTGGGAAATTTCTTCGCCGCTTCTTTCACCAGCGCAGGATCGCGCACGGCGGCCGTGCCGATAATGACCCGGGCGACGCCCTTGCCGAGCCAGCCTTCGATGGTTGCGTGATCGCGGATGCCGCCGCCAACCTGCACCGGAATACGCACCGCAGCGAGAATACGCTCGACCGCCGCCGCATTGACCGGCCGGCCGGCGAAGGCGCCGTCGAGATCGACGATGTGAAGATAGGCAAAGCCCTGGGCCGCGAAGGCGCGTGCCTGCTCGGCCGGATCGCGGTGGAAAACGGTCGCGCGCGCCATGTCGCCCTGTTCGAGGCGCACCGCTTCACCGTTCTTGAGATCGATCGCAGGAAAGAGGATCACGGCTTCCACTTGAGAAAATTGGCGATCACCGCCAGGCCGAGCTTTTGGCTTTTCTCGGGATGGAATTGCGTGCCGACGATATTGTCGTGCGCCACGATCGCAGTGAGCGGGCCGCCATAGTCGGCCTCCGCCACGAGATCGGTACGCTGCGCCACCTTGAATTCGTAGGAGTGCACGAAATAGGCATGCAGTCCCTGCGAACCCAAGGTGAGCCCCTCAACCAGTTTATGCGGGCGGGTGACGTTGAGCGTGTTCCAGCCCATGTGCGGGATCTTGAGCTGCGGGTCGGCGGGGGTGATGCGATCGACTTCGCCTGCAATCCAGCCCAATCCTTCGGTCACCTCGTATTCGCGGCCGCGTTCGGCCAGCAATTGCATGCCGACGCAGATGCCGAAGAATGGGCGGCCCCTTTTGCGCACAGCATCGTCCAGCGCGGCCACCATGCCGTCGACCGCATCGAGGCCGCGGCGGCAATCGGCAAACGCGCCGACGCCAGGCAGCACGACGCGATCGGCAGACGCCACGGCCTCCGGATCGTTGGTCACCACGATCGTCTGGCCGATGCCGGCATCATGCGCGGCGCGCTCGAACGCCTTGGCGGCCGAGTGCAGATTGCCGGAGCCGTAATCGACGATCGCGATGCTCAACGCAGCGCCCCCGGTTCGGGAAACAGGCCGATAATGCCGGACGGTTGCGGCGTGCGCGGCGTCGACGGCGGCGGCGCGGCCGAAGCAGCAGTCGGCCACTCTCCTGCTTTGTTGGCCGCCGCGGCCCAGGCGTCGAAGAATCGCCGCTCGGCGGCGTCGACACCGTCGCCGGCGACAACGCCGACATTTTTCCAGCCGCGGCGCGCCAGCGTGAAACGCCGCAGCGTGCCCGCCTCGAAGCCGACCAGAAACGATATGAGCAGCTCGACCACAACGACGCTGCCGGAACCGATGCCGGCATAATGCAGCGCGCTGTCGGCGCCGACGGCCACGATCAGATAAATCAACAGCACCAGCCACATGCGGTGCCATATCATCCAGAGCGGTGTGAGCGCGAAGGCCCAGAAATAAAAGCCGTCGCGAACGAACATAAAGCGCTCAGGATTGGGCACAGAATCAGCGGCGCGTAGTGGCGGCTCGTGAACCGTGAAGACAGACATGACTTTGTTCCATAGCTAACCGGGCCGTTGCGAGCGAGGACGGCGCCTCACCCGCCAAGCGTACCCTTGGTCGAAGGCACCTCGTGCGCGGCACGCGGATCGATGGCAACCGCCGCCCGCAGCGCCCGCGCCAAACCCTTGAAGCAGGATTCGGCGATATGATGGTCGTTGGTGCCGTAGAGCGTGGCGACATGCAGCGTCACCGCCGCGTTCATGGCGAAGGCCTGAAACCATTCCTGCACCAGTTCGGTGTCGAACGGCCCGACCTTGTCGCGCACGAACTCGGCCTTGAAGACGAGGAACGGCCGGCCGGAAATATCCATCGCTACCCGGGTGAGCGCCTCATCCATCGGCACATGCACGTCGGCATAGCGGGTGATGCCCTTCATGTCGCCGAGCGCCTGCTTCACCGCCTGACCGAGCGCAATGCCGACATCTTCGGTGGTGTGATGATGGTCGATATGCAGGTCGCCCTTGGCCTTGACCTCGATGTCGATACGCGAATGCCGCGCCAGGAGATCGAGCATGTGATCGAGAAAGCCGATGCCGGTGGCAATCGACGCGCGGCCTTGGCCGTCGAGATCGATAACGACCTCGACGTCGGTTTCCTTGGTAGTCCGCTTCACGGACGCCTTACGCATTGTGATCTCCGAAAGCGCGCCGCGCCTTTTATCAGGGCTTTGACGGCCGCGCCAATCTTCCGCCCGGCGTATTTGCATTGCCGGCCGCCAACTCCTAAATCATCCCTGAAACACAGGCATTTTCCCTTATGCACCCTTCCGAATCCGGCCCATCGTTCGAAAGAACCTGGCACGGCACGACCATCCTCACCGTCCGTAAAGGCGGACTCGTCGCCGTTGGCGGCGACGGCCAGGTGTCGATCGGCCAGACCATCGTCAAGGCCAACGCGCGCAAGGTGCGCCAGCTCGGCGGCGGCGAGGTCATCGGCGGCTTTGCCGGCGCCACGGCCGACGCCTTCACCCTGTTCGAGCGGCTGGAGTCAAAGCTGGAGCAGTATCGCGGCCAATTGATGCGGGCTGCGGTCGAACTGGCCAAGGATTGGCGCACCGACCGATACCTTCGCCGGCTCGAAGCCATGATGATCGTCGCCGACAAGGACGTGTCGCTGGTGCTCACCGGTACTGGCGACGTGCTCGAGCCGGAGGCCGGCATCGTCGGGATCGGCTCCGGCGGCAACTACGCGCTGGCCGCAGCCCGCGCGCTCGCCGATGGCCCGCTCGATGCGGAAGCGATCGTGCGCCGGGCGCTCGACATCGCGGCCGACATCTGCGTTTACACCAACCGCAACGTCACCGTTGAGACGTTGAAGAGCGCCTGACCGATGGCGCCGCGGACCTACGCGTTTCGTGCGATGAGCAAACAATGAGTGATTTTTCCCCACGCGAAATCGTTTCCGAGCTGGACCGCTTCATCGTCGGCCAGGCCGACGCCAAGCGCGCGGTCGCCATAGCGTTGCGCAACCGCTGGCGGCGGCTGCAACTCGACGAGCGGCTGCGCGAAGAAGTCCTGCCCAAGAATATTCTGATGATCGGACCGACGGGCGTCGGCAAGACCGAAATCGCACGCCGCCTCGCCAAGCTTGCCGGTGCGCCGTTCCTCAAAGTGGAGGCGACGAAATTCACCGAGGTCGGGTATGTCGGCCGCGACGTCGAGCAGATCGTGCGCGACCTCGTCGAGATCGCCATCACGTTGACACGCGACAGGAAACGCAAGGACGTCGAGGCCAAAGCACAGCAGGCGGCGGAAAGCCGCGTGCTTGATGCGCTGGTCGGCGCTTCCGCCAGCGTCACGACCAAGGAGGCGTTCCGAAAAAAGCTCCGCGCCGGCGAGCTCAACGACAAGGAGATCGAGATCGAGGTGCAATCGTCCGGCGGAATGCCGCTGTTCGAGATTCCCGGCATGCCCGGCGCGCAAGTCGGCGCTATTTCGATCGGCGACATTTTCGGCAAGCTTGGCGGCGGACGCACCAAGACCCGGCGGGTCAGCGTTCACGATTCCTATGAAATCCTGATCAACGAGGAATCCGACAAGCTCCTCGATTCCGAGCAACTGACGCAGGAGGCGATCAAGGCGGTGGAAAACAACGGCATCGTTTTCCTCGACGAGATCGACAAGATCTGCGCCCGCGACGGGCGGGTGAGCGGCGATGTTTCGCGCGAGGGCGTGCAGCGCGATCTATTGCCGCTGATCGAAGGCACGACGGTTGCGACCAAGCACGGCTCGGTAAAGACCGATCACATCCTTTTCATTGCGTCCGGTGCTTTTCACATTTCGAAGCCGTCCGACCTGCTGCCGGAACTGCAAGGCCGCTTGCCGATCCGCGTCGAGCTAAAACCGCTGACGCGGGACGATTTCCGCCGCATCCTGACCGAACCCGAGGCTTCCCTGATCAAGCAATATATTGCGTTGATGCGGACCGAAGGCCTGACGCTCGAATTCTCCGAGGACGCCATCGACGCCGTCGCCGACATGGCGGTGTCGGTCAATTCAAGCGTGGAGAATATCGGCGCGCGACGATTGCAAACGGTGATGGAACGGGTGCTCGACGAAATCTCGTTCGCGGCGCCCGACCGGCCCGGCGAGACCGTCACAATCGATGCCGCTTACGTGGAAAAGCACGTCGGCGATCTGGCCAAGAACGCCGATTTGAGCCGGTTCATTCTGTAGAAAAGTGCGGCGCGCCTTGGATCAGCCGCGGAACTTGGTGTGTTCTGGCCGCTCGTAGCCGAGTTCGCGGATCGTCGCCATCCACTTCTCGACCTGAGCGAAGGCTTGCTTGTCGGCCAAGCCTTTGTCACCCAAGCTTCTGTCAGCCAAGCCTCTGTCGAGTAAGCCTTTGTCGAACAAGTCCTTGCCGCGCAAGTCATCTCGTTTCGGGATTGGTTGCGATTGGGCTTCGGCAATCTCGGACATGACGCGCTACTCCGATCAAGAGCGTCATCCTTGCAGACGAACTTGACCGTTTCTTGCGCTTGTGTGGGCAATCCAATGATTAGGTTAATTGCGGAATCCTAGCGCGCTCGCCGCAGCCGGACATACAGCGCGCCTTCTCCGCCATGGCCGAGATGCGCGTCCTCGAATCCGACGACCAGCGATCGGAATTGCGGCAGCGACAGCCACATCGGAACCTGCCGCTTGAGCACGCCGCGCTCGCGCTGGTCCGATCCCCGGCCCATTCCCTTGCCGGTTACGACGAGCGCCATCCTCGCGCCGTTTGCTTGCGCGCGCTGCAGGAAGCGGAACAATTCGGCATGGGCCTCCGTCTGCGTATAGCCATGCAGATCGAGACGCGCATCGATGGCTTCGCGGCCGCGCGCGACACGCTGCTTCAGCCGCCGACCGAGCGGCGCGAGCGCGGGCGGCTTTTTCTCCGGCAACGTTTCGAGCCGCGCTACCGGGCGAGGCGCCGCGGGCGGCGGCTGCGATGACGGCTTTTCGCCCGCTAACGGTTCCGCCAACCGCTGCACACGGCGCAGAGGTTTGATGGAACGGACAAAGCCGGTCCAAAGCGCGTGGTCTTCATCGCTCAGGGGATGACGCCGGCTCATTGCCGCCGCCGCGCCTTTGGTTTCGGCGCCGGGTCGGGTTGGGCCGCCGCAGCAGGCCTCGGCTCCGGCAGCGGAACATCCTCTGCGGTCGGATCGATCATGGCGCCGGCCGTCAGTTGCGCGAAAAAGCCGGCGCGTTCCGGCGGCAGCGGCACGGCGCGCGCCGCCTCGACCGGATCGAGCTCGCGCGGGATGAGCATCGTGAATTGGCCGGGATTGCGGATGCGGCCCGCCATGCGCGCGGCCTCGGCCCCGGCACCGAAATAGATATCGGCCCGCGCCGGGCCGACGATGGCCGACCCCGTATCCTGCGCGAACATCAGGCGGCGGAATTTCGTTCCGCCCTTGTCATTGGCGATCGGAAGATCCGCCGCGATGAAAAACGGCGTGCCGTAGGCGTGAAGAGCACGATCGACCGCAATCGAGCGGCCCGGCACGAGCGGTACGCCCTGAGCGCCGATCGCCTCGTCTTCCGTGGCAAGATCGGTGATGCGGAAGAATACATACGACTTGTTCTGCCGCCTGACATCCGGGGCCAGGTCCGGGTTGGCCTGCATCCAATCGCGGATGCGTTGCATCGACACCTCGTCCCTGGTGAGAAATTTGCGTTCGATCAGCACACGGCCGACAGGCGTGTAGGGCCAGCCGTTATGCGAGTCGTAATTGACGCGCAGAATGGTGCCGTCTTCCAGTTTGATGCGGGCCGATCCCTGGATCTGCGCAAACAGTACGTCGATCTGGCTGCGCAGCCAGCAGATTTCCAGATGCCAGCCATCGAGCGCGCCATCTTCGATTGCGGCGCGGTCGTAATAGGGCACGATTTTGCGCCGGCCGACGCGGCGGCCAACCTTGACGCCCTTGCTGGGAAACGAATCGCCGAGTTTGCGGCGGCCGGAGACGACGAGGTTGGGCGGCCGCCGATACAGCGGGGCGACAAATTCGCCGGTCGGAACGCGCGAGCCCTCGATGATCGGCTCGTAATAGCCGGTGAGAAAGCCATCGCTGTCGCCCAGCTTGCTGATGCGAAGCGGCCGAAAATTGTCCTCAAAGAATTTGCGCGCGCCCTCCTCTTCGAGCGGCACCGCCGCCAGGCCGCGGGCGCAGACGCTTTTGAGTGCTTCGCTGATAGCGACAGCCTCGGCACTGGCCTGCCGATTGCTGCCCAGCGCACGGCAACTCTCGAGAAAAATCGCAAACGCCGTCGCGTGATCGTCGGCGGCCCAGCCGTCGAGATTCGCCCAATCGACCGGCTCATACTGAGTATCGGGGAATTTGATCGGCCCTTGCTCACCGCTTGCGGCCGGCGCCGCCATGCCGGCAACACCGATGCACGCCGCAACGAGGAGCAACGCTAGCCTACGCGCCGTCATCGCGCCTACTGCCCGGCTTCGGTTGCAACAACCTTCCAGTTGGGATCGCGGGAGGAAATGTCGCGCGCAAAAGTCCAGACGTCGGTAACGTCAGTCACTTTCTCGGCACTGCCTTCGATCACATTACCGGATCGATCTCGCGTTGCCGAAATAAGCTTGGAGACGAAACGGATGGTGATCTGCGCCGTTCGCGCGCGCAATTCCGCGCTGGTGATGGTCGAACCGTCGATGGAAACGAACCGGCTCTCGGCGGTCTCGCCACGGCTCTCGCGCTCGCTGATGGCGGTATCGAACCCGTCAAAGACTTCGCGGGAGAGCAGGCTGCGTAACTGACGGCGATCGCCCTCGGCGAACGCCGTCACGATCATTTCGTAGGCGGTCCGCGCGCCGGTAATAAAGTGCTTGGCATCGAAGCCGGAGTCGGCCGCGGCGATGGCGTCAAGCCCGACCGCAACGCTCGATCCCTTTTCGGCAATGTCCTTCCAGCGGTCGGCCGCCGGCGGCGTAACCTCAACC
The DNA here is from genome assembly GCA_963777635.1 of uncultured Alphaproteobacteria bacterium. Lineage (GTDB taxonomy): Bacteria > Pseudomonadota > Alphaproteobacteria > Rhizobiales > Xanthobacteraceae > BOG-931. The sequence continues at coordinate 17,259 of CAVZSB010000044.1, forward strand.
GGCCGCGTCGATGCCGGCTCGGCAGGCCGCGGTTGCAAGGTCACGACCTTATCGGTCGCGGGGCTTCGCACCGCGTCGCGGGCGGAATAGGGATCGTAGGGCGGCCGCTCCCGCCCGGTCCGTTGCCCCAAAACGCTGCGAAGCCGCAGGAAAATGAATACGGCGAGCGCCAGGAAGATGATGGTGTAGATATCGAACACGTCTCAATTCTCTCGGCGTCGCAGTTGACGGGACCACTCTTTTCCCGAAGACGGCTCGAAGTCACGAACCGTGGGGCGCCCGGACCCCCGCTCTATGTAGGGCACGCACGGGGAACCATCCAGTAGCCGCAGGCCGATAGCGCATGCCGACACTAAAGTTTAAACGATCACCGTCGCCGCGCCAACATCGTAACCGTGACATACGTTCCCATTTTTACGAGTCCGGGTGATATAGGCACCGCTTCTCCTTCATAATTGGTTCGCTTTTGGGGCTGCTTGCCGATGTCCGGGCGCCATGGCTCAGAGACGCCGCACCCCCGGGGTGACGCATTGTTCGACCATCGCGCCTGTGTTAGCCAAATTCGAATGCCCCGCGGGGGCCGGAGACGACTATGTCAGCGACAAATGGGGGTCCTCAGCCCCAGGCGATGCCTCAAATCGGCGTCCTTGCCCAGTATGTGAAGGACTTTTCATTCGAAAATCCGAACGCGCCGCGTTCGATGGCGCCCAGCGGCCAGCAACCGACCATCAACATCCAGGTCAATGTCGACGCCGCGCCCATGAATGCGACGGATTTCGAGGTAACATTGCGATTGGAAGGCAAGGCCGAGGCCCAGGAACTGCTGCTGTTCAGCTTCGAGCTGATATTTGCCGGCGCGTTCCGAATCCAAAACGTGCCGGAGGAGAGCCTCCAACCTGTCATACTGATCGAGTGCCCGCGCCTGTTGTTTCCGTTCGCCCGCGAGATCGTCGCCACCGCGGTGCGGAACGGCGGGTTTGCGCCGCTTCTTCTCGATCCGATTGATTTTGTCAGCCTCTACCGCCAACGACTGGCTGGAGCGCAACCCGCGCCGCCACCGCAGCCGGTCAATCCGAACTGACGTAGTCGCGCCAAATCGCGTTCTCGCCAAGCGTGGCAATAAACGCCCGGTGCGCCGCGCGTTCTTCGGCGGTTATCACCGCAACAAGCGGCACGGGTCGTTCGCGGACAATGATCGCCTCGCCGACGGCTTGGCCCGATGCGGATGCCTGCGACAGAACAAGCTGCGCCTGACGGGCCCCGATCAGCTCGACATAGACTTCGGCAAGGAGCTCGGCGTCGAGTAGCGCGCCATGCTTGGTGCGGCGGGAATTGTCGATCGCGTACCGCACGCAAAGATCGTCGAGCCGATTGGACCCGCCCGGATGCTTGCGGCGCGCAATCAGGAGCGTATCGACCATGCGCTCGCGCGCTATCAAGGATTTGCCCGCTCGCTCAAGCTCGGCATTAAGAAAGCCGAGATCGAACGCGGCATTGTGAATGACGAGCGGTGCGTCGCCGAGAAAAGCAATCAGATCGTCGGCCATTTCGGCGAAGAAGGCCTTATCCTTGAGGAACTCCTCGCTCAGGCCGTGAACGGCGAACGCTTCCGCCGGCATGCTGCGCTGCGGATTGAAATAGGCGTGGAATGTCTGTCCGGACGGTATGCGATTGACCAGCTCGACGCAGCCGACCTCGACCAGACGGTGGCCGTCCAGCGGATCGAGACCGGTGGTCTCGGTATCGAGCACAATCTCGCGCATAACAGGGCCTCGCACCGGCGTCAGCGATATTGCTTACGAATCACCGGCGCTGCCGCGCATTTTAGCAACGGCCGCAAGGATGTCGCGCACCTGGGCGCGGGCATGGTCGAACGATTGAGAACTATCCACGATAAAGTCGGCGCGCCGCCGTTTTTCCGCGTCGGGCATTTGCTTGGCGATAAGCGCGGAGAACTTCTCCTCGGTCATGCCCGGCCGCTCGAAGGCGCGGCGCCGTTGCACTTCGGGCGGCGCGGAAACCACAACGACCGCGTCGCAGCCGTCATGGCCGCCGGTTTCGAACAGCAGTGGAACGTCGAGCACGACGACAGGCACACCGCGTGTCCGTGCGTCGGCCAGAAACTTCTCCCTCGCCTTGCTCACCAGCGGGTGCACGACAGATTCAAGCCGCGCCATCGCCGCAGCGTCGCCGACGACCATTGCCGCAAGTTTGACGCGATCAACTTTGCCATCCGAGGTCGCGCCGGGAAACGCACTCTCGATCAGCGGCACCGCTTCACCTTCATAAAGCGCGTGGACGACCGCGTCGGAATCGTGAACCGGCACGCCAGCCTCGGCGAAGAACGTCGCCGTCCTCGATTTCCCCATGCCGAGCGAGCCGGTCAGACAAAGAACGAAGGGCGGTTTGCCGGTCATACAGCGAGGCATCCATAACGGCGCAGAAAATCGAGTGTTGCCATCAGCGGCAAACCCAGGATGGTGAAATAGTCGCCGTCGATCCGCTCGAACAGTTGAATGCCCGGGCCTTCCATCTGATAGGCGCCCACGCTCGCCGTTGCGCCCTGCCCGACGGTATCAAGATAAAAATCGAGGAACTTGTCGGAAAACGCTCGCATGGTCAGCCGCGCCGTATCGACGTATTCGAACACCACCGTCGTGTCCCGGACCAGCGCAATCGCCGAGTGGAGTTCGTGCGTACGGCCACGCAGCGCCGAAAGCTGGGCACGCGCGGCCGCGAGGTCCCCCGGCTTGGCAAACCGCGCGCTTTCCAGCGCCAGGGTCTGATCGGCGCCCAGCACCAGCCGTCCCGGGTGCAAGGCCGCGACGACGGCCGCCTTCTCGCGCGCCAGCAATGCCGCAATGGCATCAGGCGCCTGCAAAGCAGCATTTTTCTCGAGGCCGCGCTCGTCGATATCGGCCGGATGCGGCTCGACCGGGATGCCGGCGGCTTCAAGAACCGCGCGGCGCGCGACGCTGCGGGAGGCGAGCACCAGCGGGTCGGGTGCGAGCCACAGCGACATTGTTCATGACGCCATATGGCGGCGGCGTTCGACCAGCAGCGCCAGAACCGCTGCCGCGGTTTCCTCGATCGAACGCCGCGTTACGTCAATCAGCGGCCAATTGTGCTTGGCGCATAAGCGTCGCGAAGCGGAGACCTCGTCGGCGACCGATTTCTGGTCGATATATTTGTCGTCGTCGCGATGCGCCTTGAGGCCGAGCAGCCGGTTTTGCCGAATTTGCACAATGCGTTCCGGCGTGGCGAAAAGGCCCACGACCAATGGGTGCTTAAGCTCTTCAATTCCGGGCGGCAACGGGACGCCGGGCACAAGCGGAATATTCGCCGTCTTCACGCCGCGGTTGGCGAGGTAGATAGAGGTCGGCGTTTTCGAGGTCCGCGACACGCCAATCAGCAAGACATCGGCCTCTTCGAGATCGACGGCCTGTTGGCCGTCGTCGTGCATCATCGTGTAGTTGAGCGCGTCGATGCGGCGGAAATATTCGGCATTGAGGGTGTGTTGAGCGCCGACTTTATGGGTCGACTCGGCACCGAGATAAGACTGAAACAGGTGCAAGACCGGCCCCAGAATCGAGAGGCAGGGCAACCTGAGTTCTCGGCATTTTTCCTCAAGCTTTGCCGCGAGGTTCTCTTGCAGCAACGTATAAAGCACGATGCCAGGCGTTGTCTCCACCTCCACAAGCACCCGGTCGAGTTGTTTTTGCGAACGAACAAGTGGATGCACGTGTTCGACCGGACTGATCTTTGCGTATTGCGCCGCGGCCGCGCGCGCGACGGTGATAAGCGTTTCTCCGGTTGAATCGGAGATCAGATGCAAATGGAAATAACCAGTCGTAGGCGTCATCGAGAGGCTGATAACCTGTTGATGGTCCGGGAGAAGGCCATGGCCGGCAGCATGGTGCAAGAACAATAGGGGGGAAAGTGCGAAATCCGTCCACACCCGTGCCGCGCCGCTTTCAAACGCTGTCCTCGTGTGGAACACCGGTGAAATGTGGATAGTCGCACGGATAACAGGCAAAACATCGGCAAAATCCCAACAAGCTGACCCAAATTTAGCGGGACCGGTTAGGAGGCCAGTAGTGAGAATATGTGGGCGGAGCGTGGATGACGTGTGGGTTCAGATGTATGAGTCCAATCAACCGTCCAAACACTACAACAAACTCTCTTAGACTTATTTAGTGTAGGAAGGACGCGTGACGGCTCCTCCGGCGAATAAACCTCTCCTTCGAGTCCTGGCAGGCGAGCGGGAACCCATTCCGCCGATCTGGCTGATGCGGCAGGCTGGACGCTATCTTCCGGAATACCGCGCGATCCGGGAGAAGGCGGCGAGCTTTCTCGATCTGTGCTTCGATCCAAACCGTGCGGCGCAAATTACCTTGCAGCCGGTGCACCGTTTTGGATTCGATGCCGCGATCTTATTTTCCGATATTCTGGTTGTGCCACATGCTCTTGGGCAGCGCGTGACGTTCGAACAGGGCGAAGGACCGCGGCTTGATGCGCTCAAAGATCCCTCGGCAATTGACAGGCTCTGCAGGGAGATTGATCACGGAAAATTGGAGCCGGTTTACGAAACGCTCGGCAAGGTCAAGCAGGAACTGCCGGCGGCGGTAACGCTGCTGGGCTTCTGTGGTGCACCGTGGACGCTGGCGACCTACATGATTGCGGGCTGTGGAACCGCCGATCAGTTTCCGGCTCGAATTTTTGCGTATCGGTTTCCCGAAGCATTTTCGAAATTGATCGATATTTTGGTTGACGCGTCGGCGAGCTATTTGATTCGGCAATTTTCTGCTGGCGCAGAGGCGGTGCAGATTTTCGATACCTGGGCGGGAATTTTGCCGGCCGGCGAGTTCCGCAAATGGTGCATCGAGCCAACGGCTCGAATAGTCGAAGCCGTGCGCAAGGAAATTCCCGGCGCGAAGATCATCGGTTTTCCCCGTGGCGCCGGAACGGAGCTTGGCGCTTATCTCGATGCCGTCAGGGTCGATGGGGTGGGACTGGACTGGACCATGGAGCTTGGTTTTGGTCGCGACGAGATTCAATCGCGACGTCCGGTTCAGGGCAATCTCGATCCGTTGGCGCTCCTGGTCGGGGGCGCAGCGCTCGATCGGTCGGTCGATGCTATTCTGGCGGCGTTTTCCGGAGGTCCGTTTATTTTCAATCTCGGCCACGGCGTATTGCCGGAAACACCGATCGCTCATGTCGAACGACTGATCGCACGTGTCCGAAATATGCCGAAGTAAAACTCGGGGCGTTCGAGCCTGATCACGGGGAGCTGGCGTGAATATTTACGGCTGGATCAAAGCCTTCCACATCATTGCGGTGATCGCCTGGATGGCCGGAATGCTCTATCTGCCCCGCCTGTTCGTCTATCACTGCGCGGCCGAGAAGGGATCGATACAGTCGGAGACGTTCAAGGTGATGGAGCGTCGGCTGTTGCGTGCCATCATCAACCCGGCGATGATCGCGACGTGGGTGCTCGGGCTATGGCTGGCGTGGCTTGGGCCTGATTCTCATTACGGGTGGTTCGCATCAGGGTGGCTGCAGGCGAAGCTGGTGCTGGTCCTCGCGCTATCGGCCTTGCACGGATTTTTTGCCCGATGGGTAAAAGATTTTGCCGCCGACCGTAACCGCCATTCGCCGAGATTCTATCGAATAATCAATGAGGTACCTACGATTTTGATGATCTTTATCGTTTTTCTCGTGGTGCTGAAACCGTTTTGATTGATCGGCGTTGTTAGTGCATACTCCGTCTCTGCCCTTGCCTGACGGGCGTTCTTTTCCTATCTTTGCAAAATCCCACCGAACGTAGGCGGATGCAGTTGAGTTCTGGCTCCAGTTGTCTGGAGCCCGCTGATGCATCGGGGACTGGGGCTCCCAAAGCCCCTCGCAACCCAAGACCTGCGGCTTCTTTCTTCCCGTCAGTGACGTCGCAATTCCAATCCGTCGCTGACCCATTCCCATAGGAAATTCTGTATGCGGGAAATGAAACTCCAAGAACTAAAAACCAAGTCTCCGGCGGAGCTTGTCTCCTTCGCCGAAGAACTTGAGGTCGAGAATGCCAGCACGATGCGCAAGCAGGAGCTGATGTTCGGTATCCTCAAGCAGCTCTCCGCGCGTGAAACCGACATTGTCGGCGAAGGCGTCGTCGAAGTGCTGCCGGACGGCTTCGGCTTCCTGCGCTCGCCGGAGGCGAATTACCTGCCGGGTCCGGACGATATCTATGTATCGCCGTCGCAGATCCGCCGCTTCGGATTGCGCACCGGCGATACCATCGACGGGCATATCCGCAGCCCGAAGGAAGGCGAACGCTACTTCGCTCTGCTCAAGGTGAATTCGCTCAACTTCGAGGATCCGGAAAAGGCACGCCACAAGGTCAATTTCGACAATCTGACGCCGCTCTATCCCGACGAGTGGCTGAAGATGGAATTCGAGGATCCGACCAAGAAGGATCTCTCGGCTCGCGTCATCGACATCGTTGCGCCGGTCGGCAAAGGCCAGCGCGCGTTGATCGTGTCGCCGCCGCGCACCGGCAAGACGGTGCTGCTGCAAAACATCGCCCACTCGATCACGCACAATCATCCGGAATGCTATCTGATCGTGCTTCTGATCGACGAGCGGCCGGAGGAAGTCACCGACATGCAGCGTTCGGTGAAGGGCGAGGTGATCTCCTCGACCTTCGACGAACCGGCCGTGCGTCACGTCCAGGTCGCGGAAATGGTCATCGAAAAGGCGAAGCGCCTGGTCGAGCATGGCCGCGATGTCGTGATCCTGCTCGACTCGATCACGCGGTTGGGCCGCGCCTACAACACCGTGGTGCCGTCATCCGGCAAGGTGCTGACCGGCGGCGTCGACGCCAACGCGTTGCAGCGGCCAAAGCGCTTCTTCGGCGCGGCGCGCAATATCGAGGAAGGCGGCTCGCTGACCATCATTGCCACCGCGCTGATCGATACCGGCAGCCGCATGGACGAGGTGATCTTCGAAGAGTTCAAGGGCACCGGCAATTCCGAACTCATCCTCGATCGCAAGGTCGCCGATAAGCGGACCTTCCCGGCGATGGACATCACCCGCTCGGGCACGCGCAAGGAAGAACTCCTGGTGCCGCCCGATCAGCTCAAGAAAATGTACGTGCTGCGCCGGATCCTCAATCCGATGGGCACCATGGACGCCATGGACTTCCTGCTCGACAAGCTGCGCAACACCAAGAACAACGGCGAGTTCTTCGACTCGATGAATACGTAATCGGCCGCTTCGCGCGGCTGGTCTGCCTCCCAGGCTGTGCCTAAACTCGCCAGGAAGTTCCTCGGGAGCATCGCGGCGCGTTTGCGGCGTGGAGACGACACCTACCAGCGATTCTGGCGCGACGTAGTCGTCAACGCACACCGGAAGGAGGTTGATCTTGCCGCGGTTTGTTGCCTCGATGAAGCTCACGAACAGCTTTGCCGGAGTTGTCTTAACCCTGGGCGATCTCGGGTCGCATTCGCGCTAGCGCCCCGCCCAATGAAACCGTCTGTCCAGCTTCGCGAGCTGGCTGCTGAAGCCCTCGAGGGACATCTTTGTCCAGTGCGGGTCGAGGTGGGGGTGAACTGTGACCACCATCCGCGCATGATCGCCGGCCGCGCTGAAGCCTACCACGATCAAGTGTTGATAGGGCTCGGAGCCCGGGACGAAGTCGATCATGTGCACCAGCCTTAGCCGCTCGTGCGGACGAAACTCGGCGTAGGTCCCGCGTGTGCCGTGGGAGGGCGGCCGGCCCATGCCCTTCATGGCGGCGATCGCGTCGGGCGCGTCGGCGATCATGTCGTATTCGAGCGCTCCGCCCTCACGCGCCTCCAAATTGTGAACCTCCACCCGAAAGCCCTCTGGGCCCCACCACGACTCAAAGCCCGCCTTCGTTGTCCAAAGCGCCCACAGTGCCTCGACCTGCGCGCGGTATGTGCGCTCGATGACCACTGCCGCCTGAGGGGCGGCGGCGCCTGCTGACGCGCTCATGTCACTCATGTCTCCTACTCCTTCTCGGCGGCGTCGCCGTCCTTGCTTTGTTGTTCAAGCGCCGCGCCGAAGCGGTCGAGGCGAGCTTCCCACAACTGCCGGTATTCCCTGAGCCACGCCTCAAGCTCACGGAACGGTTCGGGCCGAAGTGCATATAGGCGGCGCTGCGCATCCGGCCGGACCGAGACGAACCCGGACTCGTGCAGGATCCGTAGATGGCGGGAGACGCCGGACTGATGAATCCCGGCCTCCCGGACGATGTCGCTCACCTGCCGCTCGCCATTGCGCAGCGCCGCCACGATGCGGCGGCGTGTGGGATCGGCCAATGTCTCGAAGGTATTAATATGCATGATAGTGTATATGCATAATAGTGGATTTATGGATCGTCAAGAGCTCTGTTCGCTCCAACGGTTGGGGCGTCGGCGTCGCGCGCGAATGGGGTCGCAACGAGGTCTTTCGCAGAGCCTGCCAGGCAACGCCCCATACGGGGACGCCGCTGGTGGCGCTCGGTCCTTCCGCGAATCCTGCCGAATGCGCGACCAGGGTCGGATATTGGCGCAGGCGCCTAACCGCAGAGCGGACGTTGTGGTTGGTTGATCGCGCCGCCGTCACACCGGGCGTTTTTGCACAGCCTGCCCCGACAACCTCAAGTCTGTCGCGCCGCCGCAATGGTGCGCATGAGGCCGGCTGGATCGGTTACGGGAAGCGAACACGCCTCTCCGATGCAGACAAAAGCCTGCGGCTCGTTTGCGGCGCGGACCTGTTGCCGTGCCGGATGCGATGCCGGCAAGGCGTCCGCGGAAGGGGCGTGGAACACGATGCGATCGAGGGAAGGAATGGCACGCGCGGCAGCGAGCAATGCATCAGCGCCCGCCCCCTGCCCCGTCACTACGATCTCGGCGGCGCGGAGCCGCAGGTCGATGGCGTTGAGCAGCGCCATGTGCATGTAGAGGTTCTCGATCGCTGCCGGTGCGATCGCCGCGATCAGCCGGTCGGCTTTGTCCCGCCACCGATCGTCACCGGTCAGCAGCGCCAGCCGGACAAGATTTTGCGCCGCGACGGCGTTGTGGTTTGGCGTCGCCTCGTCGGCGGTCGCGGCGGGGCGGATCACGAGCCCCTCGGCGTCGGCGGCGGTGAGATAATACGTTCCCACGTCAGCGTCCAAATAGTCGCGGTCGAGGGCATTTTGCCAGGTCAGCGCCTGGTCAAGATAACCCTGCTGACCGGTCGCTTCGTGAAGCGCCAGCGCCGCGCGGATCATGGCGGCGAAGTCCGACGCCAGCCCGGGAAATTTGAGCTGGCCCTCGCGCCACGAATGACCGAACCGGTCGCCGCGCGTCATCTCGCGAGCGATGAAGGCGAAGGCGCGCTCCGCCGTCTCGCGCCACGAGGGTTCGCCGAACAGCACGCCGGCATTGACGAGCGCCGTAATCATCATGCCGTTCCAGTCGGCGAGAATTTTGTCGTCGAGGCCTGGGCGCACGCGCGGTGTGCGAACCGCAAAGAGTTTGGCGCGCAGAGCGGCGAGCCGCGCCTCGTCGTCATCGCTGCGCGGCAGCGGCTCGAGACGGTTGAGGATGTTGTGACCTTCAAAGTTGCCTCGCGGCGTCACGTCGTAGTGGCGTGCGAAGAACGCGCCATCTTCGGCGCCGAGCTCGTGCATTACTTCTTCGTACGACCAGACGTAGAATTTTCCCTCTTCACCCTCGGAATCGGCATCGAGCGAAGCCGAGAACGCGCCCTCCCCGGTTGTCATCTCGCGCCTGAGCCAGGCCACCGTTTCCTGGGCGCGCTGACGGTAAAGCGGTTTACCAAGGCGCTGGTAGGCGATCGCGAGGAGTTCGAGGAGCTGGGCGTTGTCGTAGAGCATTTTCTCGAAATGCGGGACCAGCCAGCGCTCGTCGACCGAGTAGCGGGAAAAGCCGCCGCCGAGATGATCGTAGATACCGCCCTCGCAAATGTGGTGCAGGGTTACGTCGACGGCGGCGAAGTAACGCGCCTCGCCGGTTCGCAATCCGCCGCGCCACAGCAACTCGAATAATGCAGCCTGCGGGAATTTCGGCGCACCGCGCGTGCCGCCGTTCACCGGATCGATGATGCCGCCGAGTTGCTTTGCGGCGTTGTCGAGTTCAGTTGCACCGATGGTGACGGCGCCGGCCTTCCGCGTGGTGGCGGCGAGGCGCTCCATCAGCGCGGTGCGGTTGGCTTCGATCTTCTCCGGCTCTTCGCGGAACACGCGGGCGATCTCGCGCAGCATGTCGACGAAGGCCGGCCTGCCGTAACGCGCGTTCTTCGGAAAGTAGGTGCCGCCCCAGATCGGCTCCGCATCCGGCGTGAGGAACATGGTCAGCGGCCAGCCGCCGTGCTCGCCGAGGTGGTGCAAAGCCGCCATGTAAATCTGATCGATATCCGGCCGTTCTTCGCGATCGACCTTGATGTTGACGAACAGCTCGTTCATCACGCGGGCGGTGGCGTCGTCCTCGAAGCTTTCGTGCGCCATTACGTGGCACCAGTGGCAGGCGGCATAGCCGACCGAGAGCAGGATCGGCTTGCCGCTTTGTTTGGCTTCGGCAAGCGCTTCCGGTCCCCACGCCCACCAGTCGACCGGGTTGTTTTTGTGCTGAAGAAGATAGGGGCTCGTTTCGCGCGCGAGACGATTTACCGGCGCGGCGGAAATATTCGATATCGTTGACATGGCGGCACCGTAGCAAGTAGCCCGCCTATAACGAAGCGCCGACACGCGCCTTGGTTCCGCACCTTATGTCCGATGATCGCCCAACGATTTTTGCGCTTTCTTCTGGCCGTCTGCCTGCCGCCATTGCGGTGGTCCGGGTTTGCGGCCCGAAGGCCGGCGGCGCCGTCGAAAGACTGATCGGCCGTTTGCCGCCGCCGCGCCAGGCGACGCTGGCGCGCGTGCGCGATCCGGCGACCGGAGAGGCAATCGACGACGCATTGGTGCTTTGGTTCCCGGGTCCGCGCAGCGAGACCGGCGAAGACATGGCCGAACTTCAACTCCATGGCGGTTTTGCTGTGGTGTCAGCGGTGCTGGAGGTGCTGGGCGCGATTGACGGCTGCCGGCTGGCGGAGCCGGGGGAGTTTACGCGCCGTGCTTTCGATAATGGGCGGCTTGATCTTACGGAAGTGGAGGGCCTCGCCGATCTGATTGCTGCGGAAACACCTGCGCAGCGGCGAGCGGCCTACCGCCAACTCAAGGGGCTCATCGGCGACCAGGCGGAGGCTTGGCGGCGGCAGATTATCGATGCGCAGGCCCTGGTAGAGGCCCGAATTGACTTCGCCGATGAGGCCGACGTGCCTGAAGATCTGATTGGCCCGGCACTTTATGCTGCGCAGCAATTACGCAGCAAAATCGTCGCGGCGCTTGCTGATGGGGGGCGCGGCGAGCGGTTGCGGGATGGTCTTGTCGTCGCTATCGCCGGCCCGCCGAATGCCGGCAAGTCGACCTTGCTCAATCGGCTCGCCCGTCGCGAGGCGGCGATTGTTTCGCCCTATCCGGGCACCACGCGCGACGTCATCGAGGTGCACATGGATCTGGGTGGATATCCGGTGACGCTGCTCGACACTGCGGGGATCCGCCAAAGCGACGATCCGGTGGAGCAGGAGGGCATTCGCCGCGCCGCCGCGCGGGCCGCTGCGGCCGATCTCGTGCTCTGGGTCATTGACGGATCGGCCACTGGCTTAGAGACTGTGGAAAGCTCGGAAACGCAATTTATATCAGAGCGTTGGCTGATTCGAAACAAGGCTGATTTAGCTGTGGACAAGCTGTGGAATAATTGTGAATCCACATCCGTTTCTTCGGCCAAAAGATTCTCGATTTCCGCTACCGAGGGGGCGGGGGTCGACGAACTGGTCGCTAGCGTCTCGGCCTATGCCCGGGATTATTTTGCAGCGACGGAAACGTCTCTGATCACCCGGGCGCGTCATCGCCAGGCGCTGGAGGAAACGGTCGCGGCGCTCGATCGAGCTTTGGCGCACGGGACCTCAGGGAACGAGGAACTGATCGCGGAAGATTTTCGGTCGGCTGCGGCGACGCTGGGCCGATTGACCGGCCGCGTCGACGTCGAGGACATTCTTGACGTGATTTTCCGGGATTTCTGCATTGGTAAATAAATCGTTAACGGCAAACAAATCGTTAACGATTGGGATGGCATGTTTCACGTGAAACAACGCGCCGTGTAACGTGTTTTGACCCCGAAATCGGCGGCGTCTAAATCAGTCGCCGTTGCGGAGAAATGCTGTGAACGCACGTTTCGATGTCATCGTCGTCGGGGGTGGCCATGCCGGCTGTGAAGCCGCGGCCGCTTCTGCGCGCCTGGGCGCGCGAACGGCGCTGGTAACTCATCGGTTCGCGACCGTCGGCGCCATGTCGTGCAATCCATCCATCGGCGGACTCGGCAAGGGCCATCTGGTGCGGGAGGTCGACGCGCTCGATGGCCTGATGGGCCGGGTGGCGGACGCGGCCGGTATTCAGTTTCGCGTGCTCAATCGCCGCAAAGGGCCGGCCGTCCGCGGGCCGCGCGCCCAGGCTGACCGGAAACTTTACGCGGCGGCCATGCAGGAAGCGCTTCGGCAGACGACCAACTTAACGGTGGTGGAGGGTGAAGCGGACGATCTGCTGCTTGCGGATGGTCACGTCGCCGGCGTGCGCCTGACAGACGGGCGCGTATTCGCCGCCGGGGCCGTCGTGTTGACCACCGGAACCTTCCTGCGCGGGCTCATCCATATTGGCGAGCGGAAAATCCCGGCCGGCCGCGTAGGCGAGGCGCCCGCCACAGGCCTGTCGTCAACGCTCGAGCGGGCGGGGTTTATGCTCGGTCGCCTCAAGACCGGCACGCCGCCGCGGCTCGACGGCACCACGATCGATTGGCCGGCGCTGGAGATGCAGCAGGGCGACGAGCCGCCGGAGCCGTTTTCGGCCCTGACGGAGCGCATCGCCAATCCGCAGGTGGAGTGTGCGATCACCCGCACCGCGCCGGCGACGCACGACCTGATCCGGGAAAATGTTCACCGCTCGCCGATGTATTCCGGCCAGATACAAAGCCGGGGACCGCGCTATTGCCCGTCGATCGAGGACAAGATCGTGCGCTTTGGCGACCGCACCGGCCACCAGATCTTCCTTGAGCCAGAAGGCTTGGATGACACGACCGTCTACCCGAACGGCATATCGACCTCGCTGCCTGAGGACGTCCAAATCGCTCTCGTGGCGACTATTCCGGGGCTGGAGCGTGCCCGCATCGTGCGGCCGGGCTATGCGATCGAATACGATCATGTCGATCCGCGGGAGCTCCATCCATCGCTGGAAACGAAGCGTCTTCCGGGCCTTTTCCTTGCCGGTCAGATCAACGGCACGACCGGCTATGAGGAAGCGGCCGCGCAGGGCCTGATCGCCGGCCTCAACGCCGCCGCAAGGGCCGGGGGCGGGGCGCCTATCGTGTTCGATCGCGCCGAGGGATATCTGGGCGTGATGGTCGACGACCTCGTCACGCGCGGCGTCACCGAGCCCTATCGCATGTTTACATCGCGCGCCGAGTACCGGCTGACGCTTCGCGCGGACAACGCCGATCAGCGGCTCACGGACAAGGGGATCGCGCTCGGCTGCGTGGGTAAGGTACGGGCCCGTTCTCATGGGGCCAAAATGGCCGCCCTTCAGGACGCCCGTGCTACCGCGGAAATGCTCAGCGTGACGCCGAACGAAGCGGCGCGCCATGGGCTGGAGCTGCGGCGGGACGGTCAACGGCGCTCGGCGTTTGACCTGTTGTCATATCCGAACATCGGCATCGCCGACCTGGCGCGAATCTGGCCCCGCTTCGCCGAACTCGACGCAAAGATCGCCAGCCAGCTCGAAATCGACGCCAAATATGCCGTCTATCTGAGCCGGCAGGCGGCGGACGTGGAATCCTATCGCCGCGACGAAAGCCTCGCTCTGCCTGAGGACATCGACTACGCGACGTTGCCCGGTCTCTCCAACGAGGTGCGGCACAAACTGCAAGCGCAGCGGCCGCGCACGATCGGCCACGCCAGCCGGCTCGACGGCATCACGCCGGCGGCCCTGACGCTCCTCGTGGCACATCTTCAACGCCAAGGCCTTCAACGCCAGGGCCTTCAACGCCAAGGCCGCAAGCGTAGCCGCGGCGCGGCATGATCGGGCAGGCGAGCAGCCTGTCGGCAGATCGCGAGCGGGCGCTGGCGCTGACGCCTGTTTCACGTGAAACAACCGCCCGTCTGGATCGCTTTGTCGAGACGCTGCTCGACTGGCAGCAGCGGATGAATCTGATTGCGCCGTCGACCATACCGATCCTGTGGACCCGGCATGTCGCCGACTCGCTGCAACTCCTGGCGCTGGCGCCGGACGGCTCTGGTTTGGGCCGATTTCGGCTCGGGGGCAGGGTTTCCGGGCTTGGTGATCGCCTGTGCACTCGCGGATACGGATGGGGCCCAGCGTGCACCTCATCGAGAGCAACGGCAAGAAGGCTGCATTCCTTCGGGAAGCCGTCCGTGTCACCGGCGCGCCGGCTCAAATTCATACGGTGAGAGTATTGGATTTCGTGGAGAAGGCCACGGAGCCGATTGATGTCGTGACCGCGAGAGCGTTGGCTCCGCTATCGGAACTCCTGCCAATGGCATATCCGTTGTTGAAAAGGGGTAGTCTCGGCCTGTTTCCGAAGGGACAAGATGTGGGGTTCGAATTGACCGAGGCCTCTAAATGTTGGAACATTCAATTCGAACTTAGCCAAAGCCTGACGGATGCAAGGGGCCGGATCGTCGTCGTGCGCGGCCTCGAACCGAAGACCGTGTCGGCACGAAGTGTACCGCAAAGGAAAGGAAATCGGCCGCGATGAGCGATCCATCATCTTCGGACCAATCCGCTGAAGTCGTTGCCTTTCCGGCGCCGCCGCGAAGCCCGCGGCCGAACGCTGCGAACCCGCCTCGTGTCCTGGCGGTCGCCAACCAGAAGGGCGGCGTCGGCAAGACCACGACCGCAATCAACCTCGGCACCGCGCTTGCGGCTATCGGCGAGGACGTGCTGATCGTCGATCTCGATCCGCAGGGCAATGCCTCAACCGGCCTCGGCATCGACCGGCGAAGCCGTCTGCACTCGACCTACGATGTTCTGACTGGAGAGACGGCGCTGCGCAGCGCGATCGTCGAAACCGCCGTGCCGCGTCTTCACCTTGCGCCGTCGACCCTCGATCTCTCGGGGTTTGAACTTGAAATCGGCCAGGCGCGCGACCGCGCTTTCCGGCTGCGCAACGCGCTTGCGCCACTCAAGACGCCGGCGACGGATCAAACAAACTTCACCTACGTCCTGGTGGACTGTCCGCCGTCGCTCAATCTCCTGACCGTCAACGCGATGGCGGCGGCGCATGCCATCCTCGTGCCGTTGCAATGCGAGTTCTTTGCGCTCGAGGGTTTGTCGCAACTCCTCAAGACCGTCGATTCCGTCCGCGAGCAGCTCAATCCCGATCTCACGATTCACGGTATCGTGCTGACGATGTACGACTCGCGCAACAATCTCTCGGGCCAGGTTGTCGCCGACGTCCGCGAGTTCATGGGCTCCAAGGTCTACGACACCATCATTCCGCGCAACGTGCGTGTGTCGGAAGCGCCGTCATACGGCAAGCCGGTGCTGGTCTACGATCTCAAGTGCAGCGGCAGCGAAGCGTATCTGCGGCTCGCCACCGAAATCATCCAGCGGGAAAAAGAATTGTGCGTCGGCTGACATCGCGCGCGATTTTTCTCAATCGAACGCGGTGACGCGAAGCAACGATCACGATCAGATACGCGGAGTGCGCATGACGGGGAGTTCGGGAGAAACCGTGATGGCGGAAGATGGATCGCGGTCACGACTGGGACGCGGGCTCGCCGCATTGATCGGCGATGTCGGCGGCGAAAGCCCGGCCGAACGGCCGCGCGGCCAGCGGCGATTGCCGACCGGGTCGTTGCGGCCGAATGCGCGGAATCCACGGCGTACATTCGCCGCAGCCGAGCTCGACGAACTCGCCGCTTCGCTGCGCGAACGCGGCATCATTCAGCCAATCGTGGTCCGAGCACTGCGCGGCGCGGCCGACATGTTCGAGATCATCGCCGGTGAACGGCGCTGGCGCGCGGCGCAGCGCGCCGGGCTGCACGAGGTTCCTGTCGTCGTCATCGAGGCGACCGACGCCGAAGCGTTGCAGCTTGCCATCATCGAGAATGTGCAGCGCGCCGATCTCAATCCGCTCGAAGAGGCGGACGGCTATCGTGCGTTGATCGATGAATTCGGCAACAGCCAGGAAGAGATCGCCAAGATCGTCGGCAAAAGCCGCAGCTATGTCGCCAATACGCTGCGGCTCCTGAAACTTCCAGATCCGGTGAAGGCCTATATTCACGACGGCAAACTCACGGCCGGACATGCGCGCATGCTCGTCGGCGAACCCGATGCCGAAGCGCTGGCGGCGGAAATTGTCGCCCGCGGTCTCAACGTGCGCGACGTCGAAGCGATGGCCCGCGAGCGGGCGCACAAGAGCGCCAAGAAACCGGCGAGCGGCAATCAGGCGCGCGGAGCAACAACCAAAAACGCAGATACGCTTGCGGTTGAAAAACGGTTGTCCGATACGCTTGGATTGACGGTCGATATCGAGCACCGTCGCGGCGGTGGCGCGCTCACCGTCCGGTATCGCAGTCTCGAGCAACTGGACGAAATCATTCGTCGGCTGGAACGAAAAAGCTAATAAGCTTGTCCGCTGTTCCGCAGCGCGAACCTTGAATCTTATTTCGAGCGTGCCCGATCGACGCGATCAATCAAATCAGTAATCGCCGGGCTCGCTGCAAATGGGATGAAGCGCACCGGCGCGCAGAACGTGATTTCGTCGCCTAAAGCGGTCGGCCGCCGCAGCGACAGGGTAACGCGCGGCGGATTTACCAGCGGTGAATAGTTGACGTTTTTGATATCCTTCAATGGGATACGAACGTCGTGGCCGCGGTTCTTCACGACCAATGAATCGCCATCGTCCCAGACTTCGTCGACAAGATCGAAAACAAATTTCCTCATGAAATACAGGCCGAAGACGAACATCCCGGCCGGGACGACGATGAATGGAACCATCGCGAAATGGTTTGATCGCTGCATGTTGAAAACTGCGACACCAACAAACAACGCCAGGAACCCAAACCAGAACACCGGGAAGATGCGTTTGTAAAAGAACGTCCAGTTCGAGGAGATGCGGCGCATGCGGCGTCGTTTTATTCGAGTGGTGCCTACTCTGCCGCGGTTCGTCCGGCGTTTGAACCAAAGCGCCGATCGATGTAGTCGACGACGATCTTCTGGAAATCGGCGGCCAGCGTCGGACCGCGCAGCGTCATTGCCTTCTTGCCGTCGATAAAGACCGGCGCGGTCGGCTGCTCCCCGGTTCCAGGAAGCGATATTCCGATGTCGGCGTGTTTGCTTTCGCCCGGGCCGTTGACGATGCAGCCCATCACCGCGACGTTGAGGCCCTCGACGCCGGGATAGCGTGTTTTCCATTCCGGCATGGATTCGCGGATGAAGCTTTGAATGCCGGACGCGAGCTCCTGGAACGTCGTGGATGTCGTGCGGCCGCAACCGGGACAGGCGGCAACGAGCGGCACGAATGTCCGAAGGCCGAGGGTCTGCAGGAGCTCCTGCCCGACCTTGACCTCCAGCGTGCGGTCGCCGTTCGGCTCAGGTGTGAGCGACACGCGGACGGTGTCCCCGATGCCTTGTTGAAGCAGAACACCCATCGCCGCGGATGAAGCGACGATGCCCTTCGAGCCCATGCCGGCTTCGGTCAGCCCGAGATGCAGGGCGTAGTCGGAACGCCGGGCCAGTTCGTTATAGACCGCGATCAGGTCCTGCACCGCAGATACCTTGCCGGAAATGATGATCTTCGAGCGCGGCAGGCCGATTTCCTCGGCCCGCCCGGCTGACAGCAGCGCCGATTGCACCATGGCCTCGCGAGTGACGTCGCGCGCGTCGACCGGACGGCTTGAGCGGGAATTCTCGTCCATGAGATGCGTCAGCAACTCCTGATCGAGCGAACCCCAATTGGCGCCGATGCGCACCGGCTTGTCGTGGCGGATCGCGGTCTCGACGATGGCGCCGAACTGCCGGTCCTTCTTTTCCTTGAAGCCCACATTGCCGGGATTGATGCGATATTTGTCGAGCGCCTCGGCACAGGCCGGGTGATCGGCCAGGAGCTTGTGGCCGATATAGTGGAAGTCGCCGATGATCGGCACGTCGACGTTCATTTTAAGGAGCCGGTCTTTGATGTGCGGCACGGCAGCCGCGGCTTCGTCGCGGTCGACAGTGATCCGCACCAATTCCGAGCCGGCCCGCGCCAGCGCCGCGACTTGTCTCGCCGTCGAGTCGATGTCGGCGGTGTCGGTATTGGTCATCGACTGCACCACGACCGGTGCGCCCCCGCCGACGGTTACATTGCCGACCCTCACGGCGACCGTACGGTGCCTTGCGGCGGGACCGGAAAACTCCATCATCGCATAACCCTTTGATTTTTCGCCAAAATTCACCGTGCGCGCGCGACCACCGAGCAACCTGCGGAACGCCGGTAGGCGGCCAGCCATCGATATAGCCTTACCGCGGCCGGTTTACGAGCACCAAGCCCAGCGCCACAAAAGCCACCGCAATTGCAAAGGGCAGGGTCAGCGGTTCGCCCAAAACAAGATGACCGGCAATGACTCCAAAGATCGGGGTCAGGAATGTAAAGGCGGACAGTCTGTTTGCGGAATAGCGAACAATCAGCGCGAACCAAATGACGTATGTGACCGCGACAACCCAAACGGCCTGATACGCCACAGCACTGATCGCCAACGCAGACGGCATGGCATCGATGCGCTCGCGGAAGGCAACGGCTCCGGCCGCGAGTAGTGGTGCCGAAACCACAAGTTGATAGAGCATCGTCTTTTCCGAGCTGATGCGGTTAAGCGCGCTTGCCTTGATGACGAGCGTTGTCGCCGCCCAGGCGACGGCGGCCACAACCATCATCAGATCGCCGAATGTCTGACGCGGATCGGCCGCCGGGGTCGGCAACCCGAACGCGATGACGATGCCGACGAACGAAATCAACAAGCCGAACCATTGCGAAGGATAGAAATGGTCGCCGGGAATGAACCAGCGCGACCCGATCACGACGAAGAACGGCGCCAGATAAAGGAACAGAACGGCGCGGGTCGCCGTCGTCCATTTGAGCCCGAGATAGATCAGAAAGAACTCAAACGCGAAAAGCACGCCGGCAGCGATCCCCGCCGGCAATGTGCCGTCGCGTTTGAACAATGGAATGCCGCGCAACCGCGCGTAGGTACCAACAAATAATGCTGCGATGACCGATCGAACCGCCGCCTGAGTGAGAGGCGGGATTTCCGCAATGGCGTATTTGATGGCGACCTGATTGAAGCCCCAGGTCAAACACAGCGCCAAAATCACGGCGATGGCGAGCGCATCAAGCGGACGGGATTGTGGCGAATGCGGCACTTGCGGATCGGTTCAATTTCGACGGGGGAGAGAGCGCGAATCAGGCGCACAAGCGGATAGCGACGGAGGAAAAGCAATGCCTCATCGCGGCCGGCAATGCGAGCAAATGCCGGCGATTTCGATCACCGGGCTTTTAGGCGCAAAACCGGCCGCACGGCAGGAGGCTTTGAGCGCCTCAGCGGCGGCGCCGCCGGCCGCCTCGCCGACGGCTCCGCAATGCTCGCAGATGAGGAAGACCACAGGGTCGCCGCCGGCGTGATTGTGCACGCAGGCGACGAAGGCATTGCGGCTCTCGATCCGATGAACAAGGCCATTGTCGCGCAAAAATTCGAGCGCGCGATAGACGGTGATCGGCGCCGGCCGGGTCCGACCCGCCAGCCGTTCAATGATTTCGTAGGCTCCGAGCGGCTTGTGGCTTGCGAGCAGCGCCTCGAGCACATGCCGGCGCATCGGCGTCAACCGTTGCGCGCGCGCGGTGCACAGGGCTTCGGCGTGGGCGATAGCGGCGCTGGTGCAGCTGCCGTGATCGTGATCGGGCGCTGGAAAAATTGTGGGCGGCATCGCTGTCATCTGGTAGCCACGGAGACGGCTCTATTTTGCCCTTTGTAACGGTTCGGGCGGCATCGCGAAAACGTGACGTGACTGCCAAATTTGATATTGCGCTGCAGCAAAAAGCGTCTCACATTGCCGCCACTCAAGCAATAGTTATACGCAACGCGCATTGCACATAGGCGCACCTTCTTGAATTGGGGATGATCATGCTGAAAGGAAAGACCGCGCTGGTGACGGGCTCGACGTCCGGCATCGGGTTGGCTTACGCGCGTGCGCTCGCGGAACAGGGCGCCAATGTCACCATCAACGGCTTCGGCGACGCCGCCGCGATCGAAAAGGAGCGCGCCGGGATCGAGAAGGATTTCGGCGTCAAAGCGACCTATTCGTCGGCGGATATGACCAAGCCGGCCGAAATCGCCGCCATGGTGCAAACGACCGAGAAGACTTTCGGTTCGGTTGATATCCTCATCAACAATGCCGGCATCCAGCATGTTGCGCCGATCGAGGAATTTCCGATCGAAAAATGGGACCAGATTATCGCCATCAATCTTTCCTCGGCT
>CAVZSB010000045.1:0-31146 GCA_963777635.1 uncultured Alphaproteobacteria bacterium
GTTCCGCGAAGCTTTGCCTTCGAGCGCGCCGGGCGGCCACCAGCTTGGCGATAAGGTCGGTGCCTATCAGACATTCGAAGCCGGGCGTACCTGCAACGTCAGCGGTGCCTGCCACTGGACGGTGAATGTCGCGGCCTCAAACGGCCACGGCAAGCTCTACGCCGACTGCTACTCCGTTTCGCCTTGCGGCATATTCGTGCCGCCGGAATCGCCGGTAAAGGCGCCGGCGGATCTCGCCGGAGTGCCGATCTCGGTCGGCTATCAGTCGGGCAGTCACTATTCGGCCATTCAGGGGCTCGAGCAGTATCTCAAGCCTGAGGACATCAAGCTGTCATTCAGGGACGGCCTGTTGTTCAACCGCATGGAACTGTTGGTCGACCGCAAGGTGCCGGCGGCGTCGCTGTTCAGCGGACCGTATTATTTCGTCGAGCAACTCGGCTTCCGCAAGATCATCGATACCACGTTCATGATCGCGTCGATGGTCACCGGAACGCCGGACGCGGAGGATGTACGCAAATATTTCCGCGCCTTGCGCCGCGCCCAACGCGACATTGATCTGCGGCCCGAACTCTACACTCACTACTATAAGAAGGAATTCCCAGCGCGCTTTCACGATCAGATGGACACGCGGCGCTGGGGGCCGGGCGAGCGACTGGTGTTCGAGCCATACTCGAAACAGACTTTCGACGAGTTGTTCGAGTGGATCGAGCGGCACGGCATCTTCCCACCCGGGGAGATGGGCACCGGCAAATACGAAACTTCGATTTTCGTATAGGGGCATTGGCCGGGCAACCGGGTCCGACCCGAAGTGGTCGGCCCGGCTGTAAACTTGGCCCCGCCATCCACGACTTCCTTTTGAGGATGGAAACCGAGACGTGGATGCCCGGCACAAGGCCGGGCATGACGGGTTAGCTTGCATCCAGGTGCACGCGCACCTGCGCGAATACATCGCGAAACATCTGCGGCGTCAGTACGCCGGTGTTGGTGTTGTAGCGGGAGCAGTGATAGCTGTCGAACAACATGAAATCGCCCATCACGCGTGCGCCGCCATGGGCGAATGGGTGATCTCTTCGCCGCGCGGATTGCGCCCGTACCAGCGTTTCGTGGGCAATCCGGCCAAGCGCAACGATAGCGCGAAGCCTGGTCATTTCACGGATGGTGGCAGCAAGGAAATCGCGGCAGGTCGTTATCTCAAGCGGCGTCGGCTTGTTTTCCGGCGGCACGCACCGCACGGCGTTGGTGATGCGGCAATCGATCAACGTGAGGCCGTCGTCGGGGCGCGCCTCGTAACTTCCTTGCGCTAAGCCGAAGTCCTTCAGCGTGGCGTAGAGAAGATCGCCGGCATAGTCGCCGGTGAACGGCCGTCCGGTGCGGTTGGCGCCGCGCAGACCGGGAGCAAGCCCGACGATCAGGAGGCGCGCCTCGATTGGCCCGAATGAGGGGACCGGCGCGTTGAACCAGTCCGGCTCCTCCTTGCGCCAGTCGTTGCGGAAGGCAACAAGGCGGGGACAGTGCGGACAATTGCGACCGGGTTTGCCGCTCGGGCGGGCCATCTCGGCCACCGGATCGCCTATTCTTCGTCGAACTCGTCTTCTTCGAGCTGAACCTCGGTGCGCGGGGCCCCGGTGCTGCGCTGCAGAAATTGCGGCGTATGGCGCGGTTCCCGGGCCTCACGCGGCTCGCGCGCAGGGCGCTCCCCAGGATCGCGGCCGATCTTATTTTGCAGGGTAATGATATCGACGAACTCGTCGGCCTGACGGCGCAACTCGTCCGCAACCATGGGCGGTTGTGTTGAAATGGTGGATACAACGATGACGCGCACGCCGCGCCGCTGCACGGCCTCCACCAGCTTGGTGAAGTCGCCGTCGCCGGAGAACAGGACCATCTGATCGATGTGCGGCGCTAATTCCATCGCGCCGACAGCGAGCTCGATGTCCATGTTGCCCTTGACCTTGCGCCGGCCGGTCTGATCGACGAACTCCTTCGTCGCCTTGGTGACGACGGTGTAGCCGTTGTAATCGAGCCAATCGATCAGTGGGCGGATCGAGGAATATTCCTGATCCTCGATCACCGCGGTGTAGTAGAACGCCCGCACCAGATAGCCGCGCGATTGGAACTCGCGGAGAAGGCGCTTGTAATCGATATCAAAACCCAGCGATTTCGCGGTCGCGTAAAGGTTGGCGCCATCAATGAATAGCGCGATTTTTTCGATCTGTGCCGACATCAAGGTCTCTCGAACGTGTTTCTGGTTATGAAACCGGATGAGCCGCAATAGCACCGACGTTCCGGCGTCGTTTAAAACTTGCTTGTCGCCACCAATGCCTAACTACGCGGGCACGATGGCAAAAACGCGGTAGTCTCGGTGGTCGCGATAGTCTTGGTCTCAGGGCAGCGCGCAATTTTGCAAATGCCCCTGGGCGGCCATATGGCGCCAGCCAGCGACCGCCATAACTGTGGCAAGCCGTCGCGGCAGACCGTGAGAAACAAAGCGCGGTGCCGCATCCGGGTTCCCGAAAATTTGCTAACAGAGCCGTGCGGGCGCGCCAAGTTAATTATTCAACAAGGTAAGCGCGGAAAAACGCCCTTGCACTTGCCTCCGCGTAGCGATACCTACCGCCCAGCCGGGACCCGAGGTCCCGCCGCAAAACCCTTCAGGAGCAGCGATTATGGCCCGCGTCACCGTCGAAGATTGCATCGACAAGGTCGAAAACCGCTTCGATCTCGTGCTGCTCGCGAGCCACCGCGCGCGCATGATCTCCTCGGGCGGGCAAATCACCGTCGAACGCGACAACGACAAGAACCCGGTCGTTGCGCTTCGCGAGATCGCCGACACGGCGGTGTCACCCGAGGACCTCAAAGAGGAACTCGTTCATTCGCTGCAGAAATACGTCGAGGTCGACGAGCCGGAGCCCGAGGGAGGAGTTCCGCTGATCGGCACGCCGGGAACCGGCGTCGATGCCGACGACACCGAAGTGACGACCGACCGCATGAGCGAGGAGGAGCTGCTCAAGGGGCTGGAAGGTCTTACGCCTCCGGAAAGCCAGCCCGAGCCCGATTCCGACGTCGGCGACGAGGAAGAATAAGCATCGTTCGCCACCATCCCGGCGCGTCCGCTGGCAGTTCCGGCTTGACGCAGCGGGGCCGATGATACGGTCTGCGGCCGTCGGGCGCGAAGCGGCCATCGGTTCGGGCGTGCGCCAGCTACCTGCCCGAGTCTCCGGGAAGCTCAAGCGCTTACTTCGCGGCCGCTTCGAACATTTCGGCGACGTATTCCCAATCGACCAGATTATCGACGAAGGCCTTGAGGTAATCGGGGCGGCGGTTGCGGTAGTCGATATAATAGGAATGCTCCCACACATCGCAGCCTAGAATCGGTTTGGCGCCGTGAACCAGCGGGCTCTCGCCGTTTGCGGTCTTCATCACCTCGATCCTGCCAAACTTGACGGCGAGCCAGCACCAGCCGGAGCCGAACTGGGTGACGCCGGCCTGGATAAAGCTCTCCTTCATCTTTGCCACCGATCCGAGATCGGCGACGATCTGCTTTTCCAGATTGCCGGGCATTCCGGCGCCGCCGCCCGGCTTCATCCATTTCCAGAAATGAACGTGGTTGTAGTGTTGCCCCGCATTGTTGAAGAGGCTGGGATTGCCGAAGAATGAGCTCTTGACCACCTCCTCAAGCGGCTTGCCCTCGTAATCGGTGCCCTTCATCAGGTTATTGCCGTTATTGACGTAGGCGAGGTGATGCTTGTCGTGATGGAATTCGAGCGTCTCGCGCGACATGTAGGGGGCAAGCGCGTCATACGCATAGGGGAGTTCGGGCAGCGAGAACGGCATCGATTTTCTCCACGATCGCGGAACAAACGGCGAGTGCCGACTGGACCATAAGTGCTGCGATGGCTCAACTGCGATCGGGCGAGCCGCATCCGACGATCGCGACAAGCCCGCGCGGCATGTCGGTGTTTTGGCGCGGCTGCGCCGTCATACGCTGGCGACTTCCCTTGCAAGAACGAAGTCAATCGGAAACAATCGCCAAATAAGAAGACAGAACCGGCGGATTTCAGCCGTTCGGGCCAAGGGAAGTCAGGGGAGGGAAGGCCGATGAAGCCTCCCGTATTCGAATACGAGAGGCCGGCCAATGTGCGTGCCGCGCTTGATGCCCTGTCCAAGCATGGCAGCAAAGCCAAGCTGCTGGCGGGCGGGCACAGCCTCGTTCCGATGCTCAACCTGCGGCGCGTCGCGCCGGGCCGTCTTATCGATGTAAGCCGGTTGACGGAGCTTCAGTACATCATCGAGGAATACGGACAGCTCCGCATCGGCGCGCTGACGACCCACAACACCATCCTGCGCTCGCCTGCCGTTGCGGCCGGCTGCCCGATCATGGTCGAGGCCTATCAGCACGTCGCCAATCATTCCATTCGTAACCGCGGCACCATCGGTGGCAACCTCTGCCACAACGACCCGGCATTCGAGATCCCGCTGGTCGTTACGCTGCTGGGAGGGAGCATGGTCGCGCGGAGCGCGCGCTCGTCGCGCACGATTGCCGCGGAGCGGTTTTTCAAGGCGCCGTTCGCAACCGATCTCGCCGCTGATGAAATGCTCATCGAGATACGCGTTCCACGGTTACCCGCTGGCCATGGCTATTCGTTCCTCGAAGTCAGCCAGCGCTTCGGCGATCGCGCGCTTATCGCGGCCGGTTGTCTCATGACTATCCGCTATGGCACCTGCCGCGATGTCCGCATCGGCTTTCGCAATACGGTCGACAACGTGTTCCGAATTCCAGCCGCGGAAGCCGCGCTCGAGGGCAAGCCCGCTTCTGCCGCTACCGTCGAGGCGGTCGCGGACGCCGCGGCTGGCAACATCCCCGCAGCCGGCGATTTGCATGCCGACGAAGCGTATCGCCGCGACGTCACGGCGACCTTGACCCGGCGGATGCTGCGCATTGCCTTCGGCCGCGCCGGCCAGCCGATCGATGGGGTGACGGCGCAATGAGCGAAATGGAGGTCAACGTCACCGTGAATGGGCGCGGCTTTCGGCGGCGCATCGAGCCCCGGCTGTTGCTGTCCGACTTCATCCGCCACGAAATCGGCCTGACCGGCACGCATGTGGGTTGTGAAAGCGGCGTATGCGGCGCCTGCACCATTCTTCTCGACGGGCTGGCGACGCGATCCTGTTGCACGCTTGCGGTTCAGGCCGACGGCCGCAATATCGAGACCGTCGAGGGACTGGGCCGCCTCAATAATTTGAATCCGCTGCAGCGCGCCTTCTGGGAGAAACACGGACTGCAATGCGGCTACTGCACCCCGGGAATGCTGATGCTTGTCACCGAGCTTCTGCGTGAAAATCCCAATCCCGACCGCGAAACCATCCGGCTCCGCCTCAACGATAATATCTGCCGCTGCACCGGGTACGAAGACATCGTCAGTTCGGTGGAGCGTGCGGTCGAGCTGATGCGAGCCGAAGGGGCGGCACGCTGATGGCGGAGGCGGGCAAAATCCATTCGCCGCCGCCGGGTCGGCAGAAGGAACGCCCGGATCAGCGGCTCAGTGTCATCGGCACGCGCATGTTGCGCAAGGAAGACCCGCGCTTTCTGATCGGCCGCGGGCGGTTCGTCGATGACATCTCTCTGCCGAACATGGCGCATGCCGCGGTGTTGCGCAGCCCGCATGCGCACGCGCGGATCAAGTCGATCGACAAAGCGGCGGCGCAGGCGTTGCCGGGCGTCGTCGCGGTGATTACCGGGGCGGACGCGGCGAAGGAGACCGGGCCGCTGCCGTGCTTCGCCAACCCGCCGGTCGAGCAGCGATGCATCGCGCTCGGCAAGGTGCGCCATGTCGGCGAGCCGGTGGTGCTGGTCGTCGCCGATACACGCTACATCGCCGAAGACGCCATCGGGCTCATCAGGGTCGAATACGAGCTGCTGCCGGCCGTTTCGGACATGATGGACGCGATCAATTCGAAAGGCGACGCCGTGCTCCATCCCGAGCGCGGTCCCGACAACATCGCCGAGCATCGCAACTATGTGTTTGGGCCGGTCGAGCAGGAATTTGCCCAAGCCACGCACGTAGTCAAACGCCACCTGCGCTGGGCGCGTTCCGGCGGTCAGCCGATCGAGACCTGCGGCGCCGTCACAAGCTTCGACGAGGGATCGGGCAAGTTCACGATCTACGTCAACAGTTCGATGTACAATTACATCGGCTTCACGATCGCAGCCGCGCTCAAAGTCCCGAGCCACCAGGTCAACATCATTCCGGTGGATGCCGGCGGCAGCTTCGGCAGCAAGCTGTTCCTTCACAAGGTGGCAGTGCTATCCGCAGTGGGTTCGCGCATGGCCGGCCGGCCGGTCAAGTATGTCGAGGATCGGATCGACAGCATCACCGCCTGCGACGGTCACGGATCGGACCGCACCTACGACGTCGAACTGGCGCTCGATGCCGACCACCGGATGACGGCGCTGCGCTATCGGGTCGTGGACGACTATGGCGCTTATTTCCAGTTCGGGCTGGGAACGCACGGCAACGGCTTCTCGCAAACCGTAGGCCCTTACAAGATCCGCGCGGTCGGCGCCGAAATCTACGCCGTGTTCACCAACAAGTGCCAGCAGGGCGCCTGCCGCGGCTTTGGTTCCGAAGTCACCAACTTCATGATCGAGCGCATCGTGGACGCTGCGGTCGAGGAACTCAATCTTGACCCGATCGCGTTCCGCTACGACAATTTCATCAGGCCGGAGGAATTTCCCTATCAGATTCCAACCGGCAATCTCTACGACAGCGGCAATTATCCCGGCGCGCTCGATATGGCGCTGCAGATGCTCGACTACGACGGCTGGCGCGAGAAACAGCAACTGGCACGCACGCAAGGACGCTACGTCGGCATCGGTGTCGCGAGCTGTCAGGAGAAGGGTGTGTTCAGCGCCACCGAATTCTGGATGCTCAACCGCACACCGGGATTTGCGCTGACGAGTTCGCCGGAAAGCGCCTCGGTCAAGATCGACGCGACCGGCAAGGCCATCATCTCGCTGCACGCGCCCTGCTGGGGCAACAGTCCGGAAACGGTCGCCGCCATGGTCCTCGCCGAGCAGCTCACCATGGACCCGGCCGATATCAGCATAACCTATTCCGACACCGATCACGGACTTCCCGGAACCGGGCCGGGTGGCAGCCGGTATACGGTGATGGTGACTGGCGCGATCGCCGGCGCCGCCTCGATCATCAAGCAAAAGCTCAAGCGCGTCGCCGGCCACATGCTCGAGGCCGGTCCGCACGACCTGGAGTTTCGCAACGGCAAGATCGGCGTCAAAGGCGCGTCAGGCCTGGAAGTGTCGATCGCCGAAGTCGCCACGCAGGCGCACTTTTTTCGTCTGTCGCTGCCAGACGATCCGGACCTGACCAGCGGCCTCGACGCGAACTACACCTACGATCACCCGCTGGCCACTTTGCCCAAGAGCGACAGCGATTTCGGCATTTTCTATCCGATCATGGGTCACATGTGTCACATGCCGGTGGTCGAAGTCGACGTGAAGACCGGGGAGGTGAAGTTCCTGGACTATGTCGCGGTGCATGATTGCGGCACCATGATCAATCCGATGACCGTGGACGGGCACGTGCGCGGCGGCACGGCGCAAGGCATCGGCACGGCGTTGCTCGAGCAGTTCCAGTACGACAAGGATGGCCAGCCGTTGCAGACGTCATTCCAGGATTATCTGATGCCGCGGATTGGCAACGTGCCGCCGCAGGTGCGCATCGGTCACCTGGTGACGCCGTCGCCCTACACCGAATATGGCGTCAAGGGAGCCGGCGAGGGCGGCCGCATGGTCGCGCCGCCGGCGGTTGCGAGCGCGATCGAGGATGCGCTGCGCCCACTCGGCGTGCGCATCGATACGCTTCCGGCCACGCCGTCGCGGCTGCGCGCGCTGATCCGCGAGGCCGAGGCGCGAAAGGGTGCAGTGCGGTAACGGAAAGTTTGCCAAGTGCGGGCGACTTTAATCGTCGCGCGGCTCCCCGGGGGCGCTGCCTTGTGGTGCCAAGCCCGCGCCATGATATCTTTATGAGCAGCCTTCGCCGGTCTTGGCGGCGAAGCCGAGGTCTTGATGGCGCGCTCGCCGATCGATTTGCCGCGGATGCAGAACCAGCCCCGCTTGCGGGTCGCGGTCGCGCGCGCTCCGGCCCTCGTGCCACAGGACGACGAGGTCGCGCCGAAGCCGCGCAAGCCGCGGATGATGCGGCAGTTCGAGCTGATCGACCGGGTCAAGCAATACAACCCCGCGGCCAACGAGGATCTGCTTAACCGCGCATACGTCTACGCCATGCGCGCGCACGGCGAGCAGAAGCGGGCTTCGGGCGACCCATATTTCTCGCATCCGCTCCAGGTCGCCGCGATCCTGACCGATCTGAAGCTTGACGACGCCACCATCGCTGCAGCGCTGCTGCATGACACGATCGAGGACACCGACGCGACGCGTGCGGAGATCGACCGCCTGTTCGGTCATGACATCGGCGTGCTGGTGGAGGGCCTCACCAAGCTGAAGAAACTCGACCTCGTCTCCAAAGAGGCGAAGCAGGCGGAGAACCTGCGCAAACTGCTTCTTGCCATTGCCGATGACGTGCGGGTGCTGCTGATCAAGCTCGCCGACCGCATCCACAACATGCGCACGCTGGAATACCGGTCGCCGGAAGCCCGCCGCATCACGGCGGAGGAAACGCTCGACATCTATGCGCCGCTTGCCGGCCGCATGGGCATGCAGGAAATGCGCGAGGAATTGGAGGATTTATCCTTCCGCGAACTCAATCCCGAGGCCTACAAGGTCATCGCCGAGCGGCTTGAGACACTGGCGAAGCGCAGCAGGGGCTGGATCACCGAGATCGAGCAGCAGCTCGCCAAAAAACTCACCGACAGCGGCATCGCCGCCGAGGTCTCGGGCCGGCGCAAGCGCGCCTATTCGATCTGGCGCAAGATGGAGCGGAAGGCCGTCGGCTTCGAGCAGCTCTCGGACATCTTCGGATTCCGCGTCGTGGTCGGCGACGTCGCCGAGTGTTACCAGGCGCTCGGCATCGTCCACACGACGTGGCCGGTCGTGCCCGGCCGCTTCAAGGATTACATCTCGACGCCCAAGCAAAACGACTACCGCTCGATCCACACCACCGTGATCGGCCCTGGCAAACAGCGCGTCGAGCTGCAAATCCGCACCCGCGAGATGCAGCAGATCGCCGAATACGGCATTGCCGCGCATGCGCTTTATAAGGACGGCGTCGGTTCGCCGACCGAGATGCTGTCGCGTGAATCAAACGCCTATGCGTGGCTGCGGCGCACGGTCGAACTCCTGGCCGAAGGCTCCAACCCGGAAGAATTTCTGGAGCACACCAAGCTCGAACTGTTCCACGATCAGGTTTTCTGTTTTACCCCGAAGGGCAAACTCATCGCGCTGCCGCGCGGCGCGACGCCGATCGATTTCGCCTACGCGGTCCACACCGATGTCGGTAACATGGCGATCGGCGCGAAAATCAACGGCAAGATCGGTCCGTTAATCTCGCCGCTGCAAAACGGCGACGAGGTGCAGATCCTCACTTCCAAGGCGCAAACCGCGCCGCCGGTGGCGTGGGAATCCATCGTCGTCACCGGTAAAGCGCGGGCGGCGATCCGGCGGGCGACCCGCGCCGCCATTCGCGACCAATATTCCGGCCTCGGGCGCCGCATACTCGAACGGCTCTGTCAGCGGGCCAAAATCGCCTATTCCGACGAGCAACTCGAAGGCTCGCTGCCGCGGCTTGCACGTGCCTCGATCGACGACGTGATGTCGGCCGTCGGCCGCGGTGAAATGAAAGCGGCCGACGTCGTGCGCGCCATGTATCCCGATTACAAGGACGAGCGCGTCACCGCGGTCGCGCCTGCGGCGGAAAGCGGATGGTTCGGGCTCAAGCGCGCCAAGGCGGTGAAGTTCAAGGTTCCCGAAGTCGCTGAAAACGGCGCCGCGATTCCGATCCGCGGCATCAACACCGACCTGCCGGTGCGTTTTGCGCCCAACGGCGGCGCGGTTCCGGGCGACCGCATCGTCGGTATCATGACGCCCGGAGAGGCCATCACCATCTATCCGATCCAGGCGTCCGCTCTGAAGGAATTCGAAGACCAGCCGGAGCGCTGGCTCGACGTGCGGTGGGATGTGGACGAGAAAGCCCCACAGCGTTTCCCGGCGCGGCTCGCGGTACAGTCGGTGAACGAGCCGGGATCGCTCGCGCAGATCGCACAAGTGATCGCCGAGCATGACGGCAACATCGACAACATCCACATGTCGCGGCAATCGCCGGATTTCACCGAAGTGACAATCGATCTCGAGGTTTACAATCTCAAGCATCTCACTTCGATCATCTCGCAATTGCGCGCGAAGAAGGTGATAGCCAACGTCGAGCGGGTCAACGGCTAGCCAATTTCACATGCCCGCTCTTCATCCCATCCGCCTTGGTGTCAACGTCGATCACGTCGCGACCCTGCGTAACGCCCGCGGCGGACGACATCCAGATCCGGTCAAGGCGGCCGAGATCGCGATCGCGGCTGGCGCCGACGGTATTACCGCGCATTTGCGCGAGGACCGCCGCCACATCGTCGATGACGACGTCGCGCGGCTTAAGGCCCGTATCAAAAAGCCGCTCAATCTCGAAATGGCGGCAACGCCGGAGATGGTGGCGATCGCCTGCAAGATTCAACCACACGCCGTTTGCATCGTTCCCGAGCGCCGGGCCGAGCGCACGACCGAAGGCGGGCTCGATGCTGCCGGTCAGCGCGATCTGTTGCGTGCAACGGTTGGACAACTGAGCGGGGCCGGCATCCGCGTTTCGCTGTTCATCGCCGCCGAGCCGGCGCAGATCGAAGCCGCCGCGGCGATTGGCGCCCCGGTCATCGAAATACATACCGGAAGCTGGTGTGAAGCGCTCGCGGCGGGCGATCGCATCGCCGCCGAGGATCAGTTCGCCCGCATCGCCAGTGGCGCGGCGCTTGCGGCGCGCGCCGGTCTTGAAGTGCATGCCGGCCACGGTCTCGACTTCGTCAGCGCCGAACGGATCGCGTCGCTCGCCGAGATCGCCGAACTCAATATTGGCCATTTCCTGATCGGCGAGGCGGTTTTCGGTGGGCTCGAGGGGGCCGTGGCCAGAATGCGCGCGGCCATGGATCACGGCCGCCGCACCCGAGCGACCGGGACCGCCTCATGATTCTGGGTATCGGTTCCGACATTTGCGATGCAAACCGCATTGCCAAGGTGATCGAGCGCCACGGCGACCGCTTCCTCGATCGTGTGTTCACCGAGACCGAACGAGCCAAAGCGGACAAACGGCGAAACCGCGTCGAAACCTACGCCAAGCGTTTCGCCGCCAAGGAAGCCTGCGCCAAGGCGCTCGGCACCGGGCTTCGTGCTGGAGTGTGGTGGCGCGACATGGGCGTGGTCAATCTGCCGTCGGGCCGGCCAACACTGGAACTGACCGGCGGCGCCAAGCGGCGCCTCGCGGCAATGACCCCGGCGGGCTACGAGCCGCGCATCGACCTCACGATGACTGACGAAGGGCCGACCGCCCACGCCTTTGTCGTGATCTCGGCTGTTGCCGTTCTCCGCCCCTGACGCGTCGCCCGGTTGCCACTGCGGAGCCGCGGCGGCCATGACAAATTGGTCATTTCGCGGCGGCCTGGCGCTAAGCGTATGACCTTCCAAGGTAATGACGATTGTGCGGCCCCCCGCGGCGAAATCCCGCGTGCAATTGCGTGGTATTGGCTCAAGGGCTACAACGTCCCGGGGCGAGATTTTTCGCAAACGGAACCACAGGCAGATGAGCGTGCAGACCGGAACAAAACGGAAAGAAGGCGGATTCGCCGAGACTGTACGGGTGATTTTCCACGCCCTTATCATCGCCCTGGTTATCCGCACCTTTTTGTTTCAACCTTTCAATATCCCATCGGGATCGATGATCCCGACGCTCCTCGTCGGCGACTATCTCTTCGTCTCAAAATATTCCTACGGCTACACCCATTATTCGTTCCCGTTCTCACCGCCGGTTTTCTCGGGGCGCATTCTGGGCCAGCCGGTCGGCCGCGGCGACGTTGTCGTGTTTCGCCTGCCCAAGGACGATTCCACCGACTACATCAAGCGCGTCATCGGTCTTCCCGGCGACCACATTCAGATGATCGACGGCGTGCTCAACATCAACGGCCAACCGATCAAGCGCGAGCGCATCGAGGACTTCGTCACCGACGACGACGGGGTGGTCCAGCACGTCAGGCGTTATCGCGAAACGCTGCCGAACGGCGTGGTCTATACGACGCTCGATCTCACCGAGAACGGCTTCTACGACAACACCCAACTCTACACGGTACCGCCAGACCACTATTTCATGATGGGCGACAACCGCGACAATTCGACCGACAGCCGCGTGCTCAGCGCGGTCGGTTACGTGCCCTACGAGAACATCATCGGCAGGGCGCAGATCATTTTCTTCTCGATCCGGGACGGCGCGCATGCCTGGGAGGTATGGCGCTGGCCTTGGACGGTGCGCTGGTACCGGTTGTTCACGCTGGTGCGATGAGCGGGCGGGGCAAAGGTAAATCGGTCCCTGCGCCGCAAGAGCCGTCTGCCGCTGAAATCGTCCGGCCGCTGGCCGCGCTTGGCGAGCCAGCCGATGGTCAAAAGGAAACCCGCCGTCGCCGCCGCCGTGGCGACGGTTCGCTGGAAGAACGTATCGGCTATCGTTTTGCCGACGCCACGATACTCGACAGCGCACTGTCACACATTTCCTCACTCAAGGGTGCGCGCAACCGCGCCGGCAGCTATCAGCGGCTCGAATTCCTCGGCGATCACGTCCTCGGCCTGGTGATTTCCGACATGCTGTTCCGCGCCTTTCCCAAAGCCGACGAGGGCGAGTTGTCGCGCCGTCTCGCCGACCTCGTGCGCAAGGAGACCTGCGCCGAGATCGCACGCGCCATCGATCTCGGCACGGCGATCCGGCTCGGCGCATCCGAGGCCAATGCCGGCGGCCGCACCCGGCCGGCGATCCTCGCCGATGTCTGCGAGGCCCTGATCGGTGCGGCTTATTTAGACGGCGGATTCTCCGCGGCCGAGGCGCTGGTCGGAAGGCTATGGGAAGCGCGCATGCGCACAACCGCGCAGCCGCTGCGGGATCCGAAGACCGTGTTGCAGGAATGGGCGCAGGCGCGGGGTTTGCCTACGCCGGTGTATCGCGAGGTCGCCCGATCCGGCCCGGACCACGATCCGGAATTTCGTGTCGCCGTGCAGCTTCCCAAGCTTGCGCCCGCCGAGGGCGTGGGGCGCTCCAAGCGCGTGGCCGAACAGGCCGCCGCCGCCGCCATGATGGAGCGCGAAGGCGTGAAACCCGAGCGGGCGAATGGTTGAACTGGCCGAGCCAAGCAGGCGTTGCGGCTTCGTGGCGCTGATCGGCGCCCCCAACGCCGGCAAGTCGACACTCCTCAACGCGCTGGTCGGCGCCAAAATCTCGATCGTCACGCCCAAGGTGCAGACCACGCGCGCGCTCATTCGCGGCATCGCGATCGAAGGTGCAGCGCAACTGATCTTCGTCGATACGCCTGGAATTTTCGTGCCGCGCCGGCGGCTCGACCGCGCCATGGTGGGCAGCGCCTGGGGCAGCACGCAGGATGCCGATGTCGTTGCGCTTCTCATCGACTCGCACAAAGGCGTGGAGGAGGACGAGGAGGCGATCTTGCGTAAGCTCGCCGATATCAGGGCGCCCAAGGTTCTGGTGCTCAACAAAGTCGACACGGTACAGAAGCCCAAGCTCCTCGCGTTGGCGCAATCGCTCAACGAGCGGGCGGCGTTCGCTGCGACTTTCATGGTTTCCGCGCGGTCCGGCGACGGCGTTACCGATCTCAAACGCTTTTTCGCCGCCCATGTGCCGGAAGGCCCGTGGCTCTACCCCGAGGATCAAATCTCGGACGCGCCGTTGCGCCAGCTTGCCGCCGAGATCACCCGGGAAAAGCTTTTTCTGCGGCTGCACCAGGAATTGCCGTACCACTCGACGGTCGAGACCGAGATATGGAAGGAACTGCGGGACGGCGCCGTTCGTATCGAACAGACGATCTATGTCGAGCGCGAAAGCCAGCGCAAGATCGTGCTCGGCAAGGGCGGGCAGACGATCAAGGCCATTGGCGCCGCGGCGCGCACCGAAATCGCTGCCTCGATCGAACACCCGGTACACCTCTTTCTCTTTGTCAAAGTGCGCGAGGGGTGGGGCGACGACCCCGAACGTTACCGCGAGATGGGACTGGAGTTTCCGCGGGAGTGACGGACGGCGCGCCGGTACGAATCCGCACAAATCGCGCTACATATTGCCTATGCAATGGACCGATGAAGCTATCGTGCTCGGCGCCAAGCGCCACGGCGAGACCAGCGTCATCCTCGAACTGATGACGCAAGAGCGCGGCCGCCATCTGGGGCTTGTCCGTGGCGGCGCCGGTACGCGGCTGCGCGGTGTCTTGCAGCCCGGAAACTCGCTCCGCGCGACCTGGCGGGCGCGGCTCGACGACCATCTCGGCAACTACGCGGTTGAGGGTGTCAATCTGCGCGCCGCCACGTTCCTCGACGCTGCGCACGCGGTGCATGGCGTGACCCATCTCGCTGCTTTGTGCCGGCTCCTTGCCGAGCGCGAGCCGCATGCGGGGATTCATGATGCGCTGGAAACGATCCTCGATGCTCTTGACGATCCGGCCGTGGTCGCCCCGATGATTGCGCAATTCGAGCTGGCGTTTCTCGCCGAGCTCGGCTTCGGCCTCGATCTTTCGGCCTGTGCCGCGACCGGCGCCACCGCCGATCTCATCTATGTCTCGCCACGGTCGGGGCGCGCCGTTTCGCGTGCGGCGGGAGAGGCTTACCGGGACAAGCTCATGCGGTTGCCGGACTTTCTGCGCGCCGAGAATGCGCCAGCCTCGGACGCCGATGTCGCCGATGCCTTTGCGCTGACCGGTTTTTTCCTCGATCGCCACGCGTTTTCGCCGCGGGGGCTGCCATTGCCGGATGCCCGCGCCCGCTTTATTGCGGCCGTTCTTGTTCACAAAGGCCAACCGCGCTAACCCGTTGGCACCATGAATAAGAAGGTGATTCCCCCGGAACCTGGTGACATCCAACAGGTTCCGCTGCGCGAGGCGCTCGAAGAGCGCTACCTCGCCTATGCGCTCTCGACCATCATGCATCGGGCGCTGCCCGACGCGCGCGATGGGCTCAAACCGGTGCACCGCCGCATCCTCTACGGCATGCGGCTGCTGCGGCTTGATCCCGGCGCCACGTTCAAGAAATCGGCGAAGATCGTCGGCGATGTGATGGGCAATTTCCATCCGCACGGCGACCAGGCGATTTACGATGCGCTGGTGCGGCTCGCCCAGGATTTTTCCTCGCGCTATCCGCTGGTCGACGGCCAGGGCAATTTCGGCAATATCGACGGCGATAACGCCGCCGCCTACCGGTATACCGAGGCGCGGCTGACCGAGGCCGCCCGGCTTCTGCTCGACGGCATCGACGAGGACGCGGTTGATTTCCGTCCCAATTACGACGGGGTCTCGGAAGAGCCGGTTGTGTTGCCGGCGGCGTTCCCCAATCTTCTCGCCAACGGCTCGCAGGGTATCGCGGTCGGCATGGCGACGGCGATACCGCCGCACAACATTGCGGAACTGTGCGATGCGGCGCTGCATCTGATCGACCAGCCAAACGCGCGCACCCGCACGCTGCTGAAATTTGTCCCCGGTCCGGATTTTCCGACCGGCGGCATCGTGGTCGATCCCCCCGAAGCAATTGCCGAAGCCTACACCACCGGACGCGGCTCGTTTCGCCTGCGCGCGCGCTGGAAGACCGAAGACACCGGCCGCGGCACCTATCAGATCGTGATCACCGAAATTCCGTGGCAAGTGCAGAAAATGCGCTTGGTCGAGCGCATAGCCGAGCTGATCAACGAGAAGAAGCTGCCGCTCGTCGCCGACATGCGCGACGAATCCGCCGAAGACGTGCGCCTCGTCTTCGAGCCGCGCTCGCGCGGCGTCGATCCGGCGCTGATGATGGAGAGCCTGTTCAAGCTCACCGAGCTTGAAAGCCGGGTGCAGTTGAACATGAACGTGCTGGTGCGCGGCCGTATCCCGAAAGTGGTAGGCCTCGCCGAAGCGCTGACCGAATGGCTCGCGCACCGCCGCGATGTGCTGCTGCGCCGCTCCCGCTACCGGCTCGCTCAGATCGAGCATCGGCTCGAGGTCCTGGGCGGCTTTCTGGTCGCCTATCTCAATCTCGACAAGGTCATAAAGATCATCCGCAATGAGGATGAGCCGAAGCCGGTGCTGATCAAGACGTTCAAGCTTTCGGACGTCCAGGCCGAGGCTATCCTCAATATGCGGCTGCGCAATCTGCGCCGCCTCGAGGAAATGGAAATCCGCAAGGAAGACAAGGAACTGCGCGCGGAGAAAAAGTCGATCGAGGAATTGCTGCGCTCCGAAAAATCGCAGTGGAAGACCATTGCCGGCCAAATCCGCGAGGTGCGCGACAGGTTTGGCCTAAAGACGCCGCTTGGAAAACGCCGCACCGGGTTTGCCGAGGCGCCGGCGCATGACGAGGCGGCGATCGAGGAGGCTTTGGTCGAGCGCGAACCGGTTACCGTCGTGGTTTCGGAAAAGGGCTGGATCAGGGCGCTCCGCGGTCAGGTCGCCGATCTTTCCAGCCTTGCCTTCAAGGCTGACGACGGTTTGAAGCTCGCCTTCTTCGCCGAGACCACGTCCAAGCTTCTGATCTTCGCCACCAATGGGCGCTGCTACACCATCGAGGCGGCGAAACTGCCCGGCGGGCGCGGGCACGGCGAACCAATCCGGCTTTATATCGAGCTTGAACAGGACGCCGACGTGATTTCGGTGTTCCGCCACGAAGGCGCCCGCAAACTCATCGTTGCGAGCAAACAGGGCAGGGGCTTCATCGTTGCCGAGGACGAGTGCCTCGGCAATACCCGCAAGGGCAAGCAGGTGCTCAACGTCACGGCGCCCGACGCGGCGCGGGCGATCGCGCCCGCCATAGGCGAACTCGTCGCGGTGATCGGCGAGAATCGCAAGCTGCTGGTGTTTCCGATCGATCAGGTGCCCGAGATGACGCGCGGCCGCGGCGTCCGGCTCCAACGGCACAAGGACGGCGGCCTTTCCGACATCAAGACGTTCGAGGCGGAAAAGGGATTGACCTGGACCGATTCCGCCGGCCGCGTGTTCACGCTGTCGTTGAAGGAACTTGCCGACTGGCGCGGCAATCGCGCCGACGCCGGTCGCCTCGCGCCCAAGGGCTTTCCGAAGAGCAACAAGTTCGACGGGCGGTGATCGCCCTACCGGCGCTAAACCGGCTACTCCACCCGCGCCCAGCCGTCGGGCGTCAGCCGCTCCTGCGGCAGGAAGCGGCTCTTATAGTCCATCTTGCGCGAGCCGCGGACCCAATAGCCGAGATAGACATAAGCGAGCCCCATGCTTTGGGCGCGGGCAATGTGATCCAGCACCATGAGAGTGCCGAGCGAACGCGCGGCCTCATCAGGCTCGAAGAACGAATACACCATCGACAGACCGTCGCCGAGCACGTCGGTCAAAGCGACCGCTATGAGGTCGCCGGCGCGCCCGTCCGATGTCGAGGTGTCGGGTCCGCGCCGCCGATACTCGACGATGCGGGTCTCGATGTGGCTGTCTTCGACCATCATGGCATAATCGAGCACCGTCATATCGGCCATTCCGCCGTCGCGGTGACGCGAATCAAGGTAGGCGCGAAAGATCGAATACTGTTCGGACGTAGGCACCGCGATTTTCATCTCGCCGACGATGTCGGCGTTGCGCTTGACGATCCGTCTCATGTTGCGCGTGGGATCGAACTCATTGGCGAGCACGCGCACCGAAACGCAGCAGCGGCAGCCCTCGCAGGCCGGCCGGTAGGCGATCGACTGACTGCGGCGAAAGCCGCCCTGGGTGAGAATATTGTTGAGCTCGCCGGCGCGCTCGCCGACAAGATGGGTAAAGACCTTCCGCTCCTCATTGCCGCTGAGATACGGGCATGGAGACGGCGCGGTCAGATAGAATTGCGGAGTGTCGCGGGAATGTTGTGTCACAGTGTTCTCTGACCGACGGTCCTTTCGCCGCTGTTATCGGCTCGGTTGCCGCCTAGCTTGCCCGAGAATGCCGGCGCGTAAAAGGCCAAATCAGCCATGCCCGGCCATGTAGGGTTGGAGGGACGTGGCGCGCGCCGCGCTGTTGATCACAACAGCACCAACGATCATATCGTGCAAAAGCCGACGGCGCGCGTTGAAGAAGCCCACCAGCAGGACGAACGGCGACAACACGCTGACGCTGATCCAGTACACGACCGCATGCACGGCGCCGAGCACGAAATATGCCGGGGCTCCGTACCAGGTCCGCATTTCGATGCCCATCGCGCGCATGCCGAGCGTCGCCGATGCCGGGCTTCCGAGCGTCATTCCGTAATAGAATAGCGCCCAGACCACCGAAGCGGGCGACAACAGCCAGAACAGCACCCAGCCCAGACCTAACGTGATAAGGCCGATCACAAAGATGAATACCGCCGCGACGGCGAGCGGAATGCCGATAACGATCACATCGATCACGAAAGCAACGATGCGACGGGCCAAGACGCCCTCGAATAGCTCGGGGTTGGTTGCGGGATCGTAGGCGTGCGGCCTAATCCCGGCCGGAACGCCGATCCCGCCTGGTCCGGACCCCCATCGTGAATTCGGCGTCGAATCGGTCATCAGCACACCTGCTTCCTATTCCTGCATTGTAACGTCGGCAGAAATAGGGAAAAAGGCCGTCATGG
This sequence comes from uncultured Alphaproteobacteria bacterium, assembly GCA_963777635.1. Taxonomy (GTDB): domain Bacteria; phylum Pseudomonadota; class Alphaproteobacteria; order Rhizobiales; family Xanthobacteraceae; genus BOG-931. The sequence continues at coordinate 18,830 of CAVZSB010000045.1, forward strand.
TGACGCTTGCCGACATCGAGACGGCTCGCCGCACGATCGCGGGACACGTGCTACGCACGCCGCTGCTGGCCGCGCCACCGCTTTCGGCGCTCACGGGCGCTGAAATATCCGTCAAATACGAAAATTTGCAGGTCACCAATTCTTTCAAGGAGCGCGGCGCCTGCGTAAAGCTTGCCGCGCTTTCTCCCGACGAGCGCCAGCGCGGCGTCATCGCCATGTCGGCCGGCAATCATGCCCAGGCGGTGGCCTATCACGCTCGCCGCCTCGGCATTGCCGCGACTATCGTCATGCCGGTGACCACCCCGTTCGTGAAAATCAAAGCGACCGAGACGCTCGGCGCTTCCGTGGTGCTCGATGGCGAGACGGTGGCGGAAGCGCAAGCGCGCGCCGAGATGATCGCCAAAGAGCGCCATCTTGTTTGGGTTCACCCCTATGACGATCCGCAAATCATCGCGGGGCAGGGGACCGTCGCGCTTGAGATGCTCGAAGACGCGCCCGATCTCGATGTGCTGGTAGTTCCGATCGGCGGCGGCGGGCTCATCTCCGGGTGCGCCATCGCCGCCTGCGCGAAGAAGCCGTCGATCGAGATCGTCGGCGTCGAGAGCGCGCTCTATCCGTCGATGTGGAACGCGATCCACCAGGGCAATCGGCCATGCGGCGGCGCAACGCTCGCGGAAGGCATTGCGGTCACCAATGTGGGGAAGGTCACGTTGCCGATCGTGCGTGAAATGGTGAGCGACATCATCCTGGTCGATGAGGCGCTGATCGAGCGGGCGGTCAACGCTTTCCTCACTTTACAGAAGACAATGGCAGAGGGGGCGGGTGCCGCAGGACTAGCGGCTATGCTCGCCGAACCTGAAAGATTTCGCGGCCGCAAGGTCGGCCTGGTTCTCTGCGGCGGCAACATCGATCCGCGCATCCTCGCGTCCATCATGGTGCGCGAACTCGAGCGCGCCGATCGCATCGTCTCCTTCCGCCTTACCATTCCCGATCGCCCCGGAATTCTCGGCCAGATCGCAAGCGGGCTCGGACAGCTTGGCGCCAACATTCTGAGCGTCGATCATCATCGGCTGTTCCTCGACGTACCCGCCAAGGGCGCCAAGCTCGACGTCACTGTCGAGACGCGCGACGCAGCCCACGCCGAGGATATCTTTCAGGCGCTTGCGGCTGCCGGTTATCGGCCGGAGCGCATGCCAGGCGGTGCGCCGCTGGCGTGACCCGCTGCCGCCCGGCAGCGGTTGGGTGCCAATCACGTCCGTTTTCGATGGAAAAACGGGGCTCTCAATCACGAACGGCTTATGGCCCGGTGATCTGGTAGCCGACATACCAGGAGAAAAGATTCGTCGCGGATGCATTCTGGACTCCCGTGCCGGCGGACACCAGCAAATGGCTGTGTTCATCGAAATCATAGATTGCACCGATGTTGAATCCAGTAGTGGCTCTACCGCCGTCGGCGCCGCCGAAAACGACGGTCGCGGTCTGATGGAATATCTCGCCGCCGATAGCCAATTGCCTGGTCACCTGCCGCTGCAACAGCCAGCCGAAAAACCAGTAATCACGATTGAGCGTATCGTCGCCGTGATTGATCCAGTAACCGCCACCGCCGTAGGTCGTCCAATCGCCGAAGCTCTTTTGAATCCATAGCGGGAAGTAAGCGCGGACGTTGCCGGCGCCAAGGCCACGGCTCTCGCTTCCGGTGGGAAGCTCGATGAGGGGATAAACGCCGATCATCGGGCGCGAGCCGTCCTTGTCCTCGTCGATCAACCGATATTTGAAGCCGAGTTCGGTGTCGCCAAAGCCTAATTGCGACGGGCCGCCAGTCGGTTTGTCGAAAGCCAACGGCACAATGATGTGGACCTGCCCATTGGCGACCAAGCCGTAGTTGAACTCCCAAGCCGGACCCAGGCCCGACGCGTCGCCGCGCACTGCGGAGCCGGTCGAAAGTGTGTAGAACTCGTAGTGCCCGAACGCGACCGGTTCGGGATCGTCGGTTACAAACGGAGGTCCGGCAATTGCTCGACTTGGCGACAACGAAGCCAACGCAACCGCCAGCACGGCAACACCAACGGAGATGGTCGGCGTTGTCGTCATCACCCTTCACCCCGACGTCGTGGTTTGCGGCAATGTTGTCAGCAATGCCGTGTGGTTGTGGCTGATGACGCGCGGCGCATTCGCTCGGGTGCGATCAGACAAAACAAGCCCATCGGGTGCGTCTGACCGGGAGTCTTCAGTGAAAAAGATTCTGGATAAACCCGATCGGAGACTCCGATTTTTCGCTCGGCGCGCCAGGACCTGCGGTGCCCGGCCGCGGCCGCGGGATCGGCACACTCGACGGCGCCATGTCCGCGATGCGCACCGTGTTCGCGTCGCGGGGGCGTCGTCGCGGCAACGGGATAGGTCCTTTGAGCGGCGCGGCGGCGGGCAGGTCGTCCGCACCGGATTCCGCTCCTGCTGCGGGCTGCTGTTGCTCGGCGAGGGTCGCCGCCGCCTTTGGCAGTCCAGCTGGCGCTGCGCTTTCGCTCGGCGTGGGAGCGGGCGCGGCTGCCGGCGGCACCGTTGACACTTCCGGCCATTTCGGAGCGGGCGGCGTTGAGGAAACATCGGGCCATTTCACGCCGGCCGGAGCCGCCGCTGCCATATTGACCGTTTTCATCGCGCTCGGCGGCGGCACGCTGGCCACGGTTTGCGGACCGGACTCGCTAAGTAACGGACCTTTCGGAGCAGCGGGCGAGTCGCTCGCATTGGCCGCCGTTGTCGCTGCTTCGGTCTCCGCTGGAGGCGGACCGGAAGGTTTCGCTTGTTCGCCCTGGGCAGGTCGATCCGCGGCCGCCCTGGGCGATATGGAGTTGTGTGGCGATATGGAATTATGTGATGTGTTGAACGATGCCGTCGCCGCGAGTTGGTGGAAGGTCGGGACTTTGGCGGGCGCAACATAGGCGCGCACGAACAAGGTAATAGTCCACAAGACCACCGGCACAGCGATGATCACCGCCACCAGGACGATAATCCGACGCAGAATCGGCACGTAGTGCACTAATTCATTGTCCTCACGCATGACACATCCGCCTTCCCTGTTTGGTCCCAGGCGGGGACGGAATTATGCGCCGGCCTTTTTTAGTTTCTCCGCTATCCTCATGGCGAAATAGGTCAGCACGCCGTCGGCGCCCGCACGCTTGAATGCGATAAGGCTTTCGGTCATGGCTTTGTCCCCTTCGAGCCAGCCGTTCCCCGCGGCAGCCATAATCATGGCATATTCGCCAGACACTTGGTAGGCAAAGGTGGGCATCCCAAAGGCCGCTTTTACCCGGTATAATACGTCGAGATAGGGCAGGCCGGGCTTGACCATGATCATGTCGGCGCCCTCCGCAATGTCGAGTTCCACTTCACGCAGGGCCTCGTCGGCGTTGGCGGGATCCATCTGATAGGTGCGCTTGTCGCCGACCAGCGTTGTGCTCGATCCGACCGCGTCGCGAAACGGCCCGTAGAAGGCAGAGGCGTATTTGGCGGCGTAGGCCATGATCTGCACATCGCCGAAGCCGGCGGCATCGAGGCCCTGGCGGATCGCCCCGACCCGCCCATCCATCATGTCGGACGGCGCTACAATATCGCAGCCAGCCTCGGCCTGGACGAGGGCTTGACGCACCAGGACGGCAACCGTCTCGTCGTTGAGGATCACACCCTCGTGCAGAAGGCCGTCATGACCGTGGCTGGTGTAGGGGTCGAGCGCCACGTCACAAAGGACGCCGATGTCAGGAACCTCTTTCTTGATGGCGCGGATCGCCTCGCAGACGAGGTTTTCGGCGTTAAGCGCTTCGGAGCCGGTTTCGTCGCGCTTGTCCGGATCGGTGTAGGGAAAGAGCGCGATGCAAGGGATGGTTAGCTTCGCCGCACGCTCGGCGGCGCGCACGGCCTGGTCGACCGAGAGACGCTCGACGTCGGGCATCGAGGCCACCGGCGCACGGACGTTAGTTCCGTCGACAACAAACAGCGGCCAGATCAGATCGTCGGTCGTCAGCACATGCTCGCGCACCATGCGCCGGGTCCATTCGGCGCGGCGATTGCGGCGAGGACGGATCGCGAGGTCAAGGCGCTGCTCGCGCGGCGCTTCCGCCTCGGCGGGAGACGGGCGGATCCTTTCCAGCGGGCGACCGAATTTGATTGCCATAAGTTCACTCCATAGCGGCTATTGTTTACCCCGTCTGACCGTCGACCGCCACTGGAGGCGGCTGCGCCGCCGGAATGCCCCGAATGGAGCTGGATTGAAATTGAACCGGATTGACTTGGGCCTGCTGCAAATGCCAAACGCCGCGCTGCCATGACTGATCAAGCTCACAAGCCGCCGACGCGGCCCAGCGACCTCCTCGAACCCGTGCATCTCGGGAAAGTCCCCAATGCGAAAGGGACCTGGGCCGAGTATCTCGTTGTTTTCTTGCGCATCATGGCGGTCGTGTCGCTGGCCAAGGGCCTTTATCACTGGGCCCAGGTGTGCGGCATCGCGGCGTCCGCCGACGGGGGCTTTGAATCGCACACCGTGGCCTGGCAAACGGCAACGGTGTTTTTTGCCGTCATCGATCTCGTCGCCGCGGTCGGTCTCTGGCTCGCCGCTGCCTGGGGTGCGGTGGTTTGGCTCACCGCGGTCGTTTCGATGGCTGTGGTGGAGGTGTTTTTTCCGCAGGTCTACGGCGGCAGTATTTTTGTCGTGCTGGGCGAGACGGCGTTGCTGGGCGTTTATCTGTGGCTGGCGATCTTCGCCGCGCGCGAGCAGCCAAAATAAAGCGACAAAGGACGCACTTGCATGCCGCAGCTGAGCGCGATCGTCATCACCCGCAACGAGGCGGCGAATATCGGCGCGTGTCTTGACAGCCTGGCATTTTGCGACGAACGCATCGTCGTCGATTGCGGCAGCACGGACGAGACTGTCGGCGTCGCGCGACAGAGAGGCGCCCGCGTCGAGTTTCACGAGTGGCAGGGCTTTGGTCCGCAAAAGAATTATGCGCTGTCGCTCGCCAGTGGGACCTGGGTGCTGTCTCTCGACGCTGACGAGCAAGTCACGCCGGAACTGGCCGCGGCTATCGAAACCGCCATCGTTGCAGACGATGCGGATGGGTTCGAATTTCCCCGGCTGTCGAGCTTCTGCGGCCGGCAGATCCGGCATTCGGGCTGGTATCCTGACTACGTGTTGCGGCTGTTCCGGCGCGGCAAAGGCCGGTTCGACGACGTTGCCGTGCATGAGCGCGTGTTTTGCAGTGGGGCGGTGCGGCGGCTTAGCCCTCCGCTCATCCATCATCCCGTGGTCAAGCTTGAAGACGCATTGAACCGCCTGGACCGGTATTCAACGGCAAAGGCGCAAATGATCGTCGCCTCGGGGCGAAGGGTGTCGTTTTTTTCCGGCATCGGCCACGGGCTTGTCTCGTTCCTTCGCGCCTATGTTTGGCGCGCCGGCTTTCTCGATGGCGCCGAGGGATTCCTGCTGGCGGTGTTCACGGCCGAGACGAGCTACTATCCCTACATGAAGGCTTGGCTGGCGATGCGGGATCGCAAGTGAGCTGATCGGGTCATGGTCTGGCGCGTGCGTGCGCCGCCAGAACGCTGCCGCCGTCGACGCCTTTGCGCAAGATACTTTCGGCCCGCTCGATGACTGTCTGCGCCGTGATCTTGTGCATGCAGTCGTGCCCGTACATGCAGCGGCTGAGCTGCCGCAGATAACACGGCGCGCAGGGGATGCTGGCTTGCAGGACGGCATCGGCGCGGTGATAGGGCCCGGCCCACATGGGGTTTGTTGGACCGAATATACTGACAACCGGGCGGCCGAGCGCGACCGCAAGATGCATCGGCCCGGAATCGTTGGTGACGCAGATCGCCGAGCGCCGGATAAGCGCTGCAAGCTCCGGCAAGGTCGTCTCCCCGGCGAGGTTGATTGCTCCCGGAGCCAGTGCTGCCACGGTGTCGCAAAGCGCGTGCTCGCGCGGCGCACCGATCAGCGTCACGGCGAAGCCCTTTTGCAGAAAGTGCCGCGCCACCTCGGCGAAGCCTTCGCTTTGCCACTGTTTGGTTTCCCAGATCGTCCCCGGCGCCAGTGCGACAAGCTTTGCGTTGGCGATGTCGTAATAATGCAGCAGCGCATCAATGCGATCGGTCGCCTCACGCGGAATCGGAAACGAAAAATCGGCCGCGCCGTCGTCGAGGCCGAGCATCGGTCCAACGGCGAGATAGCGGTCGACCGCGTGCACCTCAAGCGAGGGCAGGGGAATAACGTTGGAGTAGGCTAGCCAGCTTCCCTCGCGGGCGCCCTGCCAGGCATGCTTGCGTGCTTCGTCAGGCAGCTTGCGCGAAAGCTCTTCCCACCGGCGCGCGGTCGGTTTGCCGAAACCGATCCGCACCGGGGCCCCGGTCGCAAGGGTGAGCAAGCCGCTGCGCAACTGACCTTGCAGGTCGACGACGAGATCGTATTTCGCGGCGCGCAACCGGCCGGCAAGGCGCGCCGAATTTGCCAATGACGCGGGCCGCCAGGGCTTGGCCCAGTCCTCGCGGACGAATTCGATCACATTGGTGATGGCCGGATGCGGACCTAAAAACTCGGCGATCGTTGAAGACACCAGCCAGTCGATCTGGGCGTCCGGATAGCGCCGCCGCAGCTTGTTCAATACCGGAATGGTGTGCACCACGTCGCCGATGGCCGACAGCTTGATCAGCAGGATCTTCCGGAAATCGCGGATGCGAAGATCGGCCGGCGTCGCAGTCAAAAAATCGCTCCTGTCGAGTGTCACTCTAGACCATGATCCAAGGAGATTGAATCGGATCATGGTCTAAATGTTTGATTGGAGCATGATCCGCTCCGAAAACCGGCTTCCACTTTTCGGGATCATGCTCGCGCGCGGCTCCCCATGGGCGCCAGGGCCGGATCGGCAAGGCGTCACCGTGATTGTGGCGGCAGAATTGCCCAGCCCACATGAACCACGCCCTCGCCGCGGTGAAACGGCAGATCGAACGGCTGGCCGATTTCGGCGCCGGGCGCGATGGCCGCAAGGTTGGGCGGTAGCACATTCGGGTTGCTCTCGGTCCACACCAAAACCGCGCCGCGCGCGCGCAGATCGGCGAGATCGATCCAGGGCGTCCGGTCCGGCCGGCCATCGACCAGCACGCGCGGTTGCGGGCGTTGACTGGCATAGTGCGCGACATTGCCGCCATCCCACATCGAGCCGATGATGTATGTGGGCTTGTGTCCGGTTGCTTGCTCGAAGCGTTGCGTGATCGCGGCAGAGAGAAGATCGCCGGGAAAGAACGCTGCCCGGTAGCGGTGATCGAACCGCGGCAGCACCAGATAATCGACACAGAACGCGCCGACCAAAATGACGAATATTGCGGCCCATGTGGCGCCGATGCGCAGAAGGCGAGCCTGGTCGAGCGCAGCCGGCGCAAAGACAACGAGCCAGAGGCCGAGGAACAGCCAAAGCGGAAAGCCCCACATCGCGTTGGTGGCGCGGCCGCCGACGAGCGAAAACACGAACAACGTGAGCGCCGGCCCGAACGCCAGCACGGTGACGATGCGGCGGTCGAAGGCGCCGACATTTTCCGCGCGCGATGCCGCTTCCGGCCGCGGCCAGAACAAAGGCAGGCCGATCAGCAATGCCGGAACAAGAAAGAAAGCCTGGCCGCCGAGGAATTCCAGCGGACGCAGCAGATGATCCAGCGCTCCGCCCGGTGCTGCCGCCCGTGCCTCGGCATAACCGAAGGGCTGCGAGCCATGCTGAAGGAGCCAGAACAGGTTCGGCGCGACGACGATGAGCGCAACGGCGGCGGCAATCCACGGGCCGGGCGTCGCCAATTTCTGGCGCGCCGCGCGGTCGAAAAACAGAAAAAGAGCCAACGGGGCCGCCAGGATCACCACGAAATATTTTGCCCACCAGGCGAGGCCGAGCGCGACGCCGAGCAAGATCCAGTAGCGCAGTTTTTCCCGCCGCAGCGCCGCGTGAAAGGCAAATCCGGCCAACGCCCAGAACGGCAGCTCGATGACGTTGTGATTGAATTTGACGGCGCTGAAATTGAAATAATGCATGCCGTCGATGATCAGGATCGCCACCAGCGCGCCGACGGCGCCGACCAGCGGGCGCGCGGTCATCCACACGGCAATGAAGGCGACGATGACGGCAGCCTGGCTCAGCGCGTAGAGCGAAGCGTCGACGCCGAACAAGCGCCAGGTAGCCTCGGCGAGCCACCACGGCAGGGGCGGCAGCTTCTCATAGCCAAGCTGCCACTCGCGGCCGTAGGTCATGGCCTCGATAACGTCCAGCGGCAGGTTGCCATAAAGGAGCGAGGGGAGCGCCGTCCAGACCACGCCATGAAGCGCGAGGAAGGCGGCGAATGCGGTTCGCGGGCGGCGTTCCACCGCGTCGATCAATCCGGCCATGCTCATTGCGTTATCGGTCCGTCGCTCCTGCGCTGACGTTGATGCACAACGGGACGGCGCACTCAACCCTTGCGATCTGGGTGCGCAGCGCCGCGGCAGGCCGGAATCTGTTGATTTGCATCAATGAGCCGACGGCTCCGGCACCCGATCATTCGATTCGGCGAGCGAAAGGCGCGGTCCCATTGAGCGCCATCACTCGCGACGGATCGGGGTGCCCAAAAAACCCGACGGAAACGCAGGAGGATTACCCATGCCGGACCGCCCGAAATCGTATGAAAGCTACGGGTCCCAATCCGCGTCGTCGGGCTACTCGTCGTATGGGTCACAGACGCGAATCTCAAGCTACCTCGGCCGCTCCACCGAGACGCGCGGCACGCCGACATCCAGCTATTCCGCGCCCCCGCCGCAGCCGCGGGCTTCCACCTACGCGGCCGGCTCCAACGAGATGCGCGGCGCCGATATCATCGCCGAGTACTTGGTCAAAGAGAAAATACCCTACATCCTCGGTTATGCCGGACACGGCGCCATCGGCCTGCTCGACGGCCTGTACAAGCAGACCGACCGCATACGCCATATCTCGCCCCGAATAGAACAGGCGGCCGGTTTCATGGCCGATGTCTACTATCGCCTTACCGGGCAGCCGCTCGCGGTCTATGCGTCCACCGGCCCGGGCCCCATGAATTTGATGATCTCGGTGGCCAACGCCTTCTATGACGGCTCGGCATTCTTCGTCATCACCGGGCAGGTGCCGACAAACCAGTTCGACACCGGCGCCTTGCAGGACGACTATCGCTACCACGGCGACATGTCGTCGATGTTCACGCCCGTGGTCAAGAAATCCTGGCGCATCCGCAAGGTAGAGGATCTGGTTAAAGCGTTGCCCGATGCTTTCACGATGATGCGCACCGGCCGGCCGGGCCCAGTGCATTTCGACATGCCTTACGACCTCTATATGCGGACTGCTCCTGTCTCGACTCCCGATCCGAACACCAACCCGGTCAACTGGCGCACCACGGTCGCCGATGAGACGGTCGAGAAGGCGCTCACCCTTCTCACCAGCGCCCAGCGGCCGCTGATCCTTGCCGGCGGCGGCGTGCGGGTCGGCCGCGCTTACGACGAGCTGAAGGCGCTCGCCGAGCAGCTCGACATTCCCGTCTACACGTCCTTCATGGGCAAAAGCGCGCTTCCCCACGATCATCGGCTCAATCTTGGCGTCGCCGGCGTCTGGGGCGAATATCCGGCCACCGAAGCCGTCCGCAATGCCGATGTGATCCTAGCCATCGGCGCCCGCTTCAACGACCTTCATACCGGCTCGTGGATCCCGGGCTATGTCTACAATATCCCGCCGACGCGCCTCATCCAGGTCGACATCGACCCCGACGAGATCGGGCGCAATTATCCGGTCGAAATCGGCATGGTCGGCGATGCCAAGGCTTTCCTCGCCCAGGCGGTGCGGATCGCCCGCGCCAAGGGCAGCCGGCATGGTTTCGGCGGCTCCTGGCAGAAAGAAATCGAAGCCTGGCGGATGGACTGGCGCAATTTCTGCGAACCGTTCGAACGCTCGAATGAAGTGCCGATCGAGCCGCGCCGCATCATGGCGGAGATGAACAAGATCTCGCCGCCGGATACGGTGATGGTGGACGATGTCGGCAATTGTCAGGTCTGGTCGGAGCAATACTGGAAGCCGCGGACTCCCGGCACGCACCTGACGGCCGGCGGCTTTGCCGCCATGGGTTTCGGCGTGGCCGGCGTCTTGGGCGCACGGCTCGCCCGGCCCAATTCGCCTTGCGTGACGCTGTGCGGCGACGGCAGCTTCATGATGATGTCGCACGTCATCGCAACCTCGGTCGAATACAATCTTCCCGCGGTCTGGGTGCTGCAGAACAATTACGCCATCGGCACCATCCGCGACCTGCAGCGCGCCTATCACGATGGCCGTGAAATCGGCACGAGCTTCGTCAATGAGCGAACCGGGCAGTTGTGGAATCCGGATTTCGCCAAGATGGCCGAAGCCATGGGCGGCCGCGGCATCCGCATCGAACATCCCGACCAGTTCGGCGACGCTTATCGCGAGGCGCTCCGCTCCAACGTTCCGACCGTTCTCGACGTGGTCATCAATCGCGATACCGGCATACCCGTCACCGGGACCTGGCAGATGCCGCCTATTCCGGAGGTTCAGCCCACCTTCGGCAAGCGCAAGCTGCGCTGAGCGAGACCGGCGGCCCCGCTCGCAGCCCCAGATCGCCCATTCCACGCCCAATCCGCGCCCCATCCCTCCCAAGCGGGAGGGACCATGACGGCTCGCGCAAGTCTTGCTATCAAAAGCCTTGCTATCAAAAGCCTTGCTATTGCGATTTTGCCAGGGCGATGCGGCCGAAATGGCCGAATAGGGGCGGGCGGAAGATGAAGGACATCGTCGACAAACTCGAGGAGCGGCGCGACAGCGCCCGCGGCGGCGGCGGCGAGCGCCGCATCGAGGCCCAGCACAAGCGCGGCAAACTGACCGCGCGCGAGCGCATCGAACTCCTCATGGACAAGAACTCCTTCGAGGAGTTCGACATGTTCGTCGAGCACCGCTCCTACGATTTCGGCATGGAGAAGACCAAGATCGCCGGCGACGGCGTGGTCACCGGCTGGGGTACCGTCAACGGCCGCAGCATTTTCGTGTTCGCCAAGGATTTTACCGTGTTCGGCGGCGCGCTGTCGGAGACCCACGCGCAGAAGATCATCAAGATCCAGGACATGGCGATGCGGGCGCGGGCCCCCATCGTCGGCCTGTTCGACGCCGGCGGCGCCCGCATCCAGGAAGGCGTGGCCGCGCTTGGCGGTTATGGCGAAGTGTTCAAGCGGAATGTCATCGCCTCCGGCGTCATTCCGCAGATTTCGGTGATCATGGGGCCGTGCGCCGGCGGCGACGTCTATTCGCCGGCCATGACCGATTTCATCTTCATGGTCCGCGACACGAGCTACATGTTCGTCACCGGGCCGGACGTCGTGAAGACGGTGACCAACGAGATCGTCACCGCCGAGGAACTGGGCGGCGCTTCGGTCCACGCGACGCGGTCCTCGATCGCCGACGGCGCCTACGACAACGACGTGGAATGCCTGCTGCAGATGCGCCGTTTGCTCGACTTCCTGCCGGCGAACTTTTCCGGCGGCGCGCCGCAATGGCCGTCCTTCGACGACATCGACCGCATCGAGCCGTCGCTCGATACGCTGGTGCCGGACAACCCCAACAAGCCCTACGACATCAAGGAGCTGATCCTCAAAACCGTGGACGAGGGCGATTTCTTCGAGATTTCGGAGACCTTCGCCCGCAACATCGTCATCGGTTTCGGCCGGATCGCTGGCCGGACCGTGGGCTTCGTCGCCAACCAGCCGATGGTGCTCGCCGGCGTGCTCGACAGCGACGCCAGCCGCAAGGCGGCGCGCTTCGTTCGTTTCTGCGACGCCTTCAACATCCCGATCGTGACCTTTGTCGACGTGCCCGGCTTTTTGCCCGGCACCGCGCAGGAATATGGCGGGCTGATCAAGCACGGCGCCAAGCTCCTGTTTGCCTATTCGCAGGCGACGGTGCCGCTCGTCACCGTGATTACGCGCAAGGCGTTCGGCGGCGCCTACGACGTGATGGCGTCAAAGCATATCGGCGGCGACGTGAACTATGCCTGGCCGACGGCGCAGATCGCGGTCATGGGCGCCAAGGGCGCGGTCGAGATCATCTTCCGCGCCGACATCGGCGACGCCGACAAGATCGCCGCGCGCACCAAGGAATACGAGGAGCGCTTTCTTTCGCCCTTCATCGCCGCCGAGCGCGGCTATGTCGACGACGTCATCATGCCGCACGCCACTCGCCCGCGCATCGCCCGCGCGCTCGCCATGCTGCGCAGCAAGACCGTGGAAGTGCCGGGAC
>CAVZSB010000046.1:0-108722 GCA_963777635.1 uncultured Alphaproteobacteria bacterium
CACGAATGGTGATCAGCCCGGCGTCCGCCTCACTGGGGCCGCGCAGCGCGCTCTGCAGAGTCCGCCGGCGCGCCAAAACCAACCGTTGCCGCGAGAGCCATCCGCGGCAAAACCACCAAAGCGACCGGGAAGAAAAGATGGCTAAGGCGCCGGGCGTAACGTCAGACTACCCTTGCGGTGCTTGGGAGGGCGCTTGCGATCGCGGGCATCGAATTCATAGAGGAGAACGGCTGCGCCCCTCCGGGGGTACGCTCGGGAAGGCGGTTAGCGGAGGAAAGGTTATCGAGCTGCGTGCCTCGGGATCACAACGCGGAGACCCTTGCAATTTGCTGGGCTTAACCCGTACTTTGCCTTCGTTTTTTGTAGGGAATTTCATCCCAGAAAGCTGATGGTTTCTCTACTCCAATTGATTTTCCCAACCTTAATTTTTTGCCAAAATGACCCATTGAAAACATTGCGATTTTTTGATTAAACTTGTTTGTTTATCAAAGGGCTAACCTTTGCCGATTGGTGACTTTTTTCTTGTGGCCGTCCCCTCCCTGGAAAATATTCTCGCTCAAGCCACCGCGCTGTGAAAGTCCGGCACCGCGTCGCGCAGCACGCGGTAGATCGCCTCACGCTCTTCGCGCGCGAGGCCCTGATCGAGCATGGCGAGCCAGCCGCGCATGGCGTCCATGGACGGTTGTGCGGGGCGCGCGGCGACAACGCCGTCGAATCCGATGTCCGCAGTCGGCTCGCCGCGGGCGAACAGCACCTCCTGCATCCGCTCGCCGGGCCGCGCGCCGGTGAAAATGATATCGATATCGCGGCCGGGCTCGAGGCCGGCCAACCGGATCATGCGCTCGGCGAGATCGACGATCTTCACCGGCTGGCCCATATTGAGCACGTAAACCGAGACATCGGAGCGTTCGCGTCCAAGCGCGTGGCTGGCCGCTGTTACGACAAGGTCGCAAGCTTCGCGGATGGTCATGAAATAACGCACCATGTCGGGATGAGTGACTGTCACCGGGCCACCGGCGTCGATTTGCGCCCTGAACTTCGGCACCACCGAGCCGTTTGAGGCGAGCACATTGCCGAAGCGCACGGCAATGAGCCGCATCGGCCGATCCCCCGCCTGCCCGCGGCGGCCAAGGTCGGCGTCGAGTGCCTGGCAATACATTTCGGCAAAGCGCTTGGTGGCGCCAAGCACGGACACCGGTTCGATCGCCTTGTCGGTCGAGATCATCACCATCGCGCTGACGCCCGCCGCCGCTGCAGCATCGGCGACGTTGACCGAGCCGAATACGTTGGTCTTGACGCCCTCTTCCCAATTCTGCTCGAGCAGCGGCACATGCTTGAGCGCGGCGGCGTGAAACACGATGTCGGGCTTGAACTCCGCCATGAGCCGGAACAGCCGCGCGCGATCCCGCACGTCGGCGATGCGTCCGATGATGGTCGCCGGCGACCGTTTGGTGGCGAGTGTCTCGAGAACCGCATGGAGCGCCGGCTCGGAATTCTCCATGATCAAGAGCCGCTCCGCTCCGAAAGTAATGGCGCGGTCGCATATCTCGGCGCCGATCGAGCCGCCACCGCCGGTCACGACAACGGATCGGCCCCGCAGGAGGCTCTCGAGCCGCCCATAATCGATCTTGACGGTGGGGCGCAGCAGCAGGTCCTCGACGTTGACCGGGGCAAGCCGCGGCGTCTCGCCACCGTCGCCGAGTGACGGCAACCGGCTTACGGTCAGGCCGAGCCGGCGAGCCTGCATCAAGGTGGCTTCCGGCTTGGCGTCAGGCTCGAATGCCGAAGGCGTGAAGATCACGCGCGCAATGGTGACGCCGCGCTGCGCCCGATCGTTCACAATACGGTCGAGCGCATCGAACCTGCCGAGAACCGGAATGCCGCGGATGCTCTGTCCTTGATCGGCATCGGACGGCGAGAGAATGCCGACCGGCCAGGTCTTGGTGACAGCACCGCTCTCGATCGCCCGCAACAGCACCTCGGCGTCGGCGGCACGCCCGAGTACAAGCGTTGGATTCGATTCCGGCGAGCGGGCGTGTTGTCTGGTCCGGGTATAGCGAAAATAGCGATACGCGATACGCGATCCGCTCAAGAAGACGATCTGGAGTATCCAATACAGCGCAATCGTGATTTTGCCGAAGAAGAACTCACCGAGCACGTTGGGCGCGACCAGCACGTAGTCGAATATCAACAGCGACACCGCGAGCACAGTCGCCGCGCGCAGGATGTTCACCAGGTCGGGGAGCGAGGCGAAACGCCACTTCGATTCGTAGAGATGAAAGAAGAAATAGACGAAGCCCGCATAGACGACGAACGCAGGTAAAAACGTAAATAACGTATGCCGCCGATCGAGCAGACCGACGGCCTCAAAGCGGATGTAGAAGCTCGCGATGACCGCCGCGGCGGTCATAAAGAGATCGTGCGCAACGATGAGCGCCCTGCGCGGGGTTCTGAACAGTCCGAGCATTCTGTAACCGTGCGAAGGGAGCATTCTCCGCACTCCAATACCGGGCTTTATCGGGCGGCGCTACCCTCCCCGGAAAGCCTGCTCCGGCAGACAGTCAAGACGCGCTTTTATCCAGGCCGTACCGCGACAGAAGCATCGCAACCGCGTCGGCCAGCGAGGCGGCAAATTCGACGATGAAATTGTCGCCAGCGAGCGCTGTCGCGCGGTCACGCTCGGGTTCGCTATTGGTCGCAGAGACGAGGACACCGCCGCGCAGACCCGCGTTCCGTCCGGCGGCGAGATCGCTCGCCCGATCGCCCACAATCCAGGAGCGCGACAAATCGAGTCTCATCCGCTCGCCAGCCGCTGCGATCATTCCGGGGTTCGGCTTGCGCCAGTCGTGATCGGCAACGTTGAAAGGTGCGCGCCCATCGGCGTGATGCGCGCAGGCCAAGACGGCATCGAGATGGCCGCCGGCGCGTTCCAGCCAGGCAGAGAGTGCCGCCTGGACGGCACGGAATCCCTGCCAATCGTAGAGGCCGCGGGCAATTCCTGACTGATTGCTGACGAGCACAACCGGAATTCCCAGACGATTGCATTGCGCAATAGCCTCTGCTGCGCCCGACAGCGTGCGGATATCCTCAACCCGCCAAAGGAAATGGGTATCCTCCACAATGACGCCATCGCGGTCGAGGAAAAGCGCCGGGCGGCCGACGAAATCTCCGGGCGAAATCTCGCACCAGAGGCCGTCGTCTG
The DNA here is from genome assembly GCA_963777635.1 of uncultured Alphaproteobacteria bacterium. Lineage (GTDB taxonomy): Bacteria > Pseudomonadota > Alphaproteobacteria > Rhizobiales > Xanthobacteraceae > BOG-931. The sequence continues at coordinate 3,203 of CAVZSB010000046.1, forward strand.
CGTCCACAGAACTAGGCTGGGGCGGCACGCCGGCGATCATTGCAACATCGAGCGCTCCACGAGCGCGCAGATCGCGTGACCGGCGACGATGTGAATCTGCTGGATGACGGCGGTCTCGCGCGACGGAGCAGCCAAGAAATGCCGGCACAGCGCGCGCATGTCCGTATCCGCCGCGCCGGAAAAGCCGACCGTGACGAGGCCGGTTTCGCGCGCGGCCTGCAACGCGAGAAGAATGTTGTGCGAGCGGCCCGAGGTCGAGATGGCGAGGAACACATCGCCGGGACGTCCCAGTCCGCGAACCTGACGCTCGAAAACGTTCTCAAACCCGAAATCATTGCCGATTGCAGTCAACACCGACGAGTCGGTTGTGAGCGCCACAGCAGGCAACGGCCGGCGGTCGACCAAAAATCGCGACAGAAACTCCGCTGCCAAGTGTTGCGCGTCGGCGGCGCTGCCGCCATTGCCGGCCAGAAGTAGCTTGCCGCCAGCGCGGAGCGACGTTTCGATCGAACGTGCGATCTCCGTTATCACCGAGAGAAGCTCGCGATCCTGCGCCGCGTGTTGCAGCGCCGTCAGCGAACGGCCAAAGAATCCGGTAAGCAGATCGTCGTTCAGCCTTGCGGCCACGTTCCGTTCCTTTTGGCGAGGCGGCGAAAGCGCAAACGAGATGGCTAGTTTGCCGGGAAATGCCGGTCCAGCCCCTGCCAGCCTTCGAAGTAATCGTGCTGAAGCTCCGAGGACTCCATGGCGTAGCGCGTCAGCCGCATGGCGTAGCGGCTCTCGAACATAAACGCCATCGTGTTCTCGATTTTGTGGGGCTTCAGTTCCGCCCGCGTCGCCTTCTCCCAGCTTTCGGCATCGGGACCGTGCGCGGTCATGCAATTGTGCAGGCTGGCGCCGCCCGGCAAAAATCCTTCGGCCTTGGCGTCATAGGCGCCGTACAGGAGCCCCATGAATTCGGTCATGACGTTGCGGTGATACCAGGGCGGCCTGAAAGTATCCTCGCCGACCAGCCAGCGCGGCGGGAAGATCGCAAAGTCGATCGTGGCTGCGCCGGGAAGATCGGACGGTGCGGTGAGCACGCCGAAGATCGACGGGTCCGGGTGATCGAAGCTGATCGATCCGATGACGTTAAAACGCGCGAGGTCGTATTTGTATGGCGCGAAGTTGCCATGCCAGGCAACGACGTTCAGCGGCGAATGATTCATCTCCGCAGCCCACAGATTGCCCTGGAATTTGGCGACCAGGCTGAACGGCGCCGCCACGTCCTCGTATGCCGCAACCGGGGCGAGGAAGTCGCGCGGATTGGCTAGCCCGTTGGCGCCGAGCGGGCCGAGTTCCGGCAGGCGCAACATCGGACCGTAATTCTCGCAGATATAGCCGCGCGACGGACCCTCCGGCAGCTCGACGCGGAAACGCAGCCCGCGCGGAATGATGACGATCTCGCCACAACCCGCTTCGATCACGCCGAGCTCGGTAACAAAAATGGCGCGGCCTTGTTGCGGCACAATCAACATTTCGCCGTCGGCATTGTAGAAGCATCGGTTCGTCATTGACCGATTGGCGGCATAGATGTGGACCGCCATGCCGACTTGCGTGGCGACGTCGCCGCTACCACCAAGGGTGATGATACCTTCGATGAAATCCGTCGGCTGGCGCGGGATCGGAAACGGCGACCAGCGCAGCTGCGTCGGCGTTGCGTCAGCCTCGTTGAACGGCGCGCTGCGGATCAGGCCGTTGTCGATCCGCGCGTAGGGACGGTGCACCACCGAGGGACGAATTCGGTAGGTCCAGGTGCGACGGTTCTCCGCCCGCGCGGTTGTGAAGGACGTGCCCGAAATCTGCTCGGCGTAAAGACCGAGCGGGGGCCGTTGCGGCGAGTTGCGGCCGACCGGCAACGCTCCCGCTACCGCCTCCGAGACAAAATGATTGCCGAAACCCGGCTGATAGCCGAATGATTTCGCTTGCTGGTGGGCTTTGGCTTCCGCGTCGCGCGGCTTGGTGTCGTGCTTGACGGTCGGCGCCATGCGGACCTCCCCGAAAGGCGAATGCAGCGGGACCCGGACAATTGGTCACGCGCGCAACTAATATCCGACTTTTGCCATTTTCACGCAAGCCATTTTAGAGCCGTTCCAATATTGGCCGACGGCGGGCTTCAAGGCCACACCCGCGCCACATCTCGGCTCGGCAATCGCCCCAAATAGCTCCGGTGAAATTCCCAATCTCACCCAAAAAGCGCCCGCTTGGCCGGTCACCCATGACGTGTCGTGGGGACAGTTACTTTTTCGTTTCGGGCGGCGGCGTTTCGAAAGACGCCGCAGGCGCGGGATTCTGTTGGGGGGTTTGGGGGATGCGACCAATCATCGGACTGGCGATTTTATTAGTCGGCCTGGAAGGCGGAGCACCTGGGGGGGCACCTGAGAGCAAATATGAGGATCGCGTGCCCGCTGCCCAGCAGAGCACCATTTCTTCGATACTTGAAACCCGAACCGACATTGCCGACGCCGATTCAGAAACGCCGATTCAGAAATGGGCGTTTCTGCAGCCGAAAGCCGCAAGCCTGAAACCGATAAGCCTGAGACCAATACGCCCGAGGCCGACACGCCCGAAATCACGACACCCGAAATCACGACGCCTGAACATAACGATCAGATTCGCAAATTCGTCGTAGCGTCGCTTGAAGTTGAATCGCTGGACGTTGGTCACGACCAGACGGACGAGGCGGTTCGTCCCGCCGAATCTCCTGCCATCGCAGTGACAGAACCGCTGGCCGACACCGAAGCAGATACCGACGACGACGTCCACTGAATCCATCGATGGTCTTTGCACAACGGTGCTGACCTCGGCACAGGATAATGATCTGCCGGTGCCGTTTTTTGCCAATCTGATTTGGCAAGAGAGCGAGCTGCGGCGCGATGCCGTGAGCCGGGTCGGAGCATTGGGCATTGCCCAGTTCATGCCGAGCGTCGCGGTCGAAACCGGCTTGGCCGATCCGTTCGATCCGCGCCAGGCGATACCGGCATCCGCGCGGCTATCTGCACACGCTGCGCCAACATTTTGGCAATCTCGGACTTGCCGCCGCGGCCTACAATGCCGGCGCCCACCGCGTCGGCCAGTGGCTCGATCATCACCGCCAATTGCCACGCGAGACGCGAAACTACGTCCGGCGCATCACCGGCCGTTCCGTCGAAGCATGGCGAAAATCGCCGCGGGATGACATCAAGCTTGCGTTCATCCGGCCGTTGCCTTGTCGCAAAATGCCCGCCTTCGCCGAGCTGGAACAGGTGCAGCCAATGGACGCTCGCCAGGAGCCGGAAAAGGCTACTGGACGAAGGGCCGCCGGAAGGCTTGCGCAAAAAGGCGCGAAGGGGATGATGGCACGGACCCAACACCACCACGCTGAACGCAAAGCCGTGCGCAGACTGACCACGGCAATACACGCCACGACGATCGCTCGCGACGTCCACGGCGGCAACCACGAAGCGATCGCGCCGTCAGCAGCACGTCCCGCATGAGGGGCGCCGCATTGCGCAAGCGGTCATTCCGGCCCCAACTCCCTGACGCAAGCGTCTAGGCGGCCAATAGCTTCTGCACTTCGTTGACCAGTTCGCGCAGGTGGATCGGTTTCGACAGCACCTTGGCGTGCTTGGGCGCGTTCGAATCGGAATTGAGCGCGACCGCGGCGAAACCGGTGATGAACATGATCTTGATGTCGGGATCGAGTTCGGCAGCGCGCCGCGCGAGTTCGATGCCGTCCATCTCGGGCATCACGATATCGGTGAGCAGGAGTTCGAACGGCTCCTCACGCAGGCGCTGATAGGCCGAAAGCCCGTTGTCGTAGGACATGACATCGAAGCCGGCGTTTTGCAGCGCCTTCACCAGGAATCGCCGCATGTCGATATCGTCTTCCGCAAGCAGGATTTTGGGCATGTCCACTCGATCCCCGGCGTAATGCCGGCCCCTTAGATTCCATAAGCCGGGTTGCGGGTAAACATGAGGTGAAAGTCCCGCGGCAAAGCCGCACATCGCTGGACAATGGCGCCGGGCGCACGGTAGGGAATCGTTATTCGATTGCTGGATCGTTAAGCCTCGGGAATACTCCAGGGGTCATGCTGGAAATCCAGGACGAATTCGACCCCCCGTTCGAGGCCATAGAGCCGGCGGAATGCCGTGGCCCTATCCTGTTCAATTCGCCGCATAGCGGCCGGGTGTATCCGCGCGAATTCCTGCTCGCTTCGCGACTCGACCTCGCGACGTTGCGCCGCTCGGAAGACTCGTTCGTCGACGATTTGATCGCCGGCGTGGTGGCGCGCGGTCATCCCCTGGTGCGGGCGCACTTTCCGCGCTGCTATGTCGACGTCAACCGCGAGCCCTACGAGCTCGATCCGCGCATGTTCGACGGCAGGCTTCCGTCATTCGCCAATACCCGCTCGATGCGGGTTGCCGGCGGCCTCGGCACGGTCGCTCGCGTCGTCGGCGACGCCCAGGAAATCTACGATCAGCGCATTGCCGTCGCCGAAGCTTTGCGGCGGATCGACGGCCTCTATAAACCTTATCACCGCGCCTTGCGGCGAGTATTTATGCGGCTGCATCGCGATTTCGGCGCCGCCATGCTGATCGATTGCCATTCCATGCCATCGGCGACAGGCACACGGGATGAGCGTCCGCGTGCCGACCTGGTGCTCGGCGACCGCTACGGCACAAGCTGCGTTCCTGTCGTATCCGAGACGATCGAAACAACCATGCGCGGCTTCGGCTATGCCGTCAGCCGCAACAAACCTTATGCCGGCGGCTTTATCACCGAGCACTACGGCAATCCGGCCGCCGGGCTGCACGCCATCCAACTCGAGATCAACCGCGCACTGTATATGGACGAGCGTCGCTATCAGCGGGCGTCGTCCTTCGCCAAACTCGCCGGCGAATTCGAAATTCTGGCCGATCGTCTCGCCGACATTCCGCTCGAGGAACTACGGCCGTATCGTGCGGCAGCAGAATAGGCCGCCCAAGGTCGCTGGTGGATTTAATCGCTGAGCGAAAGGATCCGCCAAGCCAAAAGAAAAAGGGCCGCTCACCTTTCGGGAGCGGCCCAAGTCTAGGGAGGAAACGCCCAAGGAGGGCGACGGCAGCGCGAGAGAATCTCTCGCTACCGCACTGCAACAACATACACCGCGTCGCACAAAACACAAGACCTGTTGACCTATCCACCCGCCATTTTCCCCGGAAATCTCCTGCAAATTGTGCAGAGCAGCTCTTCGATAGCCAACTAGCCCCGGAGCAGGAGTCGGAAATTGATCTATAATACTTGTAAATTCAATTAGTTATTGCATAGCATCAGAGTTTTTGTGCGGTTGCGTAAAATTGAGGCATTGGCGATTTGGACGGCTTCGCCCGGCCCATTTCCCGCCGAGCCGTGGTTAATGGGCAACACCTTTTTTGCCGAAACTCGGCGGTCGCCGAATTGCCGCCATCACCCAAGTCCGATACTCGAAGGCAGATGACAGCGATCGACTTTGCTGCTTTCGTGGACGAACTGGCCAGCGTTTCGGGCGAAACCATCCGGCCGTTCTTTCGTACGGCACTCGGCATCGAGAACAAGAGCTCCGCGGGGGGGTTCGACCCGGTTACGGCGGCCGACCGCGCTGCGGAATCCGCCATGCGCACGCTCATCAAGAAGACCTTCCCGGAACACGGCATTATCGGCGAGGAACTGGGCGCCGAGCGCCCCGACGCCGAATATGTCTGGGTGCTTGATCCGATCGACGGGACCAAATCGTTTATCTGCGGCATGCCGGCCTGGGGCACGCTGATCGCTCTAACCCGGCGGGGCGAGCCGATCTACGGTATGATGCACCAACCGTTTACGCGTGAGCACTTCACCGGCGACGGCTCCGCCGCCAACTATCGCGGCCCGGCGGGCGACCGCGCCTTGCGGACGCGCCCCTGTGCGGCGCTCGACGACGCGGTGCTGCTTACAACCAGCCCGCTATTGATGCGCGAGGCCGACCGGCACCTGTTCCGCCGGATTGAGCAGGCGGTTCGGCTCTCGCGCTACGGCGGCGATTGCTATGCCTATTGCATGCTCGCTGCCGGCCATGTCGATCTCGTGATCGAGACTGAGCTCAAGCCGTACGATGTGCTGCCGTTGATCCCGATCATCGAAGGCTCCGGCGGCGTCATCACCGGCTGGGAAAACGGCCGGCCGCATAACGGTGGTCGCGTCATCGCTGCCGGCGACAAGCGCGTGCATGCGCAGGCGATGGAATTGTTGAACAAGTGATGGCCGTCATCACCGCACCGGTGAGAACATCGGGCGCAAGCGATCGATCCGCGTTTGCTTGATAGCTCCGGTCGCGACGATGCGCGTTCAAAACAGCGGCGTACCCGGTACGAACGCATCGAACGCCGCCCAGAACTGCGTACGATAACGATCCTGCTCCATCAGCAGTTCATGCTGCGCGCCGACGACGACCAGTTGCGAGCCGGCGCGCAACTGCACGGCGAAATTCTCGATCGCGTTATTCGACACGATAGCGTCCCGGCCGGCGGTGACGATGAGGATTGGCTGGCGGATGCGACCGGGAAAACTCGGCTCCTCCATGGTGAGCATGGCGCGAAACGCAGCATCGCACCAGGCGATCGTCGGTCCGCCCAGGCCGAGCGCGGGATCTGCCTCAAGAACGGCGGCGTTGCGCGCAAAGCGCACGGGATCCGTCGTCAGTGGATTTCCGGCGAAGGGACGCAAATCAATAATGCCCTTGTAGCGGCCGGGGACATATGTGCCGCCCAGGCCGCCGAACCGCAGAACTCTCAGGACCGCGGCGGCGACCGACATCGATTGCACAAACGCAATACCGAGCATCGGCGCGGTGAGAACGATCCGATCGAACCAGCGCTGGCCGCGGGCGACGGCGCGGATAACCACGATGGCGCCCATGGAATGGCCGAGCGCGAAGAAAGGCGGCGGGCAATCCGGCAAAACGACCTGGCGCATGAACGCCTCGAGGTCGGTGTCGAACTCGGAGAAGCTACCCACATAGCCTTTGAGGCGGTCACCGAGCGCGCGATCCGACAAGCCTTGGCCGCGCCAATCGAGGATGGCTACGGCGAAGCCGCGGTTGCGCAAATCGCGAACGGTTTCGAAATATTTCTCGATCCATTCGGTGCGGCCTGGGAAAATGCAGACTGTACCGCGGCGACCCGCAGGCGGCGCGAAGCGCGCAAACCGCAGCGACACGCCGTCCGGGGTCTTGAGCATGCCGGTGACGACGCCGTCGGGCGCCGGATTTGCCGGGATGGAGATGAGCTTCATTTACCCCTGTTTACCAGCGTTTTCGCCACCCTTGCGGGACCCGAGCAGTATTCCTATCTGAACTTTGCGCAGGCCCAATAGGGCTGCGCTTCATCCATAGGCCAGGCCCCAAAGGCAGGCCCCCGCATGTCGCTTCAGAAGGAGGATATGCCATGCGAACTTTCGATCTTGCACCCCTATACCGTTCGACGGTCGGTTTCGACCAACTCTTTTCGCTGCTCGACCAGGGAGTCGAAGGCGCAGCTCCCGGTTATCCGCCGTATAACATCGAGCGGACCGGAGACAACGAGTATCGCGTCACGGTTGCCGTCGCGGGCTTTGCCGAGCCCGAGCTTTCCATCGTAGCGAAGGAAAATACCCTGACCATCCGCGGCGAGAAAAACGCCAAGGAGGAGGAGAAGCGCGGCGACGTGCTTTACCAGGGCATTGCGGCGCGCGCCTTCGAACGCGTGTTCCAGCTTGCCGACTTCGTCCAGGTCAAGGGCGCCAAGCTTGAGAACGGTCTCCTGCACGTGGATTTGGTGCGTGAAATCCCCGAGGCGAAAAAGCCCCGCACCATTCCGATCGGCAACGGCAAAGCCGAGGACCACAAATCGGTCGAGCAGAAGCAGGCTGCGTAAGCGGTTTTTCAGGCGACGACGCGTAAGGCGTGATGAGGCGCCCCGGCTTTCCGGGGCGCCTTTTTCTTGGAACAATCAAGCCGCAATGGCCTCAAGGCGGCGTTTGGTGACTGGCGGGCCGAAGCCGCCAATGACGATGAAGACCACGATCATGGCGCCGGCGATAAAGCTGAACACGCCGACGGTGCCGTACCGGCCGAGAAAGAAGGCGATAATGAAGCCCGAGAAGATGGCGCTGAACCGGCTCCACGAATAGACGAAGCCCACCGCCTGGGCGCGAATGCGGGTCGGATAAAGCTCGGCCTGGTAGGCGTGGAACGAAAACGACATCCAGTTCGCGCACAGCGTGATCAGGAGCCCGCACACGATCACGCCGACCGCTGTGGTCTGCTGTGCAAACAACAGCCCGAACGCCGCAATGCCGATCGCGGCCCAGGCGAGCTGCCATTTGCGCTCGAAGCGATCGGCGAAGTAGACACCGATCAGTGGACCGATCGGGGCCGCTATCGCGATGATAAACGTATAGGCGAGCGATTTGGTGACCCCGATGCCCTGCGAGATCAAAAGCGCGGGCACCCAGCTTGAAAAGCCGTAATAGCCGATCGTCTGGAACAGGTTGAAAATCACCAGCATGATCGTGCGGCCGCGATACACCGGGCTCCACATCTCGATCCAGGCACCCGCCTTGCGCTCGGCCTCGCCCTCGACGATTTGCGGCGGCGGCAGCTCCACGCCGCTGTCGGCCTGGATGCGGCGCTCAAATTCCCCGACAATGCTCTCCGCTTCAGCGACGCGGCCATGCTGCGCGAGCCAGCGCGGCGACTCCGGCAGATGACGGCGGATCCACCAGATCACCACCGCGCCGATGGAGCCGATGATGACCACCCAGCGCCAGCCGGCGAGGCCCAGGATCGTCTGCGGCACCAATTGCCAGGCGAGGAACGCCACGATCGGCACGGACGTGTACATGATGAACTGGTTGTAGGCGAAGGCGGGTCCGCGCTGCTCTTTCGGTACCAGCTCCGACAAGTAGGCGTCGACATTCACCAGTTCGACGCCGAGCCCGATGCTGGCGATAAAGCGCCAAAGATCGATCGTTTCCGGCGTGCTTTGCAACGCCATCACGAACGCGCCTACGGAATACCAGAGCAGCGCGAACGTGAAGATCGAGCGGCGGCCGAAACGATCGGAAAGCCAGCTGAAAGCCAGCGTGCCGATGAACATGCCGGCGAACATCGCAGCGACAAAACTGGCGATCCCGTGCAGGTCAAACAAACTCTGCGTCGTCGGCGAGAAAAGACCTTCCTTGAACAGCCCGATCGCCACGTAGGCGGTGAAGAACAGATCATAAAATTCAAACCAGCCGCCGAGCGACAGGAGCGTGATCAGCTTGCGCATATGGCGCGACGGCGGCAGGCGATCGAGCCGCGCAGCCACGGTGACAGCCACACCCGCAGCCATGGCGTTTCCTCTCCCCGGCGCCCGCGCGTAAATCCGCGGGGGCATTGATGCGGTGACGTTAGCCTGGACGTGAGACTGTCATCGCGGCCCGAGCGAAGCAATCCAATCGGTCTGCGATTTTGGAGCGCTTTCGCTTAGCGAGCCCGCGCCAACAGGCGGGACAGGTCAATCGGGGATTGCGGGTGACGGCTTTTTCGCCGCGGCCGGCGCGGCGGCGGGGCGAGAGGCCGCGGGCGCCGCCGGTGGCACCACGGCGGCGGTGGGCGGGGCAATCACGGCGGTGTTCGGACCAGCCGCCGGTTTGGCTTCTGGCGCCTCAGCCGGCTTGTCGGTCGGTTTGGCACTCGTCTTGGCATCCCGCGATATTGACCCCGCTGGCCGCGGTCGCGGCAGCGGGGGCACATCTGGCCCCATTGGATGGACGCCGGGCTGAAATTCAGGCGGCGACGGCGGCAGCGGGCTCAAGTCCGCCTCCCGCCGCCCCATTTCGGGCTCGACTTCGGGAGGCATTCGATAACCTGGAGGCATGCCATACGGCGACGGCTCACCGTAAGGCGGCTCACCGTAATAGGAAGGCGGCGCGCCGTAATAAGGCGGTGGCGGTCCATAAGGCGGTGGCGCTCCATAAGGCGGCGGCATCATGCCGACGGGACCGTAACCCGAAGGACCCGGGACGATGCGGTTGACGGCGCGGATAGCGCCGCTTCTGGCATCGACCACAACCCGCATGAGGATGCCGCGGAAATCGGTAGCGCGGAGCACATAGGTCCTGCCCTCACGCAAGGGCGGGGCCAGCGGATTAAACCCGGCCGAACGAACGATCCTGGTGATCTCGTAGGGCGGCACGAAGCCGGGCAGTGGCGGAGGCGGCGAAGCGGATGGCGCCGTTTGCGCAAAGGTTGGTGCGGCGGTCAATAACAAGACGCAGAGAGAAAACGCGGCGGCCCCGAATACCCCTGCCTTCACGGAACGTAACCCCCTCGCCCGAGGCCAACAACAACCCGACCGAGATAACGTCACCTGCAATTGGGGCGGTCCTTGGGCGACACTCGCGCTACCCGCCGGTTTTCACGCTTACGAGCTCATGGCGAATCTCGACCGGACCCCACCCGCTCGACCGGATCGACGCGTTCACGGCCGCAGCCAGGCGACACGGCCTGAAAAGGAATTCCTGGATTCCGGCATCAGGTCGCTTCGCGCAGTGCCGGCATACGGAGCCTCCAGGTTGAATTCGGCGGACGTGATCAGCTTGCAATAGAGAGGCAGGATATCGAGCATGGCGCTGTAGTTGCTGTCGGTGAAACCGCTCGTGGCGTCTTTGATGAGGATGGCGTTGTATCCCATGTTCGCCGCACGCTTGATGGTTGTCGCCACAACGTGTTCGATACATTGGCCGCTGACAAAGAGGTGACCGATATTGTGGGCGCGTAGAATGCGATCGAGATCGGTGCCCTCGAAGCTGTCGGAGCCGAAATTGATCACGATCGGCTCGTTGCCGACCGGCCGCAGCGCGTCGATGACGTCGACCTCCCACGTGCCGACGATGCCCTTATTTTCGTCCTTCGCGCCCTGGAGTAGCGGGTAATACTGGTTCTCCGGCAGTTCGGGAAAGCCGGGACGCCATCCGATATTGACGAAGATTGTAAGAACACCGCGATTGCGCGCGGTGCTCAGCACGCTCTGCGCGTTTTTGATCGCGTTGTTCTTTTCGATCTGCCGGCACAGATTCTTGCCCCAGATGCCCTTGGGGTCGCAAACGCTGTTTTGCCAATGCAGCATCAACAGGGCGGCTTCCGACGACACCCGCTTGGCCATGGTGCTTCCTCTCCTTGCGGCTTCTCTTTCGGACATCTTAGCAAGGACTCCGCGCGAGCCAACGGGTCCGGCCCGACATTGGCCGGCCCGCGTTGGCTCCTGCGCAGGTGAAGGAAAGTCTACTCGGCGGCCTGCAAGGCTTGATGCTGTGCATCATCGCGAAGTCGAGAGCCGCGCCGCTCGGATAATCGTACCGATCCGCTCGCCGCCTCGGCTCGATGCAGATCGCGCATCAATTCCGCCAGGCTTGTCTTCAGGTCGTGCGCGGGATCGGTCGGCATGCCCGCATCCCCGGTTTCGTAATGCGTGCCCTCGACGATCCCGGCAAAATGAACCTGCCGACCGGGCAGACCGATCGGCGCTGCAATTGCACGCCATCGATCGGCGAAGTGCCAACCATCCGGTCCACGCAGGAATCTTGCAGCCCATCCGGCGAGCAGCAGCGCCACCGTGAGAAAACCACCGACGATGGAAAACGATCGAAGCACGGCCTCGACGTCGGAGACCAGTTCGGCACGGCTTGTTTCAACGATGGGCCATCGCAACGGCATTTGCGTCGCATCGGCCTCCGCATGAGTCTCGGCATAACTGTTGCTCGGCGGCGGAGGCGCGGTCTCCTCCAAATCTCGCGCGCTCAAGTCTTGCGCGTTCGCAAGATTGTCCGGCCAACGTGCACCAAAACCCGCTTGCCCTTCGCGCATGTCGGACGATGGCTGCAAAAATGCGACTTCTGTCGGCGCTGCTTGCGCGGACGCCGTGTCGCCGGCGGCACTTTCCGCGGCAGCCGGTTGCGGCGGCTCTGCCGGTAGTGCCGGGCTGGCGTTTCTTTTCTGCCGCGCCGGTACCGGCGTCGAAGTGAGCGCCGCTGTTGCACGTCCATTCGCACGCGCATCCGCAGCGCTTAGATACCAGCAGCGCTGCTTGTCCGTACGGTTGATGCGATAGTGCCAATGGCCGCCGCGCGGCGTGCTGGCACCTGGCGCGGCTCTACATTCCTGTGCCTGTGGCTCGCTGAAACTCGCCCGCGCGGTCAACACTGTAGCAGCGGAAACCACGACGAGGATGGCCGGCAGGATCTTTGGCCGGAGCATTGACCCCTCCATCGCTGTGCATTGTTGCCTCTCCCCCACATTCCAGACGCACCAAGTGTGCCCTAGGGATTTGGGCCTTAGTGGGTTGCCAATGTGACCATTGGCGGACGAGTTCCAACGCGAATATTTGTTCCGGCGAATGGAACTTTTTGCGTTCTCGGAATCCTAATCTCGATACCCGCGCCGGAGCTCGTATCAGCTCTTTGCTTCCGGATCGCGATGAATCGGATCGACCCACAATACGGTCTCGGGTTTCTCGACAGGCTCGATGTCGAGATTGATCGCTATCGCTTGGCCGTCGCTGCGCACAAGCACGCATTCGAGAACCTGGTCGGCGCTGGCGTTAATCTCCTGATGCGGCACATACGGCGGAACAAAAATGAAATCGCCCGGATTTGCTTCGGCCATGAACTGCAGATGTTCGCCCCAGCGCATGCGCGCCTTGCCGCGCACCACATAGATGATGCTTTCGAGATGCCCGTGGTGGTGCGCGCCGGTTTTCGCGTCGGGCTTGATCGTTACCGTGCCGGCCCACAACTTCTGGGCGCCGGCGCGCGCGAAGTCGATCGCCGCCTTCCTGTCCATGCCCGGGGTCGAAGGAACATTTGGATCCAACTGGTCGCCGGGAATGACGCGAACGCCATCGTGCTTCCAGCGTTCGCCCAAGTCGTGAGAGCGCAAGTCGTGGGAGCGCAAGTCGTGGGAGCGCAAGCCGTGGGAGCGAACGGCATGATCGTCGTCGTGAGCTTTGGTCATTCATGCCACCATGACAAAGGAAGTGCGTCTCGTCGGTTGGGTAAACTACGGCTCGGCATCGAGGCTCAGCGCACCGCAAGTTTTGACATAGTAGGCAGTGTCCGCATCGCCGATAAGGTCGTAACGGCAACGGCCGCATTTAAAGTAATCAAGTAACATACCCTGTTGGCGCAGCTCGGCAATCAAAGCGCCGTCTCGGATCGGATTTTCCTCGGTCGGGGCAGAGCGCATGCAAATCGCTGCCTTTCGCAGCAGAAACGCGTATGAATTTTCCAGCGTCCGAAGCGGGAGCGCGAAAGCTGTTCCGGCGCCCACGATCGTTGCCGCGCAGAGGAGGATAAGACGCTTGATCATTTGCCGATCTCTCGCGTGTCCGCGACCCCGCGCCACTGTAACCGATGCGCCAAGAACTGGCTCCGCGATTTGGCCGCGGCGGCGATGCCAAAATACGTTGCGTTCGCTCTCTTCACCTTTCACCAGTCCCTGCCACTCCCTTAGTGACAACCGTTCCTTGCGCTTCTACCGCTGCCGTGGTCCACTTGTGCCAACTGGCGCACGAAAAAATGGGCCGAGCAGCGCGCACCCGCACCGTATTGATCGCACAACGGGTTGCAGACTTGTGCTGACGCCCGGAGTTTGCCATGTTCCCTATAGGACAGTATTGCTGTCCCAATTTGGTGGCCTAGCGCCTACGATCGGCAAACGCCGGGAAGACGCGCAGGGCCAGCCGCCGAGGGCGAGGGCGCGTCGGACGGCGGCAGAACAAGCAGCCAAGGCCGCCTAGCGGCACGAAGGTTGCCTCCTTGAAGATTGGCTCGCCCCGCACCGGAGACACTCCGGCGCGAGGTAAAGTGTGCCGAAACCTCGGTGCGAGCCATAACGGCCGCGAACGGGGGGAGCGCGGAAATGACGATGGGCGCGCAAAGTTTTGGCCTTTTCGATCCGGCGCAGGAAAAAGCTTCCTGCGGTGTCGGCTTTATTGCCGACATCAAGGGCCGCAAATCGCACAAGATCGTCGAGGACGGCCTGACCATCCTCGTCAATCTCGAACATCGCGGCGCCGTAGGCGCCGATCCGCGCGCCGGCGACGGCGCCGGCATCCTTGTTCAAACGCCGCACAAATTCTTTGCCAAGAAGGCGACCGAGCTTGGCTTCACGTTGCCGCCACCGGGACATTACGCCGTCGGCATGCTGTTTCTGCCGCACGACGACGACTGGCGCGCCGAGATTATGGACGCCTACGCCGCGGTTGCCGCGCAGGAAGGCATGTCCGTGCTCGGCTGGCGCGACGTACCGACCGACAATTCTACGCTCGGCGAGACGGTCAAGCCGACCGAGCCGGTGAACAAGCAGGTGTTCCTCGCGCGCGGAACGAAGATCAAGTCCGAGGACGAATTCGAGCGCCGGCTCTACATCCTGCGCAAGACGATCTCCGGCATTCTCTACAACAGGCGCGAACGGCGAACCTCGCACTATTACCCGGTATCGATCTCGTGCCGGACGGTGATTTACAAAGGGATGTTTCTCGCCGATCAGCTCGGCGCCTATTATCCCGATCTGCTCGATCCGGATTTTGAAAGCGCACTGGCGCTGGTACATCAGCGCTTTTCGACCAACACGTTCCCGACCTGGTCGCTGGCGCATCCCTACCGCATGATCGCGCACAACGGCGAAATCAACACGCTGCGCGGAAATAACAACTGGATGGCGGCGCGGCAGGCTTCCGTGTCATCGCCGAAATTCGGCGACGACATTTCGAGGCTTTGGCCGATTTCCTACGAGGGCCAATCCGATACCGCCTGCTTCGACAACGCGCTCGAATTCCTCACCATGGGCGGCTACCCGCTCGCGCATGCGGTGATGATGATGATTCCGGAAGCGTGGGCCGGCAATCCGCTCATGAACGAGGAGCGCCGCGACTTCTACGAATACCACGCCGCGCTGATGGAGCCGTGGGACGGTCCGGCCGCCATCGCCTTCACCAATGGCCGGCAGATCGGCGCGACGCTGGACCGCAATGGACTACGCCCCGCACGCTACATCGTCACCCGCGACAATCGCATCATCATGGCGTCGGAAGTGGGCGTGCTGCCGATCCCGGAAGCAGAGATCGTCACCAAGTGGCGGCTGCAGCCCGGCAAGATGCTGCTGGTCGACCTCGAGGAAGGCAGGCTCATTCCCGACGAGGAGCTCAAGGCGACACTGGCCAAGAGCCATCCTTATCGCGAGTGGCTCGAGCACACACAGATCGTCATCGAGGACCTTCCGTCGTCCTCGGAAGCAGCGCCAATCTCCAACCACGCGCTGCTCGATCGTCAGCAGGCGTTCGGCTACACGCAGGAAGACTTGAAAATCCTGATGACGCCGATGGCGACGACCGGCGAGGAAGCCATCGGCTCCATGGGCAACGACACGCCGATTTCGGCGCTGTCCGACAAGCCGAAGCTGCTGTTCACCTATTTCAAGCAGAACTTCGCGCAGGTGACCAACCCGCCGATCGACCCGATCCGCGAAGAATTGGTCATGAGCCTCGTCTCGATCATCGGGCCTCGGCCCAACCTGTTCGATCTCGAGGGGATGTCGCGGACCAAGCGCCTCGAAGTGCACCAGCCGATCCTGACCAACGCCAACCTGGAGAAGATCCGCGCCATCTCCGAGGTCGCCGAGTCGCACTTCAAGTCGATCACGCTCGACACGACGTGGCCGGCCGAGGCCGGTGCCGCCGGCATGGAAGCCGCCGTCGCGGCTTTGAGCGGCAAGGCCGAGGCGGCCGTACGCGACGGCATCAATATCATCATCCTTTCCGACCGCCGCGCCGGCGCTGACAGGATACCGATCCCGTCCCTGCTCGCCTGCGCTGCCGTGCATCATCATTTGATCCGCGAAGGGCTGCGTACGTCCGTCGGGCTCGTCGTCGAATCCGGCGAGCCGCGCGAGGTGCATCATTTCGCCTGTCTCGCCGGTTACGGCGCCGAGGCGATCAATCCGTACCTCGCGTTCGAGACGCTCACTGCGATGAAGGACAAGCTGCCGCAGAAGCTCGAGGACAAGGAAATCATCAAGCGTTACATCAAGTCGATCGACAAGGGACTGCTCAAGGTGATGTCGAAGATGGGCATCTCGACCTACCAGTCCTATTGCGGCGCGCAGATTTTCGATGCGGTTGGATTGAAGTCGGAATTCGTCGCCAAGTATTTCACTGGCACGGCAACCCGCATCGAGGGTGTCGGCCTCGATGAGATCGCCGAAGAAACCGTGCGGCGGCATCGCGATGCGTTTTCGGACGCGCCGATCTACCGCTCCATGCTTGACGTCGGCGGCGACTATGCGGTGCGCGTGCGCGGCGAGGATCATGTCTGGACCGCGGCTACGGTGGCGGCGCTGCAGCATGCGGTGCGGGGCAATTCCTACGACAAGTACCGGCAATACGCGGAAGTCATCAACGACCAGTCGGAGCGGCTGTTCACCATCCGCGGCCTGTTTCGCCTGAAGTTCGCGCATGAGGACGGCCGTCCGGCGATCGCGACCGAGGAGGTCGAGCCGGCGCAGGAAATCGTCAAGCGCTTCTCTACCGGCGCCATGTCCTACGGCTCGATCTCGCGCGAGGCCCATACCACGCTCGCCATCGCCATGAACCGGATCGGCGGCAAGTCGAATACCGGCGAAGGCGGTGAGGAATCCGACCGCTTCAAGCCGCTGCCGAACGGCGACTCGATGCGTTCGGCGATCAAGCAGGTCGCCTCGGGGCGCTTCGGCGTCACCGCCGAATATCTCGTCAATGCGGACATGATGCAGATCAAGATCGCGCAGGGCGCCAAGCCCGGCGAAGGCGGACAATTGCCCGGCCACAAGGTCGACAAGACCATCGCCAAGGTGCGCCACGCGACGCCGGGCGTCGGGCTGATATCGCCGCCGCCGCATCACGACATCTATTCGATCGAGGATCTGGCGCAGTTGATCTTCGACCTGAAGAACGTCAATCCGGCCGGAGACGTGTCGGTCAAGCTGGTCTCCGAGGTCGGCGTCGGCACAGTCGCCGCCGGCGTGTCAAAGGCGCGCGCCGACCACGTAACCATCGCCGGCTTCGAGGGCGGCACCGGCGCTTCGCCGCTCACCTCGATCAAGCATGCCGGCTCGCCGTGGGAGATCGGGCTCGCCGAAACCCATCAGACGCTGGTCGCCAACCGGCTGCGCGGGCGCATCGCCGTGCAGGTCGACGGCGGCGTCCGTACCGGACGCGACGTCGTCGTTGGCGCGCTGCTTGGCGCCGACGAATTCGGCTTCGCCACCGCGCCGCTGATCGCGGCCGGCTGCATCATGATGCGCAAGTGCCACCTCAACACCTGCCCGGTAGGCGTCGCCACCCAGGACCCGGTGCTGCGCAAGCGTTTCCGCGGCCAGCCCGAGCACGTCATCAACTACTTCTTCTTCGTCGCCGAAGAGGTCCGCGAACTGATGGCGGCGCTGGGCTACCGCACCGTCGCCGAGATGATCGGGCAGATGCAGATGCTCGACGTGCGCGAGATGGTCGATCACTGGAAGGCGCGCGGGCTCGACTTCTCGCGGCTGTTCACCAAGCCGGACGTGCCGGCGTCCGTAGCGATCTACAATTGCGAAGAACAGGATCACAAGATCCACGACATCATCGACCGCAAGCTGATTGCACAGTCGCAAGCTGCCCTCGACCGGGGGGCACCGGTGCGCTTGAGCCTGCCGATCACCAATACCGACCGCACCACCGGCGCCATGCTGTCCGGCGAGATCGCCAAGCGCTACGGCCACGCGGGCCTGCCGTCCGATACCATTGTCGCGCACTTTAAGGGCACCGCCGGACAAAGTTTCGGCGCGTTCCTCGCCCGCGGCGTCACCTTCGAACTTGAAGGCGACGCCAATGACTACGTTGGCAAGGGACTTTCGGGTGGCCGGATCGTCGTGCGCCCGCCGACAGGAACCGGCATCGTTCCCGAGCAATCGATCATCGTCGGCAACACCGTGCTCTACGGCGCCATCGAGGGCGAATGTTATTTCCGCGGCGTCGCCGGCGAGCGGTTTGCGGTGCGTAATTCCGGCGCCATCGCCGTCATCGAGGGCGCCGGCGATCATTGCTGCGAATACATGACCGGGGGCGTTGCCGTCGTGCTCGGCCCGACCGGACGCAATTTCGCCGCCGGCATGTCGGGCGGTATCGCCTATGTGCTCGACGAGGACGACACTTTCGCCACGCGCTGCAATCTCGCGATGGTGGAGCTTGAGCCGATGCCGGCTGAGGAAGAAGTCAACGCCCGCACCTATCACCAGGCCCGCGACCTCGAAAGTCACGGGCTGGTCGAAATCATGTCGGATATGAGCCAGCGCGATGCGGCACGGCTTTATCTTCTGGTCGCCCGCCACGAACGCTTTACCGGCTCGACGATTGCGGCCAAAATCCTGAGCGACTGGTCGGCTTGGTATCCGAAATTCCGCAAGGTGATGCCGGTCGAGTATCGTCGCGCTCTCAACGAGCTCAAGGCAGAATCGCGGGCCATGCAGGCGGCGGAATAGGGCGCCAAGAAAGAGTACGCCTTGGGCAAAGTCACCGGCTTTCTCGAATACGAACGCGAAGACCGCGACTACCAGCCGGTGGAGGAACGCATCCGCCACTGGCGCGAATTCGTCCTGCCGCTGCCGGAAGCGGCTTATCGCACGCAAGCCGCGCGCTGCATGAATTGCGGCGTGCCTTATTGCCAGGGCACCGGTTCGCTCAAGCCCGGCACGCCTGGCTGTCCGGTCAACAATCAGATCCCCGACTGGAACGACCTCGTCTACACCGGTGACTGGGAAGAAGCCGCGCGTAACCTGCACTCGACCAACAACTTCCCCGAGGTCACGGGCCGCGTCTGCCCGGCGCCCTGCGAAGCCTCCTGCACGCTCAACATCGACGAGAACCCGGTCACCATCAAATCGATCGAATGCGAGATCGCCGACCGCGCCATTGCACTTGGCTTAAAGCCTGAGCCAGCCGGCAAGCTTACCGGCAAAAAGATCGCCGTCATCGGCTCCGGCCCGGCGGGCATGGCCTGCGCACAGCAGCTCGCACGCGCCGGGCATTCGGTGCACGTGTTCGAAAAACTCGCCAAGGCCGGCGGCCTTTTGCGCTACGGCATTCCCGACTTCAAGATGGAGAAGCATCACATCGAGCGCCGCGTCGCGCAGATGCAGGCCGAAGGCGTCGTCTTCCACTACGGCGCGCATGTCGGGGTCAATGTCGCGGCGGAAAAACTTCTCGCCGAGTACGATGCGGTCGTGCTGACCGGCGGTTCCGAAAAGCCGCGCGACCTTCCCGTTCCGGGCCGCGAGCTGAAGGGCATCCATTTCGCCATGGAGTTCCTGCCGCAACAGAACCGGCGGGTCAGCGGCGAAGCCGCCGCAGAGGCGGAGCCCATCCTCGCCGGCGGCAAGCACGTCGTGGTCATCGGCGGCGGCGACACCGGCTCCGACTGCATCGGCACCTCGATCCGCCAGGGCGCATTGTCGGTGACGAATTTCGAAATCTTGCCGGCGCCGCCGCTGCACGAGAACAAGATGCTGACTTGGCCGAACTGGCCGCTGAAGCTGCGCACCTCGTCGAGCCACGAAGAGGGCGCCGAGCGCGATTTCGCCGTGATGACCGCGCACTTTTCCGGCGCCAACGGCTTCGTCAAGAAGCTGCACTGCGTACATGTCGACGAAAAGCTGAAGTCGGTTCCCGGCAGCGAATTCGAGATCGACGCCGAGCTCGTCCTGCTGGCGATGGGTTTTGTGCACCCGGTCCACGAGGGCATGATCAAGAGCCTCAACCTCGCGCTCGACCAGCGCGGCAACGTCAGTGCCTCCACGGAAGACTACCGCACCTCGGTCGACAAGGTGTTCGCCGCCGGCGACATG
This sequence comes from uncultured Alphaproteobacteria bacterium, assembly GCA_963777635.1. Lineage (GTDB taxonomy): Bacteria > Pseudomonadota > Alphaproteobacteria > Rhizobiales > Xanthobacteraceae > BOG-931. Next base: position 23,158 of record CAVZSB010000046.1, read on the forward strand.
CGCCGCGGGCAATCGCTCGTGGTGTGGGCCATCCGCGAGGGCCGGCAGGCGGCCCACGCGGTCGACAAGTTTCTGATGGGTTCTTCGCTGCTGCCGCGGTAATTATCGCGCCGCCGCGGGACCGACCGGCAAAGGCGGCCGTGGCGGCCCGCCATCGAGGCCCTGGTGCAAGGGCCGCGGCCTTACGGGTGCGGTCGCCTGCGGCGCGGCCGGCGCAGCAGGCACGGGCTTGGCCTCGGTAGATTTTTTCGGATCGCTCTTGGTCGTATCGCTCTTGGTCGCATCATTCTTATTTGTATCGTTCTTTCCGGCGGCGCCCTTTGCCGGAGCGGCAGGGGTAATGGGCGAAGGCGCAGCGATCGCTGGTGCCAGATCCCCGTCGCTGCTGGTTTCGGCGCTGGCGCGCGGCCAGGAGAAATCGTCGGCGCGCCCGGGCGGCGCAGGTATCGCATCGCCGCGACTGAGCACGCGCGTTGCGACCGGGTCGGATTCTTTTTGCGCCGCATGATTCGTGGAGCCCAACAGCTCGCCCCCCTCGCCGCCGCCGATCGCACCGAGCGGAACGACCGGACCGACGGCCGGCCGGGCTCCTTTGGCCGGTGATTGCTCTTCCGGTCCGGGCAAGGCCACCGGCATGACACGATTGGTCAACATCCGGCGAAGGTCGTGATCGACATAGTGAGCAAGTTTCTCGGCGCCGTATTTGGTGAAATGCACGCCGTCATAGGTGCGCAGCCGGCGGGTTTGTCCTTCGAAGTCCGGGCCCTGCTGCGCGTAGTGCCCCTGTTCGTCAACGAAACCGTCCCAGATATCGACATAGGTGATGCCGGCCTTTTCAGCGCGGGCGCGGTAAAGCTCATCGAGGTAGCTCATGTCGCTCGTCGACTTGGTGCCGCGGACCGCCGGCATTCCCACCCACAGCACCGGCACGCCCTTGCTTTTGAGCGCCGCGATCATGTCGTCGATGCGCTTTGAATAAAGCTCGCCCCACCTGTCGGTGTGAAACTCATAAATCCCGCCCGGCGGCCGGTGCTGCGCTTCGTTCTTGGCCGCCGACGCCTGCTCGTTGTCCGGCGGAGCCGTATCGGCCGAAGGCGTCGTGGCTTGCCCCTGCGCCGGCGTCGCCGCCGCCGGATGGGGCGTACTGCTCTCGCGCAGCGGCAGGCGGTCATTTATGCCGAGCATGACGACAATCGCTGCTGGCTTTTCCGTTGCCAGCATGTCCTTGACCGCTTGTGACCAGTCCGGCGCGTCAGCCCGTGCATCGTAGCGCACGAGACCCGAATACGGCCGGATCTTGCGCACGATGCCGACTTCCGGCGCGTCGGCAAACGTCTCCTCGAGACCGTAGGCAAGCCATTCGGCAAGCGAGTCGCCGATGACGATCACCAGCTCGGTCGGCGGCGTCTCTACTTTGCGGGGTGCCGGCGGCTTTACGGATTCGACGGGCTGCTGCGGCCGCGGATAGAACGGATTGTACGGATCGTAGGAATTGTTAGGACGGTAGCCGTAGCCCCCACCGCGGCCGCCGCGGCCGCCGCGGCCGCCGCCCCAAAACGGGCCGCCGAAGAAGTCACGAAACTGCACCGGCTCGGGCCGCATCCGCTGATCGAACGCCGCGCGACCCCCGGCGAACTGCGCGCCCGCTGGACCACCCTGCGTTACAGCCATCGCCGCGGCCAAAAGCGTAAATGCAAGCCGCTGCCGGTACTTATATGCCATCCACCTGCGCCCGGTGAGTTCTGATTATATGTCTCGGGTCGATGCAGAGCCACGCACATATTAGCCGAATAATGTCAACTTAAGGATGGCCCCACAGTTAGCGCGCCGGCGCTGCGGTCAGGTTGCCACCACGGCCGCGATTTCGACCTCGATCAGAAAACCGGGATTCGCCAACGCGGTCACGCCGATGAGGGTGCTCGGCGATGGCCGGCTGGCATCCCAGGGAACGGGCAGCGATCGGTCGTTGAGCACCTTCAGGAAGGCCGGCACGTCAATGGCATACATGCGCCGGAACACAACATCGTCCCAGGTCGCGCCGGCCGCCTTGAGCTGAAGCGTAAGCCCGTCGAGCACGGCCGCATATTGCGCGCGCAGATCGCCCGGATGCAGCGGCTGATAGTTGTCGTCGGCTGGCGTCTGGCCGGCGATGTAGACGAGCTTCGATGGCTTCTCCACCGTCAGCACGCGTGTGTAATTGGGGTGATGAAAAAGACCTGGAGGATTTATGTATTGTTTGGCCATGGGTGCTTTCGCAAAACGTCATGCAACTCGGCCGCGCGTGAAATAAAGCGCGGTATAGCTACAGGTCGCGGGATCGTCATAGTAGGCAAAAAACTCGTCGATGAGGCGATCTGCTTTCGCCTCCGATCCCACGATTTGTATGACATGCGGCCGTGCCGCCTGAAATTGCTTCTCCCAGTTCCATCGCCGTTCAGCATCGATACTGCCGATCACCGTGAACAGCGTGTCGGTCTCCATTTCGACGCTCACGTCGCGAAAGCCCAGCGAGATCATGTACGGCGCCACTTTGCGCCCGATATTGCAATCGACCAGAACGGCCATGCTCTCGCGGACTAGATGCTCGAATTGGGCGGTAACGGGAAAGTGCTCGATTCCGAAACCGACGTAATCGCACGACACAACATAGCCGCCGGGTTTCGTAACGCGCTTAAGCTCCGCCAACGCGCTTTTGGGCTCTTTCAGCCATTGCAGAAGATATTTTGTCCACACGACGTCGAAGCTTGCGTCGGCAAAAGGCAGAGCAAATACGTCGCCGTGACGGAACGTTAAATTCCGAATTCCCTCGGCGGACGCCCGAGCCCTGGCAAAATCGAGATACTGTTCCCGCAGATCGACCCCGACCACCTCCGCATCCGGAAACGAACGTGCGATCAGCCTCGACATCGAACCCGAGCCGCAACCAACATCAAGCACGCGATCGGCGGATGTAATCGGCAGATATCGTAAATGTCCCCCGATATTCGCCAGCCGCGCTTGCAGCTCGAGGCGCTCGCACTCTTCATCGCTATGGATTACGTACGGCAACGACAGCTCAGACATCGGACAATATCCCATTAAAAATGCAAACCCCAGCTGACATCGTATCAAGACAAGCCATCTTGGGCAAACATGTGGAGACGGCGGCGGCAAGTCTTGTGCGGCCCAAAGAGATGCACCGCCAATCACAGGCGCGCTTAATAATCCGCTAAAAAGACTATGGCGCCGGACACCGGGCGCCAGCGAAGATGACTGGTGCGGCTTAGTTCACGCTGCGGCACTGCGCGCGCCAGACTTCTGCGCATCGAGAAATGCGGCGATTGCCGCGGTGACAGCGTCCGGCTGCTCAAGGGTGGAGCCGTGACCGGCCTTCGGAATGACGACGAATTTCGCTCCGTCGATCGATCCCGCTATACGCTCCGCCATTGCCGGCGGCGTTGCGACGTCCTCGTCGCCGACCGCGACCAGGGTGGGTGCGCAGATCCTGCCGAGATATTCGTAGATACTCTCACGCGCCAGCACACCGTTCACGGCGCGCCAGACCGACCGGCGATTTGCCGCAAGTTGATTGGACCAGTCCAAACGCTCATCAGCCCGCGCGGGATCCGCAAGCGCCGTTTTTCCGTATAGGGCCGGCATGATCGCCTTGACCATGAACTTCATGCCGAAGTGGCGAACGATCAGATTCAGTATCTGGTACTTCAGCTTGGACGGCTCCGGATCGGCTGTCGTATCAAGCAAAACCAGGGAGCGGACAAGTTCCGGCCGGCTGATGGCAAGCCGCATGCCGACGATGCCGCCCAGACTGAGACCACAGAAATGCACCGGACCAATCTCCAGTGCTTTAATAAGTGCCGCAGCATCTTCAGTCAGCGTATTCATATCGATCGCGCGTGCAGCATCATCTGCGCTGCGACCTTGTCCGCGATGATCGTAAGCAATGCAGCGATAGCGGTCCTTGAGCGACGCGATTTGCGGAGCAAAAAGCGTAGTATTCCAGAGCAGGCCGTGGCTGAAAACAATCGGCGCGCCGCTGCCACCGGTATCCTCGTAATAAAGCGCGGTGCCGTTTACGCGGATCATTGGCATCGATCACTGCTCCGAAATCCGTATCGGCGAAACAAATCGCATCGATTAAACAGATTTTCACGGGTGATATTTGCCCATTCCGCTTACGCATTTGTAAAAGCGCGCGCACCGATACCGAGCATCCTCAAAATCCGATTGTGCGAATGCGTCGAATCCGCCGGGCGTGCGGAACGATCCGTTTACCACTTGCGCCGCAACGCGGCGCCCCGCGAGGTTCTCGCGGCGGAAGATTTTAAGGCTGCCGAAGCCGATCGAGCACGTCGCTCGAGGCAAAGCCGTCCGGTATCTGCCCGGTCGCCACCTGAAAATTGCGAATGGCGATGCGCGTGCGCGGACCGAGGAGACCATCAGGCTCGCCGACATCGAAACCGCGCCGCGCCAGAAGCTGCTGCATTTCGAAACGCTCCGCCATCGACAATGCCCGCTGGTCGCGCGGCCAGCTTTGCACAAACGGGCCGCCGCCACGCAGCCGGTCGGCCAGATGCCCGATAGCGAGCGCGTAAGCCTCCGCCGGATTGTATTTCATGATGACGCGAAAATTTTGCAGCATCAGAAAGGCGGGCCCGCGTGCACCGGCAGGCAGCAGCAAAAAAGCACGATCGGACCCGCGCGGAAACGGCTTGCCGCCGGCGCGCGCAATTCCGAGGGCTTGCCATTGGGCGACGGTCATCTGGTGCGAGCGATCGGCGAGGAGATAGTTGAAGTTCGGCGGCAGCACGACCTCGTAGCCCCAGCTCTCACCGACGACCCATCCGTCCGTTTTCAAATTGTTCGACGTCGAAGCGATGACATCGGCTACGGAATCGACGACGTCGCGACGGCCATCGCCATCGAAGTCGACGGCGAAGCGCTTGAACGTCGTCGGCATGAACTGGGTCGGGCCGAAGGCGCCGGCCCAGGAGCCGATCAGGCGTTCGGGCTTTACGTCGCCGCGCTGCAAGATATCGAGCGTCGACAGGAATTCTTCGCGGAAATAATCGCGGCGGCGGCCGACGCAGGCGAGCGTTGCTGTGGAGCGGACGACCGAACGGTCGCCGCCCTTGGTGCCGTAGTTCGATTCAACGCCCCAAATCGCCGCGACGATGTGACGATCGACCCCGTAAGTGCGCTCGACCGCGGCAAACACACTCGCATACTGGGCCAACAGCTCGCGGCCGCGCGCAATCCGCTCGTCGCTGACCAGCGTGTCGAGGTAATCCCAGGGGGATTTGTTAAATTCCGGCTGGGCATCGAGGAGATCCATGATGCTCAGGTCCGGCGTTAGCCCAGAGGTGTAATGCTCGAAAGTCTCCCGGCTGACGCCGCGCCGCTCGGCCTGGGGCCATAATCCTTCGAGGCAATTGCCAAAATCGGCGGCGGCGGCGCGGATGGCGTCGGCGGACATCAGGGGATTGCCTGACGCGCCCGGCTGTCCGCTCCATTCGCGCGTGCCACTTGCCGGCGCCGGAACCGACGACAACGCCGGAGGTTGAAATATTCGTTTCAGCCAGTTATCCGGCTTGTCTTGAGCCAGAACTTGGGCCCGAGCCTGCGCCACCGCCACGCCGGACAAGCTGCCGGCTATTAACGATGCCGCGGCAAAGCGAAGGATCGGCACAGCGATTCCCATGTCAATTATCCAGGCGGGGCTTGTTTCGATTGCAGGGGCCCCGATTTGTAGTTGGGCGAAGATGTACCTATGATGTTACAGGTTCTAGAGTTCGGTTTTAATTCCAGTGAGGGGCCCCTACAGGTCGCGCCCGTATCAGGTTCGACAGCCCGCGGTAACCAAAGATCATGGAGCGGGGCGATAGACCATCGTGCGGGTTTAGGCATGTCCCCCACTTGAGCAAAGATTCAGGCAACAAAGCGTCCCGCATCCTTTCTCCCGGCCCCCGTCCCAACGGCAACGTATGACATCGATCCGCAAGGCTGTTTTCCCCGTCGCCGGGCTCGGCACCCGGTTCTTGCCGGCCACCAAGGCCATGCCGAAAGAGATGCTGCCCGTCGTCGACCGGCCACTGATCCAGCACGTTGTCGACGAGGCCCGCGAGGCCGGCATCGAACACTTCATATTCGTCACCGGACGCAACAAAGGCGTTATCGAGGATCATTTCGACCGCCAGTTCGAGCTGGAAATGACGCTCCTGGAGCGGCAGAAACAACAAGCGCTCGAATTGCTGCACGAAGACCTGCCCGGCCCCGGCTCCACCAGCTTCACGCGTCAGCAGGAGCCGCTTGGGCTTGGGCACGCAGTGTGGTGCGCGCGTGAATTGATTGGTCATGAGCCGTTCGCGCTGCTCTTGCCGGACGTGCTGGTGCAGCATAAGCGCGGCTGCCTCGCCCAAATGATGGATGCCGCGCGCGAGCTGGGGGAAAAAGCCAATATCGTCGCCGTCGAGGAAGTGCCGCCGGAACGTATCGACCAGTACGGCGTGGTCGGCGTCGGCGAAAAAAAGGGCAAGGTTTTCTCAATCACCAGCATGGTGGAAAAACCGCCACGCGAGCGGGCGCCGTCGAACCTGATCCTCACCGGCCGCTACATCCTGCAGCCCGACATCCTCGATGTGCTGGCCAAACAGGACCGCGGCGCCGGCGGCGAGATCCAACTCACGGACGCCATGATCGCTCTGTCGAAAACGCAAGCCTTCTACGGTTTGAAGTTCGATGGGCACAGTTTCGATTGCGGCTCGAAAATCGGCTTCCTCGCCGCCAACGTTTCCTATGCGCTTGCCCGCGATGACATCGCGCCGGGCTTCCGTGCCGAGATCAAGAAAATCCTCGATGATATCAACGGCGCATGAGCGGCGCATGAGCGACTGCAGAGCCGTCGCCGACGGCGCTCTTGGCGAGCGAATGTCCACCGTGAATGATGAACCCTCCTCATAGCGATATCCAGCCCGGGAGATTTCTTTGAGCGAATATGAGCGTTGGGAGGCCCGGTTCGGAGTACCCGAATATGCTTTCGGCAAGGAGCCAAATTATTTCCTTCAGTCCTGCAAGGCGCTTCTTCCGACATCCGGGCGCGCACTCGCCGTAGCTGATGGCGAAGGCCGCAACGGCGTCTGGCTGGCCCAGCAAGGCCTCGATGTCGTGTCGATCGACTTCTCGCCCGCGGCATTAAAGAAAGCGCGATCTCTGGCAGCCGAGCGCGGTGTCAATGTCGCCTTTCTGCAGGCCGACGCCCATACATGGGATTATCCCGAAGCCGCCTTCGACGTCGTCGTCGAGATTTTCACGCAATTCAGTTTGCCAGCGGAACGAAGTCTGAAATGGGCGGGCATGCGGCGCGCGCTCAAATCCGGCGGACTTCTAATCCTTCAGGGTTACACGCCAAAGCAACTGGACTACGGTACCGGCGGACCCAAGCGGCTCGAAAACCTCTATACCCGCGCGATGCTCGAAAGAGAGTTTCTTGGCTTTCACGAGTTGAAAATCACGGAGGAAGAGCGCGAGATGCATGAGGGTTCATCGCACGCAGGGATGTCCGCCGTGATCAATTTGACCGGAAGAAAACCATAGGCCTGCTCGCGCGAAACGGACTTGGCGCGGCCCTAAGTTGAGTTCGCATGCGCTGCATAGCCTATGTCAGCTTGAGAGGTCTGCGCAGCTGCCAAAATCCCGTCAGCGCTGCAGGTGCAGACCGAGCAGGAACGTGGTCGCCGTGTAAGCGTTGGTCGGCTGAGTGGCGGTCTGCCAATCCTGGCGAACCTGCGCACTCATTTGCACCTCGCGGTTGAACTTATACACCCCGCCAACGGATACGAAATAGCGGTTGTCGGAAAGCGTCGAGCCAACATATTGGTCGTTACCGTAACCGGCTTTTAGTATGCCGATCAGCCAATAGCGGAATGCGTGATCGACTTCGATATTGACATCGCGACTGAATTCGCCGGAAGCACCCACCACCGTCGTTTCGTATACTTGTGAAACTGCGCCAAGCCTGACCGTCGTCAGCCCGGTCGGTTCCCAGATCAGCGCGCCATTGGCGATCACGCCGTTGATGTTCTCCAACACCGCATCCTGGTACTGGCGTTCGACGTATCCCATCGCCATCTCGCCGGTCAGCGAACCGAACAGGTTGAACGCGCTGCCGACCGACACGCTCGCCCCTTTTGAATCGCGATCAAACCCGTTCATATCGAATTCCTGATCGTGGATGCGCCGGTCGGCTGCCACTTCCACGAACGGTTTCAGGCCGGGGTCAATTTCATAGCCGACGCGCCCGATGCCGGCATATTGGTCGAAGTTGCGGCCGTCGTTGCTCGATGACACCCCGGTGGTGAGCTGCGAGGGATTGTAGGTAGCGCGGTCGAAGGTGCCCTTGAACGACACCGAGACGCGGCCGAGTTGCTGGGCTACGCCGATCGTGTCGCCGAGGTCGAAGTTGAGCGGCAGCTTGGTAAGCTGGCCCTGCAAGTTCGGGCTGCCGGGATTGTCGGTGTTGATGAGGTAGCGCGCCTCGAGATTGAGCTGGGTATCGCGTGTAACGTCGACACGGCCGTCAACCTTGGCATTGAGATACGGGACGTTGAGCGACGGCAGTAATTCGCCGTTGGCGTATTGGGTGTAAGCGCCCACGATATCGGCGGTGAGCGAATGGTTGCTCCATACGGACGCGGCCCGCAGTTCAGGCGTGACGACACCGTAGGCGGAGGGCGGATTGCCGGGCGCACGTTGTGGATTGGTGCTGTAGCCGCCCGACAAATCGATCGACGGCAACAGCACGAACGATCCCGCGCGAATGCCGAGCGCCGCGTAGGGGTCTTTCTCAGCCGAGATCGGCAACAGCCGCTGAGGCAGCGCGCCCAGTGTGAAGGTGTTAGGCAGCGGTAGCGTCGGCGGCAGCGCGCTCACCGCGTAGTTGTAGTATTCCAGCGGCGGAACCGGCGCGATCGCGCCCGGCCGGTTGGCAGCCGCCAACGGATGCACTTCCGGCGGTGGATTGGTCACCGGCAGTTCAGTGGGCAATGGCGGCAAACTTGCGCCGGGCCGGATCGCCGCAGTCTTCGGATAGATCAAGGGTGGCGGCGGACTGGCCTGCACCGGGGGCATATTTGGCACGGCGGGATTGAATGTCGGCACCGGCGTGAAAGTGGTTTCCGGAGCCTGCGGAACGAGTGCGCCCGGCGCGGGTGCGGGCGGCGACTTTTTCTTTTTTTTGCTGCGCGGCGTGTTCAGGGAGTCGTAGCCGGTGTTGCCGGCGCCAAGGCCGTTGGGGCTGCCATAGATCGGCGTGGCGCCGATGCGCGTGGGCGCAACGAACCTGTCGGGCGGCGGCTGATCGGCGGCGAGCGGCGTGGCCGCACCTGGCCGGCGAAAGCGCGGCGGCGTTGCCGGGTTGCCCCCGAGCGACGGCTGTAAAAGATCGCTGCCCAAGCCTGCGGTGCCGCCTGAGTTCGCAGTGCTGGCCGTACTGACGGCACTGCCTGCGCTTGCCATACTGCCGAGAGAGGGAGCCGGCGTCTGCGCCTGGCTCGACCGCGGCAACAGCAACGCGATCGCCATTGCGAGGGCGAGACAGACGGTATCGGGCGCGCGGCAGCGGCGCCTTAGGGGCGACTTCCTCGCACCCAGGGCGCATACCTCCGCCGCCATCCGCATCACCTCGGAAGTTGCCAAAGCAAACCACCGTCAAGAAGCCATGCCGGCGCGCCGTCTCTTCCCGTACCGCAACCACGTGATTGCCGGCACGGGCCGCCGAACTGGCCCCGATGGTTAACGGAGTTAGAACGGACATGGTTAACGAGAGGTTGATTTCGGGGGGCTTCGCCCGGCTTGGACCCGCTTGGTCCGCGCTCAGCGTCACTTTCTGACCGCTCCGCGGACAACAAGGTTCTGCATTGATCCGAGGCCCGAGAGCAGTTCGTCTGGCACGGCGTACGGCACCAAATTTCAGCAAACGATCGCGCGTGTCCGCGTCTCAGATCGCGACCGAGTTGGCCGCGAGTCTTGTTGGCGTGGATTGTTAATCTGGATTTGTTGCGTCGCGAGAATTTGTTGAAAATATTGACTGCTGAATTTCTCAGCTGTGACAATAGTATGACAGCGAATCAGTCGGCTCTCATTTCCACCATAAAGGTGTTTGCCCGCACGCCACGTCAGCCCCGACTGTGAGCGTTGAGATTGGATCGATGCAGACGCGCACTCTCGCAATCGCAAACCGGAAAGGCGGCACGGGCAAATCGACATTAACGGTCAACCTGGCGGCGGAACTTGGCTCGCGGGGTTACCGGGTCTTGGTGGTGGATATCGATCCACAGGGTCACGCCGGACTTGGCTTTGGCATTCGTTCGACGGACGCCGAAACCACGAGCCACGTCGCATTTCGCAAGCCTCGGGCCGATCTTATCGCCGCCGTGCGCCCGACGAGCGAACCAGGCGTTGACGTGATTGCAGCCGACCGGGATTTCGACGGAGCGATCGCGGTCGGAGATCCGCGCTGTCTCGCCAAAGCGCTGGAGCCGGTCAAGCCGAACTACAACATCGTCCTGCTCGATTCGCCCCCGGCCGCCGCGAACATCATGGTCTGCGCGCTGCTCGCGGCCGATGGCGTGCTGGTGCCGACCGGGCTCGACTATTTGGCCCTCGACGGCGTGCGGCTGTTTGCGCGGTCGTATCACCAGGTGATGTTGCACCTGCGCGCCACGCTTCTCGGCCTCGCGATCGCGCCGATGCAGGTCGACTTCAGAACGAACATCCAAAGGCTGGTTTTGCACAAACTGCTGGAGGGATTTGGCGGCAATCAGGTGCTGCGTGGAATCCGCACGGATGTCAGCGTCGCCGAAGCGTTCGGTCATGGCCAACCGCTGCGGCGCTATCGCATGAATGCCCGCGCCGTCGAAGACTTTCGCGTGCTGGCCGACGACGTGGTATGGCGGTTCAAGCCCGGATTACCTGATATGTCCGCAACCGAAGTGAGGAATTGAACCGCTTCGGTTTGCCGCGCTCCGGCGGTTTGATCGTTCCGGCGCGAATGAACGAGCGCGCGCAACAATCACACCCAGCCTTTCAGCTCGCGCATGGCGAGTTGCCAGATCATCAACATGCCTGCCTCACTGTCGTTGAGGCAGGGAATGGCAACAAAATTCTCGCCGCCGAAGCGCTTGAACACCTCCGCGTTTTCGACTGCGATCTCCTCCAGCGTCTCCAGGCAATCGGCGGAAAAGCCGGGAGTTATCATCACGAGATTCTTCACGCCCTTCTTGGCCAACGCCTTCACCGTCTTGATGGTGTAGGGCTGCAGCCATCGGGCGCGGCCAAAGCGCGACTGGTAGGTCAGCATCAATTTCGTTTCGTCGAGCTTGAGCTGCTCGCGCAAGAGCTGCGTGGTTCGTATGCACTGGCCCTCATACGGATCGCCCTTGCTTATGTATTCCTGCGGCATGCCGTGAAAGGAGGCGACGATCACGTCGGGCACGAAAGGCAGCGCTTTCAACTCGGCCTTGAGGGAGGATGACAGCACCTCGATATAATAGGGATCGTCGTAGTAAGCCGGCATGATCCGCAGCGCCGGCTGCCGGCGTTGCCGCATCATGAAGCGGAACACCTCGTCGCCTACCGTCGCGGTCGTTGGCGCTGCGTATTGCGGATAAAGCGGCATGATCAGGATACGATCACAGCCGCGGGCAACCAGCGCTTCGAGCCGCGAGGCGATCGAAGGACTGGCGTAGCGCATCGCCCAGTCGACGACGACGTGCTTGCCGAGCGGCTCGAGAATGCCCGCGAGCTTTTCGGCCTGCGAGCGGGTGATGGTTTTAAGCGGCGATTCGTTCTGCTCGTGATTCCAGATTTTCTGGTAGTCGCGCGCTTTAGCCCGCGAGCGCAGCGGCAGGATGATGCCATTCAACAGGAATTTCCAGAACAGCGAGTCTCTTTCGATCACGCGCGGATCGGTGAGAAATTCCTTCAGATAGCGCCGTACCGCCTTCGGCTCGGCCGCATCCGGCGTACCGAGGTTGACGAGCAGAACGCCGATACCGGACGTCGTCGGCATCGCCTCGCCCGACACGCCGGCGACGGCGGCGCCAGGCTTTACCGTCGCCGGTGGCTTTTCGGCGCCTGCCGGCGGATCGGGCGGGACCACCGTGGGCTCGCCGGCAATCATCGGACCGTCCGCGGCGCGCGGCTGCGCCGGGAACTCGCGGGCCGTTAGCGGGCTCGCTTGTCGCGCTGGCGAGAGGCGGCAAATCGCTCATTGGTTCAGCATACTCGATTGCCTGCGTTATGAAATGCGCGCAAACGACACGCCGATTGTCACCGCCGGTAACCAGTGGCGGATTTCATTCAGCCGCTTTGAGCAGCGCCGGCGAACCGGCGCGGAACTGTTCCAGCAGCGCCGCCTCATCGGCCTTTGCGGCGGTAAGATGCCGTTGCTTGACATGACCGAAGCCGCGAATCTTTTCCGGGATCGCGGCGAGACCGACGGCAAGGTGATGATTGTCCGGCCGCAGCCCGGCCAGCACATGGTCGAGCATCGCCTCGTAGTCCGCGATCAGCTTCCGCTCGGTGCGGCGCTCGAGCGAGCGGCCGAACGGATCGAATGCCGTACCGCGCAGGAACTTGAACTTTGCCAGCACGCGAAAGGCCGGCAGAAGCCACGGACCGAAAGTCATCTTGCGCGGCTGGCCGGTCGTGCGGTCGCGCCGCGCCAGAAGCGGCGGCGCAAGATGGAACTCCAGGCGGAGCTTCTCGCCCGCGAATGCTGCAGCGACCTGCTCGCCAAATGAGCCATCGGTGTAAAGCCGCGCGACCTCGTATTCGTCCTTGTAGGCCATCAGCTTGAACAGATAGCGCGCGACCGCATCGGCAAGCTCGTGCTTACCCGGGGCGCGCGCGGCCTCGGCCGCCTTCACTTTCTCGACCAAAGCCCGATAGCGCGCCGCATAAGGCGCATTCTGGTACTCGGTGAGGAATTTGACCCGCCGTTCGACCACTTCGTCAAAGGATTCCGACAGGTGCAGCGCATCGCTGGTCTTCGCGGCACCAGGCTTTGCAACCGCCTCCACCTGCGCGCGATCGACGGCGGCCCGGCGGCCCCAATGGAACGCCGCCTTGTTCATGGCGACCGCCTCGCCGTTGAGCTCGATCGCCCGCTCGATCGCCACCGACGACAGAGGAATCGCGCCAAGCTGATAGGCATAGCCGACGAGGAACATATTGGTGCCGAGCGATTGCCCAAACAACGCGGTCGTCAGCCGAGTGGCGTCGACGAAATGCGTCTTGTCGGTTCCGGCGTCCGCCGTGATGGTCCGCTTCAATCGCTCGCTCGGCAGCGAAAAGTCGGCATCGCGGGTGAATTCGCCGGGCAGGAATTCGGCCGTGTTGACGACCATCTGCGTCGCGCCGTGCTTGACCGAAGCCAGTACCTTGCGTGTGCCCGTAACCACGATGTCGCCACCGATCACGAGATCGGCGCGGCCCGCAGCGACGCGGATCGCGTGAATGTCCTCTGCCTTTTCGGCGAAGCGGACATAGCTGAATACCGCACCGCCCTTTTGCGCGAGCCCCGCCATGTCGAGCACGCCGACGCCGCGGCCTTCCAGATGCGCGGCCATCCCCAATATGCCGCCGATGGTGACGATGCCGGTGCCACCGACACCGGTGACGATGATGTTGTAGGTCCTGGCGATCGCCGGCAGTTTCGGGTCGGGCAGAACCGGCAAGTCATGATCGGCGGCAACGCCGGTGCCTTGTTTAAGCTTGGCGCCATGCACGGTGACGAAAGACGGGCAAAATCCCTTGACGCAGGAAAAATCCTTGTTGCAACTCGACTGATCAATGGTGCGCTTGCGGCCCCATTCGGTCTCCAGCGGCTGAACCGACACGCAGTTCGACTTCACACCGCAATCGCCGCAGCCTTCGCACACCAGCTCGTTGATGATGACCCGCTTGTCGGGATCCGGAAAGGTGTGGCGCTTGCGGCGGCGGCGTTTTTCTGCCGCGCATGTCTGGTCGTAGATCATTACCGTCACGCCGGGAATGGCGGCCAGTTCCTTCTGCACCTCGATCAAATCATCTCGGTGATGGATGGAGAGGCCGGACGGCCATACGATATCGCTTGCGTATTTTTCCGGCTCGTCCGTTACCACGACGACGCGCTTGGCGCCTTCGGCCGCAACCTGACGGGCGACCTGCGGCACGGTGAGGCCGCCATCGTTGGCCTGCCCGCCGGTCATCGCGACGGCGTCATTGAACAAAATCTTGTAGGTGACATTGGTGTTGGTCGCGATCGCGGCACGGATCGCCATGTAGCCGGAATGATTGTAGGTGCCGTCGCCCAGGTTCTGAAAAACGTGATTGCGGTTGGAGAACGGCGCTTCGCCGACCCAGTTGGCGCCCTCGCCGCCCATTTGCGTATAGCCGAGGGTCGAGCGGTCCATCCACTGCGCCATGAAGTGGCAGCCGATGCCGGCATAGGCGCGCATCCCTTCGGGAACGACGGTCGACGAATTGTGCGGGCATCCGGAACAGAAATAGGGAATCCGTTGCGCGATATCCCGCGTCTCGGCGGCGATGCGCTGAAGCTCTTTCAGGCGCATCACCCGTTGCGCGATGTCGTCGTTGCGATGGTACTTCAACAGCCGCTCGCCGATGCAGATCGCGACCTCGTTGGGATCGAGCGCGCCCTTGACCGGGAACAGCCAGTTGCCGGCCTCGTCCCGCTTGCCGATGCAAACCGGCTGGTTGGCCGTGCCATACAGCTCTTCGCGCACCTGTACTTCGATCAGCGAGCGCTTCTCCTCGACGACGATGATCAGATCGAGCCCGGCAGAAAATTCGGCGAGCTCGCGCCGGCTGATCGGCCAGGGACATCCCACTTTGTAGAGCCGGATGCCAAGTTGGTTACAGGCGACTTCGTCGATGCCGAGTTCGTCGAGCGCCTGACGGACATCGAGATAACTTTTACCGGTGGTAATGATGCCAATCTTTGGCTCGCGTCCGCCCGAGGTTATGGTGTGATTGATCTTGTTGGCGCGCAGAAAAGCGAGCATGGCGTCACGCTTGAAGTCGTGCAGCCGCGCCTCCTGCGCGAGTATCGGATCGTTGAGGCGGATGTTGAGGCCGCCCTCAGGCATCAGAAAGTCGGTCGGGGTGACGATATTGATCCGGTCGAAGCTGGCGTCGATGGCCGCCGTCGACTCGATCGTCTCGTGCATCGTCTTCAGCGCGACCCACGATCCGGTGAAGCGTGACATCGCCCAACCGTACAGACCGTAATCGAGAACCTCCTGCACGCCCGCCGGGTTCAGAATCGGAATCATCACGTCGATGAAGTGGTATTCGGATTGGTGCGCGGTGGTCGACGACTCGGCCGTATGGTCGTCACCCATGAGAGCGAGCACGCCGCCTGATTTCGAGGTACCTGCGAGATTGGCATGGCGGAAAACGTCGCCGGTGCGGTCGACGCCAGGCCCCTTGCCGTACCACATGGCGAACACGCCATCGTACTTGCCCTCGCCGCGCAGCTCGGCCTGCTGCGTGCCCCAGATAGCTGTAGCGGCAAGATCCTCGTTGATTCCGGCCTGGAACCGGATGTCTTTCCTGGTCAGGAAGGGTGCCGCGCGCAGGAATTGGCTGTCGAGACCCCCGAGCGGCGAGCCGCGGTAGCCCGAGACGTAGCCCGCGGTGTTGAGCCCGTTGCGGCGGTCGAGCTCCTTTTGCATCAAACAGAGCCGGATCAGCGCCTGGAACCCGGTGACGAACACCTGGCTGTGCCCGAGATCGTATTTGTCTTCGAGCTTGACGTCGCGCAGCGCCATCGGGGGATTCTCCGTCCCACAGTCTGCCCTCACGATCTCGATTTCGCCAGAGGGCTTGTGAGTACGATCACATATAGGCTTTGGGGCGAGGCCGGCAATGCTGCCGGCCGCAGCGAAGGCCGTTAGTTGGCCAGTCCATAAACCGTTTGCGATGCCGCAAACCCGGCCACCGCGTGCGCGCCAAGCTCCCTGAATTCGTCCGGAAAACGTGCCGCGAATTCGGCGGACGCGACAATCGCCTCGCCAAGCTTGGCGGCTACCTTCTCCAGGCGCGCGGCGAGATTGACCGCCGGCCCGATGCAGGTGAAGTCGAGACGATTGCCGCCGCCAATGTTGCCGTACATCACCTCGCCGACATGCAAAGCCAGCCCGAAGCGTATCGCGGCTTCGTTTTCGCCGGGGTGGGGCAGCTCGGCGATGCGCGAACGGAATTCCCGCGCGCAAGTGAGAGTGCGGCGGCAAACCGCATCGGTTTCGCTATCTCCGGTGATCGGGAAAATCGCCAGCAGACCGTCGCCCATGAATTTAAGCACCTCGCCGCCGTGATCGAGGATGGCCGGCACTTGGCAGCCGAAATACAGATTAAGGCGATCGATCAAGGCTTGCGGCGGCAATCGCTCCGAAAGCGCGGTAAATCCGCGCATGTCTGACAACCAGATTGCGGCGCGGATCGCCTCGACATATCCGCGCCGGATCTTGCCCGAGAGAATCCGCTCGCCGGTCTGATGGCCGACGTAGGTGTCGATCAGGTTGCCGGCCGTCCGCCGCAGCGCGCGAATTTCCGCCACCCGCGCCAGCGGAGCGATGATCAATTCAAGGTCGGCAAACTGCTTGGCGGTGAATCCACCCGGGGCCTTCGTCGACCACGTCGCTGCGTGGACGGTGCCGTCGGTGAACAATAGCGGGAATGCGGCATAGTCCGTGACGCCTTCCGCGCGGAGGTCACTGAGAATGGCGAAGTCGACCGGGCACTCGGCATCGGCAAGGCGGCGGCGGAGCGGCTGGCGTGTCGCATAGACGGTGGTGAAGGGGCTTTTGCGGTAGTCGTCGGTCTCGAGGATATCGAACAGAGCGTCAGACGTTGTCACGCCGGCGTCCGCCTGCCACAAGAACCTGCGGCCCATGATGTCCGGATGAAGTGTCGTCACGAACACCGCAACCCGCCAGAGCGGTATGCCGCACCCAACCAGGCGCTCGCATAGCTCGGCCAGCACGTCCTGCGACTGCGCGCCGGACAACGCGCCGCCCGCAAGCCAGTCGAGCGTCTGGCGAATGTCGCTCATTTGAGCCTTCTCGTTCTCATGCCTTGGCGCTGGGGCGCGCCGAAACCTGGTCGTGCCAACGTCGTAAATCCCGGCACGCTTCCGGAACCGGCATTTTGATCCAGCGGCAGAAATCGATCGCGATCAAGGCGGTGATGTCGGCGATACTGTAGCGTGCCCCGGCAACGAATTCCGTTTGGCCGAGCCGGCCATTCATTTGTTCAAAAAAATGCGCAACGCGCAGCCGTCCGCGTTCCGCCAGCGCCGGTATTTGCTCGTAATCGTGCGGCCCCGGCAGCGCCCGGCTCTTGAGTCCGGGAGTTGAATTGCGGAACGCCTCCATCACCGCGTACAGGCCGTTTCTTTCCACTTCGCGCTGCCAGGAAGTGACCAAAGCCTTTTCCGTCGCGCCCTCGCCCATCAATGCCGGCTGCGGCACAACCGCCTCGAAGTAAACGCAAATGCCGATCGCATCGTTGATCCGCGTACCGTCGTCGAGTTCGAGCGAGGGGACCGTGGCGTCCGGATTGATGGCGCGAAACGCCGGCGTGAGCTGTTCGTTGTTGCGCAAATCGACCTGCACGGTCGGCACGCTGATACCTTTCTCGGCGAGGAAGATGCGGACCCGCCGCGGACTTGGGGCGCTCGTGCAGTCGTAGAATTTCATGACACCATCCCGCCGGGCTACGATCAGAAAAAGGGCAGATGCGGGTCCCGCGGCAGCCCGAGTTCGGTGCGGCCGAAGTGGGCGAAGTTCTGCTCGGGGTTGAGCGCCACATGCGCGGCGGCGAAGTGAATGTCGCGCCACGCCCGCTGAATCGGATGCGAGGCGGCAAAGACCGCGGTGCCGCTCATGGCAACCAGGGTATCGACGACGCCGACACATAGCTCGGCCGCCCGTGAACAGTCACGCATGGTCCGCGCGCGCAATGCCAGCGACGGCGGCGTCGCTGCTCTGGCCACGTCGATCGCCCGGCGCAACAGCAGTTCGGCGGCGTCGAGATCGGCGGCCGCCCGCGCCAGGCGCACCTGGACGCTGGTAATTTCCGCTATCGGGAAACCACCCCTGCCGGCACGCCGGGTCTTGGTCCAATCGCAAAACAGTTCATAGGCGCCTTGGGCCGCGCCAAGCATCGGCGCGGTGAAAGTCAACGGCGCATAACTGATCCACGGCGTGCGGTAGATCGGATTGTCGTGGAGTAGCGAGCCTGGGGTTTTGCCTTCGCGAACATCCGACAACGCGACACTATGGCTTGCCGGCACATAAACATCCTCACACACCGCCGTATTGCTGCCGGTCGCCTGCATCGCGCCGGTGAACCAGGTATCTTTGATCTTGAAATCCTTCGGCCCGATCAGAAAGAATTTCGCTTCGGTGCCGACCATGCAGCCAACGATCACCCACCGGCTGTGATTGATGCCGCTCGCGAAGGGGAACTCGCCCGAAATCCGATAGCCCCCTTCGGCCGGAGTAACGCGGCCGATCGGCTGGATCGAAGCCGCGATGGAGATATCGATGCCCTCAGCCCAGACTGCGTTCTGCGCCGCTTCCGGGAATTGGCTGAGATAATGCGGGTGATGGATCATCAGGCTTGCGCACCACGCGTGTGACGCGTCGGCCTTGCCGATCTCGCGGACGACTTCGAACCAGGTGTCGAGGCTGAGCCCATAACCGCCGTATCGCGGCGGAATGAGGATGCGAGAAATGCCGGCGGCCAGCAGCGCATCAATCGTCTCACGCGGCACCGTGCGCGCTTCTTCCGCCGCGGCCGCGCCGTCGCGAATGCCGGCGATCAGGGCGCGCACCCGCGCCAGAACCGCATCGTGCGTCGCGTCCGCCGAGCCGAGCCCGTTACCTGTCATGAGTTCTCGTCGCATTTCCTCGATCGCTCCCACTGCCTAACAGATTTTATTTTTGCGTCCGAAAAAATCTTCTTGATCAGAGTCATGCCGCAGCATTTTTGTTCTCATGTATCGCCGCGCGCGAGCAACCTATTCTCGGCGTCGAAAAATGCGTTCCTCCCTCTTATTGCGGCATCATAAACGACAACCTAATTTGTAGCTTAGCCCGCGATTGGGGCAAATACACCGCCTGTTTTTCAGTGTTCGTCACGAGGCAGATATCATGGCCCATTTCACCCCGATCTCCGCCGCGATTGGCGGCGCGCTGATCGGACTAGCCGCCGTTCTGCTGATGCTGCTCAACGGCCGCATCGCCGGCGTGACCGGAGTTTTTGCCGGCCTCGTCGATCCGACTTCGACCGATCGCGCCTGGCGGGCTACCTTCATCGCCGGACTCATCGCGGCGCCACTTTCTGCTGCGCTGATCGGTTATGCCGTGCCTGTTCCGCAAATGCCGGTAAGCCTGATCACGGTCGCCGCCGCGGGCCTTCTTGTCGGCTTCGGCACGCGCCTGAGCAACGGCTGCACCTCCGGGCACGGCGTCTGCGGCATTGCGCGGCTGTCGCCGCGTTCGATCACGGCAACCGCAGTGTTCATGGCTGCGGCGATTGTCGTCGTCGCCCTAACCCGACACGTTTTAGGCAGTTGAAACCATGCGCGCACTCGCAAGTCTTCTCTGCGGCTTTGTCTTCGGTTGGGGATTGTTGGTCTCCGGCATGATGCGGCCGGATAAGGTTTTGGGCTTTCTCGATATCCTTGCGATCCGCAGCGGCAATTGGGACCCGAGCCTGGCGATCGTGATGGCGGTCGCGCTCGCCGTGACAGGAATTGGCTATGCGCTGCTGCGGCCGCGGACGCCGGTTTTCGCGACGGCAAACCAGTGGCCGACGCAAACGGCGATCGATCGTCCATTGATCGCCGGCTCGGTGTTGTTCGGGATCGGCTGGGGCCTCGTCGGATTGTGTCCCGGACCGGCGATCGCGAACCTCGCGACACTGTCATCACCGGTGATCGTTTTCGTTGCCGCCATGGCTGCAGGAACCATCGTCCACGATCTCTGGTACGCGCGCGGCGCAACGCCCCGGTCGCCTGCCCTTGCGCACGCGAACGCCGCCGACGGCTGATCGAAGAGACTCTTTGATTGGCACTTCATCCGAATGGCGCGATGATTTTCGCCACCGCAGCGTTACCTGTTTCGAAAGCCTTTTGAGATCGCCTCGATGCGGGTGCTCTGACCTTTGCCTTCGTCGGGATCACGCATGCAGTCGCTCATACCTTTATCGCTTATCGCTCCCGTCGTATTGTCTAATTGATAACGGCGACAGTCATTGCGATTGGGCGAGGAAATTATGACGGTTATCGGATCATTGCTTTTCGTGATCGAGGATACCGTTGTCGCTTGCGTCTCGGCAATGACCGGCTGTGAATGCCGGCCGAAATAGGCCGATGCACCGATTGCGGCGGCCACGGTTGCCGCGAAAAGCAATATAGCCAAGGCACCTCGCAAAGACCGCCGGCTTGAAGTGGATTTTTGCGGAGTTGAACGAGCTGAAGCGTACGGCATACTGGTCACCTTAGCTGGAGATGAATTGGACGCCGACGGTTGTTTCCGACTGCCACGCCACGGAGCAAAGCCGGCGCAAATCTCCGTTGTGCGATAGCAGCAGAACAAACTGCTTCGGCAATGGATCGGGCTTATCGAGCTTGAGGCGCGCGCCTGTTGCAGAAACGTCGATCATGATGCATGTCCCGAGTGCCGTACCGCCGGTAGTCGCAAGTCTTGCGCCCTGACGCACCGTTCGGCGAATATTATCGCGTTGTTCCGCATCCATATGGGCCGTCTCCGGTCAAAAGTTATGATTAGGTCTGCCCTTCACACTTGCTGCAATTTCATCGACCCATACGGTTGGATGATTCAATCGCGGTAGATTGCGCAGGGGATGCGGAGCCAGGCGGAGAGGCGTCGCGGGTCGTCGCGCGCCGCACCTGCCAAAATCGCAAAACTCTTTGCGCGCCGCTCTGCGATAATTTGAAAAAATCGGTCCGTGCGGATTCGACGTCCAAATCCGACATCGTGCGGCTGACCGACCGGGAGTTCAATATTGCCCGAACCGTAGGCCACTCCAGTTTCGCGGCCTTGCAAGGTACCAAAATCGCTTCGCGATGCTCGCTTTGCAGAAGGTTCTCGAGAAGCGGCATTGGTGCTCCGCTAAGCAATGAAAGCGCCGCAACGATATCGGCGTGACGATCGCTTTTCGCAAACTCGAAGATTGCAGCTTCGTCAAGCTGACCGGCAGTGTGCATGGCGGAAACTCGCGCTTGCGCCTTCGCGTAATCCTGTTCGTTTTGAAAGCCGGCTTCGTGCTGCGCATCTTCGGAGATGGCAGCGAGCACACGCTGAATTTGATTGCGGCTCTCCGGGCCGGCCAAGGCAAGAAGGCGCGAACGCACTGCCTCGGTGGCGCGCAACAACAACTCCCGAAATAGCCGCAACGGGACGTCCAGCCGCAGCCCGACTTTCTCGGCCAGTTGTTCGTCGCGCTCCGAATGCCGCACCAGAGTCTCAAACCCGATCACGGAAAAGTCGGCGCCGGAATTTCCGGCGAGTTTGTGGAGAACTTCGCGATCGCCGCGCTGCAGTAAAACGTCCGTGACCGAGGCGCCGATCCGTTGCCGGGCCGAAATCGCCAAGAGATGTGCCTGAGTCTTGCTACTGGCAATGTCGATGAGATCGCCATCGCTGAGCCGCAGCGAGGTCGTCAAAATTGGCTCGGCCACTGTTATGTTGTCGTCTCGGGCCAGCCGCCGCACGACTTCGATCGGCGCATTGTTGATTGGACCGAGGCGCCGGCTGAGCTCCGCCAGCGCTTTAGCCTCAATTCTCTTGATCAGATGTCCAAGGACATCATCGAAGACGTCGATTTGCTGATCGCTGAGCCGATCGGCATCCGCGACAAACAAGTCGGTAATGCGCCGTAACGTTTCGACGCGCTTGTCCTTGGAGCCGCTTTGGATCGCGTCTTCCAAGTCTGCGATAAGCGATTGGCCCGCATCCACAGCGTCCATCTCCGGACAACTACGGGGTCCAGCGCGTCTCTTGCGGCGCGATGTAACCCACCACCTGTGCTAAGGTCCAAGGGCCAATTTGCACGCTATAGTTGAATAAAACATTAATATGATTTTACGTGCTGGAGGCCGTGGCATTTATGGCGTTTGCCTGGCCGGGGCGCAGTTCTTTAAGTGCCTGCGCCTTCAAACGCCTGCGCCTTAAGCGCCTGCGCCAATAAGTACCTGCGCGAAGGACTTCCCCGTTACCGAGGTCCCCTGACGTATTCCGTCAACCCTGCCGCGAGGTGATCGAACAGGAGGCGCACGCGGCGCGTCGCCTTCAGGTTCTCGTGCATGACAAGCCAGACTTCGAGCGCGTGCTGAAAGGCGTTCGGTAAGACGGCGACAAGCCCGGGCGTGCGGCGTGCGATGTTCTCCTGGCAGCCGCCGACCCCGGCGCCGGCACGCAACGCGGCGAGCTGCGCCAAGTCGTTGTCGCAGCGGAAGCCGAAGTCCTCGCGCTTGAGCCCGCGCGCCACATCTCCAGCGCTTTGAAAGCTGCGGTTGTCGCGATCGAAACCGATCAGGCAATGGTTCGCCAGATCGGCGAGTGAACGCGGAGCGCCGAAGCGGGCGATATAGTCGCGGTGCGCGTAGAGCCTGAGGCGCGAGGTGCCGATGCGCCGCGCCACCAGCCCGCTTTGCGTCGGCCGCACCATTCGCACAGCAATGTCGGCATCGCGCCGCGCCAGATCCTCATTGCGGTTGGTCAGCACAAGCTCGATCGCGATGCCCGGATGCTCGGCGTGGAATGCGGCAAGGATCGGCGGCAGCACCTCGCAACCAACCACGTCGCTTGCGGTTATCCGGACCGTTCCGCGGTCGGCGGCCGCTTCGCCCGACGCCGCACGGCCAAGCGCCGCGGCGGCAGCCGCCATTGCTTCGACATGCGGCTCGAGCGCCAACGCGGCGGGCGTCGGCGTTAACCCGCGGGGCGACCGCGTGAACAGCGTCAACCCGAGCGCCGCCTCCAAGGCATCGATGTGGCGGCCGACGGTCGGTTGGGTCAGGCCGAGCCGCCGCGCCGCGCCGGTAAGGCTTCCATCGCGCGATACCTCGACGAAAGTGCGCAACTCATCCCAGTCCGGCGCGCGCTTAATCATACAAAAATGTATAGCTGATCCTAAAATAATATGCAATTACGTTGATCGCGGCCGGGTTTATTGAGGGACGTACCAGCATGCGACACTCGACAGGGGTTCCGATGACGACATCCGCTCCGCAACTTCAGCCAGCGCTGACGCCCACACGCAGCCACGGCCGGGTTTGCCGCCGATGGGGTGCGCGCCGTGCTGCGGCTTGAAGGTTTCGCCGTGTTTGCCACGGCGCTCCTGCTCTACGCCCATGCTGGCTTCTCCTGGCCGGCCTTTGCGCTCCTGTTCCTAGCGCCCGATCTTTCGATGCTCGCCTATCTCGCCGGGCCGCGCGTCGGCGCGTTCGGCTACAACCTCATGCACACCTACGCGCTCGCCTTTGCACTCGTGCTGTCCGGATTTGTCGGCGACGCGCCGGTGTTGACCGCCGCCGGCCTTATCTGGATCGCGCATATCGGCTTCGACCGCGCGCTGGGCTACGGCCTCAAATATCCGACAGGCTTCGGCGATACGCATCTCGGCTGCATTGGCCGGCGTTAAGCCTCGCTCCTTTCAGGGAAACACCATGCGCATCCATGCCATCGAAACCGGCCGCGTCCGCATCAAACAAGCTCAGATCGAAGGCCGCGGCCATGGCCTTTGGCGGCAGCTTCAGCCGATTGTGTCGCAGGAATGGGCCGACTGGATACCCGTCTACGCCTGGGCGATCGAACATCCCGAGGGCGTCATCGTCGTCGATACCGGCGCGGCCACACACCTGAAATCGCTGCCGCGCTGGCATCCCTATTTTCAGTTGAGTGTCCGTTTCGAAATCGAGCCGGAGCAGGAAATCGGTCCGCAGTTGAAAGAGCGCGGCATCGGCGCCCGCGACGTCAAGACGGTCGTGCTGACGCACATGCACATCGACCACGATGGTGGCCTCGCTCACTTTCCCCACAGCCGTATCCTCGCGAACGGCGATGAGCTCGCGCGAGCCGCCGGAACGCTGGGAGCGTTCCGTGGCTATCTGTCTAACCGATGGCCAAAATGGTTCGACCCGCAATCGATCGCCTGGCGGCCGTCGCCATACGGACCTTTTGCGCGCAGCGCATCCGTAACCAGCGCGGGAGATGTGATCGTGGTGCCGACGCCCGGCCACACACCGGGGCACGTCTCCGTCGTCGTACAAGACGGGGCCGAGCAGATCATGCTGGCCGGTGATACTTCATATCTGGAATCGGCCATGCTACGCGGCACCGTTGACGGCGTCAGCCCGGATGAGACCGCAATGCGGGGGACGCTCGCCGCCATCCGCAATCTGTGTTCGCAGCGTCCCACAGTCTATCTGCCGACCCACGATCCGCAATCAGCCGAACGGCTCGGTCGACGACGCCCGGCCGGAATGGTCGCGGACGTTTCAGGCGTCACGACGGCTTTGCGTCGCGGAAATGCGGCATGACCTCGGCGACGAACAGTTCAAGCGAACGAACGCTCTGCGCGTGGGTCAGGTTGCCGTAGGCAAAGCGCGTAATGAAATAATTGGCGCCAGTCTCCTCGATCTGGCGCGCAATCTCGTCGCGCACGGTTCGCGGTGAGCCGGTGATGATGCGCGCAGCATCGCGCCGCAAGACATCCTCCCGCGATGCGGGCGGCCGCGGGTCGTACTTCTGCCAGAGCGAGCCGAATTTCTCATACCAGGCCCAATAGCCCTCCGTGCCTTCGGCGTGCGCGACCTCATCGGTCTCGGCCACGTAGATATGACGTGTAATGCCGATCTTCGGTGAGGGCCGAGAGGCGATGCTTTCGGCGCCGGCTCGGCCACCTTTATACGCATCGATCAAAACCCGCGCCCGGCCGGTAGGCGCGAGGAACGCGACATTGTGGCCCTGGCTGCCCGCCCATGCGGCGCCCTCGGGCGAACTCGACGCATACCAGAGCGGCGGATGGGGCTTCTGATAGGGCCGCA
Organism: uncultured Alphaproteobacteria bacterium; assembly: GCA_963777635.1. Taxonomy (GTDB): domain Bacteria; phylum Pseudomonadota; class Alphaproteobacteria; order Rhizobiales; family Xanthobacteraceae; genus BOG-931. The sequence continues at coordinate 48,299 of CAVZSB010000046.1, forward strand.
TCTCGATCGGTACGCCAAAATACTTGAAGTATTGCCCGCGATAATCGACCGTCTCACGAGTCAACGCCATCATCAGCACCTCGTAAGCCTCTTGGTAGATCGACTGCGCCTCGAGATAATTGATGTTGTAGAAACCGAGTTCGTACGGCGAGATGCCGCGCCCGGCGCCGATATCGAGGCGGCCCTTGCTCAAATGGTCGACCATGCAGATTTCCGACGCGAGCCGCAGCGGGTTGTAGAGCGGAAGAAGAAGGACGAGCGGTGCAAAGCGGATACGGCGGGTGATCCGCGCCGCGGCCGCCAGAAAGATCAGTGGTGACGGCGCAAGGCCGAGCGGCGTGAAATGATGCTCCGTAATGTGGAAAGTGTTGAACCCCGCCCGCTCGTAGAGCTCGATCAGCTGCAAACGGCTGTCGTAGGTCTCATGCACCGGCACATTCTGGCGGTCGAGATGATCGATCACGCCAAATTCGATAGCCATGCGGCTCCTCCCGTTCCTGCCCGAGCCTCGGAACGATCAGAGCTCTTTGGCGTCGATTAAGTAACGAACCATAAAGTGGCTCGGCGCATCTGCTTTTTCGATCTCGCTGCGCCAGGCGGTCGGCATTTAGAAACGCAGCAAGCCCAACAGTCAAGCGCACGCCACTGCGCTTGCGGCGATCACGCGATCTCGCCTACCATTAATCTATGGCGTGTCGCAAAAGACGGCGTGCCGCGGGAGGATTTTGCAATGCGACTTGCCCAGGTCGGCCGCGTGAAGTGCCTGTTGGCCGGATTGGCCCTGCTGTTGACCGTCATACACGGCGCACCGGCAGCCGCCGAAACAAAACCGATCAAAATTGGATTTAGCTTGTCGTTGACCGGCGGCGTGGCGGTCAACGGCAAACAATTATTGTTGGCGCTGGAGATTTGGCGGGACGACGTCAATGCCAAAGGCGGATTGCTCGGCCGTCCGGTCGAGTTCGTCTATTACGACGACCAGAGCAATCCGGGGACCGTGCCTGGAATCTACACGAAGTTGATCGACGTCGATAAGGTCGATCTGACGATAGGCCCGTACGCGACAAATATGGTTGCGCCCGCAATCCTCGTGTTGATGCAGCACAACATGATGACGCTTGCGTTTTTCGCGGTCGCGGCCAACAGTGAATTCCACTATCCGAAATACTTCTCGATGATCTCGCTTGGACCAGAGCCGAAAGTCGCGATGTCGCGCGGCTTCTTCGAACTGGCGGCCGAGCAGACGCCGCGGCCGAAAACCGTAGCGATCATGGGAGCCGACGCGGAATTTGCGCGCAACACCACCGACGGGGCGCGTGCGAACGCGCATTCCCTCGGCTTCGACATCGTCTACGATAAGAGCTATCCGCCCGGCACCACCGATTTCGGGCCGATCCTGCGCGCGGTGCAGGCTACCTCTCCCGACATCGTCTTTGCCGCGGCTTACCCGCCGGACACACTCGGCATCATCCGCGGCGCACAGGAGATCGGCTTACGCCCGAAACTGTTCGGTGGCGGGTTGATCGGGTTGTTGGCGACCGCCATGAAGCTTCAGCTCGGGCCGATGCTCAACGGGATCGTCAAACAGGATCTCTTCGTGAACTCCCCGACGTTCAACTTCCCCGGCTTGCGCGACATGCTGGCGAAATATCAGGCCAAGGCGCCCGGCTTCGGGGTCGATCCGCTTGGCTATTCCTTTTCGCCGTTCGGCTATGCCGGTGGTCAGATCCTGGCGGAAGCTGTTCAGGCGACCGACAGCCTCGACCAGAACAAACTGGCCGACTACATCCGCCAGCATTCGTTCGAGACGGTCATCGGCAAGATCACATTCGGCAAAGATGGCGAATGGGCCACTCCTCGTGTCGTCTGGACCCAGTTCCAAGACGTCTCCGGCAACAGTCTTGAGCAGTTCCGCGAAGTGAAGCACGAAATCATCACCTGGCCGCCGTCATACCAGACGGGACGGCTGATCTATCCCTACGCTGATGCGATCAAATGACGGCTGACGTCGCGCTCGCGCCAGGCGTCAGACTTTCAGCGCCGCCAGCTGACCGCCGTCCGCAACGATGGTCGCGCCGGTGATGTAGCGCCCCGCGTCGGAGGCCAGCAGCAGCAACGGCCCATCGAGATCGCGGGTCTCGCCAAAACGGCCCATCGGAATTTGCCGCTTCATGTCGGCGCCGGCACCGCCGAGATAGTCTTCGGTAATCTCGGTGACGATCCAACCGGGCGCGATGGCATTGACCCGAATGCCCTTGAAGGCGAGTTCGAGCGCCATCGCCTTGGTGAGCTGGATCACTCCGGCCTTCGCTGTCGCATAGGCGACCACACCCTTGTCGGGGCTAATCCCGAGTACCGAAGCAATGTTGACGATGGCGCCGCCCTTGCCGGCAGCCAACATGCGCCGCGCCGCTTCCTGCGCCCAATAAAACACCGCATCGAGGTTGGTCGACAGAACACGCCGCCATTCCTCCTCGGCAAGTTCGACCGCGCGGCCGGAATGCGCAACGCCCGCATTGTTGATCAGCACAGTAACCGTGCCGAAGGCCCTCTCGGCGGCGTCGAACGCTTTCGTCATCGCCCCGCGATCGCGTACGTCGGCCTCGATGGCGACTGACCGGCCGCCCGATTTGTCAATTCGCGCCTTGAGCGCCTCCAGACGATCGGCGCGGCGCGCCACCAGCGCCACCGAAGCGCCATTCTCCGCCAGAACTTCGGCGAAGCGAACACCGAGCCCGCTCGATGCGCCCGTCACGAGGGCCACCTGGCCGGTGAGGTCGAAAATTTCTGCTGCGCTCATGCGCTCTCCTTGCTGGTGACGGCGTGTCCCGGCGCACTATAATGCGGGTTGCGCGGCGCGGCGAACGGAGCAGCGTGCGATGACCCACGATCACGACGATCATTCACACCAGCACGGCTCGGAGTTGTCCGAGATGCAATTGCGCCTGCGCACGCTGGAGACTGTTCTGGCCGAGAAGGGCTACGTCGATCCCGCGGCCCTCGACGCGATGATCGAGGCCTTCGAGACCAAAATCGGCCCGCATATCGGGGCTCAGGTCGTCGCCAGGGCTTGGACCGACCCGGCGTTCAAAAATGCGCTGATCGCGGATGGGTCCAAAGCGGTCCAATCGCTCGGCGCCATCAACCGCGTCGGCGATCATCTGATCGCGGTCGAGAACACGCCGACTTTGCACAACATGGTCGTGTGCACGTTGTGCTCCTGTTATCCGTGGGAAGTGCTCGGGCTGCCACCGGTCTGGTACAAATCCGCTCCCTATCGCGCTCGCGCGGTGAACGATCCAAGGGGCGTGCTCGCCGATTTCGGCGTCACGCTGCCAGCAGGCACGCAGATCCGCGTATGGGATTCCACCGCGGAGACGCGCTTCATCGTCTTGCCGACGCGCCCGGCAGGCACCGACGGCTGGAACACGGACAAGCTTGCCGCGCTGGTCACGCGCGACAGCATGATCGGCACCGGACTGCCAAAGCATCCGCAAGAGGCCGGGTGATGGACGGCATTCACGACATGGGCGGGATGCACGGTTTCGGCAAAGTAGAGCCGGAGAACGATGAACCGGTTTTCCACGCCGCCTGGGAAGGACGCTGCCTCGCACTCAATCGCGCCATGGGCGCGATCGGCGCCTGGACCATCGACGAAGGCCGCGCTGGCATCGAAGCGCTGCCGCCGGACGTCTATCTGGCGCTTTCATATTACGGAAAATGGGCGCTGCGGTTGGAGAACATGGTCGTCCAGCGCGGCCTTGCCGATGCCGACGAACTTGCCGCCGGTCGGGCTTTGCACGCCGCCAAACCACTACGAAAGCTCGGCGTTGCCGATGTAGCGAAGACGCTCAGCCGCGGCTCGTTCAGCCGGCCGGCGGCGGCGCCCGCACGCTTCAGGGTCGGCGATTGTGTCCGCGCGAAGAACATCCACCCGCCGACGCATACGCGCCTGCCGCGCTACGTGCGCGGGCACGTCGGCATAATCGAGGCGATCCGCGGTTGTCATGTGTTTCCGGACTCGACCGCGATCGGGGGCGGTGAGAATCCGCAATGGCTCTACACCGTGGTATTTGACAGCCGCGAGTTGTGGGGCGAAGCGGCCGACCCGACGCTGAAGGTCTCGATCGAGGCGTTTGAGCCGTATCTGGAGGCGGCACCGCAATGAGCAGCGAAGGCCCGGTGTTTCGCGAGCCGTGGCAAGCGCAGGCATTCGCGCTCGCGCACTCGCTCCAGGAGCGCAGCGTGTTTTCCCGCACCGAGTGGGCCGCTACGCTCGGCGACGAAATCAAGAAGGCGCAAGCGCGCGGCGATCCCGACACCGGTGAGACCTACTATCACCATTGGCTCGCCGCGCTTGAACGCCTCGTCGCCGCCAAAGGTCTTGCCGACGTGGAAACTCTCGATCGCACCCGTCGAAGCCTGGCGGCGCGCTTGCGCGCGGACGCCACATGGTAGTCCGATTGAGCTAAGAGCCGGTGATTTCGGCCGGTGACCGCCGCCAGCTCAGTGCATCGCGGCGTCCGCGCGCGGAACGAAAGCGCCCGGATGGCGGATCACGTCGCCAGCTAGCCGATGCGCGGCACTCGCGGCCGGTGCCGGCTCCGTACCGGTAAGCCGCGCAGCAAGATAGCCTGCGTTGAAGCCGTCGCCCGCCGCCATCGTATCCACCGGCACCATGACCTCCGGCACCGGTACGAATTCCTGCGAGCCGGCCGAAGCGACGAGCGCGCTGTTCGGCCCGTTCTTGACGACGATCTCGCCGATGCCAAATGCTTGCAGCCGCGCCACCGTGGCCTCCGGCGACGGATCGCCCCAGAGCACGGCTTCGTCGTCGTATGTCGGCAACGCGATATCGACGCGTTTGAGCGTCTCGACGAAGATCGTGCGCGTACGCGCGAGATCGCCTTTCCAGCCGCGAGGGCGGAAATTGCCGTCGAAGGCCACTTTGGCGCCCTGTTGACGCGCGGCTTCGAGCAGCGCGAGGAAGCGTCCGAGACCGTTGTTGGAATAAAGCGACAGGGTAATGCCGGAGAAATAGATCAGCCGCGCCGATACCAGGCTGTCGGCGAGTTGCATCCAGTCACTGAGCTCGAACAGGTCGCGCGCCGGAGCGCCCTCGCGCCAATAGCGGAAACCGCGTTCGCCGGCTGGGCCGTTTTCAATGAGGCACAGTCCCGGCAGCCGGCCGGGAACGCGCAACACGAGATGCCTCGAAATTCCCTCCGCGGCGGCGAGCGCCATGATGCTGTCGGAATAGGGATCGTCACCGAGCGCGGTGGCGAAACCGACATCGATGCCGGCGCGGGCGAGGTAGACCGCGGTGTTGAACGTGTCGCCGCCGCAGGCGAGCGAGAACCTGCCGTCCGCACCTCGCGCCAGCTCGATCAGGACTTCACCGACGCAGACCACGCGGGGTTTTTGCTCGCTCATCGCCTTTTCACCAGGCGCGGCGGAAAGCTGCCGCGGGTAAGGAAATAGCCCAGCGCGCTCAGGATTGCGATGCAGAAGCTGACGGGCCAATCGGTATGGTAAGCGATGGCGATGCCGGCCCACGCTTCAGCCAGCGCAAGCGCGGCCGAGAGCAGCATTCCGCCCCATAGCCCGGTCGTGAGCGCCTGCGCCGTCGCCGGTGGTCCGACCAATAGCGCAAAGACGAGCAGGATGCCGACAATCTGGGCGCTTTCCGCCACCGCCAACGCGACAATGGTCAGGAAGGCGATAGATACAAAGCGCAACGGCACGCCCTTGGCTTCGGCCAATTCCGGTTGGAGGCTGGCAAAGATCAGCGGCCGCATGATCGCGGCAAGCCCCACCAGCGTGACTACGCCAAGCCCAACAAGCGTGACGATCATCCTTTGGTCGACTGCGAGCACGTTGCCGAACAGAAGCGCCGTCGCTTGCGTCGCGAAGGCGGTGTAGTAATGGAGAAACAGCAGGCCGAAGCCGAGCGCCAGTGACAATACTACGCCAATGGCGACATCGCGGCCGCTGATTCGCTCGCCGAGTATGCCCATGCCGATCCCGGCGACGACCGTCATGCCGACAAGCCCCCATACCGGCGCCATTCCGATCAGAACCGCACCCGTCGCGCCGGCGAAGCCGATATGAGACAGCGCGTGACCGGCAAAAGCCTGGCCGCGCAACACCAGGAAGTATCCCACCAATCCCGATACGACGGCCGCTACGCCGGCGGCGGCGAAGGCGTTCCGCATGAAGTCATATTCAAGCATGGTGATGATGGCCGTGGTGATGTTCGTGTCCGGAGCCATCGTCGTGCGCATGATCGGAGCGCTCGACATCGCGGCCGCGCGAGAGGACGAAAATGTGCCCGTCGGCACGCACCACCTGGATATCCGTGCCGTATAGCTGAGACAGCACCGGCGCGGTGGCCACCTCGTCCACGGTTCCGAGCGCGGCGCGACCGTTGCCGAGATAAAGCACGCGGTCGAGCGTTCCGATGAGCTGATTGAGCTCATGGGCGCTGAACAGCACCGTGATGTTGCGCTCGCGGACGAAGCGGCGAACAAGATCGATCACCGCCTCCTGATAACGGAAGTCGAGGCTGATCAGCGGTTCGTCGAGCAGGAGGAGTTGCGGCTCGCCAAGCAGCGCCTGTGCCAGCAAGAGCCGCTGTCGCTCGCCGCCCGACATGTCGGAGAGCGGCCGCGTGGCCAGGTCGTTCGCGCCGATCGCGTCCAGCGTCTTGGCGATCATGGCGCGGTCGGCGCGGGTCAGTGACGGCAGTCCCCAACGGTCGCCGTGCACGGAACTGGCGATAAAGTCGAAGCCGCGCACACGCAGGTCCGGCACCACGGTGCGCACCTGCGGCAGGTAGCCGATATTGGGATCGCCACGCCGCGGAACGCGGCCGAAAACACGCAAGGTTCCCGCACTCGGCGGCAGCAGGCCGAGGATCGCCCGCATCAGCGTGGTCTTGCCGGCGCCGTTCGGGCCCAAAACGCCGATGAACTCGCCACGCCTGATCGCAAAGCTCGTATCGACCAATACATCGCGTCCGCCGATCGTGACCGTGGCGCGGTCGAGTTCGACGACGTTCACGAGGATGGTCCGGCCAGCGCGCGCTGCACTTCGTCAAGCTGCATCAGCATCCAGTCCTGATACGACACGCCGGGCGGCGCCGTTTCGGTCACACCGACGACGGGAATGTTTGACGCGTGCGCTATGTCGAGAAGATGCTGGACTATGCTGCTTGGAGCCTGCTTGTTGTAGAAGACGGCCCGCACCTTGTGCGTCTTCAAGTCCTGCTCAAATGCGGCGATGTCGCGGGCGCTCGGCTCTGTATCGTTCATGATGGCAAGCTGCAGGCGATCGTTGCGCATTTGCAGCTTCAGCGCATCGGCCATGTAGCCGAAAACCGGTTCGGTTGCCGTGACCGCGTCGCCGGCATATTTGCCGCGAAGCGCGGCAATCTTCTCATGCAGCGGAGTAAGCGATGCGAGGAATGTTTTCAGCCGTGCCGCGTAATCGTCCTTGTGGACAGGGATCCGCCGCGATGAGGGCAGCAGCAAGCGCCTTCGCGACCGCCGGCATCGTCGAGGGATCGTACCAAAGGTGCGGATCGTCCCCGGCCTTACGGTTCACGAGGCCGGCGGCGGCGATTGCCACGCGCCCAGCGCGAGGCGTCACCTTCAGCAGTTTCTCGATCCAGGCGTCGTAATCGGCACCGTTGTAGACGACGATCTGCGCGGCGGCGATTTGCCGGATGATGGCGGGCGAGACCTCGAACAGATGCGGGTCCTGGTCGGGATTGCGCAGGATGCTCACGACCGAAACCCGGTCGCCGCCGATCTGTTGCGCAACGTCGCCGTAGAAGTTCTCCGCCGCCACGAGCGCAATCTTGCCGTCTGCGGCGCGCGCGGGCGTCAGCAGAGCCAGAAACGCCAGTGTCACCGCAATAAGCGCTTTCACAACGGCACCTTAGAACTTTTCCTGAAAAATCAAAGCCAATCATGAATGTTATAATATAACATATTATCTGCTCCATTGCCATCGGCCTTGGCTTCATCGATTAACAACGATCACCGCGCGACAGATGCGATGACGCCTTGGATTGGGGAATCTAACCTTCTGCGCCCGGGCAACGTCTTTAAAGGTTTTGAGAGATCGCGAGACCGCCTATATAGCCGCCAAGGAGGCCCCGCATGTCCGAACAGGTTTCGTCCGAAAAAATCCCGGTGACCGTACTGACCGGCTATCTCGGCGCCGGCAAGACTACGCTGCTCAACCGCATCCTCTCCGAGCCGCACGGCAAGAAATACGCCGTCATCGTCAACGAATTCGGCGAGATCGGCATCGATAACGATCTCGTCGTCGGCGCCGACGAGGAAGTCTTCGAGATGAACAACGGCTGCATCTGTTGCACCGTGCGCGGCGACCTCGTGCGCATCCTCGACGGGCTGATGCGAAGGAAGGGCAAATTCGACGCCGTGATCGTCGAGACGACGGGCCTCGCCGATCCGGCGCCGGTGGCGCAGACATTCTTCGTCGACGAGAATGTTGGGCGCAGAACGCGGCTCGACGCGGTCGTCACCGTCGCCGACGCCAAATGGCTCAGCGATCGTCTCAAGGACGCCCCGGAGGCCAAGAACCAGATCGCGTTTGCCGACGTGATTCTGATCAACAAAACCGACCTCGTGTCGCCGGAGGAACTGTACGAAGTCGAAGGGCGCATCCGCGCCATCAATCCCTACGCCAAGGTGCACCGAACCGAGCGCGCGCAGATACCGCTCAACGAGGTGCTGGGCCGAAACGCCTTCGATCTCGACCGCATTCTCGATATCGAACCTGAATTCCTCGAAACCGGCGACGATCATGACCATCACCATGCGCATGGCCATGATCACGGCCACGATCATCACCATGATCATGGCCACAAGCACGAGCATAAGCACAGCGGGCTCAAGCACTATCACGACGAGGACATGCAATCGGTGTCGCTGAAGACCGAGAAGCCGCTCGATCCCGACAAATTCTTCCCGTGGGTGCAAAATCTGGTGCAGACCGAAGGTCCGAATATTCTGCGCTCCAAGGGCATCCTGTCGTTCAAAAACGATGACGACCGCTTCGTCTTTCAGGGCGTGCACATGATTCTCGACGGCGATCATCAGCGGCCCTGGAAAAAGGGCGAAAAGCGCGACAGCCGTATCGTCTTCATCGGCCGCAATCTGCCGGAGGAAACCATCCGTCAGGGCTTTGAAAGCTGCATTGCGTGATAAAAGCCTCTGCCCCCGCGCGGCGAGAGGCAAACTGCAATGTCTGACACCCGCGCCGATACCGCTTCCGTCGCCGATCGCACGCATCCGGTGACGGCTGGCGCGGCGGTCGTCGCCGCGCGCTTTCTCGGCCACACCGCCGTGTTCGTGCTTGGCGAGGAAGCGCTGTTGCTGGTCGAGCCGAAAGGCGAACCACGACGGATCGCGGTCCATGCCGGCGCGATCCTCACGGCCGCAGCCGACGGCGAACGCGTCATCAGCGGCGGCGACGACGGCAAGGTCGTCGCCACCGACGCCAAGGGCGAAACCCGCACGCTCGCGACCGACCCAAAGCATCGCTGGATCGACCATGTCGCGATCGGGCCCGACGAAGCGGTCGCCTGGTCCGCCGGCAAGACGGCCTTCGTGCAGGCCAAATCGCTTCGCGAATTCGAAGCGCCCTCCACCGTTGGCGGCCTCGTTTTCCTGCCGAAAGGTTTCCGGCTTGCCGTCGCCCATTACAACGGCGCCACGCTGTGGTTTCCCAACGCGCCGCAAGCCACGCCGGAAAAGCTCGAATGGAAGGGCTCGCATCTCGGCGTCACCGTCAGTCCGGACGGCCGCTTTCTCGTCACCACCATGCAGGAGCCAATGTTGCACGGCTGGCGCATTGCCGACGGCAAGCACATGCGCATGTCCGGCTATTCCGCGCGTGTGACATCGCTCGGCTGGACCGTCGGCGGGCACTGGCTCGCGACTTCAGGCGCGGCGCAACTCATCCTTTGGCCTTTCCAGAGCAAGGACGGCCCCATGGGCAAGGAGCCGCGGGTATTGGCGCCATCCCAGCTTCGCGTCGAAACCGTCGCCTGTCATCCGCAGCAGGAGATTGTGGCTGCCGGCTATGCCGACGGCATGGTGTTGCTTGTTCGCATCCAGGACGGCGCCGAGATCCTCGCCAAAAAACCGGGCGCCGGTCCGGTCACCGCACTCGGCTGGAGCGCGGACGGCCGCTTCCTGGCCTTCGGCACGGAAGACGGCGAGGCCGGCGTGCTCGACCTCAAGTAATCGCCACTGCGTCAGGAGATGCCATGTTTCTGAAGCTTTCTCAGGCCGGCGGCCTGGAATTCGAAGACCGGCACAATTTCCGCGCCTTCAAGCTCGTCGTCGCCGGCGACCGCAGCCAGCTCGATCGCATGCGGCGCGCCGTCGCCGGCAAGGCGGAATTGCCCGACGCCGACACGGCCTGGATCTTCGAGGATGCGCTGCGCCGCTGGCCCGGCGTCGAGCACGACATCGCGTGGCAGCAAAATCTCTCGGCCATGATCGAGAAGGCGCGGCCGCACGGCTGGATCGACGATGCCCGCAAGGCGATCAAGGCGCATATCGAATGGGTCGAAGTCGTAGATGGCCGGGCGACCGTCGTTGGCGGGCGCGAATTCGTTGTCCGTAATAACGGCTTGCGACCCCCTCCTTAATCCTCCCCCTTTCAGGGGGAGGAAGGAAACACGGCCTTCACCGATCTTAACGAAAAACCGAGTGCCGAGCCGATCACACTTCTCTCCCCCTGAAAGGGGGAGAGATAGAGTGGGGGTCACCCAACTCCGTGAGGACAGCCGGCCCTAAATCACATACTGCCGCAGCGGCGGATAACCGTTGAAGCCGACCGAGGAATAGGTTGCCGTGTAGGCCCCGGCCGCCTCGATCAAAACCTTGTCGCCGATCGCGAGCGTCACCGGCAGCGGGTACGGCGTCTTTTCGTAAAGCACGTCGACGCTGTCGCAGGTCGGGCCGGCGACAATGCACGGCGCGGTCTCGTCGCGATCCTTGGCGGTGCGGATCGGATAGCGGATCGACTCGCCGATGGTCTCGGCCAAGCCGTGAAATTTGCCGATGTCGAGATACACCCAGCGCACCTCGTCCTCGGGCGAGCGTTTGGCGATCAGGACCACCTCGGCTTCGATCAAGCCGGCATTGCCGACGAGGCCGCGGCCCGGCTCGACGATGGTGTTCGGCAGGTTGTTGCCGAAGTGCTTGCGCAGCGCAGCGAAAGATCGCCTTGCCGTAGGATTCGAGTTTTGGCGTCTTGCGCACATAGCGCGCCGGGAAGCCGCCGCCGAGATTGACGATGGCGAGCGCGATGCCGCGCTCGGCACAGGCGCGGAACACCGCCGCCGCGGAGGCGAGCGCGCGGTCCCAAGCCTCGACATTGTGCTGTTGCGAGCCGACGTGAAAGGACACGCCATGCGGGACCAGCCCCAGCCTGTGGGCATGCTCCAGGATGTCGGCGGCGTAGACCGGCTCACAGCCGAATTTGCGCGATAGCGGCCACTCGGCGCCGGAGCCGTCGCAAACGATGCGGCAGATCACCCGGCTGCCTGGCGCGGCGCGCGCGACCTTCTCCACCTCGGCCTCGCAATCGACGGCAAACAGCGTGATGCCAAGCGCAAACGCGGCGGCGATCTCGGTCTCTTTCTTGATGGTGTTGCCGTAGGAAATGCGATCGGGTGGTGCGCCGGCCGCGAGTGCCGCATGCGTCTCCGGCAACGAAGCCACGTCGAAGCAGCAGCCGAGCCCGGCCAGGAGTTTGAGGATTTCCGGCGCCGGATTGGCCTTGACGGCATAGAACACTTTGGTGTCCGGCAGCGCCTTGGCGAAGTTTTGATAGTTCTCGCGGACGATATCGAGGTCGACGACAAGGCAGGGTCCGCTGTCGAGACGTTGCTTCAGGAATTCGCGGATACGCGCGGTCATAGCCACCACTCCCCTAATCCGACAGGCGGCGTAGCCGCCAAGGTGAACCTCCTGCGACGCGCGCGGTTCCCCGAATGCGAGGCGCCTTGCGTCGCTGTGATTGCTGCCTTGGTCCGGATGAGGGAGATCCCGTTCCGCACTGCTGGCAAAGATGGACAAGCCCTTTCGGTGTCCCCGGCATTGACGCCGGCAGTAACCAAAAAAGCCCTTCCGTCGTTGCTTTAAGCCGCGTCGCCCGTTGAGAGCGGGCTATGCCGGTTTCGCCTCCGGCTGCCGGTCGCGGGAGCAAGGAAGTAGCGTCTCTTCCTTAGGCGGCTGTCCGGCCTCTTGTCCGGATGCCCACCGACCGACACACGGCCACAGGCACGTGCGAAATTGGGCAATTTCGCCAATAAGCCATTCGGCCACGCCGCGCAAGCGTTTTGGTCCTAGCGGAAGTTGGAGGAACGGTTCCCGATTACTCGCGCGTGGCGAGCGCGGCAACGCGGATCAATCAACCGCCGTAAACGGCTCGACGCGGCGCGCGGCGCGCACGAACTGCACCATGACGACGATGCCGCAGATCACGAACAGCCCGTCGAGCAGACGCGCGCCGATCGTGCCGAGCGCAAGCAGATTGGCAATCGCCCAGCTGCCGGCGAACGCGGCGCCGAACACTTCGGCGCTGATCAGGATCGCCGCGCTGGCGACGGTCAGCGACGTTCTCCCAGACAATACGACGCGGGCGTTGGATTTGGGGCTCGGGCTTGTTCATGGCGCTTCCAATGCGGCCGCACTCTCTCCGAAACGGGGCCCCATTTCAAGGCTGAAACTCCTATATATAGCTCCCCAACTCCATGCGGTGTTTTTGAAGATGAACCAGCTCCCGCCCAGCGATAATCCCTTTTTCCAGCATTGGACGACCCCCGACGGGGTCCCGCCGTTCGCGCAGATCAGGCCCGAGCACTTTGCGCCCGCCTACGCTCGCGCATTCGCGGAGCACGAGGCAGAGATCGAGGCCATAGCGGCCAGACCGGAGCCGCCGGACTTCGACAACACCATCGCGGCGCTGGAGTTGAGCGGGCGGGCGCTGGCCCGGGTCGAGCACGTCTTCGGCCTCTTGGTCGGCGCCGACAGCGACGACGCGCTTCTTGAGATCGAGCGCGAGATTGCCCCTCAGGTCGCAAGCCATTGGAACAAATTTCGCACCAACCCGGCTTTGTTCGCCCGCATCGATGCGCTGATGCAGCAGGTCGCGACGCTCGGCCTTTCCGCCGAGCAGGCGCGCGTGCTTGAGCGCTACCACACGTCTTTCCGGCGCGCCGGAGCGGCGCTCGACGGCGCGGCGAAGGCGCGGCTGGCCGAGATCGTCGAGCGTCTGGCGGAGCTGGGCACCGCGTTCAGCCAGAATGTTCTCGCCGACGAGCAGGCTTTCGCGCTCACCCTTAACGGCGAAGCGGAGCTTGCCGGACTACCCGACTTCATGCGCGAGGCGATGAAATCCGATGCCGAGGAGCGCGGCCTGGAAGGTCATGTCGTAACCTTGTCGCGTTCGAGCGCCGAGCCGTTCCTGCAATTCGCGCAGCGCCGCGACCTGCGCGAAAAAATTTATCGCGCTTTCATATCGCGCGGCGACAATGGCGGTCCGACCGACAACAAGGCGATCATCGCCGAGATGGTGGGTCTTCGCGCCGAGCGCGCCCGCCTGCTTGGCTATTCCGACTTCGCCCATTACCGGCTGGACGATGCAATGGCAAAAACGCCAACGGCAGTGCGCAACCTGCTCGACACGGTGTGGACGCGGGCGCGAGCCCGGGCCAAGGCCGATCGCGACGCCCTCCAGGCGCTGGTACAGGACGAGGGCGGCAACTTCGCGCTGGCGCCCTGGGACTGGCGCTACTACGCGGAGAAGCTGCGCAAGCAGCGCTGCGATGTCGACGAAGCCGCCATCAAGCCGTACCTCAATCTCGAGCGAATGATCGAAGCCGCCTTCTACACGGCTGGACGCCTGTTCGACGTGACGTTCTCAGAGCGCAGGGACGTACCGGTCTGGCATCCCGACGTGCGCGTCTGGACGGTGCGCGACCGTGACGGCGCCGAGATCGGTCTGTTCTTCGGCGACTATTTTGCGCGCCCCTCCAAGCGCAGCGGCGCCTGGATGACCTCGTTGCGCGATCAGGAAAAGCTTGCCGGCGATATCCGCCCGCTCATCGTCAATGTCTGCAATTTCGCCAAGGCCGCCGACGGCGAGCCGACGCTGCTCAGTTTCGACGACGCGCGCACTTTGTTCCACGAGTTCGGTCACGCGCTCCACGGCCTCCTCTCCGCGGTTACCTATCCGTGGATTTCCGGCACAAACGTCGCCACCGACTTCGTCGAACTGCCCTCGCAGCTCTACGAGCATTGGCTCGAACAGCCGGACGTTCTGCGGCGTTTCGCGCGGCATTATCAGACCGGCGCGCCGATGCCGGAGGAGCTGCTGCAACGGCTCATTGCCGCGCGCAATTTCAATCAAGGCTTCGCCACCGTGGAGTATTTGGCCTCGGCGATCGTCGATCTCGATTTCCATTCGCTGGACGCTCCCGGCTCGATCGACCCGACCGCATTCGAAGCCGGCGAACTAAAGCGTATCGGCATGCCGGAAGAGATCGCGATGCGCCACCGCCCGACGCACTTCGACCACGTATTCTCCGGCGGCGGCTACGCCGCGGCCTATTACAGCTACATGTGGTCGGAGGTGCTCGACGCCGATGCGTTCGAAGCTTTCGAAGAGACCGGCGATATCTTCGATCCGGCGACGGCAAAAAAATTGCGCGACACGATCTATGCGGCCGGCGGCTCCCGCGACCCCGACGACGCCTATATGGCCTTTCGCGGCCGGCTGCCCAGCCCCGAGGCGCTGTTGCGCAAGCGCGGGCTCGCCGAACCCGTAGCAACGGCGTGAGCGTGGCCGACCTTTACACTGCGGGTCACCGCCGCGGCGTCGTCTGCGCACCGCACTCCGTTGCCGTTGAAACAGGCCGGTCCATCCTCGCCGAGGGCGGCAACGCGATCGAAGCGATGATCGCGATGGCGGCGTCGATCGCTGTCGTCTATCCGCATATGAACCATGTCGGCGGCGACGGATTCTGGCTGATCCGCTGGCCGTCCGGCCGGGTGCGCGCCATCATGGCGCCCGGTCCCGCCGGCCAGAACGCGCGACCCGAGCTTTATCGCGACTACGAAACCATCCCGCCGCGTGGCCCGCTCGCCGCGCTCACGGTGCCGGGCGCCGTCGGCGGCTGGATCGTGGCGATGGAAGCAGCGAAAGCGAGCGATGGAAAGTTGCCGCTCGATGTGCTGCTGCTTCCGGCAATCGTCCAGGCCCGCAACGGCTATACAGTAACGCGCAGTCAGGCGCGGCTTACCGCGGAGAAGCTGGCCGAGCTGGCGGCAGCGCCCGGCTTTGCCGATACGTTTCTGGTGGACGGCAAGCCGCCTGGCGTCGGCACAACGCTGAAGCAGGACGCCCTTGCGGCGACGCTGCGGCATCTTGCGCTGGCCGGCCTCGACGATTTTTATCGCGGCGATGTTGGGCGCGAGATCGCGGCCGATCTCGAGCGCATCGGCAGCCCGGTAACGCGCGAGGACATGACGCGCTATCACGCGACGCTGGCCGAGCCGCTGCGGCTCGAATTGCCGGCCGGCACGGTCTACAACACCGACGCGCCGACGCAGGGCGTCGCTTCGCTGATGATCCTCGCCCTGTTCGCCCGCCTTGGCGTGACGCAGGCCGAGGGTTTTGACCACGTCCACGGACTGATCGAGGCCACCAAGCGCGCGTTGCGCATGCGCGATCGGGTCGTGGCCGATCCGCGCGATCTTGCGCACGCGCTCGACCGCTGCCTCGAGCCGCGCTTCATCGCCGGCGAGGCTATGAAGATCAACCGGCGCAAAGCGGCGCGCTGGCCGCTCGGCTACGGCGAGGGCGACACCATCTGGATGGGCGCTGCGGACACCAGCGGTTTCGTCGTCTCCTACATCCAGTCGATCTTCTGGGAGTTCGGCTCCGGCTGCGTATTGCCGCAAACCGGCGTGTTGATGCAAAACCGCGGCGCGAGCTTTTCCCTGCAGCGCGGCGCCTCGAACATGCTCGCGCCCGGCCGGCTGCCGTTCCATACGCTCAACCCGGCGCTGGCGGTTCTCAACGACGGGCGCATCATGGCCTACGGCACCATGGGCGGCGACGGCCAGCCGCAAACGCAAGCCGCGCTGTTCACCCGCCACGTTCTATTCGGCGAGCCGCTCGCCAGCGCCGTCGACCGTGCCCGCTGGGTGCTCGGCCGGACCTGGGGCGAGCAGCAAACAAAGCTGCGCCTGGAATCGCGTTTCGACGGCAACCTGGCCGATCAGCTTGCCGCGGCCGGCCATGCCGTCGAGGTCCTGTCCGAGCCCTATTCAGATACAATGGGTCACGCCGGCGCCGCGGTGCTGCATCCGGACGGCAGCTGCGAAGCCGTGCACGATCCGCGCGCCGACGGCGGAGCGGCGGGGTTGTAGTTTGTGATTGTGAGCCAATATGGCTTGCTAAGCGAGCCGGTCGCCCAGCAAACAAAGATACTCCCATGCCATCGTCGCGCCAGCGAGCGCGGTGATCTCGGCGACGTCATAAGGCGGACACACCTCGACCAGATCCATGCCGACGAATTGCAAGCCGCGCAGCCGCCGCATGATCGCCTGCGCCTGCCAACTTGCCAGTCCGCCGATTTCCGGCGTGCCGGTACCGGGCGCGAAGGCCGGATCGAGAGCATCGATATCGAAGCTCAGGTAAACCGGCGCCTCGCCGATCACCCCGCGTATCCGTTCCGCGATTGCAGCGGGACCGTGCTCATGCACGTCTTGCGCGGTAATCATCGTGACGCCCTGACCGAGCGTCCAATCATGGACGCCACGCTCGACCGGCGACCGAATGCCGACCTGCACCATCCGCCGCGGCTCTACCAGTCCTTCCGAAATGGCATGATGGAAAACCGTGCCGTGGGCGAAAGTCTGCCCGAAATTATCGGGCCAGGTGTCGACATGCGCGTCGACGTGGATCAATCCCAGCGCACCACGTCGCCTCGCCAAGGCGCGCAGAAGCGGCAGCGTGATGCCATGGTCGCCGCCGAACGCAACGAGGTGCTCGATCCGCGCGGCCTGCTCCTCGATCGCGGCCAGGCTCTTCGCAATGTCGCCAAGCGCAATCGTGAAGTTGCCGATGTCGGCTATCGGCAACGCGGTTGGATCGACCCAGTGCACCGGATGGTGGCCGTCCACCAGCATCCGGCTTGCCTGCCGAATCGCGGACGGTCCGAAACGAGCCCCGGCCCGATTGGTGGTGCCGAGGTCAAAGGGAATGCCGGCGACACAAATCGGCATTTCGGGATCGTGGCGGTCGATCCCGAGGAACGTCGGCGGAATGGCGAAAGTCGCGACCACAGCCGTGCTACGCCGAGTTGGCGGCTGTGAACAGGAATACCGCGACCGCAACGACGCAAGTCCAATCGCCGCGGGGCGCGCCGTTTGCAGCCGCCGCGATCGAATGCGTGTCGACGATAAGGTCGCTCATGCCGTAAACCCGCTTTCGTTCGTCCCAGGCCGCGTCCGGATCGAAGTCGATGCCGAGCGTGGAAGCGAGCATGGTGGCAGCAAGATCTTCGACATATTCGCCGGCTTCCTCTTCGGGCATGCCGAACCCATGATGCTCCGAGATATAGCCGTAATGCGCTGAATCTTTCGGCCGGGCGAGACCGATCCCGGCCATGATGCGGCGCCCGGGTTCGTTGGTCTCGGCTCGTGCCATCACGCAGAACGTTATCTCTCCCGGACTCATTGCCGCAATCCCGGTGTTGCGCGGGATGAGTTCGCATTGCGGCGGCAAAATCGAGGAAACCGAAACAAGATTTTGTTGCTCGATATCCGCGTCGCGCAGCGCATATTCGAAAGCCGAAAGCTGCTGCCGATGCGTACCAACGCCGCGGGTCAGGAATACGCGCTTGGGAATAGGAAACATTGGCCGTTCACCCGTTCAAGGTTGGATCGAGCATAGCGCAGCCCATCAATCATTCTCATGAATTCGAGCGATGCATTTCGTTTTTGTCCGCTTTTCAAGCGTCTTCCGGCGGCTTGTGGAGTGATGGCAAGCCTCGTTTCCGCCCCACTCCCGCTGGAATGTGCCGCCGTGCCGGGGCGGCATTCGGGCGTGGGGGTCAATGATCGATCGGATCGTCCTTTTCATCGCGGCGATGGCCTGCGTCATCGCGGCGACAGGCCGCGCTGAAGCGCATCCGCACGTCTGGGTGACGATGACCGAGGAGCTTCTATACGCGCCGGACGGTTCGGTCACCGGCGTGCGGCACGCCTGGACGTTCGACGACATGTTTTCCACCTTCGCCACGCAGGGGTTGGAGCAAAAAACCAAAGGCGAGTTTACCCGCGAAGAGCTTCAGCCGCTGGCCAAGGTCAACGTCGAGTCGCTCCAAGAGTATGCCTACTTCACCTACGCCAAAGTGAACGGCAAACGACAGAAGAACGCGTTTCTCGATCCGGTCGACTACTTTCTCGAATACGATCCCAAGGCAACGGTCCTCACGCTCCATTTCACGTTGCCGTTCAAGACACCGGTCAGCGCCAAGACGCTTGATGTCGAGGTCTACGATCCGGAGTTCTTCATCGACTTCGGTTTTGCCGAGAAGGATCCGGTGCGATTGGTTCACGCGCCGGCGCAATGCACCGTCGCTGTCGAGAAACCGCACGATGATAATTTCTCGGCTGCCCTGCGGCTCGACAAATCGTTCATGACTTCGGAAGCCAATGCCGGCATGGGCGCGAGCTTCGCCAATCGGATTTCGGTCAAGTGTCCGTGACGACCGGCGCAACGCTCGCAGTCGGCGCCAAGGCCGCGGCGCAACGATTTGCCGCGTCGCGGCCCGGCTACGGTGCAGTGATGCTCCGCGGCATCGAGGTCGGCGCCGCTTTGCTCGTGATGGCGTTCGGCGTGCTGCTGCTCACCGGAACGATAGCCAGCGAGCGCATGGGAGTGTTTTGATCTAGTGTCCCGATTCCGAAGTTCGCAAGTGTTTGTCGAACCTCTGATGCGAACTTCGGGATCAAAGGGACACTAGCAAATTTATGGTTCTAGTGTGGTTTTTGGATTTGAAGTTCCTGCGCGAGTTTGCGGTCGGATCTTAGGAACTTCAAATCCACCACACTAGGCGACCTTCTCGGCCAGGTGCCGGAACAGCGCCTTGCGCGCCTCGTCGTCCATCTCGGCCTTGAACTTGTGCTTGTCCTTGAGCGCTACCGCGCGCTGCGCCGCCGGCCGCGCGCTGATCTCGTCGACCAGCCGTTTGAGATTCGGAAACTTCGCCCACGCGGCTTCGCCGAGAACAGTCGGAATGATGCGCGCCCAGCCCCACGCATCCATATCGACGATCGTGTAAGTGTCCCCGAGCAGGTATTTCTGCTTGGCTAAACGCGCATCGAGAATGCCGAAGTGCCGCTGCGCCTCGTAAGCATAGCGATTGAGCGCATACTCAATCTTCTCGGGCGCATAAATGCGGAAATGCACCGACTGGCCCGAATACGGGCCGACGCCTGACGCCACGAACATCAGCCACGACAACAGTTCGCCGCGCGCCTTGTCGCCCTTCGCCGGCAGAAACTTCCCCGTCTTCTCGGCAAGATACAGCAGAATGGCGTTTGAATCGAACACCGTGACGTCGCCATCGACGATCGTCGGCAATTTGGCGTTCGGGTTGATGGCCAGGTATTCCGGTTTATGTTGCTCGCCCTTGCGGGTATCGACCGGGATCGCCTCATAGGGAAGTCCGGCCTCTTCCAGAAAAAGCGCGACTTTGGTCGGGTTGGGTGCGCCGCTGTAATAAAACTTCAACATCCCTCAATCCTTTGCTTGTCCACTATTCGCAGGCGGCCGCGTCGAAAGCGGCCGCAAACGGCCAATAACTTATAGCACAATTTGACGATTTTTCGTTCCGCCTGACGCCGTGGTCGCCGCCGACCGTCGATACCGCGCGCCTACAATTCGTCCGGCAGAGATTCCGGTGAGCGCATTGTGGCGCCGCCCGTTTTCTGCGCCCTGACTTTCACGCGCTGCCGGTAAAAGTTGATGATGTGGCGGGCCGTCTCCTGGGTCAGCTTTTTATATCGCTCGAAAGCCTGCTCAAGATCATCCGGCTGCAAATTACGCTCGGCCACGTACATCAGCAGCAATTCTTTGACAGTGGTCCACGAGCATCCGGCCGCCTTGGCGAGAACCAGACACCATATCGTCGCCTTTGTCGAGCAAAGCGCGTTCGACCAAATCGACAGGCAAGCGACCGATTTTTGCCAACGCTATCGCCGTTCGCTCGAATTCCTGGGCATGCGCCCGGGCATGGATGCTGGCTTCGGTCAATGGGCTGGCGTTGAAGCAGCGATTGACGTCGCGCCGGGCGACGGCATACTGCCGCGACGCCTTGCGAACCTCGTGTTGCAAGCCGGTCGCCACATCGTCGACCGTGTCTCGAATCTCGGCGGCGGCCTGCGGATTGGCGCTTTCAAGCTCGGCCCGAACCGAAGCCGACGCCGTTTCGAGCAACTTCAGAAAATACTGGCGCGGCAGATCGCTGCGCTGACCAAGTGCGAGCGCCAGCTTGCGATGGCGACGCGCGCGGATCGTCAACTTGCCATAGCCGGCCAGCGAGAAACGCGCACCTTTGTTGGTAACCACCTTATGAACCACGCGGTGATCACCTCTCTCTACCAAGACATCGGTGACCGGCTCGCTCAGCTTCAGGCGTTGGGCAATGGCGAAAAGATGTTCCTGACTCTTTGTCGAGGCGTTCTCGACCAGATCGGCATCGCTGAGACGTTGTGAATGAACAAGAACCGGCTCGGCCACTTCGATCTCGTCATCAAAAGCGAGCGAGCGGATCAGCTTTGGAGGTGCGCAATCGATGCGGGCCAGCTGATTGGCCAGTCTTGCCCGCGCCTTCACTTCGATATCGGCGGCGAGCTTCTGCAAAACATCGTCGAACAGCGCGATCTGGTCGCTGGAGTAACCGCGCGAGCCAGCCGCGAACAGATCGGCAATCCGCTCCAGAATTCTCCGGCGTTGTCCGTCGCTCCCGGACGCCACCGCGCCGTTAAGTTCGTCAATGAGTGACCGGCTTTCTGCGTGCTCCGGTTCTTTGAAAGACCGCTTAGTGTGCGACATCGGACCATTACCAATGAGACGCTGGCGAAATAGCTGTCGTTTCCGCAGCAGCATCTCAGTTTGCGGCGATAACGACCGCACGAGTAGCCAAAAAGTGCAAAAATACCGCCCCTTAACGCGACGCAAACCGAATAAAATTTTCTGAAAGGCTTCTCGACGCGAGACAATCGTCGCGTGCCTTTGATACGGTTTCCCAAGCGCAAATTACGCCCGCCGGCGCTCGCAATGAACTAAAGTCGATATCGCGAACCCCGGAGGGGATTTCAGAATAATCCGACGATCCTACCGTCCGCCCCGATATCGATGGTGTCCGCGGCGGGCACTTTCGGCAGGCCGGGCATCGTCATGATCTCCCCGCAGATCGCAACCACGAACTCGGCGCCGGCGGAGAGACGCACTTCGCGCACCGGAATGACGTGGTCAGTCGGGGCGCCCTTGGCGTCGGGATTGGTGGAGAAGCTGTATTGTGTCTTGGCGACGCAAATTGGAAACTTGCCATATCCCATCGCCTCGTAACTTGCGAGCTGGTCGCGCACCGATTTGTCCACTGATATGTCCTTCGCCCGGTAGATTTCCCTCGCGATGGTGCGGATCTTCTCCAGCAGCGGCATATCGTCGGGATAGAGCAGCTTCAGCTTGCTCTTGCCGCTGTCGCAAATCTTGACGACCGCGCGCGCGACGTCGGCCGCACCCGCGCCGCCCTCCGCCCAATGATCGGCCATCAAAGCCTCGACCCCCAGCGCCTTGCACTTTTCCTCGACCAGCCTGATCTCGGCGTCGGTATCGGCGGAGAAGCGATTGATCGAGATGACAGGCACGATGCCGAATTTTTGCATGTTCTCGACATGGCGCTGAAGATTGCTCATGCCGGCTTCGAGCGCTTTCAGATTTTCGGTTTTGAGGTCTTCCTTTTTCACCCCGCCATGCATCTTCAGCGCCCGGATGGTGGCGACCAGCACAGCGCAGTCGGGCGACAGGCCCGCCTTGCGGCACTTGATGTCGAGAAATTTCTCGCCGCCGAGGTCGGCGCCGAAGCCGGCTTCCGTCACGACGTAGTCGGCGAGCTTGAGCGCCGTCGTCGTCGCCAGCACCGAATTGCAGCCATGCGCGATGTTGGCAAACGGGCCGCCATGGATGAAGGCCGGTGTGCCTTCGAGCGTCTGCACCAGGTTGGGTGACAGCGCCTCCTTCAACAGCACGGTCATGGCGCCGTGCGCCTTGAGGTCGGCGGCGCGGATCGGCTTTCGGTCGCGGGTATAGGCGACGACGATGTTGCCGAGCCGCGTCTTCAAATCGTCGAGATCGCGCGCGAGGCAAAAAATCGCCATCACTTCGGAGGCAACGGTGATGTCGAAACCGTCTTCGCGCGGAAAACCATTGGCGACGCCGCCGAGCGAAGAAACGATCGAGCGCAGCGCGCGGTCGTTCATGTCGAGGACACGGCGCCACGCCACGCGGCGCTGGTCGATGCCGAGCGCATTACCCCAGTAGATGTGGTTATCGACCATCGCGGCCAAAAGATTGTTCGCCGACGTGATGGCGTGAAAGTCGCCAGTGAAGTGCAGGTTGATGTCTTCCATCGGCACGACCTGGGCATAACCGCCGCCGGCCGCGCCGCCCTTCATGCCGAACGACGGTCCCAACGACGGTTCGCGCAGGCAGAGCATGGCCTTCTTGCCGATATGATTGAGCGCGTCAGTGAGGCCGACCGTCGTCGTCGTCTTGCCCTCGCCGGCCGGCGTCGGCGTGATCGCGGAAACGAGGATGAGCTTGCCGTTCGGCTTGTCCTGCAGCGATCTCACGAAATCCATCGACAGCTTGGCCTTGTAGTGGCCATACGGCTCGAGATCTTGTGGTGCGATACCCAGCCGCTCGCGCGCGATGTCGAGGATCGGCCGCTTCTTGGCCGCCTGAGAGATTTCGATGTCGGATTTCGGCTGAGCGTGCTGCGAGGCGGCTGCGGAAGTCTTGGCCGCGCTCGCTGGGGGCGGAGTCATGAAAACCTCGTTCCAGGGTTGAGTTTTGTGTTGGTGGTGAATTCACTCGCGGCGATCTTCGGACCGTCTGCCTGCACGCGCGTGACCTTGAAACGGCCGTCGGCGCAAACGACGGAAAATCCTTCGTGATCGATGGCGACAATCTCGCCCATCTTGCCGGCGATACCTTTTGGGTCTTTGGCCGGGAGCGGTTTCGCCTCGAAGATTTTGACCGTGTTTCCGTCGAGCTTCGACCAGGCGCCGGGTGCGGGATTGCAACCGCGGATCAGGCGGTCGATCTCCTGCCACGGCCGGCCCCAATCGATGTGGGCATTGTCTGGACCGCAACGGCCTTCATAGCTTGCTTTCGTTTCGTCCTGCTTGATCCGCGGCGCCTTGCCGGCTTTGACCAGATCGACCGCTTCGAGCATGGCTTCGACGCCCATGGGAAACAGCCGGTCGAAATACACCGTGCCGAGCGTGTCCGTTGCCGATATCGGCGTCTTTTTCTGGATCAGCACGTCGCCGGTATCGAGCCCGTTGTCCGGCCAGAAGATCGACAGGCCGGTTTCACTCTCGCCCTTGATGATCGGCCAGTTGATGGCGCTCGGCCCGCGATAAGCGGGAAGCAGCGACGGATGATACTGGATCGACCCGTAGGTCGGGATATTCAAAAACTCTTCTGGAACGAACAGCGTCACGAAAGCCATCACCTGCAAGTCCGGCTTGAGCGCGCGGAATTCTTCCCACACCTCCGGCTTGCGATAGGACGCCGGCTGATAGACCGGCAGCTTGGCGGCGAGCGCGGCTTCTTTCAGCGGATCGGCCTTGGCGCCTTCCTTCTCGGGCGCGACATAAGCCGCGACGATATTCTCGCCGCGCTTGATCAGCGCTTCGAGCACCGCCTTGCCGAATGCCTGCTGGCCGTGAACGACAATACGCATGGAAAATACGCCTGACCGCTGAATTCCCGTGTCGAAGTCAACTACGCCTACGCTGCTGCGGCTTTCTTCTCAGCAGCACTGATCGCCCCGGACGCCTTGATCTCACCGATCTCCTTGTCCGAATAGCGCAATACATCGCGTAGCACTTCGTCGGTGTGTTCGCCAAGAAGCGGCGAGCGCCGCACGTCGGCGATCGAGTCCGACAATTTGATCGGGTTGCCCACTGTCAGATACGGCCCACGCGTGGGATGATCGACTTCGACCACGGTGCCGGTCGCGCGCAGCGATTGCTCCTCGGCGATCTCCTTCATCGACAGGATCGGGCCCACCGGGATGTCGTGCTTGTTGCAGATTTCCATGACCTCGAACTTGGTCAAGGTCTTGGTCCACTGCTCGATGGTGTCGAAGATATGCCGCAGCCGCGGCAGCCGCGCCGGCGGCGTCGCATAATCCGGATCGGTCTTCCATTCCGGCTTGCCGATGAGGTCGCAAATTGCGCCCCATACCGGCGCCTGGGTGATGAAATAAACGTAAGCGTCGGGATCGCTCTCCCAGCCCTTGCACTTGAGAATCCAGCCCGGCTGGCCGCCGCCGGAATCATTGCCGGCCCGCGGCGTCGCCTTGCCGAACGGAATACCCTCGCCATACTGGCTGTATTCGGCGAGTGGGCCATGCTTGAGCCGCTGCTGGTCGCGCAATTTCACGCGCGCGAGATTGAGCACGCCGTCCTGCATGGCGCAGAGCACTTTCTGACCCCGGCCGGTCCGGGTGCGCTGATAAAGCGCTGCGACAATGCCCAGCGCCAGATGAAGCCCGGTGCCCGAGTCGCCGATCTGCGCGCCGGTCACGAGCGGTGGCCCGTCGCGGAAACCTGTCGTCGACGCCGAGCCGCCGGCGCATTGGGCGACATTCTCGTAGACCTTGCAGTCTTCGTAGGGCCCTGGCCCAAAACCTTTCACCGAAGCGACGATCATCCGCGGATTGAGTTTGTGAATATGGTCGAAGGTAAACCCCATGCGGTCCAGCGCGCCGGGCGCAAAATTCTCGACCAGAACGTCGCACTCCTTGACCAGCCGATCGAGGATTTCCTTGCCCTTGGGGTGTTTGCTGTCGATCGTGATCGACCGCTTGCTGCCATTGAGCATGGTGAAATAAAGGCTGTCGGCACCCTTCACGTCGCGGAGCTGGCCGCGCGTGATGTCGCCGCCGCCGGGCCGTTCCACCTTGATCACGTCAGCGCCCATATAGGCCAAAAGCTGCGTGCAGGTCGGTCCCGATTGCACGTGCGTGAAGTCGAGGATGCGCACGCCGTCGAGCGCCCGGCCCGCTTCTCCCCACGGCTTTGACGCCGGGCGCGGCAGGCCGTTCGTCGCTGCCACTTTCTGTTGTGGCCTTTTTGCCCGAAGCTTCACGAGTTTTTTGGCAGATTTCTTGACTGGTTTTTTGCCCGATTTCGTCACCGCCGGTTTCGCTTTTGCTTTGGCGGCCTTCTTTCGCGTTGCCATTCGTTCGCTCCTTGAATTCTGTTCTCGTCTCGCAAGCCGCGATGCGGCGCGGAATGAAAGCGCCTGATACGCGGCAAACCACCCTATTTCTTGTGAACCACGCTTTGTGGGTTAAGGCTGCCGATGTTGCCGCTCTCGCTGCCGGCGGCAGGGTCGATCACGGCGTTGATGAGGGTCGGCTTACCGGAATCCATGGCGTTGTTTACGGCGCGGCTCAGCTCATCGGGCGTCGTTACATGGACGCCGACACCGCCGAATGCCTCCATCATCTTGTCGTAGCGCGCATCCTTCACGAATACGGTGGTCGCAACGTCCGGACCGCCGCCGGGATTGACGTCGGTTCCACGGTAGATGCCGTTGTTGTTGAAGACGACGATGCAGACCGGGAGATTGTACCGGCAGATCGTTTCCACTTCCATGCCGGAGAAACCAAAGGCGCTGTCGCCCTCGACCGCGAGCACGGGTTTGCCGGTCTCGATGGCGGCCGCGACGGCAAAGCCCATGCCGATGCCCATGACGCCCCAGGTGCCGACGTCAAGGCGTTTGCGCGGCTGGTACATGTCGATGATGCCGCGCGCCTGATCGAGCGTGTTGGCACCCTCATTGATGAGGATTACGTCCGGCCGCTGCTTGATGACAGTGCGCAGCGCGCCCAGCGCATTGTGATAATCCATCGGCATCGAATTTTTCATCAGCCTCGACGCCATTTTGGCAATGTTGGCTTCCTTGCGGGTATTGATGGCGCCAATCCAATCGGCCGGCGGCGCCGGCCACTTGCCGTCCATGCCGTCGAGAAGAGCCGACACGCAGGAGCCGATATCGCCGACCAGCGGAGCGACAATCTCGACGTTTGAGTCCATTTCCCTGGGCTCGATGTCGATCTGGATGAACTTCTTCGATCCCGCCTCGCCCCAGGTCTTGCCCTTGCCGTGCGACAGAAGCCAATTGAGGCGGGCACCGATCAACATGACGACGTCGGCGTCTTTCAGCACCGTCGAGCGCGCCGCGCCCGCCGACTGCGGATGCGTATCAGGCAAGAGGCCCTTGGCCATGCTCATCGGCAGGAAGGGAATGCCGCTCTTTTCAACCAAGGCGCGGATAGCGTCATCGGCCTGCGCGTAGGCCGCGCCTTTGCCGAGGATGATCAGCGGCCGCTTGGCATTCTTGAGGACTTCAAGCGCACGCTTGACGGCGGCCGGAGCCGGAAGCTGGGCCGGCGACGGATCGATGACCTTGACCAGTGACTTGGCTCCGGCTTCCGCATCCATCACTTGCGAGAAAAGCTTGGCCGGCAGATCAAGGTAGACGCCGCCCGGACGGCCGGACACGGCTGCGCGAATAGCGCGCGCCACGCCGATGCCGATGTCGGCGGCATGCAAAATTCGGAAAGCCGCCTTGCACAGGGGCTTGGCAATGGCGAGCTGGTCCATTTCTTCGTAGTCGCCTTGCTGCAGATCGACGATCTCGCGCTCGGACGAACCACTGATCAAAATCATCGGGAAGCAGTTGGTCGTCGCATTGGCCAGCGCCGTCAGACCATTGAGAAAGCCCGGCGCTGAGACCGTGAGGCAGAGGCCGGGCTTTTTCGTCAGGAAGCCGGCGATCGCAGCCGCGTGGCCGGCATTCTGCTCGTGCCGGAACGAGATGACGCGCATGCCTGCGGCCTGCGCCATGCGGCCGAAGTCCGTGATTGGAATGCCCGGCACGCCGTAGATCGTATTGAGGCCGTTGAGCTTGAGCGCGTCGATGACGAGGTGAAAGCCATCCGTCAGCTCCCGCTCCGCTTCGGGCGCACCCGGATCTGCGCTGGTGGCGCCCGGCTTCTCTTTCACTGATGGATCAGCCATGAGCATCTCCTTTCCCGAGATCACGTAGCTTCACGCGTGACCGCCCGCATCGGATAAATGTCGCAAACGAAGCCGCGCCCGGATTTGACCGCCGGATCGGCATCGGCGAAGGCGCGCGCCGCAGCCTGGTCGGGAGCGGAGATGATGCCAGCCCCGTAAGGCCCTGACGGGTCGAGGACCGGCCCAAAGACCAACACGATGCCGCCATCGAGCTTGGCCTTCCAGTATTCGAGGTGCTTGGCCATCATCGCCTTTTCCTCAGCATCCATGTCCAGGGCAAAGCTCGGCCGCGGCGGGATCAACTTGAGAAAAAAGTGCGCCATCGCTCCAGCTCCTCAATCAAGATAGTCCGCGGATCTCGCGACGTGCTCCGCAAGACCGAGCGCGTGGTCGCGCACCAGCGGCGATGATTTGCAGGTGATGGCGGATCGAACGGTCGGCACGATCCGTTTCGCCGATCGCTTTCCGGCGGATCATGCGCATATGCGTGAACAGATTTGCAGCGAGAGTGATGAGCGCATCGTTGCATGCAGTCATATACGCGATACCATGGGCCGGCTACCCCTCCGGCACGCTGCCGCGCCGGATATATACTGCGTTTTGCGAGCGACGGCGGCCGGCTTCCCCTGAATTCTTAATCCTTCCGGACCCTTATTGTCGCAGCGCCCAGAGTTCGTTCAGATCGTCGCAAAAATTCCGTTACGCATCGCCGCGAGCAACGCCATTATTGGTTTAATACCGTGTGTATCTCGACGGCCGATCCGGACCGAGCGAAAATGCCAACGCCCGCCAAAGCCGCCCAGATAACTCCCGCCAGCGCTCGCGGCGAAGATGCCTTGCACAGCCCCGCCACCCAATCCGCGTCGCGGCCGCGGCTCGCCCTCAAGCACAATGACACCTTCATCGTGCTCGACACGCACGGCGACATGGGTGCGGCGCCGGGGGGCACCGATGGTTTGTTTCATCGCGACACGCGGTTTCTCGCGCGGCTGCAACTCCTGCTGAACGACACGCCGCCGCTTCTGCTCGGCTCAAATCTCCGCGACGACAATGCAGCCCTTGCGGTCGACCTGACCAACGCCGACGTTATCTCAGACCAGTCATATCGTCGTGGAAAAAGATACCGTACACATCTTGCGCACTACCTTCCTGTGGCGCGACACCGCCTATCAGCGATTTGGCGTGCGCAATTATGGCAATCGGCCAGTCGAGATACGCCTGTCGATCCTGTTCGCGAACGACTTCGCTGATTTGTTTGAGGTGCGTGGTACCCGCCGCGAACGGCGAGGCACCGCGACGGCGCAATTACGCGGCCGCGACCAGGTTTTGCTCACATACCATGGACTCGATAACAAGCTCCGCCACACCATGCTGACTTTCGATCCGCCACCGGATCGTCTGACGACCAACAGCGCCGTCTACGTGCTTCGCCTCGGCCCGCGCGAGATGCGGCCGATCTTCTTCGCCGCCGGCTGCAATGAGGTCGAATCGCGGCCGGCACCGTTCCTTGGCGCACTGATCGCGTCGCGCCGCGCGCTGCGCGAGGCGACGCGCGGGCGCACCAGCGTCGAGACGTCGAACGAATTCTTCAACGAGATGCTCTGCCGGTCGGCCGCCGATCTTGAAATGCTGATGACCGAAACGCCGCAGGGACGCTATCCGTATGCTGGAATTCCCTGGTTCTCGACCACCTTCGGCCGCGACGGAATCATCACCGCGCTGCAGATGCTGTGGTGGAGTCCCGATGTGGCCAAAGGCGTGTTGCGGCGCCTTGCCGCTTATCAGGCCAAAACCACCGATCCACTCGCCGACGCCGAGCCCGGGAAAATTCTCCATGAGATGCGCGGCGGCGAGATGGCGGCGCTGCGCGAGGTGCCGTTCGGTCTTTATTACGGCAGCGTCGATTCCACGCCGTTGTTTGTTCTGCTCGCCGGACTTTATCTCGATCGGACCGGCGACATCGAGACGATCTCCGCGCTGTGGCCAGCTATTGAAGCCGCCTTGGAATGGATTGACGGCCCTGGCGATCCCGACGGTGACGGTTTCGTTGAGTACATTCGCGCGAGCGAGCAGGGTCTCGCCAATCAGGGCTGGAAGGACTCTTATGACGCGATTTTCCACGCCGACGGCCAATTGGCCGAGGGCGCAATCGCGCTGGCCGAGGTCCAAGGTTACGTGTACGCCGCAAAGCGCATGGCCGCGCGCTGTGCATGGCGCATCGGCCGCGACAGCGTGGCGCATAAGCTCGAGGCCGAAGCGGCAGCGCTGGCCGCCCGCTTCGAGGCCGCCTTTTGGTGTCCGGAGATCGAAACCTATGCACTCGCTCTCGACGGCGCAAAAAAGCAATGCGCCGTGCGCGCGTCGAATGCGGGCCAGGTTCTGTTCACCGGCATCGCCGATCCGGAGCGGGCCGCGCGCGTTGCCAAAGGATTGCTACGTCCGGATTTTTTCTCCGGCTGGGGAATCCGCACGGTGGCGCGCGGCGAAGCCCGCTACAATCCGATGTCGTATCATAACGGCTCGGTCTGGCCGCATGATAATGCACTCATCGCACTGGGCTTTGCCCGCTATGGACTGAAACAGCCGATCGACAAGATTTTCGAAGGCCTGTTCCACGCCGGCACATACATGGACCATCGCCGCTTGCCGGAATTGTTCTGTGGGTTCCGCCGCCAGCGCGGCCATGGTCCGACGCTCTATCCGGTCGCCTGTGCGCCACAAGCCTGGGCGGCGGCAACCCCGTTTGCGCTCCTGCAAGCGAGCCTCGGTCTCGAATTCGATCCGTTCACCAACGAAATCAGACTGAACAATCCCCGGCTGCCGGCCTTCCTCGACGAAGTGACGCTGCGCAATCTGCAACTCGGCTCCTCCTACGTCGATCTGCGGGTTCGCCGGGATCATCAAACGGTATCGCTCGACACGCCTCGGCTCAGTGGCGGCATTCGGGTTTCGATCGTTCGTTCTACCTGAACGCCCTGCCGCGCATTTCGTGTGGAACAAGAGCGCCCCTGCCCGGTTTGGTGGGCTGAAACATTGCCGGAGGCGGCATGCGCTGGACACCCCGACGCGCGATGGCGGCGGCCACAATGCTGGCGCTCGCTCTCGCCGTGCCCGCCGCCTTCGGCGAAGATGACACGGACCAAGCCGGACCGCCCGCCGCCGCCAAGCCGGCGGCACCGCCGCCGACCGCCATTCCGGAAGTTACGGTTTTAAATAAACACGAGGTCGAAGGCATTCTCGGCCGCAGCGTGCGCAGTTCAACCGACGAGGATATGGGCCGGATCGTGGACGTGCTCGTGGACCGCGACGGCCAGGTTCGCGCCGCCATCATCGATTTCGGCGGCTTCCTTGGCGTCGGCAGCCGCAAGATCGCGGTGGACTGGAACGCGCTGCATTTCCCGCAGCCCGGCAAGCCGGGTGAACGGATCGCGCTCGAATTGACCCGGGATCAGGTCAGGACTGCACCCGAATACAAAGAGGGAAAGCCCGTGCTCGTTCTCGGAGCGCTGGGCAAGCTCGAACCCCTGCCCGAGTAACAACTGCCCGAGTAAAAACTGGCCAAGTAACAACAATGCGGGAGATGTGGTCTGTCCGCAGAACCATTACGCCGCTTTGGCGACAGTCGAGATCAGGACGGCGGCTCCGCCGGGATACCTCCCGCCTCGCCCGGCGAACAGCCGGAGGGAAGCGAACCGCCGCTCGCACCCTCGCCGCGCAGTTTGCGCGGCCTCGATTGGTTCGTTTTCTTTGTCGCCGACGTGCAAACCGGCTTCGGGCCGTTTGTCTCGGTCTTTCTCACAACGCAAAAATGGACACAGGTTGATATCGGCCTCGTCCTTTCGATATCGGGCTTCGTTTCCTTGTTCGGACAGATGCCGGGCGGCGCGCTGGTGGACGCCGCGCGCTCCGAGCGCTTTGTCGCCGGCGTCGCCGTAGCCGCTATTTGCTTCAGCGCCCTTGTCTACGCCACCGCACCGATCTTTCCGATGGTTCTTTCGGCGGCCGTTGTTCACGCGCTCGCGAGTTGCGTTCTGGGTCCGGCGATCGCCGCGATCAGTCTCGGGCTGGTCGGTCACGCGGCGATCGGCGAGCGGCTCGGGCGCAACGCCCGATTTGCTTCGATCGGCAACGGCCTCGCCGCCGCAGCCATGGGCGCCTGCGGTTATTTCATCTCGGCCCGCGCTGTCTTCATCGTCACCGTCATATTGCTCGTGCCGGCTCTGCTGGCGCTGCGCCAAATCGCCAGCGCGGAGATAGACCCCGAACGCGCCCACGGCGCGGCTTCGCGGCGAAGCAAAAAAAAGTCGCCGCTCAAGCCCGAGGTCTTGATGCACAACCGGCCGCTGCTGGTCTTTGCCGGCTGTCTCCTTCTCTTTCATCTTGCCAATGCGGCGATGCTGCCGCTGATGGGCAGCGTCGTCACCATGCGCTCCGCGCGCTGGGCGACGGTCCTGATCGCCGCCTGCATTGTCGTGCCGCAGATCGTCGTCGCCGCGCTGTCGCCGTGGATAGGACAGCGCGCGCAGATCTGGGGCCGTCGTCCGCTGCTGCTGATCGGGTTCGCCGCCCTGCCCGTTCGCGGCCTTCTGTTCGCCTCGGTGACCAATCCGGAGCTGCTGGTGATCGTGCAGTTGCTCGACGGCGTGACCGCCGCCGTGTTCAGCGTGCTGGTGCCGCTCGTTATTGCCGACGTCACTCGCGGCACCGGACGCTTCAATCTCGGACAGGGAATTGTCGGCACCTTCGTCGGAATCGGCGCTTCGCTCAGCACCACGCTCGCCGGTTACATCGCCGATAACTGGGGCAGTCCGGCCGCCTTCACCGGCCTAGCGGCCATCGCGTTTGCCGGGTTCGGCGTGTTGTGGCTGCTGATGCCGGAAACCCGGGACGCGCCCGAAGCCGGCTAGGCGGCGGCGCTACAATGCCGGCGCGTCGTCGGCGACCAACCGCAGGCGGGGGCCAAGACCTTCGCTTTCGCTCAAGCTCCGATAGACCGAAAGATAATCCTGCGCCATGCGACGCGCGGTGAAGCGCTCTTCAAAGCGCCGCCGGATTTTCGCGCGCGACAAAAGGTGCAACCGATCCACGGCGCCGATGGCGCCGTTGATGTCCTCGACGATAAAACCGGTGAGCCCGTCCTCTATCACTTCGGGAACCGA
Source organism: uncultured Alphaproteobacteria bacterium (assembly GCA_963777635.1). Taxonomy (GTDB): domain Bacteria; phylum Pseudomonadota; class Alphaproteobacteria; order Rhizobiales; family Xanthobacteraceae; genus BOG-931. The sequence continues at coordinate 80,910 of CAVZSB010000046.1, forward strand.
GCCGCGGTTGAACGCGATGAGGGGCGTACCGCAGGCCATCGCCTCGATCATCACCAGGCCGAACGGCTCCGGCCAGTCGATCGGCACCAGCAACACGGTCGCACCGCTGAGGAATTCCGATTTGTTGGCGTCATTTATCTCGCCGATGAATTCGACATTCGCGGCCTTCATCAGTGGATGAATTTGCTCGTCGAAATATTCGCGATCAAAATTGTCCACTTTGGCCGCTACGCGCAGCGGCATGCCGCAATGCTCGGCAATGCGGATGGCGCGATCGATGCCCTTTTCCGGCGCGATCCGGCCAAGGAAGGCGAAGTAGCAGGGCTTCATCGGCCGCGGCGTGAGCAGGCGTTCGGGTAGCCCATGATGCACGGTGCGCACCCAGCGCGCTTGCGGCACCGGCCGCCGCTGGGAATTCGAGATCGACACCACCGGCACCGACGAAAATGCGTCAAAAACCGGCTGGTGCTCCGGCAAATCCAGACGCCCGTGCAGGGTCGTGACGAACGGTGTCAGCTGACGCGAGAACAGCGAGAACGGATAATAGTCGAGATGAAAATGCAGAAAATCGAATTCGTCAGCGCGCTGATATACCTTCTCCAGCATCAGCATGTGCAGCGCGTTGGGATCGCGAACCGCACCATCCAGCCGCAACGCGCGCGGCCAGACCGCCTCCAGCTTGGCGGACGTCACCGAGTCACCGCTGGCAAAAAGCGTGACCTCATGGCCGAGCGCGATCAGCTCTTCCGTCAGCCATGACACGACGCGTTCGGTTCCACCGTAAAGCTTGGGCGGGATCGCCTCCGTCAGCGGCGCTATCTGAGCAATATGCATCGAATTGGACCTTTCGTTGCGAGACGCGACGGCATCGCGAAGGGTTCCCGGCAGCTCAGTATTCAAGCGATCTAAAGCGGCAAATGTTTCAAATCCGACGGGAACTTTTTTTGACAACGCGGGGAACCTTTCGTCGGTTGGAACGTGAACCGGGAAACACGGCAATTCGGGCGCCGCTCGCCCCGTTCGATGCTGCAAAAATTCACAATTGAATGATGGATAGAATCCGCGCTGGCGGCGTTGAGGTGATGTTCGGGGGACCAATCAGTCGCCGCGAGTAGAGATTGAAGACGCCCATGGCTGATCTGTGTGATTACGCCGGCCGCCCTTTCTCGTTCGTGCTTCGCTATGTGCGGCTGCGGCCGATTCCCCACGCCGTCATTCTCTGTGCCGTGATCACAGCCGTCGCCTGCTCGATCGGCACACAATACGGCGTCAAGTTTCTGGTCGACATATTGTCCGGTAACAACGGCGCCCAGGTCTGGATCGCGTTTGGTCTCCTGGGATCGCTGATCGCCGCCGACAACCTGCTTTGGCGGCTCGCCGGCTGGGTCTCGAACTCTGCCTTTGTCGGGGTGACGGGCGACCTGCGGCGGGACCTTTTCGGCCATCTGACCGGTCATTCGCCTGAGTATTTCGCCGAGCGTTTGCCCGGCACGCTGACGAGCCGCGTGACCGCGACGTCAAATGCGGTGTTCACCGGCGAGAACATGTTCGTCTGGAACGTCCTGCCGCCGTGCGTGGCGACGTTCGCGGCGATTGCGCTTGTCTTCACCGTCAGCCTGCCGATGGCCGCGAGCCTTGCCGTCGTGGCAGGCTCGATGGTGCTCATCATGTTTCGCCTCGCGGCTGCCGGGCGGCCGCTGCACCATGACTTCGCGCGCAAGGCCGCGGCCGTTGACGGCGAAATGACCGACGTCGTGAGCAACATGCCGCTGGTCCGCGCCTTCGGGGGTTTTCTTCGCGAGCGTCGCCGCTTTGACACGACGGTCGAACGCGAGATGGAGGCGCGCAGGCGGAGCCTGTTCTATCTCGAGAAGCTCCGCATTTTTCACGCCGTCGTGACGATCATTCTGGCGCTCGGCCTGCTGGCCTGGTCGATCCGGCTGTGGCAGCACGGCGCGGCGACCACCGGCGACGTGGTCCTGATCTGCACGCTGGCGCTTTCGGTGCTGCACGCCACGCGCGATCTTGCGGTCGCGCTGGTCGACATCACCCAGCATATCGCCCGCCTTTCGGAAGCGCTCGCCACATTGCTGGTGCCGCACAATCTGCGCGACCATCCCGAAGCCACCGCCTTCGTCGGCGGCGGCGCCAGCGTCAAATTCGAAAACGTCCATTTTCGGTACGGCGCCGGGCAGCAGATTTTCGAGAACCTGAACCTCACCTTCCGGCCCGGTGAACGGGTCGGCCTTGTCGGCCGCTCCGGCGGCGGAAAATCAACGCTGTTCGCCCTGCTCCAGCGCTTCTATGACGTGCAGGACGGCCGCATCCTGATCGACGGACAGGACATCGCGCGGGTGACGCAGGAAAGCTTACGGGAATCCATCGGTGTCGTGCCGCAGGACATTTCGCTGTTTCATCGCTCGGTCATGGAGAACATCCGCTACGGCAAACCGGACGCCTCGGACGAAGACGTGCGCGAGGCCGCATTGGCGGCGCGCTGCGAATTTATCGAGGACTTGCCCGAAGGCATGCGAACGCTCGTCGGCGAGCGCGGCGTCAAGCTGTCCGGCGGACAGCGGCAGCGCATCGCCATCGCGCGGGCGTTTCTCAAGAATGCGCCTCTGCTGCTGCTCGACGAGGCAACGTCGGCGCTCGACAGCGAATCCGAGGAGGCGATCCGCCAGGCATTGGGCCGGCTGATGCACGGACGCACCGTCATAGCCATCGCTCACCGGCTCTCGACGGTCAGGAGTTTCGACCGCGTTGTCGTGCTCCAGCTCGGCAAGGTCGTGCAGGACGGCGCGCCGGATTTCCTGTTGCGGCGAGAGGGGCTTTACCGGCAACTCGTGCAACGCGAGATGGACCGCCTTGCCAGCCAGGCGGCCGCCTAGACGGTACGAAAACTTGTTTCACGGCGTAGCCGCATTGGGGAGAGTTCGTTCGCCTTTACGACGCCGCTCAAACAAGATTCTCTTATTTCAGTTCGTCTCATTGACTTCTCACCTCCCCATCATCGATCTCAGTGTCGGGAGCGCCGGATTTAACGGCGGAGCGATGGCATGTCCGACACGGCTGTTAACAATTTACCTTCACGACGCGCAGACGCGGTCACAGCGCCGGTGAACGAGGACTGGCTCGCCGTGGTGCTCGGCTTGGCCATTTTTGTTCTCGCCCTTGCGGCGCTCGTCAATGTCGACCTGATCGGCTGGGTGGTCACGACCTCGGTCTGGAGCAACCTTGGCCAGGCGCTCAAAGCGACTTCGAAAGATTTCTCTTCGCTCGGCGGGGTTGGTGCGCTGTTTGCGACCTATGTCGCGCTGCTTGTCGTGCTCAGCATCGGCGCCGCCACGCTCAGGACTAACGTAACGAGGTTCGCGCTCTCGTTCACCGCCGTATTCTGGATCGCCTATGCAAGCTGGGTGATCGGCAATTTCGCTCACTTCGCGGCGGTGACGCCGGCTGAACAGCAGAAATTCGGCATCAGTTGGTCGCTGAAACTCACCAACGAAGGCGGCTACATCTTTGCGCTGATCGCCGGGCTGATCATCGCCAATTTCTTTCCCCGCCTCGCCGAAGCGCTCAAAGAAGCGATTCGGCCGGAGCTTTACATCAAAGTCGCGATCGTCATTCTCGGCGGCGTATTCGCCGTGACTGCGGCAGGGAAGCTCGGTCTGGCGAGTTCGCTGATCCTGCGCGGCGTCGCCGCCATCGTCGAAGCGTACCTGATCTACTGGGCGGTGGTTTATTTCGTGGCCCGCAAGTGGTTCGGCTTCAATCGTGAATGGGCGGCGCCGTTGGCCTCCGGCATCTCGATCTGCGGTGTCTCCGCGGCGATCGCTGTCGGCGGTGCCATCCGCGCACGGCCGGTCGTGCCGGTGCTGGTGTCGTCCCTGGTCGTCATCTTCGCCGTGGTCGAAGTCCTGATCCTGCCGTTCATCGCGCAGGCATTCTTGGCGCATGAGCCGCTGGTCGCCGGCGCCTGGATGGGCCTTGCCGTTAAGACCGACGGCGCCGCCGTCGCCGCCGGCGGCATTACCGAGTCGCTGATCCTCGCGAAGAACGCGGCCGAAGGCGTCAACTACCAGCCGGGCTGGATTTTGGGCACCGCGGCGACGATCAAAGTGTTCATCGACATTTTCATCGGCATCTGGGCCTTCGTGCTCGGCTACATCTGGACCAACCATATCAACGTGACGCGCGATCAGGATAAGGCAAAGCTATGGGAAATTTGGGAGCGATTCCCAAAGTTCATTATCGGCTTTCTGATCACGTTCGTGGTCGGACTCTACCTTGCGCTCGGCACGCCGGCGGACATCGCCAAGAAAGTTCCGGCCGCGATCGGCGAGGCCAACACGTTCCGCGTCATCTTCTTCATCCTCACTTTCTTCTCGATCGGCGTCCTGTCGAATTTCAAGGCGCTGTGGCAGGAGGGCTTCGGCAAGCTTGCTGCCGTCTATCTCCTCAGTCTGTTCGGATTTGTTATCTGGGTCGGACTTTTAATCTCGTGGCTGTTCTTCGGCGGCATCACGCCGCCGCTCGCGACCTGAATGTTTGAGCGCGATTCCATGGGGATCGCGCGCCAACGAAACGGAGCGCTTCATGGCTCAGTCTGACATCCGCGAGGAACTGCACCGCGCTCCCGTCGAGCCGCTGCTGCCGATCGAGAAAAAGCTAATCGGCTGGAGCCTGACCATCGGTCTTGTCCTGCTGGTCGGACTGGCAGTCCTCAACCACTTCATCCCGGCGACGTTCTAGCTAGAATTATTCGTTGTGGTTCGGTGCGGCCAGGGCGAACGGCAGCACCGGCTCCCGCGCTTGCCGGCATTGCATGACGGCCGGGACTGAGGCAGGCTTTCGTTTTCTGCCGCTGACAACACGCCGGGTCCGAGCATGAACGAACATCCACGCCTGCAGACGTCGGTCGCCCCGCAGGATGCCGGGCTTTCCGCCGCCGGCCTCGATCGGCTCTCCGCGGTGATGCAGCGCGAAGTCGAAACCCACCACGTACCGGGCATATCCATGCTGATTGCACGTGGCGGGAAGGTGGGCTACCGGCGTGATTTCGGTGCGCTGAAGCCCGGCGGACCGCCGATGCCCGACAACGCCATCTTCCGCATTTTCTCGATGACCAAACCGATCGTATCGGTCGCGCTGATGATGCTGCTCGAAGAGGGAAGACTTTTCGCGTCCGACTCCATCGCGAAATTTGTGCCCGAATTTGCCGCCACGAAGGTCGGCGTCAACAAAAACGGCAGCCTCGAACTGGTCCCGGCGGAGCAGGCCATTACTATCCAGGATCTCCTGCGGCATACCTCCGGACTGACCTACGCGTTTACCGGCAACACGCTGGTGCAACGCCGCTACGGCGAGGCCAACCTGTTTGCCGGCGACCCCGCCAACGCCAGACATTTCCTGTCCCGCGACCTCAGCACCGCCGAGTTCGTCGTCGAACTGGCCAAGCTCCCGCTGATCGCCCAGCCGGGATCGTCCTGGTATTATAGTCATTCGACCGACGTCATCGGCCGCGTCATCGAAATCGTTTCCGGGAAAACCCTGGGCGCGTTTCTCGACGAACGAATTCATAAACCGCTCGGTATGCGCGACACGGCCTTCTACGTGCCCGCGGAGAAATCTGAGCGTCTGGCCGATGCATTCCCGGTCGACCCCGACGGCGGCCCGCCGGTGCAACTCGTTGACGTACAAACGCCACCGCCGCGTTTTGAATCCGGCGGCGGTGGACTGGTCTCTACGATCGACGATTACGCACGCTTTGCGCAGATGCTCTATCTCGGGGGCGCACTCGGCGGCGCCCGCATCGTCGGCCGCAAAACGTTGGAGTGGATGACCTCCGATCATCTCGGACCGAATGTCCCCATCGGCAACCCCACGCTGCTCCAGCCGGGACATGGCTTCGGGCTCGGCGTCGCGGTTCGCCGCGTCGCCGGGATGGCGCAGACGCCGGGCACGCCGGGTGAGTATTTCTGGGGCGGCTTGGCCGGCACTTACTTTTGGGTCGCGCCCAAGGAGGACATGTTCGCGCTGATGATGGTTCAGGCGCCGCGGCAGCGCGACCATTTCCGCCAGTTGTTTCGCACGCTGGTATACGCGGCACTGACTTAAGTGGCCTAATTCAGGCGCACGCAGATCTAACGCGATCGCGGCGCTTTCGTTGTCATGGCAAGCACTGCGGTTGCAAGAACGTAGGCGCCGACGCTAAGCGCGATCGGCAGCGTATAGCTGTGCCTGATATCGAATGCGAACCCGGCGGCTGTCGGCCCGATCAGTGTGCCGAACGCAACGCTGGTATAAAGAATGCCGATGAGGCTGGACGCATTTCGACCGCCGAAATAGTCGATCACGACCGCCGGCGCGAGGGCGACGAATCCGCCATAGAACACGCCATAGACAAACGCGAAGACTGCGAGCCCCCAAAGGCTCTCGGAAAACAGCCAGATGACGAACGAGAGCCCCATGCCCGCGAACATGGCCAGAAAGGAAAGCGGCCGGCCGAACCGATCGGCGAGGCCGCCGAGAAAAAAGCGCCCCGCCGTGCTGCCGACACCGATGGCGCCGAGCAGCAGCACGGCCGCCGACTGCGGGATGCCGTGATCGAGCGCGTAGGGTACGAGGTGAACGAACGGAACAAACAGCCCAAACGAACAGATGAAGCAGGCGGCATACAGTCCGATGAAACGCCGCGTCGTGATCGCCCGCCGCAGCGGAACGCCCGCAGCAGCGATCACCTCGCTGTCCGCCATCGGCGGATCGCCGTCCGCGCCCAAACCTCGGCCCCGGGGACCGTCCTCAATCAACAGCGCCATTCCCGCGCCGACGACGATCGCGAAAACGCCGAGGATCAGATAGGTCCCGCGCCATCCGAGAATGTCGATCGACCACGCAACAAGCGGCGGCACCAGAAGCGTGCCGACGCCGATGCCGCTGACGGCGAGGCCCGAGGCGAAGCCGCGGCGTCTGACGAACCATCGCGTCACCGCGCCGACGGCCGGAACGTAGGAACAGCCGATGCCTAACCCAACGCCCAGTCCATAGGCCGCATAAACTTCCGTCAGGTTCCGCGCCATGCTGGCGGCACCGAGCCCAATTCCGGTCAGGATCATGCCCGAGACCGCGAGACGGCGAGAGCCCCAACGATCGGCAAGCGGTCCGGTTACGACCCCAAGTCCGAAATACAAAAAGCCGGCGAGCGAGAAGACAAGCGAGATCGAACCGCGCGAAGCGGCGAAATCGTGCTGTAACGGAAGAAGAAATGCACCGAACGAATAGGCGCATCCAAAACCGACAAACGTGACGGCAAAGGTTCCGGCGACAACGAACCAGCCATAAAAGATGCGTGGCTTCGCCGCTTGTGTCGATTTCGTTGCTAAAACTGTCCCCACCAAATGCTCCCTTCTGCCGTCGGGTTCGGCAGGCCATCAACATGGCGCTCGAATGCGCATGGCGCGAGCAGCAACGCTACGGATAAAACCGTAGCATCTACCGCCGGCTCGGGATAACGCGGAGTTGGCGAACAGCTCCCGCTACGACAGGCTCTCAATCGTCGTAAGTTTCGTGCACCGCGACGGCGCCCTGCTTCCAATAAGCCGCGGCCTTCACGCGATCCTTGCGCAGTCCGCGTTCATCGACGAGATGCCGGCGCAGCGCCTTTGCGGTGGCCGCCTCCGCAGCGACCCAAGCGTAGCCGTCGCCTGACGGCAGCGAAAGGCCGGAGACGGCCTTTAGCAGGAGCGATCCGTCGCCGGCTGCGGCGCCGTCGCGATGAAGCCAATGGGTTTCGAGGCGCGCACGCGTGGCGAAACGTTGCTCTTCCGCAGCGTCCGCCACTTCAACGACGACGATCGCGCGCGTACCTGCCGGCAACTCCTCCAGCCGACGCCCGATCGCCGGCAATGCCGTTTCGTCCCCGGCAAAAAGGTACCAATCGAAATCGTCGGGCACGATGAACGACCCGCGCGGACCGCCGACGCCCAGGTAATTTCCGGGACGCGCCTGCTCCGCCCAACTTGCAGCGGGACCATCGCCATGCAGGACGAAATCGATCGTCAACGTATTCGCCGCGGCGTCGTAGCGGCGCGGGGTGTAGTCCCGCGCCAGGCGGCCGCACCGCGCCTTCCGGATAGATCGGTCCGTTCGGGCTTGGCGTCGGGAGCACCGGCTTGTCATCGCCCGGGTGCGGGAAGAACAGCTTCACATGATCGTCGTGGGCCGCGCTGACGAACCCCGTCAGCGCCTCGCCGCCGACCACGATGCGAACCATCTTGGGGCTGATGCGGCTCACTTCGCGAACCTGCAGCAGCCGCGTTTTTGTTTCGTGACGAACGCGGCGAGCCGTGCGTTCGGTGGTATTCGAAATCTGCGACACCTGAGACATTGCAATGGTCTTTTGTGACGTCGTCCGTGAACGACAAGAGGCCACCGTCATATCATTGTTGAGAATGCCTGTCACAAAACTCTTAATGATCGGCCTGTGACATTGCCGTGAGCTGCGTGTCGAACAAGGGACCCCTGCCCCATGGTTGCCATGGTGATCGACACATTAGGTGTGCGGCAGGCCGCAAGCGCCGCCGACATGCGCGGTCATGTTCAGGGCGGTCGATTTTTTTGGCTCGATGTTTTTGGTGGCGACGAAGCGACACGCACCGAACTTCTGCGCGAAATGGGGCTGGAGAATCCCGAGATTGCCTGGGCGCTCCGGTTCGGCCAATCGGGCAGGATGTATATCGGCCGCAACAAGCTGCGCGTCGTAACCTGGATCGCTGACCCTAGCGGCGATGTCCACGAAGTCCACATTTTATCGGGTCCGAACGGTATTTTGACGATCTGGCATGGTGATGCCACTGCGCTCAACGAGATTCGTCAGCAATTCGGCGAACGAGTCGCCGGCCTGGAAAACAGCCCCTATGCCGCGGCCGGAATTCTGCTGCAGCTCTTGGCCGGCACTCTGGATCATACCCTGCATGGACTTGATTTGGCGCTCGACGAGTTGCGCGCGCGACTAGACAAGGATCCATCGGCAACGGAATTCGCCTTGGTCTCGCAACGGCTGCGAAAGCTGCAATCGATCATGGCAAGCTTCAATCGCTTCAGCAGCGCCGTACGATCGGCCATTGTCGGAATCGAAGCGGTGGCCGGCATGGACGCCCGTGGTGCAGAAGAATTCAACGAATATGCCGAGCAGGTAGAAGACGTCGAGCACCAAATCCACGAACGCCGCCGCTGGTTGTCCGACATCATGCACGACAGCGCTACGGCAATCGCCCAGCGCCAGGGCGAACAAATCAATCGACTGACGCTGGTTTCGCTTATTTTTCTGCCGCTGACCGCCATAAGCGGATTTTTCGGGATGAATTTCAACTGGATGATAAACCATATTGAAAGCAGTGAAGCGTTTCTTGCCTTCGGCATCGTGTTGCCGGTCTTGAGCGTCATGATCTCGTTCATCTGGATCTGGCATCGCGGCCTTATTCAGCTAAACTTCGGAGCTCGGCCGACGCTGCAGCGACCGCCAGCTTTCGATGAAATTTCGTGGCCGACGCGGCCGACCGCCCCAACCAGCAAGGGCGCGCTCACCGCCGACACCGACCCACCGCCGGCTCCGCTGAGTATTCGACAACACGACGAGGCCCATGCATGACCTTCCCAGCGCGACTAGTCAAAGGCTATGGCGCGTTCGTCGATACGCGGCTGCCGCTTGAGCGCAGCAGGTACCAAAAACTTGCCGAAACCGGGCAGCGACCGGACGTCATGGTCATCTGCTGTTGCAACTCGCGGGTTTCCCCCGAAGTCATTTTTGACGCTCACCCCGGCGAAATGTTCGTCGTGCGAAACGTCGCCAATCTCGTACCGCCCTATTCGCCGAGCGGACTAACCCACGGCGTTTCGGCGGCGCTGGAATTCGCCGTTCAGATCCTCAAGATCAAATACATTGTGGTGATGGGGCACACGCATTGCGGCGGCGTCCGTGCGTTCGTCGAGCATCGCGACCGCCCCACCGTCGGCGACTTCATCGATAACTGGATGTCTTTGATCGAGCCCGCGGCCAAGAACGTCGATGAGGTGAGCGAACATACGGGATGCCGACTACCTGGGCCGGCTGGAGCGCGCCTCGATCGTGAGGACCTTGGACAACCTGATGACCTTTCCTGAAATTCGCAGCCGGGTGGACGAGCAACATCTCCAGCTTCTCGGCGCCTATTTCGACGTGGGGAGCGGCGATTTGACGATTTACGACCGCGCTACGGGAGCGTTCGCGCCAATCCACGACGTCGCGGCGCCGGATATTGCGGCGGAATAACCAGCGACAGGATTGCCCGCCGCGTCTCGTTGCGAAGCCCGGCCGATCGAGGCTCTAGCGAACAAAGAAACGTTCCTCGAGAGTCCGCCATTCCGGACTGTTCGTAATTCTGATCAAGGCTCGGTCTATCGGCTTTTTGATCGGACTATGTTCCGGCAGGGCGATCGCCATGTGGGCCGGCGCAAGAAGGCCTTGCGGTACCTCAATCACTTTAGCGTAGCGCTTCGCAACGAAATACTGCAACGCACCTACGCTATTGACGACCACGTTCGACTGGCCGTCGGCCAACGAGTCAAGAGCTTCCGGCAGATCCTTGTATTTCGTGTATGGAAGATGCATTTGGTCGAGATACTCCGCACCCGATGAGTGAGCAACTGCTGCAAGTTTTTTCCCGTTGAGATCGATTGATGCAGCAAGGTTGCTGGCTTCGACACGATCGGCCGTCAATCGTGAAACCAGACTGGTCGACAACAACGAAACCAATACAAGGCTGCTCATCATCCAAATGATGGCGACGCCCCGGCCGAGCGGCGTTTTCGGCGTCTTGTCACCGTAGCCAACAGTGGTCATCGTCACGACGGCCCAATAAAGGCCGTCGCGCAAACTGACGACCGCGGATTCCGCCCGCCCCCTGGGCGGCGACACGGACTCGTCGCTCGACGATCCACATGGCGATGCCGATCAATATAAGCATCGCGAGAATGACCAAGATCAAGGGTCCAAGCTCGGACACGGCCGTCCCATAAGACATGAGCGCAAAAATCAGCCCGGTTTGCTTTCGAATGGCGATCGCTACCCCGGATCGATGGGCGGGATAGGAGAAGTCGACGCGCGCCGCCCTTTCCGGCGTGATTGTGATGGCGCCGATCGCGGCGTCGTATTGACCCTGCTCCAAGCCGCTGAGAATCAACTCCATATCGGAAACCGGGATCAGCTTGAACGGCCATTCCATCTGTTCCGCCACCCTGCGCCACAAATCAACGCTGACGCCGGAAATCGAGCCGTCGCTGTCGACGTAGCCGTAAGGCGGCACATCATAGACGGCGATGCGCAGAGTCTCGGGTTCGCGCTGCTCCGCGGCAAAGGTAGAAACCATCGACGCCGCCAAGCAAACGCCAAAGCTGAGCTGGATGAGGAAAATTCGGAAGAGCCACCCGATACGGCGATACCGCGACACTTGCCGCCCCCCTTGCCTAAACAAGCAAGCCTAATGGCGTCACATGAACGATTTTTGATGGGCCTCGCGGCCGCGCTTGGCCGACAGGAAAGGCGGCTCCCAGACCGCGATCGGTTTAGATTGAATCGATTGGCGCCCTGGCTTTTTAGTGGAGCATGATCTTTTCGGAAAACCGGCCTCCACTTTTCCGGATCGTGCTTTCGGTGGAGCATGATCTTTTCGGAAAACCGGCCTCCACCCCGGATCAAGTCCGAGGCAGGCTTTTCCGGATCATGATTAAAGCATCGCAAGCCACTTCGACGCGATGAAGATCAGCAGCCCGACGAGCCCGCCGACCAGCGTCCCGTTGATGCGGATGTATTGCAAATCCTTGCCGACCTGCAGCTCAAGCCGGTCGACCAGCGTCGCGGTATCCCAGTCGTGGACGACCCGCTCGATATAGCCTCCGATCTCAAACCGATAGAGCAGCAGAAATTGCTGCGTGACGGCTAAAACCCTGCCGTTAAGGCTGGCCTTTCGCTCCTCGTCTTCAAGAAGCCAGGCGCCGATACTGCGCAGCCCCTGCTCGCAGGTTTGTGCGATCGTTTCTGAATTGGCCGGCAGCGCCGAATTGAGACCGCTCTCTATTTCCGACCACAGCGTCTTGGCCTGCTGAATCAGCAGCGGACTGGCGAGCAGTTCGGCCTTTATGCCCTCTGCCCGAGCGCGCATTTGCGGATCCGTGGCGAGGTCGTCGATCAGCCTCTGAACCCCTTTTCGCATTTCAATCCGCCAGGGATGGCGAGGATTGCGCATTTCGCCCAGCGTGCTCAAAACTCCGTTCAACACCTTTTCCGCAATCATCTTGTCGATCCATTTCGGGATCCAACCTGAGGATTGCTGCGATATCTTGCGGGTAAGATAGTCCTTGTTTTCGTTAAGCCAGGTTTCGCTGTACTCGATGAGTTGCGCGATGAGGGCCTGCGCTTCTCCGTGAGCCCAGATGATCCTCAGCAATCCCGAAGCCACCGGCGCGGCCGGGATTGTTTCGAGCGCCTGTCGCGCGAGGTTGCCGACGGACTCGCCGAGCTGTTGCGCAGGAAGCGAGCTTGCGACCCGCGGCAACAGAACGGCCGCGTATTCCCCCAACCGCTTTGCGTTCGACGGTTCCGATATCCAACGCCCCAGCGAACCCAGCACGTCGATGCGTGCGAGTTTTTCGTTCATCGCCGAGGCGGTGAGAAAATTATTGGTGATAAAGCGCCCAAGCGCGCCGCCAATGCGATCCTTATTGTTCGGGACAATGCCGGTATGCGGGATCGGCAGGCCGAACGGCCGCCGGAACAGCGCCACGATCGCGAACCAATCGGCGCAGGCGCCCACCATGGCCGCTTCCGAAAACGCCCGCAGATAGGGGATCCACGGCCAATCGAGCTTCACCACCGAGGTTGCAATGAACACGATCGTCATCGCCACTAGCAGGAGCGTAGCAATCAGCCGCATGCGCCGCAGGCCGGCGAGCCTCGGGTCAATTGCGGGATTGGCCGGCGGCGGTGTCGCCGGTATTCCCGTCCCGGAAACCGCGCTGGCCTTCGCGTCCATCGGAAAGCTGTTCACCTCCCGGTCTGACGTCGCGATGTCGCGTGGGTATTGTAGAGCTGACGCACAACGCTCGGTCCGTACAGGCGCTCCAGCCGCCGGATGGCGAAATGTCCGCGGGCCACGCGTTGAAAGTGATTCATGAATATGACGTTTACCGTAGCGCCGCCGACCGCGCCGAGAACCGGCAGCGCGCTCGCGGCGGATCGCTCGCTGACAACGATACCAAAGCGCGCGGCGATCTCGGTAACGAGGCTGCTGACGACCGGCGCGGACAGATTCGCAACACCCCGCTCGAGAAAGATACCAGTTGCATCGGCGGCGATGCGATTGATCAGTGCGCGCGAGGCGTAATAGCCGACGTCGGTCCTGCGCGCGCCTCCGGACGCGCCGAGCGCAAAGACCTCGACGCAAGCCAGGCGGGCCTCGAGCGTCGACAAGTCCTCACCATGATGACGCGCGATATCCGCGATCGAACGCAGCATCAGCGTCGTGGTCACCGGAAGCTCGATCGGCAGGGCAGCGATCCCGAAAAAGCCGCTGACGCCACCGCTGATACCGGCCAATAGCGACGACGCCCGCTGGGCCGGCGGACGTTTCGAATTCGGCTCGATCGAGCGGATGGCGATGTTGAGCGACCTGAGGATGGCGGCTTCGACGACTCTGTTGAAGCGATCGGCGGCGGGCTTCGGCATCAACTGCATAGCGCGCGAAATGGGCCGCCCCGCATAGTCGGCAAGCCGGGCGGCGAAATCCGGATTTTCCAGGTTCTTGATGGCGCGTTGCAGCGCCTGTTGTTGGGGCCGCGGCAGGGTGATCGTTGGCTGGGCCTTGATCATTGATACCGCAGGATCGGACGGATTCCGTTGAGGCTCGCGAGAATCGCCGAACCATTGCTGATGAGTGCGGTAATTTCCGGGCTGATCAACCCCCCGGGAAGCGCAAGGCCGAGCGCCAAGCTATTCAGCCCGGCAACGATCGCATAATTCTGGCGGATGAGCCCGACCGCGCCGCGCGAAATCTCGACGGCCTTTACCAGCTTCCACAACGAATCTTCCATCAGCACGACATCCGCCGTTTCGCGCGCAACTTCCGCACCGTGCTTCATGGCAATGCCGACATCGGCAAAGCTGAGAGCCGGAGAATCGTTGATGCCGTCGCCAACCATCGCCACTACATTTCCCTGGCGCTGATATTGCTGGATGACCTCGGCCTTGTCCGCCGGCAGCATGTCAGCGAATTGCTGCGACAGCCCAAGCCGCCGCCCGACCGCCCGCGCAACCACCGCATTGTCGCCGGTCAGCATCACGCTGTTGCGGATACCCATCGCGTGCAACCGCTGGATGATCTCGCGACTCTCGGGCCTGATCTTGTCCGTAAACGGTATCAACCCTGCCAGAGTTCCGTCGACCGCGACGTAGATGCAGGAATGGCCCTGCTCATCAAGCGCCGCCCGATCCAATTCCGCGGGCCCGACATTGATGTCGCTCTGCCGCATGAACCGTTCGTTGCCGACATGCAGGTAGTAGCCGTTAACCTGACCTTCGACGCCAAGGCCGATTCGATATTGGGTTTGCTCACAATAGGGAACGTTGGCGCCAACTTCGCGGGCCTTGACGCGAAGCGCTTCGGCGACCGGGTGCTTGAGTTGGGTTTCCGCCGCCGCCGCCAAGCCAAGGAGATGCCGCTCTGTCACGCCGCGTTCGTAACTGATCACGTCGAGCACGGCCGGCGCGCCGTGGGTCAAGGTCCCGGTCTTGTCGAAAATCAGGGTGTCGACTTGGGCGAGGCGCTCCATGTGCGCGCCGCTCTTGATGATGATGCCAGCCCGCGCCGCATGCGTCATCGAGGCGAGTACCGCGGTGGGCGCTGAGACGCGGATGCCGGTGCCATAATCGACGATCACCAATGACAGGAAGCGATTGAAGTCGCCGGTGAGCGCGGCGGTTCCGACCGCCAAGCCCAACGTCGGTGTGACGAGCCGGTCGGCGAACTTCTCGGCGTGATTCTGCATCCGGGTGTCGCCGACAGGCGCGGATTCGACGAGCCGCGCGATCTGGCCGGCCGTCGTGGACGATGCCAACCCGTATGGCGCGAACCGTCAATTGCCCGTCGCGAATGACGGTGGCGGCGAATACCGCCTCTCCCTTCGCCCGCATGATCGGCAGTCCCTCGCCGGTGATCGTTTTCTGGTCGATCATGGCGTGACCGTCGATAATCTCGCCGTCGACCGGAATGATGTCGCCGGGATAGACGACGACATGGTCATCGACCGCCAACTGGGACGCCGGCACGGACACAATGACGTTGTCGCGAATGACCCAGGCCATTCTGCTCTGGAATTCGAGGAGTTCGCTTATGGCGCGGCGCGAGCCGGCCGCGGTCAAATCGCGGATCCAGTCTCCGAGCTTGATCAGCCAGATCACGATGGCGCCGGCCATCGGGCTGCCTTGCATGAGCGAGGCGGCGATCGCGAGCGTGTCGAGGACATCGACGTTGAGACGTCCTTCCCGCCGCCATACGCGCCAGGCGCGCAATGCGATCGGATAGGCGTTCCACAACATCAGAGGCATGTTGACGGCACGCACGACGGGATTGAGGCTGAAAGCCATCAGCAGCGATACGGTCGGCAGCGCGAGGGGCGTGCGGCTCCAGATCGACGGTTTTGGCACTGGACGCGGCAGAGGAGCCAACTGCCTGCCGACCTGAGCATTTTTCCCGGCATCAAACAGCAGCCGAAGATCGTTGAGGCTCATGAGCGACAGACGGCCCAGCGTGCCGCGCAACACGCCTTCGAAGCTGGGATCGTATTCAATCACCAAGCTGGCGCAGGCATAGTTCATGCGCGCCAGTTTTACGCCCGGCTGCGACTCCAGCCATGCGACTGCAGCCTCAGCAAGTTTTTGCTTGCGACACAGCGACGGCAGATGAAGCCGGATACGGCCGGAGATAAAATGCCGAACCGAAAATTCCATTGCGCTAGCCCCGACCCCTTCCGCTCCCCCTCAGCCCTTGACCCGGATCGGCGCCAGACTCGGATGGCCGCTGTGAACGGCGTGCGCCTGCCGCTCATGCATTTCGATGAAATGATTGACCGTGAAAATGGCGAGCGTGACCCAAACCGGCGTTGCCGCGGTGGCTCCGACCTCAAATACGGTAAGTCCGATAATGCCAACCGCAAAAACGATTTTTAGATCGATATTGTTGTTGGAGAGTCGTTTGATTTCATGATCGATACTTTTCACGAACTCGACCACGGCGCGAGCCGAATGTGAATGGCTGGCGAGAAATTCGGCCTCCGCCGCGATGCTATTTGTCAGCTTATCGAGTTCCGTGTCTGCCCCGCGCAGCCCGCCATTGGCGGCCCCCTGAGGGTCACCCCCATGAGCGTCATAGTGCTGCCGGAACGAGCCGTGAAATTCGTCATGCCGGTCGGCGTCGTAACGCAGTACGACGCTGCCAGTCGTCGGATTGGTAACAATCTCTTCGATGCCGGGGATGACCGCGAACACGTCGCTGATCTGTTTCAACAGCTCCGCATTGCCTTTGCCGGCCGGAATCTTCATGCGGACCCGTCCGGGGACTTGATGCTCAATCTTAAGGTTCATCTTGGTCATGACATCTGCTCGGAATGAAGAAGCGCCGCCATGCCGCTGACGGATGTCGTGCGGACAACGACGGCGCAATGTTCATGTCTGTCGCGCTTCGACCGGACCAATCCGCTCGGGTCCAAGGCGAGACACGCTTTGCACGGCATCCTATCTCCGGCAGCCGCAGACCCCGGGGCCGCAGAGTCACGTAATCGCGTCAGTTCGTATGACCACCCGCCGGCGCAGCCTTGGCCGCCTGGTCGACGTCGTCCTCGGCGTGTACCTCGGCAACGATGTCGTGGACCTGCTCTTGAGCCTCGGCCACCATCTCGCGCGTCTTCTGACCGACCTTGTAGACACCGCGAACGGTCGACCGGAACAGCGGATTTAATGCTGCGCCCATTTTTGGCAGGTACTTTGGCACCCACATGGCCGCAACGCCGAGCACGATGCCAGGCAGCAACGCCGCTTCGAGGGCCGCAGCGCCTATTCCCACCACCGCGACGGTCGCAACTGTGGCGACAACCTCGTTGTTGGCCATCCCCATGACGCCCTGTTCGGTCGCCTCAGTCTCCTGGCCGTCGAGGTGATCCACATGATCGACCGGATCTTCGAGACTGCCATTGCCGTCATGCTTATCTTTTTGCATCAAAAACTCTCCACCATGTTTTGGTAACAGGCCTCTATCTCGGTAACAGGCCTCTGTTTTTACGACAGTTCTCGGGGGCCAGAACGGCTAAAAGAGCGCCCGAAAGGCGCTTTTTTTGCCACCTTTTTTGTACAGCCATAGTTCCCAATTTTCATGACAATCTGAGAACACTGAGAAATCAGGCCTTGCGGTTCGCTCTCCCGAACCCGAAACTGGGCCTCAAATAATTGTTTAATTAATTGATATATTTAGTTATTTCGTCGCGTCTTACGCGCGTCACGTCCGCACACCAAGATTCCACAGACCCACTTTTCGCTCGAACCCCCGGAATGGGCGGTGAGCGACGGAGCGATATGCAATGGATTCCAAGACAACCGATCCGCACCCCCTGGCCGAACGTCTCCAGGACGAGATGCTCGACAACTTGGATGAAGAGATCGAACTGGAGTTCGACGACCATCGGCTCGAAGCGGCTCTAGGCGAACTGGGCGGGGATCGCCCCAAGGATTTCCTGGATCGCCGCACCTATTTCCGGGAATTGCTGCGCCTGCAACGAGAGCTGATCAAACTGCAGGACTGGGTCGTGCATCATAAGCTCAAACTGATGGTGCTGTTCGAGGGGCGCGACGCCGCCGGCAAAGGCGGCGCCATCAAGCGGATTACCCAACGGCTCAATCCGCGGATTTGCAAAGTTGTTGCATTGACCGCCCCCAGCGAACGCGAACGCACGCAGTGGTACTTCCAGCGCTACGTAACGCATTTGCCCGCCGCCGGAGAAATCGTGCTGTTCGATCGCAGCTGGTACAACCGGGCCGGCGTCGAACGGGTCATGGGCTTTTGTACGGAGGCGGATTGCCAGGAGTTCTTCAATACCGTGCCGGATTTCGAGCGAATGCTGGTGCGGTCGGGCATCATCCTGGTGAAGTACTGGTTCTCGATTACCGACGAAGAGCAGAATATGCGCTTTCTGATGCGCATCCACGATCCGCTGAAACAATGGAAGCTCAGCCCGATGGATCTGGAGTCGCGGCGCCGCTGGGAACGATACACAGCCGCCAAAGAGGAAATGCTGGAACGCACCAATATTCCCGAAGCCCGCTGGTGGGTGATAGAGGGCGTCGACAAGAAAAGAGCGCGACTGAACTGCATGCATCACTTGCTGCAGCAGGTCCCCTATGAGGACGTGCCCCACCAGCCGATCGTAATGCCCGAGCGCGAGCACCAACCCGATTACGCTCGCCATCCGGTTCCCAAGGAACTCTACGTGCCGGCGGTGTATTAGAACGATCTCAAATCGCGCCGGACGAACAACAATCAAAACCGGACGTGCCGAAGCTTCTCGGGATTGCGCACCGCATAGATGGCGGTGATGCGGCCGTCGCGATGCTCGAACGCCGCGGTTTCGATCGACCCATCGGTTTCGCGCATCACGAAGCCGGCAAGCCCGTTGACGGTCGCAGCCCGCAGCTGAATTCCCGGTAGCGCCGGGTTCTTGCGAGCGATGCCGGCGATGAACCGAAGAATCTTTTCGGCGCCGAAGATCGGGTTGAGCGCAGCGACACGCTTGCCGCCGCCGTCCGTATAGAGGACGGCGTCTTCAGCCAGGAGCTTCATCAGCGTCACGGTATCGCCGGATTGAACGGCGAGGGCGAATGCCGCGGCCAAGCGGCGGCCTTCCTCCCGAGAAGCGGCGAATCGCGGGCGACCTTCTTCGATATGCACGCGTGCCCGTGCGGCGAGTTTCCGGCAGGCCGCTTCACCGCGGTCCAGGGCGCGGCCGACTTCGGCGAAATCGAGACCGAACACGTCATGCAGCAAAAAGCTCGCGCGCTCGAGCGGCGACAGACGTTCGAGAACAAGCATGAGCGCGACCGAGAGATCATGCGCGAGACCGCCAGCGGTTTCGGCATCCAGCGCCTCATCCACCACCGGCTCAGGGAGCCACTGACCAACATATACCTCGCGCCGCGCCCTGGCCGATTTCATTCGATCGAGGCATAGCCGCGTCACCACCGTTCCAAGATACCGGCGCGGCTCCTCGATCGCGGCACGATCCGTGTCGTGCCAGCGCAGATAGGCGTCCTGGACCACGTCCTCCGCCTCGGCGCGCGAGCCGAGCATGCGATAGGCGAGCCCCGTCAGGGCAGGTCGAAGGCTTTCGAAAGACTGGACTTCGTCGCGGTTGGCAGAATCCATTCAAGCCGCTCTGGTCAGGTCGCGGCGTACCGCACGCGACTCGCCGCCGACAACAATACGCGTGCAAGCTTGGCCGTGGCCCAGCGCATATTTCAATGTCGGATATAAGCGGGCGGCCGTCATGGCGAAAGCAAGCGAAACGAGACCCCGTTTGCCGAAGCGGCGGATCACTTCCTCGCGCAGATCGTCGGCCTCGGGCGCGTGGCGGAGAGCGGCCTCAGCGAAGCGAACGGCCAAAGCGACTTCGAACGGCATTGCGGTTAGATCCCGGGCGACAACTGCACGCAGAATTGCCGGATCGACGCCCCCACGCTGGGCCATATCGATTGCGAGCTGGGTGCAGGGGCCGCAATCCTCGGCCATGACAGTGACAATCCCTGCCGCACTGTAGGCAGCGAGCGGCACGTCTTTGCGATAAGCGCCGAGACCGGTCACTTTGCCGAAGATGAACAGCGCGCGCGGGTCGGCATCGAGCACCTCGCGCAGATAGCTTGCATCGTAGTTCCACGTACGCTCGAACCTGGCGATCCGCCACCGCAAAAGCCATTTGATCATTGTCCTGCTCCTTTTGTCGACGTTGCGCCGCAGCTGGCAGACGACCAGACGATCCAGGCCGCCAGCGCGGGAGGCAGAAAGACGGTCGGAAGATCGACGAGCAACTGATGCGCATGCTCGCGCCCGGCAACGGCATCCCACAGGTGAACGAGTGCGTGAAAGGCAAGGAAAGCCGCAGCGGCCAGCGCGGCCGGGCGCGCCAGGCGATCGATCGCGAACCATATGACGGCCAGACCGGCCACGAGATAAGCGGCGCCGATGTCGCGGACGAAGTGCGGATTGAACGGACCGGTTTCCGCAACGCCGGGAACCGCGTCGTACCAACCGGCGGGCGCGGCCAGCATCGCCAAACCATTGGCTGCCAAGCCGATCCCGAGGACCCACGCGACAATCTTGCGCTATACCGATCGCCTCCTGTCCCGATATGACAAGGCAGCGGAGCGGTTCGTGACACGAGGCGGCGAAGAATTTGAACTCGACGATGTTATGGGCTTAGATCGGCGGTGCCCCCCGACCCGGAAAAAGAATGCCAGATTATTACTCGATCCTGTGGCGCACCCTGAAGACGGGCGACTTTGACAGCCCGCAGTGGCGCAACAGCGTCTTTGATCGCACGCGACAAGTGCTGCTGGATCAATTGCGCGCCCGGCGCCCGCGGCTTTCAAATACCGAAATCAAGCTTCAGACGGATGCGCTGAACGCCGCGATCAGGACCATACAATCCGAATTTGCCCAGACCGGCAGCCAGAGCCGTGCGCCGCGCGAAGCCTCGTACGATTCCAGGCCGCTTCGGCGGGAGCGTCTTGCCGGCGAGGCCGTGACGGCGGGCGACTCGCGCCGAACCGTTTCAATTAAACCGCCTTGTCTTGGCGGGAATAGCCGTCGTCGTTGCGGCAATCGCTGCCGGCGTCTACGCGTTTGTGCCGACACATCGCGACAACGCGCCAGCGCCCGTGACAAAAAAGGAAACCGCAGAAAAACAAACGGCACCAGCCGCAAACAACCGGCCAAGCGTATCGGCTGCCGCCGACGGCGACCTTGCACCCGGCGTCGACGGCGGCTCGACGGACGCTGATGTGCCCTTTTTCTTTCGTCGTCAGCCGACCTTTTACCGCACGACGCATGCGGTCGGTACGATCGTCATCGATAAGTCGCAGCGTTTCCTCTACCTGATCCAACCCAACCAGGTGGCGCTGCGGTACGGAGTTGGCATCGGCAAACCTTGCGCGGATGTAGCCGGTCTTCGGCGGGTGACGAGCAAGGTCGAATGGCCGCAGTGGCAGGCCCCAGCCGAAATGCTGCAGCGTAAACCTTCGACGCCCGCAGTGTTGCCGGGAGGCCCGGGCAATCCTCTCGGCGCGCGTCTGATCGGCCTCGATGATGGGACTTCCCGCATTCACGGCACCAACGCGCCGAAGACGATTGGGAGCGTTCTCAATACTGGCTGTATCCGCCTCGTGAATGACGACATCGTCGATCTGTACAACCGCGTGCCGATGGATACGCGAGTGGTCTTGAACGACTAGAGCGCGATCGATTCAGACTAGAGCCGAAACTCACGATCGCTGTTGCGATTGTCGTGCCATTGCTTGATGCTGATGTGCCGGCTGCACGACGCCATCGTCGCAACGATGAACTAAACCAGCCGAATACGGAAAAGCGCGGGATCAACTTTCGGAAAAGTCAACGTATTCGCGGAGAACGCGACCTTTCCATTCTAGCTTTCGGCGTTACACGGCTGATACAATTTACCAGCAATCCTGGCGGTGACGTCGCCGTGTACCATGAGTCTGCAATCATGCCGCACCCAATTGCAACGATACCAGACGGGGACGAAAAATGAACCTGACGAAAACCATATGGCTTGGTGTGTCGGCGTTGCTTGCCGCCACCGCCGTCGCGAGCGCGCCGGCGTCGGCGCAGCAGCAGCGACCCAACATCGTCATTATCTGGGGTGATGACATCGGCCAATCCAACATCAGCGCCTATTCGCGCGGCATGATGGGATATCAGACGCCCAACATCGATCGCCTTGCGAAGGAAGGCGTCATGTTCACGGACTTTTATGCCGAGCAGAGTTGTACCGCCGGCCGATCCTCGTTCATTACGGGCCAGTCCGGGCTGCGAACCGGCTTGACAAAAGTCGGCTTGCCGGGCGCCACGCTTGGATTGCAGAAGGAAGACCCGACGATTGCCGAGCTGATCAAGCCGCTCGGCTATGCGACCGGGCAGTTTGGCAAGAACCACCTTGGCGATCGTAATGAGTTCCTGCCAACCGTGCACGGCTTCGACGAGTTTTACGGCAACCTGTACCATTTGAACGCCGAAGAAGAGCCGCAACTACCCGATTACCCGAAGGATCCGACGTTCCTCGCCAAGTATGGACCGCGCGGAGTGCTGGACTGCAAGGCCTCCAACGTCGACGATCCGACAATCGAACCGCGCTTCGGCAAGATCGGCAAGCAGGTGTGCAAGGACACCGGTCCGCTGACCAAGGAACGGATGGTCACGATCGACGACGACATCGCCAACCGGGCGGTGGACTTCATCCAGCGGCAGAAGGCCGCCAACAAGCCGTTCTTCGTCTGGGTGAATTTCACCCACATGCACTTCCGCACCCACACCAAGCCGGAAAGCGTCGGCCAATCGGGACGCTGGCAGAGCCCCTACCACGACACGATGATCGACCATGACAAGAACGTCGGCACGATCCTCAAAGCGCTGGATGACCAGGGCATCGCGGACAACACTTTCGTCATGTATTCAACCGACAACGGTCCGCACCTGAATAGCTGGCCGGATGCGGCGATGACGCCGTTCCGCAACGAGAAAAACTCGAACTGGGAAGGCGCCTATCGGGTGCCGGCCATGTTCCGCTGGCCGGGCAAGATCAAGCCGGGTCAAGTAAGCAACGATATGGTCGCCCATCTTGACATGCTGCCAACCATTCTCGCCATTGCCGGCGATACCGAGGTGAAGAACAAGTTGCTCGCCGGCTACAAGATCGGAGACATGACCTATAAGGTCCATCTCGACGGCGACAACCTTGTTCCGTACCTGACAGGGCAAGCCCCGAAAAGCCCGCGCGAGTCATTCTTCTACATCAACGACGATCAACAATTGACCGGCCTGCGGTACGACAACTGGAAATTTGTATTTATGGAGCAACGGGCGCCCGGCACCCTGAGGGTGTGGTCGGAGCCGTTCACCGGCCTGCGCGTTCCAAAGATATTCAACCTGCGCACCGACCCCTACGAGCGGGCCGACGCGGTTTGTGACACGAGGCGGCGAGAGAATTTGAACTCGACGATATTATGGGCTTAGATCGGCGGTGCCCCCCGACCCGGAAAAAGAATGCCAGATTATTACTCGATCCTGTGGCGCACCCTGAAGACGGGCGACTTTGACAGCCCGCAGTGGCGCAAAGGCGTCTTTGATCGCACGCGACAAGTGCTGCTGGATCAATTGCGCGCCCGGCGCCCGCCGCTTTCAAATACCGAAATCAAGCTTCAGACGGATGCGCTGAACGCCGCGATCAGGACCATACAATCCGAATTTGCCCAGACCGGCAGCCAGAGCCGCTGCGCCGCGCGAAGCCTCATACGATTCCAGACCGCTTCGGCGGGAGCGTCTTGCTGGCGAGGCCGTGACGGCGGGCGCTCGCACCGCACCGTTTCAATTGAAACCACTTTGTCTTGGCGGGAATAGCCGTTGTCGTTGCGGCAATCGCTGCCGGCGTCTACGCATTTGTGCCGACACATCATGACAACGCGCTGGCGCCCGCGGCAAAAAAGGAAACCGCAGAAAAACAAACGGCACCGGCCGCAAACAGCCGGCCAAGCGTATCGGCGGCCGCCGACGGCGACCTTGCACCCGGCGTCGACGGCGGCTCGACGGACGCTGATGTGCCCTTTTTCTTTCGTCGTCAGCCGACCTTTTACCGGACGACGCATGCGGTCGGTACCATCGTCATCGATAAGTCGCAGCGTTTCCTCTACCTGATCCAACCCAACCAGGTGGCGCTGCGGTACGGAGTTGGCATCGGCAAACCTTGCGCGGATGTAGCCGGTCTTCGGCGGGTGACGAGCAAGGTCGAATGGCCGCAGTGGCAGGCCCCAGCCGAAATGCTGCAGCGTAAACCTTCGACGCCAGCAGTGTTGCCGGGAGGCCCGGGCAATCCTCTCGGCGCGCGTCTGATCGGCCTCGATGATGGGACTTCCCGCATTCACGGCACCAACGCGCCGAAGACGATTGGGAGCGTTCTCAATACTGGCTGTATCCGCCTCGTGAATGACGACATCGTCGATCTGTACAACCGCGTGCCGATGGATACGCGAGTGGTCTTGAACGACTAGAGCGCGATCGATTCAGACTAGAGCCGAAACTCACGATCGCCGTTGTGATTGTCGTGCCATTGCTTGATGCTGATGTGCCGGCTGCACGTCGCCATCGTCGCAACGATGAACTAAACCAGCCGAATACGGAAAAGCGCGGGATCAACTTTCGGAAAAGTCAACGTATTCGGGGAGACACACAGACCTTTCCATTCTAGCTTTCGGCGTTACACGGTTGATACAATTTACGAGCATTCCTTGGCGGTGACGTCGCCGTGTACCATGAGTCAGCAATCATGCAGCACCCAATTGCAACGATACCAGACAGGGACGAAAAATGAACCTGACGAAAACCATATGGCTTGGTGTGTCGGCGTTGCTTGCCGCCACTGCCGTTGCGAGCGCGCCGGCGTCGGCGCAGCAGCAGCGACCCAACATCGTCATTATCTGGGGTGATGACATCGGCCAATCCAACATCAGCGCCTATTCGCGCGGCATGATGGGATATCAGACGCCCAACATCGATCGCCTTGCGAAGGAAGGCGTCATGTTCACGGACTTTTATGCCGAGCAGAGCTGTACCGCCGGCCGATCCTCGTTCATTACGGGCCAGTCCGGGCTGCGCACCGGCTTGACAAAAGTCGGCTTGCCGGGCGCCACGCTTGGATTGCAGAAGGAAGACCCGACGATTGCCGAGCTGATCAAGCCGCTCGGCTATGCGACCGGACAGTTTGGCAAGAACCACCTTGGCGATCGTAATGAGTTCCTGCCAACCGTGCACGGCTTCGACGAGTTTTACGGCAACCTGTACCATTTGAACGCCGAAGAAGAGCCGCAACTACCCGATTACCCGAAGGACCCGGCGTTCCTCGCCAAGTATGGACCGCGCGGGGTGCTGGACTGCAAAGCCTCCAACGTCGACGATCCGACAATCGAACCGCGCTTCGGCAAGATCGGCAAGCAGGTGTGCAAGGACACCGGTCCGCTGACCAAGGAACGGATGGTCACGATCGACGACGACATCGCCAACCGGGCGGTGGACTTCATCCAGCGGCAGAAGGCCGCCAACAAGCCGTTCTTCGTCTGGGTGAATTTCACCCACATGCACTTCCGCACCCACACCAAGCCGGAAAGCGTCGGCCAATCGGGACGCTGGCAGAGCCCCTACCACGACACGATGATCGACCATGACAAGAACGTCGGCACGATCCTCAAAGCGCTGGATGACCAGGGCATCGCGGACAACACTTTCGTCATGTATTCAACCGACAACGGTCCGCACCTGAATAGCTGGCCGGATGCGGCGATGACGCCGTTCCGCAACGAGAAAAACTCGAACTGGGAAGGCGCCTATCGGGTGCCGGCCATGTTCCGCTGGCCGGGCAAGATCAAGCCGGGTCAAGTAAGCAACGATATGGTCGCCCATCTCGACATGCTGCCAACCATTCTCGCCATTGCCGGCGATACCGAGGTGAAGAACAAGTTGCTCGCCGGCTACAAGGTCGGAGACATGACCTATAAGGTCCATCTCGACGGCGATAACCTCGTTCCGTACCTGACAGGGCAAGCCCCGAAATCTCCGCGCGAGTCCTTCTTTTACATCAACGACGATCAACAATTGACCGGCCTGCGCTACGACAACTGGAAATTTGTATTTATGGAGCAACGGGCGCCCGGCACCCTGAGGGTGTGGTCGGAGCCATTCACCGGCCTGCGCGTTCCAAAGATATTCAATCTGCGCACCGACCCCTACGAGCGGGCCGACATCACTTCAAACACCTACTACGATTGGCTTCTTGATCACGCCTTCCTGCTTGTTCCGGCGCAGGATTATGTTGCCCAGTTCCTGGCGACGTTCAGGGATTATCCGCAGCGCCAGAAGGCGGCCACCTTCAACATGGACGAGATACTGGCAAAGCTGCGGCAAGCAACCCCTTAGTCCGTACGCATCCAGGAATCGATCCCAAATCCAACGCCGGGCGCATTGCGCCGCCCGGCCGGCATCCGACCGATGCGGCATGGTCAGGTTCGGCGGCCTTTCCTTTTTGCAGACGCCCGCCCTTAGTTCGCAACCATCGTGTGGTCGGACAGATTAACGGTGACCATGTCATAGCGCGACTGCGCCAAAGTCCGCACGCCGACTTGGTGGAAACCTATGCGCAACTGCTCCTTGTCGACGTGGATGCGCAGATAGCCGTAGTTCGTGTCGTCATATTTTTCCAACAGCAATGCTTTGACCTTAAGCGCCGGGCGCGATTCGAGATAATCCACGTTCACGCCATTTTGCGGCTCATCGGGCCGCTCGCCCTTTTTCGCATTCACCAGCGGATTGACGTTGTGGCCGCCGTCGCCGCAAACGATGAAGGGCACGTCGAACTCCTTGGACCCGAACTTCACCGTGCGCGTGTATCGCTGATAGTTGTGGGCATGCGCCGAGAGAAAAGCGTGCGGGTAGACACCTTCCTGCTGGCAGACTGTGTCGATCTCCCGCAGCATGACCGAACTGCAGGCATGGAACCCTCCCGTGCCGCTATCGCGTTTTGGCGGGGCGTAGCTGAATGCCGGGTGGTGGGTCGCAAGCAGAACCGCCCCCTTGTATTTCTCGCGCTTGATGCGCTTGAGCTGCGCGGCGAGAAACTCCAGCTGGACGTCGTTGACGTTGGCCCATTTTCTGCTGCTGTTGGAAATCACGCCGGGATCTTCCAGCGCATTGCTGAACAAGCCGATTATTCGGACGAACGGCGCATCGAGGCAGTAATAGACGCCGGGCTGCGTCATCGCCGTGCGGTGCAGCGACCCTGCCTCGGGCGTGATGACCGGCTGCTCAGAGCAGAAATTGCGCTGAAATGTGACCAGCGGCCTGCGATCGTCCGGCGTGCCCGGCACGACGAATGAGTCGTGATTGCCGGGAATAGCGAAGATCGGAGCGGGGTAGGACCGAAACGGCTCATAGAATTGGTCGTAGTAATATTGCGCCTCGCCGAAATTGTAGACCACGTCACCAAGATGGAAGAGAAAGGCCGATCGGTTGTTTGCGTCCGATCGTGCGCAATCGAGCGACAATTGATCGGCGACACGGAGTTCGTCGGCATAGACGCGGGTGTTGGCGGTGCCGGAGTCACCGCAGGAATGGAAGATGATTTTCCCTGCCTTCTTTATCTTCGCAAGAACTTCGGCGCCGTGCGCTCCATAGGCCTGGCCCAGCCCGAAAAGCTCATCGTCATCGATGCGTGAATGTGGAATCCCGACGACGGCCTTTTTCAGCAGACTTTCGATCTGCTTGTACGTCGCATCGTCACTCGGATGTTTGGTTTCGAAACCGGTCGGATCCGGCAGCGGCCTGTCTTCGCTAAAGGAGGGTTCGTGAAATATCGGCTGGGAAAGGACTTTCGGCTCGAGGTCCGGCATGCGATCCTCCCATT
>CAVZSB010000047.1:0-123047 GCA_963777635.1 uncultured Alphaproteobacteria bacterium
GCGACGATTTTGGAGTATTCAATCAGGTGTCGCTATCGGAGTAGAAGCGGACATCGCAAAAATGGACAAATGTAGCGATTGACCCAACCGTGACATGGGCCAGCTTCATTGTGCGCACGAAAGTGCGATCAAAAGCAGCGGCAAAGCAAATGCTGTAAGTATCCGGAAATTGATGTGGTCCGCGTTGTCACACAAAATTGCTATCGCTGTCGCACCTTCCATCCAGTGAGAAGGCCCGCTATTGCTACCGGAAGGAGACCGGCAGGTAACAGCAAATAGGTTCCTTGCGCACCATGCAGGGCTCTAAGCAAACCGCCTGCAACCCATGAAGCGAATGGTAGAATGATTATTCCCAGCGACAGAAGACTACCCAATACAGCATAGCTGAGGGGCGAAGCTTCGATCCGCCCCAGACTTAAACTCACAATCACAGCGACCATAGCAAATAAAACTGCTGCGGCACCGGCCCCCATGATTACCACAGGCGGCACCCACAGAACCATCAACACCACAAAATCGCTGGCGTGTCCCGTTTTCGACGTAGACCAGAAAATTGCGAGGCCCAAGCCGGTCGCAAAGGCGGCAGTTGCGCCGAAGACTGCACCCCATCCGACCGATCTGCCGACTATATCGCTCATATATTGCGCGCCATATCATAATTTCATTATGCCAGCGCAGCCGTTGATTGTTCGCTAAAGGGTGCCGTTAACAAACCATCCACAGGACGTCACTACGAAATTCTGATCGCGACACTTTCTAAAGCTAAAGTGGTCGCAAAGAACCAGGCGAATCAGGGCCGCCATGAGAGTCACGCTCGATCTCTCCCGGCTTCTGGAAGAAGGAAAGCTCTCGCCGGCTGAGGCCGAGCAGCTAAGCGCTCTGGCCGCCCATGACACCGGTTCGTTCGCAATCAACATCCTCGTTGGCTTCGGTATTGTCGCAGTGAGCGCAGGAGCGGTGGCGCTGGTGCCGACGCCTGTGACCGCGCTCATTCTTGGTCTCGTGGTATTCACGATTGGACTTGCATTCACTCTCCAGGGTCAAGAGCAATGGAGCCTGCTTGCACAAATTTGTTTTGTAGTCGGCACGCTGATGTTTTCCGGCAGTGTGCTCACAATCGGCAAGGGTGCGCTTGCCGCGATGCTGATCGTCACCGCCGCGCTCGCGGGAGCCTCAATCGTCGCGCGATCGAGTTTGCTCGTCGCTGCAGCGGTGCTCGCGCTCGGCGCCTGTCTCGGCGCCCGCGCGGGCTACTGGCACGCGACCTATATGCTCGGCATCTACGAGCCGCTGGTCACGATCATTCTTTTCAGTCTCCTCGCGCTCGGGACGTATTATCTGTCGAAGTCGCTCGCGGCCGATTACGAGCGCCTAGCGCTGATTGCGGCGCGGACGTCCATGTTCATGGTCACTTTCGGCTTCTGGGTCGGCTCGCTTTGGGGCGATGATTTACTGCTCATCCGCTCGCTCTTGCGAGGCCATCGGAACATACTTATCAAATACTCCGCCGTTTTGGATATTTCGCCTCTAGCCTTTGTCATCGGCTGGTCCTTTGTGTTGCTTGGGGCCGGCATCTGGGGCGTTCGGGAGAACAGGCGCTGGGTGGTCAATGTCGCCGCAGTGTTCGGGGCCATCCATTTCTACACGCAGTGGTTCGAGAGGCTCGGAGCGGAGCCACTTTCAGTCCTTGTTAGTGGTCTTTTGATGCTCGCCTTCGCCGGAGACGACACGGTCGACCTTCGGGTTGCTTGCAGGTCTGGCGGCTGCTGGGCCGCCATTCCAAACCGACGATCCCGACCCGGTCCCGTACCAACATTTCGAGTTCTACACGTTCTTGATCGGGACGGGCATTCGAAGTCTATTTTTGACCCCATCCGATACAATCGTACCGACGTCGCGCAGACACACATCCGGACGGGCCGGATTCACTCAGTCGGTTTCATCCAAATCGGGTGTGGGTCAGATCACGGATTTCTCTTGGTTGCATGTCTTGCGTCCCGTGCGCCGCGTGACCATGGGATATCATCATGTGCGGCATCTCCGCAGCGAGGTAGACAAAACAATGCAAAAGATGGTGGTTTGGGACGCGCCGACACGTCTGTTCCATTGGCTCACCGTGATATTGGTCGCTGCGGCCTATGCAACTTGGCGGCTCAATTGGATGGACTGGCACGCGAATGGCGGCTACGCGCTGCTTGCGCTCGTGGTCTTCCGGCTGCTCTGGGGATTTTTTGGCAGCGAGACCGCGCGGTTTTCACTATTCCTTGCCACGCCGCGGAGGGTTGCGCGCTATCTAGTCCAGCTGCTCCGACGAGAACCAGACCGTCAGGTTGGCCACAATCCGGCTGGCGGGTGGATGGTAATGCTATTGTTGGCGCTTCTGCTCGCCGAGACGCTGACTGGGATCTACACCAACAACGACGTTGCCGACGTCGGTCCGTTCACTGAACTCACTCCGGCGCCGGTCGCCAATTTCATCACCACACTGCACGACGTCTTTTGGCAGGCGTTGCTGGTGGCGGTGACACTGCACGTTTTAGCGGTCGTGCTATACTGGGCGGTCAAGCGCCAGAACCTGCTGCTGCCGATGATTACCGGACGCAAGGTGCTCCCGCTGGGTGTGCGCCGTCCCGCGGAAGCCGGAGCGCTGCGCGCATTACTGTTCCTCGGCTGCGGCAGCTTGGCGGCCGCTGCCCTAGCCAACTTCCTTTAGCCAAGTCGCTGTTCTTGTCAGCTTTTCGGAGGCCTCACCTGTCCACGGATCTCGCCTGCGGGATGGTCCTTGGTGTGGACATTGATGTACCAGTCACCGGCCTCGAACTGCGTTGCCTGCTCCGGGGTTAAGGTCGCTTCACCTTTAATCGCGCCCGTTGCCTCAGTGCCTTTCTGAGTGAGCCAAATCACCACCGGTCCGTTCTTTCCTTCCGGGCCGTTGTGGAAATGCGCCATGGTGACCGGGCCCGTCAGACCGCTATCGGTGATGTCCCACGTGACGACGCGGGTGCTCGGATTCCATGTCAGGTCGGCACTTCCTCTGCCCGCGTTGGTCACTGGCGGTACTTGCTCCGCGCCGGTGAGCGGCACCTTGAACGAAATCGCCGCGGCCGTCGCCGATCCGATCCAGCCGATGCAGGCCACCCCCGCCAGCGCGAGGGCGGCACGCCGAGATAATACGTTATCGATCATCGTTCCCTCCTTTGAGTTTTAACCGCCCTTCTGGTTATGGCACTTTCGGAGCTTGCTTGGGCGTAAAAGTTCCTCCGCGCGGGTCGGTCCACGGCATCGATATAAGCGCGAGGGTCGAACCAATGCAAATTATAGAATTTTGAAAGCAACCCCCGGCCCGGACTGATCTACGAACGCCGCGCGCGAACATGCCGGGCTGGTCAAGCGAGTGGTCGACTACGGCTTCGAACTACGGGCTGTGTACGCTTCGTTTTTGCTGCAACGCATTAGGACGCGATTGGCACTTAGCGAACGTCGGCGGCGCGCTGATGAATGTCCGTTATCGGGGGTCAAAGCGGACATCGTTCAAACGTGCGTCCATGTGCGCTAATGACCCGAAGCGGACATCAGGTAGATGAAATTGATCTACGTCAAGGTCTGGTTCGTCCAAAGCTTTGTATGTGATTGTGGGCGATTGCTTGGAATAACGCACCGGAGATTTGCGGCATGACTACTCGTGCCCTGAGCCTGTCAACATTGGCGCTCGTCGTTTCTTTTTCGGCGAATGCCCAACAAGTCACTGGCACTCCGGGTTCGCCCAACGCCACCACAACTATCGACGGCCGCTACCTGCCGCCGCCGCCGCAACCGTTCAGGGGCGATATCAATCTTAACGCGGCCCAGTCGAGGCCGGCTTGGCCTGCGCGCGTCGTACCACCAAAGGGCGCACCGAATATCCTCTTAATCATGACCGACGACGTCGGCTTTGCTGCGCCCTCGACCTTTGGCGGTGTGATCCCGACACCGGCGCTTGATCGGATCGCCAGCGCCGGGCTTCGCTACACCAACTTCCATTCGACGTCGCTTTGCTCGCCGACGCGCGCGGCGCTCATCACGGGCCGCAACCACCATTCGGTCGGCTTCGGCGTGGTCTCAGAGGCAGCGTCGGGTTATCCCGGCTACGACAGTTACATCGGCAAGGACAGCGCCACGATCGGCCGTATTTTGCTGGAGAATGGTTATCGCACGTCCTGGTTCGGCAAGGATCACAACACGCCCACTTGGAACGCTAGCCAGGCCGGACCGTTTGACCAGTGGCCGACGGGAATGGGCTTTGAATATTTCTACGGCTTCGTCGGCGGTGATGCGAGCCAGTGGGAGCCAAATCTGTTCCGCGACACCACGGCGATTTACCCCTATGTCGGTCATCCCGGCTGGAATCTGACGACCGCGATGGCGGATGATGCCATCCATTGGATGAACCAGCTCAACGACATCAATCCGTCGCTGCCGTTCTTCGTCTATTACGTCCCTGGTGGCACCCACGCTCCGCACCACCCGACGCCGGAATGGATTCAGAAGATCACCGATATGCATTTGTTCGACAGGGGCTGGAACGCGTTGCGCGATCAGATCTTCGCCAATCAGAAGAAGCTCGGTGTCATCCCGCAAGATGCCCAGCTCACACCATGGCCGGATAAGCTCCTCAAGCAATGGGATCAGTCCACCGACGAAGAAAAGAAGCTCTATATCCGGCAAGCCAATGTTTACGCGGCTTATCTCGCCTATACCGATCATGAAATCGGCCGCGTGATCCAAGCGGTCGAGGATATGGGAAAGCTGGACAACACGCTAATCATCTATATCAGCGGCGACAACGGCGCGTCGGCCGAAGGCTCGCCGAACGGCACGCCGAGCGAGGTATTGCAGTTTAACGGCATCGAACTGCCGGTCGCGGAACAGATGAAGTTTTACGACGTCTGGGGCTCGCAATTTGCCTATAACCACATGGCAGTACCATGGGCCTGGGCTTTCGACACGCCTTATAAGTGG
Organism: uncultured Alphaproteobacteria bacterium; assembly: GCA_963777635.1. Taxonomy (GTDB): domain Bacteria; phylum Pseudomonadota; class Alphaproteobacteria; order Rhizobiales; family Xanthobacteraceae; genus BOG-931. Next base: position 4,999 of record CAVZSB010000047.1, read on the forward strand.
ACCAAACAGGTACCCTCCTTCTTCGGCGGCACACGCCAGGGCATGGCGATCTCTTGGCCGGTGCGCATCACCGAAAAGGGCGGTACGCGCTGGCAATTCCACCATGTCATCGACATCGTGCCGACGCTCTTGGAGGCGACCGGCATTCCCGCGCCGGTGACGGTCGACGGCATCGCGCAGAAGCCGATCGAAGGCGTTAGCATGGTCTACACTTTCGACAAGGCGAGTGCTGATGCTCCGTCGCGGCATCTCACCCAGTATTTCGAGATGATGGGCGTGCAGGGTCTCTACAATGACGGCTGGATGCTCAGCGCGGTTCCCGTGCGTGCGCCGTGGCAATTGCTTGGTACGGCGATCCAGGATCCCGCGACCGCGTACAAATTTGAGCTGTACGACGTCAAGCATGACTGGACTCAGTACACCGACGTCGCGGCGGCCAATCCAACCAAGCTGCAGCAGATGAAGGATTTGATGTTTGCCGAGTTCGGCAAGTATCAAGTCTTGCCACTGGACGCTTCGGCGGCGACACGTATGGTGATTCCGCGCCCCTCCATGTCTGGCGGTCGCAAGGTGTTTACATTCTCAGGTGATCGGGTGACCGGCCTGCCGCGTGGCACGGGACCCGACCTTTTGAACACCTCCTACACGATCACGGCCGAGATCGACGTGCCGCAGGGCGGTGGCGATGGCATGATTGTTACGGATGGCGGCCGGTTCGGGGGCTATGGGATGTATCTTCTCAAGGACAAGCCGGTCTTCCTGTGGAACCTACTCGACCTGAGGCGCGTAAAATGGACCAGCGATGTGCCGCTCGCGCCCGGAAAGCATACTCTCGCATTTGACTTTAAGTACGAGGGGCTCGGCTTTGCAACGCTGGCGTTAAACAACATTAGCGGCATCGGCCGTCCGGGCACCGGCACGTTCAGCGTCGATGGCAAGGTGATTTCGACTCAGACAATGGATCACACTGTGCCGCTCACTCTGCCATGGGATGAGACTTTCGATATCGGCGCGGATACCGGCACGCCAGTTGACGATCACGATTACCAGGTCCCGTTCAGTTTCACTGGCAAGATCGATAAACTCACGTTCTCGGTCGCGCCGCCGGTGCTGACGCCTGCGGACGAAAAGAAGCTTATGGATGCGGCCGCCAGTGCGGCCGACGCCAAATGATTAGGAATGACTACTAGGGTGCGTCAGTCGTTGGAACAGCGCAACGCCGGGCAGTGTCCCGACGTTTTTGTTGGTGGCATGTCCGCTTAATGGCAGATTTTGTTGTGAAAGTCGGCCGGCTTTTAATGTCGGGCGGGTTTCTCGGGTTCCGAAGCACCCTCATTCATGCTCTCGAGGCTGTTCGACGTGCAGTTGAGGGGCGACTAGGCAGGACACGCGTCGGCGACTGGTGGCGGTCGAGCGATCAACTTTGCCAGGCGCCGTAGGTTCTGCGCGATGGCGGCGAGTGTGAACTCATCTTGAGCGCCGTATGGTCCGCGTAAACGCAGGCGCCCGAGCTTCAAAATACGCTTGAGGTGAGCAAATAGCATCTCAACGCGTTTGCGATTGCGGCGCGACTGCTCGTAAGCCTCCGTCTTAGCCAGTGCGCGGGCGACATCGCGAGCGTCTTCGTGGAGATCGCGAGGGATCTGTCGTGCAGGCGTGTTCGGACAGCACCGCATCTTGAACGCACAGACACTACAATCGAACTTGGAGGCGCGATAGCGAAGCGTATTGCCATCATGCACCGTTCCAGTGGTGTGCAGCAGCTTGTTATTCGGGCAGACGTAAACGTCGCGCTCCTTGTCAAACGAAAAATCCGCTCGCGAGAAAGTCCCATCCTCGCGTTCTGATTTATCTATGACCGGAATGTGCGGGGCGATCTTCTTCTCATTGACGATCCAATGGAGCGTCTCCGCCGAGCCATAGGCGGTATCGGCGGCAAGATACGCAGGCTTGAGATCGAAACACTGCTGCGTTCGCTCGATCATCGTCTTTGCTGCGCCAACCTCTGCTTGGCGGATCGCACGGGTGGCTTCGACGTCGACAATGACGCCGTACTTGACATCAATGAGATAATTGTCCGCGTAGGCAAAGAAAGCCGGTCCCCGCATCGCGCCCGTCCATTGCGCGGCTGGGTCGGATGGGGAGACGAACTTCGGCGTCACCTCGCTCGCCGCACCAAAGGCCGCATCATCGAGGGTTGCTAGATACTCCTTCATGGCGCGGCTTACAGCCTGACCGCTACCTGCCTTTTGCCATTCCGTGCCGGGGATCGAACGCTGCTTGTTGGCATCGGCCGCAATCAGGCTCGCGTCCACCGCGAAACCCTCACCGCCGACTAGCCCAGCCGCAATACAGGCTTCCACAACACGCTCAAAGACCCGGCGGAAAATGTCGCTGTCGCGGAAACGCTCATGGCGGGCACGCGAGAACGCCGAATGATCCGGCACCTTGTCCTCAATGCTCAAACCGCAGAACCAGCGGTACGCCAGGTTCACTTTGACCTCTCGACAGAGCAATCGCTCCGAGCGAATGGCAAAAACGTAGCCAACAATGAGCATCCGAATCATAAGCGTCGGATCAATCGACGGCCGACCAATCTTCGGGTAGTAGGGCGCAAGCTCAGAACGGACCCAAGACAAATCCAGCACGGCCGCAACCGCGCGGGCCAGATGATCCTCCGGCACTGCCTCATCAAGACGGAATGAATAGAAAAGCTGTTCCTGATCGTGGTTGAGCCGCCCCATCATGCTCCGCTCCCGTCGCGAATCGCCTCACAACGACGGAATCACTGAGCCCGACAACCTTCAACAGACTTTTGCAACAAAATCGGCACTTAGCAGACATGACGCGACGTTCGAGTTCGGTCCGCTTTACGCACCAAAGCGGACATCAGTCGGTGGCGGCCGATTAGTACGATTTACCAGTATATGCCCTGATCACTCCGCGGCGTCGTCGTGGCGAGCGCCGCCTATCCAGCGATCGAGATCGGCGCGGGCGCGGGCGCTGAGCGCGCCCTTGCGCGCCACGTTCTTGGCCGACCCGCGGCCGAATTTGCGGCCATCGGGATCGTAGGCCGGCGTCGCGCCGAGCGGCGGGAAAAGGCCGAAATTGATATTCATCGGCTGAAACGATGCCGGGCCGGCGTCGATCGTCTCGATATGGCCGCCGGTGATGTGGGCGAGCAATGCGCCGTGCGCCGTCGTCGGCGGCGGCAGATGCGGCCGCTCGCCAAGCCGCTCCGCCGCGGCAAAGCGGCCCGCGAGCAAGCCGATCGCCGCCGATTCCACGTAGCCCTCGCAGCCGGTGATCTGCCCGGCAAAGCGCAAGCGCGGCTCCGCCTTGAGCCGCAGCGTCTCGTCCAGGAGCTTCGGCGAATTGAGGAACGTGTTGCGGTGCAGGCCGCCGAGTCTGGCGAATTCAGCGTTGGCGAGGCCCGGGATGGTGCGGAAGATGCGGACCTGTTCCGCATGCTTCAACTTGGTCTGGAAGCCGACGATGTTGAACAGCGTGCCGAGCTGGTTGTCCTGGCGCAGTTGCACCACGGCGTAGGGTTTTACCGACGGCCGATGCGCGTCGGTGAGACCGAACGGCTTCATCGGACCGTGTCGCAGGGTTTCGCGGCCACGCTCCGCCATCACTTCGATCGGCAGGCAGCCGTCGAAATAAGGCGTCGCCGTCTCGAAATCGCGGAAGCCGATTTTCTCGCCGGCGAGAAGCGCATCGACGAAGGCGTCGTACTGCTCGTGACTCAGCGGGCAATTGATGTAGTCGGCGCCAGAGCCCCCCGGTCCGGCCTTGTCGTAGCGGGATTGAAACCAGGCGACATCGAAGTCGATTGAATCGCGGTGAACGATCGGCGCGATCGCGTCGAAGAAAGCGAGGGCAGCCTCTCCGGTAAGTGCGCGGATCGTATCCGCGAGCGCAGGTGAGGTGAGGGGACCGGTGGCGACGATGACGCTGTCCCAGTCGGGCGGCGGCAGTGAAATCTCCTCGCGGCGGATGTCGACGAGCGGTTCGCGTTCCAGCGCCGCGGTAATCGCCGCGGCGAAACCGTTTCGGTCGACGGCCAGCGCTCCGCCGGCCGGTAGCTTGTGATCGTCGGCGGTCAGCATCACCAGTGAGCCAAGCTGCCGCATCTCGGCATGCAGAAGACCGATGGCGCTCGCCTCCGCGTCGTCCGAGCGGAACGAATTCGAACAAACAAGCTCGGCGAAGTCCGCGGTCTTGTGCACGGCGGTCGAGCGAACCGGCCGCATTTCGTGCAGCACCACAGGGACGCCACGGCGCGCGATCTGCCAGGCGGCCTCAGCACCCGACAGGCCGCCGCCGATGACATGGACAGGCGCGAGGTGGGCCGTTGGTTGGGCATTTGTCATAGGCTGAAACTAGGCGCGGCGCCCGGGTCGCACAATGTCGGCGGTTTAGCCCGAAATCGGCTGGAAGGGCGGTGGTTGGCTGAAAATGAGCGCTCTGCTATAGGCGTGACGACAGGTAGCAAAAAGGCCGAAGCGACCCCATGTCCGTTGATGCTGAAACCGTCCGCCGGGTGGCGCATCTTGCGCGCGTCGCCGTGGCTGAAGACGAGATCGAGCACCTTGCGGGCGAGCTCAACGCCATGCTGGCTTTCGTCGAGCAGCTTTCGGAGGTCGATGTCGCGGGGGTTGAGCCAATGACGTCGGTGACGCCCATGGCGATGAAAATGCGGAAGGACGAAGTCGACCGACGGCGGCATCGCCGACGCGATCCTGGCGAATGCGCCGGCGCGTCAGGATCAATTTTTTCTCGTGCCCAAAGTGGTGGAATGATGTGCATCGCTTGTGAACAGGACGCGATGTGGTTCGCGTATTTGCGGCGGAAGGGCCTCATCACGCCAGAGGGCTATCTGGTCGAGGAGCCGCCGTCTCTGGCCGGGCCGGTTGACCAGCCGGCGGCCGAGGACGAGAAAAAGGCAGAGCCCGCGAGCAGGCCTGCGGAAAAAAGCAACTTTTCCTCTGACGATCCTGCGGGATGAGCGAGCTTACGTCGCTTACGCTGGCGCAGGCGCGTGACGCCCTGCGCAAGAAGGAATTTTCCGCGACTGAACTTGCCGACGCGCACATAGCCGCCATCGAGAAAGCGCGCGCGCTCAATGCGTTCGTGCTGGAAACGCCAGACCGCGCTCGTGATATGGCGCGAGCCGCGGATGGGCGACTGGCAAAAGGCGAGGGCGGCGTCGCTCGAAGGGGTCCCGCTCGGAATCAAGGATTTGTTCTGCACGGCGGGCATCCGCACCACGGCATGCTCGCATATCCTGGACAACTTCATTCCCGCCTATGAATTCGACCGTCACCGCCAATCTGTGGCGCGACGGCGCGGTGCTGCTCGGCAAGCTCAACAACGACGAATTCGCCATGGGCTCGTCGAACGAAACGTCGTATTTCGGCCCGGTCGCCTCGCCGTGGCGGCGGGGCAGCGGCGACGCCAAGCTCGTGCCCGGCGGTTCGTCGGGCGGTTCGGCCGCGGCGGTTGCCGCCAACTTATGCATCGGCGCCACCGGCACCGATACCGGCGGGTCGATCCGCCAGCCGGCGGCTTTTTGCGGCATCGTGGGGCTAAAGCCGACCTACGGCCGCTGCTCGCGCTGGGGCATCGTCGCGTTTGCGTCTTCGCTCGATCAGGCCGGACCGTTCGCACGTACCGTGCGCGATTGCGCGATCCTCTTGCGCTCGATGGCCGGTCACGATCCGAAGGACACCACCTGCGCCGATCTTCCGGTGCCGGACTATGAGAAGGCCATCGGCGCCTCCGTCAAAGGCATGCGCATCGGCATACCGAAGGAATACCGGATGCCGGGCATGGCCGCCGAGATCGAAACCCTGTGGCAGCGCGGCGCGCAGTGGCTTAAGGATGCCGGCGCCGAGACGGTCGAGATTTCGCTGCCGCACACCAAATACGCCTTGCCGGCCTATTATATTGTCGCGCCGGCTGAGGCCTCTTCCAATCTCGCGCGTTACGACGGCGTGCGCTACGGGCTGCGCGTCGCCGGCCGCGACATCGTCGAAATGTATGAGCGCACCCGCGCGGCGGGTTTCGGCAAGGAGGTGCGCCGCCGCATCATGATCGGGACTTATGTGTTGTCCGCCGGCTATTACGATGCGTATTACCTGCGGGCGCAAAAAGTGCGCACCTTGATCAAGCGCGATTTCGAGGCGTGTTTCGGCGCTGGCGTGGACGCCATCCTTACGCCGACCACGCCGTCTGCCGCTTTCGCCATCGGCGAAAAGGGGCGTGCGGATCCGATCGAGATGTACCTCAACGACATCTTCACCGTGACGGTGAACATGGCCGGTTTGCCGGGAATTTCCGTGCCGAGCGGTCTCGACGCACAGGGGCTGCCGCTTGGTCTGCAACTCATCGGACGACCGTTCGAGGAGGAGACGCTGTTCGCGCTTGGCGCCGTCATCGAGCAGGCGGCCGGAAAATTCTCTCCCGAGAAGTGGTGGTAAGGCGCGGCAGGCGATCAGCGCCCGCGCGCCGCGCGGATTTCCGCGGCTTCGTCTGACTTCATTTCGGCATTCGCCACAGTCTCGTTTCGGACCCGCGGCAGCGCGGAGGGATATTCGCGCTGGAGGAATTCGACCAGCTTCTCACGAACCTCGCAACGCAAATCCCAAGTCGCCGATGCGTTGTTGGCGCTCACGAGCGCGCGCAGCTCTATGGTTGTTTCCTTGCAGTTGGTGACCTGGAGGCTGACGACCTTGCCATTCCACAATTTGGATTGAGCAACGATTTCGATGATCTTGTTGCGGATGACATCAACCGGGGCAGTATGATCGACGTAGAAAAATACGCTGCCGATCAGGTCGCCGCCGGTTCTGGTCCAATTCTGGAATGGTTTCTCGATGAAGTAGCTGAGCGGCACGACCAGGCGCCGCAGATCCCACAGCTTGACCACGACATAGCTGAACGTGATCTCCTCGATATTGCCGGACTCGTTCTCGATGACGACGGCGTCGTCGATGCGAATGGGCTGCGCCACGGCAAGCTGCACGCCGGCAAGGAAGTTGCTCAGCACCGGGCGGGCCGCGAGCCCGGCCACGATGCCGGCGACGCCCGCCGAAGCGAACAAGGTGACGCCGAATTGCCGGACGGCGTCGAAGGTCATCAGGGCGAAACCGACGGTGACCAGCACGATCACGACTTCCAGCACGCGCTGCAGGACACGGACCTGCGTGACATGCTTGCGCGCGAGCAGGTTGTCTTCGACATCGAGCCGGAAACGCATGAGGTAGAGGTCGGCCGCAATGTGCAGCACGGTCAGTGCGGTCCAGCCGAGCAGGCAGATCGTGGCCAGCCCGAGCAGTCGCGCGAGTATCCCCGTGGTGCCGGCGTCGAGGGGGGTCGCCGGCAGAGCTATGGCTAACGCCATCAGCAGCAGGCCAAGCCGTATCGGCCCTTTCGTCGCACTGAGAACCGTTCGCACGAAAGGATTTCGCCCACCCATCGCTCGGCGGACAAGCACCAGAACGACGGCATAAAGCAGTAGCGCCGCAATCGCTGCGGCGGCGAGAAGGCCGGCCGAATATGCCCAGCCTGCCAGGGGGGACAGCTTCCCGCCGAAACCGTTCCGTAGCTGCTCCAGCGCGGCTTGCCACATGCCGCAACGATAACATGAAACGCAAGCGACGCCTGGGCTTGCCGGCTCAAGCCACCATTCCCTGGACAGCAGGGACGTGAAATGGCATCAACGCGCCACTTGCGGCGGCCAAACGCGAATGGCGATCGAGGCGATGAAAACCTTCCTGCTGCGCATTTTCACCTGGTGGAACAGTCAGACCTTCGGCACCCAGTTGTGGACGACGCTCTACGGCGAGTTCGTCGGCGAGGACGAATTCGGCAACCGTTACTATCGCACCAGGAACGGCAAGATCGATCCGACGCTCGGCTTTGAGCGGCGCTGGGTGATTTACGCGGGGATCGCGGAGGCTTCCAAAATTCCTTCGGTCTGGCACGGCTGGATGCACCATGTGGTCGATGTGCCGCCGCCGCAGAACAAGACCAAACCGCACCCGTGGGAGAAGCCGCACCGGCCCAATCTCACGGGAACGCCCGGAGCCTATCGGCCGAGCGGTTCTACCTTGGCGATGGGGCGTCGCCCCAAGGCGACAGGTGACTACAAGGCCTGGACGCCAAGCAACTAGGCGCCCCTGCTGGCGAAAAGGGCTTCGCCCTTCCCGCGCCGCATTCCGCATGTTAACGGGCAGGGCGCGATGAAGCGCCAACCCCATCGCGCCCCAGGCACCATGCTCCGAATTGCTGCTCTTTTGGTCCTGCTTGGCGGAACGATCGTAGCGGGAACTGCCCAGGCGCAGCAGCCCGGGTTTTTTTTCGGCGATTCTCCCCCGCGTCCGCCGGCCAACATTCCCAACGGGCTGCCACCGCAGCCACCGCCGGTGCAGTACGGGCAACCGGCCCAATCGCAGCCTCCAGTTCGGCAGCAATCCGGGATCCAGGCGCAGCCATTGCCACCCCCTCCCGGCTCTGCGGCCGCTCCCCAGCCGGCGCCCGGCGCTCAACGGGCGCGCAATGCGCCGGCCCCCGGTGGCCCGGCCCCGGCGCAGCAGACCCCGCAGGCCGGCCAGCCACCTCCAAACCGGTCAACCGCCGGCCGATGCCGTCGTACTGCCGCCGCCTGACAGCGCCATCGTCACCGAGATGCCGGCGCAAAAGATCGAGAATGCCCGCGCGGTGTTTTCCGGGCTCGACAAGATCACCGGCCGCATCATCTCGTTCGATGCCGCGATCGGCGAAACGGTGCAATTCGGCGCCCTGCAAGTCACCGCGCGCGTGTGTTACACGCGCCCCCCGACCGAGGCGACCAATACCGACGCGTTCGTTGAAGTCGACGAAGTGACGCTCCAGGGCGAGATCAAACGCATCTTCAACGGCTGGATGTTTGCCGCTAGTCCCGGTCTTCATGCCGTCGAGCATCCCATCTACGATGTCTGGTTGACCGACTGCTCCTCGCCGGCCCCGGAAAAGGTCGCCGAACCGGCTGTTCTGCCGACACCGGCGGCAGCCACGCCGGCTGCTCGCCCGGCACCCCGTCAGGCACGCCGAGCCGTGCCGAAACCACCTCAGCCTCCGCCGATTGCACCGCCGCAGCCGCAATAACGCCGCGGCGCCGCCGGCGCGTCACTTTCCTTTGAAGGCGTTGCTGATCGCGTCGAGCGCAGCGGGAGCATGCAGCATGTCCATATGGCTCAGACCCGGCACGATTTTCACTTCGATTGCGGGTTCGATGCCACGAACGACCTCGGCGTATTTGTCGGGCAACATCAATTCGTCGGCGCCGCCTACAATGATCGTGGTCGGAGTTTTCAGCCGGCGAAATGCCGCGCCGAGATTGCGCGGTGCTTCGAAATTCGTCAGAAGCCGGTAGGAATATTGCGGCGTTACATATTTTTCGCTGCCGGGCCTCACGGCGAAGGCAATAACGGGCAACGCCTCGCAGCATCGAAAACCAAGCCGGCGCAAAAGGTTCAAGCCAAGGAACCGCGGGATGTCGGGAGCGGCCCAGGTCACCGAACTGCCACGGCTGCGCGTCGACGGTGAATCGTAACCGAGATAGGGAGACAGCAGCACCAGCCGTGTCAGGTCGGGTGATAGTTTCCCAGCCGCCTCGCGCAGCGCAAAACCGCCGCCGGACGAAAATCCGAGCAAGCTGAAACGTGCATTCGGATGCTGCCGCCGCAACTCGCCGACGAGGTCTTCGAGGTCGTCATCGAGCTGGCCGTAATAACCGATATCGCCGCGCGTGCCCAATTCACCGTGGCCCCGTATGTCAGGGGCCACGACCGTGAAGTTGTCTTGTGCCAGGCGTTTGGCGATTTCGTTCATGCCAACCGAATGACCGGCCGAGCCGTGAATGACGATTGCAATGTTCTGGGTGTCGCCGTTCGCGGCCGGATAGAGCCGATAGGCCAGTGAAGAGCCATCGCGGGCCTGGAAACGCGAAATATCCGGTCTTCCCGACTGATCGATCGCAAGGGCTCCGGCGCGGATCGATTCAACCGGTGCGGGGGGCGAAACCGGGAAAACAAGAAGTGCTGCCACCGCAAGGGCTCCCAACCCCGCAAGGATCAGGGCCCATTGCAGCACCCGCGCAATTCGCATGGTCCAAATCATTTTCCGTCTCCGTCGCCAGTGCCGTTGCCGAATCAACCAAGCAGAAACTAGTCAGTCTTGAGCAGAGCCAATATCGCGTTGCCGGGCACTGGCTGATCGAGCGACAGCGCGCCAAAATCTCCCTCACCCACGAGCGCCGCGTCGAGCATTTTGTGATAAGCGGGCCGGGAAACCTCGACGGCGCCGAATGTCCGCAGGTGTTCAGTGACGAATTGGGTGTCGAGCAGCCGATAGCGGCCGGCCCTGAGCCGCGCCACCAGATGCACCAAGGCAACCTTGGACGCATCGCGCGCGCGGTGAAACATGCTCTCGCCGAAAAAGGCGCGGCCGAGACTGACGCCGTATAGTCCGCCGACCAGTTCGCCGTCCTCGTATGCCTCGACTGTGTGGCAGTCGCCGCGCTCATAGAGCTTGCGATAGAGATTGCGGATCCGCCCGTTGATCCAGGTCCGGGTGCGCCCCGGCATCGGTTCTGAGCAGCCATCGAGCACGGCGTCGAAATCGCGGTCGACCGCAACGGTAAAACGATCGGAACGCACGGTCCGCGCCAGACGGCTCGACAGGTGGAAGCGGTCGAGCGGAATGATGCCGCGCCGCTCCGGTTCGATCCAATAAAGGGCAGGGTCCTCGGCGCTTTCGGCCATGGGGAAGATGCCGCAGGCATACGCCTTCAGCAGGACCTCGGGCGTAATGTCGACCAGTGCAGACTCGCGGTTGGCCATATGTCCCGTCTAGCTGCCGGAGGCAGGCCGCTGCAAGGGCTACTGCTCAATAGCGCCGCGGGCGAGGAACTCCTCGAGCCAGTGGATATTATAATCCCCGTCAATGATCTCGGCTTCGCGCGCCAAGGCGCGGAACAGCGGCAGCGTCGTTTCGATGCCGTCGACGACGAATTCATCGAGCGCGCGCTTTAACCGCATCAAACATTCGCCGCGCGTTTTGCCGTGAACGATCAGCTTGCCGACAAGCAAATCGTAAAACGGCGGAATCGTGTAGCCGTGATAGACGGCGGAATCGATCCGCACGCCGAGACCGCCGGGCGGATGGTAGTGCACGATCTTGCCGGGGGACGGGCGGAAGGAGACTGGGTTCTCGGCATTGATGCGGCATTCGATGGCGTGGCCGTGGAATTTCACGTCGCTCTGCGTCAGCGCGAGATCGCTGCCGGCCGCGACCCGGATTTGCTCGGCCACGAGATCGATATCGGTGATCATCTCCGTCACCGGATGCTCGACCTGAATGCGGGTATTCATCTCGATGAAGTTGAACTTGCCGTTCTCGTACAGGAATTCGACGGTGCCGACGCCGAGATATTTGATGTCACGCATGGCTTGCGCGACGGTCTCGCAAATCTGGTCGCGGGCGGATGTGTTAAGAGCGGGCGAGGGACCTTCTTCCCAGACCTTCTGATGACGGCGCTGAAGCGAGCAGTCGCGCTCGCCGAGGTGTATGGCGCGGCCCTTGCCGTCGCCGAGAACCTGAATTTCGATGTGACGCGGCCGATCCAGATATTTTTCGAGATAAAGCGTGTCGTCGCCAAAGGCCGCCTTGGCTTCGGCGCGCGCCAAGCCGATGGCGGCAGCCAGTTCGTTCTCCGCGCGAACGACCTTCATGCCGCGGCCGCCGCCGCCGGCGGCTGCTTTGAGCATGACTGGAAAACCAACGTCGCGCGCAAGGGATTCCGCTTCTTCGTCCGAACCGATGCCGCCGTCGGAGCCCGGAACGGTCGGTATGCCGAGTTCCACCGCGGCGCGCTTGGCCGCGATCTTGTCGCCCATCAGCCGGATATGCTCGGGCCGCGGACCGATGAATTGTACGTTGTGCTCGGCGAGAATTTCCGCGAAGCGGGCGTTCTCGGCGAGGAAGCCGTAGCCCGGATGCACGGCGTCGGCGCCGGTGATCTCGCACGCCGCCAACAGCGCCGGAACGTTCAGGTAACTGTCCTTGGCAGGCGGCGGACCGATGCACACGCTCTCATCGGCGAGCCGCACGTGCATGGCATCCTCGTCCGCGGTCGAATGCACGGCCACCGTCGGGATGCCGAGTTCCTTGCACGCGCGCAACACGCGGAGCGCGATCTCCCCCCGGTTGGCGATCAGAATTTTATCGAACATCTCACTCGACGATCATCAGCGGTTCGCCGTACTCCACCGGCTGGCCATCCTCGATCAGAATTTGGATGACCGTGCCGGAACGCGGCGCGGGAATTTGATTCATCGTCTTCATCGCTTCGATGATGATCAGCGTCTCGCCGGCCTTTACCTCGCTGCCGACGTCGACGAAGGGGCGCGCGCCCGGTGCGGGACCGCGATAAGCCGTGCCGACCATGGGCGAGGCGACCAGCCCGGGGTGGTGCGCCGGTTCGACCGGTATCGCTACCGGCGTCGCCACCGGGATGGCGCCGGCGGATCCTTCCGCCGCCCGCGCCCGCGAACCCGCGGCGTTCAAATTTCGCGCGACGCGAATGGACGCGCCGTCGCGTTGAATCTCGATTTCCGAAAGGCCGGTTTCTTCCAGCAGCTTTGCGAGATCACGGATCGCGGCGTGATCGATCGTCGGGGTTTTTGGCATTGGCGGACTCCCGGACTTGCGCGCCACGATCAAACCTTGGCTTCGATCATGGCGGCGAGGCCGGTGATGGCGAGCGAATAGCCGTCGATACCGAAACCGCACACCACGGCGCGCGCGACCTGCGACACGTACGAACGCCGGCGAAACGGTTCACGGGCGTGGATGTTGCTGATGTGCACCTCGATGACCGGCGCGTCTAGGACGCTGAGCGCGTCAAAAATTGCAACCGATGTATGGCTATATCCGGCTGGATTGATGACCAGTCCCGCCACCTTCTCGGCGCTTGCCTGCTGGATCCAGTCGATGATCTCGCCCTCGTGATTGGATTGGCGAAATTCCATTTTAAGCCCGTGACGCTCGCGCCGTCGCGCGGCAAAGCTTTTCGACGTCGGCGAGCGTCGCGCGGCCGTAAATCTCCGGTTCGCGCGAACCGAGCAGATTGAGATTGGGTCCGTTGAGGACGTGAATGGTCTTTGGCACTGACAATACCCGGCGGTGATTGTCGCGGCGGCGAAAGCCCGCTGCGGCAAACCTGTTTGCGAACAAGACTGTTTACCAGCAGGCCTGTTTACGAAGCCGTTTATAGGGAACGCATCCGCAAAGGGGAAGCCGGAACGGCGGCTAGAGGTCGCGCGATCCGCCTTGATGAAACCCGGAATTCGACTTGGCGAGCCCCAAGGCGGGCCACAGATCTGATGGACGCTGTCGGCGCGACGTGAACAATGGAGGGGATTCCATGCGCCGCAGACCGTTTATCGAATTAGTTGCGTGTTGTGTTGCATTGCTGCCCGTCGGTTCGTCTCTTGCTGCTGCTGCCGACGGCGTCCGCGTCTCTGGCCCGATAGTCCACGATAACCTGGCGATTTACTATCTGCACGGCTCGGCGACCGGGGACGCCGCCCCCATGAGCCTGGAAGAGGCGCTCGCCAAGGGGCGCGTCAAGGTGCGTGAGACCGGCAACGTAAACGAGCTAACCGTGGAAAACGTCGGCGACAGCGAGGTGTTCGTTCAGGCCGGCGACATCGTCAAAGGCGGACGGCAGGATCGCGTGCTGTCCGTCGACCTGCTGCTGCCGCCGCGCTCGGGGGTTGTTCCGATCGCGGCGTTTTGCGTTGAATCCGGCCGCTGGACGGCTCGCGGTCAAGAGGATGCGCGGCAATTCTCGACCGCCGCTGCGGCCATGCCTTCGCATGATGCAAAGCTTGCCATGCGGACCTACATGGTCAATGTCGCGCAGTCTTCGCCGGCCGGCGGGCGACCGTACGCGGCCGAGCCATCGCGCGCCGACACCGGATCGAGCCAGCAGAAAATCTGGGCGATGGTGCGGGCGACGCAAGATCGCCTCGCGCGGTCGGTCGGCGCACCCGTTGTCGCGCCGGCGTCACCGTCGAGTTTGCAACTCTCGCTCGAAAGCGAAAAACTCAAGGCGGCGCAGGCTGCGTATATGACGGCGCTGCAAAACGGCAAAGTCGACGACGATGTTGTCGGCTATATTGCGGCGATCAACGGCAAGATCAGCGGCGGCGACGTCTATGCCTCGCCCGAACTGTTCCGCAAGATGTGGCCAAAACTGCTGGCCGCCAGCGTGACCGAGGCGATCGGCCATAAGGATGCCGCAAGCGCGGATCCGCCGTCCACCGATCAGCTCGCCGCCTTCATCAAGTCCGTCGAAAGCGCCCCGGAGTCCGAACGCGTGCTCAACAGCAACGTGATCGTTGCGACACGTGACGGCGACACTTCGCTCTACGCGGAAACGCGGCGGGCCAACGGCGCATGGGTGCACCGAAACTATCTGGCGAAATAAACGGGCCGGACCAACAAAAAATCCTCCCCCGAAAACGGGGGAGGATACGGCCAAAAGGTGGGGTTGATCGTCGCCGATGAATATCCGGCAGCACTGAACGAACTGGAGAACGCGCTCTCCGACGCTGCGCCGTTCATCACCCTCGCTTGTATCGCGCGTGCTACTTCCGTTCGGCAGCGATCTTCTCGCGCAGTGTGTCGATGCCGACCGCCCCGACCACGACGTCCTCGCCGACCACATAGCTCGGCGTTCCATTGACTCCCAGCGCGTCGGCAAGTTTCAAGTTCTCGTCGATGGTCTTCTTGACCTCGTCGCTGTTCATGTCCTTTTCGATCCGCGCCATGTCGAAGCCGACTTCTTTGGCGACGGCGAGGGCGCGTGCCTTGTCGGCGGCTCCGCGGCCGCCCAGCAGCTTCTGGTGAAACTCGATGTACTTCTTGCCGGTGGTGTCCTGCATGCGCGCGGCGACCGCGACGCGCGCCGCCTCGACCGAGCCCTCGCCGAGAACCGGGAATTCCTTGAGCACGAACCTCAGATTGCCGTCGGTCTTTATGAGATCGAGCATGTCGGACATGGCGCGCTTGCAGTAGCCGCAATTGTAGTCGAAGAATTCGACCATCGTGACATTGCCCTGGGGATTGCCCAGCACAACCTGATGCGGCGAGCTGAACAGCGTCGCCTTGTTTTCGGTGACGGCGGCGCGATGTTTCTCGTTTTCGGCGGCTTGCTGGCGTTTTTCCATCTCCGCCATCACGTCCTGCATCACCTCCGGGTGCGCCAGCAGGTATTCTTTGACGATGGTTCCGATTTCCTGCCGCTGGTCGGCGGTGAAAGTTTGCGCTTGTGCCGGCGCCAGGGCAGGCGAGGCCAGCAGTGCCGCGGCGGCGATCAGAATTCTAGCGCGCGCATTGAACGTCATCTGTATTGTCCTTGTTGAGATCATCGACTTGCCCGGAGCGGGCTCTTTCCTTTGTTGAAAGCGACAATATCGTCGGCTCGAACCCAGCCCGGCGAGCCGACCGGAAACCGCGTCTTGGCGCGCGCCGCGAGTTCACGCGCAGTCTTATTGTCGCCGCGAGCGAAGGCAGCCTGCGCCGAAGCCAGATCGGCATCGGCCAGATCGCCGCCGTGGCCATAGGCCATCGCAAGCTGCTCGTAGGCATCGCCGGATTCGGGTTCCTTGATGAGGGCGGTACGCAGAAGCGGAATCGCTTCCGACGTCAGCTTGGCGTTGTTCGTGGCGATAAGCGCCTGCGCCAGGAGGATCTGAATGAGAGCGGGGTTGGGCGCCATCTCGATGGCACGGCGCAACGGTGCGAGTGCCTCCATCGCGTGCCCGCTTTCGAGCAGTGCCTGGCCCTTGAGCTCGTAAAAATAGGGGTAGTTGGGCATCGCCTGGATCAGACCGTCGATCTGCGCGAGCGCCGAGCGCGGGTCGCCGTAGCGGTAGGTCGCAATAGCGCGGGCGTATCGGGCCGGCATGCTAGTGTCTGACGATGGATAACGCCGCATCACCGAGTCGGCGCGCTCGGTAAAGCCATAAAGCTTCGCGCGCATCATGTCGTGCCGAAATTGGAGTTCCGGCGGGTCCTTCTTATCCCAGTACGGCGTCTTTACGAGTTCCGCGAGCGCAGCCATGCGTTCCGCGGGCATCGGATGGTTTTGCACATAGGGGTCGATATAGGCCGCCGAAAACATCATTTCATCGGCGAATCTCTTGAATGTGTCGTACATCCCCTTGGCCGATTGGCCGGTCATGGTGAGAAAGCGGACGCCGGCGCGGTCGGCCTGCTCTTCCTGGGCGCGTTGATAGGCCAGCAGGGTGTGTTGCAGGTAGGACTGCGGCGCACTGAGCGCGGCCGCCCCGACATTGCCCATATCAGGGCTGCCGGACTTCGCGCCGGCCACCATGGCGCCCACGCCCAGCAGCATGGCGACGATCGCAGCGGTTTGCGCGTTGGCCAGCACCTGACGCATTTTCGACAGGTGTCCGCCGACGATGTGTCCGGTTTCGTGCGCGAACACGCCGATGATCTGATTGGGCGTGGTCGCTTGCATCAGCGCGCCGGAATTTACGAAAATGCGGTGCGCGTCCATGACGAAGGCGTTGAAGGATTTGTCGCCGATGATCACGACTTGCACGTTTTGCTGGCTGAGGCCGGCCGCACGCAAAATCGGCGCCGTGTAATCGCGCATCAGCTGCTCGATCTCGGCGTCTCGAATCATCGGGATGCCAGCGGAGGAGCCGGTCTGGGCCCGTGCCGGCGCGCCCGCCAGCGCGACCGCAACCGCGGCAGTCACGACGACGACGCGCGACGCTGGTTTCGTCGAGCGTGGCTTGCTAGGAGGTCTGGCGACAGTCATCTCGAACAGAATATCAGTCCCTCGGTTCGGGGACCAAGGCCATGGATGGGGCTGTTTATGGCCAAGGCACGCCCGAAGCGTTGCAGGGAAGTCGACGGCACGAAACCCGGGGAATGCGGCAGCACCGGGGCGTTCGCCCTTTCGGAGCCGGGCGATACGCGAAGGCGCAATAATGCTTGAGAAAGCCAAACACCTGCTGCAGCCATCCGCTCGCAGCGCCGTGCCGCCGTTCATGGTGATGGACGTCGTGGCGGCAGCGGCGCGCCTTGAGGCGCAGGGCCGCCGGATCATCCATATGGAGGTCGGCCAACCGGCGGCAGGTGCGCCGGCGACGGCCATCGACGCGGCGCGCACAGCACTCGCGGCCGCGCGCCTTGGGTACACCGAGACGCTCGGGACGGTGTCGCTGCGACAACGAATTGCGCGAGCTTATGCCGAATGGCGCGGGATCGACGTCGATCCGGCGCGGATCGTCGTCACCACCGGATCGTCGGCAGGCTTTATTTTCGCATTCCTCGCGGCCTTCGATGCCGGGGACCGCGTGGCGATGGCGCTGCCCGGCTATCCGCCCTACCGCCACATTCTGACGGCGCTCGGTTGCGAGCCGGTTGGGATCGAAACAAGCGCGGCGACGCGCTGGTCGATGACCGGCGAGACCCTGCTGGCCCACCATCAGGAAAAGCCGCTGAAGGGTGTCGTGGTTGCCTCTCCCGCCAATCCGAGCGGTACCATGATGACCACGGCCGCGTTCACAGCGCTGATCGAAGCCGCCGAAGCGGCGGGCATCATCGTCATCTCGGATGAGATCTACCACGGCCTCGACTATTCCTTCACCGCCGAATGCGCGGCGCGCATCTCGTCGAACGCGATCGTCGTCAATTCATTCTCCAAATATTTCTGCATGACCGGATGGCGGATCGGATGGCTGGTGGTGCCTGCACCACTGGTGCGGGCCGTCGAACGCTTGCAGCAGAATCTCGCGATCTCGGTTCCCACGCTGTCGCAGATCGCGGCTGAAGCCGCTTTCGAGGGGCGGACGGAGCTCGAAACGGTGCGGCGTGGCTACGAGGAGAACCGCCGCATCCTGCTTGCGGGATTGCCGCGGGCGGGCCTCGATTCATTCTTGCCGGCCGACGGCGCCTTCTATCTCTATGCCGATGTGTCGCGGTTTTCGACCGACAGCTTTGCGTTTGCGACGCGGATGCTGGAGGAGGCGGGCGTGGCAACGACGCCCGGCGTCGATTTCGATCCTGTGCGCGGCCGCAATTTCTTGCGTCTATGCTACGCCGGCTCCAGCGAAGAAATGCGCGAGGCGGTTGAGCGCATCGGAAACTGGCTTGGAAAAATCTGAAACGAAACGAGGCGGGCGATGAGCGACGCGCTGTTCGACATTCTGCGAAAAGTAACGACCGCGACGATCACGACCATGCTTCTGAAAAAGGGAATCCGGCGCTCCTGGATGACCGGCCCCAAGCCGCTTGTGCCGAAAGGCGAGCGTGTGGTCGGGCGAGCATTTACTTTGCGGTTTATTCCCGTTCGTGAAGACGTCGCGACCCCGGAAAGCTGGGGCAATCCAATTTCTACGCGCGCGGCCATCGAAGAAATGCCGGACGGCGCCATCGTCGTTGCCGACGCCATGGGTGTGCCGAGCGCCGGGATATTCGGCGACATTCTCTGCGCCCGCATGAAAAAGCGAAACGTTGCGGCGTTGGTCACCGATGGTGTCGTGCGCGACCGCAGCGGCGTGCTGGCGAGCGCTTTGCCCGTGTGGTGCGCCGGGATTGCCGCCCCGGCTTCGGTCAATGGATTGACGTTCGTCGGCTGGCAGCAGCCGATCGGTTGCGGCGGATGCGCGATTTTTCCCGGCGATATCATCGTGGCCGATGATGACGGGGCGGTCGTCGTTCCGCAGGCGTTGCTGGAATTCGTGGCGCAGGAGGGTGCCGAGCACGAACTTTATGAAAGCTGGGTGTTCAACGAAGTCGAGAATGGCGTGAAGCTGCCCGGCCTCTACCCGCCGAACGATGAGGCCAAGGCGCGCTACGCGGCCTGGCGGAAATCACGATCGTGATCGCGAACCCGTCGTAGCGGCGCCGATGTTTTTCGCTCTTTCAAAAATCTTCGCCTTTTTCACAGTGCCATCGAATGTTCTGATTACAATCGGGCTCGTCGGCGTGGTGCTTCTTGGCACGCGGTATAGCAGGCTCGCCCGTCGGCTCATGGCGACCAGTCTGGTTCTGCTCGCGGTTGCCGGACTGTCGCCGCTCGGCAACGCGCTCATTCTGCCGCTGGAGCAGCGCTTTCCGGCCTGGGACCCGTCGCGTGGACCGCCCGATGGCATCGTCATGCTCGGCGGCGCGATTTCGCCGGACGTATCGGCTGCTCGCGGCGCCGTGGCGCTCGATGAGGCCGCCGAACGCCTCACCGCGACCGCCGAATTGGCGCGCCGCTATCCGGATGCGCGTATCATCCTCAGCGGCGGCAGCAACGCGCTGGTTTTTGATGAGGAGATCGAGGCGGTTTTCGCCGTCCGGCAACTGGTAGCGTTGGGTATCGCGCACGAACGGATCACGGCGGAAGAGCAATCGCGCAACACCATCGAGAACGCGGTATTCTCCCGCCTTCTCGCCAACCCGAAGCCCGGCGAGCGCTGGCTGCTGGTAACCTCGGCCTCGCACATGCCGCGGGCGATGGCTGCATTCAGGGCGGCCGGTTTCCCGATCGAAGCCTATCCGGTTGATTGGCGCACCCGCGGGCCGATGGACGCCATCGCCCCGTTCGCGTCGCTTGCCGGGGGTCTGCAGCGGACGGATGCGGCGGTACACGAGTGGATCGGCCTCATCGCCTACCGCCTCGGCGGCCAAACGGCCGATTTGTTTCCCGCCCCCTGACGGCGGCGCCGTTAACCAACTGTTTAGCATGTGCCGGAATACTTCCCTCCGGGAACAAGGGATTCCGCCTCTCAATTCCGGCCGGAATTCATCGTTTTGGGTCTCTGACCAACGCGAAAGCCGCCTGCGCCGTCCTAGGGGAAGAACACCATGTCAATCGAATTTCCGGCCGCGCTGGTGCACGACGTCGCGGCGACCGCCGCCGAGGCCGAACAAGCGGCCAGTCAATGGATCGAAACCGCCGTCGCGGTCACATTCGCTGCATCGGCGGTCCTTTTTGTTTCTTACATCGCCGTGATGACCAGCTTGACGTAGGCGGCCGTGTCGTTGCGCGCATGTCGGCGCTGTGCTGATCTCCCGTGTCCGAGGCGGCGGCGGGCGATCGATGCTCCAACTGATCATTGGCAACAAGAATTACTCGTCGTGGTCGTTGCGGCCATGGTTCGCCATGAAGGTCGCCGGCATAGCGTTTTCCGAAACGCTGATTTCCCTGGAGGCGGCTGATTTCAAATCGCGGCTGCTGGCGTTGAGTGGCGCCGGCAAGGTGCCGGTGCTGGTCGACGGCGACGTGCGCGTTTGGGAATCGCTGGCGATCCTCGAATATTTGGCGGAAAAATTTCCCGCTGCCGGTTTGTGGCCGGCGGAACCGGCGGCGCGCGCGCATGCGCGCGCGGTCGCGGCGGAAATGCACGCAGGCTTTCTGCCGCTGCGCCGGCTGCTGCCGATGAATATCTGGCGGCCGGTGCTGCCGCGCGCGCTCGATGCTGGAACGTCGGCAGATGTCGAGCGGATCGAAGCGATCTGGAGCGAATGCCGTTCGCGGTTCGGCGCGGGCGGGCCTTTTCTTTACGGTCCGTTCGGAGCGGCCGACGCGATGTATGCGCCGGTTGTCTGGCGCTTCCACACCTACGCGGTCGAAGTGAGCGCCGCTTCGCGCAACTATATGCATGCCCTTATGGCGCTGCCGGCATGGCGCGAATGGCGTGAGGCCGCGCTGCGGGAGACCTGGGTGCTGCCGCACGACGAAGTCGATTGGCCGGAGGTCAAGCGGGAGAAGACGCTAGAGCGCCAGCTCGTAAGCGCGCCGAGAGATCAATCAAGGCAAATAGTTCAAGCCTGCGCACATCATCATTTTTCGGGCGGAAGAATTTCCTGAATGCAGACGTCGTCGATGAGATGCGCCCGACGCAAGTCGGTTAGATGCGCTCTTTTCTCATCGTTCGTCAGATGCGCGCCAATACCGTTGACCATCACCATCACCAGCGTTCGATCATTCATGTCCATCCAGTAGGACCGCCGAACGAGCTTATTTGCTGCGTCCCGCACAAATGGACTGTCCGGATCGACGCCGAGGTCCGGTTCGTAAAAGCGGGTCATGATACCGTGAAACGCGTAGCTACAAGAGTGTCGCCCAATCAGGTGATATTTTTTATAGGAGTGTTGAGCATTTCCGTTGCCGCTTTGGTATAAGTTTCCCCAAGACTTTTAATTTGCTCGCCCAACAATTCCAGCTGCGCCTGCACGAATTCGGTCTGGATCGGCACTGCGTCCATGAAATCTTTTGCTCGGCTCAGCTTATGCACGTAGTCGCGGACATTAGTTATGTTCTTCTCGGCGAAGTCCTTTGCTTTGTCACCTAACTCCGTCCCTGCGAACGGGTGCGATGAATTGGTCTTCTGAAGAAGATCGAGGTATTTGTCCATTGCCCCGAGAGCTTCCAATCTAATCTGTTCCAGAAGCTGATCCAGTGTTATGTGCCAATCTGTTATTTTCTCGTTCGCCATTGTGGTGTCCTCTTTGGCAACAGACGGGGTGGGGCGCCTCGCGTTATTGCGTTAGAGGGCGCAGACGTGATCACCCTGATGGTCTTGCGGTCTTTGTGTTTAATCCCGCACCTTTATTGATTTAAGTCAACAACTATCCCCTTTCCGTGCGGGCTATAAGACATCAGGGTATGAACCCGGCTCCAGGTCGCGAGCAGTCTGGCGCCGATGACGAGATTAACTTGCGCGACGGTGGTAGTTGTCGCGATACGTGAAATTCTTTCATCCCAGGGGCTGCGCGCTAGTGCGCGGAAGAGTGCAAAGTGATATTACGTAATGCCCGTTCGGGACTTGCGCTTCGCCGGTCAGAATCCCAATAATGCTCCGATGGAAAAGATGCCTGGTTTCGACGCCTTTGAATACTCGCTTGCAGTGAAGAACAAAGGGCGTCCCCCCAAATCCTGGCGGTGGGAGATTTACGCTGCGGGCAAGAGCAAGCCGGTGCAGCAATCTGACTTTTTCGAAACGATGTCCGAAGCTACTCGAGCAGGCAAAGCGGCATTGGCGGAACTCCGGGGCCGAGCGGTTTGACGGCCGTGCCCCGGGCTTTTGCGCAACAAAAGATTCACGCCGCCTCGAGAAAAACCCGGCGCGCCTCCCGGCAAAAATCCACGGCAGCGAATCGCTCATGAAGGAGCGTATGCTGGGCGACCGGAGGATTGGGGGGGTCAATGAACCAAGCATTGCGACGCCACTCGCTTTTGTTGGGACCCTGGTTTGTGATGGCCGCAGCCCTTGGCGGATTGGCTATCGCGGCGCCGGCGCGTGCGCAGCAGCTGGTTTATAAATCGCCTTCCGATCCTGCTTTGCCGCAGGCAGGTTTTTTCCTGGGCCTTGGCGGCAGCTACAATTCGGTGAACTTCGGCACTCAAAACGTCTATGCCGTCGGGACGTCCGATGTCTATCAAGGTGGCGTATTGGCCTCCACCGGATCGGCTTCGGGACCTGCCAATATTTATATGGGGTCCGAATTTACCTTTGCCCCTGCAGTGCAAGCGGGCTACTTCCAAAAATTTACCGACAGCAACTGGCTTTGGGGAGCCAAGTTTTCATACAGTTATTTAAATGCAACTTCTACGGTCACAAATGCGCTTCTGCCTCAGACGGGAACGACGACCCCCGTGGGGGGCTCTCCCACGACATTTACAGGAACGGCCGTTGCCAGGACTTACCAAACCAATATCGAGCATCAGATTGCTTTAATTCCCTTGATTGGGCGTTCGTTTGACAAGAGCTTCGTCTACATCGGTGCGGGCCCCACCCTGTCGCGAACACGAACAAACGTGAATGGATTGGTCGGCTTTGCAAATGTCATTGGCGTTCCTACCAACATTTCGGGCGCGCCTACTGACGTTTCTGGTGCCGGTTGGGTGTTTGGCGGTTCCGCAGTGGTCGGGGCAACTTACTTTCTTTCCCGTTCATGGTTTCTGGATTTTAGTTACAGCTATGCCATGACGGGAAATCAAACCTTCAACTACTCAAGCCCGTTTTCCAATCCCAATGGCGTTTTAGGTACGACAATCAATGGAATGTTGGTTGGCAACTCCACCGGGAAAGTGATTACGCAAGGGGTTAGCGCTTCAATCAATAAGGTATTTTGAACCCAGGTGGCGGGCCGTTCGAATCACGCAGAACTTGTATCGTTGAGAGGGCCGACCGGAATCGCCTGACGGTGGAATGCCGCCTTTTGGCGCCAAGCGGGCCTCGACTGGGAATCGTTTTCACTGCCTGACCATCGCGTTACTAGCTGACGGGGCGTCAGGCAGTTCGGCTGTTTTGTTCGAATCTAAAAGTTAAAAAACTTGCGCCGTAGCGCGTCCTCGTATTGCTTTTTCGCAGCCTTGGCTTTGTTGCGAAGCTCTTCCTCTTTAAAATGAGCCGCCTCCCACTGGTCGACCTGGGCGATCGTATGATTGACGGAAGCCAGAGCTTCTTCATGCCTGATCGCGCTTATCCATTCCTCCACGGCCGCCTTGTATGCGCTCTGCATTCCATCGAATTCGGCAATTTGGTCCGGCATGTTACGTGCGTCCTTATTTGTGTGGCGTGCCCGTCAAACGCACCGTAGCAAAGACGCCTTACATTTCATCCGTGTGACAGGGCGACAGCGATTTTAGCCGCGCCGGAGCAGGCTTGTTGCCAATGCTTCGCTGCTGCTCAAGCCATAGTCGGAAGGTTTGACGCAGTGCTCGACAATAAGTTTGGCAATCCCGTGCACGAGCGCCCATAAACGGAGGCAGACGAGGGGGTTCGCAATGCCTTCAGGAGAAGTATCGGCGACCGCCGCCTCGAGCACGCCGTAAGCTTGTTTGCCCGCCTCGGCCAGAATGGCGTTCGCGGATAATTCCTCGCCGCCGAACATCAGCCGAAACAGCGCAGGATTATCGACGGCGAACACCACGTAGCCGACGCCGCTCGCGTCCAGGCGCGCAACCGGGTCGGTTTCTTTGGCCATCCGCATGAGCATCTCCGACCGGAGCGCTGCAAAGCCCTGCGTCGCGACCGCAGTGAGCAAAGCGTGTTTGTCGGCGAAGTGATGATACGGAGCAGCTGGCGATACGCCTACGGCGCGTGCGACTTGGCGGAGCGACAATTCCGCCAATCCGTCCTTTTCCAGTATCTTCCGCGCGGCCCGGATCAGGGCATCGCGCAGGTCGCCGTGATGGTAGGATGGCGGGCGCTTTCTGCGTGGTTTCTCCAACATTTCAATATGATAGTTCGAAGCTACCGGGCTTTCCACCGAAATCTTGACATCGTTTAGATATGCGGTATCTTAACAACGTTAAGATAAACCATGGAGAGGCGCTATGACGATGACAATGCAGCGCAGCAAGGATGCAACGCAGGCGGCGCCGCGGTGCCTCGTGCTTCTCGGAGTTTCAGAGCAGGGCGGGCGAAACGAAACGCCCGAAATCGAAGGTAAAATTCCGCGCGAATTGAAGGGATCGCTTTATCGTAACGGCCCCGGTCTTTTCGAGCGTGGGGGCTTGCGCAAACCACACCTGCTCGACGGCGACGGGTTGGTCCAGCGCCTGTCATTTGCCGACGGCACGGCACATTATCAGAATGCATTCGTGCGCACGCCGAAATTCATTGCCGAGGAAAAGGCCGGCACGTTCAGCTCCGCGACCTGGTCGATGCGGCGTCCGGGCGGTTTCCTCGCCAACCTCGGCGGTGGTTCGCCGCGTTCCCAGGCAGGCGTTACCGTCTATCCGTTCAACGACCTTCTCTATGCCTTCGACGAGGTCAGTCCGGCCTTTGGCCTTGATCCCGAAACGCTGCAAACTCTGGGCGAGCAGATTTTGGGAGATCCGACCATAGAATTCATGATCAAGGCCCACACCAAATTCGATCCGCTCACCGGCGAATGGCTGCTGTTTGGGGTAAGCCATGGCGCCTCGATGAAACTGCACGCCATCATTCGCGGCGCCGACGGCGCGCTCAAAGCGCATCACGTTATTGCTTCGCCTCGGCAGGTATACATCCACGACTTTTTCGCAACGCGTGAGCATCTGATTTTTGTCCTGCATCCGATGTGGTTTTCGCCCTGGCGTTTGCTCAGCGGACAAGCAACCTTTATCGAGTCGCTGTCGTGGAAGCCCCAAGACGGCAATCAGGTGATGGTCGTCCCACGCGGCGGCGGCACGCCAAAATTCTTCGAAGCAGATGGGGCATATATTTGGCACGCACTCAACGCCTACAGCCAGGGCGACGA
Source organism: uncultured Alphaproteobacteria bacterium (assembly GCA_963777635.1). Lineage (GTDB taxonomy): Bacteria > Pseudomonadota > Alphaproteobacteria > Rhizobiales > Xanthobacteraceae > BOG-931. The sequence goes on from CAVZSB010000047.1 coordinate 30,334, forward strand.
GATCGTCGCCGATTTCGTCGGCTATGATTCACCGGATCATTTCGCACCGCATGATGCCTTGTTCTACAAGCTGATGCAGGGCCAGATGGGCGTCGCCAACGCGCCCGGTACGTTGCGTCGCTATCGCATCGACCTCGCCGCCGGTTCACTGCGCGAGGAGATTCTTGATTCGGGGACGCATGAATTTCCGATGATCGATCCGCGCGTCGCGATGCAGAAGCACGATTTCGGCTATTTGAGCGCCGGCGGCGGTTCTGTCGTAAACAGCGGCGTCAAGCGCGTGGACTTTCTAAGCGGCAAGACCCAATTCTTCGATTTTGGCTCTGACGTGGTAGCCGGAGAGCCTGTCTTTGCCGCGCGCCCGGGCGGTGACCGTGACGATGGCTGGCTGATCGTTCAGTGCCTCGACGGCCGTACCGAACGAGCCTTCTTTGCCCTGTTCGATGCCGATCACGTCGATGCAGGACCGATCGCGCGCCTGCGTCTGCCCCACAGCCTGCCGATCAGTTTTCACGGTTCATGGAAGGCGGACTGACAGCGCGGCGGCGATCTGCGCCGCATCCCGCGCGAGCTCGCCCGGGCGGCGTTCTGCTTGACTGAGAACCAAACGCTTCCGCCGCGTCAGTAACAAAATACAATTGTCGGAACCTGATACAGAGTTGACCCCGATGAAGGATTTATTCGAGTCAGGGAAGCTGCTGGTCCTCGACTTGGCGTCGACGTTTGTCTTCCTCGTCGCATATCTTCTGACCGACAGCATTCCTCTGTCAGTCATCCTCGGCATGGCGCTGGGAATCGCTCAGGTCGGCTGGGAGTTCGCCCGCAAACGCCCGATCGGCACCATGCAGTGGATGAGCCTCTTTTTGGTGGTGTGTTTTGGGGGCATCACCCTGATTACCAATGACCCCCGCTTTGTCATGATCAAACCGAGCCTGATCTACACGATCGTCGGCGTGGTGATGCTGAAGCCGGGATGGATGAATCGCTATCTGCCACCTGTGGCCGTTGAAGTAGTGCCCGACGTTGCCCGTATCTTCGGATTTACCTGGTCCGGCCTGATGTTCTTTTCCGCCGCACTAAACGTGATCGTCGCACTGAACTTCAGCGTGGTTGCCTGGGCGTCGTTCATGTCGGTCTACGGCATTTTTAGCAAGCTCGGGCTATTCCTGATACAATATGGTACTATGCGTTACGTGGGCTTCCGCCGCCGCGCTCAAGCGTTGCCAGCGTTGCCTTCTTCAAACTAAGCCCGCAATGTCTGCTTTTGGCATTCAGCGGACATGGTGCGATTTCCGACCTGAGCGCGCGGTGAGTTGCGAAGCGGACATTGCCTAAGGCGATTAAGATTTATGTGTCACCGGCCTATCGGCTGCTGATCAACGTTTGCAACTCCGCCAGCAACGGCCGCTGGTACTCGATGATCTTGATCATGGCGATCGGCACCGCGAAGTAGGCGATCCGATCGATCTCCGGAAAGCTTTGCCGGCGCCCCGATCGCAGCGGCCATTCCATCTCGAATGTATTGCTGGCGAACACGGACAGATCGAAATCGGCATCGAACGCCCAAGCGTGCACCAGCTTGCCGCTTTTTTGCTTAACCGGCGTTAACGCGATGAAGTCGCCGCCGGCGACGAGGTTTGTTTCCTCGGTGAATTCGCGCTGCGCCGTGGCGAGGAGATCGGCGCCGCCTTCGGCGACGCCCTTTGGAATGGTCCAAGCTCCCTCGTCTTTCTTCGCCCAGAACGGTCCGCCCGGATGCGCGAGCAGGACTTCCAGGGCATTCCGGCGACGGAATGCCAGAAGACCGGCGCTGACCTCGGTCCTGCGGCGCATTTATTCAATTTACCGCTAAAACTGCGGCCCTCTACCGCATGTCTTTTCTAAACAAGTCTTGCCAAATAGGCCGTCGTCTGCATGATTTTGTCACGATTGAGCCCACAATGCCGGCTTCCTCGCCCATTGCTCGTAGAGCGCATCTTGGGAGGAGGCACAACGACCAATCCTGCACGGGAGCCAACGCCAATGCGATATCGATTTATCGCCATTTTTGCTGCTGTCCTTGCCGTTTTTGCGGCTCAGATCCCGCCTGCCGCCAAGGCAGACGACGCCCCGAAGGACGTCAAGGGCCTTTATTTGATGAGCGACTATCCGGCGGTGACACTGCGCCCCGGTGAAACCTCAACGATCAATTTGAAGCTGCACAATTACGATTTGGCGCCGGAGCGGCTTGGCTTGTCGGTTTCCGGCGTACCTGCGGGTTGGACGGCGACATTGATGGGCGGCGGCCAGCCGATAGCGGCGGCGATGCCGGCGACCAATTCCAGCGTTGCGCTGGAACTGCGGCTCGACGTACCGAAGAACGCCGCCATCGGCACCGAAACGCTCACCGTCACCGCGACCGGCGGCTCGACCAATGCCACGCTGCCGATCGCCGTCACGCTTGCCAAGGATCTGCCGGCAAAGCTGTCGCTGACACCGCAATTGCCCGACCTGCGCGGCACCTCGAAATCGAGCTTCGATTATCAGCTCGCCATCAAGAACGACAGCGGCAAGAAGCTTACCGTAAGCCTGTCGGCTCAGACTCCGCAGAACTTCGACGCCACCTTCACTGAAGGGTACGGCAGCCAGGAACTCAACGCGGTGCCGATCGATGCCGGCCAGACGAAGAACGTGAAGCTCAAGGTGACGCCGCCGAACACGGCCGCGGCCGGAAGCTACAAAGTCGTCGCGCGCGTTGCCGCCGAGGATGCCTCCGCGACGGCCGACCTGACGATGGATATCACCGGTCAGCCGAAGCTCGATATCAGCGGCCGTGAGGGTCTCATTTCGACGCGTGCTTCCGCCGGCAAGGAGACTTCGGTGCCGGTCGTCATCACAAATACCGGTACCGCGCCGGCCGATGACGTTCAGTTGAGCGGCTCGGCGCCGAGTGGCTGGAAGCTCACCTTCGATCCGAAGACGCTCGATCACCTGGCACCGAATGCAAACAAGGAAGTGCAGGCGCTGATCACGCCGACCGATAAGGCCATCGCTGGCGACTACGTGACGACGATGCGCGCCGCCGCCCGCGGCGAGTCGGCGTCCACCACCTTTCGCGTCACCGTGACGACCTCGACCATGTGGGGAATCGCGGGCGTCGGCATCATCGGCGTCGCATTGCTGGTGATGGTCGGGGCGGTCGCCAGGTTCGGCCGGCGATGAACGGGGACAACGTCATCGAGGCAACCGGCCTCACCAAGAAATACGGTAGCGCCGTCGCCGTCGATCACGTCTCGTTCACGGTCGGGCGCGGGGAGATTTTCGGTTTGCTCGGACCGAACGGCGCCGGCAAGACCACGACGATTCTGATGCTGCTCGGCCTCACCGACATCTCCGATGGCGAGGTCAGCGTGCTCGGCTTCGATCCGGCGCGCGAGCCGCTTTCGGTAAAACGCCGCGTCGGCTATATGCCCGATACGGTCGGCTTTTACGATCAGCTGACGGCGGCCGACAATTTGCGCTACACCGCGCGCCTGATTGGCTTCAAGAAAGTCGATCGCGAGAAAAGGATCGCGGACGCGCTCGATCGGGTCGGCCTTGCCGAGTCCGCCGACAAGCCTGTCGCAACATTTTCGCGCGGCATGCGTCAGCGCCTGGGGCTGGCCGAGATTTTGATGAAGGGCGCGCAGATCGCCATTCTCGACGAGCCGACGTCGGGGCTTGATCCCCACGCTACGGCGGAATTGCTTTCCATCATCCGCGGTTTCAAGGGCGAGGGGGTTTCGGTGCTCCTGTCGTCGCACTTGCTCGAGCGGGTGCAGAGCGTGTGTGATCGCGTCGCTCTGTTCAGCGGCGGCCATATCGCGCTGATGGGCTCGGTGGCCGATCTGGGCCGCGAGGTTCTTGGCGGCGGCTACGTGGTCGACATCGAAGCCGACGGCGCCGGTCTTGCCGATCGGCTTGCTCTCATTCCCGGGGTAAGCGGCGTCGAGCAGACCGGCATCGGCAAGCTGCGGCTGCATGCCGATCGTGACGTCCGACCGGAGGCGGCGGTCGAGGTGGTCGCGATGCAGGGCCGTCTGAAGTTTCTCGGCGTTCAGGAGCCGAGCCTCGACGCCATTTATACGCGCTACTTCGAGAGCAGGCCCGACGAAACGAAGAGCGCCAAAGAGGGGGCGCGCGATGCGGCGTGAAGGTTCGGCGTTTCAAGGCCTCGGCGTGGTCATGCTCAAGGAGCTTTCGGACCACCTCACCAGCGTACGCATGCGCGTGCTCGAATGGCTGGTGGTGCTGGTGGCGCTGGCGGCGCTCTACGGCGCCATCCAGCAAATCAAGGAGACGACGGCGCAGGACCCCTTCCTGTTCCTGCGGTTGTTCACGGCATCGCGCGAACCGTTGCCCTCGTTCGTCTCATTCCTGTCGTTCCTCGTACCGCTGATGGCGATTGGGCTCGGTTTCGACGCGGTCAACAGCGAATACAACCGACGCACACTGTCACGCATACTTGCTCAGCCGATCTATCGGGACGCGCTGCTGTTTGGAAAATTTCTGGCCGGGCTGATGACGCTCGCGATCAGCCTGGTCTCGCTTTGGCTCCTTGTCATCGGGCTCGGGCTGTTGATGATCGGAATCCCGCCCGGCGCCGAGGAGATCAGCCGCAGCTTTCTGTTTCTGCTGGTGACGATCATCTATTCCGGCGTCTGGCTGGCGCTGGCGATGTTGTTTTCAGTCCTGTTTCGATCGGCGGCGACGGCGGCGCTGGTCACGCTGGGCCTGTGGCTTTTCATCACCTTCATTTGGCCGGTGCTGGCTGGCGCTGTCGCGCAAATCGTTGCGCCGCCGGATCCGCGCTATATCGCGATCGGGATGCAAACGCCTGCGACTGCGATGACGGAGCAATTCCTCGCCCGCTTGTCGCCGTCGACGCTGTTCGCGGAAACGGTGGTGGCCTTGCTCGATCCGACTACGCGATCGCTGGGACCGATCTATCTCAGCCAGCTTCAAGGGGCGGTGCTCGGCGCGCCGTTACCGCTCGTCGAGAGCATTTTGATCGCCTGGCCGCAGATCGTCGGCATGATCGCAAGCGCGATCATGCTGTTTGTCATCGGCTACGTGATTTTCCAACGCCAGGAAGTGCGGGCCTAGTGCGGTGGATTTGAAGTTCCTAAGATCCGGCCGCAAACTTGCGTAGGAACTTCAAATCCAAAAACCACACTAGAATCATAAATTGCTAGTGTCCCTTTGATCCCGAAATTCGCATCAGAGGTTCGACAAACACTTGCGAACTTCGGAATTGGGACACTAGGGCCCGGTCCGATTTTTCGGATAGGATCAGGCTCGCACGATTAAGAGCATGCTCGAACTCTGACTGATGTCCGGAGCGCTTCGGTTTGCGGTATCGAGAGCTTGAAATGGGCCAGGGGGGAGTGTGACCGCACTTTTATCAAATATCGACGCGGCTTCGCCGGAGTTTCGCGCCAACGAGGCGGCAATGCGGGTGCTTGTCGCCGACTTGCAGGCGCGGCGCGCTGCCGCTGCGGAGGGCGGCCCGCCGCGATCGCGCGAACGTCACCTGTCGCGGGGCAAGCTTCTGCCGCGCGATCGCGTGATGACGCTGATCGACGCCGGTTCGCCGTTTCTCGAATTGTCGCCGCTCGCCGCCGACGGCTTGTACGAAGACCCCATTCGCGCGGCCGGTCTCATCACCGGTATCGGCCGGATCGAAGGACGCGAATGCGTGATCGTGTGCAACGATTCCACCATCAAGGGCGGCACCTACTATCCGCTGACGGTGAAGAAGCATCTGCGCGCCCAGGAGATCGCGCGGGAGAATCGGCTGCCCTGCATCTATCTGGTCGATTCCGGCGGCGCCAACCTGCCGCAATGGACCGAGGTATTTCCCGATCGCGAGCATTTCGGCCGCATCTTCTACAATCAGGCAACGCTGTCGGCGGCTGGCGTTCCGCAGATCGCAGTGGTGATGGGTTCGTGCACGGCGGGCGGCGCTTATGTGCCCGCAATGTCGGATGAGACCATCATCGTCCGCAACCAGGGCACGATCTTCCTTGGCGGGCCGCCGCTGGTAAAGGCAGCCACGGGGGAGGTGGTGTCGGCCGAAGACCTTGGCGGTGCCGACGTGCACGCGAGAAAATCCGGCGTTGCCGACTATTATGCGGAGAACGATCGCCATGCGCTGGCGCTTTGCCGCCGTATCGTCGCCAACCTGAACACCAAGAAGTCGGTCGATATCCCGCTCATGACCCCGGTCGAGCCGAAATACGACTTCAACGAGCTGGACGGCATCGTGCCGGTCGATCTCAAGAAGCAATTCGACGTGCGTGAAGTCATTGCGCGGCTTGTCGACGGCTCCGAGTTCGATGAGTTCAAGGCGCTGTACGGTGCGACGCTCATCACCGGCTTTGCGCATATTCACGGCATTCCGGTCGGCATTCTCGGCAACAACGGGATCCTGTTCTCGGAGAGCGCGCTGAAAGCCGCGCATTTCATCGAGCTTTGCTGCCAGCGCCGCATACCGCTCCTGTTCCTGCAAAACATCGTCGGCTTCATGGTCGGGCGCGACTATGAGGCCGGTGGCATCGCCAAGGACGGCGCCAAGATGGTGACGGCGGTTGCCTGCGCGCAGGTTCCGAAAATCACGCTGGTGATCGGCGGCTCCTATGGCGCCGGCAACTACGGCATGTGCGGCCGCGCCTATGGTCCGCGTTTTCTCTTCACCTGGCCGAACGCACGGGTGGCGCTGATGGGCTCGGAGCAGGCGGCGAGCGTGCTGGCGACCGTGCGGCGCGACAATATCGAGGCCGCCGGCAAAACCTGGTCGGCGGCGGAGGAGGCGGCGTTCAAGAAGCCGATCCGCGACCAGTTCGATACCGAGAGCGATCCCTACTACGCGACCGCCCGGCTCTGGGATGACGGCATCATTGCGCCGTCGGAAACGCGCCGCGTGCTGGCGCTTTGCTTCTCGGCGGCGCTGAACGCGCCGATTCCGCCGACGAAGTTCGGGGTTTTCAGGATGTGATGAGGAGAACATGGCAATGCCCAAGACCATCGAGCACGTTCATTGGCCGGACGCGCCGGATCTGTGGATGCCGTATGCGCCGGCGATAAAAGTAAAGGGCGGCACGACCGTCTACCTCGCCGGCGTGACCGCGGCGCCGGTCTATCATCATCATCCGCATCGGCCGGAGGAATTTGATGCCATGCCGCGCGATATGGCGGGGCAGGCGCGGGCGGCGCTGGAAAATCTCAAGCGCGGGCTTGAGGCGGTCGGTGCAAAGTTCGCCGACGTCGTCACCGCCGACCGCTTTGTCACCGACCTTACCGACCAGGACGCGCTCAATCGCGTCTGGGGCGAATATTTCCGCGACGCCAAGCCGACGACGACGACCGTGCAAGTGGTACGGCTCGCCACCGATCCGCGCTGCCTCATCGAAATCAACGCCATCGCCGTTGTCGATTGACGGAACTTATCCGGCTTTTGCATGCCGCTTGACGCCATGTCTATTGGCCCCCCATATCCGCTCAGCCGTCGCCTTAGCCGGAGATCCGCATGGCCGATCTAGCGTATCGCACCGCGCTCATCGTCGGGGTCGGCGGCGGGCTCTCCGCATCGGTGGCGCGGACCTTCACCAAGGCCGGGATGAAAGTGGCGCTGGCCGCGCGCCGCGCCGCCGAGCTCGCACCGCTCGCCAAGGAAATCGGCGGCAAGGCCTTTGCCTGCGACGCAACGAAGCATTCCGACGTCGCCAAGCTTTTCGCCGACGTTGAAGCGGCGTTCGGCGCGCCTGACGTGATCGTCTACAATGCGAGCTACCGCACGCGCGGGCCCTTCGTGGAACTCGATCCGGCCGAAGTCGAAAAGACACTCGCCGTCTCCGCTTTCGCCGGCTTCCTCGTGGCGCAGGAAGCGGTCAAGCGCATGCTGCCGCGCAAGCACGGCGCGATCCTCTTCACCGGTGCCTCGGCGAGCGTGAAGGGTTATGCGCAATCGGCGCCCTTTGCGATGGGTAAGTTCGCGCTGCGTGGCCTCGCCCAGAGCATGGCGCGCGAACTGTCGCCGCAAGGCATTCATGTCGGCCATATCGTGATCGACGGCGGCATTCGCAGTGCAAGCCGCGCGGAGCCGCCGGACAAGCCGGACAGCATGCTCGATCCGGACGCCATCGCGCAAACCTACCTCGATCTCCTGCGGCAACAACGCAGCGCCTGGGCGTGGGAGATCGAATTGCGGCCGTGGGTGGAGCGGTTTTGAAACCGATCCTGACGCCCAGCTATAGTCGTTCCATGTCGGACGGGTTCGCAAAGGCGGCGATTGTGGCGCTCGCTCTGGCGATTGCCGCGACCGGCGGGCAAGCGCAGGCCATGCGGCAAAAACGCGCTCCCCGCCCCGCGCCCGAGCCGGCTACTCCCACCGTGGCGATCGACAAGCGCGACAGCGTCGTCGCGATGTCCGGAGCGTTTAATGGGCATCCCTATTGGCTCGCTCTCGCCCAGTGCGGCGGCATCTATTTTAAGCTCAATATCCTCTACACCGATATCGCCGTGCACGCTCGCGTCGTCAAACCCGATCCCAAGCTCAACGCCGAATACACCAGGAAGCTGACCGCGGCGATCAAGGCGGCGACAACCTTCTTCGATGGAGCGGAGCGATTCTTGATGACGGAGCGCGGGCTCGAGCGCACCGATGCGGTCCTGACCTATGACGGCCAGTCGCGCGCGGCGGGCGATCGGCTCAAAACCATCGACGCCGCGCTGGCGGCGGCCAAGGCCTGTCCGGTTCTCTACAAGGTCTGCCAGGAATCGTTTGCCAAACAGTGCAGCGAGCCGCTCGCCCCCGCGGGCTGAGGGCGTCGTACACCGGCATGTTGCGTCGTCGAGGGAGGAGCCGATGAAATTGTTGATCGCGGTTTGGGTCGCGGCGGCACTGCTGGCGATGCCGATGGCGAATGCGCACGACGCCTCGACCGGCGCAGAAGCGACCAGCGAGCCTCCCGAGGAGGACATCGGCGAGATCATGGTGTTGCAACAGCTGCGTCACATCAAGCTTTGGTTCGCGGGCCGCGCCGGCAATTGGCCTCTTGCCGGCTACGAGATCGATAAATTGAAGGACGGTTTCGACGCCGTGAACAAGTTGATTGGGGGCGGCACGGTGGAGCATGCGGTCGGCGCACCCATCGCCGCGCTTGAAAAGGCGATCGAAGCCAAGGACCGCGAGGCGTTTGCGCGCGGTTTCGACCAGCTTTCCGCCGGCTGCAGTTCCTGCCACCGCTTGCTGGATCACGCGTTTATCGTCATTCAGCGCCCGACTCTGCTGCCGTATAGCGATCAGTCCTTCGCGCCGCAGCAATAGCGGGCCGCGACAACGCGCCGCTCCGATGGCCCACATAGTTGGCGCATTTTCGGCCGATAGTCAGCGGCGATGCTTGATTTGAAAGAGGAGGCCCGCCGATGACTTATCGCGTCTATTCCGGCCCGCGCGGTTCGCAATCGATCTCTCCGCTGGAAAAGGATCGTCATCTCTATAAGGAGTTCGCCGCGCTCGATGAGGCGATGAGCTGGGCGCGGCACGTCAACGATAGCGGCCGGGTCGCCTTGTTGATCGACGGCGATGACGGCACGCGATTCACCAAACAGCAGATTGTGGCCGCTCTAAAGAGCCCGAGCTTCCCTGAGCCGTGCGACAGCGCGGCCTAGCGCGCGACAGTTTTGGATTGGCGCTCTAGCTTTTTTGGCTGAGCATAAGCTTTGCGGAAAACCGGTTTCCACTTATCCGGACCATGCCCTAGCCCCTTCGCCAGTTTTGATTAGCGCCGCCGCTGGCGCCATAAATGCCTGTCCGCCCAGTGGTTTTCGGGTTTGCGCACAGGCGGCTTTGTCCTTGTATTGTCAGCCAATACCGCCATACTGTGCAGCCATTCGAAGCAGGGGCGGCGTGGGGCTTCCGTGCAACAGCAGCAGGATAGATTATCGGTGTCGCGCGCCTGCAACGTGCTGATGATCTATCCGCGTTTCCAGGCGAACACGTTCTGGAATTTCTCGGAAGCCTGCAAGCTTCTCAACGCGCGCTACCCGACCGCTCCGCTGGGCCTGATCACAGTCGCGGCGATGCTGCCGGCGAACTGGAACATTCGTCTCATCAATCGCAATACCGAAGAGGCCGCGGCGGAGGATTTTGCCTGGGCCGACATGGTGATGACCGGCGGGATGATCAACCAGCAATTCGATACGCTGCGCGTCATCCAGTTAGCCCACAAGCACGGCAAGCCAGTGGTCATCGGCGGTCCTGACGCGACTTCAAGCCCCGGCATCTATCAGGATGCGGATTTCCTCGTGCTCGGGGAGGTCGAGGAGATACTCGCGCAGTTTGTCGCGGCATGGGATGCCGGCGCGCGCAGCGGCTCCTTTGTCGCGGAGAAATTCACCATCGACGTAACGCGAACGCCGGCGCCGCGCTTCGATCTGCTCAAGACCGCGGACTACATGTATGTGGGCGTGCAATATTCGCGGGGCTGTCCGTTCACCTGCGAGTTCTGCGATATCATCGAGCTCTACGGCCGCGTGCCGCGGACCAAGACGACGCAGCAGATGCTGGCCGAACTTCAGTCGCTGTACGACCTCGGCTATCGCGGCCATGTCGATTTCGTCGATGACAATCTGATCGGCAACCGCAAGTCGCTGCGGATTTTCCTGCCCGACTTGATCGCGTGGCAGGAAGCGCACGGTTATCCGTTCGAGTTTTCCACCGAAGCGTCACTCAACCTTGCAGACGACCATGACCTGATGGAGCTGATGCGAAGGGCAAATTTCTTTGCCGTATTCGTCGGCATCGAGAGCCCGGATCCGGAAACGCTGGTGCATGCCAAGAAGAAACAGAACACCAGGCGCAACATCGCCGAAAGCGTCCAAAAGCTCTATGCCGCTGGAATGTTCGTCACCGCCGGCTTTATCGTCGGCTTCGACACCGAGAGGGTTTCGATCGCCGACGCAATGGTGGAACTGATCGAGGATGCGGCGATTCCGGTGGCGATGGTCGGTCTTCTATACGCCCTGCCGAATACTCAGCTGGCGCGGCGTTTGGAAAAGGAGGGCCGGCTTCACGCCAATCACGACCGCATGGCGGAAGAGACCGGCGATCAGTGCACGCTTGGCCTTAACTACGATAGCAGCCGCCCGGAACGTGATGTCCTGCTCGATTACCGGCGTGTGCTGGAGCGCATCTACGACCCCGTCGCCTACGCGGGCCGGCTCGAACGCCTTGCGGAAATGCTGGACCGTTCCGGTCAGCCGGCCGAGCTGGCGATTGGCGACCGCCGGCGCGATTTTATCTCGCTTGAATTCGTGCATACCCTTCTCAGCAAGGTGCCGGAAGCGCGCGAGCCGTTCTGGAAGGTATTCAAGAGCTGCCGAAGCACGAACCCGGCCGCATTGCGCCTGATCCTGTCGCTGATGACGCTCTACACGCATCTCGGGCCATTTTCCCGTTTCGTCGTGAGCGAGCTCGATCGGCGCATCGAGGCGCTCGATGCCGCCGCCGCGCCGGCGGCGGGTCGCGCGGCACTCTCAGGCGCCGTTGCAGTGGCATAACGCGAAGCCGTTGCGCGGAAACCATTGCGCGCCATTCACAGATCGAGGTTTGGCAGGTCCGCGAGATCTGGAATCTGCTGCAGCGGTGGCAGATCGGCATACTCGTCGGGCAGACGTGCGCGATTGACCCAAACCCCTTTGAAACCAAAGGACACCGCACCCATCACGTCCCAGCGGTTCGACGAAACGAAAACAACATCGCCCGGCCTAACGATCAGCGCGGCAGTGACGAGCGCGTAGACCTCCGGCCGTGGCTTATATTGCCGTACCGCGTCCACCGAGAGTACGGAGTCCAGCAGTTCGGCGATGCCTGCGGCATGGACCGCGGCATCGAGCATGCGCGGGGTGCCGTTGGACAGGATGGCCAGCCGCGCCCCGCCTGCGTTCAGATTGGACAACACAGTGCGGGCATCGGAAAACGCGTCAAGCGTGAGGTAGGCCTCCAGCAGTTTCGGCCGCAGCGCGCGGTCGACCGAGGGCACCCGTGCCAGCGCAAAATCCAGCGCCCGCTCGGTAAGCGTCCAGAAATCGGCGTAATGACCGGCAAGCGTCAAAGTCCAGGTGTATTCGAGCTGTTTCGTTCGCCAGATATCCGAGAAGCGATCCGCGTCGGCACCGGCCGCGGCGCGGTGGCGGCCAATAGCGGCATGAACGTCGAACAGCGTGCCGTAGGCGTCAAAGACATAATTGCTCACCATTTTGGGTCCCCCCAGGCGATCATAGTGACAAAGGCAGGGCGGGGGAGACAATAGGTCGAAGGAGACGATTCGATGAGCCGACCGGTCGCCTGGTCAAGGACCGTGACTTTTTTCGAGGATGAATGGCACGAGGGCAACGTGCCGATCATGGGTCCGCGCACCCACGCCGCTTGGCTTTGCACGTCCGTATTCGACGGCGCCAGGGCATTTGAAGGCACCACTCCCGATCTCGATTTGCATTGTTCGCGCGTCAATGAATCGGCCAAGGTGATGTCGCTTAAGCCTCTCGTTTCGCCCGAAACCTGGATGGGTCTCGCGCGCGAGGGCTTGAAACGCTTCGATCACGGCGCGGAGATTTACATCCGACCGATGTATTGGGCGGAGGAGGGTGCCCCCGGAGGCGTGCGGCTGGATCCGGAATCTACCCGCTGGTGCCTTACGCTTTATGTCGCGCCCTTTCCAAAGCCGACCGGAACCGCCATCACGCTGTCGCCCTATCGTCGCCCGACGCGCGAGACAGCCTTGGTCGACGCCAAGGCGGGCTCGCTCTATCCGAACAATGCGCGAGCGTTGATCGAGGCGCGTGGACGCGGCTTCGACAACTGTCTGTTGTGCGACATGCTTGGCAATATCGCCGAGCTTGGCACGGCCAATATTTTCATGGTCAAGGATGGTGTCGTGCATACGCCGGCGCCGAACGGCACTTTTCTCGCCGGCATCACGCGTGGCCGCGTTATCGCGTTGCTGCGCGCGTCCGGCGCCACGGTGGTCGAGGCGATGCTGCGCTATTCCGATTTCCAGTCGGCCGACGAAATTTTTTCCACCGGCAACTACACCAAAGTAGCGCCGATCACACGCATCGATGAGCGGGATTTGCAGCCGGGCCCCGTCTTCCGCCGGGCCCGCGAGCTATACTGGGAATATGCGCACGCGGACGCTTGCTGACGGCGCGTGCGGCCCGCTTGGGAAATTAAAACATCCGCGGGGAGAATCTAAAGCGCGATCGTTTCGATTGGCGCTCTAGCTTTTTGGTGGAGCATGATCTTTTCGGAAAACCGGCTTCCACTTTTCCGGATCATGCTCTATCCGTGCGGTTCGCCGTTGGGATCGGTAGCGGTTGGGAATTGATGTGCGAGTTCGACAGGTGCCCAGCGCGCCTGGGCGCCGATGCCACGCAGATCCTTGACCACCCCGATGGGGACCCCAAGCCGTTGAATCACGGCAACGGTCTTGCCGCGCAATACGCGATCGCAGTTCATGTGCGTCGGCGCGATGAAGAAATCGGCGTGGCTCCAATCGCGCGTGAAATGCAGGCGCTTGTTCTGCTTCATTCTCGAACGAGACCTGCTCCCCGCAGACCGCAACGGTGTATCCGAGGCGCGTGGTCCGGTCGGCATGTAAATCCGTCTTGTCCACATAGGCCTCGAGGTCCTTGACCGCGGTCGGCATGATGTTGACCCAATAGTCGGTCTCATACCGCCGCGACGCGCCTTCGAGACCGCCGACGATGGAGTTGTAAAACAAATATTCATAGGGATGCAGCCGCACCAGCGTCACGACATCCCAAACGCAAAAGGCCGCCATCGCTGCGATGGCAGCGAAGCCCACGGCACGTTGCCTTGCTTCAAGTCCGGACAGCAAAAGGTGTGCTCCGATGCCTGCGAGCGCCGCGATCGGCGGTACCACGAACAGAAAATGGCGCATCCCGCTGAACGAAGGTCCATGGCCGACAACCTGGCAAGTCAATGGGAAAACAATGACGAAAGCTAAAATGCCGATCTCCAGAAACTGCGTGCCCGCCGGCGTGCCGCGCGTCCGTCTGAGCGCCGATATGGGCACCGACAGCAGCGCTGCGGCGGCGCCCAGCCATACCAAGAGCGGCAGTTTGATCGCCAGATAATCCGGCTCGTACCAGCGCGGCACTTCGCTCATGAAATAAACTTGGCCGGCAAGGATGGCGCGGATCGGATAGTTGAAGTGGGCGAAGGCAAAAATCCCGCGAATGGGATTGAGAAATTCGAGCGAAGCCCACGGCCAGCAGGCGATCATGATCACATAGGCGATGGCAAAGGCGGGAACGAAACGCGCCAACGAGCGAACCGCCTGCCGCGCCGCGTCGCTCCAGCTTTGTTGCCGAAGCGGCCACGAATAAAGAATAATCACCACTCCGGCATAGCCAAACATCAACAAGCCGGTGGCGCGCAGGCCGAGTGCGGCGCCGAGCAAGATCCCGAACCAGAAGATATCGACCCGACGCGGATCGGGAAGATCACGCCCCGCGCGTATCAGGAAATACAGCGCGCCCATCATGGCGGAGGCGAACGGCACGTCCTTGGTATGATTGAACATCCCGCCGTACCAAACGCCGCAAATAGCCAACGCGACGCCCGCCATCAATCCGGCGCGCGGCCCGGCAATCATTCGGGCGGTCGCCCAGGTCGCTATCACGCCGCCGATGCCGGCGATGGCGCTCATAACATGGCGAATGTCGTAAAGATCGAACGGCAGAACATGCGCGAGCAGGGCGGCGATAATGTCGAACAGCCCGCCGTAGAGATAAAGATTGCTGAAATTAAAAACCGATCGGTCGGTAAAACCGCTGCGGTAATAGGCGATGATCAAGTCGCCGTAATGTTGCTGGAGGCCTTCGTCGTTTGAAACCGCATATTCTCTGAAGGTCGCCGCTACCAGTACGAAAAGGATCACCACCAACAGGGCGAACAGCAAATCCCAGAATCCGGCGATCGACAATCGGCGAGCCAGCGACGAGGCGGTGATCGTCCGCCTCGATCCGGGCTCCCCTGGCGATTCCTCTGGTTCGGTCAGCATGTTGTTTTTAAAGGGAGTTTTCGGCTAATTCCAAGTGCGTCGCGAGTTTAGCGGGCGAGGAGCGACCGGATTGGCCATGCCAATCCAGGCTGCTTTGCCGCGAGGTCTGATACATGCTCCTTTCGACACCGACAATGTCAAATCGAGGGCGGATGCGGCTGACATGAGGACGCGGCACTAGGCGGATAAGCAGGGCCGGACGGCCCCGCTTATCCGGAGATCGGTCGATCAGGCAGTCTACTTCATCGCCGCGTCGTACATCTCCGCCACGTGGTCCCAGTTAACCAAATGATCGAGGAACGCCTTGAGATAATCGGGTCTGCGGTTGCGATAATCGATGTAATAGGAGTGTTCCCAGACATCGCAGCCGAGGATGGGCTTGGCGCCGTGCACCAGCGGGTTTTCGCCGTTGGGCGTTTTCATGAGCGTCAGCTTGCCGTCTTTGACGGCAAGCCAGCACCAGCCTGAGCCGAACTGTGTGACCCCGGCCTGGACGAAGTCTTCCTTGAATTTTGCGATCGGCCCGATGTCGCTCGCGATCTGCTTTTCCAATTTGCCGGGCAGCTTATCGCCGCCGCCGCCCTTCCTCATCCATTGCCAGAAGTGAATGTGATTGTAGTGCTGGCCTGCATTGTTGAAGAGGGCCTGGTTTTTGCCGAACGTACCCTTCAGCACCTCCTCGACCGGCTTGTTCTCCCACTCCGTGCCCTTGGCCAGATTGTTGCAGGCAGTCACGTAAGCTTGGTGGTGCTTGTCGTGGTGGAACTCGAGCGTCTCGCGCGACATGTGCGGGACGAGGGCGTCATAGGCGTAAGGCAGGTCTGGTAGGGTGAATGCCATTGGTCTACTCCTCAATGTGAAACGGGAAGCGAGGCAGAGGCGGGGCGCGTATGCGTAAAACGGCGTGACCGAAACAAGGTTTCCTCTAAATAGGCTTAACGGGCACCCTTCGGCAATGTCCCCGAGAGAGGCATAAGGAGCCGCCGCCCAGTAATGCGCGCCGCACTAAATTCCGTATGCGTCGCAAGGGATTGTCCGGCGCTTCTGCTGTTGTTCTGAAGGGTTTCTGGCAATGGCGGAAACGCAAGAGGGGACTGGCGCTTAAAGTGGACCCTTGGTTGCGTGTAGCCATTTAAGTCCTTGCGCCACCTCAGGTTGCTCGCCAAAATAGTTAGTGATCGCCGTCTGTGTGGGTGAGGGTTAAGGGACGGGCGTAATGCTGGGTGTAATGCCACGGGTTTTGTTGGTTGCGGGGCTTGTCACGACCGCCATTGGGCTGGTGCTGATGGCGTCGGGTCTGCCTATTCGCGACGGCACGTTTGATGCCGAGATTCTGACGCCGGGCATGATCGCCGCCGTGGGCGGCCTTCTCCTGGTCGGACTTAGCTTGGCGGTTCGCGAGTTGCGGCGCATCGAGCAGGCGCTTGCGTTACGGCCGATGCCGCGTGTCACGCGCAGCGGGGAAACGATGACCGCCGCCGCCGATGCGCCGGATGCGGCGGTGCGTCTGCCAATTTCGTCAAAGCCAAAAACAGAGCCGCGGCTGGCGTCTTTGGCCGCGACTGAGGCGGCTCCGACTGACGCCGCGGCGGCGGACGATCAGCTAGCGCCGGAACGCGTGAGGGTGAAGTTTCCGCCCCTTACCCGACGCGAAGACCGTCCACTCGAAGAGCGGCCGGAGGTGCTGTTGTCGCCGCAGGCCGCCGCTCCGCCGGAAGAAGACGCTGCGGAAGTGACAAGCGTCGTGACCGCGAGCCGCACCGCAAACGGTGCCTCCGGGTCCTCCCGCGTGATACCGCGGCTCAAGGCACGCCAGTCTCCCGAAAAAGCAAATGGTTCGAGCCCCAGAGTCTTCTGGCCCGTCGGGCCATCGCGGGATGGCCGGGTGACGGCGGCGGATCCTGCCGCGACCGTGCCGCCGGCTGCCTCTGCACCACCGTCAGTTGAAGAGGCACCTGCGGTCGTTGCTCCTGCCGGTCCGAGCGTCCTCAAAACGGGCGTCGTCGAAGGAATGGCCTATACGCTCTACTCGGATGGTTCGATCGAGGCGGCCCTTCCTCAGGGCACGTTGCGATTCGGCTCGATCAGCGCGCTGCGCGATCATATCGAGAGCACGCCGTAAGCCGGATCACGTCCGCGACCCTTGCAGCCCGTTCGGGCTGCTTTGCCGGTTCTTTCCACAGATTGTTATTGACGGTCCGATCCACGGTCGTCCTGTGCCGGGCGCTTAAAGCTTTTCGCGGGGAAATTACCAAATCCGGCAAGTTCAGCGGCCACGCAATTCTGTATTGGTCGGAAATATTTTGTATTGGTCCGAAACATTTCTTGGATATTCATGGCCGCCGCAAATTATTGCTTTAATTTATCAGCTAACGGCTTTATCTTTTGAAACAATTCGCAAATAGCTGCGGTGGTGCGCGCAACGGGGCAGCGTATCGGGACGCGGGAACGAGGTTGCTCGTGAGACTTCAGGCGCAAGATGGCTGAGAACTCCGCCGAAACCAGTTACATCCAGCTCACCGCGAAAATCGTATCCGCCTATGTGAGCAACAATACAGTTTCGAGCGCCGAGATTCCCGCTTTGATCGGTCAAGTTTATGCAGCGCTGACGCGCGTTTCGAACGGCGGCGGCCCTGTTGCGGCGCCGGCGGAGCCGCTCAAGCCGGCCGTGCCGATAAAGCGGTCGATCACGGCCGAACACATCGTGTGCCTGGAAGACGGCAAGAAATTCAAATCGCTCAAGCGCCACTTGCGCACACAGTACAACATGACCCCTGACCAATATCGGGCGAAGTGGAGTTTGCCTCCGGACTATCCGATGGTCGCGCCAAACTACGCGGCGGCCCGGTCGCAGCTCGCCAAGCAGATGGGCCTCGGTCAGCAGCGGCGTCGTCGCCGGGACCGCGGCTGAGGTTTCGTCAGTTCATCGCTGGAGAACGCCAATCAGGCGGTTCGCAAAGCTGAGCCGCTCGGTCATGATCCGGATAACATACGCCAGAAGCGCCTGGCTCAGCGCCGGTTGCTCGCGCTTGATGCGTTCGAAGGCGTCCGCATCGAGCTCGTAGAGCACGCTTGCCGCCTCGGCCTGAATCGTCGCACTGCGCGGGCTCCGGGTAATCAAGCCCATTTCGCCGACCGTCGTGTGCCGGCCCAGGCTACGGACGCGGGCGGTACGGCCATCGGGCAAATCGACGATGATGCCGACGCGGCCCTCCAGGATGAAATGCATCGATGCCGCCGGTTCGCCTTGCCGCGCGATGACGTCGCCACTCGGAACTTCGAGGCGGCGGCAATATTCCGCCATGCGCTCGGCGAGCTGGGCGTCGCCCAACGCGTCGGACAGCCAGGCGAGCAACGACCGCTGGTCGGTCACTTCGGCAAGGTGGGCCTCGATGATCGCCTGCTCGCACAATTCGAGCGCCCGATCGAGATCGGACGCAACAACGATGTCGTCCGAAATAAAGCCGGCATTGCGAAACACGCGCTCCAATTCCGGCGTGAGCCTGACGAGAACAATTCGGGCGCCGGTTTCGCTCGCCGCCTGCTTGATTTGGGCAAAGCTTTGCGTTGCCGATGAATTGATCCCGGTGACGCGATCAAAATCAAAAATCAGGAAGCGACATTCCCGATGCTGCCCCAGCAGTGCTTTGACGTGCTGGTAAAGCCGGTTGGTCGAGCCAAAGAACAAATAGCTCTGCAAGGCCATGCCTTGTATCTCACGGCCGTGGTTGGTCAGAAGCGTCTGCTCCTGCGCTCCGCGATCGAGCGAAGAGCGGTATTCCGAACCGTCGAAACTGAACTTGATCGCATTCACGCGGCTGACGCTGAGCGCGAACGTTGCGCACCCGATCACTACCCCGGTCAGCACGCCCGCTATGAAACCCCAATTGATGATGAGCAGGGCGATCGCGATCAGCGACAAATAGTCAATGCGCTGCAACTGACGCGCTGATTGGATCAGCCATTGATAGACGAGGCCGCCGCCAAGAAAGAGCAACAGGCCGCCGAGTATGTATTTCGGCACGTAGCCGACCAACGAGGGGCCGGCGAACAGCAGAACAGCCGAAATCGCAGCCACAGTCATCCCGGACAGCCGGCCGGTCGCGCCGGCCGTGCGTACAAGAATTGAGCGGCTTAGCGAGGTGCAGCTGACATAGCCACCGAATGCCGCCGACACGATATTGGCAACCCCGAGCACCTTCAGATCGCGATCAATGTTGGCATCGGTGCGGGTCGCAATCTCGATCCCGGTCGTGTTGAGCAGAAAATTTATGACCGTGACGAACATGACGGCGAGGAGATCGCCGGTAAGCGCCGGCAGGGAGGTCCACGAGAAATGTTGCAATGTGCCGGGTTGCCACGGCGAGATGAGCTCGGCGTCGGGCTGCGGACGGAACATCCAGCCGTGAATTTGCGCTTCACCGATTGAGGCACCGATCAATGGCAGCGCCAGGTAGGTCGCCGCGAACGCCGCCAGAAGAACACCGGGCATAACGAACGGGCTCTTGGAGCGGCGCAGTGCCAAATGCAGGGCCACCCCGACGACCAATGCGGCGGCGAGCTTGGTTATGGTCGCGACGTCGACGAAGGCGCCGATATTGGCGAGCATCGGCCGCTGGTCGGTGACCACCTGCATCGCACCGGTGATCATCAGCCAACCCGTAGCGCCGAGAAAGCCGCCGATCACGGGAAACGGGACGAACCGAATAGCGCGTCCAGCATGGGTAAATCCAAGGATGCACAAAAGCAGCCCGGTGAGGACCGTGGTCAAGGCAAGAGCGACGAGAGTGGGGATAAGGGGGTCGGCGCCGCTTTGCGCAAGACGCTGAACGACGGTCGCCACCATCGCGGCCAAAACGACGGAAATCGAGCTGTCAGGTCCGGCAATCGCAAAAGGCAGCGAACTGCGCGACGCCACGATCATGCCGCCGACGGCGGCTGAAAGAAAGGTCACCGCAACGCCGACGGCGAGCGAGTGCTTGAGCGGACCGGCGAAAATCAGCGCCGCGTAGGACAGGCAATAAGCGACCGACAGAATGCTGCAAATCGACCCGGCGAATACATCCGTGAGCGCGGCGCGGAATTTTTGATTGCCCAACGCGCCGCCTGCCCCGACAGTATCGACCGCCATCGCTGATCTTCCCCCGCAACTTGCCGGCCGCGTACGGATTTACAACACGATCGGACGCGTGGCCAGATTCCCGTCGGTTCCTGCATTTCCACCGCTGAGAACTCGGCTCGCCGTGCGAGCGGTCACGCGTCGGTCACTGCTGCGGTGGTCAAGGCCGCGCGCGCGTCGGAGCGGATGCGTTCCACCATCGAACGAAAGCCGTTCGAACGCTGCGGTGTCAGATGCTCGCGCAAACCCATCCGCTCGAACAATGCGAGCGCGTCGATCGCCAAAATATCCTTGGCATGCTTGCCCGAAAATGTCGCGAACAGGATCGCGATCAGTCCGCGCACGATGTGCGCATCGCTATCGCCAGTGAATATCAGGATCGGTCCGCCTGCGCCATTCGGCCGCACGTCGGTTTCGAGCCAGACCTGACTCGCACAGCCATGCACCTTGTTGACGTCGCTGTGCGCATCGGCCGCCAGCGGCGATAACTCCCGCCCCAGTTCGATCAGATAGCGATAGCGGTCGTCCCAGTCTTCGAGGACCGCGAAGTTGTCGATGATTTCGTCGATGTCGGGCATGCGGGCGGCGGTTCCTCGTCGCCCTCTATATAGAGCGCCGAGCCGGCGAGGTCGATGTTCTCGCTCGCGCCGTTGCAGCGGGCCGATTTACACGGCGTGTTTGGCGTCCTTACGCGGCGCCGGCCCGCGCCAGGCGGGCGCGAGATCGGCGGGCGTCAGGGTGCTTTGCGACGCCCGTTCTGCGCCGGACTTTTCCAACGCCGATTTGGTGCCGTTTTTCCTGGTCGCGATCGACCCGGTTTCGCGCGGCGCCATGGCCTCGTTCAATGCTTCATAAAGCATCTTCGCGCCGGCCTGCGCCCGATAACCGATAGCGGTGGCGACCTGCGAGCCGACCGTGCAAGCGTCGGGCTGACGCTCGCAGAAGCCGCGCAAATCGCCAACGGTGGCGGAGGCCGCGGAAATCGCTTCGGTGGCGCTTACTTCGCCGCCCGACGGGCTTCGCTGTCCGGCACCGATAGGCAGCAGCACGAGCACGAGCCCGAGCCAGAATGCCATACGCAAAAGAAAGAACATGTGACCCGCATCCCCTGCGGCCTTGATTGCCGCTTGTGAGCCCAACCTAGCAGGCATCATTGAAAGCCGCGTTGGCGATGCAGGAACCATTTGCCTCATAGTCGAATAGAATAAGCCGCAAATTTTCGTACAATTTGAAATTCTAGAATTTACCTAAAATTTGAGCAAATAGCCGGCGGCCGGGTTTCCGTGATGTTCCCGATGGAACCGGAACTCGGCGCCGCCCGTCTTTTCGCGCATCGTCGCCGGATGGCCGGCGCCATCCTAATCGATGGCAACGGCCCGTTCACCATGATGGGGGAATCCCCCGTTCATACGTGCTCGCCGACCGCCACGGCGATGCTCTGGTGCGTCACGCGCACGACCTCTTTAGTGTTCGCTTAAGCGGCGTCTGACACGATCCGCGGACAGAAAAAAGGGGAGCGCGTCTGCAAAGTCGGGCGTGCATTTGGGATCGTGGGCCTGTTCGCGCCAGTACGAGACTATATTGCGGCGCTGGTGCATCCGACGGCACAGCAGGATGCGCTGACCGCTGCGCGGCACCGGGCTTTCATCGCGCCGCGGCTTCTTGGCAGCATTTTCGTCCTGGCGGCGTTTCCGGCCTATCTGATCGCGCGCGGCGCACCCAACGCGCTTGAGTTGATCGTGTTCGCATGGCTGGTCGTCCCGATACTGACGGCCTACTTTCTTTCTCGCACCGGGCGCTACGAAAGCGCTCATGGTCTTTCGTCGCTGGCACTGACAGGCCTCGTCACCACGGTCGCCGCTTTGACCGGCGGCATCACGTCTTTCGCCGCCATTTGGCTTGTCGTCGTGCCGCTCGAAGCGTCGCTCTCGGCGTCGCGTCGCGTCGTTGCCGTCGCGTCCACCTTTGCGATCGCCGCCGCCGGTCTGCTGGTGCTTGCCAATGAACTTAACATACTGCCGACGGCCGATTTGGGCGCGCCCATCGCGCTCGCCACCGTCGGTATCGTGTCGGCCGTGTTGTATGCGGCGGGGATTGCGCTCGGCGCCGAAGCGCTGGCGCGCACCAGTTTCTGGTTGCTCTACGCGGAAGAGGATCGATACCGGCTCTTGGCGCGCAACATGACCGACGTGATTACGCGGCACGGCCGTGATGGCGGGGTGCTGTTTGTGTCGCCTGCGGCCCAGTCGTTGTTCGGCTGCGGGCTCGCGGATTTGCACGGCCAGGGGTTGTTCGGCCGCGTTCATGTCGCCGACCGGCCGGCTTATCTGAGGGCGCTCGGTGACACGGCGGCGCTCGGCGAGAGTAAATCTGTCGAGTTCCGGGTCCGGTGCGACAGCGCCGAACTCCCGCGCGTCGCGGCCGGGCAATTTGTTTGGATCGAAATGCGCTGTCGGCCGATTGAACAGCCGGCAGCGGATGTCGGAATTTACGATCGCCGCGAGGTTGTCGCCGTGCTCCGCGACGTGACCGAACGCAAGCGCCAGGAACAGGCGCTTGAGGACGCGCGTACCGAGGCCGAGCGGGCCAATGCCGCCAAAAGCCGCTTCCTCGCCACCATGAGCCACGAGTTGCGCACGCCCCTCAACGCCATCATCGGCTTCTCCG
Organism: uncultured Alphaproteobacteria bacterium; assembly: GCA_963777635.1. Classification (GTDB taxonomy): domain Bacteria; phylum Pseudomonadota; class Alphaproteobacteria; order Rhizobiales; family Xanthobacteraceae; genus BOG-931. Next base: position 53,227 of record CAVZSB010000047.1, read on the forward strand.
ACATGCTGAAGAAAGAAAGCGCGCTGATGATCAATTCCTCCCGCCGCAACGAATATGCCGGGCTGATCAACGATTCCGGACATCATTTGCTCGCGGTTATCAACGGCATTCTCGATATGTCGAAAATCGAGACCGACAATTTCGAAATCACGCCCGAGCCTTTCGCGCCGGCGCAGGTCGTGGCGGGTTGCTGCGATCTTCTGACGCTGCGGGCCAATGAGGCGGGCGTCACGCTCGAGAGAATACCGAGCGGCGAATTGCCCGAGATGATCGCCGACCGGCGCGCGCTCAATCAGATACTGCTCAACCTGCTTTCCAATGCGATCCGTTTCACCGATCGCGGCGGCAAAGTCACGCTCAGCGCCCGCGCGGAAGCGGGCCATATAACCTTTGTCGTCGAAGACACCGGCGTCGGGATCAGTGATGAAGATCTTGCGCGCGTCGGCGAGCCCTATTTCCAGGCGCGCGCCTCCTACGATCGCCGTTACGGCGGAACGGGTCTTGGATTGTCGATCGTCAAGGGCCTGGTAAGGCTGCACGGCGGCGAAATGGAAATCCGCAGTCGCATCGGAGCGGGCACGCGCGTGAGCGTGAGCCTGCCGCTTGATTGCGAGCGCGCGCAACAAGCAAAAGGGCGGACGGCGAAGCCTGCGGCCGACGTGACGAGCTATTTGGCGGCTTATGCACCGAACAGCTCCACGGCGCGGCCGACCGCGGCGACAACCGTTTCAGGAGGCGCTTCGGCGCCGATCGATATGCGGGTGAAGAAAAGTGCGTGAGCGCAGCAACAGTCAGCGGGCCCGCAGGGGCTCAGCCGGGCCGTCGGGCGCTGTCGCAGCAATTGGGCAGCGGCTTTGGGCGAAAGCTGCGCGGCGTCCGGTCGACACGATGGCCATCGCCTGTGCGGCCGCCGCGAGCTTGATCATCGTCGTCAATGCGGTCTTCCTGCAATCGGGCGCCCACCCGGCGCCGTTCTTCGCCAACCCGGCCGAACTGCCGCCGCCAGCCGGCATTCGCGCCGCGGCGCCGGCTGCTCCGGCGCAAAGGCTGCCGGAAGCGGTTCCCGCGCGCCCGGCTGCGGGTCTGCGGACGCCTCAAATGGCGCCGGTGCGGCGCAACGATCCGATCGCCGATCTCATCGGATCGGCTGCAACATCGTCCACCGGATCGCGCTCGCGCATCATGGCGGTGCAGCGCGTGCTCTCCGACTACGGTTATGGCCAGATCAAACCGTCAGGCGTTCTCGACGAGCCGACGAGTGCGGCGATCACGAGATTCGAGGGCGATCGAAAGCTGCCCATAACCGGTCGACTCTCCGACCGACTTCTGAGCGAACTCGCCGCCATGATCGGGCATCCCGTCGAATAACGGCCGTCTTGTTGCGCGGTGCAAGGCAGAAGCGACATATATCTATCCGAGCCATCGCAATCCCCATCGTTTGTGGTTATGGGGTCGGTGCCTGCGTAACGCGGCGGCTGGAGTGTCGGCCATGCGCCTCAAGACCGCGCTTTGGGTTGCCGCTTATCTGCGGCGCTGTCACGTCGAGGGCATCTTCGCGGTGGTGCGCCGTCGCGGCGCGGAAGAAGCCGGCGCTGTATTCGTTCGCGTTTGCAGGCTCGATGGCACGTCGGATCTGTTCGGCCCGGCGCCGCAGAGCGCGTTCGATGCCGCCCAAGAATCGGCGCGCGCATTCACACCAAGTCTTGCCAGGCAGTCGGCGCCCGACGCCGACGTCGAGGCTTATCTCGCGCGGCAGCTGAAATTCGATCCCGACGCCTGGATCGTCGAAGTCGAAGATCGCGCCGGACGGAACTTTCTCGACATCATTGCCGCGTGACGCCTAGGACGCGCTGCGACGCTCGCCGGTTCGCGGGGGCACGGCCGGGTGCCGCTGCACCGATGGCGCTGGGCGCGCGCTCCGGTGGGTTTCGTCGTCCCAGGCGAGCGGCTGATGTCTGGCGGCAGTACGTTCATGGTGTTGGAGAGCCTGCCAGATCGCGAGCATTTCTTCTGCAGCGGGGACCATGATCTCGTCATAAAGCACGGCGAGCGCGTGAACGCGCTCCACCGAATGACCGACGGCGGGATTGACGAACATCAAGATACGATAGAGCACGTCGCGCGGCACGCGCAAAACTTTGCCGGCTACGACAACCGGCTCACCCAATTCATCGCCCGCGATACGATGTGCCTGGTCGCGCGGAATCGACAGAGCGCGGGCGAGCTGATGCGCGAAGTCGTCGCGCTTGCCGGAGAGGACCGCCGCTTCGAGGTGCTCGCCGACGGACGGATCGTGCGCCACGCGCCTGCGTGCGGCGGGAACGGGAGCAACAACGTCGAGACTGAGCAAGATAAGCCGCCGCTCGTCGGCGTTGGCTGCGAAGAAAAGATCGTTGAGCTTTTGGGCTGTGGTCGAGTCGATTGCGGCGGACCGATCGGCGCGCTGTTCGTCGTCGCCTGGTGCCGCGCGTTCGGCGATCGGCGTCGGGCGGGTGTTTTGCTGCGCCGCTGCTGACGGCGCAGGCGGTTGCAACAGCGGGTGCGAGCGAAGCTCGGCGGCGACATCCGGCAAATCGCGGGCCAGCCATTGCAGAACCCGCAGCGGCGGCGAGGGATACCGCGCAAACCGTTTGGCCGCAGCGATGCGGGTAGGCACGTCCACGACTTCGAGCATGCGCAGTGCCAGCTCGGTATAGTGGCGTTCTTCATCGGGCGTATGGCTGAGCCGATGTACGTAGAGATCGGTTAGGACTCGCAGCAATGTCGGACGCATATCCATCCCGCTGCGGGCGCCGAGATCGGTAAGACCGCCGAGGCCCAAGAAGTTCTGAGGTTCCATTACGCGCACTCAACCACCGAGACGGGACCGAATCCAAAGGACCGGCAACGAAACACGCCCGTCGGATTGTCCCGAGATTTGTCATCAGCCTAATTCGTCGCCGTTAGCGGAGCGTTAACCCTGCATGCGGCTTACTTGGGACGAAGCCCGACGCGGGGGTGCGTCGGAGCAGGGGGTCCGCTGCGGGGCAGCGGACAACGGGCTGGGCCGCCAACATGGGCACCATTGTCAAGTTCCCGGATGAAGGGCGCATCGTGCGCTTCGGCCGCATGGACGCTGCGGAAGAATCCGCAACCGTCATCATTCTCCCGGTGGTGCGTATCGAACGCCACGACGCGCCGTTTGCCGGGGAGCCGAACCTCACACTCCTCCACCGGCGGAAAAGGGCGGTCGTCGACGGTTGAGACGCCGCTGAGCGGCCGCGCCCGATGCCGCGAGCCCCTCGCCTTAAAGCCAAGCCGCTCTTGGTTGTTCTTGTCGTTCTGATGCTGGGCGGCTGCTCGAGCATCGGCGACTTCGGCAGGCTCCAACCGCCGCTCGTCGCCGACAACATCCACTCTTGGGTCGGCCAAGAGGCTGCGACACGTACCGGCGGACCAATCTCGCTGAACAATCTGACAGACGATGAGCGCACCTTGCGCGATCTGGCGTTTCCGCTGATCCAGCCGCCCTACGATCGCATACGCTGGGACGCCGTGCTTTATGAATACGGCATAAAACGCGAGTTCCGGCGCGATTTGTGGGTGGTCGATCCGACCGCCTATTACCGGCATCTGCTGGCCGCCGGTTACCGCTCGACGGCGGGCCGCTACAACCAGCTAAACGACGACGTTCGCAACGACGTGGTGCGCACCGGTCCGTTCTTCTATCTGGCGCGCCGCGTCATCGATGCCGACCGCAAGCGTCTGGCGACCATGGATATTCTTCCCGATATTGCTCCGCCGGATCGGGTCAATGCCTTGGCGCGCGTCGGCGAGAACAATTTGACGATCGCCTGGGTGCAAGCCTCGCTGGCGCATCGCTGCGCTGGGTACCGCTTTGCGCTCAATCATCTCGTCGTCTCCGAGCCTGAAGCGTTGGCAACGCAAGTCGACCTCTCGCTGAAATTGTTGCAGCAACAAATTGCGGCGAACCAGCTCGTTCCGCCGCCGGCATTCGCGGAAGTGCCGGTCGCGTTAGCAGCGCAACCGGCACTGGCCATCAGGTAAGACCCGCTTTCAAAAAAATCTCTATCGCGTCGGCAGCGGCTCGATGCGGCATTGTGCGCCGGCCAGCGCGCGACGCGCCATGACCATGAGATTGGGTTCCGGCGCCAGCGCCCGCAATACGATCAATCCGCGATGGGTCGGCGACTCGATGATCAGGCGGTCAGCCGCGGTGACGTTCTCTTCCTCGGGAACCTGCGCATGCTGCTCCTCGGTCATGAGGTCGAGTTCGATCGCGCGCCGGCCAGCGGCCCGGTCGTTGATCGCGTAGTAGGCGACACTGTTGCGCGTATAGAAAGTGACCGAAGTGTAGGCTTGGCTGAGCGGCGCGTTGAGTTTAAGCGGGCCGGCGGAAAGATCGTATCGGCATATTGCCACCGCGAACGCCGGATCCATGAAGGGCATGGTCGCGTTCGTCGCGGATGGGGCGTCAAGCGGCACGACGGCGTTGACAGGGGTAAATTGCGCGAGCCGTGAATATGCGTCTTGGGTCGCCGCCTGCGGCATCGCCAGCACCGTCGAAAGATGAACGATGCCGCCCAGCAGCAATGCGCCGAGAATCCACAGCGGCAAACGGATCATGAGCAGCTCTTTCGCACCACGGCCGGCATCGGCCCTTCCTTTGTCGTCAGCGAGGCGACGCCGATCGGCGTATCATACAGTCGCCACACCAGAACGAAGCGCTCGATCCCGCCGCTCGGCAACCAATTCCCAGAGCGGGCGCGCGGGCCGACATTGATGACAAAGCGGCCGGTCGCTTCGCGCAAGATCTCGGCGCTGGTGAAGCCATGCCGGTCGATCGCGTTGGCAACGAGCCGACCCCGCCGATCGTAGAGCGACAGCGTCCAGTAGCGCGCCGCGGGCGTCATGCCGCTGATGACAAATGTGCAGCGCCCGTCGAGCACATCACCTGCGTCGTCGGTGCGGGCATAAAAGGCCACACCGTCGCCGGTTCCAACCGGCAACTCACCGGTTCGGGCGATGTTGGCGCGCGCATACGGATCGATGTCGATCGATCCATTCTTCGGCCACGCCGTCCATGCGCCGATGGTCATTGCGCCGAACGCGACCCCGCGCGTCAGCGTCAGCCAGGTCGCGCCGAGCCCAATCGCCGCCGCGAGTATCAATGTGAAGCAGGAGCCCAAGAACAATCGCACGTTCGATCCGATCGACTGGCAGTAATATCGCGGGTAGGGCGGTTAGTTGCCGCGGGAAACTCCGGCGGGTTGCTGCTCGCTGGCCGCCGTCAGCGCGTTGATGCGGCGCTCGCCGCCGCCAAGCTCGCCGAGGGTAGCGGCCGGAGCTGTCAGCACCGGCATGGCGCGGTTTGCGTCGTCGAGCAGATGTTCGACGCGTACCAGCGCTTCGGTTCCCTTTCGCGTCAGCAGGATTTGTTGCGGCGCTGGCGCGCCCTGGAGTGCGGCATCGGTGACGGTCGGTGCGTGTTGTGGCGGCGGTAGTCCGGCGAGCGGTCGCAGTTCCACCGACTGGTGCGCGTAGGCCATGACGTTGTGCCAGATGAGCGCCGGGATGCTGCCGCCGGTCATGCGTTTGGTCGGCGTGTAGTCGTCGTTGCCCATCCAGACCGCGCCGCTGAAATTGCCCGTATAACCGACGAACCAGGCGTCGCGATAGCCGTTGGTCGTGCCGGTCTTGCCGCAGACCTGGATGCCGTCAAGTTGCGCCCTTCGGCCGGTGCCGTTCATGACGACGGAATTCATCATTCCGATCATTTCCATCGCGACCTGCGGTGAGATCACCTGTTCCGGCCGCTTGCCATCCCGATCGAAGCGCCACACCAGTTCGCCGGTGCCGGTACGCACCTCCAGCGCCGCATGCGGTGTCACCACCTTGCCGAGATTGGGAAAGGTCGCGTAGGCGACGGCGTGCTCGAGCACGTTTACCTCGTCGGCGCCGATCGGCAGTGAGGGTGTGTCGGGCAACGGCGTATAAATGCCGAAATTGCGCGCGGTCTGAATGATCTTGGCGCGGCCGAGCTTCGGGTTGCCGTCGCCGAGCGCAATCGACAGCTTTACCGGGATGATGTTGACCGAATTCGTGATCGCTTGTGTCAAAGTCATCGAGCCGGAATAGCCGCCGGAATAATTGTGCGGGCACCAGTTGCCGATGCAGACCGGAGAATCGACGACGATCGTTTGCGGCGTGAAGCCGTTCGCCAGCGCTGTCGCATAGACGTAGGGTTTGAACGAGGAGCCTGGTTGGCGCAGCGCGTCGACGGCGCGATTGAACTGGCTTGCGCCATAATCTCGCCCGCCGACCATGGCCCGCACCGCGCCGTCGAGATCGGCGACGACGAGCGCCGACTGGCCGGCGCCATAGTCATGGCCGTATTGGCGCAACGCGGATTCCACCTCGCGCTCGGCGTAGCGTTGCAGGTTTGGATCGATTGCGGTGCGCACGACAAAGAAGCTCTCGGTAACCGATTTCGGGAATTTCTCGACAAGCTTGCGCATCTCGTCGAAAGCCCAGTCGAGGTAATAATTCGGCGCGTCGTCCTGGCGGCGGTCGATCGGCGTCGCCGGATTGCGTCTGGCGCCATAGACCTGGCCTTCGGTCATGAAGCCGGCTTCGACCAAATTATCGAGCACGACGTTGGCGCGGGCGCGTGCCGCCGGCAAATTGACCAGCGGCGAGAATTTGCTCGGCGCCTTGAACAGGCCCGCAAGCATCGCCGCCTCCGGCAAGGTGACGTCGCGCACCGATTTGCCGAAATAATACTGCGCGGCGCCGTTGACGCCGAAGGTGCCGCCGCCGAGATAGGCGCGATCGAGATACAACTTGAGGATATCGTTCTTCGCCAGATGCGTTTCCAGCCACAGCGCGAGAAAAGCCTCTTTGATCTTGCGCTCGATGGTGCGCTCGTTCGACAGGAACAGGTTCTTGGCGAGCTGCTGGGTGATGGTCGAACCGCCTTGAACGACACCGCCGGCCCTGGCGTTGGTCAAAAGCGCGCGGAACGTACCGAAGAAGTCGATGCCGAAATGCTCGTAGAAACGCCGGTCCTCGGTCGCCAGCACCGCCTTGATGAGATGGTCGGGCATCTCCTCGAGCGTCACCGAGTCGTTGTGCTTGATGCCCCGATTGCCGATCTCGTTGCCGTAGCGGTCGAGAAAGGTGACCGCGAGCTCGGATTTCTTCAGCCAGTCCTCGTCGGAGGTGTCGCGAAAGGCGGGGATGGCGAGCGCCAGCATGAGCAACAGGCCGCCGGTGCCGAGCGTTGCGGCTTCCGACATCGGCTCGACGATGAGCCAACGCCGCCAGCCGGCAACATGGAAACTGTCCATGATGGCGGTGAACCGCTCATACAGCTCGCGCGTCCATTTCCCGCTCTGGTAAACCGCGAAATCGATCCGTGCGTCCAGATCGAGCAGCACCCGCTTGAGCTTGATCCGCCAGTCGGGTCCTGGATCGGGGAATAAATCGGTCACGCCTCAAACACTCCCGGGGACGGTTCGCGCGTCCGTCCTTGGTTCTTGCCCGCGAGGAGATTTAGCCGAGCAGGGCGCTCCGGCCAATGTAGTGTCAATGACAGTGTGAATGGAATTTGGGGGCAAATTGGGCGTAAACCGCTCCCAACCGAATCTTGGCGCGGCCGGAATACCGATGAAGACCGATAAGAAATTGGATGAAGTCCCGTTCTGGCGGCGTAAGCCATTGGAGAAAATGACGGATTCGGAATGGGAGAGCCTTTGTGACGGCTGCGGCCGGTGCTGTCTTAACAAACTGGAGGAGGAAGGGACCGACCGCACCTACTACACCAACGTCGGCTGTCGGCTGCTCAACGCCAAGACCTGCCGCTGCCGTGACTATGCGAATCGGCTCGACCAAGTGGACGACTGTGTGCAGCTTACGCCGGAAAGCCTCAAAACCATCACCTGGCTGCCGCCCTCCTGTGCCTATGTGCTGCTCGCCGAAGGCAAAGACCTTTATTGGTGGCATCCGCTCGTCTCCGGCGACCCCGAGACGGTGCACATGGCTGGGGTTTCGGTGCGTTCCCATCTTCTCACCAGCGAAAAGAACGTGCCAGACGAAGATCTCGAACACCATATCGTAAGCTGGCCATTGAAGTTGCCAAAGCGAGCGCGGCGGCTCCAAGAGTGACAGCAAACGCTTAATTGCCGTGCGAAGGAAACGGCGCGACTGTCCTTGATCAATCCAGAGGCGAAAATGTTCCCTGTTGTGCGCGCGGCATCCGTTTTCGTGGGCGTTGGCGTGTTTCTGTCGCTCCCGCTTCTGAGTTCGGCAAAGGCCGATATCGGGGCGTTCCCGCCCGACTTTCGGACTGAGGACGTCAAGGCGGGGGACGCCGTCATTCATGTCCGCGTCGGCGGGCATGGCCCGGCGATCGTGATGCTGCACGGCTTTGGCGATAGCGGTGACATGTGGGCGCCCTTGGCTGCCGAAATGGCGAAGGATCACACGGTGGTCGTGCCAGACCTGCGCGGCATGGGCCTTTCGTCGCATCCCGCCGGCGGTTACGACAAAAAGACGCAAGCAAACGACGTCGCCGCCGTTCTCGACAAGCTCGGCATTAGGCGCGCCGATCTTGTGACCCACGACATCGGCAACATGGTTGGCTACGCATTTGCGGCGCAGTTTGCGGATCGGGTCACGCGTTGGGTCGCCATGGACGCTCCCCTGCCGGGCATCGGCAATTGGGACAAAATCGTTCTGAGTCCGCTGCTGTGGCATTTCAATTTCCGCGGGCCCGATGTCGAACGCTTGGTGCAAGGCCGCGAACGCATTTATCTGGACCGGTTCTGGGATGAACTGTCCGCCAATCCAAAAGCGATCGACGAGGCGACACGCGAGCACTATTCGGCAATCTACGCCCGGCCCGGCGCGATGCATTCAGCGTTTGAACAATTCGCCGCGTTTTCTCGTGACGCCACGGACAACAAGGCTTTCGCAGCCAACGGCAAGCTGACCATGCCGGTGCTCGCCATTGGCGCAGAAAAATCCTTCGGCACGGCGATGGCCGACGAAATTCGTTTCGTTGCCATCAACGTCACGGGCGTTGTCATTGCGAATTCGGGTCACTGGCTGATGGAAGAACAGCCAGCCGCCACGGTCGCCGCCATTGCCGAATTTCTACGGCGCGCGCCGCGGGTCGGTGAATCTCAGCTGCGATTGTCTCCGGTCGACGTGGCTGGCATCTCGCCTAGTTCGACCGGCGCCGGAACTTCCGGACTGCAAGGTATCGAGACGACCGTGTTGCTTGGCGATCCGGCAAAGCCCGGAATCTACACGATCGCGCTGCACATTCCCGCTCACACGGTGATCTTGGCCCACACCCATCGCGACGACCGGGTAGCGACCGTCGTATCGGGAACCTGGTATTTTGGCTACGGAACCCGCCACGACCCGTCCGCGCTCAAACCGCTGCCGGCGGGTAGCTTCTATACCGAGCCTGCTGGTGAGCCCCACTTTGCCGAGACGAAGGACGAAGCGGTCACGGTCTACATCACCGGCAATGGGCCGAGCGATACAAATTATGTCGAGGTTGGACCGAGGCCGTCCGGACAGTAAGTCTCCGCTGGCTGGCGGGGCGATGGCGGCGCACGAGCAGCCACAGCCCTGCTCTGCGGCTGCGGTGGTTGCATTGTGTCGCGTCAAGAGCGAAGGGAATGCCAGGCCGGTGGACCTTGCGCTCCGAGCCGGCACTGGATTTACCACGCAATAGAACGTGCGACATGACAGGGGATATGCCTCGGGACGTTACTCCTGACGACGCCCACAGCATCGCCCCCGACATCGCGGGCGATGATGGGGCTTCTGCGCCAGCGAACGAAGGCGCGGCGCAAGGCTCGGTCGCCTCGGCGGCATTTGCCCGGGGCCCGAACGACCCTACCGTCCTGCCGCGGCTCGATCACACCGCGATCCGGACGATCATCGCCGGCATCATGCTGGCAATGTTCCTCTCCGCGCTGGAGCAGACCATCGTCGCGCCGGCGCTGCCGGCAATCGGCAAAAGCCTTGCCAATCTTGACGATCTGTCTTGGATCGTGACGGCCTATCTGATTGCGGCGACCGCGGCGACACCGCTGTTCGGCAAGCTCAGCGACATTCACGGTCGCCGCACCATCATGCTGCTGTCGATCGGCATTTTTATCGTCGGCTCGCTGGCCTGTGCGCTTGCATCGAACATCTGGATTCTGGTCATGGGCCGCGTCCTGCAGGGGATCGGCGGCGGCGGGCTGATCCCGATCGCACAAACCATCATCGCCGACCTTCTTACACCGCGCGAGCGCCCGATCGCGCAGAGCTACACATCCGTTGTGTTCATGAGCGCCAGCGTTCTTGGCCCGGTGCTCGGAGGATTGCTCACCGATTATCTGCACTGGTCGTTCATTTTCTGGATCAATCTGCCGCTGGGCGCCGTCGCGCTGGTGATGACGGCACGTGCGTTGCGCCGCCTGCCAAGGCATGACCGTCCGCACCAGCTTGACATTCTCGGCGTGACGCTGATGGTCGCGGCATCGGTGGCGTTGTTGCTGGCGCTCGATTGGGGCGGCACGCATTACCCGTGGATGTCCTGGCAGATCATCTCGCTTATCGCCGGCGCCGTTGCGCTGTGGGCGCTTTTCGCGGCGCGGCTTCTTACCGCGCGCGAGCCGTTAATTCCGCTGGCCATTCTGCGCGGCCGGATCACGAGCGCGATCACCGTTGCAGCGTTTTTCAGCATCGGTACCATTATCGGCGTGACCATCTTCGCCCCGCTTTACTGCCAGATGGTGTTGGGGGCCTCGGCGAGTTCCTCCGGCGTCGCTTTGATCGCGTTCATGGCCGGCACGGTAACCGGCTCCATGGTCACGGGACGGATGATGGTTCGGCTAACCCACTACATGCGCCCGCCGATCATTGGGCTCGCTGCGGCCGTCGTCACGTTTGCCGTGCTTGCCGTCGAAACGACGGGGTTGTCGCTCGGTGAATTCACTTTGTTGCTCGGCGTGCTGGGCGTAGCGATCGGTCCGATGTATCAGACGAGCACCATCGTCACCCAGAACGCTGTAAAGCCGCATCAGCTCGGCACGGCGACCGGCACGTTGAATTTCTTCCGGCTGCTTGGTGGGGCGGTCATCGTCGCGGTGTTCGGCGCCATCGTGCTTGGCAGCACGGGCAACGGCAGTGCGGTCGTTACGCTGGAAAAGCTGGCGGCCGGTCATGCCAACTTTGCGCCAGGGTTTCGTTTGGTATTTATCACCGGCGCAATTTTTGTCGCCATTGCGCTCGGCTGCGTGCTTTTGGTCGAGGAACGGCCCCTGCACGGGCCAGTGCGTTTGCCGGACCCTGCGGCGGAATAGCGCGACTGCTCCCACGGGGTGGTCGAGACTGCCCTGAAACGGCCGTTCAGGTGATATTCACTGGCAAACCCCTAGGAAAGGGCGCATGGGTTCCGCCGAATGTGCGTCCGCCGCCGCGCTGCTCATGCTAGCCGTTGCACTCGCCCCGGCCCATGCCGAGGAAGCCGCTCGTACTGCGCACGCGGGCAGTGATCTTGCCGCGCGCGCTTGCCTCAATCAGAAGGAGCGCCGAACGCTGGTGGAGAACGGCACTGTGCTGCGTCTTGCAGCCGCCGTACATGCGGTGCGCGGCCGCCTGCCCGGAACCTTGATCCGCGCCCGGCTTTGCCGGCGGGGTGACGGGTTCGCGTATGTGCTGACAGTGTTGAGCCACGATGGCAAAGTGGCGCGCGTCGTCGTCGACGCGGTCAAGGGCACGCTGGTCGGCGAGCGCTGAGCGGAGCTAATTTTTGCGCCTTCTCGTTGTCGAGGACGATCCCGATCTCAATCGGCAGCTGGCGACCGCGCTGACGGACGCCGGTTACGTTGTCGACCGCGCGTTCGACGGCGAGGAGGGCCATTACCTTGGCGAGAGCGAACCCTACGACGCCGTAATCCTTGATATCGGCTTGCCGAAGATGGACGGCATCTCGGTGCTGGAATCGTGGCGGCGCGCCGGCCGCGCCATGCCGGTTCTCATCCTGACCGCTCGTGATCGCTGGAGTGACAAGGTGCAAGGCTTCGACGCTGGCGCCGACGATTATGTCGCCAAGCCGTTCCACCTCGAAGAAGTGCTGGCGCGGGTGCGTGCGCTGCTGCGCCGTTCCGCCGGTCACGCCAAAAGCGAGTTCACTTGCGGGCCAGTGCGTCTCGATACCCGCACCGGAAGAGTCGCCGTCGAAGGCAATCCGATCAAACTTACCTCTCACGAATACCGACTGCTTTCCTACCTGATGCACCACACCGGTCGCGTGGTATCGCGCACCGAACTGGTAGAGCATCTTTACGACCAGGATTTCGACCGCGATTCCAACACCATCGAGGTGTTTGTCGGGCGCATCCGGAAAAAACTCGGGGTCGACGTGATCCAGACGGTGCGCGGTCTGGGCTATCTGCTCACGCCCCCCGATGCGCGCTAATTCGCTCGCGTTTCGCCTGTTTCTCTGGGCGACTGGATTGACCGTTGTCGTCCTGATCGTCACCGGCTTCGCCCTGTCGTCGCTGTATCGTCATGCCGTCGAACGCGCTTTCGACCGCCGGCTCGACGTCTATCTGCGCACGCTGGTCGCCGACGTCGCTTCGCCCGATGAAGGTGCTGAAAAGTTTCCCCAAACGATCGGCGAGCCGCTGTTCGAGCTGCCCTTGTCGGGCTGGTACTGGCAAGTCACGCGTCTCGATACGCCAAAGCCCGAGCTGCATTCCTCGCGCTCGCTGTGGGATTCGAATTTGCCGCGGGTGTCCGCCAGCGAAGACGCTTCCGCCGGCGGGTACCGCAAGGGCTACGCGAAAGGCCCGGAGGATGTCCGCCTGCGTCTGGTCGAGCGCAACGTCGATCTCGCCGACGAAGGCCGTTATCTGATCCAGGTGGCGGGCGACGCTTCCGAGATCGATGAAGAGATGCTGAGCTTCGACCGCACTATCGGCGCGATATTTGCCGCGTTGGCGGGCGCACTCTTGTTGACCACGGCGTTGCAGGTCCGCTTCGGCCTGTCGCCGCTGAAACGAATTTCCGAAAGCCTCGCCGCCATCCGTTCCGGCCGCGCGGAGCGGCTGGAGGGCGAATTTCCCGTGGAGATCGCGCCGCTGGCGCGCGAGACCAATGCGCTGATCGACGCCAACCGCGAGATCGTGGAGCGGGCACGCACCCATGTGGGGAATCTTGCCCATGCGCTGAAGACCCCTTTGTCTGTCATCGTCAACGAAGCGGGGGCGAGGCCGGGCGATCCGCTGGCGCAAAAAGTGCTCGAGCAGGCCGATATCATGCGCGACCAGGTGGCGAGACAGCTTGAGCGCGCGCGGCTGGCGGCGCGCTCAACCGTCGTCGGCACGCTGATTGACGTTCCTCCCGTCGTGACCGCGCTGGCGCGCACGATGGAGAAGCTGCATCGCGAACGCGACATCGCCATCGCCATCGATGTGCCGGAGCACGCCCGTTTCCGTGGCGAGGAGCAGGACCTGGAAGAGATGGTCGGTAATCTCGTCGACAATGCCTGCAAATGGGCGCAGGCGAGGGTCGCGATCGAGGTGCTGGCGGACGCGCCGGGCGGCGAAAACAAGCCGAGGGTGCGCGTTATCGTGGACGACGACGGGCCGGGTCTTTCGCCCGCCGAGCGCGAGCGGGTCGCATTGCGAGGGCAGCGGCTCGATGAAAGCAAGCCGGGCTCCGGCCTCGGCCTGTCTATCGTTGTCGAACTCGCCAACCTGTATGGCGGCGTGCTGACCCTCGGCACCGCGCCAATAGGGGGCTTACGGGCCGAACTCGCGTTGCCGGCGGGTTGAAGGGGTCAGGCTCGCTGCGGGAGAGGGCAAAAAAGCGGCTCTGATCACCCTAATGCACGCTCATGTGGCTGAATTCCCGGTATTTTGCGTAACTCCTTCTTAAGCGCCCGGCGATTAAAAGTAATCAATGCCTTCCTGGTAAGGGTGATGGCCCTCATGGCGAGCGACGGACAATCCGTCGAACGGCTACGCGACTATCTCCGGACGCTCAAGCCGGAGGCTCGCGCCATGCTTGTCGCGGAGCTTGAACGCGGTTTGTTGCGCGGCGATGAGTCGGCCGGCAGCGAACTCATTCTTCAGGAATTGCGCCGCGCCGTCCGAATCGAGGGGCGGCCGGTGACGCGGATCGGCGACGCCGCTCGCCTTTTCTTCGCGCCGATCGAACCATTCCTGATCGACGACGTCGCCGACCATAAGCGCGTCGGCCGTATTGCACGCGTATCGCTTGATCCGATCTGGGACTGGATCGGTCGCGATCTGATGCCCGCCGAGGCGAAGGCGCTGTGTGAGGACATCAACCGCGCCTTGCTCGACTCGGACCGCATCAAGACCGAGCAGTTGGTCCGCGCCCTGCACGATCGCGCGCTGCTGCGCCTCAAGGAAGCCGTGGCTGCGGTCAGCGGCGATGAAAAAGCCCGCCGGCGTCTGGCTGTACAGGTTGGCACGCCACGGGCGCTCGACGACCTTTCGGCGCTTGTCGGCATCCTCGGCTGCCGCGAGGTGCTGTCCGATCTGGCGCGGCGGCTCCCGAACCATCTGCGCACCTTTGAGCGCGAGCAGATTGATCCGGTCAAATCGCTTCTCGATGCAGCGACTACACAGAAGACGCCAGCAGCCGTCTCGACAAGCAAGGCCGACGTTGTACTTTACGGGCTCATCCTGGTTATGAGCCGGCTGGCGTCACCGTGGCAGCTTATCCGCATCTCGACCCGCGCAGCGGAAAGCGATGCCGCCCCCCGGATTGCCGAAACGCCATATGCGGTTGCCGTCACCATCGTCATCGGCGAAGTCGAATGCATGGTGAGCGATTTGCGCACCGAACTGAAAGCGCATCGGCCGGTGTCGTCCCTGCTCAAGGGCATTCACGACGCGGCGCGTGGATTACGCAGCGAGATCGATCTGTCCGGCGATTCGCCGTGGAGCCGCCAGCTCACGGCCATCCGCACCGAAGTATCGAACGTGCTGAGAGCGGAAATCGAATCGGCGCCGGGCCGCGTTCGGCGGCTGTTGCGGCCTCGGCCGATCAAGGAAATCCCGGCAGGCTCAATACTCGACGCCATGGATGTGAGCGAAGCCGAGTTGCTGGTCGAATTCGTTGGCGCCTGCCGGAACTACGCCAACGAGCTTGCAGTCAACGAAGCAACCGTGCGCAGCTACTCCGAGCTGCAGCACTACCTCGAAAGCGGTACCAAGGTGCTGCTTGATGCCCTCCGCCATGCCGGCGACGCCGACCGGCCGTTCCGGCAATCGCAGATGGATGCGGCGATTCGCTTCTGCCGGGTCGTATTCGGTGCCGATTATGCGGGTCTGTTGGCCAAAGCGGCCGAAATCGCGGTGCAGACCGCGGCGGCCGAGCGCAAGTCGGCCCGCGCGTAGCCGGATGATGCCTCCAAGCCACTGCGTCACAGCGCGCAATTGCCGCGCCGGTGCTCCCATTGCCGCCGCAATGACGCCGTGGTGATGTAACGGCTGGGCGCGACGGCGCGCCGCTCCGCTGCGGCTTCCCCGACCCGCGATTTTGAAATAGCACGATGGTCTTGTGGATCATTTTTGCATTGATGACCGCCGTGGCGATCCTCGCCGTGTTGCTCCCGCTTGGGCGGGCTTCGCGTCCGGTAAGCGGCGGCAGCGACATTGTCGTTTATAAGGATCAATTGCAGGAGATCGACCGGGATCGTGCCTCCGGGCTGATCGGGGAAGCCGAGGCTGAGGCTGCGCGCCTTGAGGTGTCGCGTCGGCTTTTGTCCGCAGCCGCGGCGACCCGGCCGACCGCCACTTCGCCCGACGCGCCGCTTCATCTGCGCCGGCGCAGCTGGGCGGCACTCGCGGCCTTGGTCGTCTTGCCGTTCGGGCCGCTTGGCCTCTATGTCGCGCTCGGCTCGCCGAACCTTCCGGGCGAGCCGGCATTCGCCCGCATCCGTACCCCCCAAGGCGATGAGTCGATCGTCGCACTCGTCAGCAAGGTCGAGACGCACCTGGCGCAGAATCCCAGCGATGGCCCGGGCTGGGAAGTGCTCGCCCCGGTCTATATGCGGCTCGGCCGCTTCGACGATGCGGTCGAAGCGCGAAAGAAAGCGCTGAAGCTCAACGGCGAGAGCGCGACGCGCGAAGCCGACCTCGGCGAAGCCGAGACCGCCGCCGCGGACGGCGTGGTGACGGTCGAGGCCAAAGCGGCATTCGAGCGCGCCGTCTCCCGCGACCCGCACGAGCCGAAGGCCCGCTACTATCTCGGGCTTGCCGCCGAGCAGGACGGCAAGAGCGAAGACGCTGCCGCCATGTGGCGTGCGTTGCTGGCCGAAGCGCCGGCCGGTGCGCAGTGGGTCGACTTCGTGCGTCAGGCGCTGGCAAGGACGACCGGAGCACAGGTCGCTACTGCCGGTCCAAGCGCCAACGATGTGGCCGCGGCTTCCAATCTGAGCGACGACCAGCGCCGCGACATGGTCCGCGGCATGGTCGCGCGCCTTGCCGATCGGCTGCACGGCAATGGCGCCGATGTGGACGGCTGGCTCCGCCTGGTGCGGGCCTATGTCGTGCTCGGTGAGCGCGACAAGGCTAAGGACGCCGCCGCCGACGCCAAGCGCGCGCTCGGCGGCCGTCCCGACGACGCCAAGCGTATCGACGATCTGATAAAAGACCTCGGCCTCGAGGGCTGACGAAGGATCATGCCGGTGAAAAGACTATCATGACCCGCAAACGGCGACGCCTGGTTCTGATCGGCGGCGGGCTCGGCGTGCTCGCAATCGCCGTTGCGCTCATGCTCAATGCGTTTCGCGATTCGATCGTGTTTTTTAATTCGCCGAGCGACATAGCCGAGAAGCATATCGCGTCAGGCACCCGCATTCGGCTCGGCGGATTGGTGAAGGCCGGAAGTTTGGTGCGCGGCGACAATCTGAAAGTCCGCTTCGAGGTCACCGACGGCGACCACGAGATCGCCGTCGCCTATCAGGGCGTGCTGCCCGATCTGTTTCGCGAAGGGCAGGGCGTCGTCGCGGAAGGCGCACTCGATGGTTCGGGCTTGTTCAATGCCGATACGATCCTCGCCAAGCACGACGAGACCTATATGCCGAAGGAAGTAGCCGATGCCTTGAAGAAGTCGGGGCATTGGAAGGACGATTATGCGCAACGGGCGGCGAGGCCGGTCGCAGGAGCGGGAAAGTGATCGCCGAAATCGGCCACTATGCGCTGATGCTGGCGCTCGGCCTGGCGCTGATCCAGGGGGTGATGCCGGTCGTCGGCACCCGCACTGGGGACCCGGCGCTCATGAGCATCGCGGCGCCTGCGGCGTTGGCCCAATTCGCCTTCGTCGCGCTGTCGTTCGCCGCGCTCGCCGCCGCCTATGTCAGCTCGGATTTCTCGGTGCTCAACGTCTACGAGAATTCGAATTCGACGATGCCGTTGATGTACCGTCTGACCAGCGTCTGGGGGAACCACGAAGGCTCCATGATGCTGTGGATTTTGATCCTCGCCTTCTTCGGTGCGCTGGTCGCCGCTTTCGGCAACAACCTGCCGGTAAAGCTGAAGGCAAACGCGCTTGCGGTGCAGGCCTGGATCGCTGCCGCCTTTCAGCTTTTCATTCTCACGACTTCCAATCCGTTTTTGCGTATCGCGGACGCCCCGTTCGAGGGCCGCGACCTCAATCCGATCCTGCAGGATCCCGGCCTCGCCTTTCATCCGCCGTTCCTCTATCTCGGCTATGTCGGCTTTTCGATCGCCTTCTCATTCGCCATCGCAGCGTTGCTCGAAGGTCGTATCGATGCCGCCTGGGCCCGCTGGGTGCGGCCGTGGATCCTCGGCGCCTGGATGTGCCTGACGCTCGGAATCGCCGGCGGCTCGTATTGGGCCTATTACGAACTCGGGTGGGGTGGTTACTGGTTTTGGGATCCGGTCGAGAATGCTTCGCTCATGCCGTGGCTCGCCGGCACGGCGTTGCTGCATTCCGCCGTGGTGATGGAAAAGCGCGGCGCGCTTAAGGTCTGGACCATTCTTCTTGCGATCGTTGCGTTCTCGCTGTCGCTGATCGGCACCTTCCTGGTGCGCTCGGGAGTGCTTACGTCGGTCCACACCTTTGCCACCGACCCGCGGCGCGGCATTTTCATCCTCGCTATACTGGTCCTATTCATCGGCGGGGCGCTGGTGCTTTTTGCGTGGCGTGCGCCGCTGCTGAAACAGGGCGGGCTGTTTGCGCCGATATCGCGCGAGGGCGCGCTTGTCCTCAACAACCTGTTTCTCACCTGCGCCTGCGCGACGGTTTTCGTCGGCACGCTCTATCCGCTGGCGCTCGAAGCGCTGACCGGTGACAAGATTTCCGTCGGGCCGCCGTTCTTCAACTCAACATTCGGGCCGCTATTCGTACCGCTATTGCTGGCCATGCCGTTCGGGCCGCTGCTCGGATGGAAACGCGGCGATCTTCTCGGCGCGGCCCAGCGTCTTGTCGCAGCGGCTATTATTGCGGCGATTGCGATCGCGGCCGCCTTCGCGTTCCAACACGGCGGTCCGGTCCTGGCGCCGTTTGGCGTCGGACTGGCGATCTTTGTCATGGCTGGTGCGCTCATCGATATTGCCGAGCGCACTATGGTCCTGCGTGCGCCGCTCGGTGTGGCGCTGCGGCGTGCGGCGGGATTGCCGCGCTCGTCCTGGGGCACTGCCGTGGCGCATTTCGGCATCGGTGTCACGCTCCTTGGCATCGTCGCCGTCACCGCCTGGAGTTCCGAGCACATTGCCTCGGTGAGGCCTGGCGATTCGATCGACATCGCCCATTACCGGCTTTCGTTCGACGGCATGTTCAATCGGCCCGGCCCGAATTATCGCGACGTCGTCGCCCGTTTCACCGTGCGGCGCACCAACGGCGATCTGCTCGGCGTCATGGAGCCGAGCCGGCGCACTTTCCCCTCCCGCAACATGGCGACCACTGAAGCGTCGTTGATGCGGCGCGGCGTAAGCCAGATCTATCTTTCACTCGGCGATCCAAGTCCCGATGGCAGCGTTCCGGTACGCCTTTATTTCAAGCCGCAGGTACTCCTGATCTGGCTCGGTGCGTTGATCATGTTCGTCGGCGGCGGCCTCTCGCTTTCCGATCGGCGGCTTCGCATTGGTGTCCCGCGGCCCGCGAAGGCATCGGCGGCACTACAGCCGGCGGAGTGAATGCGGTGAGAGTTTTTCATCCGCGCCACCGGCAGATGTCCGTCATCGTCGGGCTCTGTCTGCTGTTGTTGAGTGCGTCGCGGCTTCTCGCCGTCGAACCGAACGAGGTGCTTGCCGATCCCGCGCTGGAAGCGCGCGCGCGGGCCGTGTCCAAGGAATTGCGTTGCATGGTGTGTCAGAACCAGTCGATCGACGATTCCGACGCGCCGCTCGCGCACGATCTGCGCGTGCTCGTGCGCGAGCGTTTGAAGGCGGGCGACAGCGATGCGCAGGTTATGAATTTTCTTGTCGCCCGGTACGGCGAGTTCGTCCTGCTGCGGCCACTATTCGCCTGGCACACCGCGGCTTTGTGGGGTCTGCCGCCTGCGGCCCTGCTCGTCGGCCTTGCGGCGATCGTCTTCGTGGTGAGGCGGCGACGCATCGCGCCGCCGGCAGAGGTCGCAAATCTGACCGCCGCGGAAGAAGCCCGGCTGTCGGAGCTGTTACGCGATAGGGGCTGAATTTCCTCGCTTTGCTCCGCTCGAGAACGAAAAGCCGCGTTTCCACATTACGAAGTTTTAATTTTGCCGACAGAGTGCCGTAAGGCGGGCTGTCCCACATTCGTTCGCAGATAAGGGGCTTCGGACGAGCCACCTTCCGTCACGAGACGGGCAACGATTTGGAGAAGGTAATGAACGATTACACTCAACCCTCCCGCCGTATTCTTTCCGTGCGGCGATTCGGGCTTCTGGCGACAACGATTGCCGGTCTCGGCGCGGCTGCGTTCTTTGTCGCGCCCAGCCTGACGCCGAATACAGCGTTCCTTACGCAGCCGGCGCATGCGCAGAATTTGTCGCCGCAGCATCCTGTGGGCTTTGCCGACATCGTCGCCAAGGTTAAACCCGCCGTCATCTCGGTCCGCGTCAAGATCGATCGGCCGGCCATGGCTTCCCCAAGCAGCGACGAGAATCCGTTTCCTCCCGGTTCGCCGATGGATCGTTTCTTCAAGCGGTTCGGTGCGCCCAATGGCGACAATGGTGGCCACGGCGGCCACGAAATGGTTACCGGCCAGGGTTCCGGCTTTTTCATCACCGCCGATGGCTATGCCGTAACCAACAATCACGTCGTGCAGAATGCCGAGAACGTGCAGGTCACGACTGATGACGGCAAGACCCATTCCGCCAAAGTCATCGGCACCGACCAGCGCACCGATCTCGCGTTGATCAAGGTCGACGGCAAGGACTTCCCGTACGTGAAGCTTTCCGACACCGCGCCGCGCGTTGGCGACTGGGTGCTTGCAGTCGGCAATCCGTTCGGGCTGGGCGGCACCGTGACCGCCGGTATCGTCTCCGCTCGCGGCCGCGATATTGGCGCCGGTCCGTATGACGACTTCATCCAGATCGATGCGCCGGTCAACAAGGGCAATTCCGGCGGCCCGAGCTTCGACGTCGACGGCAATGTGATCGGAGTCAACACCGCGATCTTCTCGCCGTCCGGCGGGTCGGTCGGCATCGCCTTCGACATTCCCGCCGACACAGTGAAAAACGTGGTCGCTCAGTTGCGGGACAAGGGCAGCGTCACCCGCGGTTGGATCGGCGTGCAGATTCAGCCGGTGACCGCGGACATTGCCGAGGGCCTCGGTTTGCAAAAGGCGGCCGGCGCGCTTGTCTCTGAGCCGCAGCCCAACAGCCCGGCGGCCAAGGCAGGAATCGAGAGCGGCGACGTTATCACTGCTGTCGATGGCGCCCCCATCGCCGACGCTCGCGAGCTTGCTCGCCGGATCGGCACGATGGCGCCAGGCACCTCGGTCAAACTCGCCATGGTGCATCAAGGCCAGGAAAAGACCGTGACGCTGACGCTCGGCACGCTGCCGAACGAGAAAGCGGCTTCAAATCAGGAAAGCCAGCACGGCAACGCCGATGCCGATATGCCGAAGCTCGGGCTCACGCTCGCGCCCAGCACCAAGGGCAACGGAAACGGCGTCGTCGTCACCGCGGTCGACCCGAGTGGGGTTGCGGCTGATCACGGCTTCCAGGTCGGAGACCTCATCATCGACGTCGGCGGCAAGTCGGTCGCTAACCCGGCGGACGTGCGCAAGCAACTCGCGGACGCCCGCAAGGAAGGCAAGAAAGCGCTGCTGTTTCGGGTGAAGTCGGGCGAGGGCACACGCTTCGTCGCCCTTCCGCTCGGCAACGCCTGAGGCACGGATCGATCCCGAACGTCGGTAGCGGAAAGGATCACCCGCAAACGAAGATGGAGAGCCCCGGTTCCGATCGATTGGAACCGGGCGCGCCTCAAGAGTAATGGGGCGAACCGCCGGCATCCGTCGCCCCCGCTGGCGGGCGTACCCTGGGGGACGGGCTGCAAGGTCCGTCCCCTCTAAATACCAACTCTGCGTCCCGGCCCCCGTCGCCCCCGCCGGTGTGGAGTAGGTCGAGGGGGTGGTGGGCTAGCCCGCCGCCCCCTCAGTTTTTATGCGAACTTGCCGCAGGAGGAGTCGTGCGCAACGATGTCACCAGTCGGGAGGCCCACCAGCCGGGTCGTTCGGCCGTTTTGTCAGCACGGCAACTACCCATGCGCCTTCTCATTATCGAGGATGACCGCGACGCCGGGGACTATCTCGTGAAGGCTTTTCGCGAGGTCGGTCATATCGCCGACCGCGCGACCGACGGCGAAGAAGGCTTGGCGCTTGCGCTGGACGGCCAATACGACGTTCTTATCGTCGACCGCATGCTGCCGAAGCTCGACGGACTGTCGGTCATCGGCACGTTGCGCGCCAAAACGGTGGAGACGCCGGTGCTCATCCTCTCGGCGCTCGGTCAGGTCGACGACCGCGTCAAGGGTCTGCGCTCGGGCGGCGACGATTATCTCGCGAAACCCTACTCGTTCGCGGAATTGCTCGCACGTGTCGAGGTGTTGGCGCGCAGGCGCGGTAGCCGCAGCGAGGAAACGCTTTACCGCGTTGCCGATCTCGAACTCAACCGGCTCTCGCATCAGGTCAGCCGCGCCGGGCAGGAGCTGCAGCTTCAGCCGCGCGAGTTCCGCCTGCTTGAATACCTCATGCGCCATGCCGGCCAGGTCGTGACCCGCACGATGCTGCTGGAGAATGTCTGGGACTACCATTTCGATCCGCAAACCAACGTCATCGACGTGCACATTTCGCGGCTGCGATCCAAGATCGACAAGGGCTTTGCGCAACCCCTCCTGCACACCGTGCGCGGCGCCGGCTACATGATCCGCGACGACGCGCGATAGCGCGTGTGCTCATAAAATCGTTTGGAGCTGCCGTCCACCGACAGATTTCTGCTTTATGCCTAAAAGCAGACACAGGTTGGACATCGCGCGAGGTCCGCTTAGTGCCAAACGCAGACGTTCGTCGCAGCCGACAGGCTTCGCAAATAACAATGTTATTCCGGCAGCCCGGCAGCGCGGAGCGCTTCGCTCAGAGAGGCCGATAGCGCGGGCGCGCAGTCCGTGCTGGTCATTTGCTTGCTGATATGGAACGCCGGCTGCAATTCCACAACTGTGCCGCAGCAGCACTTGCCTCTTCGAGGCGTCCCAGTTTCGCAAGTGCTGCAGCCAACGCCATATGACACATGCTGAACCCTGGGGTGGCTTGAACAGCTTTGCGAGCAGCGGAGGTGGCCTCATCGTATTGGCCGCAGTGGTAATGGCCAAGTGACGACGCGACCAAAGCCGAAGCCCGGTAGGGATCAAACGGGCTGAGGCGTAAACCGCGGTTGGCCCATTCGAGAGCGCGCTCAGCCTCTCCTGCCCATGCCAGAATGACGCTGCCGAGAATATAGGTGAGGGCCGATGAAGGACTTACGTCGAGGGCGGCATCGAACGCAGCGAATGCAGCGGCGCGATCATGTTTGTCCATGCCGATGACGAAACCGGCAAAGGAAAGAGCGGGTGCATCGCCATGGCCGTGCGCTATTGCAGCTTCGGCATGGCGGATCGACGCCGCGCGGTTCTCCTCGCGCAGTCCACCGCGCACGAGGAGGCTATGATGGCATTCCGCGGCATAGGCGTGCGCCAGCGCATAAGTCGGATCGAGCGCGAGCGCGCGCTCCAAAAGCAACAACGCTTTCGTCGCACGCTCGGGGATTCTTGAATAAACGTCGGGCTGGGCTTGCAAAACGAGATCGTAGGCGTCGAAGCTATCCGGCCGTTTGCGCTTGACACGTTCGATCTCCGCCAGACGCAGACTTGGCTCGATTGCGCCGACAACGGATAACGTGACCTCGTCCTGGAGAGCGAAAATATCATCAAATTTGCGATCATAACGCTCGGCCCACACATGTGCTCCCGTTGCTGCGTCTATTAGCTGTCCGGTGATGCGCACACGATCCGCGGTCTTACGCACGCTGCCTTCGAGTACATAGCGCACGCCGAGATCACGCCCAACCTGCTTCACATCGACGGCGCGACCCTTGTAAGTAAAGGTCGAATTGCGCGCGATGACGAAGAGCCAGTTGATGCGCGAGAGGCCGGTGATGATGTCCTCGACCATGCCGTCCGCAAAATATTCCTGCTCTGGGTCGCCACTCAAATTCTCAAAGGGTAGAACTGCGATCGAGGGCTTATCTGGCATCGCAAGCGCTGAAGGAGGCTTTTCCGAGGACTCATCCTTCGTTGCGAGTTTTGCTTCGGCAGGGACGCCCACCTGGAGGGAATAAACTCGGATCGGCTCGGCGATGTTCTTCAGTTGAGTAGCACCGAGATCGCTGACCGCAAGATTGAGCCGCGCCTTCACCTGCCGATAGGCGTCTTCGGAAAGACAAATCGCGCCGGGCTTGGCGATACCTTCTAGCCGCGCGGCGATGTTGACGCCGTCGCCCATTAAATCGCCATCGCTCTCCTCGACGATGTCGCCCAGATGTATACCGATCCGAAAGTCGATACGCCGCTCCGGCGGTAGGCCCGCATTGCGCTCTACCATTCCGTTCTGCACCTCGATAGCGCAGCGCACAGCGTCGACGACGCTGCGGAAATCAACAATGGCGCCATCGCCGGTACGCTTGACCACGCGCCCGTTATGCACCGCGATAGTAGGATCGATCAGATCGCTCCGGAGTGCCCGAAGTCGCGCCAGTGTGCGATCCTCGTCGACCCCGGCGAGCCGACTAAAGCCCACTACGTCAGCGGCCAGAATCGCTGCAATTTTCCGAGTCTCGGCCACGCAGACCGCTCCCGCTGGGAAGACCAGGCCACCACAACCTTACGGTTCGCGTGGCACGCTGTCTATCGGGGCCGCCATGTCTGCAATGGGTCGCCAGCGTACACCACGCACACCTCTGCGGCATTCCGCTTTGACCCCCGATAGCGGACATCTACTCGCTAGTGGCAGCGCGTTTACGAGTATGCGCGCGAGCGCGTCGCGCGATTATTGCGCCGGTTCAGCAACGGCCGAAGACGCGGGCTCCGCCACTACGCCGGCCGCAAACAGCGCCTCTATTCTCTCGCCCGGAACGCCCCATGCGGCGAGTGCGGATCGGGTTCCTGCGCCGATCTCTTGCGGCGGCGTCGGGCGGGACGACGGCGTCCGGCTGAAGCGCGGTGCGGCGGTCGGTTGCACCACTCCCTCAAGCTCGACGAAGGTACCGCGGGCGATGTTGTGCGGATGGTGCGGCGCTTCCTCCATCGTGAGCACCGGCGCGAAGCAGGCATCGGTGCCTTCAAGCAGCGCGCACCAATCGTCTCGGTTTCGAGTCTTGAAAAGTTCTTCGAGCTTGTTGCGAAGCTCGGCGCCGTCATCGGTGGTGTAGGGCAGGCCAAGCCGTTCAAACAGCACTTCGCGAAACTTCAGCTCGATCGGCGCGATCGAAATGAAACGTCCATCGGCGCACTCATACACCTCGTAGATCGCCGATCCTGTATCGAGGAGGTTGCAGCCGCGTTCGAGCGTATGCAGCCCGGCGGCGTGCAAGCCATAAAACATCGTCATCAGGGACGCGGCGCCTTCGGTCATGGCCGCGTCCACGACCTGTCCCTTTCCAGATCGCTGTGCTTCGAGCATGGCGCAGGCGACACCGAAACGCGAGAAAGAGGGCGCCGCCGCCAAAATCCGCCGCCAAATTGAGGGGCGGCGTTGGCTTCGATCCCTTGCGGCCGATCGCGGCCAGCGCTCCCGTCAGCGCCAGATAGTTCAGATCATGTCCCGCGGCTTGCGAAAGCGGACCCGTTTGTCCCCAACCGGTCATGCGGCCGTAGACCAGCCGGGGATTTCGCTCGAGCGCTATATCCGGGCCGAGGCCGAGGCGCTCCATGGTGCCGGGCCGAAATCCTTCGATCAATGCGTCGGCCTTGCCGATCAGCTCGAGGGCGAGCGCAATTCCGTCGGGCTGTTTCATATCGATCGCCACCGAGGGGCGTGAGCGCGCCAGTAGATCGAACCGCGTCGGCATGTCGATGCCGAGGCCGCTTCGCGCGAGCCGATCGAGGCGAATGACGCTGGCGCCGAGATCGGCAAACAGCATTGCCGCCATCGGTGCTGGACCGATGCCTGCGAACTCGACAATGCGAAAGCCCGCCAAAGGTCCGGTCATCGCGATCCAGATCGCCTCAAGGTGCTTCTGAATATGGTCAGAAAAGGCTAAATGCAATCAAGCTCGCTCAGCCCAGAATCGCCGCCGAACCCGACAATATGCCTCATCCCCATTGCCCGGTTCGCCTCGGTCGCAAACCTTACCTGTTTTTCATTGGCGTTCGAAGAGCTAGTCTGGCAAAGGCAAAGAGGGAGCGCGCGGCTTCTTGTCGACAGGGAGCCGCATTTCGTCGCCGGGTTTTCGATCGCGGCGACTGCAATATCGCGGCGTCTCCTGCGCTTGCAACGTGAGAGCATCTGAAACGTGACGGCGCTCGGAAAACTTCTGCGAACGACCGCGTTCCAGCTGACGCTGGTCTATCTGTTGGTGTTTGTCCTGTTTGCCGCGTCGCTGTTGGGCTATTTCGCCCTCAACACGCGCCGGCTCATCAATGAGCAGATCACACGCACCGTTAATGCCGAAATCGGCCGTTTGCGCGAGCACTACATGGAGGCCGGCATCAGGGGATTGGTACTTGTCCTCGATCTGCGGGCACGGCGGCCGGGTTCGAGCCTTTATCTGCTGACGGCGCCAAACGGCGAGGCGCTTGCCGGCAATGTCGGGTCGCTCGAGGCCGGCGCACTCGATCATCCGGGCTGGCTTGAAACCTCGTATAAACGCATTGAAGCGTCCGATGGCGTCGAACACCGTGCCCTCGTGCAAGTCGTGGAATTGCCGGGCGGCTTTCGCCTCTTGGTCGGGCGCGACCTCGAAGAGCGCGAGCGCGTCTATGCCATCATCGGCAATGCCGGACGCTGGTCGTTCGCGCTGGTCGTTGTGCTTGGGCTTGCCGGCGGCTTTTTTGTCAGCCGCCGCGCGCTTAAGCGCATCGATGCGATGACCGAAACGGCGCACACCATCATGGCCGGCGATCTCAGCGGCCGGCTACCGGTCGCCGGCACTGGCGACGAGCTCGATCGCCTCGCCGAAAACGTCAACGTCATGCTCGAGCGCATCGAGGCTCTGATGCACGGCCTCAAGGAAGTCTCCGACAACATCGCCCACGACTTGAAAACGCCGCTCACGCGCCTGCGCAACCGCTGTGAGCAGGCGTTGCGCGGCGCCAAGGGCGAGGCGGACTATCGCGCCGCCCTTGAAACAACCATCGGCGAGTCGGACGAATTGATCCGCACTTTTGACGCGTTGCTGATGATCGCGCGCGCCGAATCCGGCCACGCGCGCGACAACATGGTCGAATTCGACGCCGTGAAGATCGCGCGCGATGTCGGCGAGTTGTACGAGCCGCTGGCCGAGGAGAAGGGGCTTTCGCTCAAGGTCGACGCGCCGCTCGCGACGCGGGTCCGCGGCAATCGCGAATTGGTAAGCCAGGCGCTGGCCAATCTGATCGACAACGCCATCAAATATGCCGGGCCGGAGGCGAGCAAAGTCAACGGTACGCCGGCCGAGATCGTGGTTGGGGTGGGCTCGGAAGGCGAGCGTATCATGCTGACAGTGGCGGACCGCGGTCCCGGCATTCCGGATGCCGATCGCGGTCGCGTGGTCGAACGGTTCGTGAGGCTGGAGCAAAGCCGCTCCCAGCCGGGGTCGGGATTGGGACTTAGTCTGGCCTCCGCCGTCGCGCGTTTACACGGCGGGGAGCTGAAATTTGAAGATAATCACCCGGGCTTGAAGAGCGTCATCGCTCTGCCGCGCGCCGGACCGGCGGGTGCGTGATGCGGCGGCCCGCAACCGGCAAGCGGCGGCCAAGACAAACTCCCGACGAAGCTGCTCTGGTCTGGCAACTGACCGGTGCGTTGCCGCGCCCATCGGCGTTGGGCCGATCGCGCGTAACCGAATGGCTTTCGGGCATCGCGCGGACGGCTGCCGGCAAGGCGATCACCTCGCTCGTCACTAGCTCATCCGCCGCTCGCTAATCTGCTCGGGGGGGTGGCCGACGCAGCCCCATACCTCTGGGATCTCGTTCGCGCGGATCCAGCGCGCTTTCTTCGTCTGCTGAGCGGGGACGTCGAAAAAGAATTTGCCGCGCTGCTCGCCACAGCACGGCGGGCCGCTGCGGCGGCAAAGGGGTCTGCGGCCCTGATGCGCGCTCTCCGCAGAATGAAGGCGGAAGCCGCGCTCCTGATCGCGCTCGCCGATATCGGCGGCATGTGGTCGGTTGCGCGGGTCACCGCGGCGCTCACCGATGTTGCCGACGCCGCACTTGGCGCCGCCATTCGCCATTTGCTTCGCGAAGCCGCAGCCCGCGGCAAGCTCGTCCCAACCGACCCGCAAAATCCCGAGGCGGGCTCCGGCTATGTGGTGTTCGCGATGGGCAAAATGGGCGGTTACGAGCTGAATTTTTCCAGCGACATCGACCTCATGGTCTTTTTCGATCCGGCCGCTCAAGCGCTGGCGCCTGACGTCGAAGCCGGACCGTTTTACGTTCGCCTTACCCGCGATCTGGTGAAACTCATGCAGGAACGCACGGCGGACGGCTATGTGTTCCGCGTCGATCTTCGCCTGCGGCCCGATCCAGCCTCAACCCAGATCGCCATCTCTACCGAAGCCGCGCTCGATTACTACGAGAGCCGGGGACAGAACTGGGAGAGGGCGGCGCTGATCAAGGCGCGCCCGTGCGCCGGTGACTCGGTCGCAGGCGAGGGGCTTCTGCGCCAACTCGCGCCGTTTATCTGGCGCAAGTATCTCGACTACGCCGCGGTCGCCGATGTTCATGCGATGAAACAGGAAATCCACGCCTACCGGGGACACGGCGAGATTGCGATCGAGGGGCACAATATCAAGCTCGGCCGCGGCGGCATCCGCGAGATCGAGTTCTTCGTGCAGACCCAGCAACTCATTGCCGGCGGACGACATCCGGGCCTGCGCGGCCGCTCAACCGTCGCGACGCTCGGCGCGCTCGCCGCCGGCGGCTGGATCGACAACGCGGCCCGCGACGAACTGACGGCGGCGTACGATTTCCTGCGCCGCGTCGAGCATCGTCTGCAAATGATGGCGGATGAGCAAACGCATACGCTGCCTGCGGAGCGCGAGGCACTTGCCGAGTTTGCCCGATTTCTCGGCTTCAAGAACCGCGACGAGTTCGCCGCGGCGCTGCTGACGCACTTGCGCACGGTCGAGAGGCACTACGTCAGGCTGTTTGAAAGCGCGCCGGCCTTGCTTGCGCAGCAGCAGAATCTGTCGTTCGCGGCCGGTGAGGGCGACGGCCGCAGTGAGACGCTCGACCGGCTAGCGGAATTGGGCTTTCGCCAGCCGCGCGAAGCCGCCGCCGCCGTGCTGCGCTGGAACGACGGCAGTTATCGCGCCTTGCGCGGCGAGCAGGCGCGGAAAAATCTGGCCGAGCTGATCCCCGTCATCGTCGATCAATTCGCGCGGGCGGAAAATCCGGATGCGGCTTTTGCCGCTTTCGACCGGTTTCTCGCCGGCTTGCGCGCCGGCGGGCGCTTGCTCTCGCTGCTGCGGCAAAATCCGGAACTCATTCGCTTCATCGCGCTTATTCTCAGCGCCGCGCCGAGGCTTGCGGAGATTCTCGCGCAACATCCGCACGTCATCGATCCGCTCATCGACCCGAGCTTTTTCGGCGCGCTGCCCGATGCCAAACGGCTCGAGAACGATCTCGCCGAGTCGCTCGGTGAGAGTCGCGGCTATGAGGAAATGCTCGATGCGATCCGGCTGTTCGGCCAGGAACACATGTTCCTGATCGGCGCCCGCATCCTGTCCGGATCGCTTTCGGCGGAACAGGCCGGCGAAGTGTTCGCGGGATTGGCCGACCTGCTCATCCGCGTGCTGCATGCCCGCGTCGAGGCCGACTTTGCCGCCGTGCACGGACGCGTACGCGGTCAAGAGGCTGCCATCGTTGCGCTGGGCCGGCTCGGTGCGCGCGAGATGACGGCGAGTTCAGACCTCGACCTCATCGTCATTTACGATTTCGACGCGGAACATCCGAATTCAGACGGCAAGCGTCCGCTCTATGGCGGTCAGTATTTTGCACGATTGACCCAGCGATTGATCAGCGCACTGACCGTGCAGACCAATTATGGCGTTCTGTATGAGGTCGATATGCGGCTGCGGCCGTCGGGTCGCTCCGGTCCGTTGGCCACCCACATAGAGAGCTTCGTCGCCTACCAGGAACGCGAGGCCTGGACTTGGGAGCATATGGCGCTGACGCGTGCGCGCGTCGTCTCGGGATCGCCGGCATTCGCCGCGCGGATCGAAGCGTCGATCCGCCATGTGATCCGCCGCGAGCGTAATGCAAACGCGGTCGCGGCCGACGTCGTCGAAATGCGCAGCGCGATTGCTGCGGAAAAGGGCGATGCCGATCGGTGGGATCTCAAGCACGCCGCCGGCGGGCTCATCGATATCGAGTTCATCGCCCAATATCTGCAACTGGTGCATGGCGCGGCCGCGCCGGAAATCCTCGACACGTCGACGGCCCGACTGCTGGAGAAGGCGGCGCGCGCGGGTATTTTGATGCCCGAGGATGCGGCCGTGCTGCGTCCGGCGGTTTTGCTGTTTCACGACCTTACCCAGATATTGCGGCTGTGCCTGCCGGGCGCGTTCGATCCAAGTGCGTTCGATGCCAGTGCTTTCGAGCCGAAATCGGCAAATGCCGGCGTACTGGCGTTATTGGCGCGCGCGGCCGATCTGCCGGATTTCCCCGCCCTTCAGGCCCATGTCGCGGAAACGCAGCGTCAGGTGCGGGAATGCTTCGTGCGGATCTTGGGTAAAACGCCTTAGGCTGTTTCCGTCCGCGCCGAAGCGCAACGGCGGTACCGCTGCCTATTCCGGATGGAAAAGTTTCTTTGCCTCTGGAAGATGTTCTTCCTCCACATCGTTCTGGGCGGTGTGCATCAGGGCCGCGACCGCATGCCCCCACCCGGCCGTGCTGAAATCGATGGCCGTATCGTGGGTTATTTTGTATGGCGGGGCGATCGGCTTGCCATGCTCATAGACCTGTACCGCCCAGCCCTTTTCGGTGGTGGTGGCCCGGATTTGGAACGTATGTCCTCTATAGGTGAATGTCCTGTCTCTCAGCATCGACAATAACCTCCGCGGCGCAATCGCCTTCAGATCTAACGCGTCATCTGTGACTTATGCGTTCTCAATGCGGCAGTCGATGGGGGTCGAATTGCTTGACGTATGATTCGGCGAAATCCTTTGCCTGCTCGCCGAACAATTCGAACTGCTTTTGCGCGTATTCGATCTGAATTCGAGCCAGGTCGAGGAATCCCGTCGCTCCGCTCAACTGGTGCGAGAAGTCGAGGGCAGCGGCGATGTTTCGATCGGCGTAGCTCTGCAATTTCTTGCTCAAGTCGACAATCCACGGAACGGCGAAAGCCGTGTTTTGGAGCATGCTGAAATAGTTCTTTTCGACGCCGCGAACCTGCTCCATGGCCTCTTCCGCGGTCGCGCCCAAATCTCTGAAAAACTGTTCCTCGTCTGTCGACATGGTCGTGTCCCGTTTTGGCAACCTGATTCTGGTTGATGGAAAAATATAAGCTCCCGAATTGGGGGCGGGGTGCATTCATTCTTCCCGGCGCGGAAAAGGCTCTGCACTCCTGACGCCAAGAGGCATCAAAAGCGCAATCTTTCCATTGATCTGAATCAACCCGCCCGGCCGTGAAATGCCTGACGCTCATGGCGCAGTCGCATCGAGGGCAGGTTCGAATGATTTCGGACGAAAAGACCGTCATGGCAGCGCGGCTGATGTCGGAATTCGCCAGGCGAACAGGCTTGCATCCGACTTCCCAAACTCAGCAACGATACCTTTGGACGGATGCATTTGCGGTTTGCAACTTTCTGGAATTATTCCGGCGGACACGCGATCAAATATATCGACGCTGTGCGACGGATTTGGTCGATAAGGTGCATTGGGTATTGGGGCGGTACCGCCCGGACGATATGCGCCGCGGTTGGATCAGTGGGCTTGATGACGAAAGTGGGCGCCAACACCCGACCTCCGGCGGCCTGAGGATCGGTAAACCGCTCGGGGAACGCCCAGCCGGCGAGCCGATTGACGAGCGGCTGGAATGGGATCGGGACGGTCAGTATTTTCACTACCTGACCAAGTGGATGCATGCGCTCTGCCGGACAGGTTTCGTCACAGGCGATTCTTCGTATTCGCGGTGGGCGGTCGAACTGGGAGAGGCGGCATTCAAAGGATTTGTCCGCCGATCGCGATCGGGCGAAGTCGCCGGCGTTTACTGGAAGATGAGCACCGATCTCTCGAGGCCGCTCGTTGCCGCCACGGGCCAGCACGACGCCCTGGACGGGTTCATCACTTTTCGGGAAGCGCGATTTGCGGCTTCCAAGATGCCGATCGATGCCGGGGTGGCGGATCTTGACGGCGGCATCAAATCGCTGTCCGGCTTGTGTGAACACAGGGATTGGACGACCGACGACCCGCTTGGCGTGGGTGGGCTACTCTTTGACGCTTGTCGTCTTTGCCAGCTGCCCGGGCAACATCACCCTGGCGATGTTCCGCTCCTGAAAGAGATAACTGCCGCCTGCGAGCGAGGCATTGTCGCCTTCCGCAACGGTCGCAATCTGGCGCGGCCTGCGCGGCACCGCCTAGCTTTCCGAGAGCTCGGTCTTGCAATCGGTCTGAGAGCACTGCCCATAATAGCCGGTGCCGCCAAACCCATTCATGGTGCAGCCGATCCGCTTTGGCGTTCCGGATCGCTGGCGGATGAGATTGTCAGCGCGTGGTTGCCGTACGCACAGAAGCCCGATGATAGCTGGCATGCCCACCGGGATATCAATGACGTCATGCTTGCGACCGCATTGATACCGGAGACGTTCCTATCGATCGACAAGAGCGGTCTCGACTCCGATCAGTCGGTTCACCCAGACTTTCGACGAAGTAAATTTTGCCGCCAAAAACGCACGTGCTCGGTACGCCGAACCGCGAAGGGTAGTCGAGAGAGACCCGACCCGGCGCGTTGCGGGCTTACGCCCGACGCGCCGGCACCTCGTTCAAACAGCTTTGGCGCCGACGGGCGCCTGGTGCCGCCTCAGAATATCCCTTGAGGCTGCAGCCCCAATTGCTGCGCACCATAAAGCGCCGAAAGCGTATCCCAATCGAGGCTCGCGTGCAGCGCGGCCGTATTGGCATCCCGCCAGAACCGCTGTACGCGGTTCTTCTCGTCTGCTGCGGCCGCGCCGGATTTTGCGAATATCTCATTGACGACCTCGGACGAAGTCCTCGCCGCAAAGCCATGGTTGCGGCGGATGCGTACCCGCTGCTCGATCTCAAGCGTTCCGCCGGTCCGAACGACTTCCTGCCCTTCCTGCAGGCTGGTCAGCATCAGAGTTCGCGCCGCATCGACGTAGGCCGACGCCCGTCCGACCAAGCTTTGAATGAGCGCGGATTCGGCGACCTGCTCGAAGACGCCGGGCCGCGCCATCCGCCGAGCGCCGCGTGCCGTTTCAGTGAAGGCATCGAGCGCGCCTTGCGCCATGCCGACGATTGGAGACACCAGGGCCGTCGGTCCGAAAGTGGGATACCCGAAGCGAGCCTGATCGTTGCCGGGCACTTCAAGTCCAGGAACTTTTCCGGAGAAAATTCGGCCCAATGGCAACACACGATGGTTTGGCACAAATACGGGAGTGTCGATGGCGACGGTTTTTGAGCCGGTGCCTTCAAGCCCAGTCACGTTCCAACTGCCGTGGTCGACGACCACATCGCTGACGGGCACAAGGCACCATGCAAGAGTTGGCGGACCATCCTTGCCGGGAAGCATCGCGGCCAGGATCAGCCACGCCGCACTATCGACGCCGCTGGCCCAGGGCCAGCTGCCGGAAATTTTGAAACCGCCGTCGGCGGCTTCAACCTTGGGAGTCGGAACGTAGGAAACGGCGAGGAGATTGTCCGTGTTGTCCCAGACCTCCTGCTGAGCTTCGAGCGGATAAAAGGCGGTCATCCAGCCAAAGCAAACGGCGAGTGTTCCGCACCACCCGGTACTGCCGCAGGCGCGGCCCAGTTCGAAGCCGATCTGCGCGAGTTCGGCTGGGCCATACTCATATCCGCCGAAGCGCTTGGGCTGCATCAGGCGAAATACTCCTGCGTCGCGAAGCGCATCCATTGTCTCGGCAGGCACCCGCTTTGCCTTCTCTGACGCAAGCGCCCGGGAAGCGATTTCGGGGCGCATCTTGACTATGCGGTTGAGTATCTCTGCGAATTCAGGTCGTGCGGCCGCCTTGTGGCCGACGGCCTGGAGCCTTGCTTCGGTCTGCATTTTCCCTTCCTCCCAGAAAGTGTAACGATCGTTACGGTGCGCAGTCTGCACCCTTGAGCCATTTTTGACAAATCAAGATTGCAACCCGTTGGGACGCAACGGAAAAGGCGAGATTAGGGGAGGGTTCCAAGCTCGCACCGGGGCCGTTCGCGGCGGGACGGTGGATGACGGCTGCCGGTATGCCGGGATTCGCTTTAGTTGCGAGCCGTCACAAACCTTGTCGGTTAATTGTTTGCCCGGACAGGGTCGTGCGGCTTGGTACGAGCGCAACCTCGGAGGAAAACGGCCACGGCAAGCCGCACCTTGTGCTTGATGAGCCTGGTGCGATCCTTCTCGTTGAAGGTCGATGTCAGCCAGCCCAGTTGTTGATCGCCGATCAGCATGTCGTGAAACAGAATGGCGAGGTCGTAGGGATCTGCGTCGTCGCGGATGTTGCCCGCCTTTTGTTGTAGGGCAATCCACTCCGCGATAATCTGGTAAACTGTCCGCGGTCCGGAATTGTAAAACAGTCGCCCGGTCGCCGGGAAAGCCCGGCCTATCGAGGTGATCAGGCGATGGAATGACAGTATTTGCGGCGACAGCACTTTCGACAAAAAGGAATACGCGATACGTGTCAGTTGTTGGTCGATCGTACCATCCAGCCGCGTGTCGATCTGAATTGTGACTTCAGAACACATCTGCGCCACCACAGCTTCGAACAATTTCTCCTTGTTGCCGAATTTGGAATAAATCGTGCTTTTCGATCCTCCGACAACGACGATGATGTCGTTGATCGAAACGCTGTCATAGCCCTTGGCAAGAAACAGCTTGGCTGCGGCCCAGACGATCTTGTCGCGCTTGGCATCAGATCGCTTGGGCCTGCTCGCGCGGGATACGTGATGGCGCGGGGCAGTGGCTCGGCTGACCGATTTTTCTATTGAATCCATGTCCTTTATCCAAGGCCGTATTGCTCGCTTGGGCGGGCGGAAAGCTAAACCCTGCCACATTCCATCGCCGCCTGCATCTTCGCCTCGATCGGCGCGGGCGAGGGGCTGCCGGGACTGCGCTGCTAGGCGGAGCCTGGCTTGGCTGCCGGCAGTTCATGCGGGCCGTTCGCTTTGCGCCACGCACCGTATCCGCCTTTGATGTGGGCGACGGGTCGCAGGCCCATGCGATGCGCCGTCTGCGCCGCCAGCGCCGAACGCAGCCCGCCGGCGCAAAAGAATACAAAGCGTTGGTCCGCGGCAAAAACCGGCTTGTGATAGGGGCTTTCCGGATCGATCCAGAATTCGAGCATGCCGCGCGGGCAATGAAACGCACCGGGCACGCGTCCTTCCCGGTCAAGTTCGCGGACGTCGCGAATATCGATAAAGGTCACGTCCTCGCGGCCGAAAAGCGCAAGCGCCTGCTCAACCGTCAGGGTTTCGATCTCACGCTCGGCGGCGTCGACGAGCGCGCGGTACCCGGTCGTGATTGTTTGCGGCATGCGCGCGGTCCGGTGTTCTCCTCGCGCTTTGGCGAGGTGAGGGATGTTTAGCATGACCGGAAGCTGCACCCAAATGCGGCGCGCCTAGACAGCGACCTTCTCGCCGAAAAGGTCGGCGGTCGCAGTTTTCGGGGCAACGTCCAGCGAGCAGTAATCATCTCCGACATTGCGCGGAAGTATGCTTGGCGTTTCAAGCGGCAGCCGCACCACGACCGTCGTACCGCGACCGAGCAGCGAGCGGATACGCATCGCGCCGCCATGCATCTCGGCAAGCGATTTCGCGATGGCGAGGCCAAGGCCCGATCCCTGGTGCCTTTTGGTCAACTGGCTTTCGACCTGCTCGAACGGGCGGCCGAGCTTGTGCAGGGCATCCTTCGGAATGCCGATACCGTCGTCTTCGATGGCGATCGTGACCATGCCGCCGCGCGCACGCCCGCGCACCGTGACGGTGCCGCCGTCCGGCGTGAACTTTACGGCGTTCGAAAGGAGATTGAGCGCGATCTGCTTGAGGGCGCGGCGGTCGGCATTGAGCGTGATGCCGGGCGCAATCTGAGAATTCAGCGTCAGGCATTTTTCGTTGGCCCGGCCGCTGACAACGCGCAGGCTGTCGGCGAGGATGTGATCGAGCTCAACGGTTTCAGGGTTGAAATTAACGCTGCCGGCCTCGATCTTCGACATGTCGAGGATGTCGTTGATGACGTCGAGCAGATATTGGCCGCTCTCGCGGATGTCGCGCGAATATTCGGTGTATTTGGCCGCGCCAAGCGGCCCGAACATCGCCGATTCCATAATCTCGGAGAAGCCGATGATGGCGTTGAGCGGAGTGCGCAGCTCGTGGCTCATGTTGGCCAGGAACTTCGACTTGGCCTGGTTGGCTTCTTCGGCGCGGGTCTTTTCCTCCGCGTATTTTTCCGCGAGGTCGGCGAGCGCGCCGGTCTGGCGCTCCAGCTCCTGTTGCGAATGGCGCAGGTCATTGATGGTCGCAATCCGCCGTTTCTCGCCCTCGACCAGCTTCTGCTCGTGCAGCTTGATTTTGGTGATATCCGTGCCGACGGAAACGTAACCGCCATCCTTGGTGCGGCGTTCGCTGATGTGCATCCAGCGGCCGTCGTTCAGTTGCGCTTCGAAGGTGCGTGCCCCTTGCGGCTGGCCGTCTTCGTTGACGCTCGTGGTGCGCACGATCGGCTTCTTGCCAGCAGCCACGACGGCTTCATAGAGCGCGCCCGCAATGACTGCCTCGTCGGGCAGGCGATGCAGTTCCTGGAAATTCGAATTGCAAAGCACGAGGCGGTTGTCGGCATCCCACAAGACGAAGGCTTCCGGAATGGTTTCGATGGCGTCGCGCAGCCGCAGATCGGCGGCGGTCGTTTTCTCGACCAGGTTTTTCTGTTCGGATACGTCGACGGCGATGCCGATGAGGTGAAGTCCGGCTTCGCCGTCCTGCCGAGTCAACTCGCAGCGCACCCGCAGCCACAGCCAGCGGCCATTGGCGTGGCGCATGCGGAAAGCATGATCGATCGACTGAATTTCGGCGTCGGCGAGTTGCCTGGCGAGGCCGTAAAGGTCGATATCGCCCTGGTGAACGAGCGCGTTGAGTTCTCCGAAGGTGAGCAGATCGTCGCGCGCCGGCAGGCCGAGAATGTCGAACATCGAGCGCGACCAGAACACGCGGCCGCGTGCGAGGTCCCAGTCCCATAGCCCGCAGCGGCCACGGTTGAGCGCGGTGTCGATGCGGCCGCGAACGGTGTCATGGATGAGATCGGCTTCGCGCGCGCGCGTCGCCTGCCAGTGGAAGGCAAAGCCGAGGATCAGCACGACAAAGCCGGTTGTCGCCGACAGCGTGACGGTGAGCGCGGTGGTGGAGCGCCAGTTCGAGAGCGCGTCGCTTGCTGTCTGGATCACGGCGACCGCGCCGAGCGGGTTTCGCAACGCACGCACTGTCGCCAGGGCGGCAGCGCCGTCGGGAAGAGTTATTTCGAGCGTGCCGGCCGCGGCGCCGAAGGTGGTCAACGGCTGTGATGGTCCGAGGAGGTCGAGAATCGGGCGGCCAAGCATCTGCGGATCGTTCGGAGAGCTGGCGACAATCGTGCCGTAAGCGTCGGCGACGAGGATCGATCGTTGCTGTGTGGCGGCCCATGCCGGCACTGCATGCTCCAGCGCTGTGGACGACCGTGCGGTCATCCCGGCTCTCGCCTCGCGCCGAGGATTATCGAGCGCGATGGCCAGTTCGTCGGCCAGCGCCTCGACCGTTTGCCGCGCGTCGCGCATGATTTGTCGGCGCTGCTCGAGCACCTGTACGGCGGCGCCGATGCTGATCGTTATCAGAAAGGCGATGATGAGGACCGGCACGGCCCGCCGCAGCAGCGGCTCGGCGCTCAACAGCCGTCCGTATGCGGGCTTGGCGATTGATTTGGCCAAGCCCTGAATAGAATCCGATCGTAAAGACGCACTCGCCGTTTCGGCGCGCGCCATCGCCAGCCTCCGTTCGGACAGTCCCCTGCACCCGCGATCGGAAGATGTGCCGCATCTCTTTCCAAATCACACTCGATAAGAATCGATGCGAATCGGTTTGTCGAGAGTCCGGAGTCAATATTTTTCGCAGCTTTATCCAGCTCATTTTACCGTGCGGCGGGCGCGGCTCGGCGACGACGCTCCGGCCGGAAAATGCGCGTCGGCCTCAAAAAGAAAGAACCCCAAGCAGATACGCGCTTGGGGTTCTTGAGTTCACTCAATTTAGGCTTGTGAGACTGGCGGCTGGGGTGTCGGGGGGGATGGGGCGCCGCCGGTCTGCCTAATAACGCTAACTTAGGGGGATGCGTTCGATAGCTCCATTGAACCTTGGTAGACGCATGGTATCGGAAGTGAGGGGTCACCCTGTACCTCTGTATAGGGTGCAGCCATCGAGTGCGAGGTTTGTGCCGCCATTTTCGGCCGATCCGACCCTTCGGAAGCTAATCTGGGCCATGAGACCCATCGCCGGCCGCCTTTATGTCGACTCGCCCGATACGGCGTGGCACAATTTGCTGGCTGAGGGGGGAACCTCATGCTGCACGATATGCAGGGGCAGGCGCTACGCCGCGTGTCGGCCTTTGCTGAATCACGGCGGCCCTGGGTCAACTGGGTTGCGCTCGCCGCCGCGCTAGGCGTCGTCTATTTCCTGGCTGCGCGATTGGGCCTTGCCCTCCTGACCAAGCCCGACGGCGTAGCCGTGTTCTGGCCGGCTGCCGGCGTCGCTGCCGGTCTGCTCATCGCGGTCGGCCCCAGCATACGGTGGCCTGTGGTGGCGGGCGCAATGGCCGCAACCATCGTGGCCAACCTCCTCGGCGACCGGTCGATCTGGAGCGCAACCGTATTTGCCGTTTGCAACGCCGGCGAAGCGGTGATCGTGGCCGGTCTGATCGAACGCTATTTCGGTCAAGCCTTCGGTCTGAACACGCTGCGCCAAGTGCTTGGGCTGCTTTTGGCGGCGATCACGGGATCCGCAATCTCGGGGATCGGCGGGACGCTGGGCTATGTAATGTTCCATAGTTCGGGAGCGCCGCTTCTGACGATCTGGCGTCACTGGTTTACGTCCGACGCGCTTGGCATCGTCACGGTGGCGCCGCTGCTGATCGGCGTTTTCCTAGCGCTGCGCGACCCGCCGCCACGTCGTGAACTCGGCGAAGCTTTTGCTGCGCTGTTCGCGCTGACTGTGTTGAGCGGCGTGATTATTTACCTGCCGCGAGAGCCGTGGGCGACGGTGGTGCCGATCGCTTCGCTGTTCCCGCTGCTGTTGTGGCTCGCCGCCCGCTGTCGGCCGGTCTTCTCCGCGACGGCAGCCTTCCTCGTCGCCCTCACCATCGTCTGGACCACAACATTCGGCATCGGCATTTTCGGCGACGCCACATTTCCAATTGGCGAACGCGTCCTGTCCGCTCAGGCAGGCATCCTCGCGGTGGCGCTTTGCGCCTTTGTTCTCGCAGCGCTGTTTGCCGAACGCCGCAAGCATGAGGCCGACCTGACGTCGAGTGAGGGACGGCTACAGGAGGCGCTGTCGGCCGGTGATGTCACCGCGTTCGACTGGGACGTTCGCAGCGACCAATCACAGCGAAGCGAGAACGCGGCCCTGATCCTTGGCTTCGATCCGAAAGAAAACCTCACCGGGGCGAAATTCCTCGCGCTGGTTCATCCGGACGACCGCTCGCGGTTGACGGAGCTTGTGCGCAAGATTAGCCCCGATGCTCCCTCGTTTGACGTCACCTTCCGGTTTGTACGCCCCGATGGCCGGGCGATATGGCTGGAACAAACGGCGAAAGGCGAGTTCGACCCGCAAGGGCGGCTGCAACGCATCAAAGGTCTGACCGTCGACATCACCGAGCGGAAACATGCCGAGGAGCGCCAGGATCTCCTGATCGCGGAACTCGACCACCGTGTCAAAAACGTGCTCGCGCGCGTCGCCGTCGTCGCCATGCAAACGCGCGAAGGCAGCACCTCGATGAGTGAATTCGTCAAGGCGCTCGATGGCCGCATTCAATCGATGGCGGCCGCTCACTCGCTGCTGAGCCAAAGCCGTTGGCACGGCGTCGGTCTTGCCGACCTCGTCCGCGACCAGCTCGCACCTTACGCGACGGACGCAAACGCCAAGATCAGCGGCCCAAACATCATGCTCTCCGCAGCGGCGACGCAGGCGGTGGCGATGGTACTGCACGAGCTGGTGACGAATGCGGCGAAATACGGCGCATTGTCGAAGCCGGGAGGCAGGGTATCGATCGAGTGGGACAAGCCGTCTGACGGGAACTCGGGCGCGATGCTGACGATCGAGTGGCGTGAGATCGGCGGCCCGCCGGTGACGGCGCAGGCTCGCTCCGGTTTCGGCACCAGCCTCATACGCGATCTTATCCCTCACGAACTCGGCGGTACTATCGACCTCCGGTTCGATAGCGACGGCGTCCGCTGCAAAATTGGGGTTCCGCTCGATCGCCTGTAGAATGGCGGAGATTGTTCTATCGAGCCGCCTTTTGCTCGGCCACCGGGCGCAAAGCGGCGAGAAGCTGCGCCTCGACGATGGGCTTCTGCAAAACGATCGCGGTTGCTCCCGGCGCCAGCGGGACCTCGGAATAGCCGGAAATCACGATCACGCGGATGCCGCGCTCGTTGAGCCTGCTGATAAGGCCGTGAGCCAGTTCACCGCCTCGCAGATTGAAATCGACGATGCTGACGTCCGGAATTTGCTCCGAGATCAACCGGTCGGCATCAGCAGCGGTGGCAACGGGCCCGACGACTTCAGCGCCCATGGCGCGGAGCAGGCTTTTTAAGGCTACACCAATATGCCATGAATCCTCGACCACGAGGACGCGC
The DNA here is from genome assembly GCA_963777635.1 of uncultured Alphaproteobacteria bacterium. Classification (GTDB taxonomy): domain Bacteria; phylum Pseudomonadota; class Alphaproteobacteria; order Rhizobiales; family Xanthobacteraceae; genus BOG-931. Next base: position 94,001 of record CAVZSB010000047.1, read on the forward strand.
ACGCCCGAAAGGTCTGCGGCGTCGAGTGGCTCGTCGTCGTTCGATGAAACCATCGGTATTCACCCCGAAAATCGCCCCGGCGCCTTACATCGGCCGCGCAACCTTCGCAAACAATCTCGCATTGCCGCCGCGAGCGTGCAATGCCGGGAATGCCCGCTTTGGCGGCCGGTTTTCCTCCGCGGAGCTGAAAACTCGGGATCGGCGGGGCGGGATCTGGCGGAATGCGATTGGAAAGGCCCGACAGCCTGAGTCTTCCGGCTGACTTATGGGGGGCGGTCTTGGGGCTTGGTTCTGGGGCTGAGTTCCGAAGCTGGGTTCTGGGCCGGGCGCTTTTTAGCGGTTCTTAGGACCCGGCCGCTTCAGTCGCTCTGGTTTTTCAGCGCTGCGTCGATGCAATCGATCAAGTGATCTTCTTTAAACGGTTTGCGCAAATACCCGATGGCTCCGCTCTGAAGCACCTGTCGCTCCAGCCTTTCGTCGGGAAAGGCGGAGACGAATATGGTCGGCATATTATGGCCGTCGGCAATCAGGCGGTCTTGCAATTCTACGCCACTCAAACCCGGCATCTGAACGTCGGTGATGAGGCAGGTAGTCGCCATCATCTGCGCCGATTCGAGGAATTCTTCGGCGGACTCGAACGTCAGGGCTTTGTAGCCAAGCGACCGGACGAGGGATTTCGTTGCTTCTCTCACGGACTCATCATCGTCAACAATTGAGATCACCGGGAGATTCTCCAATTTCACGCTCCTCGAGTCCGCTGAATTGCAAACCAAAGGATAGAACGCCCTTAAACGCCAGTCCAAGTCAACACATGCGCTTATCCGGCACCACCAAAGTGCAGGGCGTACTATACAAAGGTTTAGTGGGCAGCCACTCTACGCTGGCGTGAACGGCAGCAACGCATATCCATAAGCCAATCCTGCAGAAGGATCAGCGAACTTCCGAACCATCGCTCGTGGTAATTTGAATGACCTTGTTCGCCTTGACGACCGGTCCACCGGTTTTGGCTGTGGCAACTTGATTCCCCAATTCTTCGACGCGAGCATTAAGGCCGACGACGGCAACCGTCAGCGCTGCAATCAGCGCCAAAGTGACAATCTTGAGATGCGTATTCCGGTCGGCGGTCAATATCGAGTAGTTCATTGAAGCTCTCCCGTCTCGGCCGTCTTCTAGAGGCCGGACATGTGGGTCGCTTGACCCCGCCAGCCTTGACGTCATTTGTAGAGGGCGGCGGACTGGAGCTTCTACTGAACGTTGGGAAGGCTTCCCGGCCAAAACTAGTAAGCGAGATTATACCTAGGTTTAAGTCGGCCGGGCTGGAACGGCTAAGTCTTGGTGCGCCTAATTCCCAGCGTGTCGGCCATTCGGACCAGATCTGCCAACGACCGCGCGCCCATCTTCTTCATGACGTTGCCGCGGTGCACTTTGACGGTGATTTCGCTGACGCCAAGCTCGGCGGCGATCTGCTTGTTCATCAAGCCCGCGGTAACCAGGCTGATGACCTCCTGTTCCCGAGGGGTCAGCGCCTCGAAATGGGCGCGGACTTCGTGGACGGCCTTGTCCTGGGTGCGGCGCTTGCGGTCGCGTTCCAGTGCAATCTGCACCGCATCGAGGAGGTCCTGATCCCGGAACGGCTTGGTAAGGAACTCTATCGCGCCGGCCTTCATGGCGCGCACGGTCATCGGGATATCCCCGTGCCCACTGATGAAAATGATGGGAATCTGGATACCCGCCTTGGCGAGTTCGGCCTGAAAGTCCAGTCCGCTCAAGCCGGGCAGCCGGACGTCGAGCACCAGACACGCGGCGGCATCATTCTGAAACTTGTGGGTCAGGAAGTCTGCCGCCGAGCCAAATGTTTCGACCCGAAGCCCGACTGATCGCAACAGGCTTTTTAGCGCTTCGCGCAACGAAGCGTCGTCGTCGACAACAAAGACGATCGAGTTCGCCGCGGATTGCTCCTGCATAACCATCCCCTGGCCCATCGGCCCCTTGCCGTGAACCGGCCTTATATTTGCAAGAAATGTGGCCATTGGCGAGCCGGAAAGTTCAACCGAAACCGTATCTTGCGGTCCCGCCAGGCCCGCAATCCTCTCGTTGCGCCGCTTCTGCCGACCGCCTTCCGGCGCGCCGAACAGACAAAAGCCGGGACCTAAGGCGCGTATACGAACGTATAAAATACCCCGTCACTTTCGATACTCAACGTTAACCATTGTGCAATGGAGGCACCTGAAACAACCATATCTAGTCTCCCCGTCAACGATAGGTCGGGGAGTCGGACTATGCAGAACAACATCGCCGGTGGCGCGATATCGAGATTCAATCGCATCGCACGCCTTGCTGGAGTGGCGTTCGTGGCGGCCGGAGCGGCGCTGTTTGTAACAGACGCGCGCGCCCAAACGCTGGCCATGGCTGTGGAGCCGAGCACCGGATCGATCGCGCACAGCGCGGTCACCGGTCGGGACGCAGCGGTTTCAGTTGGCGAGGCGTCCGCTGTTTCCGCGGCGTTGCGCCGTCAGGTGGTCGAATATCCGACATCGGAAGCGCCTGGCACGATCATTGTCGATACTCCGCACACATACCTTTATTTCGTGCTCGGCGGCGGCAAGGCCGTCCGCTACGGCATCGGCGTCGGGCGCGACGGTTTCACCTGGTCGGGTGTGAAGTCGATCGAGCGCAAGACGGAATGGCCGGACTGGATTCCGCCATCCGAGATGCTGGGGCGGCAGCCCTATCTGCCACGGTTCATGGCTGGCGGTCCCGGCAATCCGCTGGGTGCGCGTGCGATGTATCTCAGCGGCACGGTTTATCGCATCCACGGCACCAACAAGCCTTCGTCGATCGGCCAGCATGTGTCGAGCGGCTGCATCCGCATGCTCAACGCCGATGTGATCGATCTGTATTCGCGTACCCGCGTCGGCACCAAGGTCGTGGTGCTGCCGATGAATCATCCGCATCTCGTGCAGGCGTCGCCGTTCGCAGCAAGTCTCCGCTGAACTAGCGCTCGGGGAGGGGTCTCGCATGTACAAGAAATTGCTCGCTGTCTTCGCCGCCGCCGCCTGCGCCGCAGTGATCGTCGGCTTCATTCCGACGCCGCAGCCCGCTTCTGCAGCGAAAGCGCCGCAGGCGAATGTCGTGGCGATCGAGAAGATGCAGGCGAACGCCGTGGACACCGAGAGGAAGGCTCCGGTGTTGGCGGCGCCGTCCACCACCTGCACGCAAGGCTGGCCGCACTACGACCAGAACTGTCTCCGCGATAGCCGCCGGCCGAACGGCAAGGCGCGTGTCGCCCGAGTCGTCGCCATAGATCGTTCCGCCGCGGACCACGCGTTGCGGCCCCGGCACTAGACAGCTGTCGGAGAAATACGATGGCTCGCCTGGTTCCGAACGTTCTCACGAATACGGTCGCAATAGCGGCGCTCGCATGGTTCGTCGCTGGTGGCGTCGGCGCCGTGATGGCGCTTGGCGCGACCAAGAGCGGGACGTCGTTGGCCGTCTCCGTCGATCGAACCGGCAAGGGCGATCGGTTGCCTTCAGTCGTGGTGTCAAAGCCCCGCGTGAATGCCCCGTCGTCCGTCGCATCGACGCGCTCGTCACCGCCGCTCGGCTGTGACTCGGCTTTCAGCAGGATCGCCGAGCCGCGTCAGGCCCATATATTCGGACGCTGCGCCGCCTGAGCGGCGCGCGCGAAGCCGGAATTTCATGACGCAATTGATGTTCGGCCTCCGATTCGGAGGCCGAATTTTTTGTGCTCCGGTCAATGCAGCGTCTGGTAACCGGCGATGACAAGTTCGACCGCGATCAAAACCACGATGATGACTTCCAGCCTGAATGATCGCTTGGTGTCGATGATGTCGGTCAGGACCTCTGCGGTATCGGCGATGACCGCGAGCTTGCGCGTCAATGCTTCGGCGCGTTCTTTCAATTCATATTCGTCTTCCAGCCGCGCATAGAGCCGGTCCAGATCGGGACGATCCCAGACGACGTCCGGCTTTTCGGCAACCGCCACGCCGCCGGAAACGCGGTGTTGCACCAGCAATGCATTGCCGATGTGCTTGAGGATGGTGCGGCGGCCGGCGGCGGCGCGGCCGCGTTCGGCGAGCTGCCGCGCAAAGGGCTCGGTCAATTCGAAAACGGCCGTGACTTCGCGTTCGTCGCGCGCCAGCACAACGCTTTTGGACAGGGCGTCGGCGATGACGATCAAGTGGTCGGGCGTCAGCGTTCTTAGCGTAATCGGTCCGCCCGGCAGGATTTGATCGTCCTTGTCGGGAACGATCTCGATCAGCACCGATTCTTCTTCGCGCTGCGATACCGGACGGACCAGACGCGGCCGCAAGCCTTGCAGAACCGTCTCTTCTTCCTGCGCGGTGAGCCCGGCGAGAACGGCGACGCCGTAGCGGAACAACGTCACCAGCCCGCCGGCACCGAACTTGTAAGTCAAGGGCGCGGTTGAAACGACCCCGTCATGTTCGAGGTTGGAGGTGTCGATGCGGTCGCTCAAAAGCAGCGCCCTGACTCTTTTGCGGACTTTTGTCGGTTGGGCTTCGTTCATCTTCGGGTATCCGCGCTTTAGATTCTCATGTTTGCACGAGAGGTGCGCAGGCTGGTTGCGAACTTCGGAATCAGGACATTATCGCGCGATGATTTCAATGCCGTCATCGCAAGCTGAAGATTGTGCGGTGCCGCTCTAGCGATCCGCCAGCGTGCGCGCCACGATGTCATGGACGTCGCGCGAGAGCGAGGGCGTCGCGGCGACGCGACGCAACGTCGCCTCGGCGCGTGCGCGGCGGGTCGCCTCGAGTGCGCGCCAGGAGCGGAATGCGCCCATCAGACGGGCGGCGACCTGCGGGTTCTTCGCGTCCAGCATCAACCCGACATCGGCGACAAAATCATAGCCGGCGCCATCGATGCGGTTGAACTGGGTGTGGTTGACTTGCGCGAACGAGCCGATGAGGGCGCGCACGCGATTGGGATTGGCCATGGAGAATGCCGGATGCGAGGTCAAGGCGCGCACGCGATCGAGCGTCGCTGCCTCCGGTATGGCGGCCTGAAGGGCGAGCCACTTGTCGATGATCAGCGGATCGTCGGCGTAGCGGGTATAGAAATCCTCCAGTGCTAGCGCGCGCTCCGGCCGATCGTGCTGCGTCAGGATTTCCAGCGCCGCCATCCGATCGGTCATGTTGTCGGCGCCCCGATATTGCGCCAGCACGAGATCGATCGCTTGGCTTTCCGCCGTCGCCGCCAGGAAACCGAGACAGACATTCTTGAGCGCGCGCCGTCCGGCGCTCTTGGCATCCGGCTGATAGGGGCCCGGCGTGATCATCCGCCGGTAGCTGTCGGCAAGCGCGCCGCCAAGCCGCTCGCCGATCGTCGTGCGCAACTGCCGGCGCGTCGCAAAGATCGCATCGGGATCGACGTCGTGTCCGATCTCGCGCGCGATGTCGGGTTCGCTCGGTGGCGTGAGCGTGAGGGCGATGAAGGCCGGTTCGAGCGCGGCATCGGCGAGGATGGCGCCGAGCGCGGCCATAAGACCGGCGTCCTCGCGCGCCGCCGCTCCTCTGCGCAGCGCCGCGACATTCTCCGTCAACAGCACCATCGCCAGCGTCTGCACCGCCTGCCAGCGGTTGAACGGATCCCGATCGTGTGCGGCGAGGAAACGCAGATCGTCAGCTTCGACGGGCAGCGTTAGTTTGACCGGCGCTGAAAAATTGCGGTTGAGGGATGGGATCGGCGGCTCGGCAATGTCGGTGAAAACGAAGCTGCGGCTCGGTTCCGTCAACTCGATCACGTTGCGATCGAGCGGGCGGCCGTCGAGCATCAACGGCAGATCGCCGCCGTCTTTGCCGACCAGCCCGAGCGCGAGCGGGATCACCATCGGCGATTTGCTCGGCTGGCCGGGCGTCGGCGGGACGGTCTGCGCAACGTCGAGCCGGTAGGTCTTGGCGCGCGGATCATAGTGCGATGCGACGACGATTTCCGGCGTGCCGGCTTGCGTATACCAAAGCATGAACTGCGAGAAATCCCGGCCGCTGACGTCGGCGAAGCATTGCACGAATTGCTCGATCGTCGCCGCCTCGCCGTCATGCCGGGCGAAATAGAGATCCATGCCTTTGCGAAACAGATCGGGCCCGAGCAGGACCTTGATCATGCGCACGACTTCGCCGCCCTTGTCGTAGATCGTGGTCGTGTAGAAGTTGTTGATCTCGTGATAGAGCTCGGGCCGCACCGGATGGGCGAGGGGCCCGGCATCCTCGACGAATTGATGCGAGCGCAAAGCGCGCACATCGCCGATCCGTTCGACCGCACGCGAGCGCTGATCGGCGGAAAATTCCTCGTCGCGGAAGACGGTGAGGCCTTCCTTCAGGCAAAGCTGAAACCAGTCGCGGCAGGTAATCCGGTCGCCGGTCCAATTGTGGAAATATTCATGCGCGATGACCGCTTCGATATGGGCATAGTCGGTGTCGGTTGCGGTGGCCGGCGAAGCGAGCACGTATTTGTCGTTGAATATGTTGAGCCCTTTGTTCTCCATCGCGCCCATGTTGAAGGCGGAGACGGCGACAATCATGAAGATGTCGAGATCGTATTCGCGCCCGAACACTTCTTCGTCCCACCGCATGGCGCGCTTGAGACTGTCCATGGCGTAAGCGCAGCGATCTTCCTTGCCCGGCTCGACATAGATCGCGAGTGCAACCTCGCGGCCGGACATCGTGGTGAAGCTGTCGACGATGCACGCCAGGTCGCCGCCGACCAGCGCGAACAGATAACAGGGTTTTTTGAAGGGGTCGTGCCACACGGCAAAATGCCGGTTGGTGCCGGGAATGTCGCCTTGGTCGATGAGGTTGCCGTTTGAAAGCAGAACCGGCGCCTCGTTTTTGTCGGCTTCGATGCGCGTGGTGTACACCGCCATCACGTCCGGCCGGTCGAGGAAGTAGGTGATGCGGCGGAAACCCTCGGCCTCGCATTGGGTGCAATAGGTGGCGCCGGCGCGATAAAGCCCCATGAGCTGGCTGTTGGCCTCGGGGTCGATGACCGTCTCGATTTCGAGCGTGAACGGCCGGTTCGGCGGCTGTGCGATCGTGAGCTGCTCAGGCGTGGCGAGAAAGCTGCCATTGGGCAGCGGCTTGCCGTCGAGCGTCAGCGATCTGAGCTTGAGTTCCTCGCCGTCGAGCACGAGCGGCGCCGGCGTTCCCTCGGTGTTCGGCCTGATCGTGAGCTTGGAACGTACCGTCGTGGCGGTTGCATCGAGCGAAACATCGAGCGCCACGGTTTCGATGAGCCAGTCGGGCGGACGGTAATCTTTCAGGCGGACGGGACGAGGTTCTTCGGTGCGCATCATGGGAAGTGATGTAGAAGTTTTGCCGGCGAATTGAAAGCGTTAGGATAATGTCGTCCGCAATGGGCCGGGCGCGTCGGCCGCGCCAATATCACGCGCGGAAACGTTACGGGCTTCGTCGCGGTTCGGCGTGGCCGATAACGCGAGCGATGGCCGGAAAGCGACGCCGCAGACCGCTTTCGATACCGTCGACCAGATCGTGGACCGCGCTCACCGATAGTGCGGGATCGACGCGGCAATGGAAATTGACGATCTCGCCGTCGGTGGTCTCGCGCACGCGCACGTCGTGCACCTCGCCGAGGCTGACAGCGCCGTCGGCGAGTTCGGCAAGCGCTGCGGCGATTTCCGCGATGCGGACGGAAGAAGCATCGCGGCCGGAAAGCAGCACGGCCGGCAGCGGCTCGATGTGCGTTTCAACTTCGACGTCCGGGCCGAGTTCCTCGCGGATCGCTTCCTCCAGCCGGCTCGCGGTCTCGTGCGCGGCCGAAAGCGGCAGCGTTCCCTCCACCTCCAGATCGGTCGATACCGACAAGCGGTCGGCGAGCGCCTGCACGGCCACGTGATGGACGGCGAGACCGCCGTTGCGGGCGATCAGCATGACGCGTTCGCGGATCGTCTCGTCGTCGAGCGCGCGCGGCTCGGTCGTGATCGTGACTTCCGCCTCGGGGATATCGTCGCGGATGGCGCGGGTCAGCCGCTCCTTGATCGCGGCGACGCGGTCGAGCGGCAGCGTGCGGCTGACGCCGGCGGCGACTTCGACGAACAGCACCGGTCCGGCCGGCCGTGCCCGGACCCGCTCGATGCTGACCACGCCAGGCACGCTCCGCGCAATCGCGGTGACGCGCTCGCTGACGCCGGCCGGCGCGGTGTCGGTCAAGGCGTCGATGGTTCGCCGGCCGAGGCGCCAGCCGGCGATGCAGATGAACACCGCGACCACGACGGCGGCGGCGGCATCCGCCCAGGGATAGCCCAAAGCCACGCCGCCAAGCCCGACCAGCACCGCGATCGACGACCACATGTCGGAACTGAAATGCAGCGCGTCGGCTTCGAGAGCCTGGCTGGAGGTCTTCTCGGCAACGCGGCTGAGCGTGCGCGCACGGAAAAAATCGACGACGATCGAGATGGCGATGATGGCGAAGGCAGCCACCGTCGCCTCGACCATGTAGCCATGCCCGCCCAGCAGGCGCTGCGCGGCCTCGAAGGCGACCCCCACGGCCAGAATGAACAAGAGCGCCGTTTCGGCAAGCGCCGCCACGCTTTCGACCTTGCCGTGGCCGTATTGATGCTCGGCGTCGGCAGGCTTGCCGGAGACGCGCACGGCGGCGTAGGTCAGCACGGTCGCGGCGAGGTCGATCAAAGAGTGGGCGGCTTCCGACAGGATGGCCAGCGAGCCGCTGAGCAAACCGACGACCGCCTTTGCCGCGGTGAGCCCCGCGGATGCGGCGATCGATCCGAGCGCGGCTTTTTCCTTGTCGTGCATTTCGAAAATCCTGGCGCGCGAGGTTCCTGAAGCGATTGAAAGATCCTGGCGCGATTTTATGTGCTGGCAGAAACGCCGACGAGGAACGCAAGGCACGCGCAGAGCGGCGAATAGGCAATCGTGTCGAGCCGGGCGAAACGGCTGTCTCGTATCCTTTTGAAGAACCCGACGTAACGAAAATCGCCGATGGCGCGGAGCGCGAACGCGGCCGCGATCAGCCACGTGGCGATTTTGACGATGCTGCCGTCCCGTGGCAATTCCGGCAGATCGAGCCAGCCGGTCCGGAGCGCCAGCACCGCCGCCATCGCACAAAGGCCGACAGCGACCATCATCGTGCCGAACGCAGACGGCTTGATGACCGGACGTCCGTTGGCGGCCGGAATGGCGGCGCCTTTGCCGGCTTTGCCGCCGGCCGCCCAATAGAAATGTACACCGGCAAGGAGGAGCAGGATCAGAATGGCGACCGTACCCGCGATCATTGCGCGCTCGTTGTCGTAGTCCGAACGGGTCATAGCCCAATCGGTCATAGGTGAGGTAATAAATCCCGAGGGTGACCGCGCGGCCAATTTTCGCTATGGGCTTGGCAGCCTAGGCGAAAAACTCCTCAGAAGTGATGGATCGGGCACGCAAATTCTCCGTTGCTCCGATGATGGAGAATGAGAACCTTTAGAGAAAGACTTTGAATCTCTGAAGGGTTAGGGGGGCATTCTACCGGTGTCGTACGGCGCGTCGTATCGGCGCTTTTCCAAGTGAGTGCGCTCTTATCGCTTCGTCCGTCTGCCTCGCTGGCGCTATGTCGATGAGGGAAGGGTGGCAGGGAACTTGCCACGCTGGCTCTTCGGGCAGGTGGAACAAATCCGGGGCCGGCGGCCGTTCTAACCGCAAACTGCTATATCTGGTCTTGAACGACGCCGCTGCGGAATGGAAACGGCGCGCCGCGCGAATGGGCCGAGGCGAAGACGCAATACGCCATCATGTTCAACGAGCGCTTCGTAAACTCATGATGGCTAACCGGCCTCACACGGAAATTCTGACAGTCCCCTGTTCTTCCGCCCCGGAATTACTCAAATACGTTGTCCGCCGCCGATGTCCGTATGTAGCCTGTAGCAGACACAACTCGGACATCACCCGAGGTCCGAGTGGTGCAACGAAACAAAATCGTCATCAAACAATCATCCATATGTGCTTTACGGCTTAAAGTCGCTCAATTCGTCGACGATCTGCTTGAACAGCTTTGCCGTAACCACGATGTCGTCGGGCGATACGTTTATCAACAACGTGTCCCAATCGAAGATCAGATTTCCGTCCTTGGTGACGTAGGCCCGCACGAAATAGTAGTGATTGTTCCACGCGCTTAGCCATGCCGCGTTTGCGGCATCAACTTTGCCGAGATTGGCGAATGTTGTCATTCCGCCACATTGGTTTTTGTCGTTGCAATATATCCCAAATGCTCCACTAAAGATGTCATTGGCGTCTGGCCAGAACGCCGTCTGGACCATTTTGATCTTATTGTTCTCGACGACTTGGGACTTGAAGCCCGCTGCGTTGAACAATTGAGCAATTTGATCGGGGTTAAACCCGTTGACCGTCGCGCCCGCGGCACCTCCGCCTCCGCCCCCCCCCACCTCCGGGCTTGGGAGACCCGCCCGGCCGAGGGCCTTCTGCGCTGGCTGCGGCGGCAAAAGCGACTGCTGCGACGATAAGGACGGCTCTTGCAAAATGGCGCATTTGTATCCCTCTATGCAAACACTTCACCGTGCATCTTGACCTAGGAATACAGGGCGCAGCAAGCAGAAATCACAATCCCGACTGATCCGCTGTATTCTTTTTCACGCCCCGTATTTTTCTTTTCCCTCCGCCACCCACTAAATAGCCTGAATTTGCTATCATCCAAGCCTTCGGCGTTTGCAACGGAGAAGAGCGCTATGCGAAGCAATCTTGTTCTAAGCCTGACAGCCATTGCGCTTAGCGTCGGCATGGCCGGCGTCTCGGCTGCCCCAATCGACTTTACGCTGCAATCTGGCGCTATGCAGGGCAATAGCACCGCAGGGCGGGTACAGCCGCCGGCGGGCTTGGTGCTGAATCAGAAAGGCTTGGCTGCGATCAAGCCAGCCGGCAGCCAGCCGAGCGCATCCGACTTGAGCTCCAAGAACGTGCTCTCGAGCATCGCCAAGATGGGCACGGACAATCTGGTCCGCCGCCCAGACTCGGCAGAGAACCGGCTCGAAAACAACCTGTTGTCCGGTTCCAGCAAGGCGGTCACCGAGGATATGGTCCGTCCACCGTCCAAATGATTGTGACGGCCAAGAGTGGTAATCCGTACGCTCGTCTGTTTGGGATTTTGACGAGATATTCCGCGGCTTACTCTGACGATCTCAGCTTTGCGGCCTGATGGGAGCTTACCATCGAGTAGCGACTCGACGAGACCATTTATTGCGGGTGCCCGCGATCCGGGATTGCCGCGCCAAGTAAATATTCATAGACTTTCTGCGTGTTGGTTCGCGCGCATGATGAATTCGTTCCCGTTATCCCGTGATCGACCGGTCGCGCTCGTGCAGCTGCGCCAGCGAATTGGCTGCGTGCTTCATCGATCGGCTGGTTGTTAAGACATAATAGGACTCGGGAGTTGCATTAGATGACTCGCTTTGTCTCTCCGGCGCGGTTTCTCTTCGCACTTCTCTATATCGTCGCCAATGTGCCGTTGGCGCACGCCCAAGAATTGGCCTCCATTGCCACCTCAGCGCAGGTGCAGATCAGTTACGAGCCCCCGTCGGATGCGAAGTTCCGCCCGATTTACGATGCCTTGAAACACCGGCAGGTGCTCGAACGACTGCAGCGTTTTTTGGTGCCGCTGCGGTTGCCGAAGGCGCTCACAGTCAAGCTTACGCAGTGCGGCGCCGAAACAAGGCCTTACGTGTCGGGCGGTCCGGTCGCCATTTGTTACGAGCTGATACAGCGAATTGTCGACGTCACAATCCAGAACACCAAAGATGCCAATGAGCAGACGTTGATCATGGATGGAACCTTCGTCCAGGCAGTGCTGCATGAGATCGCGTACGCGGTTTTCGATCTGCTCCAGGTGCCGATTTGGGGCCGCGAGGATGACGCGGCGGATCGAGTCGCTGCACTGACCATGATGCAGTTCTCCGACCAGGTCGCCTTGACGACCATCGTCGGCACCGCGAAATTTTTTGAATATTCCAAGCGCGCCTGGACAGGTGCCGACTTCGCCGAGTTGGGATCGCCGGAAGCGCAGCGCTTCTACAATTATCTCTGCATCGCCTATGGCGGCGACCCGCTCACGTTCCAGTTCTTGGCGCCGCGACCTGGCCCGAGCCAAGTGGCCAGGCTGACTATAAATCGCGCGCCGCGCTGCGAGGGCGAGTACCGACAAGTTCAGCACGCCTTCGATCTTCGAATCATGCCCTTCGTCGATCCTCAGCTCCTGGTGAAAGTGAGGGCCTCTCAGTGGCTGCTGCCAGATGAGATCCCGGGAGGTGCAAAATGAACTGCATACGCACCACACGATGTCCCCGGGCGGTTGTGGCGGGGCTGGCTCTGGTCACCTCCGCGGTTTTCGCGACGCCGGGCGTGGCGCAGACATGGGAATCTGTTCCCGCCAATCCCAAAGTCGAAATCGAATACGTTGCGCCCGTATCCACGGAGTTCGAAGGTGTTTATCAGTCGTTGAAAGAACGCAAGATACTAGAAGAGCTGCAGCGCTTTTTGGCGCCGCTACAGCTACCGCGCCCTTTGCGGCTGCTGACCAAGCAGTGCGACCAAGTCAACGCCTTCTACAACCCTTCCAGCCGCTCACTGAACATTTGCTATGAGCTCGTCGCTCACATCATAGACAGTGCACCACAGACCGTGAGCCAGGACGGATTCATCACGCGCGAAGCGGCGATCGTCGGGACCCTTGTCGGAATTGTGCTGCACGAAGGTGGCCATATGCTGTTCGATATGCTCGACGTGCCGGTGTTCGGTCGCGAAGAGGACGCGGCCGACGAGATGGCAAGCTTCATCGCGCTGCAGTTCAACAAGGACGTTGCACGCACAATCGCCAAAGGCTTTGTGTACTTCTGGGCGAGGGAACAGGACCCGGCTACCTCGGCACCGATAAGCGTCTGGTCGGATGAGCACGGCAGCGCCGGCCAGCGCATGTATAACGCGTTGTGTCTGGCTTACGGCGGAGATCCGCAGACCTTTCAGGAGTTCGTCAATCTGGGTTGGCTGCCGAAAAAACGGGCTGACCACTGCGGTCAAGAGTACTCCCAGCTGAAGCTCGCCTTCGCAAGCACGGTGTTGCCCTATATCGATCAAAACCTGATGGTGCGCGTGCAGCAGACCCAATGGCTTACCGCCAACGAGCTAAAGTGAACATCGCGCATAGACGAGCAAATGACACCAATGATCTTCGCGGGTGTTTCAGGACTGGCCTTCGGCGGCCTTCGCGTCTTCCACCAAGTGATCGGCAACGATCTCGACGAGACTTGCCAGTCCTCCCTCCCACTTCCAGTGCGCCTTGCTTTCGTCCATGGTGAGGCGGCAGTTGGAACACGATGATACCATCGTCTTTGCACCAGTCTGCTCGACCTGATCCATCTTGATCTTGAACACCTTGTGCCGGAGATCGGCGGCGCGCGCGATCGCTTGCACGCCGCCCCCGCCACCGCAGCACCAGTTTAAGTTTCCGGTTGGCGTCATTTCCCGGAAATCCTGTGCGAAATCCTGAAGCAAATAACGTGCATCCTCTGTTGCGCCGCCACGACGGGAAATCTGACAGGGGTCGTGATAGGTGATCGATTCCTCAAGCGGCTTCAGCTTCAGCTTCCCCTCCCGTTTGAGCTGCGCCATGAATTCCGAGATGTGCATCACGGCATAGGGAAGGGGGCGGCCCAGCATATTCGCGCCCGCCCACCGCAACACGCCAAAGGCATGGCCGCACTCGGGAATGACGACGGTCTTGGCGCCGACGCTCTCCGCCGCGTCGGTGATGCGCTGCACCATCAGCTTGGCGATGTCGCCCTTGCCCGCCAGATAACCAAAATTCGTGGCTTCGTAGCCCTTGGTGCTCAAGGTCCAATTCACCCCGGCGTGATTAAGGAGCTTGGCCATGGCGACAATCAATTCGGGATATTTCATCGCCTCGATTGAAGATACGGTGAGCAGAATGTCGGCCTTGTCCTTGTCGAGCACGATTTTCACCTCGTGCTCGTCCTCCAACCACTCGATGCGTTCGCGCAATTTGTCCGCGGTGAGGCCTAGCGGGCTGCCGTGATCGCGAGAACTGTCAGCGGCGGCCAGCAGATCTTTCGGGCCGAGGCCCGCCGCGACGAATGCTTGCCGCGCCCCGCTGACGATGGAGGCAATATCGATACCCATGGGGCAAACGGTGGTGCAGCGCCCGCACATCGTGCAGGTATCGAAGAGGAGCTCCTCCCATTCCCTTAAGTCCTTTTCGGTGATTTGCGGTGCGAGCCCGAGCCAAGCCAGCGGGAATCTCTGGCGACGGTAAGCTTTGGCGATGGGAAAGAACTTGTAGGCCGGCGTGTGTTTGGGGTCCTGCGACGCCGCATAGAAGTGGCAGGCTTCGGCGCATTGGCCACAATGCACGCACGCTTCCAAATAGCTGACGAGATGCTCTTCGGTGCGGGCGAGGAACGTCTTTACGGCAGCCTGGACATTGACGGTATCGGTCATGGCTTACCTCACCCGCAATTGCACAAGTTCTTCGCGATTCGGGTTCACGACATGAACGGCGCAGGCGATACACGGATCGAAGCTGTGAATCGTTCGCTGGATCTCCAGCGGTTGTTTAGGATCGTAAAGGGTGTGACGATCCATGAGCGCCGCCTCATAGGGACCAGGCTGGCCCTCTGCGTCGCGCGGTCCGGCATTCCAGGTCGACGGCACCACCGCCTGGTAATTGTCGATCTTTCTGTCCTTTATGACGATCCAGTGTGCTAGCGCTCCCCGCGGCGCCTCCATGAAGCCGACGCCACGGGCTTCCGTCGGCCAGGAGGCGGGATCCCATTTGACCGGATTGTGGACCGTGAGATCGCCGGCCCTGATGTTCGCGATAAGATTGTCGAACCAGTTCAGCATTTGATCAACGACGATTTTGCTCTCGAGGGTTCGCGCCGCCGTGCGTCCCATGGTCGAGAACATGGCGGTCAGCGGCAGGTCGAGTTTCTTCAACGCATAGTTGGCGAGATCGCGTGTCGGCTCGTGGCCGCTGGCGTAAAGCATCAGCACGCGCGCGAGTGGACCCACCTCCATCGCCTTGCCCTTCCAGCGCGGCGATTTCAGCCAGGAATAGCTTTGCTCGACATCAAGCTGATCGAAAGGGCGGTTTCGGGCCGGTGTAGTTCAGATTGGTCTGGCCTTCATATGGGTGCAGGCCCGCTTTTTTGCCGCCCGAATAATCGTACCAGGAATGGGAGACGAACTCCTGGATTTCCTGCGGGTTTGTCAGATTGACGGGATGAATCTTCGTCAGATCGCGATCGAGGATCACACCTGATGGAATCAGCCAGCTTGATGGATCATCCATCCCCTTTTCCGGAAAGTCGCCATAGGTGAGGAAATTTCCGATTCCTTCACCGCGCTCGAACCAATCCTTATAGAAGGAGGCGATGGCCAGCGTGTCGGGCAAATAGACCTGTTCGACGAATTCCTTCATCCGCCCGATCACGGTTTTGATCTGGTTGAGGCCGGCCATGTTTAGCGCGGTCGCAGAAGTACCGCCCGTACCGGTCATATCGATGCTGATCGGGGATGGTGCGCCGCCGACAAGAAAATTCGGATGGGGATTCTTGCCGCCGAAGATCGTATGGATTTGCACGACCTCGCGCTGCCAGGCTAGCGCCTCGAGATAGTGCGCGACCGCCATCAGATTGGCTTCGGGGGGAAGCTTGTAGCCCGGATTCCCCCAGAAGCCGTTGGCGAAGATGCCAAGCTGGCCACCTTCGACGAAGTTTTTGAACTTCTTCTGGATCTCTGAAAAATAGCCGGGACTGGATTTCGAATAGGCGGAGATGGATTGCGCAAGTTGAGACGTCGCGGCCGGATCGGCCTTGAGCGCGGAAATTACGTCCACCCAATCCAGCGCATGCAGATGATAGAAATGCATCACGTGGTCGTGCACATATTGCGCCGCAATCATGAGGTTGCGGATGAGCTGCGCATTGGGCGGAATCTTGTAGTTCAGCGCGTTTTCGACCGCGCGCACGGACGCGATCCCGTGGACAAGAGTGCAGACGCCACAAATGCGTTGCGCGAACGCCCAGGCCTCGCGCGGATCGCGGCCTTTGAGGATCAGCTCAATGCCGCGGACCATCGTACCGGAACTGTAGGCGCCGGTGATCGCATTCTCGCTGTTGGTCTCGGCCTCGATCCTCAGATGACCCTCGATACGGGTGATGGGATCGACGACGATGCGCTCGTTCATCGCGCGGTCCTTTCGCCAGGGCGTGAACTGCTCAAATCTCGGCTCCTCTGCGGCTGTAGAAGATGCCGGTTTCACTTCGGGTCAGGAACACCAGGAAGGAGTGCATCAACTTACCGAACGGGAACCAGATCAAAAGCAATGCCACGCTCAGCATATGGACAGCGAGAAGCGTCTCATACGGCGCCCAGAGATGGCTAACGGCAATGAGGCCGGTAACGACCGGCAGCGCCGTAACGAACCAGGTGAAATAGTCGTCGACGGTCGAAATCAACCTCAGTACCGGGCTCGTCAGCCTGCGCGCCAGAGCAACAATCAGCGAAGCCAGCGTAATCACCGCGACGACGGCGATGACTCCGCTCGGCAGGTTCGGCCACGAAACGCCGAATAGGCCTCGCAAAAAGAGGATGTGCTGCGCCAGTCCAAATACGATGACGGCAAGGCCCAAATGAAACACATAGCCGTTCAGCGTGACGAGGATAAGGGTGCGGGCGAAAGGCTTTTGCGGCCAAAGATGCCGGACAAAGCCCCTGGCGGCGCCGACGATTGCCGGTGGTGTGCCGGTCCTTGGGACCGATTTGTCATGCGACCAAGGCAGCAGCAACAACGACAAGAGCCGCCACGATACGCCGAACACGAAGATCGCCATGGCGACCTCAAGTGCGGGCCCGCGTGCGAAATCCAGCAGGGTCATGATTGCGGCTCCTTCGCAGCTTGATTCTTGCGCCGCCGCGCCAGCAGAGCGCTGGCCAAGCCGATCGCCGCGCCGCCGGCCGCCGCGCCGCCGATAATAGCTGCATTGTCGTTTGTGCTGGTGGAAAGCGGTTTGTAGAAGCCGCCCTTGTCCCAGAAATCCGGCTCCGAGCAGCCCAGGCAACCATGGCCCGATTGGATCGGGAAAGATACGCCGCCATTCCACTTCAGAGTCGCGCAGGCGTTGTAGGTGACAGGCCCCTTGCAGCCGACCTCATAGAGGCACCAGCCTTTGCGTGCCCCCTCGTCGTCGAAGCTCTTGGCGAACAATCCTTTGTCGTAGAAGGGCCGGCGATAGCAGCGATCGTGAATGCTGTCGCCGAAAAAGGCTTTCGGCCGGTTCAGGTGATCGAGATCCGGTAATCTGTTGAAGGTCACGAGATACGCGATAGTCCCGGCCATAGCTTCGGCGATTGGCGGGCAGCCGGAGATGTTGATCACCGGCTTGTCGGTGACAATCTCGGAAACCGGGACCGCGCCGGTCGGGTTCGGTTTGGCATGCGGAATGCCGCCGAACGCCGCGCAGGTGCCGACGGAAATCAGCGCCAATGCATTTTCCGCCGTTTCCTTCAACACTTCGAGGTTGGTTTTACCCGCACTCGTGGAATATACGCCGCCATCCCTGACCGAAACCGAACCATCCACGATGACGACATATTTGCCCTTGTTCTCCTTCATGGCAGCAAGCCGCGCCTCCTCGGCGGCAACGCCCGACACCGCCTGCAAGGTCTCGTGATAGTCGAGCGAGATCAGATTGAAGATCATGTCCTCGATGGTTGGACTGAAGGAACGGGTCAGCGATTCGGTGCAGCCGGTGCACTCCTGAAACGAAAGCCAGATCACCGATTGCCGGCGAGCTTTCGCGAGCGCATCGGCCATGACTTTCGATGCCGACGGCGGCAGCGCCATCACACTGGCCAGATAAGCGGTATATTTCAACAACGCGCGCCGGGAGACGCCGCGGCGTGCGAGAACATCGCCAATGGTTTCGCCCTCAGACATGTTCGGCTTGTCCCTCGCCACCCGTGGACGCCTTGCCGCCAAGATCTTCCTGCAACCGTGCGGCCGCCGCGGCAATATCGCAGCCATGCGTCACAAGTATCTCTGGAATGGCGGCTATTTCGATCCGTTCGGCGGCGATCTTATCGTCGGCGCCGAAATGGCGGACCCACCAGACGCCGGAATAGCTGGTCTCCCAAACCACGCTTATGCCCGCGACGTTGAGGGTCGCTTCAACCTCACCGCGGCCAAGGCTGTCTTCGAGTTCGCTACGATCCGCTGCCGTCATCGGCAGGCTATGCAAATCGATGGCTTCGGTTTCTCCTTCAGCGGCAAGGACCGACAGGTGCTGGGCAATCTCCCGGAGGACGCTCTGCGCCAATCCAGTACGAATCTCGGCAGGTTCGGCGACGTCAGTGTGCATCGTCCCAGTCCTCAAGTAATGACAGCACTATCCTGCACGCTTGCGGAATCGCCGCACGGACGGGCTCGGTCGGGGATAGGCCCCATTGCGTTGAGCCCGGCTGAACGCCGATAAGGGCACGTTGGCTGGGGGCGCATCCCGTCAGCTGCGCGGCCGCCATCAGATCCGCGAGCGCCACTTCATGCGCGGTGCGTTTCTGTCCGCAAAGTTGCGCATCCATGTCGGATCCGCTGAAGACCCGTACTGTTCCCGGCTCGGCGCCCATTTCCAGCGCATCGATCACAATAAGCGCGTCGCGTTCGTCGAATTCGGACAGCAGGGCTAGGCCGATGGTTCCGCCGTCGCAAAGCGTTATCGCATGGCCGATTTCACCTGCTTGCCGAAGCGCGTCGAGCGCCCGGATAACATGAACACCAACGCCGTCGTCGGTCAGCAACGTGTTGCCAATGCCAACGAGCAAAGTGGGATTAGCCGCCGTTGCCTCGACCAACACCCATAACCTCCGAGCACGTAAACCGGAACTTTCCCCTACGATCGGCGGCTCATCATTGAGCTATGTCAATAATCTCTCGTCGACTTATTATACTTTGAGTTTTTGCGCTGCACGTCCGTGCCGTTTCCGAACGGACGAAGGAGGTTGGATGTGTCTCGGGGTGCCTATGCGGGTCGTGGAGCGTGACGGCTTCATGGCGCGCTGCGAGGCTAAAGGAATCGAACGTTCCGTCAGTCTGTTCCTTTTGCAGCATGAAGCTGTCGGGCCCGGCGACCATGTAATGGTTCATGTGGGCTATGCGATTTAGAAGATTTCCGAGGCCGACGCGTTGAGTGCCTGGGAACTTTACGACGAGATGCTGGCCAACGAAGACGAAATCCACGGCAATGCATGAGCTCTCCATCTGCCAGAGCTTGTTGAGCGAAGTCGCACGCGCGGCCGCCGCGAACGACGCTACCGAAGTGAGCAGGATCGCGGTGGCTGTCGGCCCTTTGTCCGGGGTTGACGCATCGTTGCTGGCGCGGGCGTTCGAGGTGGCGCGCATGGGAACAATTGCCGCACACGCCGAGCTTGAGATCGAGACGATTCCGGCGGTGGTGTGGTGCAAGGAATGTGCGATCGAAACGCCGGTCGCTGCAAACGCTCTGCTGTGCGGCCGCTGTGGTACCTGGCAGGTCGAACTGAGATCTGGAGCCGAATTACTTCTGAAACGCGTAGAACTGTCAGGCAACGCGCAACCACTGGCTGCGGCCGGCTGAAAAACGGGCGAGGGAATGCAGATGTGCGGACAGTGTGGCTGCGCGGTGACGCCGGAAGTTGTTCGCTTGTCGAATGACGCCCGTACCATCACGGCAAATTCCGTCAAACCAAGATCGGTCGAGATATTGACCGGCATCCTCAGCGAAAACGATCACCAGGCGGCGCACAATCGCGAGCATCTGGACGGCCACCGCGTTCTTGCCGTCAATCTGATGTCGTCGCCCGGATCGGGCAAGACGAGCCTGTTGGAGGCCACCATCGATGCGATCGGCGACCGCTACCGCATCGCGGTCATCGAAGGCGACCTCGAAACGGAAAACGATGCCAAGCGCATCAGAGCGAAAGGTGTGCCGGCCGTACAGATAACAACCGGCAACACCTGCCATCTCGACGCCGCATATGGTGCATGACGCGCTGCACGCGCTCGATCTCGATACGACCGATATCTTGTTCATCGAAAATGTCGGCAATCTGGTGTGTCCAGCCAGTTTCGATCTGGGCCAGCATTCCAATGTGACGCTTCTCGCCGTCACCGAAGGCGAGGACAAGCCGGCAAAATATCCGGTCATGTTCCGCAAAGCCGATCTGGTTTTGCTGTCGAAGACCGATCTGCTCGATGTCCTCGATGACTTCTCGCCCGATCAAGCGGAGAACCACGTGCGCGCGCTGGCGAATCCGGCGCCGGTGCTGCGCATTTCGGCACGGCGACCCGATACGCTCGCACCTTGGATTGCGTGGCTTGAGGCCCAACTGGCCTCGTGTCGCGGGGACGCAACACGGCGCCGCGACAACGCCCGACACCAGCACGTTCATCACCACGCCGCGGAGTGATAGCGGTGGCTGACATACGCTCAGTTGCGAAGCAGTGGTTGGAGCGCATTCGTGGTTTGCCGCTGCACGGTCGCATCCGGGTGATGAATGTTTGCGGCGGCCATGAGCGTTCGATTTCAATGGCGGGCCTGCGCGGCGCGCTGCCCCGCGATATCGAACTCATTCCCGGCCCGGGATGTCCTGTTTGCGTGTGCCCCGAGGAAGACGTTCACGCAGCGATCCAGTTGGCGTTACGCAAGGATGTCATCCTCGTTGCGTTCGGAGACATGCTGCGCGTGCCCGCTAACGTGCCCAAGCGCGAGCCGCGTTCGCTGGAGCAAGCGCGCGCCGCCGGCGGTGACGTCCGCCCGATTGCCTCGCCGCGCGAAGCGGTGAAGATCGCACGCGCAAATCCGAACCGCCAAGTCGTGTTTTTCGCCGCTGGCTTTGAGACAACGACCGCGCCAGTTGCCGGACTGGTCGCGGAGGGCTTGCCGCCCAATCTTTCGCTGTTGCTGTCCGGACGGCTGACCTGGCCGGCGGTGGCGAAGTTGCTGGAGAGCGAAGAGGCCGGCTTTGATGCTTTAATCGCGCCGGGTCATGTCGCCACTATCATGGGGCCGGAAGAGTGGGCCTTCGTGCCGGAAGTGCACGGCATTCCCGCAGCAATCGCGGGCTTCGAGGCGGATAGTCTCTTGGCGGCGCTCTATTCGGTGTTACGACAACATCTGGAAGGCAAAGTCTTCCTCGACAATTGCTACCAGAACGTCGCCAAACCGGGTGGCAATCCGACCGCGCGGCGGCTGATCGATGAGACGCTCGACATCGTCGACGCGAACTGGCGCGGCATCGGAATCATTCCCGTTTCAGGATTCACCTTGAAGCCTGAACTCGATCGCTGCGATGCGGTTCGGCGTTTTCAGTTGGATGCGGATAGTGCGCGTAAACGGGCCGGCGAAATGCCGCCGGGATGCGATTGCGCGCGCGTGGTGTTGGGCAAGATTTATCCCAATCAGTGTGTATTGTTTGGCAAGGCCTGCACGCCTCGAAATCCCGTCGGGCCGTGCATGGTTTCGGATGAAGGCGCCTGCCGCATCTGGTGGTCGTCGGGCATCAGACAGACTGCAGATGAACCGGCATCAGCGCGATATTGACGGTGCGGCTGCGTTGCGTGCGCGGCGCATTGTCGTCGGCGGCCGGGTGCAAGGTGTCGGCTTTCGGCCCTTCATCTACCGGGTCGCGCGCATGTTCGATTTGAATGGCTGGGTGCGCAATGGCACGGGCCAAGTGCTCATACACGTCGAAGGCCGCTCATCGAATATCATCCGGTTTGAAAGAGCGCTGACGGCTGAGGCACCTCCGCTGGCGAAGCCGCATGTTGTGGCGTCGGACGAGGCTATCGTCGAAGGCGCGCTCGATTTTCGCATCCTCACCAGCGATATAACCCAACGCGCCGACGTGCATCTGCCGTCGGATCTGTTCTGTTGTGACGACTGCGTCGAAGAATTGCAGAACCCGTCCGAACGTCGCTTTCGTTATCCTTTCACGAATTGTACGCAGTGCGGACCGCGCTATACGATTGTCGCGTCGTTGCCTTACGACCGGCCAAATACGTCCATGGCCGGCTTTGAGCTTTGCCCGCAATGCCGAAGGGAATACCAGGACCCGCTCGATCGGCGCTTTCACGCCCAGCCGCTCGCCTGTCCTGAGTGTGGGCCGAAGCTCACCTTTCACCGCGACGGTTGCGCACCCATCGGAGGCGAAAAAGCACTGGAAGCCGCCGTTGCGTGTCTGCGTCGCGGCGGCATCGTCGCCGTCAAAGGCGTGGGCGGTTACCATTTGATGTGCGATCCGTTCGACGACGAAGCCGTCATGCGGCTGCGCGCGCGGAAGCATCGACCGCATAAGCCGCTCGCGATCATGTTTCCACAAACGGGGGCTGATGGCCTCGACGCGGTGCGCAGATACGCGATCCTGAGTGAAACAGAAGCGCGCAGTTGCATGGATGCCGCGCGCCCAATCGTGCTGGCGCGCCGACGCGCAAATTGTCCTCTCAGCCCGGCGATAGCGCCAGACCTTGCCGAGCTGGGCGTGTTCCTGCCCTACAGTCCGTTGCATCATCTTCTGTTGGCGGAATTCGGCGGTCCACTGGTGGCCACATCCGGCAATGTCAGTGGCGAACCGGTCATCACTGACAATGCCGAAGCGGAGCGCCGCCTCGCCCATGTAGCTGACGCGCTCCTGCACCATGATCGCCCCATCCTGCGGCCAGCGGATGATTCCGTTTTGCGCATGATCAGCGGCAAGCCGCGACCTCTTCGCATCGGGCGGGGCATGGCCCCCCTCGAAATCGAACTGTCCGGAGATCTTCCGCAGCCGACGCTTGCCGTCGGTGGGCACATGAAGGGAGCCATTGCGATCGGTTGGGGGTCCCGCGCGGTCGTCTCGCCTCATATCGGCGAGCTGGACAGTCCGCGGAGCCTTCATGTCTTCGAACAAGTGATTGCCGATCTGCAGGCGCTATATCGTGTCGACGCTTGCAGGATCGTCTGCGATGCCCATCCGAGCTATGCAAGTACGCGATGGGCTCTCGCGCAGAATTTGCCAGTTACGCGCGTTCAGCATCATGCCGCGCACGCCTCGGCATTGGCCGGAGAACATCCCGAGGTCGGGCGTTGGCTGGTCTTCGTCTGGGACGGCATCGGTTTCGGCGGCGACGGCAATTTGTGGGGTGGCGAAGCGCTGGCCGGCGCGCCGGGCGCGTGGCGGCGCGTTGCCAGCATACGCACATTCGATGTTGTCGGCGGCGACCGCGTTGGGCGCGAGCCTTGGCGATCCGCCGCGGCGTTAATGTGGGAAGCCGGCCGTGACTGGTTGCCCGAAATCGAAAACGCGGCGTTCGCCAGGCAGAGCTGGGGTAAACGCATCGGTGCACGGCGCACCTCATCGATCGGCCGTCTGTTCGATGCCGCGGCATTTTTTATCCTTGGCATCGACACCGCCAGTTTTGAAGGGCAGGGCCCGATGATGCTGGAAGGCATCGCCGCAGATGGGACCGACGCTGTTCCACTTGCGCTCGCGCGAGACGCGCACGGCATCTTGCGCATGGATTGGGAGCCGCTGTTGCCCATGCTTGTCGATACCGATCTGGCCGCCGGCCTGCGCGCCGGCATTTTCCACGAGAGCTTGGCGTGCAGCTTGGCCGACCAAGTGTCCACACTTGCGAAAACCGATGCGATTTGAGGCTGTTGGGCTTACTGGCGGCGTGTTCCAGAATCGCTTTTTGGCGGAGCGAGTGATGGTTCTGCTAAAGGCACGCGGAATTCCGGTCTATCTGCCGGAAATCGTTCCGGCCAATGACGGCGGCCTTGCGTTCGGACAGTTGATCGAATCCATCGCCGTCTCCGGCACGGCGCAACATCAAGAAACAAGTCCGCAATGATCGAAGACACGCATGTGACGCTCGCACACGGTAACGGCGGCCGCCGGATGCGCGAATTGATCGAGGAGATTTTCGCCCATCATCTCGCCAATCCGTCGCTGGATATCCAACTTGACGCGGTCCCGCTGGACTTCGCGCCGGGAATGGTGCCGTACATCACCACTGACACCTTCACCGTAAAGCCGCTCGAATTTCCCGGCGGCGATATCGGCTCTCTGGCCGTTAACGGCACGGTCAACGATCTCGCGGTCAGCGGTGCCGAGCCGCGCTTTCTGACGCTCAACGCCATCATCGAGGAAGGCCTTGAAGTCGAGCGCCTCGATCGCATCGTCAAAAGCCTTGCCGCTGCGGCGCGAGCTGCTGACGTGCGCGTGGTTGCGGGCGACACCAAAGTGGTCCCGCGCGGCGAGGGAGGCGGGCTCTATTTCGTCACCACAGGCGTGGGCTTACGTGCGCCGGGCCGTCGGCTTGGCATGGGTGGAATTCGCGAGGGCGATGTGCTGTTGGTCAGCGGGCCGGCCGGGGATCATGGCATTGCCGTGATGCTGGCGCGGGAAGAATTCGAGCTTAGCGGCTCAGTGCAATCGGATTGCGCTGCCGTCACGCCCTTGACCGCACCGCTTGCGGCAATAGACGGCCTGCGCTTCATGCGCGACCCGACGCGTGGCGGCTTGGCCACCGTGGCCCATGAAATAGCCGCGGCGACGCGCTTGAATGTCCGCGTTACCGAGGGGCAGATTCCAGTGCGGGATTCGGTGCGTTCATTCTGCGATATGCTTGGTTACGATCCCTATTACTTGGCCTGCGAAGGCCGGGTTGTCGCCGTCGCCGCACCGGACGCGGCGCGTGACATCTTGGCAATATGGCGCGCCATACCCGGCGGCGAACAGGCGAGTGCGATCGGCACTTTGTGCGCCGGCAAAGGCCGGGTGATTCTGGAAACGGAGATCGGCGGCGAACGCTTCCTCGAAGAACTCGAAGACGACCCACTTCCTAGAATTTGCTGAAATGCGAGAGCGACGAAAAATGCATACGGTTTTGTTCGCGAACGCCCAAAGTTCGGCAGGAGGCGAATAGTGGATTCTGCTCTCCGCGCAAAGAACGGCGATTATCTCACGTGACGCGCTGCAGAAGCTGCTCGATGCGCTCGCGGAAAACCATGAAATTATCGGACCGACGGCACGGGACGGCGCCATTGTCTATGACCGGATCACGCGCCTTGCCGATTTGCCGGCTGGCTGGACGGACCATCAGGCGCCAGGACGCTATCGCCTCGAACGGCGGGACGATGACGCGCTGTTCGGATTTACCGTGGGCCCGCAAGCCTGGAAGCGCTTTCTCCACCGACCCGTCGAAACTCTGTGGACGATGAGCAAGACCGAGAACGGCGTGACCATCGAAAGCGGTGAGAGCGTCACGCCCAAATTCGCCTTCATCGGCGTGCGTGGTTGCGAGCTGCACGCGATCGCCATCCAGGATCGAGTATTCTCAGAAGGCGCTTACCCGGACGTGGCGTATACGATGCGGCGACGAGATGCATTCATCGTTGCGGTCAACTGCTCACAGGCGGGAGGAACCTGTTTCTGCGTTTCGATGCAGACGGGGCCGAAAGCAGAGACCGGATTCGACCTCGCACTCACCGAACTCATTGACGCCGATAGCCATCAGTTCCTCATCGAGGTCGGCAGCAAAGCAGGCGCGGAGATTCTCAGGCGGGTTCCGCAGCGTGCGGCAACGGACGATGAAATTGCGAAAGCGGCCGCTGTGATCGCGCAAACAAGCAAGCAGATGGGCCGAAGCTTGGAAACGGAGGGTTTAAAAGATCTACTCCAGAATAACCTCAATCATCCACGATGGGATGACGTCGCCGAGCGCTGTCTCACCTGCGGCAACTGCACCATGGTTTGCCCGACCTGCTTTTGCACGACGGTAGAGGATCACAGCGATCTGAACGGCACGTCAGCGGAGCGGGTGCGGAAGTGGGATTCCTGCTTCACAATGGATTTCTCATTTATTCACGGCGGCAGCGTCCGCAAGACGGCGCGTTCGCGCTATCGGCAATGGATGACGCACAAGCTCGCGAACTGGATCGACCAGTTCGGCACCTCGGGCTGCGTCGGCTGCGGCCGCTGCATCACCTGGTGCCCGGTGGGTATCGACATCACTGAAGAAGCCGCGGCCATCAGGGCAAACCCGCAGCCGCAGACTGGACGACACCATGGCGACCCTTGAAGAGATTCTGCAGGAGCATTCCTTTTTCGCCGACGCCCCCGCCGCACTGATCCGGCTCGTCGCCGGTTGCGCGCGCAATCATATTTTTCATGCCGGCGAATATCTGTTTCACGAGGGCGAACCGGCCAACGAGTTCTTCCTCATTCGCCAAGGCAAAGTGGCGCTCGAAATCAACGCACCCGGCCGTGCTCCGATTACATTTGAGACATTGGGCGTCGGCGAGTTCGCCGGCGCCTCCTGGCTCATTCCGCCGTACCGCTGGGTGTTCGACGCTCGTGCGGTAGAGCTGACGCGTGCTACCGGCATCGATGCGGCCTGCCTGCGTGGAAAATGCGAAGCCGACCACGATCTTGGCTACGAGATGATGAAGCGGTTCCTTCCGGCGCTGGTGAAGCGCCTGCACGCGACCAGGTTGCAGATCCTCGATGTCTATGGCCAGCACTGACGTGGGCGCACCGCGGCATCCCGACCCATTTGTGCCGCAAATCTATCGTGTCGAGCGCGTGAGCCGTGAACTGCCCAATACGGTCACGCTCAATTTAACGCCTTTGGCCGGTCCGCGACCATCGTTCGAACCTGGTCAGTTCAACATGCTCTATGCCTTCGGCGTCGGCGAAGTGGCGATCAGCATGAGCGGCGATCCGATGGAAAGCGCCTTCGTGCACACAATACGCAACGTCGGTGCGGTCAGCGGCGCGATAGAGAAGATCGCGCCGGGTTCCGTCTATGGACTGCGAGGACCGTTCGGGACCGGCTGGCCGGTAAAAGAAGCCGAAGGATCGGATATCGTCATCGTCGCCGGCGGTCTCGGTCTGGCGCCATTGCGCCCCGCGATCTACACTATACTTGCCAACCGCACGCGTTATGGCCGTGTCGTCATCCTGCTCGGCAGCCGCGATCCCGGAGACATACTCTATCGTCACGAGATCGAGCAGTGGCGCCGGCGCCTCGACGTCGACATCGAGGTGACCGTCGACCACGCCGATGCCGAGTGGCGCGGCAGCGTTGGAGTCGTGCCGAAGCTCATCCCGGCGGCTGCCTTCGATCGGCATGACGCCTTTGGCCTTATTTGTGGGCCTGAAGTGATGATGCGCTTTAGCGTGAACGCACTCATCGAAGCCGGTTTGCCGTCTGACCGCATCTACGTTTCGATGGAACGCAACATGAAATGCGCCATCGGTCTCTGCGGCCATTGTCAATTTGGGCCGACCTTTATCTGCAAGGATGGGCCGGTGATGCGGTTCGATCGGATAGCCGACATCTTCGCCGTGCGGGAAATTTGACATGGATGACCATCAGCGGCCTCGCCTTGCGGTCTGGAAATTCGCCTCCTGCGACGGTTGCCAGCTCTCGCTGCTTGATTGCGAAGACGAACTCCTCGAACTCGCCAACGCGATCAAGATCGCCAATTTCATGGAAGCGTCGAGTGCCGTCGAGGATGGCCCCTACGATCTGTCGCTGGTTGAGGGCTCGATTACCACAGAGCACGATGCTCAGCGCATTCGCGAGATACGTCGGCAATCGAAACACCTCGTCACCATCGGCGCCTGTGCCACGCACGGTGGCATTCAGGCTTTGCGCAATTTTGCCGACGTGACCGAGTTCGTCGCCGCCGTTTATGCCTCGCCCGAATACATCAGCACGCTCGCGACATCGACGCCGATTTCGGCTCACGTTCCGGTCGATTTCGAATTGCAAGGCTGCCCGATCAACAAGGTGCAACTCCTCGAAGTGATTTCCGCGTTTCTCGCCGGACGCAAGCCGGCGATCGCGGCCCACAGCGTCTGCATCGAATGCAAGCAGCGCGGAACGGTCTGCGTGATGGTGCAGGGTACGCCGTGCCTGGGGCCGGTCACTCACGCCGGTTGTGGCGCGATTTGCCCCTCATACCGGCGCGGTTGCTATGGTTGTTACGGGCCGATGGAAACGCCCAATACCGCGGCGCTGGCGCACGAATGGACTGCACTCGGCGCCAAGCGGCGCGACATCCAGCGGGCCTTCCGCACCTTCAACGCTATGGCGGAACCGTTCTTTAAGGAGAGCGCGGCCCATGGCGACTAGGACCATCCGGGTCGATTATCTGGCGCGCGTCGAAGGTGAAGGCGCGCTTGACCTGCACATCAGCGATGGCCGTCTCGTGACGGCAAAGCTCAGTATTTTCGAGCCACCGCGTTTCTTCGAGGCGCTCCTGCGCGGCCGCAGCTACATGGAAACTCCCGACATCGTCGCCCGTATCTGCGGCATTTGCCCGATCGCCTATCAGATGAGCGCCGTCCATGCGATCGAGAACGCCTTTGGCGTGAAGGTTGGCGGGCAACTGCGAGCGCTGCGGCGCCTCATTTATTGCGGCGAGTGGATCGAGAGCCACGCGCTGCATGTGGTGATGCTGCATGCACCTGATTTTCTCGGCTATCCCGATGCGATCGCGATGGCGCGCGATCATGGCGATATCGTCCGCTCCGGCCTGGCCTTGAAAAAGACCGGAAACGACTTGATGCGCCTTCTAGGCGGGCGCGAAATACATCCCGTCAACGTAAAGCCGGGCGGGTTCTATCGGGTGCCGCAGCGTTCGGAACTCGAGCCTATTGCCGAAAAATTGAAGGAAGCGAGGGACCAGGCAATCGGTCTGGTTCGCTGGGTTGCAACGTTTCCGTTTCCGGATTTCGAGCAGGATTATGAGTTTGTCGCATTGCGTCATGCCGACGAATATCCGTTCAATGAAGGGCGGGTCGTTTCCAACCGCGACATCGCTATCGACATCGCCGACTATGAGTCGGAATTCGAGGAGCGGCATGTCGCACACTCGACGGCGTTACATTCGCTGCTGAAACGGCGCGGCGCGTATCTCGTCGGACCGCTTGCCCGCTATGCGGTC
>CAVZSB010000048.1:0-104349 GCA_963777635.1 uncultured Alphaproteobacteria bacterium
CGCTACCGTCGCGGCATCAGCCGCGGTTATTGCGCAGCACGACGCAGGCGCCGCCGGCGGCGATGAGTTTGTTGCAAAGCTTGTCTAGCGGCGCGCGGTTGTCGTCGGCGATGCGGATGATGGTGCGCGTCGCCGCGCCCAGGCCGGGCAGCCGGGCGTGCAGCACGATCGGCTCGCGGTCGCCGATCAGCGACGCATAGGTCTTTTGCAGCGCGCGATAGGTCGCCCAGGCGCGGCTTTCCGACCAATTGGAGGTGAGTTGGGCGCCCCAGCGCGGGATATAGGCGGCGATGCGCTGCGCCTGTTGCCGCGGCGCCAGGATCAGGTTCGCCAGCCGCGTGCAGGGAATACCCAGCGGGATCGTGGTTTCCGCGTTTTCCGGCGGATGGGGCGAGGCCCAGTCGTCGGCGGTCCAGCCGGTGATGATGCCGACGTAATTGCGCGTTTCTTCCGGCAGCGACCGCCTGCCCGCAAGCCACGCACTCACCCGCCCCGGTCCGGCATTGTAGCCGGCGGCGGCGAGGCCGAGATTGCCGAATTGTTCGCGCAGTTTGCGCAGATAGCTCGCCGAATGGCGCAGCGCCTCGATCGGATCGAACGGATCGGCGAGCCCGTGCCAATTGGCGGTCTGCGGCATGAATTGGGCGATGCCTTCCGCGCCCTTGTTGCTGACCGCGCGGGCGTTAAAGCGGCTCTCTTGCCAGATCACGCGGGCGAAGAATTCGACCGGAAGCTGGTTCTCCGCCGCGTTCTCTTCGACCGCGCGGCAGATATCATCGGCGGTCGGCGGTGTTTTGGTCGGGGCGGGCTGATCGGCCGGGTTCGCCGGCAGGGGCGGCGTGGCGCCGGCCTGCGCATGCGCATCCGCGCTTGAGAGCGCGACCGCACAGGCGAGCAGCGGACCAGCAAAGCGAGTCATGCGGATCAACGCTTCAGGTTCGAAACGGTGCCCATCCGCGATCGAGGCTAGACCACAAGAGTTACACTTTTCATTCCGGTCGCGCCGCCTCGAAACATTTTTTGCCGACGGTTCACCGGCGCGCGGAGCGTATCGTGCGCCGACACGAATGGAGTGGGTGACATCACGCGAATCTAAGGGTAACCGCAAGCCATGTCCGCACGTCCAGTCCGCATCGGGCGCTCGGCGACCGGGCTCGGCCTGTTCGCGACAAAACCGATCGAGTCCGGCGCCTACATCGTCACCTACCGCGGCAGGCGCATCCCGACTGCCGAAGCCCAGGACCGCGAGCGGCGCTTCGGCGCCAAATACATGTTCGAGATCAACCGCCACTGGACCATCGACGGTTCGTCGCGGCGCAACCTCGGCCGCTACATCAATCATAGCTGCGACGCCAACGCCGAGGCGCGGCTGCGCAAGGGCCAGATGGTGTTCGTGGCGCTGCGCCGCATCGGCCCGGGCGAGGAGATCACCCTCGATTACGGCGAGGAATATTTCGATCTCTACCTCAAGGCGTCGGGTTGCCGTTGCGCCGCCTGCCGCGCCAAGGATCGCGCCAAGCAGCGAGCCAAGCATCGCGCCAAGGCCGCCGGCCGCCGCCGGCCTTAGCCAAAGGCAACGGCACACACGGGGCCGCTCCGGTGAGGACGTGCCGCTTTATCCCGTCCGGCATTTTTCACTCTCACAAAACCCGTTCAAACTTTAGGCAACGTCGTGGCGGGACCTTAAGGCTTCGTCGATAGCGTCCGGCGCTCCTACGGACGTTCATCGCAAAAAGGATTTTCAAGATGGCCTTCGGCACACGCGTTTCCATGCAGGACGATCGCGAGACCAAGGTCATCCAGGAGAACTGCGCGCGCTGTTACGGCACCGGCCATGTGCGCGAGCGCGGACACCGATTCCGTTGCAAGGCCTGCGCGGGAACGGGGAGGATCACGGTCCCGGCCGATCGCAAGACGGCCTGACCGCAAGACTGCCTGAAGACTGGAGCGGAGCTGGTCCGCTTCCGCCCTTCGAATCGCGTTAACCGCCGATCCCCTTGCCCTTCAGCGCGCCGCCGATCTCATCGAGCGCGGCAGGATCGTCGATCGTCGCCGGCATGGTCCAGCTTTCGCCGTCGGCGATTTTCTTGATGGTCCCGCGCAGGATTTTTCCGGAGCGGGTTTTCGGCAGCCGCCCGACGGTAATCGCAAGCTTGAACGCCGCCACCGGCCCGATCCTGTCGCGGATCAGCGCGACGCATTCCTTCTCGATTTCGGTCGGCGGCCGGTTGACGCCGGATTTGAGCACGATGAAGCCGCACGGCACCTCGCCCTTGAGCTCGTCCTTGATGCCGAGCACGGCGCATTCGGCGACGTCGGGGTGCGAGGCGAGCACTTCCTCCATGCCGCCGGTCGAGAGCCGATGGCCGGCGACGTTGATGATGTCGTCGGTCCGGCCCATGACGAAGAGATAGCCGTCATCGTCCTTGAAGCCGGCGTCGGCTGTTTTGTAGAAGCCGGGAAAATCGTCGAGATAGCTTTGCCTGAAGCGCGCGTCGGCCTGCCACAAGGTCGGCAGGCAGCCCGGCGGCAGCGGCAGCTTGATCACGATCGAGCCCATCTTGTTCGCCGGCACGTCGCGGCAGGTCTCGTCGACCACACGCACGTCATAGCCGGGCATCGCCACCGTCGGGCGAGCCGTGCTTGACCGGCAGCTGGCCGAGGCCGACCGGATTGCTGGCGATCGGCCAGCCGGTTTCGGTCTGCCACCAATGATCGATCACCGGCACTTTGAGTGTTTGTTCCGCCCATTCGAGCGTCGCCGGATCGGCGCGTTCGCCGGCGAGGAACAGGGTGCGGAATTTCGCGAGATCGTGCTGCGCGATCAGCTTGCCGTGCGGATCGTCCTTCTTGATGGCGCGGAAGGCGGTCGGCGCGGTGAACAGCGCAACGACGCCATGCTCGGCGATCACGCGCCAATACGCGCCGGCGTCGGGCGTGCCGACCGGCTTGCCCTCGTAGAGAATCGAGGTGCAGCCATGCAGCAGCGGTGCGTAGACGATGTAGCTGTGGCCGACCACCCAGCCGATGTCGGAAGCGGCCCACCATGCTTCGCCGGGCTCGATACCATAGAGATATTTCATCGACCATTTGAGCGCGACCATGTGGCCGCCATTGTCGCGCACCACGCCCTTCGGCTGCCCGGTCGTGCCCGACGTATAAAGGATGTAAAGCGGATCGGTCGCCGCGACCGGCACGCAATCGTAAACCGAGCGCGCGTGGATGAGCGCGTAGTCGCGCGTCTGTGCCCAATCGTGGTCGCGGCCGTGGATCATCGTCGCTTCCGCCTGCGGCCGTTGCAGGATCAAGCAGGCGCCGGGCTTGTGCTGCGACAGCGCGATCGCCTCATCCAGAAGTGGCTTATAGGCGACGATGCGGCCCGGCTCGATGCCGCAGCTTGCGGAGAGAATCACCTTCGGCCTGGCGTCGTCGATGCGGGTGGCCAATTCGTGCGCGGCGAAGCCGCCGAACACGACCGAATGGATGGCGCCGATGCGCGCGCAGGCGAGCATGGCGATTACCGCCTCCGGCACCATCGGCATGTAGAGGATCACGCGGTCGCCTTGCTCCACGCCGAGATCGCGCAGCATGATGGCGAGCACCTGCGTTTCGGTCAGGAGCCGGTGATAGGTGATGGTGCGCTTCGTGCCGGCGAGCGGCGAATCGTAGACGATCGCCACCTGATCGCCGCGTCCGGCATCGACGTGGCGGTCGACCGCATTGAAGCAGGTATTGCAGACCCCGCCCGGAAACCAGCGGCCGTAGATTCCGGCCTTGGGGTCGAATGTCGCCGACGGCTTTTCGAACCAGTCGATGTCCGCAGCCGCTTCAGCCCAAAAGCCCTGCGGGTCGCGCTGCCAGCGCGCGTATACTTCGTGGTAGCGGCTCGTACGGGCGTCCATCTGGCGGCTCCTCCCGATTTTACTTTATCTAGTCGTATTCTCTGTCCCTGACGGCGGTCTTTGCAAGCCGTGCCGGGAGAACAGTGCCGCCATGCATTACAAAGCTGGCGCCATACCGCGCGCTTTGATCTATGTCACATCCTCCTCTCACTCCTCCATGGCGCGCGGCCTTTCGTGATTACCGATCCGCTGTTCTATCTTCTGGCCATTCCCGCCGTGACTTTGCTTGGGCTGAGCAAGGGCGGATTCGCCGGGCTTGGCATGATATCGACGCCGCTCTTGGCTCTGGTCGTGCCGCCGCTCGAAGCCGCGGCCATCCTGCTGCCGATCCTGATCTGTCAGGACGCCATCTCGGTCTGGACCTATCATCGCGCCTGGAGCGCGTGGAATTTGAAGGTGCTGCTGCCCGGCTCCGTGTTCGGCGTGGGCGCCGGCTGGCTGTTTGCGCGTTACCTCTCCAACGCCATGATCGAATTGACGGTCGGATCGATCGCGCTCGTCTTCGTCCTCCATAATTGGCTCGGGATATGGCTGCGCGCCTATCGCGGCCATCCACCGGCAACAGCGCGGCGGCCGCATCCGGCCATGGGCGTCCTCTGGGGCGCGTTGTCTGCCTTTACTTCGACGCTCGTCCAGGTCGGCGCGCCGCCGTTTCAGATCCACATGCTGCCGCAACGCCTCGACAAGCTCACGCTGGTCGGCACGACCGTAATCTTCTTCGCCATTTTGAATCTGATGAAGATCGTGCCGTACTTCGC
This sequence comes from uncultured Alphaproteobacteria bacterium, assembly GCA_963777635.1. Classification (GTDB taxonomy): domain Bacteria; phylum Pseudomonadota; class Alphaproteobacteria; order Rhizobiales; family Xanthobacteraceae; genus BOG-931. The sequence goes on from CAVZSB010000048.1 coordinate 4,661, forward strand.
GCTCGGCCAATTCTCGCCGCGCAATCTCGTCACCTCGGCTATCCTGCTGCCGCTCGCGGTGGTCACCAATTTTCTCGGCATCTGGCTCGTAACCAAAACGCCGACCGAGCGCTTTTACCGCATCGCCTATTTCCTGATGCTGCTGATCGCAGTTGCGCTCTTGTGGCAGGGGCTGCGAGGGCTGCTTTGACGGCGGGCGAAACGCAGCGGGCCTCGAGTTGCGCGCGTTGGCTACCCTCGTTCGCGGTCTTCCATCCCTATTCGCCATTCGCCATTTTCGGTAGGCTATTGTCGGCCAACGAGAGGCGACGATGACCGGGGCTTACGATACCGATCTTGACCGCAATCCGGCGAACTTCCAGCCGCTGACGCCGCTGTCGTTTCTGGCGCGCGCCGGCGAGGTTTATCCCGACGCGACCGCGATCGTTCACGGCGCGCGGTCCTGGAATTACCGGCAGTTTTACGCCCGCGCACGGCAACTCGCTTCAGCGCTGTCGCGCCGCGGCTTCAAACGCGGCGACACCGTCTCGGTGATGCTGGCCAACACGCCGGCGATGATCGAGGCGCATTACGGCGTGCCGATGAGTGGCGCCGTTCTCAACACGCTCAACACGCGGCTCGATGCCGCCATACTCGGTTTCACGCTCGATCATGCCGAGACCAAGGTGCTGATCGTCGATCGCGAATTTTCCAAGGTGATGAAGGAGGCGCTGGCGGCTGCCAAGGTGAAGCCGCTCGTCATCGATTACGACGATCCGGAATTCACCGGCGCCGGCGAGCGGTTGGGCAGCCTCGAATACGAAGAGCTTCTGCGCGAAGGCGATCCGGACTTCGCCTGGCAGATGCCCGGCAACGAGTGGGACGCGATCTCGCTCAACTACACCTCGGGCACCACCGGCGATCCGAAAGGCGTGGTGTATCATCACCGCGGCGCCTATCTGCTCGCGCTCGGCAACGTCATCACCTGCGGCATGGGCAAGCATCCGGTCTATTTGTGGACGCTGCCGATGTTTCACTGCAACGGCTGGTGCTTCACCTGGACCCTGTCGATCGTTGCCGGCACGCATGTCTGCCTCCGCGCGGTGCGCGCCGCGCCGATCTTCGACGCCATCGCCAATCACAAAGTGACGCACCTTTGCGGTGCGCCGATCGTGATGTCGACGCTGCTGAACGCCCCGGCGACCGAGAAAAAACCCCTGCCGCGTCTGGTCGAGTTCGCCACCGCCGCGGCACCGCCGCCGGAGGCCGTGCTGGCGGAGATGAAGGCGGCCGGCTTCAACGTCACTCACCTCTACGGACTCACCGAGACCTACGGCCCGGCCAGCATCAACGACTGGCACGACGTCTGGGATAAGCTGCCGGGCGACGAGCAGGCGGCAAGAAAGGCGCGCCAGGGCGTGCGCTATCCGGTGCTTGAAGCTCTCGACGTTCTCAATCCGGAAACGATGCAGCCGGTGCCGCGCGACGGCGAGACGCTCGGCGAGGTCATGTTCCGCGGCAATGTCGTCATGAAGGGATATCTGAAAAACAAACATTCGACCGAGGCGGCATTCGCCGGCGGCTGGTTTCATTCCGGCGATCTCGGCGTTGTTCATCCCGACGGCTACATCCAGCTCAAGGACCGCTCCAAGGACATCATTATTTCCGGCGGCGAGAACATTTCCTCGATCGAGGTCGAGGACGCGCTTTACAAGCACCCGGCGGTGGCCGCCGTTGCCGTAGTCGCCAAGCCCGACGACAAATGGGGCGAGACGCCGTGTGCGTTCGTCGAACTAAAGTCCGGCGCCACCGCCACGGCTGAAGAGTTGATCGCCTGGTGCCGCTCGCACCTCGCCGCCTACAAGTGCCCGCGACACGTCGTCTTCGCCGAGATTCCGAAGACCTCGACCGGCAAGCTGCAAAAATTCAAGCTGCGGGACGTGGCGAAGCGGGTTTGAAAAATCAAAGCGCCGCCATTCTCGTCCGCGGGCGGCGCGCAAACTGCACTTGCGAGGGGTAACAACATTCACCTCCTCCCCGCTCGCGCGGGGAGGCGCGACTTTGATCGCAGCCTGCTACAACTCAACCAATCAATGAATGCTGACTACTTCGTGTCTCAACCGCGCGATCTCGTCTTTGACGTGCAATTTGCGCCGTTTGAGTTCTGCGACCCTCAGATCATCGGCCGACGGATGGTTCAATGTTTCGCTAATTTCCTGCTCTAACGCCTGGTGCTTTCTTTCGAGCTCAGCAAGATGCGATTCGATCGCCATATGGGCTACCTCCTTGCGTCTGATGCCTCCGAACCCGTCCCAACCACGCTACATCAGTGCGAATAAGAAAGCATACTCCATTTGTCGCATGGAGAAAATCCCCGCTGTGCAAAGCTGGTTGCCGGGCTTGTCGGGCATTGGCTAAAACGCGATAATCTATAGTAACTTACGGTCAATGACCGGCCCTGCCGGTGTTGAAGCGGCGCCCAAATGGATTGCCCAGACCGGGCCGCGGTGCGACCAAGGCGGCGATGACAGAAGAGGAAGAAGGCGAGCTTCGGGCGCAACTTGCGCGCCTTCAGCAGGAGCATCGCGACCTCGACGCAGCAATTGCGGCGCTTCAGGCGTCTCCGGGCGCCGACATCATCCAGGTCCAGCGTCTAAAGAAGCGCAAGCTCCATTTGCGCGACCGCATCGCCTTCATCGAAGACGAACTCACGCCGGATATCATCGCCTGACACGTAGCGCCGGCGTGGCGCGCAGGGAATCATCGTCCCGCCGCCCTGCCTTGCGCGCATACATGGCGGCATCGGCGCGTTTGAGCACCTCGGCGGCTGAGTCGAGCCGGCCGACCAGCGTCATCCCGGCCGATGCGCTCGCGACCAAAGTCGCGTTGCCCCAGCGCACCGGGGTCGCGCTGACCGCCGCTTCCAGTGCGGCGGCTTTGGCTGCGGCGGCGGCTGCGGTCACGTTCCAAAAAAGCACGACGAACTCGTCGCCGCCAATACGCGCGACCACGTCGGAAGCGCGCACGTTGCGCGCGAGCGTCGCCGCGATCGCTTTGAGCACCGCGTCGCCCGCGGCGTGCCCGTAGCGATCGTTGATCGGCTTGAATTCGTCGAGGTCGAGATAGATCACGGCGGCGGTCGCGCCGTAGCGTTTCACGTAGGCGAGCGAGCGCCTAAGTTCTCGCTCGAAGCCGCGGCGGTTGAGCGCCTCGGTAAGCGGATCGACATCGATCCTCGTTTCGAGCTCGGTGATGCGCGCACGTGAAGCTTCGAGTTCGGCGGCGAGGCGCTCGACTTCGGCGGCAAGACGCACCGCGGTTGCGCGCACAGGTAGCTTCGCGGCTTGCGGCTTTTCGGCGCCGGGCTTTCTTAGAATCGATTCGCGCGTCCGCACGGATCGCCGCGGCAACGGCGAAACCGATTTGCCGGAGGATTTCGCCGACCTGTTCTTCACGGGCATCCTGTTTCGAATCGTGAGCGAATATTAGCCCGCGGCGCCGCTCCGACAGCCGCTGGCGAGCCTCGGGAATCGCCCTGCGACAGATTGACGCAATAGCGCGTAACTCCAATCAATTCCAGCGTTAAATCACCGGGTAACAGGAACTCATTCCGCCTGGAGATTATCCCGACGGATCCCGTTCTGCGCTGGCGAACATTGCCCCTGAGCGCGATCACGCGCGTCCGCGGTCGCGACTGGAGGCCCATCAGCGTTCGGATGGCGCCGGCGCTGTCCGGGCCGCGGTCGATGTAGTCGCCCAGAAAGACGAACGTCGTCGAGCGACCACCGGCATGTTGCTCGCAGCGGGAGATCAGCGTCGTGAGCTTCGCCAGCTCACCGTGAATGTCGCCGATCGCGTAGATGGGCTGGGTGTGTTCATGGCCGGACGGCCATGCGGCGCTTAATGATGGCCATATTCGGGCACGATCGTTCAGTCCACGTTCAATTGACGAATGGGAACTTAGACTTCGGGGCGTGGTTTTGTGTGCATGAACAATCAACCCGTTCGAGGTGATGCCATGAGGAAATTTCTGACTGCTTTCGTCACACTAGCCGCTATCGGCGCGGCGGCGCTTGCGACGTCCAGCACGGCCGATGCCTGGCTGGGGTGGCTACGGCTGGGGTGGTGGTGCTTATGGATATGGCTGGCGCGGAGGTTGGGGCTGGGGCCCAGGCCCGTTTGTCGCCGGTGCCGTTGTAGCGGGTGTACTCGGTGCCGCGGTGGCGTCGCCTTACTATTATGGTGGCTACGGCAACGGCTACGGTCCGAACGGGTTCGTTCCGTATGGCTATTATGCATGCCCGCGCGTGTGGAACGGTTATTACTGGGTCCCCGCCTGTCACTGAGGCATGTTGCCGGTTGAGAAATGCGATCGCCGTCCCCGCGCAGGGACGGCGCAGTTCGTCCACGGTGATGGCTTCTCTACGGCGGTGGCTTTGCGATGCCGCACCAAATTTCCGCCAAAGAGTTTTAGTTTAATAAAAACGGTGGCGGCGAGGAATTCGGGGATTGACCGGGGCTTTCCCTCAATCGGGGTCAGGATCGGCAACCCGGCCGATCTCACGGGGAGAATTTATGCATAAGTCGCTCATTGCGCTTGTCGGCGCTGCGGGCATTGGCCTTGCTGCTTTGGCCGCTCCGGCTCCTGCAAATGCCGGCTGTTACGGCTGCGCTGTCGGCGCCGGCATTCTCGGCGGCCTCGCCGCTGGCGCAATTATCGGTAGCGCTATCGCCAACAGCCCGCCGCCTGGTTACTACCCGCCGCCTCCTGGATATTATCCGCCGCCTCCGGGCGCTTATGGTCCGCCGCCGCCTCCGGATGCTTATGGTCCGCCGCCGCCTCCGGGTGCTTATGGTCCGCCGCCGCCCGGCGCTTACCCGCCGCCTTCTTACGCTCAGTTGGCGCCGGGTTGTCACTGGGGACCACGAAGGGTCTGGGTCGAAGGTGTGGGTTATCGGACGCGGACAATTCAAATCTGTCCCTGATGTCCGCCTCGATCTTGTGGCGTGACGCCGAATTGAATCGGCCGGCTTGCGTAAGCTGGCCGATTTGCTTTTGTGGCGGTGCAATTTCCGGCGCGCCTGCCGATTCGGTCGCCACGATGCGACCGTCGGGTGAAACGATGCGTGTGCCGCAACGCGAATATCGGTGAAGGGTTTGACCGTGCGATCTGTTTCCTTTTGGCGCGACGCCAGCATCGGGGGCGCGAATGGCCTCCAGGCCCGCGCCCATCGTTTGATCGCTGCGGCCGGTGATCTTGCTGCGTATGTGTGGAGCAAGTCATCGCGCGCCGTCTGGGTGCCGTGGGCGATGATCGCACTTAAAGTCGCCGCGGTCGTCCTCGTTATTCTTTATGTCGGCATGGCCGCCATCCTCTACTTCTCACAGCGTTCGATGATGTATTTCCCGGAAACGGTGCACACCACGCCGACGCAGGCCGGCTTCCCCGAAGCCGAGGAGGTAACGCTGACTGCGGCCGACGGCGCGCGCCTCGTTGCGTGGCACGTGGCGCCGCGCGAAGGGCGGCCGATCGTGCTCTATTTTCATGGCAATGGCGGCGCGCTGCATTATCGGGTCGAGCGCTTTCGCAAGCTCGTCCGTGACGGCATTGGCTTGCTTGGCCTCGAATATCGCGGCTATGCCGGCTCGAGCGGGAGTCCGAGCGAGGCGGGCTTAATCGCCGACGGCGAGGCCGCTTATGCCTTTGCCGCCGCGCGTTATCCGGGAAAGCAGATCGTTCTTTGGGGCGAGTCGCTTGGCAGCGGCGTTGCCGTCGCCGTGGCAGCCGAGAAGCCGGTCGGGCGCGTCATTCTCGAAGCGCCGTTCACGTCGGCGGTGGCGGTCGCCGGCCTGCGCTACTGGTATCTGCCCGTTCGGCTGTTGATGAAGGATCAATACCGCTCGGACGAGCGCATCGAAAAAATCACCGCGCCCGTCCTCATCCTCCATGGCGCGCACGACCACGTCGTCCCCTTTGCCATGGGTGAGCGGCTGTTCGAGGAGACAAAGGCGCCGAAGCACATCGTGAAATTCCTTGACGGCGATCACGAAGATCTCGATGCTCGCGGCGCACTGCACGCGGTCGCCCGCTTCCTCGCCGGCGATCTCGATAAGCCGCCCCACCCGTAGCACCACAAGCACCCGGGCTACCGTCCGAATTAGGGCAAAGGGCTCGGGATTGGGCCGGCACCAGATCCACCACCGAGCGCTATTGCGGCACGGTCATCAGTTCGAGCACGTGTCCGTCGGGGTCGCGAAAATACACGCCGCGGCCGCCACCCCAGCCGTTGAGTTTGCCGTCGTCGAGGCTCCACGGTGCGCTGCCGAACGGGATCTTTGCTTTCTTGATGCGGCCCAGGATCGCGTCGAATTCGCGGTTGGTGACGTGGAAGGCGTAGTGGTGACTCTCGAACTTGCTGTCGTCGTCGAACAAAAGCGTCAAACTCTTGTTGACGCGCACCGGCGCGAAATAGCTGGCGCGCCCGCGTTTGAGACCAAATAGCCGCGCGAAGAACTTCGCCGCCGCATCCTTGTCATGTGACGGGACGATGGTGTGATTGAGCATGATCGTCATGATCGCCGCGCTCGCTCTGCCGCGCTCTCAAAACGTCGGATAAGACCGACCAGTCTTGCCGCCGACGCGCGCAAAACCTGACTGCGCCGGCTCATATTTGTCATTGATGTTGAGCGCCTTCGCATAGGAGCCCGCCGCCTTGTCTTTTTGCCCGAGACGCTCGTAGGCAAGTCCGCGGCTGGTCCATGCCTGCACGTTTTGCGGCTGCAATTGCACGGCCTCATCGAGATCGCTCGCCGCCGATTTGGGATCGCTCACGGCCAGGTAACTGAGCGCGCGCGCCACATAGAGATCGGTTCTCTGCGACGTGAGCCCAAGCGCCGTGGTGAAGTCGTCGATTGCGATCTGGTATTGACGCTGGCTCTGATAAAGCAGGCCGCGGTCGTAATAGGCCTGCGCGTTGTCGGGCCGCAGTGCGATCGCTTTGTTGAAATCGCCGAGGGCCTGTGCGCTGTGGCCTTGCTGGCGGTAGATCATGCCGCGGCCGAGATACGCTACGGCGTAGTTGCCATCGATCGACAGCGACTTGTTGTAGTCGGCGAGCGCGAGATCGAATTTGCCGTTCTGGCGATTGAGCAGGCCACGGTTGGCGTAGGCCTGGGCATAGCCGGGATCGAGGCTGATGGCCTTGTTGAAATCGGCGAGGGCGGCCTCGGGATTTCCCGCATCGGCATAAACGGAGCCGCGCATATTGTAGGCCTGCGGGTCCTCGGGGTGCTTCTGGATAACTTCGGTCAACAACTCCAGGTTCGACTGCGACGGCAGAACCGGAGCTTCATTCGACGGCAGGTTGTCAAATCCCGTGCAACCGGCCAGCGCCAGAGTTCCAAGGATCGACAAAATAAAAGCCGGCCGCCGGCTCAAAACGCGCCGTCGTTCCCGTTTGCTCGTTACCGACGCTGGTCCTGTCATCAGCCGCTCGTGGCACCCCAGCGCCCCCTCACGTCGTAACGGTAAATGACGAAGAGGGAGCGCGAAAGCCCCGGCAAAACAATTGCGCCAAAAGCAAAGGCGCGGGCCGAACACGCCCGCGCCATCAGCAAAACGCCCGCCCGATGCTTAGCCGAAACGGGGCGTGCGAGGCGGACCCGACCTGCCGCCGCCGGGGCCGGCGGTGGTTACGGGCTTGGGCTTCATCGGCAACAGGCCCTCGCGCTGCAGTCGCTTGCGCGCGAGTTTGCGGGCGCGGCGGATCGCTTCCGCCTTTTCCCGCGCCTTTCTTTCCGATGGCTTTTCGTAATGGCCGCGAAGCTTCATCTCGCGGAAAATGCCCTCGCGCTGCATCTTCTTCTTCAGCGCCTTGAGGGCTTGATCAACGTTGTTGTCGCGAACGAGAACCTGCACGCATCCTCCTATTTCGTGCGCTCAGTCGAGTGCGCTCGGTATGTGGGATAGGGGCGCAAGCGTCAGCGCCTGTGCCACCTTGGCGCGCTGTCTAGCAGAATTGCCCAGCCAAGTCCACAATCCAGATTTGCCGGGTCAAGCAGATTTCGCGGCGCCGCTAGTCGGCAAAGACCCGCGTTACGTGACCCATTTTGCGGCCGGGATGTACGCTAGCCTTGCCGTAGAGATGCACTGCGGCGCCGGGAATTGTGAGCCATTTTTGGTAATCCTCGACTTCCCTGCCGATGAGGTTGATCATTTCCGCGCGGCCGTGGCGGATCGGCTTGGCGAGCGGCCATCCGGCCACTGCCCGGATGTGCTGCTCGAATTGCGATACCGAGGCGCCGTCCAGCGTCCAATGGCCGGAATTGTGGACCCGCGGTGCGATCTCGTTGACCAGAAGCCCGCCGTCGCCAAGCGCGAACATCTCCACCGCCAGCACGCCGACATAGCCGAACTGGTGCGCGATCGTCTCGGCGATGCGGCGGGCCTCCCGCACGGCGGGGTCGGGCAGGGCGGCGGGCACGCGGGAGACTTTGAGAATGTGGTCGCGGTGTTCGTTCTCGGTCACGTCGAAGCATTCGACGGTGCCATCATGGGCGCGGGCGGCGACGACCGACACCTCGCGCGCAAACGGCACGAAGGCCTCGAGGATGCAGGGCAAGCGGCCGACGTCGCCCCAGGCCGCTTCAGGTACGGTGTCGGGACCGATGGTCGCCTGGCCCTTGCCGTCGTAGCCGAACCGCCGCGTCTTGAGCACTGCGGGCCGGCCGATCCGCTCGATCGCCGCGCACAACTCCGACGCCGTAGCGACGGCTGCGTAAGCCGCTGTGCCAATACCGAGAGCGGTGACAAAATCTTTTTCGGCAATACGGTCCTGGGTCGTCGCCAGGACCTTCGGATCGGGCAGCACCGGAACGTGCGCGGCAAGAAAATGCGCGGCTTCCGCCGGGATGTTCTCGAATTCGTAGGTGACAGCGTCGACGCTCTCGGCGAAGCGGGCGAGCGCCTGCGTGTCGGCGTAGTCGGCGACGGTCGCCCGTTGCACCACATCGAAGGCCGGCGAATTGCGATCGGGTGCGAAGACATGACACTTGAAGCCGAGCTGCGCCGCCGCCAGCGCCAGCATTCGCCCAAGTTGCCCGCTGCCAAGAATGCCGATCGTGGCTCCGGGCTCAAGTACGCGCATGGGCGCACTCACGCCTTGGAATCCTTGGGCACTTCCGCGACATCGGCGGTCTGACGTTGGCGCCAGGCTTCAAGGCGATTGCCCAGCGCCGGATCGCTCAGCGCCAACACGCTCGCCGCCAGCAGCGCCGCATTGACAGCGCCGGCTTGTCCGATGGCGAGCGTGCCAACCGGAATGCCGGGCGGCATCTGTACGATCGAGTAGAGCGAATCCTGGCCCGATAAAGCTTTCGATTCGACCGGCACGCCGAGCACCGGCAGGCTGGTCAGCGAAGCGGTCATGCCGGGCAGATGCGCCGCGCCGCCGGCGCCGGCGATGATGACCTTGAAGCCGGCCGCCTTCGCGCCTTTGGCGAAAGCATAAAGCCGGTCCGGCGTTCGATGCGCGGAAACGATGCGCGTGTCGTAGCCGACGCCGAGCGCATCGAGCGTGTCGGCGGCATGCTTCATGGTCGGCCAGTCGGACTGGCTGCCCATGATAATGGCTACGGATTTCGCTTCCGGCGGCGCCACGACAACATCCTTTGCGCGAAGGAAGCGCCGGAGTATAGGCGCAGTCCCCGGGGTGGCAAGGCAAAGCTACGCGCCCAGCCATCCACTGGCGCTTTACGATGAAGAAGGCGTCTCCGCCCGCCGGCAGGCTGCCCACAGCTTCGCCGCAGTGACCGGCATATCGAGATGTGCGCCCGCGCCGCCCGGAATGGCGTCGGCGACGGCGTTCATCACCGCGCCGATCGACGCCGTGGTGCCGGCTTCGCCGACGCCTTTGACGCCCAGTGGATTGGTCGTCGCCGGCACATTGTGAAGCGCATCGCGGATGTCCGGCGGCATGTCGGCCGCGCGCGGCATGGCGTAGTCCTGGAACGAGCCGGTGATAAGTTGGCCGCTTTCGTCATAGAACACCTGCTCCATCAGCGCCTGGCCGAACCCTTGCGCCAGCCCGCCGTGCAATTGGCCTTCGACGATCATTGCGTTGAGCGTATTGCCGCAATCGTCGACCGCCGTGTAGGCGACGATGTCCATATGACCGGTTTCCGGATCGATCTCGACTTCGGCAATGTGGACGCCGTTCGGGAAGCTGAGCGGCGTTTCCGTCGTGGTTTTAGTGTCGAGATCCTCATCGATCTCGCCGCGCTTTTTCATGTCTGCAGCACGTGCGGCGAGATCGAACAGCGAGATGCGGCGGTCGGTGCCGACGACGCCGAAGTGAGCCGTGCTCGTAGACAATGTCGCTTTCGCCGGCTTCAAGCACCATCGCCGCGATGCGTTTGCCTTTTTCCACGATCAGGCCGATGCATTTGACGATCGAGGCACCCGCGGTCATCGCCGAACGCGAGCCGACCGAAGCATAGCCGGCGATCTCCAGCGCGGAATCGCCGTGCCGGTGGGTGACCTTGTCGCGCGGAATACCCAGCCGTTCAGCGGCCAGGTGCGGGAACACCGTGGCGTGGCCCTGGCCGGTCGATTGCACGTTGAGATTGACCGTCAGCGTGCCGTCTCCGGGAAACGTGAGCCACGCCCCTTCAATCGGCGAACCGCCGGAATGCTCCAGCATGCAGGAAATTCCGATACCGCGATATTTTCCGCGTTTCTTGGCGTCGCGGCGGCGCGCTTTGATGCCGGCATAGTCGGCCAGCGCCAGTGCCTTGTCGAAGATCGGCGCGAAATCGCCGCTGTCATAGGTGGTGCCGACCGCGGTCTTGTAGGGGATGGCGGAAGCGGGAATGAGATTGCGCCGCCGCAGCTTTGCCGGATCGATCCCGGTGACGCGCGAGGCCTCCTCGACAACGCGTTCCAGCACGTAGTTGGCTTCCGGCCGCCCGGCACCACGATAGGGTGCTGTCGTAAGCGTATTGGTGAACACGCAGCGCGCGCTGATGTCGATGTGTTTGATGTCGTACAAGGCGGGCAGGCAACGGGTGAAATTCCAGGTCGGAATGTTGGCTCCGACCGGGCCGACATAAGCGCCGAGATTGCCGGTGTTGCGGATGCGCAGCGCCAGAAAGCGGCCGTTTTCGTCGAGCGCCAACTCGGCTTCGGAATAAATGTCACGCGCCTGGTTGTCGGTGAGGAAGCTCTCGGAACGGCCCGACATCCAGTAAATCGGACGGCCCAGCTTTTTGGCGCCGACCAACTGCGCGATATATTCGGGATAGGGCCCGGTTTTCAGGCCGAAAGCGCCGCCGACGTCGTCGGTCAGGACCCGCAGACGCTCTTTCGGTATTTGCATGATGGCGACGATCGGGTCGCGCATGGCGGTGGTGCCCTGCGAGCAGACTCGCAGCGTGTAGCTGTCGCTCGCGGCGTCGTAGCTTGCCGTCGCGCCGCGCGGCTCCATCGAGGCGACCACCATCCTCTGGTTCATCACCGCAATGCGCGCGACGAATTTTGCCGCGGCGAAAATCTCATCGACTTGCCGCGTGTTGGCGTCCGGATCGGCGGCGGGCCCCGGCCAGTCCACCGCAAGGTTGCCCGGCGCTTGTGGCCAGACTTGCGGCGCGCCGGGCGCGAGTGCCGCGCGTGCATCGATCGCCGGCGTGAGCGGTTGGTATTCGACCGCGACCAGTTCGGCGGCGTCTTGCGCCGTGACCGCGCTCTCGGCGACGACCATCGCGACCGGTTCGCCGACATGCATGACCCGTTCTGCGGCCAAAGCCGGCCGGTGCGGCAGGATCAAACCTTTGCCGCCGCGTCCGGCAAGCGGGGGATGGCGCCCGAGGCTGCCGACGCCGTCCATGTCCTTCGCTGTGAGAACGCCCAGCACTCCGCCTGCATCCAGCGCGGCCGTTACGTCCACGCCGACAATGTTGGCAAACGCATGCGGCGAGCGGACAAAATAGGCATAGGCCTGGGCCGGCAGCGGGGCGTCCGCCGCATAACGGCCATGTCCACGGACCAGCACATCGTCTTCCACGCGCGGCTCATTGGCCGCGCGGCCATCCAATTTTGCATCCATGCCCTGTTCCGGAATGTCTGTTGGTGTACGGGTTGCCTCCTTATAACCGAAACTACCGACCGCCAAAGCCAGCCCTTTTCGGGTTTCCCAGCCGGGTAGCGTTTCCTACCGTCTCACGCCGCATGGTGTGAGGAACGCGCTCCGCGAGCAACAGACCATATGCTTAGACCCGGCACCTTCGCGCTGACCCTGCTCCTTGCCATGCTGACGGCGCTCGGCCCGCTGTCGATGGATATGTATTTGCCGTCGCTGCCGGATATCGCGCACGTCCTTCAGGCGCCGACGGCACGGGTGCAGTTGACCATTTCGAGCTACCTGATCGGCTTTGCGGTCGGCCAGATGATCTACGGTCCCTTGTCGGATAGTCATGGCCGCCGTCCCGTCCTTCTCGTTGCGCTGGTGCTCTACCTCGCGAGCACGCTGGGTTGTGCGGCATCGCAGTCGATCGATCTTCTGATCGCGGCGCGATTCCTTCAGGGCATCGGCGGGTCAGGCTCGATTGTGCTGTCGCGCGCCATCGTGCGCGATCTCTATTCCGGCGTGCGTGCGGCGCGCGAACTGTCTCTGATGAGTTCCATCGCGGCATTTGCACCAATCGTCGCGCCGATGATCGGCGGCGTGTTTCAGACCGCTTTTGGCTGGCGCTCGAATTTCTTGTTCATGACCGCTGCCGCAATCGTCGCCCTTCTCGTCGCGGCGCGGCTGTTGCCGGAGACGGTGCGCAAGCGCTCCGGCGAACCTATTTCGCTGTACGCGCTGGTTACGCGGATTCGGCGCCGTGCTGCGGCATCGCGGCTTTCTCGTTTATCTCGGCATCCTCACGCTGAGCTATGCGGGTTTGTTCGCCTGGATATCCGGCGCCTCCGTTGTCCTGCAAAGCGTCTACGGTTTCTCCCCTGTCACGTTCGGCTCAACTTTCGCGATGGGTGCGGCTGGTTATATGGCGGGAGCTTTAGTGGCCGCGCGGCTGGTAGCGCATCTCGGCCTCGACCGCACGATGGGGCTCGGGGTGACCCTGCTCGCCGCCGGCGGTCTTGCCATGTCGGCTGCCGTGGCCACCGGCATCCCGGGCATTTGGCTCATCGTCGCGATGACGGGCTACCTTGCCGGTCTTGGGCTGGTTTTGCCCCAGGCAATGGCCGGCGCCCTGACGCCGTTTCCCGACCGGGCCGGCACGGCGGCTTCGCTCATGGGATTGGTGCAGCAGACGGTCGCCGCCGCGGTCGCCGCCATGATCGGCGGCTATCTCGGCCGCTCCGCCTGGCCCGTGACCGGCGTCGTTGTGACGATGGGCTGTCTGACCTTCCTGCTTTGGGCGCTGACGCGTGGCCTTCGCCGCCAAATCGCTGAGTAACCCGGACAATTCCGGCGTTGCCTGCTACACGATGTTTGTTAGGATGACACGCATCCGGGCCAAATCGCACGATTGGCCGCGCCGTTACTTTCTAACCGGGGTATCCCCGCGCTGCGCCTCCGGCGTTGGGGAAAGGAAAAGCAATGACTTCCGGCGACGTTCTGAGCCGCCGCTCTTTCATTGCCAGGGTAAGTGCTGTGGGCGGAGGGCTGGCGCTCGCCATCGCCCTGCCGTTCGAGCCCGCGCGTACGGCCGAAGAGGCCCGCGAAGTCACCGCTTGGCTGGTCATCCATCCGGACAACTCGATCGTTATCCGGGTTGCACGCGCCGAGATGGGGCAGGGGGTGCATACCGGCCTTGCCATGCTGGTCGCCGAGGAACTCGAATGCGACTGGTCCAGAGTCCGGACCGAACTCGTCCATCCCGAAGAGAATGTGCGCCGGGACCGCGTCTGGGGCGACATGATGACCGGCGCTAGCCGGTCGATCCCTTCGTCGCAGCTTTTTCTGCGGCAGGCAGGCGCCACTGCGCGCGAAATGCTCGTTGCCGCCGCAGCGGATCGCTGGAAAGTTCCGGCATCGGAATGCGTGGCGCGAATGAGCGTAATCACGCATCGGCCAAGCGGTCGCACGCTGACGTTTGGTGCCGTTGCCGAAGATGCGGCGAAGCTCACGCCTCCGATGGACGTCGCGCTGAAAAACCCGCGTAGCTGGAAGCTGGTCGGCAAGCCGCGCCGGCGTCTTGACGTGCTCGACAAGGTCACGGCGCAGCCGGTCTATGCAATCGACGTGCGGCTGCCCGGGATGCTCTACGCGGCCATTGTCCATTGCCCGGCTTTTGGCGGCGCGCCGAAGTCGATCGATGAAAGCGCGATCGCTTCCATGAAGGGTGTGCACAAGGTGGTGCGACTGCCCAATGCGGTTGCGGTGGTGGCCAACTCGTGGTGGCGCGCCCAGCGCGCGGTCGAGGCACTGCCTGTCGTTTGGGATGCGCATGGCAACGATTCGGTGTCGAGTGCAAGCATCGCCGATTTGGTGCGTTCGGCCCTCGATGACAAAACCGCGCAAGTCGGTCGTTCCGACGGTGACGTCGAAACGGCATTGCAACGGGCCGTTCGGCGTATCGAAGCGGATTATGCGGTTCCCTTCCTCGCCCACGCGACCATGGAGCCGCAGAACTGCACCGCTCGCGTCAGCGGTGGCAAAGTCGAAGTTTGGGCGCCGACCCAGGGCGCGATGACGGCGCTGGCCACGGCGGCCTCTGCCGCCGGCGTTCCGAACGATAACGTCGTCATTCACGGCACCATGCTCGGCGGCGGGTTCGGCCGGCGCGGCGCGATACAGGAATTCGTGCGTCAGGCGGTGCTCATCGCCAAGGAAGTCGACGCGCCGGTCAAACTGGTTTGGACGCGCGAACAGGATATCAAACACGACTATTATCGGCCCTTCGGCATGGCGCGGCTGGTCGCCGGCCTGGGCGCTGATGGCATGCCGATCGCCTTGAAAATACGGCTTACCGGCCCGTCGTTCGTCGCCGCCCTGGTTCCGGGCTTCGGCATGAGCTTCGTCGACCGAACCTTCCTCAGCGGTCTGGCCGAAGAGATGGCTTACGAAGTGCCGAACTACCTGGTCGATTATGCCGTGCAGCAGTCGCCGGTGCCGCTCGGGGTGTGGCGCGCCATCAACTACACGCAGAACGCATTTTACATGGAATCGTTCGTCGACGAGATGGCGCACGCTGCGGGGATGGATCCCTATCTCTATCGGCGGCGGCTGTTGCGCAACAAACGGAAAAATCTTGCGGTGCTCGATGCGGCGGCGAAAAAGGCGGACTGGTTCGGACCGGCGCCGCGCGGCATGTTCCGGGGCATCGCCGTTACCGAAGCCTGCGGCAGCTTCTGCGCGCAAGTCGTCGAGGTTTCCGTCGCGGGCTCAGAACTGCGCGTGCATCGTGTCGTATCGGCGCTCGACCCCGGCCATGTGGTCAATCCGCTTTCGGTCGAAATGCAGACGCAAGGCGCGATCGTGTTCGCTTTGTCGGCGGCGCTGCGTGGCGAGATCACCATCAAGGACGGCGGCGTCACGCAATCGAATTTCGACGACTACGAAGTGCTGCGCATGGCGGACGTGCCGAAGGTCGAGACGGTGCTGGTGCCCAGCCACGATTTTTGGGGCGGCGTCGGTGAACCGCCAGTGCCGCCGCTGGCACCGGCCCTCTGCAATGCGATCTTTGCCGCCACCGGCAAGCGCATCCGCTCGTTGCCAATCAAACATCACGACTTGACCAAAACAGTCAATCTGGCGCGCTGAGCGCCGCCGCCGGCTCCGGCCTTTAATTTGGTCTCGGCGACGATCTCGATGGGCGCAACTTCCATCGCGTACCAGCGACTTTTCCGGCTTTGGGGCGCGCGCCACCTGAGCGCTCCGAAGTTGCGTACGGCAATTCTGTCGGCCTCGCCGATGAGGTATTCGCGCCGCGCAGCGCCGATTTCGCTCGCGGCGTGATATCGTCAATTAATGTTGTCCTTTACGTCCGCTACGACCGGGATTCTGCTGCGGCACCGGCCTTTCCTGTTTTATTTCGCGTCCCGCGGACTATCCAAGTTCTGCTATCAGATCGGCGCCGTCGCCGTCGGCTGGCAGGTCTATGCGCTGACGGGAAGCGCTTTCGACCTCGGGATGGTCGGGCTCGTGCAATTCATTCCCACCGCGCTCCTGACATTCGCCGCCGGACACGTTGCAGATCGCTACAGCCGAAAGCGCGTCGCGCAGCTTTCCCAATTCGCCGCCGCTGTCGCGGCGGCATTCTTGGCCTGGGGCAGTTTCTCCGGTTGGCTCAGTGTGCCGCAGATTTTTGCCGCCGTGGCCGTGTTCGGCGTCGCCATTGCGTTTGAAAGCCCGGCGGCGGCGGCGATCCTGCCGGCCGTGGCGCCCGAAGGGATGATGCAAAAAGCGGCGGCGCTCTCCACCGGAGCGTTTCAGATGGCGACCATCGCGGGTCCCGCGCTGGGCGGGCTGATTTATGCCGTGGCGCCCGGCGTGCCTTATACAGTGGGTGCTGTTCTCTGGTTTTTGGCCGCGCTGCTGAGCGGAGCAATCGCACTCGACCGGCCCATCGCCGTCAAACAGCCATCGACGATCGCCGGCCTGTTTGCCGGTGTGGGGTTCGTTCGCAACAATCCGGCAATACTCGGATCGATATCGCTCGATCTGTTCGCCGTTCTGTTCGGCGGCGCTACTGCGCTGCTGCCGATTTACGCCCGGGACATCCTGCATACTGGGCCCTGGGGTCTCGGCGTGCTGCGCGGCGCGCCGGCGGTTGGTGCGCTGCTGATGGGGCTGGCGCTCGCCCGCTATCCGATCAATCGCCGGGTCGGCATGCGGATGTTCCAGGCCGTCATCATCTTTGGCCTGGCGACTGTTGTATTCGCGCTCTCAAGCTCGATTTGGCTGTCGCTTCTGGCGTTGGCGGTTTTGGGCGCGGCGGACATGGTGAGCATGGTAGTCCGCATTGCGTTGGTGCAATTGTCGACGCCCGACGCGATGCGTGGCCGTGTCGGGGCGGTGAATTATCTGTTCGTCAATGCCTCGTACCAGCTGGGCGAATTTGAAAGCGGCGTCACTGCGGCCCTGCTCGGCGCCGTGCCCGCCGCCGCGCTTGGCGGGATCGGAACGATCGTTGTGGCGCTGCTTTGGATGAAGTTTTTCCCGGCGCTGCGCGACGTCGAGCGGCTGGAATAGGACCCGCCGGGGCTGAATTGATCACGGCGGGTTGATCCAGATCAAAGCGCCCTATTGTCGCGAGCGCAAGCTAGTTGCGCTTGCAACGATTTCGTTCGC
This sequence comes from uncultured Alphaproteobacteria bacterium, assembly GCA_963777635.1. Taxonomy (GTDB): domain Bacteria; phylum Pseudomonadota; class Alphaproteobacteria; order Rhizobiales; family Xanthobacteraceae; genus BOG-931. The sequence continues at coordinate 21,935 of CAVZSB010000048.1, forward strand.
GGCGGTTGCTGCCGGTGATTTCAGGGTGAATTCAGGCTCATCGGCGGTTTTTCTGCAAAAGGAGGGTCGAATGTCAGAGCGGTCAAAACATAAAACGACGCTCGGCGCACTTTGGCAAAGGTGGCGTGATTGGACCCGTACTCAATCCGAGCTGCAAATTTGCGGAGACGAAGGAATGGAGCGCATGGCGCACGACGCCGGCGTATCCGTCAACGAGTTCCGCGAGCTCGCGAGCCATAGTTCGGACTCGGCCGACCTTATGCTCGAGCGGATGACTGCGCTCGACCTCGATCCAAAGGAGGTCGTGCGGGTCGAACCTCAGGTATTCCGGGATATGCAGCGCGTCTGCTCCATGTGCAAAACGCAAAAGCGATGCATAGCCGATCTGGAGCGGGATGCTCAAAACCCGCGCTGGAAGGAGTATTGCCCGAACGTGCAAACGCTCTTGGCGCTGGACGCGTTGCCGTGGGCTGCGCGGCGTGAAGGGTAACAAATGGGTCGTTTGACGGTGACACGACTGGCATGGGCCAGTTGAACGCCGCACGCTTGATCTGTCCTGAATTCTTGGTCCTGGAGCGCGATCGTTTCAGATTGAATCTAAGGGCGCTCTAGCTTTTTGGTGGAGCATGATCTTATCGGAAAACCGGCTTCCACCCCGGATCAAGTTCGGGGCAGGCTTTTTCCGGATCATGCTCTAACGACCCGCGGTCGGTTCAGTGCCGCCCGAACAGCTTGTCGAGCAGCCAGGTGTCGAGACCGCCTTGTTCGGGCGGTGCGCGCCGTGCGCCACCGCCCGGATTGCCTGCGCCGTAATCGCTCTGGGGCGGAGCCGTCCATCCGCTGACGCCAAGCCCTGGGAGCGCCGTTGGCGCGGTGCCGTGAAGCGCCGCCTTCATGAAGCGACTCCAGATCTCGACCGGAAGGCCACCGCCGGTCGCCTTGCGGGTTGGAGAATTGTCGTCGTTGCCGAGCCAAATGCCGGCGACAAGCTGGGAGGTGTAGCCGATGAACCAGGCGTCGCGGTAATCCTGGCTGGTGCCGGTCTTGCCCGCTGCCGGCCAGCCGGGAAGATCGGCCCGGCGTGCCGTGCCGCTCACCAATGTCTCGTGCAGCATCGTGTTCATCATCGCGATGTAACGCGCGTCGACGATGCGTCCGAGCATCTGGGTCGAGCGTGCGTAAAGCGGTTTGCCGTCGGTGGTACGGACGCGTTGCACGACATGCGGAGCGACCGCAAAGCCGCCGTTGGCGAACGTCGCGTAGGCGGAAACAAGTTCGAGCGGCGAGACTTCCGAGGTGCCGAGCGCGATCGACGCGTTTGGCTCCAGCGTCGAGCTGATGCCGAGGCGATAGGCCGTGCGGATCACGGCGGCCGGACCGAATTCAAGCGTCAGGCGCACGGATACGGTGTTGAGCGAATTGGCCAGCGCCTGCGTCAACGTCACCGGTCCCATATATTCGTGTTCGTAGTTTTCCGGCTTCCAGCCCTTCACGGAGATCGGCCCATCCTCGCGCACCGTATCGGGCGTGAGCCCATGCTCGATCGCGGTGAGATAGACAAACGGCTTGAACGCGGAGCCCGGCTGGCGCTTCGCCGAGATGGCGCGGTCGAACTGGCTTTCGGCGTAGCTCCGCCCGCCGACCAGCGCCCGCACCACCCCGTCGGGCGTCATGGCGACAAGCGCGCCCTCGCCGACGCCGAATTTCTCGCCCTTCTGTGCCAGCGTTTCGGCGAGCGCGCGTTCGGCCGCGCCTTGCAGCGCCGGATCGATCGTGGTTTCGACCACGATATCTTCATCGACGCGACCGATGAGATCGTTGACCGCATCCATTACCCAATCGGCGACATAATTGACCGAGCCGGCCGCAGCCGTCTTCACGGCGTGCGCGGGATGGACGAGTGCGACCCGCACGGCGTCGTCGCTGGCGAGTTTCTGCTCCGCCATGTCGGCGAGCACGAGACGGGCGCGGCGCTCGGCACCGTCCGGGTTATGGTTCGGCGCAAGCCGCGACGGCGATTGCACGAGACCAGCCAGCAGCGCCGCTTCGGCGAGCGTCAAATGCCGCGCCGATTTTGCGAAATAACGCTGTGCCGCCGCTTCGATTCCGTAGGCGCCGGAGCCGAAATAGACGCGGTTGAGATAGAGCTCGATGATCTGCGCCTTGCTGAATTTGTGTTCGAGCCAGAGCGCCAGCACCATTTCCTGTAGCTTGCGCGAAACGGTGCGCTCCTGCGTCAGGAATAGATTTTTGGCGAGTTGCTGGGTGATGGTCGAGCCGCCCTGCGAGGCGCCGCGGCGAAGGATATCGGCGGCGAGTGCGCGCATGATCCCGAGCGGATCGACGCCGTGATGCGAATAGAAGCGCCGGTCCTCAATGGCGACGAACGCCTTGGGCACATAGCCCGGCAACTCGTGCAGCGGCACCGCCGCTCCGCCCATGTCGCCGCGGGTGGCGAGCGTCGCGCCATTGGCGCCGAGGATCAGAACCGATGGCGGACGCTTGGGGATTTCGAGCGATTGAATGGGCGGCAGGTGAATGCCGATCCAGACCAGAACCCCGATCGCACAGATCACGGCCCAGAGGGCAAGAACCACTCCCCAGTAGATCAGACGGCCGATGCCGGAGCGACCTTTGCCGCGCCGAGCCCGACGCGGCCTGCTTTTGGGGCGGGAGGGTTCGTCGCGGCGGCGGCGGCCCGTGTCGCCGCGTGCCGAGGGTGGGCCGCCGGTGCGGTCGTCCGGGCGCAGGCGGAGGTCGAGGCGCGCGTCATCCGGCGCCCGTTTGCGGCCCCGCTCTGATCGCCACGCCATTTCCCGTCCCCAAGAGGACCATCCGAAAGCCAGTCACTGGTTTTCGGAAATGGTCATGCGCAACGAAAAGAACGGTAGAGAGGCGGGTTTAAGGGGCGGTTACTGGTCCCCATTAATTAATGTGCCGTAATGTGCCAACGAGAGCATCCGCCGCGGCCAATTCGGCGGCCTCTAGCTGACGGAATCGTCCTTTGCCGTCTTGGTCTCGCCGCTTGGCGCGGCGAATACGGTGAGTAGCGGGCGCTTGATCGCCGCTTGTCGCGTCGGGGTGGTGATTTTGGCGCCCAGGAGATCGGTAACGTAAAACACGTCGACGACGCGTTCGCCGAAAGTCGCGACATGCGCCGAAGCGATGTTGAGGTTGAGCTTGGACAGCGTCGTGGTCAGCTCATAGAGGAGGCCGGGCCGGTCGAGGCCGGTGACCTCGACAACCGTGTAGCGCTGCGACCATTGATTATTGATGGTCACTTCCGGCTCAATGACGAACGCCTTCAGGCGGCCCTTCGGCGGCGCCCGCTTCGGCAGTGCTTCGGGCAGCTTTATCGTGCCGCGCACCGCTTTCTCGATGACGTCGCCAATGCGGCCGGCGCGGCGCGCTTCATCTTCGTCGCGCTCGAATTCGCGGGAGATGGCGATGGTGTCGAGCGCGATGCCGTTGGTCGTCGTGTAAATCTGGGCATCGACGATGTTGGCGCCGGCGAGCGCGCAGGAGCCGGCGATGATCGACAACAGCCACGGATGGTCTGGGGCGTAAACGGTGAGCTCGGTAACGCCGCGCCCTGCGTCAAAACCGACGCTGGTTGCCAGCCGCACAGCCGCGTCCTCGGTCGCGCGCACGAACCGCGCATGCGCAAGCTTGTGCGCCAGATCGACTTTGAGCCAATATGCCGGATAGTGCCGGGCGACATAAGCGTCCACCACTTCCGCCGGCCAGTCGCGAATATTGTCGCGAAACTCGGCCTTGGCCGCTGCCACGCGCTCGGCGCGGTTGACCTCGGAGAAGCCGCCGGTCAGCACCGGCTCGGTCTCGTAATAGAGCGTACGTATGAGCTGCGATTTCCAGCCGTTCCACACGCCCGGGCCCACCGCCTTGATATCGGCCGTCGTCAGGATGGTCAGGAGCTTCAAGCGCTCCAGGGACTGCACCACGGCGGCGAAGTTCTCGATTGTCTTGCGGTCGGAAAGATCGCGCGATTGCGCCACCGTCGACATGACGAGGTGAACTTCGACGAGCCAGGCGACGAGCTCGGTCTCGGCAGCATTGAATCCCAGCCGCGGACACAGACGCCGGGCGACTCGCACGCCGGCGATCGAATGGTCCTCGATGCGTCCCTTGGCGATGTCGTGCAGGAACAGCGCCACGTAAAGCAGCGTGCGGTGCCGCGGCAGTATCGTCCGCATCAGCTCGCTCGCCAGCGCGACTTCGGGAATGTCGCCGTGCTCGATTTCGTTGAGCACGCCGATGCAGCGCAAGAGGTGCTCGTCCACCGTATAGTGATGATACATATTGAACTGCATCATCGCCACAATGCGTCCGAACGCGCGGACGAACTCACCGAGGACGCCGGCCTCGTTCATGCGGCGCAACACCGTTTCGGCCTCGTTCTTGGAGGTCAGGATCTCCAGGAACAGACGATTGGCCTCCTCGTCTTCGCGTACATCGGCATCGATTAACTTGAGGGAGCGGGTGGCGGCACGCATCGCTTCCGGGTGAATTGCGAGATTGTGCTTCTGCGCCAAATGGAACAGCCGGATCAGATTGACCGGATCGCGTTTGAATACGTTGGCGCGGGCCATATTGATGCGATTGTTCTCGATCTCGAAATCGTCGGTCTCACTGAGCGTGCGACGGCTGCGCGCGGGCCGAAGCCGCGCGATGACCCGGCTGAGCACCGGCGCGGGCTTTGCTTGCTGTTCCTCGAGCGCAGCGCAAAGGATGGCGGTGAGATCGCCGACATGCTTGGCGGTAAGGAAATAGTGCTTCATGAAGCGTTCGACATCCTTCAAGCCGGGATGCTCGGTGTAACCGAGCCGCACGGCGATCTCGCGCTGGATGTCGAAGGAAAGACGCTCCTCGGCGCGGCCGCAGAGGAAGTGCATGTTGCAGCGGACCGACCACAGGAAATCCTCGCAGCGGCGAAACATGTTGTATTCGTCGCGGTCGAACACTTCGCGATCGATCAGTTCCTCGGGTTCGCGCACGCGATAGACGTATTTTGCGATCCAAAACAGCGTGTGCAGATCGCGCAGCCCGCCTTTGCCGTCTTTCACGTTCGGCTCGACCAGATAGCGCGACTGGCCGGCGCGGCGATGACGTTCTTCGCGTTCGGCGAGCTTGGCGGCGACGAATTGCGGCGCCGTTCCCGGCACGACTTCCTTGTCGAACCGCGTCGTCAGTTCGTCGTAGAGGCTGGCGTCGCCGAACAGGTGCCGCGATTCCAGGAGCGCGGTGCGTATCGTCATGTCGGCCTTGGCCTGGCGGATGCACTCGCTGACCGAGCGCGTTGCATGGCCGACCTTCAGCCCCATGTCCCACAGGCAATACAGCAAGGCTTCGGCGACCGATTCGCCCCAGGCGGTCGGCTTGTAGGGCAGCACGAAGAGCAGATCGATGTCCGACCCCGGCGCCAACAGGCCGCGGCCATAGCCGCCGGTGGCGACCACCGCCATGCGTTCGGCCTGGGAGTGGACTCGCGGTGGATAAAGCGCCTCGACGACAAACTCGAACAGGATGCGCATGATCTCATCCTGAGTCTGACACAGCCGTTCGGCGCAGCGCCGCCCGTGACGGTCCTTGAGCAGCAGTTCCTCGGCGCGCGCCCGCGCCTGGGTCAGTGCCGATTTGAGGCGGCGCGCGACGGCGGCACGGAGTTCGCGCTCGTGCCCAGCGTGCGCTGCAGCAAGACCGTTAAGGTCGGCGACGATGGCCGCGCTGTCGAGGAGTTCGGTGGGGACGCGCGGGGAGCGTTGAGTATCGAGCATCGCCAGACGTCATAACTGAGCCGCCGTGCGCTGTCATCGGCCGGCCCGACGGCAAATCGATCCCGCACCGTGTAAATCCCACGCCTGCGCGCTTCCGGGTTCCACGCCTTTGAGAGCAGGCCGGGAACGTGTGCTAGTGTTACATAAGAAAAGCCGGAAGTCGCAGGGGGAGGACAGGTTCGATGAAAAGCTACGACGTTTGTGAATGTGGTGCGCCGCTGCGGCTGATGGAGCGCCCGACGCCGAAGCCCGTCGGAACCGAGGTCCTGCTGAAGATCATCGCCGCCGGTATCTGTCACAGCGACCTGCATATCTGGGAAGGCCACTACGATTTGGGTGGCGGCAAGCGGCTCAAGCTCAGCGATCGCGGCGTGAAGCTTCCACTGACCATGGGGCATGAGAATGTCGGCGAGGTCATCGCCGTCGGTCCGGACGCCGCGGGCGTCGAAGTCGGGGCAGCGCAGGCTCGTGTATCCTTGGCTCGGCTGCGGGGAATGCGCCCTGTGCCGGCGCGGCGACGAACAAATGTGCCGAACACCATCAAGCATCGGGGTGTTCCGCGCCGGCGGCTATGCGGACCATTTGCTGGTCCCACATCCGCGCTATCTGTTCGACATCGGCGATATTCCGCCGGAAAAGGCCGCGCCGCTCGCTTGTTCGGGTATCACGACATACGGCGCGTTGAAAAAGGTCGGCTCGCTGTTGTTGCAGGAGCAGCCGGTGGTCATCATCGGCGCCGGCGGACTTGGGTTGATGTGTCTTTCGCTGCACAAGGCCATGGGCGGCAAGGGCGCCATCGTTGTCGACATCGATCCCGTCAAGCGCGAGGCGGCGAAGAAAGCCGGCGCGCAATTGACCGTCGACGCCAGCGCGCCGGACGCTGCCAAACAGATCATCGCCGCGACGAACGGCGGCGCCTGGGCGGTGATCGATCTGGTCGGCGCGACGAGCACCGTTCAGCTCGCCCTGGATAGCCTGGGGAAGGGCGGCAAAGTGATCATTGTCGGCCTGTTCGGTGGCGATATCACCGTTCCGACGCCGTCATTTCCATTGCGGGCGATGACCATTCAGGGGTCTTACGTCGGCAGTCTCACCGAACTGGCTGAGTTGCTCGATCTCGTGCGCCGTAAAGGTGCGCCGGATCTTCCCGTCGGCAAACGCCCGCTTGCCGAGGTCAACGATGCGCTCGACGAATTGAAAGCGGGCAAAGTCATCGGCCGTTTGGTGCTGACGCCGGCGGAATGAACTTACGGACGCCGTCAAGCTTCGCCTTTTTATGCGCGCGGCCTTGGCAAATGAGCAATGGGAAAGGACCGACTATGGACGCTGCCGGACTACGCGCGCTGCAAGCGCCGATCAAGGAACGTTACAAGACAGATCCCCAGGCCGCGGTCGTGACGTTGAGGGCCAAGGGGGCGCTTGACGATACCAATGTCACTTGCCGGGTAGAGACTGGTCGGGCGCTTGCGGTCGCCGGCCTGCATCCGGCAACCGGCGGTTCGGGCATGGAATTGTGTTCCGGCGACATGCTGCTCGAAGCGCTGGTCGCATGCGCCGGCGTGACGCTGAAAGCCGTCGCGACCGCAATCGACATCCCGCTGAAGTCCGGGTTGGTTTCGGCTGAAGGCGATCTCGATTTTCGCGGCACGCTCGGGGTTGCCAAGGACGCGCCGGTCGGCTTCGCGCAAATCCGGCTTCGCTTCGAGATCGACACTGATGCTCCTCAGGAGAAGCTCGACCAGCTCCTGAAACTTACCGAGCGGTACTGTGTCGTCTATCAGACGATCAAGAGCGGCCCTCCGGTGGAGGTCAGCCTTAGTCGAAAGTGATTTAAGCATCATTGCGCCTCTCGCTGCGTTGGCGGGAATGGCGAGAGCATTCTTGCCGATGACTTCTCCCGATCTTTTGTTCTTTTATGAGCTCGCGCTGAAGATGGTGATGACGGCAACCGTCGTCGTCATCACTTCGGTGGCAGTCGAGCGAAGCGGACCGTTTGCGGGTGCGCTGATTGGAGCGCTGCCGACCGCTGCCGGCGCGGCCTACACCATTCTGGCGCTTCAGCACCCGCCAAGTTTCATCGCCGCAAGCGCGATCGGCAGCGTCGCCGTCAACGCCGCCGTCGCGGCGTTCGCCGCCACTTATGCAGTGCTGGCGCAACGCCACGGCCTTTTCGTCAGCCTCGGCGGGGCGGCCGTGTTGTGGTTCGCGATCGTCGCGGCACTTCGAACAGTTGAGTGGACCCCGCTCGGCGCGGTCGCGATCAATGTCGTGGCATTCGCCATCACCATCCCGCTGAGCTGGCATTATCGCGCCGGCGGCGGTCCGGTGAAATTCGTACGCAGGCCATTCGACATTCCGCTGCGCGCGCTGACTGCCGGCATTGTCGTCGCAATTGTCACGACCGCCAGCTCCAGCATCGGATCGTTCGCCTCGGGCATGTTTGCCCTATTTCCCATTATCCTCGGCAGTTCGATCGTCATCATGCACCCGCGCATCGGCGGCAAAACCACGGCCAGCATGCTCGCGCATGCGCAGCTTCCGCTCGCCGGCCTCGGCTTCGGGTTTCTCGCCGTGCACTATCTTGTCGCGCCGCTTGGCGTTTGGCTGGCGCTTGTCGTCGGGCTCGTAGTCTGTCTGCTCTGGAGCGGCGCGCTTTTGATGATCCGGATGCGAGCGATGAAGCGCGACGCGGCTAGTTCGCCTGCGCGAGCCGCGCCTTGAGTGCGTACAGCGCCTCGAGCGCTTCGCGCGGCGACATTTCATCCGGATGAAGTGCGGCGATAGCTTCGACCAGGGCGGTCAGCCCCGCGTCGGCTTGCATTGCAGGGGAGGGCGCGCGCGCCGCAGCGAAAAGCGGCAGATCGTCGATCAGTTTGCGGGCCGGCGAGATGCGGTCCTCGGCCTCGAGTTGCGCCAGCACGAGCTTGGCGCGGTCGATCACGCTCGGCGGCAGTCCGGCGAGCTTTGCCACCTGGATTCCATACGACCGGTCGGCGGCGCCCGGAACAACTTCGTGCAGGAAAACCACGTCGCCCTGCCATTCCTTCACCCGCATGGTGGCGTTGTGCAGCCGCGGCAATTTGGCAGCGAGCGCAGTCATCTCATGGAAGTGGGTGGCGAACAGCGCGCGGCAGCGATTTCTCTCATGCAGATGCTCGATCGTCGCCCAGGCGATGGAGAGGCCATCGAAGGTTGCGGTGCCGCGGCCGATCTCATCGAGAATGACCAGCGCGCGCTCGCCCGCCTGATTGAGGATCGCCGCCGTCTCGACCATCTCGACCATGAAGGTCGAGCGGCCGCGGGCAAGATCGTCGGCGGCGCCGACCCGCGAGAACAAGCGGTCGACCACGCCGATATGCGCGGCGCGGGCCGGCACGTAGCTTCCCATTTGGGCGAGAACGGCGATCAGCGCGTTCTGGCGCAGGAAGGTCGATTTGCCGGCCATGTTGGGGCCGGTGATAAGCCAGATGCGGCCGGCATTCGCCTCTGCGGGCGGTGACAGGTCGCAGTCGTTGGCGACGAACGGTCCGCCGTCATTTGCCAGCGCCTGCTCGACGACCGGATGGCGGCCGCCCGCAATCGCAAATGACAGACTGTCATCGACTTCGGGGCGCACGTAATTGCGCTCGAGAGCAAGCGTCGCCAGCGACGCGACGGCGTCGATAGCCGCGAGCGCATCGGCTGCCTGCTTGATCGCCACGCTTGCAGTCGTGACCGCGGCGGCGAGCCGGTCGAAAATTTCAAGTTCGAGCGCGAGCGCCCGCTCCGCGGCATTGGCGATCTTCGCTTCAAGTTCGCCGAGCTCGGTCGTCGTGAAGCGCACCTGCCCGGCAAGCGTTTGCCGATGGATGAAGGTGGCGTTGAGCGGCGCGCCGAGCAGCTTCTCGCCATGCTGGGCGGTCACGTCGACAAAATAGCCGAGCACATTGTTGTGGCGGATCTTCAGCGTGCGGATGCCGGTCGTGTCGGCGTAACGGACCTGGAGCGCGGCGATGACGCGGCGCGATTCATCGCGCAAGGCGCGCGCCTCGTCGAGCGGCGGCGAATAGCCGCTGCGAACAAAGCCACCATCGCGGCGGAATGCGGGCAGCTCGTCGGCAAGCGCGCCGCGGAGCTCGGCGGCGAGCACGCCGTCGCCATGGCGGAGCGCCGCCATCGCTATCGTAAGGTCGCGGGGGATCTCCCCGAGCGCCGCAAGCCGATCCGCGATTTCCGCCGCCGCAAAAATTCCGTCGCGGATGGCGGCGAGATCGCGCGGTCCGCCACGGCCGATCACGATGCGAGTCAATGCGCGGGCGAGATCGGGCGCCGCTTTCAGCCGATCGCGCAGGTCGGAACGCGCGGCCGCCTCGTTGACGAATGCGGTGACTGCGTCGAGCCGGTGCCCGATCTCCGTCGGATCGGTCAATGGCGCTGCAAGCCGCTGCGCCAGAAGCCGCGAACCGGCCGCGGTCACCGTTCGGTCGATGGCGGCGAGAAGCGAGCCGCGCCGCTCGCCGCCGAGGGTGCGGATCAATTCGAGATTGCTGCGCGTGGCTTGATCAATTGCCAGGGTCGCGCCGGCCGCCTGGCGTACCGGCGGCGACAGCGGCGGGCGCTTACCGACCTGGGTCCGCTCGACATAGGTGACCACCGCCGCTGCCGCGGTCAATTCGAGCCGAGAGAACGCGCCGAACGAAGCGGTCGTCGCGACGCCGAAGAACAAGGCGAGGCGGCGTTCGGCGGTGGCGCCGTCGAAAACGTCGCGCGTCAGCGGCGTCACCGCCGGCAGCGAGCGCAGATACGGCGCGAATTCGTGGTCGGAATAAAACGCATCCGAGACGATGATCTCGCCCGGCTCGATCCGGGCGATTTCGGCGGCCAGCGTCGCCCGGCCGCATTCGCCGACATGGAACTCGCCGGTCGAGATATCGATCCAGCCCAGCGCAAAACTGTCCTCGTCGGAAGACGCGCGGGCCCGCGCCACCGCGAGCAGGTAGTTGTTGCGCCTGGCATCGAGGAGCGTGTCCTCGGTCAGCGTGCCCGGCGTAACCAGCCGCACCACGTCGCGGCGCACGACGCTCTTGGCGCCGCGCTTTCGCGCCTCGGCTGGATCTTCGAGCTGTTCGCACACGGCAACGCGATGGCCGAGAACAATAAGGCGGTGGAGGTATTCGTCCGCACGCTCGATCGGTACGCCGCACATCGGAATGTCGCGGCCGAGATGCTTGCCGCGTTTGGTCAGCACGATGCCGAGGGCGCGCGAAGCAACCTCAGCGTCGTCGAAAAACAACTCGTAGAAATCGCCCATCCGATAAAACAGCAGGCAATCCGGATTGGCGGTCTTGATCTCGATATATTGCTCCATCATCGGCGTGACGCGGCCGGCGTCGTCCGTCGGTTTGGGCGTAACGCGATCGGGCTCCGGCGAAGCATCCGGTCTCGTCAGTGGCGATGGGGCGCGCGGCATCCATGGCGCCGGACGCTAGCAGAGGCGGATCGGTGGCAAAAGGACAGCGGTGAGCGATGCTCACCGCTTAATTGGTCGTCGCGCAACGACCGGATCGGGACCGGACGATCCAAAAGGATTTATCGAGAATCGGTGCGCTGCAACAATAGAACCCCGTCTCATCGCGGGTATTTTTGTCGGCTGCGCGAAAAGTGTGGGCCGTGCCCACTCCCCAAAATCCCGGACCGGGCCGTCAACTCTGGTTTTTCTTCCCGTCCGCGATGGCGTCGGGCACGATTAATCTGCGGCGAACCGGAAACAGCGTGATGCCAAAAACGCGCGAAATGACGCCCCAGACTCCGCCCGGAGCAAACAGCATCAGCCCGATGGCGAGCGCGCCGAGCAGCATCAGATACCAGGAGCCCAGCGCCGCCAGATAATATTGCAGCAGGTAGAATATCGCGACGCCGATAATCGGGCCCTCCATCGTTCCGATACCGCCGATGACGACGATGAAGATCACGTAGGCGGTCCAGTCGATGAGCGAGAATGCGGCGTCCGGCGAAATCCTGGCTTTCTGCAAAAAGATCAGCGCGCCTACCATGCCGGTGGCGGCAGCGGTCAGGACGTAGATCAGGAATTTGGTGCGGAAAACATCGACTCCGGTGCTCTCCGCAGCGGCTTCGGAATCGCCGATGGCGGAGAGGGCGAGGCCATAGCGCGAGCGCAGCAGCCGGTACACCAGGACGAAAGTGCCGACGGCAAGCGCAAGCGCGAGCCAATAAGCGATGATGTCGCGCGCTGCCGGACCGCGCACCGCAAATAGCTCGCGGACAAAATCGATACCTGCCATGCCCCCGGCGATGTCTGGAGGCAGCGAAGTGCCGGTGCCGCCGCCCAGTTGCTTCACCTGCGCCAGGATGAGGCGGCAGACTTCGGCGACGACCCAGGTGCCGATGGCGAAATAGGCGCCGCGCAGGCGGAACACGATCAGCGCCGCGGGAATGGCGACAAGTCCGGCGACGACGCCGGCAAGCAGGATCGACGGCGTGGGGTCGAGGCCCGCGACGATCGTGAAGGCGAACAGCGCATACGCGCCCATGCCGACGAAGGCTTGCTGGCCGACGGAAATCAGGCCGGCGCTGCCGGCGAGCAAATTCCATAATTGTGCCAGCGACAGCATGGTGAAGACGTAGAATAGTTCCTGAAGCAGCGAGCGACTGGCCAATGCCGGCATCGCCAGCAGGAGGAGAATGCCGGGAACTGCCAGAATAAGCGTGACCGTCGACGCCCTGGTCGCCCGCGCCACGGCGAAACGCGGGCGGGGAGTCTGCGCCTTTCTTGGCCGTCATCAACGCATCTTGGGACATGCGGCCACTCGCTAGTCCACCGCCCGCGGAAACAAGCCGCGCGGCCTTATCACCAGCACAATCAGGAACGCGATGTGGCCGGAGAGAATTTGCCATTCGGGATCGATGTGCGCGCCGATCGTCTGCGCGAGGCCGACGACGATGCCGCCGGCAAGCGTGCCCCACAGGCTGCCGAGGCCGCCGATGATGACCGCTTCGAAGGCGTAGAGGAGACGCGCCGGTCCAACGCTGGGATCGAAATTGGCGCGCGTGCCGAGGAAGAATGCCGCCAGCGCACAGACGGCGAGCGAAATTCCCATTGTCAGCGCGTAGATCGAGCGATTGTTGATGCCCATGAGCTGCGCGATCTCGACATCGTCGGACGTGGCGCGGAACGCTCTGCCGACGGCGGTGCGGTAAAAGACGCCATTGAGCAACAAGATGACCGCGATTGCCGACACGAGGCAGATCAGCGGCATGACCCCGATCGCGATGCCGCCGCCGAGCGGCAGCGACGCGCTTTGCAGCGGCCCGACGTCGAGGCGGCGCGTGTCCGCCGAAAACGTTTCGAGGAGGCCGTTCTGCACAATGATCGACAACCCGAAGGTGATCAGCAACGGCGGAAGGATGTTGCGGCCAAGCGCCCGATTGAGCAGCACCGATTGCAGCGCGTAACCGACGGCGAACATTAATGGCACGACAACGGCGCAGGCGACGACAAGCGGCACGCCCAGGCTCGTCGCGCCGAGGATCAAAAACGCCCCGAGCACGATCAGATCGCCGTGCGCCAGGTTGACGAGGCGCATGATGCCGAAAATGACCGAGAGCCCGGTGGCGTAGAGCGAATACAGTCCGCCGAGCAGAATTCCTTGTAGTATCGTATCGATCCAGCCGAGCATGCGCTTACAGTCCGAAATAGGCGGCGTGAATGGCGTCCCGGGTCAGCTCCTTCGGGCGGCCGCTGAGGCTCACCCGGCCTTCCTGAAAACAATAGGCCCGGTCCGCGACCGACATGGCGTGGACGAGGTCCTGCTCGACCAGAACCACGCTTGTGCCCCGCTGTTTGATGTCCGCTAGCGCCGCATAGATGTCGCGGATGACGATCGGCGCCAGGCCGAGACTGAGTTCGTCGCAGAGCAGGATGCGCGGGTTCGACATCAGGCTACGCCCGATGGCGACCATTTGTTGCTGGCCGCCGGACAGCGCCGTCGACGGCGTATGGCGACGCTCCCGCAGCACGGGAAAGAGCTTATAGATGCCGTTGAGGTCCCACGATCCGCCGGTGCGCCGACCGTAGGCGCCGACTAGCAGATTTTCCTCGACCGACAGCGAAGGGAATAGTCGGCGGCCTTCCGGCACCAGCGCTATGCCGAGCTTGACGATATCGTATGCGGGAAGCGCGCCGATATCGCGGCCGTCGAGACGTACGGCCGCGGCCGGGCGCGGCAGCAGGCCCGCAATCGCTTTCAGGAAGGTGGACTTTCCGGCCCCGTTGGCGCCGATAATGGCGACCGTTTCGCCCTCGTCGAGAGCGAAAGTGATGCCGAACAGCGCCTGGAAGTCGCCGTAAAAGGCGGTGAGCTCGAGGGTCTCCAGCACGGCCAATGTCAGCGCCTCAAGCCTGAATGCCTTACGGTCGAGCGTCTCACGCCGCGATGCCCATGTAGATCTCGCGGACCTCGTTCGAGGCCATGACCGAGCGGGGCTCGCCTTCGATGATCTTGCGTCCGAAATTCAGCACGACCAACCGCGAAACGACGGCGACCAGCGCATGCACGATGTGCTCGATCCAGACGATCGTCACGCCGGATTTCTTGATGTCCTGCACCAGCGCGACGAGCTCCAGGCATTCGGCTTCGGTCAGTCCGCCGGCGATTTCGTCGAGCAGGAGAAGGCGCGGCGCGCTCGCGAGAGCGCGCGCCAGTTCGAGCCGTTTGCGGCCGAGCAGATTGAGCGTGCCGGCGCTGCGGTCGGCGAAACCGATGAGGCCGGTGCGTTGCAGGATGTCGCCGCACGCATCGATCACTTCTGCCTCGCGTTTCCGCCGTCCGTGAATGGCGGCAACGAGAAGATTCTCGAACACGGTGAGATTTTCGAAGGGATGCGGAATCTGAAACGAGCGCCCGATGCCGGCGATGCAACGGGCGCGCGGCGGCGCGCTCGTGATGTCGCGGCCGTCGAAATGGATCGTGCCGGCGTCCGGCCTTTGCAGTCCGGTGATGAGATTGAACAGCGTCGATTTCCCGGCGCCGTTGGGCCCGATAATGCCGAGTGCTTCGCCCGCGGCGACCTCAAGCTGGATGTCATCGATGGCTTTGAGCGAGCCGAACGATCGCGTCAGATTGTCCAGTCTCAGGATCACGCCGCTGCCCATTCGAGCGCCGGCCCATCCGGGTCCGGCGCTCCATTCCTGCCAAGCCGATCGGCCAGACGGCCGCTCGGAATTCGAACGATCCGCCGCTTACGCGATCGGCTCCATTTTGCCGCCGACCGGGATTTCCGGTGCGGTTTTGTTGTCGGTAATGACGATGTCGTACTTGTTGCCGTCGCGTATCCGCCACTGGCCGCCGACGAGCGGCGTCTTGGCGACATTCTTCTGGGCGAACGGCGGCAATTTCGGGCTTCCCCATTCGATCTTGCCGACCACCGTGTCGAGCTTGCTCGCCGCGATGGCCTGCACGACCGCCTTGTTGCTGCCGACGTCGCCCGAGCGCTTCGCCACGTCAACGGCGAGCTCGAACAGCGCGTGCACGAACCCGATCGGTTGCGTCCACTGTTTGCCCGTGGATTTCTGATAGGCGTCGGCAATCTCTTTCGCCGATTGTCCGGTGAGCGACGATTTGAATGGATGGTTCGGCGACCACCAGACCTCGGAGGAAAGGTTGTTGCCGTTCTTGCCGAGGGCTTCCACCGCGACCGGGAACAGGATCGCCTTGCCGATCGAGGCAACCTTCGGCTTGAAGCCTTGTTGCGACGCCTGGTTCCAGAACGTCGTGAAATCGGGCGGGATCATCACGCCGGTGATGATCTCGCACTGATCCTTCTTGAACGCGGCGATCTGCGCGCTGAAGTCGTCGGTGAGGTTCTGATAGCGGCCGGGATCGGTCAGCTTGTAGCCGAGCTTGTCGAGCACCGGCGGGAAGCCGACCATCTTGTCGCCCCAGGCGTTGCCGTCGCCATCGTTGGGGAACAGGCCGCCGACGGATTTGTTGGTGTTCACCTGGCCCCACATGTTGGTGAAGACGGCGATCACGTCTTCGAGGCCCCAGAAGAAGTGATAGGTGTAGTTGAAGGGCTTCCACGCCGGCGGGCCGCCGCCGGGGTTCGCCTGACGGCCGATGAACCAGGGCTGCCATGGCGCAACGGTGGAGATGCAGGGCACCTCCTCGATCTCGCACTGGGTAGAAACGGGATTGGTCGTTTCCGGAGTCGATGCCACCAGCATCAGATCGATCTTGTTGGAAACGATCAGTTCCTTGGCGACTTCGGCGGCACGGTTCGGGTTCGACTGGCTGTCTTTCACGACGACTTCGACCGGAAGCGTTGCGCTGCCGACTTTGACGCCGCCTTTCACCGTGTTGAGGAAGTTGGAGATGACAAAGTTGTCGGCTTCGGCGAAGGCGGCGAGCGGGCCGGTCTGCGGGCTGACATAGCCGATCTTGAAGGTCTTGGCGGCATGCGCAGCCGGTGCGAATACCGAACCCGTCGCGAGCGCCGCGCCGGTTGCCGCCGACGCCTTCATGAAGCTGCGCCGGTTCACGCGATAGGCGTCTGATTTCCTTGCCATGCTGTTCCTCCCTGTCCGATTGGCAGCGTTGCCCGGGATCGGGCCCGTGCCGTTTGGCGTCCACTCCGGAGCGCGCCTTCAACTTGCATCGAGCGTTGTCGGGCGTTATGTTCGATTATCGAACGAAGGTTCGCGCTTCGGATGATTGTTACCGAGCGTTGAATTCGTGTCAATTGCCGCGGCGCTGCCCGGCGGATCGGACGATTTGCAGGCGCGATGGCGGAGCAACAGCACCAAGACAAGGAGTTCATGGCGACGCTCGCCAAGGGTCTCGCAGTGCTCGGAAGCTTCGACAAGCAGCGCCCGGTCATGACCTTGTCGCAAGCGGCGCAGGCAACCGGGCTTTCCCGCGCCACCGCGCGGCGCATTCTGCGTACGCTCGCGGAACTCGGTTACGTCGCGCAGAATGGGCGCGAATTCTCGCTGTCCTCCGGAATCCTCAAGCTCGGCTTTGCCTACCTCGCGACGCAGAGCTGGATCGAGCAGGCGACGCCGCTGATGCGGCAGCTCAGCGAGCAGTTCCACGAATCCTGCTCCGCGGCGATTCTGGAGGAGACCGAGATCGTCTACGTGGCGCGTTTCCCGGCGCGGCGGATCATGTCGGTAACGCTTGCGGTTGGCACGCGGCTGCCGGCTTTCTACACGTCGCTGGGACGGATCCAGCTCGGCTTTCTCGACGAGGCCGAGCTCTGGCGGCGGCTGAAGTCGCTGTGCATCGAGGCCTACACGCCGTCGACGATTACCGACATGCAGGCATTGTACGAGCGCGTGCGCGAGGACCATGCGCAGGGATTTTCCATCGTCGACGAAGAGCTTGAACGCGGCCTGCGCTCGATCGCGGTGCCGGTGGTCGATCGCGCCGGTCAGGCAATCGCGGCGATCAACGTGAGCACCCATTCGACGCGCACCACGCGCAACGAATTGCGCGAGCGGTTTCTTCCAAGCCTGCGTGCGGTGGCCGAACGGATCACGCTTTCCGCCACCTGACGGGCAGGGGTGAGTGCGCAAGCGATCCGGGCGTGGGCGCCAACCTTCCTGCGCGCGCCATGGGAGCGCGCCGTCGTCTTGCTTGCGAAGGCCGTCGCGGGTATCGTTCGCAAAACTTCGAATAGCGCACGATGGTTCGATAATCGAACATTCGCTGGTCTATTCCCGCTCTGGGAAGGGCAGCGAGAGGGATCAAACGCAAGAGGGGAAAGCACCATGAGCATCGCGAAGGCCGAAAAGGAAGCCGGCATCGGCAAGACTGGCAAGACCGCGCGTGCCGGTGTGACGACGCCGCAGACCGGCGCCGAATATCTCGATTCGCTTCGCGACGATCGCGCCGTCTACATCTACGGCGAGCGCGTGAAGGACGTGACCACGCATCCCGCCTTCCGCAACACCTCGCGCATGGTGGCGCGTCTGTTCGACGCGATGCACGACAAAAAGCACGCCGACAAGATCATGGTGCCGACCGACACCGGCAATGGCGGCAAGACGCACGCTTTCTTCAAGGCGCCGAAATCGATTGACGATCTGTTGGCGGGAAGAAGCGCCATCGCCGAATGGGCGAGGCTTTCATACGGCTGGCTGGGCCGCTCGCCCGATTACAAGGCGTCGTTCCTGGCGACGCTGGGCGCCAATGCGAAATTCTACGATCCCTACTCGGACAATGCGCGGCGCTGGTACAAATTCAGCCAGGAGCGCGTGCCGTTCGTCAATCACGCGATCATCCATCCGCCAGTCGACCGCGACCGCCCGCCGAACGAGGTCGCCGACGTGTGCTGTCACGTCGACAAGGAGACCGACGCTGGCATCGTTGTGTCTGGTGCCAAGGTGGTGGCCACCGGCTCCGTGCTGACGAATTATACCTTCGTCGCGCATCACGGCCTCATTCCGGTGCAGGACAAGAAATTCGCGGTGGTGTTCATGGTGCCGACCAACCATCCGGGGGTGAAATTTATTTGCCGCACCTCGTACGAGATGACATCGACAGCGATGGGCAGCCCGTTCGACTACCCGCTGTCGAGCCGAATCGACGAGAACGACGCCGTGTTCATTCTCGACAAGGTTCTGGTGCCCTGGGAGAACGTGTTCGTTTACAACGATCTGGAAAAAGCCAACAACTTCTTCCCGCGCACCGGCTTCCTGCCGCGCTTCGTGGTCCATGGCTGCACGCGGCTTGCCGTCAAGCTCGACTTCATCGCCGGACTGTTGCTCAAGGCGGTGGAAGCGTCAGGCACCAAGGATTATCGCGGCGTGCAGGCCAATGTCGGCGAGGTCATCGCCTGGCGTAATCTCTTCTGGGCGTTGTCGGATGCGATGGTGCGCGATCCGAAGCCGTGGATCGACGATTACGTGCTGCCGAACATGGATCCGGGCAATGCCTACCAGATCATCGCCACCATCGCCTATTCCAAGGTGAAATACATCATCGAGCAGACCGTCGCGTCGGGTCTCATCTATCTCAACTCGCACGCCAACGACTTCAAGAATGCGGAGATCCGTCCGTATATCGACCGTTATATGCGGGGCTCGAACGGCTACAAGGCGGAGGAACGCGTCAAGCTGATGAAGCTTTTGTGGGATTGCCTGGCGACGGAATTTGGTGGCCGCCATGAGCTCTACGAAATCAACTACGGCGGCTCGACCGAAGAAATCCGCCGCTACTGCCTGTTCGGTGCGCAAGCTTCAGGCAATGCCGACCGCTTCAAGGGCTTCGCTGAAGATTGCATGGCCGAATACGACCTTGACGGCTGGCGGGTGCCCGATCTCACCGACCCGGGCGAACTCAGCTATCACGTCATGCGCGGGGCGAAGCGCTAGAGGCACATAATCCTGCCGCGCTCGGCCAGGTTCCGCGAAGGGGCGTTCCGCCTCGCACAAGAGTTGCGATTGCCGGTATAAGGTTCAGCCGAGCATGAATTGGGCAATCGCAGGATGAACCGGAGAGATCGGCGCGCCGCTCTGGCGCGCGGCAAGGCTGTGGTGGCGTCCACGCCACCCGACATTCCCGCGCTGACGGCCGAAGCGACCCTCGCCTACCAACAGGGGCGGGTCGTCGACGCGGAAGTCGCTTGCAAACAGATACTGGCGCGTGCTCCCGAGCATTCCGAGGCGCTGAATATTCTTGGAGTCGTATATCAGGCGTCCGGCAACCATAGGCTCGCCGCCAAGACGCTGGCAAAAGCCATCACGGTGAATGGCCTCGACGCGGCCTGCCACTACAACATCGCGATGTCCTATCAGGCTCTCGGCGAGCGCGTCGCCGCTGTAAGTCATTTTAAGAGGGCAATCGTGCTCGGCCTCAGCGGCAAGGGCGTCGAACCGTTTCTGATGCAGAATACGGTCATCGCTTCGCTCGCGCGCGGGACCATCGACGAGCGCGGCTTGCCTGTCAAAATCGACATTCTGTTTGACGCCAGTGACATAGCTGCGATCGCCGACAACACTTTTTTGCGGTGCGCCCTGGCGTCGACGATCATTCGCGGCGTGACCCTGGAGCTTTTCCTGACCGGTTTGCGCCACGCGCTGCTCCGCCTCGCGATTGGCAACATTTCCGATCCGGCCAAGGTCGCAGACGACGTACTCGATCTTTTCTGCGCTCTCGGCCAGCAGTGTTTCCTGAACGAATATGTCTACGCGCAAACCGCCGACGAAACGCAGGGCGCGCAACAGCTGCGTGCGGTGTTGCTGCAAAGAATGTCGGCCGATACCGACGTGCCCGCGCTGCTGCTCGCGGCCGTGGCGGCGTATTTCCCGCTTCATGCGCTCGCCGGAGCAGCGTCCCTGCTTGCCAAAGATTGGCCGCCGGAAACGGCGGAGCTTTTACGGCTTCAGGTGCGCGAGCCCCTGGAAGAGGCGGAGGATCTCCCGTCGATCCCGACGCTGACCCCGATCGAAGACGACACGTCGCTGGAGGTCATGCGGCAGTACGAGGAAAATCCATACCCGCGTTGGACGATCAATCCATTGGCCGCGCTCGGCCGTTATCCCGACGGAATATCCGATGCCGCCACGCAATCGGAATCCGTGCAAGATATCCTTATCGCCGGCTGCGGCACGGGCGAACATCCATTTGACGTTGCGCAAAAGTCGCCGCACGCGCGCGTTCTCGCAATTGACCTCAGCCGGGTGAGCCTCGCCTATGCGCGAAGAAAGACGCGCGAGGAGAGGTTGCAGAACGTCGAATATGCCCAGGCCGATATTCTCAAATTGCCCGCGATCGGCCGCACGTTCGATCGCATCGAGGCGCTTGGCGTCTTGCATCATCTGGCAGAGCCTTTGGCGGGATGGCGCGCGTTGCTGGCACTACTGGCACCAGGCGGCACCATGCGCGTCGGCCTTTACAGCGAAGCAGCGCGGCGATCGATCGTCGAAGCGCGGGCATTGATCGCCGAGCGTGGCTTTGCCGCCACGGCCGAGGGCATTCGGGCGTTGCGTCAGACGATTATCCAGGGGCAAGACGAGCCGCGCTGGAAATCGCTGGTCAGGACCGTCGATTTCTACAGCATGAGCGGTTGCCGTGACGTTTTTTTCCACGTCATGGAGCACCGCTTCACCATCCCCGCGATCAAGGCGTTCCTGGACGAAAACCGACTTCGGTTTCTTGGATTCGAGATCGAGCCGAGCGTGACCGACATGTTCCGCCAGCGATTTCCCGGCGTCCGATGCGCTCGTCAACCTCGATTATTGGCAAGCGTTCGAGGCGGACCATCCGCAGACTTTTTTGAATATGTACACTTTCTCGATCCGCCGTAGTTGAGGCGGAGTGCGCCTTGCCGGCGACGGAGTCTGTAACCGACGCCGGCTAGAGCATCGGCGACATGCCGAGACGGTCCATCATCCGATGGTCGCGGCTGGGCTCGGGGTTCGGCGTGGTGAGAAGCTTCGGTCCGCTAAAGATCGAATTGGCCCCGGCAAGGAAGCATAACGCCTGCATTTCCTCGTTCATGGTCTCGCGGCCGGCCGACAGCCGCACCATCGAACGCGGCATGGCAATGCGTGCCACGGCGATCGTGCGCACGAACTCGATCGGCTCGAGCGAAGGTATGTCCGCAAGCGGCGTGCCCCCGACGCGGACCAGCATGTTGATCGGCACCGACTCCGGATGCGCCGGCAGGTTCGCCAGCGTTTCGATCATGCCGACGCGGTCCTCACGCGTTTCACCCATGCCGACGATGCCGCCGCAGCAGACGTGGAGACCGGCGGCGCGCACATGCTCGAGCGTCGAAAGCCGGTCGTCATAGGTTCGCGTCGTTATGACCTGCCCGTAGAATTCGGGAGAGGTATCGATGTTGTGATTGTAATAGTCGAGGCCCGCGGATTTGAGCTTTTGCGCTTGAGGCGCCGTCAGCATGCCGAGCGTTGCGCAGGTCTCCAGTCCGAGCGCCTTGACGCCGGCAACCATGGCGCAAACGCGGTCGAGGTCGCGGTCCTTTGGAGCCCGCCACGCCGCGCCCATGCAGAACCGGCTGGCGCCGGCGGCTTGGGCCGCGCGCGCCTCGGCGAGCACTGCATCGAGAGGCATGAGCTTGTCGGCGGAGACGCCGGTTTCGAATTGAGCGCTCTGTGGACAGTAGGCGCAATCCTCGGGGCAGCCGCCGGTCTTGATCGACAGCAGCGTTGAAATCTGTACCTCGGACGGATCGAAATTCTCGCGGTGAATGCTTTGCGCGCGAAAGAGGAGCTCCGAAAGCGGCAGATCGAACAGCGCGCGCAACTCGTCGCGGGTCCAGTCATGCCGCGGCAGCGGATGTGGCGCAGAGGTCGGCGATGGTGCTTCGGCGATCGACATTTTCTCACCATAAGCCACTTGGGCGAGAGGCACAAAATGTCGGAGCTTAAGGCTGGGGCGGCCGGAAAGAAAAAGGCCCCGCGGTTTCCCGCGGGGCCCTGTCTATTTGCCGACTACCGGCTTTAGTGCTTCGTAACCAGCGGCGTCGGCGCTTCGGGGCCCCAGAGACGGAAGCCGATGCGCGTCCAGACGTCGAGGCTGCCTTTGCCTGCCGGCGTGTCCTGACCTACGAACTGGTCGGTGAACCAGACTTGCAAGTCAACCGGGCCGAAGTTGTAGCCAACCAGCGCACCGGCAGCGGCGGTCTGATATTTGCCGCACAAGGCGCCGGCGGGATCACAGCCGGTATCGCTGGTGGTCTGCACCTCGAAATAGCCAACCGGGCCGACCGACCACTTGCCGAACTTGTAAAGGGCCATCAGGTCGCCATACAGCGCATTGCCGCTGGTGATCTTCAGGCCGTTATTGAGGGCGCCGGACACGCAGCAAGTTCCACTCGACGCCGTATTGATGTCGTAGAAGAAGTTCGCCGACATTACCCAGTTGCTGCCGAGGTAGCTCACTGCGAAAGACGGCTCAAGCGTCCAGTAGGACGGATTCGGCGTGAAGTTTGCGAAACTACCCCCCCTTTCGTGCCGGTCGGCGCCGTGAAGTTAAAGCCGGCAGACACGAACAGGCCACCGCCCAAATTCCACGACAGCGCGATCGGGTTGAAGAAGGTATTGGTATATACCATGCCGCCGCTCGTTATCGGAGAGCCGCCGCTGCAACTGCCGCCTGGGCCTGACGCCGCACGTTGTGAACATATAAAAAGCTTGCACCAAAGAGGCCGAGTAGGTGGCGCCGAGGAAATTCCAGCCCGGCACCCAAAGGAGCGGCACGGCCTGAGCGATCGCCGGCAACTTAGCACAGCCGCCGCCTGTGATCCGCGACGCACTGATTGCCCGTGCTAGGACCGGATGTGCCGGTGCTAACGCCGAGATAAGCCGTTTCCAGGCCGGTATAGATGCCGGGAGGTGCCGCTGCACCCAGCGGCAGACCGATCGTGGCGCCATTCAAGCGGTTTTGAAAGGTGCCGGATTCCATTGCGGTGGCAGAACCAGCAACGCCGCCAATCGCGAGCGCCGCTATTCCGCCCAGTACGATATTCCTAAGTCGGGTCATCTGCCCCTCCGTGTTGTCCCCAAGACCCCTGCGTTTCGCACGGTGCTTAACTCGTCGGCACGACTGCCAACTGCCCGTACCGTCGTGCAAGCCAATAAAGAATGCAATGCTTTGTGACAGCCGACGCGGGGGGGAACGTCACTTAGATCGGAGTAGTTGCAAAAATATCACGAAATTGGAGCCTTCCCCGGCCCACCGGTTGGTGCAATTTTCTATAATAAAATCAAATAGTTGCATGATCATAGGGAAGCCATCTTGGGCCGGGTGCGAGCGCAACGGCAGGAATTCGGCGAATGGCGTCAGCTCGCGCGAGCAAACAAAGAAACGGCGCACTCGCTGCCCAACTCGACCGCCGCGGCAACGTGTTTCTCCGCTTATTTGCAAGGATTTTCTTACTCACCAGAAATCGAGAGTCGGCCAAATTGTTTGCTCGTGCGAATGCAGAAGCGACGCGAGCTTGCCGATATGAAGCACGACCGGAACGACACCATGCGCGTGCCGTAACGCGAAGATGTGACCGATAAATAACGAATGATCGCCGCAGTCATGTCGCGCGGTTATTTTGGCGGCTATCGTCGCATTGGCGTGCGCGAACACCGGCGTATCGCCGGCATATTCGTATTCTGGTTGGATTCCCTCGACCGGCCGGCCGGCGAAGTGACCGATCAAGGATTCTTGCCCGCGCGCCAGAATGTTCACGCCGAAATGGCCGGCTTCCAGGAGGGAAGCGTGCATGCGCGCTTTCGTGGCGACCGAGACTACGCACAAAGGCGGATCGAGCGAGCCAGACATGAACGCATTGGCGGTCATGCCGCGAACTTCGCCGCGCACCTGCGTGGTGATGACGGTAACGCCGGTGACGAAAGAGGCCATAACCCGGCGGAAGAGGCCTTCGGTTACCGCGCCGTCGAGGGCGGAAGGAGATGTCACAACTGTCATTGCTGAATGATACGGAGCGTTGTGGGCCGAAGCAAGGATATCGCCCACTCGCCGGCTTCTTTGGCCCAGTCTCTACTTTGACGGGCTAGTGTCCACGTCCTTCGCCAGCGCCGTCAGCGCGCTTTTATAAACGGCTTGGACCTGGCTCGAGCTGCCATCCGCAATATCGGGAAACTGATCGTTACGCATGTACAAGGCGCGGATCAATTTGAAATCGGCGTGGGTAGAGAACATGTAAGAGGCACTGTTGTCGGGCGTGCGCACCCAAATAACGTAATCTGCGGGGTTGAGTTCGCTGCGGCCGAAATAAACCTTGTGATCGTTGGTCACCACCAAGACCACTGGAAGTGTCTGGGTCGGGTCGGTTGAAATTCCGAGATTTTGGGCTGTCGGCGCGGCAAACTCCTGCTTGGCGCCAATCGTGTCGATGAACTTCAGTAGCTTTTGAAGCTGCGCCGGTGAAATCGGCGGGGCGTCCTGCGCCAAAACCGACACACCCATGGATAACATCGTAAAGATCGCCGCCGCCAGCAACCGTTTCATTCGGGACCTCATGCAGTTCCACTTCCTGGCAGTTTAGCCGCTCCCGCCGTCACGATACCCGCTGCCCGGCGGGGTCTCAACCGGCGACACTGTCGCGCGGCATCCGTGGTTCGTCCGTCGCGGCCGGGCGCTTCGTTTACCGTCACGACTTGACCAATTTGCGGCCGGTAACCGCTTCGAGATTCTTGAAGAAAATCTTGTCGCGGTCGGTTTTCGACAGCTCCAGCGACTCAAGAATCCGCAGCGTCTCGCGCGGATACATCGTCCCCCCCTCGGGATCGTAGGGGCAATCGGAGGCGAACACGATCTTGTCGCGCGGGAAGAATTCCAGGCCGGCTTTGGTCGCCGGTTCGGCGGTGAATACGGCCGTGTCGGCCCAGAAATCTTCCTTGAAGTAATCGAGCACGCGTTTCTTGAGGCCCTTGCGCAACGAAACGTAATCCTTGTCCGAAGTGCGCGAGCCCATCACGTCATTGCCGGGGCCGATGCGGCCTTCGAGCATCGGCACGATACCGCCGAAATGGTGCGTGATGAGTTTCAGATCGGGATGGTTGTCCATGATCTTCGAATAGACAAGGCGCATCATGGCGGTCGCCGTCTCGTAGGACCAGCCGAAGGTCCACCAGATTTCGTAGAGCGATTTATCCTCGGTAATATAGTCCGGCATCTCGGCGCCGCGCGCCGGATGCATCCAAACCGGAATGCCGAGTTCACTCATTTTGTCCCAGAACGGCAGATATTCGGGACGATCGAGCGGCTTGCCGTTGACGTTGGTGTAGATCTGCACGCCCAGCGCGCCGAGTTCTTTGACCGCGCGTTTCGCCTCGGCGACGCCGGCATCTGCCGCCGCAAGCGAGACCTGAGCCACCCAGCCGGGAAAGTGATCCTTTTCCTTGGCGATGAGTTCGGCAAAGCCGTCGTTGATGATGCGGCAAAACTCGTCGATTTGAGCCGGCGTCTTGGCGATAAACTCGATCGGAGGCTGCGTGTACGACAGAATCTGCTGATAGTCCTTGTGGCCGTCGACGATCTTCTTGCGCACGTCGAGGTCATGCAGCGCCGGCAGGGAGCGGACCCGCTTGCCCATGTCTTTGAAATCGGTGGCGACCTCGTCGAGCATGTCGAAGAATTTCTTCGGAAAAAAATGGGTGTATGCGTCAATGCGCATGGGATGTGTTTCTCCTTATATGCCGGGGCTTCTAGCACGCGCGGGACCGCAGCCATAGGCTACAAACGCTCACGCAATATGCTGCTCGAACCGCGCGAGGATTTCCGCAGGGATCGGTTGCGATCTGACACTGCTTCGGATCGGCGGGGTCGCGAACCACCCACACGCGGGTCTCGAAACCTTCGACCACAAGCGCCCCGGCTTTGCTAAGCCGGTGTTCGACCTTGAAGCTTGATCGGCCGCATTCCACCAGCGCCGTCTCGATCGCCACTTCGTCGCCGAACCGGGTCGGCTGGCGAAAGCGCGCCCGCGCCTCCACCGGCGGATGACCGGCGAAGTCATAGGCCTTGAGATAGTCGATCTTGTTCATGCCGAGCGCGCGCTCGATCAGAACGGTCGTGCAGGTGTCGAAAATCTCGAAATAGCGCGGATAGAAGATGATCCCGGCGGGATCGCAGTCGCACCACTCGATGCGCACGTTGTGGATATTGGTAAGCATTCCAGCGGAATTCAGCGCGGCGTCATGCGCAGCGCTGCGTCTAGCCGGACAACCGTGCCGTTGAGGTAGCGGTTTTCGATCATATGGTGCACCAGGGCGGCGAATTGCGCCGGATCGCCCAGCTTTTTTGGAAATGGCAGCGACGCCGCGAGGCTGTCCTGCGCCTGCTGCGATAGTCCGAGCAGCATCGGCGTCAGAAATATGCCGGGAGCGATGGCGTTGACGCGTATCCCGAACTGGGCAAACTCGCGCGCTGCCGGCAAAATCAGGCCGACGATGCCGCCCTTCGAGGATGCGTACGCGGCCTGGCCGATCTGGCCTTCGAAGGCCGCGACCGACGCGGTGCAGACGATGATGCCGCGCTCGCCGTCGGTGAGCGGATCGAGCGTCGACATGGCGGCGGCGGCAAGCCGCATCGCATTGAACGTGCCGATCAGGTTGACGCGGATGACATGCTCATAGTCGGCAAGCGGCATCGGCCCTTCCTTGCCAAGGATGCGCTTGGCGGTTCCGATACCGGCGCAATTGACCAGGATGCGTGCAGGACCGTGGTCGGCGGCGGCCTTGGCGATCGCCGCCTCGGTGCTGGCGCTATCGGCTACGTCGCAGTGGATGGAGATGCCGTTGATGTCGATCGCAACCTCGGCGGCTGCCTTGGTGTTGACGTCGAGGAGGGCAACCTTGGCGCCGGCAGCGGCCAGCATGCGCGCCGTCGCGGCGCCGAGGCCGGAGCCCCCGCCGGTGACGAGCGCTGCATGTCCACGAATATCCATGATCAACTCGCTTTTGCTGTGGGAATTGTCGAACGACCCGCGATGATGACGTTGGCAGGCGGCGGATCGGCGTAAAGGTCTTCGACCAAAGCGGCGCGATGGGCAAGCATCGCGCGCTGGTTGATCGAACCTTTGTCGGTGACCTCGCCCACGTCAAGCGACGGCGGTTCGGCGAGCAGGATGGCCCGGTTGATGCGAGCCGACGTGCCGCGGTCCGGATCCGCGAGCGCTTCCAGAAAGTGCGCGAATGCGTTTTTGACCCGGGAGTCCTCGAGCACCACCGTGGCGGGGGCGTCCGCCGCCAAATCCGGCGCCAGCTTCCGGCAAGCGTCGACGTCGGGAATGATCAAGGCGGCGACGTCGTCGCGGTCGGGTCCCGCCAGTACGACG
This sequence comes from uncultured Alphaproteobacteria bacterium, assembly GCA_963777635.1. Taxonomy (GTDB): domain Bacteria; phylum Pseudomonadota; class Alphaproteobacteria; order Rhizobiales; family Xanthobacteraceae; genus BOG-931. The sequence goes on from CAVZSB010000048.1 coordinate 49,549, forward strand.
TCACGCACCAGCGGCGCGCAATGCGCGATAAGCGCCATGCGCAGCGGTCCGACGCTGACCCAGGTGCCAGTGGCGAGCTTGAAGTCCTCGGCAATGCGCCCGTCGAAAAGAAGGCCTTTGGCCGGATCGGCGGGGTCTTCGAATTTGAGCGCGTCGCCGATTTTATAAAACCCTTCCTCGTCGAAGGCGGCCGCAGTGATGGCCGGCGCGCGCCAATAGCCGGGCGTAACGTTGGGGCCCTTGAACCGGGTCTCGAGCTTGCCCTCCTTGGGAACGAGTTTGACCTCGATACCCGGCAGCGGCAGGCCGATATTGCCGACGCGCTCACTGTCCCAGCTACAGGCCAGTGCGGCTGGACCGGTCTCCGTCGAACCGAGACTGCTGAGAAAGATGACGCGTTCGCCCACGGTTTTGACCGCCAGATCTTGCAGCACGTCATGCACGTGCTGCGGGAGCCCGGCGCCGGCATAGAACATCACCTTGAGCCGGCTGAAGAATTTTTCGCGCACCGCGCGATCGGACTGGAGATGCGGCATCAGCATCTCAAAGCCCTTCGGCACGTTGAAGTAGATGGTCGGCGCGATGTCGCGGAGGTTGCGTACCGTAATCTCAATGGCGCCCGGAATGGGCTTTCCTTCGTCGATGTAGAACGAGCCGCCATTAAACAGCACGAGTCCAAAGTCGTGATTGCCGCCGAAGGTGTGGTTCCATGGCAGCCAATCGAGCAGGACCGGCGGCTCGTCGGCCACGAACTCGAGCCCGCCAAGTATCATCGCCTGGTTCGCGCACAGCATGCGCTGCGGGTTGATGACGCCCTTTGGCTGGCCGGTGGAACCGGACGTGAACAGGATTTTCGCGATCGTATCGGGACCGACATTGGCATGGGCGGCGTCGACCGCCGCCGTCGGTCGCGAGCCGGATAGTTCCGCGAACCGCGTCATCGGCCGACTTCCCGCGGGGTTTTCGGTGACGACCACCTCGGCGTCCGCGGGCACTGCGGCGGCGATGGCGCGCGCGAATGCAGTCCCGTTCGCTGCGAAGACCAGGCCGGGCGTCAGGATTTCCATGATGCTCTTGAGCTTCTTGAAATCCTGCGAGACCAGCGAATAGGGCACGGAGATCGGCGAATAGGGAATGCCGACATGCATCGCGGCAAGGCCGAGAAGCGCATGTTCGATATCGTTGCCGGACAAGATCGCGATCGGCCGATCCGTCGAAAGATCACGTTCCAGCAACGCGGCGGCGATCGCGCGCACGGAGGCAAAGGCCGCTGCGTAGGTTACCGTCCGCCACTGGCCTGTGCCGTCGCGCTGGGCAAGGAAAACACGCTCCGGCGCCGTGCCGGCCCAATAAGCAAGCCGCTCGGTGAGGTTTTTCGGATAAGGCCGCAGCGGTTTCGGCGAACGCATCAGGATTGCGCCATCGGCCCTGCGCTCGACCAGAACCTCCGGCGCGCCGAGCCGCACCGCTCGCAACGGAGCCCGCGTCGGATCGGAATGCGTCTGTGCCGAAGTGCGCGTCATGCCGCTAACTGCGCACGACCTTGGGGCCGCGCTTTTCCAGAAAATCCCTGAGCCGCCGCTTCGCCTCACCGTCACCTTGCGCGATAGCCGCGGTCAGCGCCTCCGTGGCGAAGCCGGCGGCCGGGTCGCCGCGGGCGATGCGCGGCAGCATATGGGTGACGGCAAAGTTGGTGAACGGTGCATTGGCGGCAATCCGCTCCGCGAGCTCGATGGCTTTGGCAAGCCCGGCACCGGCCTCGACGAGATATTGCGTGAGCCCGATCGCCTGGCCTTCTTCGGCGCTGAGCGTATGCCCGGTCAGCATCATGTCCATCATGCGGGCCACGCCGATGAGCGGCGGCAAGCGCACCGACCCGCCGCCGCCGACGAAGATGCCGCGGCTTCCCTCCGGCAGCGCATAGAACGCCGAAGGCTCGGCCACGCGAATGTGGGCGGCTGCGGCAAGTTCGAGACCGCCGCCGACGACCGCGCCGTGGAGGACGGCGACGACGGGCACTTTCCCATACTGAATGCGGTCGAAGGCACGATGCCAGAACCGCGAGTGTTCGATGCCAGCGATGACGTCGCGCTCTTGGAGTTCCGAAAGGTCGAGCCCGGCGCTGAAGTGCTCGCCGTCGCCGGCCAGGACAACAGCGCGGATGCCATCGGGCAAGGAGGTGAAGAACGCCTCCATTCCCGCTACCGTCGCGTCGTCGAGTGCGTTGCGTTTTTGCTCGCGATGCAGCCGCAGCACCGCAACTTCGCCGCGCCGCTCGGCGCGAAGCGAAGGTGGCAGGACGCAAAAATCGCCGGCGCGGTCGTCCACGGCAAGCCCGTCGGATCAGATCCTCATTCGGGTGACATTTCTGCCGGACCGCGTCAAGGCGCGGTCATTCCAGCCGAACGGCGCTGATTTGACCCTGTCATCCGCGCCTCCTAAATAGCAGTAACGAAAGGCGCGGCGCGCTGTTGGGACGACCGCCCGCCCCGGGAGCGAGCCATGCGCGAGGTTTTCATTTGCGATGCGGCGCGCACCGCGATCGGCCGGTACGGCGGCGCACTCGCGAAGGTTCGCACCGACGATCTCGCCGCGGTTCCGATCCGGGCGCTCGTCGCGCGCCATCCGCAAGCCGACTGGTCGCAGCTCGATGAAGTCTTCCTCGGTTGCGCCAATCAGGCAGGCGAAGACAACCGCAACGTGGCGCGCATGGCGCTGCTGCTGGCCGGATTGCCCGACACCGTCCCCGGGCTGACCGTCAACCGGCTCTGCGCCTCCGGGCTCAACGCGGTCGGCGATGCGGCGCGGGCGATCCGCACCGGCGATATGGATTTTGCCATCGCCGGCGGCGTCGAATCGATGACGCGTGCGCCCATGGTGATGGGCAAAGCCGGCGAGGCGTTTTCACGGTCGGTCGAAATCTACGACACCACGATCGGCTGGCGCTTCATCAATCCGCTGCTCAAGGCGCAGTATGGTGTCGACTCCATGCCAGAGACCGCAGAGAACGTCGCCGAAGAATTCCAGGTTGCGCGTGGGGATCAGGATGCTTTTGCGCTGCGCTCGCAACAGCGTGCCGCCAAGGCCGCCACGTCGGGCTATTTTGCCGAGGAGATCGTGCCGGTGCAGGCGCCGGGCGGCAAAGCCGGGCCGATCACGGTAGACAAGGACGAGCACATCCGGCCGGATACGACGCTCGACAATCTCGCCAAGCTCAAGCCGATCGTGCGCAATCCTGGCACCATCACCGCGGGCAACGCCTCTGGCGTCAACGACGGAGCCGCCGCCATCATCCTCGCCAGCGAAAACGCCCTGAAGGCCCACGGCTTGAAACCGCGCGCGCGAGTGCTCGGTATGGCCTCCGCGGCAGTGCCGCCGCGGATCATGGGCATCGGCCCGGTGCCGTCGACGCGCAAATTGATGGACCGGCTCGGTTTGAAGATCGGCGACTTCGATTTGATCGAGCTCAATGAAGCCTTCGCGTCGCAGGGGCTGGCTTGCCTTCGCCAGCTCGGCGTTGCCGACGACGCCGAACACGTCAACCCGCATGGTGGCGCGATTGCGCTCGGTCATCCGCTCGGCATGTCCGGCGCGCGATTGGCGTTGACTGCCGTGCACGGCCTGGAGAAGCGCGGCGGCAAGCGCGCGCTGGCGACCATGTGCGTCGGGGTGGGGCAGGGCGTCTCGCTGGCGGTGGAGCGGATTTAAGAAAGTTCCGGCGCGCCAATGGCAGGCATAATCAGCTTCGTACTCGGGAACTTTACCCTCACCTTCCTGGTCATTGGCCTCGTAGCGTCGGCCATAGCGCTTTTGCGTGCGCCGAAGCCGCTGACCGCGGCGGCCGTGATCGAGGCTTTGTTTTTCTATTTTCTGCTGTTCTCGATCGGTTTCAGCTTTTTCTACAATTTCGTCGTGCACACGTTTTTCGGCGAAGTGGCCGCGCGCATGATCGGCTGGCAGGACAGTCCATTTCAGTTGGAAGTCGGTTTTGCCAGTCTCGGGTTTTCGGCAGTCGGCTTCCTCGCCTGCCGCCGCAGCTTCGATCTTCGCCTCGCTGCGATCGTCGGGCCGGCGCTGTTTCTGCTCGGGGCCGCGGCCGGCCACATCTATCAGATTGCCACGGCCCACAATTTTGCCCCGGGAAATGCCGGGGTGATCCTCTATACCGATATTGCCATTCCCGCGATCGGCTTTGGGCTGTTGTGGCTGCAGCATCGGTACAGCCCGCATGCCGCGTGAGTTTGTGGAGACGCAGTTGTGCCGATGAGTCCGGGATACGTTCCCTTCCATCCCAATCCGTCGAAGCCGAAATACAAAGCGCCGCCGGGCGCGGTCGATGCGCATTGTCACGTGTTCGGTCCGGAGAGCAAATTTCCCTACGCGCCGGAGCGCAAATACACGCCCTGCGACGCGCCGAAGGAGAAGCTGTTTGCGCTGCGCGATTTCCTCGGCTTCGACAAGAACGTGATCGTGCAGGCGTCCTGCCACTCCAGGGACAATCGTGCGATGGTCGATGCGCTCGAAGCCTCCGCGGGCCGCGCCAAGGGCGTCGCCTTCGTCGGCGAGGAAGTGACCGACGAAGAGCTCAAATGGATGGACAAGGCCGGCGTCCGCGGCGTGCGCTTTAATTTTCTCAAGCGGCTCGTCGATTTTACGCCGCGCGACGTGCTTGAGCGCATCGCCAGGCGCGTGGACAAGCTCGGCTGGCACGTCGTGGTTTATTTCGAGATGCACGATCTGCCCGAACTGGAGGATTTTTTCACCTCGCTGCCGACGACGGTCGTCGTCGACCATATGGGTACGCCCGACATCAAGAAAGGCGTCGATCATCCGGAGAACCAGCGATTCCACCGGCTGATGGAGCGGCGCAAGAATTTCTGGGTCAAGGCGACCTGCCCCGAGCGCATGACCGTCGCGGGGCCACCCTACGACGATGTCGTTCCGTTCGGACGCGCGCTGGTCGAACGGTTCCCCGACCGGGTGATCTGGGGCACCGATTGGCCGCATCCTAATGTGAAAGTCGCACCAGACGACGGCATCCTGGTCGACTATATTCCCAAAATTGCGCCCATCGCCGAGCTCCAACAGAAGCTCCTGGTCGACAATCCGACGCGGCTTTATTGGAGTTAGAACGGTTCGCAAGTGCCGGCAGCACTTACGTTGCCAAGCTGCGCTGCGCTATATATGTCAAGCTAAACGGGAGAGATGCGTATGGCTCGCCAGGAGAAGGTTTACGACGACATTCCCGGCACGTTCGTGTTCGATGCCGAGCGCTCCCGCCAGGGCTACGGCATCAACATGTTCTGCATGTCGCTGATGAAGGAAGACAACCGCCGGGCCTTCAAAGCCAACGAGGCGGAATATCTGAAGAAGTTCAAGCTGACGCCGGAGCAGACCGAGGCCATCCTCAAGCGCGACTACAACCGCATGCTCGAGCTTGGCGGCAATATCTACTTTACGGCCAAACTTGGCGCGACCGATGGTCATTCATTCCAGCATCTCGCGGCGGTGATGACCGGCAATTCGCAGGACGACTATGCCAAGATGATGCTCGGCGGCGGCCGATCGGTCGAAGGCAACCGCTCGCGGTCGGGCAAGAACGCGCCGTCGAAACTCCTCTCCGGAGCAGCGGCCAAGAAAGTCTCGGGTGCCAAGAAAGCTTCAGCCGCCAAGACCAAAGCACCGCCGAAAGCCAAAGCTAAATCAAAGTCCAAACCGAAATCAGCAAAACGGAAGTGAGCCGTGGCCAGGATCGTCGCAGGTATAGGTTCGTCGCACGTGCCAGCCATCGGCGCGGCAATCGACAACAACAAGACCGAAGAGCCGTATTGGAAACGCGTGTTCGCGGGCTTCGAGAAGTCGCAGGAATGGATGCGCGAGACCAAGCCCGACGTCGCCATCATTGTCTACAACGATCACGCATCGGCGTTTTCCGTCGATCTCATTCCGACTTTCGCGCTGGGCTGCGCCGCGGAATTCCCGCCAGCCGACGAGGGCTGGGGCCCGCGTCCGGTACCGGTGGTGCAAGGTTATCCGGCGCTCGCTTCGCATATCGCTCAGTCGGTTATTCTCGATGAATTCGACCTGACCATCTGCAACAAGATGGAAGTCGATCACGGCATGACCGTGCCGATGAACCTCCTGTTCGGCAAGATCGACAAGGATTCGCACTGGCCGTGTCCGGTCATCCCGCTCGCGGTCAACGTGGTGATGTACCCGCCGCCGACCGGGCATCGCTGCTTCATGCTCGGCCGCGCCATCCGCAAAGCGGTGGAGTCCTATCCGGAAGACCTCAAGGTCGTGATTTTCGGCACCGGCGGACTGTCGCACCAGATATCCGGCCCGCGCGCGGGCCTGATCAACAGCAAGTGGGACAAGGCCTTCCTCGACAATCTGTCGAAGGATCCGCAGAAGCTCGTCAAGATTCCCCATGTCGATTACATGCGCGAGGCCGGCGCCGAAGGCATCGAGATGGTGATGTGGCTGATCATGCGCGGCGCGCTCGACGACAAGGTCGATGAGGTCTACCGGTTTTACACGGTGCCGGCTTCGAACACTGCGGTTGGGCACATCATTCTCGCAAACCGGCCGCGGGCCGCCCGCCGGCACTCCGCTGCTCACAAGACCGCGAAGCGTCCCGCCGCCAAGCGTCCTGCGACCAAACACAAACGCGCGGCGGCGCGCACCAAGACGGCTGTAATCAGAGGCCGGTGATGAAGATTTGCGTCGCCGGTCAAGGTGCGTTCGGCCAGAAGCACCTTGATGCGCTCAAGCGGATTCCCGACGTCGAGGTCACCTCGCTCGTCGGCGGCAACCAGGACGCGACCGCCGAGGTCGCAAAGAAATACGGCATCCCCCACCACACCGGCGATCTCTCCGAGGGCATCAAACGCGCCGACGCGGTGATCCTCACCACGCCGACCAAAATGCACTTCCGCCAGGGCGAGCAGGTGATGCGCGCCGGCAAGCATGTGCTGGTGGAAATTCCGGTTACCGACAGCGTCGAGGACGCCGAAGCGCTCGTCAAGATCGCCAAGGAGACCGGCGTCGTCGCCATGGGCGGCCACGTGCGGCGCTTCAATCCCAGCCACCAATTCGTGCACAAGCGCATCGTGAAGGGCGAGCTGAAAATCCAGCAGATGGACGTTCAGACCTATTTTTTCCGCAGGAAGAACATGAACGCGGCTGGCCAGCCGCGGAGTTGGACCGACCATCTGCTGTGGCACCATTCGGCGCACACGATCGACCTGTTCCAATATCAGACCGGCGAGACGATCTCGGATTGCTACGCCGTGCAAGGGCCGATTCACCCGCAGCTCAATATCGCCATGGACATGGGCATCGTCGCCAAGGTGCCATCTGGTTCAATACTGACGCTGTCGCTGTCGTTCAACAATGACGGGCCGATCGGATCGTTCTTCCGCTACATCTGCGACAACGGGACCTACAAGGCCTATTATGACGATCTCGTCGACGGCAAGGACAACAAGATCGACCTGTCCAACGTGGACGTCTCCATGGACGGCATCGAGCTTGAGGATCGCGAGTTCATCGCCGCCATCAAGGAAAAGCGCGAGCCGAATTCCAGCCTGGCCGAGCTGCTTCCCTGCATGCATGTGCTCGGCAAGCTCGAAGGCATCATCGACCCGCAGCGCAAGGCGCACGCCTAGGCTCGTCGAGCGAAAGCGAAATGGCGGCAATGAACGTTGTCGACAACGAAGCCGCCGCCGATGCCCGTCCCGAGGTCGCCTCGGCGACTGAACGGAAGGTCGTTAATCTGGCGCTTCAGGGCGGCGGCAGCCACGGCGCGTTCACCTGGGGCGTGCTCGACCGCCTGCTCGAGGAAAATCGACTGGAGTTCGACGGCATCAGCGGCACGAGCGCCGGCGCCGTCAATGCCGTCGTGCTCGCCGACGGCTTGGCCGCCGGCGGGCGCGAAGGGGCGAGGGAGGCACTGCGGATCTATTGGCGAAAAGTCTCGGCGCTTTCGGCGCGCGGCATTTTCCGGCCCTCCGTGATCGACAAAGCGAATCCGCAATTCGGCCTCGAACACTCCCCCGGCTTCATGTTTCTCGAGCCGCTGACCTACTTCGCGTCACCCTACCAAATGAATCCGTTCAACTACAATCCGTTCAAGGACATGCTGGCCCAAGCGATCGACTTCGAGCGGGTGCGCCGGCAAACGGCGGTCAAACTGTTTGTTTGCGCGACCGACGTGCAGACGGCCAAGATGAAGATATTTCCCGGCAACGACCTCACCGCCAACCATGTGCTCGCTTCGACATGCCTGCCGCTGTTGATGCAGGCGGTAGAGGTCGATGGCGACTATTACTGGGACGGCAGTTTCACAGGGAATCCGGCGATCTTTCCGCTGATCAATGAGTGCACGGCTCCCGACGTCTTGATGGTCCACATCACGCCCGCTACGCGGCCAGGAGTTCCGACCACTTCACCCGCGATCATGAACCGCATGCAGGAGATCAGCTTCAATACCTCGCTTATTCGGGAAATGCGGACGATCGCCTATCTGACCAGGCTCGTTGCAGCCGGCGATATCAAGTGGAACAAGCGCCTGCATGTCCATTTGATCGAAGCCGAGGAATTGGTCCGGAGTTTTTCGTGGTCGAGCAGGCTGAACGCCGACTGGGATTTCCTGACGCATCTTTGCGAGCTTGGCCGCAAATCCGCGGACGCGTGGCTCAATGCCAATTTCGAGCGTGTCGGCATCGAGTCGACCGTCGACCTCGAGGAAAAATATTTCTGACGCCGAGCCTCTCGATTTGCCGTGCTTTACTTGATCTGCCGCCCGTCCTAGCTATCTTGGCGCGCCCGATCGTGGCCAGGATGGAGATGCATGTCGGAGCTTATTCTCGCGCTTCATTCCGGTCCTCACGATTCCGTCGCAGCGCTGTTCGATGACTATGATTTGAAAGCGGCCGTCCAGCTTGAGCGGCTGACCCGGGTCAAGGGCGCCGGCCGTCAGCACCCGGATCTCTGCATCGACGAAGTGCTTAAAATCGCCGGCGCCACTCGCGCCGATGTCGATGTGATCGCCATGTCGCGGACGCTGCTCAATACGGAATATTTCCGGCGGATGCGCGGTCTGCGCTGGCTGCAGGAGACTGCCTTCCGGCGCAGCCGCGGCAAGATCCTCCAATACATGACGCACGAAATGCGTCGCTATCGCTCCAAGAATTATGACGACCTGTTCGACCTCGCAGCTTTCCGCCGCGACGGCGGCTTCCGGCCGGGCACGGCATTGCATTTCAGTAACCACCATGAAGCGCACGCGGTGCCGACGCTGTTCTACAGCCCGTGGGACGAAGCGCTTCTGGTTACCGCCGACGGCGGCGGCGATACGGTCAACTACAGCCATCGCAGCTTCAGGGACGGAGCCATCAAAACAATCTATGGCGGCGAGGAATGCCTGTTCGTCGACCAACCGGTCGATAGTCTCGGCCGCGCCTACAGTGCAGCGACACTGGCGCTCGGATTTCGCATGAACCGGCATGAAGGCAAACTCACCGGTCTTGCCGCTCTTGGCGAACCGACCCGCGCGGCCGAGATCGGCTCCTATTTCAGTCTCGACGAGAATGGCCGGGTGTACTCGAAGTTTTCCGGCTTCAGCCACATGAAGAGTTTGATGCGGCGACTGGCGAAGACGACGCGCCGCGAAGATCTTGCCGCGTCGATCCAGAAGGTGCTCGAGGACACGATGCTTGCGTCGGTCCGGACTCTGCTGGCGCATTACCCGAGCAAACATCTCGGTCTCGCCGGCGGCGTGTTCGCCAATGTCAGGCTCAACCGGCTGTTGGCAGAAAGCCTGGAACTCGACGAGGTATTCATCTTCCCGGCGATGGGCGACGAGGGACTGCCGGTCGGCAGCGCGTTGATCTATCTGCTGGAGCGAGACGGCCTCAAATCCTGGCTAGACCGGCGGCGGCCGCTTGGTCCGGTGTTGCTGGGCCGCGATTACACCGATGCGATCGATTCGGCTTTTGCGGCGATGGCGAACGTGCGCCGCGTCGAAGCCGCGCCGGTCGCCGAGGCCGCCCGCCGCCTGGTCGATGGCGACATCGGAGCGATCTACACCGGCCGCATGGAGTATGGACCGCGGGCGCTCGGGGCGCGCTCGATCCTGGCCAATCCGTCGCGGCGCGAGACCCACGATCTGCTCAACCAGCGGCTGGCGCGCACCGAATTCATGCCGTTTGCGCCCGTGATTGCCGCCGAGCGGGCGGCCGACGTCTTTGACATCAGCGGGGTGAACGCCCGCGCCTGCGAATACATGACCATTGCTTGCGACGTGCAACCGCAATGGCGCGACCGCATTCCCGCTGTGGTGCATGTCGACGGCTCGGCGCGGCCACAGATCATCCGGCGTGAAGACAACAAGCTCTACTACGATGTCGTGCGCGCTTTCGAGGCGGCGAGCGGTCTGCCGGTGCTGGTTAATACCAGCTTCAATGTGCACGAGGAGCCGATCGTCAATTCGCCGGCCGAATGCGCAAAGGCGCTGACCGACGGCCGAATCGACTTTGTCGTCACCGAAAAAGCGGTTTACGAGCTGGCGCGCTGATGCGTACCAGGCTCATCCGGGATTCCGGCTGATTTTGACCCTGTGAACCGGCCAAGCCGCCCATGACAAAACAAACGGTCGCTCCTTTTTGTTTGTGGCCGACGCGTTCGACAAGCGTGCCACTGGTCCGGAGCGGCGCTTCAATTTTTCCGACGCCCCACGCGCGATTGGCGGCGAGAATTTCCGGCGGTATTGTCAATTCCGGAGCGATCGATGGCGGTTGATCGTCCGGGCTGGATCTGGCCGGAGCGTCGGCACTTTCAGTTTTGTCTTGCCGCTTCGGCGTTTCTCTTCCTGGTCTGCGCCGTCTTTTCCGCCGGGACTCACGATCCCGACGAGTACTTCCAGATCATCGAGTTTGCGTCGACCAAGCTGTCGATCAGCGATACGGCCGATCTCACCTGGGAATACCGGGAACAGATGCGCCCGTGGCTGCAGCCGGCCATGTATGTTGGAGTGGCACGGGCGGCGGGGCATTTCGGCATCCACCGTCCTCTGACGTTGCTGTTTTTGTTCCGGCTTCTGACGGCGGTCATCGCCTGGTCGTCGCTCTGGACGCTGGTGGCCGCGGGTCGCCGCTGGTTCGTCGGCGAAGCCGATCGGCGGCATTTATATTTCGTTGCTGCGTTCCTCTGGCTTTTGCCATTCCTTGGGGTGCGCACCTCTGGTGAGACGCTCGCCACATCCGCGCTGTGTTTCGGCATTGCGTTGTTGGAATGGCGCACAAGCCTGTCGCATCGCGGCGGCAGGTTCGGGTTCGCGGTACTCGCCGGAGTGGCGTTTGGGCTGTGCTTCGACTTTCGCTACGCGAGCGGCGTCATGGCGGCCGGTGCCGGTCTTTGGTATCTGCGTCCGGCGCAGGAGCGGCTTGCTCTTTTTGCGGGCCTCGTGCTCGGAGCACTGTTGGCGCTGGTTCCAGGCGTCCTCGCCGATTGGTGGGGCTACGGGAGCCTGACGTTTCCCGTCTATTCGTACCTTTATCAAAACTTTGTCTTGGGCCGAGCGTCCAAAGATTTTGGCTCCGCTCCGTTCTTCGCCTACCTCTACTTGCCGCTCCAGGAGGCAGGAGCGATGGCGCCTCTTGTCTTGGCCCTTATCCTGGCGACGCTCGTAGCCTGGTGGGCGCGCGCGCGCAGCGTCCTGACTTGGGCGACCGCTCCTTACGTGGTTCTGTTGTGTATCGCGGCCCATAAGGAGGCGCGGTTTTTATTTCCGCTGGCGCCCTTTCTGCCGTTCTTCGTTGTCATCGCGTTCGCTTCGGAGCCGCCCGTTGCGGGACGGCTTGCTTCTTTTCTTCGGTGGCTCGCGAGCGGCTACCGCTTGAAGTTGGGATATCTGTTGAATGTCGGTGGTCTTCTGGGCGTCATTTTGCTGCCGCAGGGAGCGAACTTCCCACTCTACAAGCTGATCGAAGACGAAAGCTTCGCCGCGCATGGTCCGCTCGAGGTGGTGGTTATTCACGCTCCAGGCAATATGCCGTATTCGTATGTTGGCCATCGCATGGCATTTCTCGAGCCCAGGAATTTGCGCTGGACCTTCGATCCCCCGGCGACCGACCTCGAAGCCAGATATTCCCGGGGCGAAACGTTCCTGGCGCTCGTCGATATTCCGCCGCCGGCGCCCGAGCCCGCCGCCTGGATACGCAGTCGATGTGCTTTTGTGTGGTCCACTTGGCCGCGGTGGGTGTTGCCCTACAACTTCTTCCAGTGGCAGAACCGGTCTCATGGGTGGGAACTCTACCGCTGCGATGGCGCCGCCGCGCATGGAGCGTTCAGCATCGATCCTGTGCCTCCCGGGTTACAGGTCGCGATAATCGTTCGCGCGCCTGCTGACTGATACGGGTGATTTCGGTAACGTCCGACGGGGTTCTTCGCTCGGGAGGGCGGATGTTGTTCGATCAAATGAAACGCCGCGGGTTCTTGGCCCTTTTGGGCGGCGCCATCGTTGCGTGGCCCCTCGCAGCCTCGTCCGTCGAGGCGGGGATACTCAACATCGTGGCGATCGGCGCCAGCAACACCGCCGGCTGGGGCGTTGGCGCGCAGAATTCCTTTCCCTCGATCTTGCAAATATTGCTGCGCAGGAGAGGCATCAATGCCAACGTGACCAATGCCGGAATCCCCGGCGACGTCACCGCAGGCATGCTCAACCGTCTCGATTCGGCTGTGCCCGCCGGTACCGATCTCGTCGTCCTTCAGCCGGGCAGCAACGATCTGCGCTTTTTCGGAACCAAGGAGCGACGCGCCGCCAATATCGACGCGATCGTAAAACGGCTCCGCGCGCGAAACATCCGTGTCGTCGTTTATGACCCCGGCGAAATGCCGTCCGACGCCTACCAATGGGACGGAATCCACTTTACCGCCGCGACCCACGTCAAAATCGCGGCAACGCTTGCCGCCGAGATCGCAAGCACGGAAAACCTGCAGCCGACCGGGCCCGTCGCCCATGCCGGACGGACCAAATAATCTCTTGGCGGGCCAAATAATTTCTTCGGCGGGTCAAGTAGTCTCGTCGCCGGCAAACGCTTGCCGATCGCCGAGTTCAACGTGATTTAAGTCGATTTCTCCAGCGACTGCACTTCTTCGATCATCACCGTATTCAGGATTTCCTCGAGGCGCCCGAGCACGCGGGCGACAGTCGCGCCGTTCATCACGCGATGGTCATAGATAATGCGCACATCAAGGACGCCGTCCTCGGTCATGACGCCGTAATTGAGTACCGTTGTCGCCGGTGAGAGCGGATGCAGCAATTCAGCTTTTAGCGCCGAATAGACCGACACCCCGAAAGTGCCGAAATAGTTGCCGCGCTGCCGGCCCCAATTGAGGCCGAGCCACCAGAATGCCCGTCGCACAAAGGTTGGCAATCGCGCGAATTGCGTCCAACGGCGAAAGTCTTTGATTTCTTCGACCGGCGTGGTCGATGCGTATCCGATCCGGCGTCCAATTTCGCGCAAGGATTCATGCGCGGGGTCTTTGATTGAAACCGGCAAGACGGCGGACTCGCCTTTGTAGTCGCGCTCGAGGAGAATGTTGGCCCTGCTGGTCGGGTACTCGTACAATTGCGGCCAGGGAAGCTTGATATACGCGCGCCGGAGCTCCGGAAACTCTTCGGCGACCAACCCGTATGCCTTGGTGAAGATGGCCGTCCAGCGCGGCCGTTCGCGGCTTGCCGCCCGTGCCGCCATCAATGGACCAAGCGACATCCGCTTCTGCACCGGCACGGTCGGAATGCCCGTTGCGAAATAAAGCAGGTCGATGACCATACGCCGCTGGACGGATAGTGGAATGGCTCGTCCGCGCATTCGATCTCTCCCTGCCTGACCGCAGCGCCTAAATTACCCAGGGAATAAGGCGCTTAGTTTTAGCGGAATAACCAAGATATTCGTCGCCGAAGCTTTCGCGCATCATCCGCTCCTCCTGCCGAACGCGAAAAGCGTAAAGGATGCCCACTCCCAAGAGACCCGACGCTCCGGCGAGCCAGTTCGGAAACAGGAAAAGTTGCGCGAGCGCCGAAAGGAAAAACGAGGAATACATCGGATGCCGGATCAGCCGATAAACACCGCTCTGCACAAGCGCGTGCTGTTCGCGGATCTCAAGCGAAATCGACCAATTGCGGCCAAGGTCGGCGTGGCTGCGAAAAAAAAGCCACAGGCCAGCGCACAGCGTTATCAGCCCGAGCCAGGCTATTGCGGGAATGAACGGACGATCAAGCGATTTCGGAAAACCGGTCGCAGTGTACACCGCCGGGATCGCAACCAAGCCGACGAAAGCAGCACCGAGGATGCTTGACTCCCGCCGACCGAACAGCGATTTTTTGACGCTGAACTTCTTCGCTTTTCGCTCAAACGGATACCTGATGACGTACCAGCAGGCGATTCCGGCGAACCAAATGACCTCACAAACGAGCGGCGTCATCATGACGTCATCTTGGGACAAACTGGCTGCGGATTTCTTTGATGGTTTTCCGATACCGCATGGTTGTATCGACAATACATATGAAAAATTCTAGCTCAATCCTCGCCGAAAGCATAGCCGGGAGCGGTTCACATGGGTTGCGCTAAAATGGGTTGCGCTAAAAAGGGTCGCGTGGGCTTGTCTGTTGTCGGCGCGTTTGCGCTTTTCAGTTTCGTTGTCCTGGCGCCCGCGGCGTCGATGGCACGTGAGACAGTCCATCTCAATGGCTATTCTGCCGGCACGATTGTGGTGAAGACGAGCCAGCGGCGTCTCTATTACTTTGTCGACAGCGATACGGCCATTCGATATCCGGTCGGCGTCGGCAAAGCAGGGATGGCCTGGTCGGGAACCGCTTACATCAAAGGCAAGTACCTGAAGCCAGCGTGGTCGCCGCCGGCGATAATCAGGCGCGAAAATCCCAGGATAGCGAACGTCATTGCGAGCGGCAGCTCGGCAAATCCGATGGGCGCGGCGGCACTGACGCTGAGCGCTGGTCAATACGCCATTCATGGCACCAACAATCCGGGATCGATCGGAGGCTTCGTCTCTCACGGATGCATTCGTATGCTCAACAGCGACATCTTGGACCTTTACGGCCGCGTTGGCGTAGGTACAAAAGTCGTGGTGTTACCCTAAGAGACTTTGCAGGTTCGAGGAAAGCAACATGGGGCTCAAGACCGTCTCGTCATTGCTCATCGCCGGCGCAGCCATCGCGGCATCGGTATCCCCTGCGGCGGCGTGGTGGCAGTTCGTCGCCCTGGGTCCTAATGGGGAAAGGGAGGTCTCACCCCATTACAGTTCCGAGCAGGAATGCAAAAGCGCTCTCAAAATCACTGAGAGCAGGCTCGCCAAAAAGTACCCGGAACGTTATCCCCTGGTCGGCAGCTGCGAGGCTTATCGGTAGTTGTTTGTTTACCATGATGATCGAGCGATCGATTGCCTGCGCGGCGGGGGCGGCAACCACAATATTCTATGAAAATCAGAGTGTTGTGCCGACCGAACCGGTCAGTTGATCCGCTGCGCAGCGTGAGCCGAAACGATTGCTGTGGGGTGTGGCTTTTCTGCACTAGTTTGCCCTCAAAATTGTGGTTAATTGCCCTCATACACACGCTACTAGACGGAGGTGGGGTGCCATGAAAAAGTTTGTTGTCATCGCTTTCTCGATGCTCGTGGCTTTGATGGTTGTTGACGGGGGACAGGGCAAGGCTCCGATGGGCTTGACCGTTGCCGACTGGGGCAAAGGCAAGGCTCCGATTGGCAAGGGCAAGGGCAAAGCGCCTCCGCCGCCGGTCGTGACGAAGGGCTAATTAGCTAACCTTCCGGCTGAATGGCCGCCCTTTCTTGCGGTCGTTCAGCATGGGTGACGAGAAACAGATTTCGTCTGTTTCGGGAAATTCGGGGAAGCAGCGTTGGCTCTGCCGAATACGTCCCTTTAGCTTTTTGGTTCGGGTGGGGTTTGTGGGGGTTAAGGTTGAGGAGGCACTTATGAGGTACGGTTTACCTGGTGCCGCCAGCCTGCTGTTCCTAGTAGGCGTGGCTGCTGGCACGGGCCTGCAAGTTTCTTCGGCGAACGCGCAAGGCTTCGCGACGGCTGTCGCTACAGCCGCGACGGCACCTGCCGCATCCACAGCGGCCCACAGAAAATCCTCGTCAGCGGCGCGCTCGTCAGCGGGGCGAATGACATCCGATGCCCATTCGTCGGCGAAGCGGTACTTCGTTGAGTTTCGGGCGCGCAACGCCGAGAGCTACGGCCATATGTACGTGATGTATGGCGAGGTGAACGAGCGTCACGAAATTATCAAGAGCGAGATCGCCGGCTTCTTCCCGGCGGGTGACGGTCAGCACTGCCTGAATTGCAGCGTCACCAATTGGACAGTAGGGCACGTGTTGCCCGTGCCGTCCGAGATCGGCGCCAGCGATGGCGACCTCGAAGAACAATATGTGCTCGCCCGCTTTCGCGTTTGGCTCGATGCCGCGCAATACCGGAAGCTGGTCGCGTACATAAACGAACGGAAGGCGCACCGAGGACCGTGGAACGCCTTTTTCGCCAATTGCGTCACGTTCGGGCGAGACGTTGCGCTGGCTTTGGACCTGAATATGCCGTTCTACATGAGGACGCCGAGCATCATCATGTACCCGAAGGACGTCGTCGAAGCGCTGCGCAACGCGAATGGCGTTCACGAAGAGCAGGGCCCTCTGAAGGACGCCCCGGGAGCGCTTCCTGTCGAGGTAAGGACGGATGTCGCGTCGAAAAAGGCGCAGCCTGAAGGCGGGCAATCCCCTGAAGGCGAGCAGCCCGAAGGCGCAACGCCGGCAAAGGCAACCGCGCCGACGTCGCCGACTACACCAACTTCCTTCAATTCGAAGAAGCAGCATCCAGCCAAGATGGCGGCGAGTACGATCCACTAAAGGATTGCCACTAAAGGATTGATTGCTTCGGAAACACACGCTTTCCAAAGTCTACAAATCGTAACGCAATACTTGGGCGCCCAGGCCAAACCGGGGCGCCCTTTGCTTTTGCCCCGCGCCTACGACGCGCCGCGTCAGACTTGCTCCTCCATGCGTCGGCTGCGCCTTCATGCGCCTTCAAGCGCCTTGGGGTCTCTGGAGCGGGGCACCCGGTCCCAACGCGGGCTCTGAGCTGCGCTTTTGCCAGCGTGGCGCGCGCCGGCCGGGAGATGGCGCTTCACTGTCGTTCTTTGAATTGCGCGACCTCTACAGCCCGGGCTGGCACGATGCTATACGCAGACATGGATCGTGCAGGTCTCGAGCAGCGCTTGGCGAAAATTGAGGAGCGGATTGCAAACGGGCTGCGTCAAATCGCGCAGCAACGCGAGGTTATCGCCGAGATCGAACGCAACGGACGCCCGGCGGATCATGCGAAATACTTGCTGGCGGGGCTGCAACTTTTGCAAGCCGCTCACCGCGATATTCGAAGTCATCTTTTGAAAGAACTGGCCGAGAAATCCGATCTTGCCGCTTCCGCAGCGACGCGGCCGATGCGTAAAGCGCGATAGTTGTGATGGAGCGTGCGGGTTCTCGATGACTTATCAGACCTGCGGCAGATCCTGGGCAAAAGGGACCAACCGCCCATGAATGGGAAGCTCTTTTACTGGGAAGCGCTTTGTCCCGGCGCGAATCATCCGACGGCCTAAAGACTGCCGGCATCTCCCGCGTCACAAAACAAGTCGTGAAGGCCTGCAACCAGGCTGAACAGAAAGAGACGACCGACCTCAATTGAGATCGGCCGTCCAAGACTGGCCCCACCAGCAATCCTAACCGCTAGAAGCCGGCACGAAGCCGAAATCCAGCGCGGAAGTTAGCCCTTTGTGACGACGGGCGGCGGAGGCGCTTTGCCTTTGCCTTTGCCAATCGGGGCCTTGCCCTTACCCCAGTCGGCAACGGTCAAGCCCATCGGGGCCTTGCCCTGTCCCGCGTCAACAACCATCAAAGCTAAGAGCGAAGAAAAAGCGATAGCGAGAAACTTGTTCATGGCAGCCCATCCCCATGGCCAGTGGAATTGAAACAGCATGTTAACTGCCCCCTTGGGCCGCCCGCTAGTGCAGAAAAGCCACACTCGTCGCTTGAAATGAATCCCGATGAAGTCGAGCAGATGCGCTGCCCGGCAACCTCGACAACCGCCTTTATACATTTGTTCAAGCGGGCTCTAACGACCACGCCCGACGCGTTCTTTCAAGACTGGTCCTTGCGAATCTTGCGGCAAGCCGCAGACTTCTGCGCTGCTTTCGCTTGACGCATTATCTGTTGGAAAAGGTGCCCCCAATGCTGGCCATCGATCCGCTGACCGCCGCCGGCGTCATGCTTGCTACCGCTGCGACGGACGCGATCTACGTGATGTTCACCTCTGCCGTCGTGGCGCGCAAACGGGTGTCTGCAGCGAGTTGGAGCAGTGTTTGGTATCTGCTCTCGTCCTTCGCCGTGATTCACTACACCGAGAATTGGGTCTACGTGGCTTTCGCCGCCGCGGGATCGTGGATCGGGGCATTCGCCACGATCAGCTTCATGCGTCGGCCGCCCGGCGGCCCCCCGGTTGGCGCCGCGCCCGATTAGGGCGCAGGGTGTTTGCGAAAACTCCTTGAGCGCACGATCGGGCGCGGTTTGTGCCGTCGGCTTGAATCGTAGATCATGCAAAGCGATTGTATGGGAAATCCGCATTTTATCGGCCGAACTCGCAGTCGCCTTGGGCTACCGGCATCGCCGAAAAGCGGAAGCCTCGAAACAGATGGTTAATCGGGTCTTAACCTCGCCGCCCCTATGCTGCCGTGTCGCTGATGCGGCGGGCGGTCCCGCTGTTGATGATGTATAGGATGACCCGCCAAGTACCCATTTCGACTGTTCGCGCGCCAGACGCGCGCTCGCCGTTCGTGCGGCTGCGCGAGCTTCTTGGCGACATCGCGCCGGGCAAGCCGGCGATCAGCATGGCGGTCGGTGAGCCGCAGCATCCGATTCCGCCTTTCGTCGGACCGATCATCACCGCGCATATCGACGAGTTCGGTCGCTACCCGATGAACAAGGGACTCGATGCTTTCGGCGAGGCGGTCGCCATGTGGTTGAACCGACGCTACGCGCTCGCGCGTCCGGTCGATCCGGCGACGGAAGTGCTGGTGCTCAACGGTACACGCGAGGGATTATTTCTCGCCGCGATCGCCGCCAAAAGATGGGTTGGTCCACGCGCGGGCCAGCCAGCCGTGCTTATTCCCAATCCGTTCTACGCGGCCTATTCCGCCGGTGCGATTGCAGCCGATTGCGAGCCGGTCTACCTGCCGGCAACCGCCGCCTCGGGTTTTCTTCCGGACCTTGATGCGTTGAACGAGGAACTGCTGGCGCGCACCGTCGCTGTTTATCTCGCGTCGCCCTCCAATCCTCAGGGTGCGGTCGCCGACCGGGCGTATCTCGTTAAACTCGCGGAACTGGCGCGGCGCTTCGGCTTTCTGGTTTTCTGCGACGAATGCTACTGCGAGATTTACAGCGATCGCCCGCCACCCGGCATGCTTGAAGCTGCGGGGCCGG
Source organism: uncultured Alphaproteobacteria bacterium (assembly GCA_963777635.1). GTDB lineage: Bacteria > Pseudomonadota > Alphaproteobacteria > Rhizobiales > Xanthobacteraceae > BOG-931. Next base: position 69,109 of record CAVZSB010000048.1, read on the forward strand.
ATTTCACCAACGTCGTCGTGTTCCATTCGCTCTCGAAGCGTTCGAGCCTGCCCGGCTTGCGCGTCGGCTTCGCCGCCGGCGACCGGCGGTTTCTTGCGGCGTATCTTGAATTGCGCAACGTCGCCGCGCCGCAGGTAGCGATGCCGGCGCAGCGCGTCGCCATCGCCGCTTACCGCGACGAGACGCATGTCGAGGAAAACCGCCGTCTTTATCGCGAGAAATTCGATCTCGCCGATCAGATCGTCGGCGATCGCTACGGCTATCACCGGCCGGCCGGAGGATTTTTCCTGTGGCTCGACGTTTCGGTGCAAGGCGGCAGCGAGGCGGCGACTCTTGCGTTGTGGCGTAACGCTGGCGTGCGTGTCGTGCCGGGCCGCTATCTCGCTCGCGAGCAAGCCGACGGCAGCAATCCAGGCGCGGACTATATCCGCGTCGCCATGGTGCAGAACAAGGAGATCACCGGCGAGGCGCTGCACCGCCTGGTCGGAGTGCTTGGCTAGCAAACGAATGCGCAAGGGGTAGCAAGAGAAATCGCATGTCGATGATCGACCGCAGCCTCGACGGGGTGGCCTTTCTCTCCGGCCAGCTCGGCGCCGTCCTCCGGCGGCGATTGCGCGAGATAGGCGGCGTCGCCCTCCTGAGTTTCGCCATGGTGGCGGCGCTCGCGCTCGCGAGCTGGTCGGTGCATGACCCCTCATTCAGCCACGCCACGGATGCGCGTATCCACAATCTGCTCGGCCGGCCCGGCGCGATCGCTGCCGATCTGATGATGCAGCTGCTGGGTCTGGGCTCGTTGGCGCTGCTCCTGCCGGTCGGTGTTTGGGGCTATCGGCTGCTCGGCCACCGGCCGCTCGGCCGCGAACGACTGCGCGTGCTGGCGTGGCTGCTTGGCGCCGTCCTCGCTGCTGCGTTTGCGTCGTGTCTGCCGCGCGGGACCCACTGGCCGCTGCCGTCTGGTCTCGGTGGTGTCATCGGCGACGTGGTGTTGCGGGTGTCGACGGTGTTTTTCGGAACTCCGCTCGCCGGACTTTACCGCCTGGTGGCCGCCATCATCCTCGGCGTCGCAGCACTGGTCACCTTCGCCAGCGCCTCTGGCCTGCTGTGGCGTGGTTCCGCGCGCGACGAAGGCGCGCGCAACAGCGCTGACGATGATCACGACGATGACGAGGAGAGTGATGGCGAAGACGATGGCGCATGGATTTCGCTTGGCCGTCTGATGCACGCGGTACTGAGCTTTCGTACCCGGGTCGCGCTGATGTTCCGTCGCAAGGCGCCGCTGGCGGCGCCGATACGGAGTGACAGGGTCGCGGCGCCGCGCGTGGAGCCGCGGTTCGACGGCCGGCCCGACTCCCCCATCGAGGAAGAAGCGGAGGACGAGTTGACCGGCGCGCCCGCGCCGCGCGGTGCCCGCAAGCCGCGAGCGGCGCCTGCGCCAAAGCCGCGCCGCTCATCCGGCGGCTACGCGCTTCCACCGCTCGAACTCCTGTCGCAGCCGAGCAAAAGCAGCCGGACCACGGTCAGTTCCGAAACGCTGCAGGAAAATGCCGCGGCCCTGGAAGGCGTTCTCGGCGATTTCGGTGTGCGCGGCGAGATCATCAATGCGCGGCCCGGGCCGGTGGTCACGCTTTATGAGCTTGAGCCCGCACCCGGGATCAAATCGTCCCGCGTCATCAGCCTCGCTGACGACATCGCCCGTTCCATGAGCGCGCTGTCTGCCCGCGTGGCGGTGGTGTCCGGGCGAAATGCCATCGGTATCGAGTTGCCGAACCCGACGCGTGAGAAGGTTTTCCTGCGCGAGCTCCTGGCCTCGCGCGACTATGCCGATACCTCGGCCCGGCTGCCGCTTTGCCTCGGCAAGGCGATCGGTGGCGAGGCCGTTTTGGTCGATCTTGCGCGCATGCCGCATCTGCTCATCGCCGGCACCACCGGGTCGGGCAAATCGGTTGCCATCAACACCATGATCCTCAGCCTGGTCTATCGATTGCACCCCGACCAATGTCGGCTGATCATGGTCGATCCCAAAATGCTCGAACTCTCCGTCTATGACGGCATCCCTCATCTGCTCACGCCGGTCGTGACCGATCCGAAGAAAGCGGTGGTCGCGCTGAAATGGGCGGTGCGTGAAATGGAGCAACGCTACAAGAAAATGTCGAAGCTCGGCGTGCGCAATGTCGACGGCTACAACGCGCGCGTTGCCGAGGCGAACGGCAAGGGCGAGAAACTGACCCGAACCGTTCATACCGGATACAATCGCGACACCGGCGAGGCGATTTACGAGAACGAAGAGCTCGATCTCGAGCCGCTGCCCTATATCGTCGTCATCGTCGACGAAATGGCCGACCTGATGATGGTCGCCGGCAAGGACATCGAAGGCGCGGTGCAGCGGCTTGCGCAAATGGCGCGCGCGGCCGGGCTGCACGTCATCCTGGCGACGCAGCGGCCCTCGGTGGACGTCATCACCGGTACCATCAAGGCGAACTTCCCGACCCGCATTTCCTTCCAGGTCACCTCGAAGATCGACAGCCGCACGATTCTTGGCGAGCAGGGCGCCGAACAACTGCTCGGCCAGGGCGACATGCTTTACATGGCCGGCGGCGGCCGCATCAGCCGGGTGCACGGGCCGTTCGTTTCCGACGAGGAAGTCGAAAAGGTCGTGCGGCACCTCAAATCGCAGGGCGTGCCGCAATATCTCGAAGAGGTCACGGCGGAAGAGCCGCAGGATGAGGACGGCAACCCGATCTTCGATGCGACCGCGATGGGCGCGCCGGACGGTGGCGATCTTTACCAGCAGGCGGTGCAGGTGGTGACGCGCGATCGCAAAGCGTCCACCAGTTACATCCAGCGCCGATTGCAGATCGGCTACAATCGCGCCGCATCCTTGATCGAACGCATGGAGCAGGAAGGCATCGTCGGGCAGGCCAACCACGCCGGCAAACGGGAAATTCTCATCGACGCCGCCGAGGATGAACGCTATTGAGAATCGAAACGGCCGGTCTTCAAGCGGAAATCTCTTAGCCGCGAATTCGCCATATCGTTTCGCTAGCTATCGACGATGCCAAGCGTACGTGCCGAGGCACGGGAGAGGGTGGTAATGACAGGTCCGGGGGCACGAACATTTCTTCTGGCGATGGCATGCGTGCTGTTCGCCGTCGCATCGGCGGCGGCGGGGGATGTGCCGCTGCCGACGCCGGCGCCGCGTGCCAAATCCGGATCCACACCGCCCGCTGCGGCACCCGCCCCAAACAATGCTGCTGCACCTGAGCCGGCTCAGAGAGGCTTTTTCCCGTTCTCGTTCTCGCTGGGCGGCAAGACTGCGCCGAGCCAAACCACCGCCTTCGACGCCCGCCAGCGTTTGCTGCTCGACAAAGTCAGCGGCTACCTGTCGAGCGTGCAGACCATGGTTGGGAATTTCGTGCAGATCGGGCCGGACGGCCGGCGGGTCGACGGCACCTTTTCCATCCAGAAGCCGGGGAAGGTCCACTTCCAGTACAATCCGCCGAGCCCGATCGACATTATCGCCGACGGTTCCTCGGTCGTAGTCCACGACCGCTCGCTGGAGACGGCGGATTATTACCCGCTTTCGCAGACGCCGCTGCGCTATCTGCTTGCCGACCGCATCGATCTGCTGCGCGACACCGACGTGGTCAGCGTGTCCGCAGACGATACGTTCGTCACCGTGGTCATCGAGGAAACACAGCTCCTGGTCGGGACCAATCGGCTGATGATCATGTTCGACGCCAAGAACCTGCAGCTCAAGCAATGGACCGTGACCGATCCTCAGGGCCTCGATACCACGGTGGCCGTCTTCAATCTCGATACGACGAAAAAGCCCGACCCAAATCTGTTCGTCATCAACTATCAGAGTAACTTAAAGTAGGCGGCGGTCGTCGCCTTTAGGGCGCTGCCGTTGCCTCATTGTGCCGCCTTGCCGGCGATGCCGTAACGGCCGGGAGCGATAACGCCGTTTGGATCGAGCGCGTCCTTGATGCCCGAGCAGGCGTCGCGGAATGCCGGCATGGTCTGCCGCATGTGAAAATCGTGATAGTCGACCGGCGCGCGGCCAACAAACACGCCGCGTGCGCCGACCTCCTCCGACATTTTGCGGTAGCAGGCATCGGCGCGGGCGCGTTCGTCGGCGTCTTCGCGGTTGAAGGTGATCACATGCAAGCCGCGGGCGAAGCGGGCGCTGCATACATTCATCACCGTGTAGTCGAGGCCAAACTCTTCGTAGATCTTGCGGCACAGCCGCTGGAATTCATTGGCGACGCGCCCATCCATCGGCGTTCCGGGCAGGAACCAGGTGTTGCCGCCGCCCGGACGCCATTTCAGCAGGCCGAGTTCGCCCAGGCTCGGGATGCCCGAAAAAGCGTTGATCGCGACCTGCAGCGGCGGAATCGCCGCGGCATCCTCGTGCGCGATATAGCGCGCCTTGCCGCCTTGCGCGAACATATCCCGGACGCGTTGGATCTGGGGTTCCATTGCCGCCGCGCTCGGGCCGTAGAACGCGCCGGAAACATTCCAGGCGCCGAGCCCATGGCTTTCGCGCAGCCGGCGGCGGCCCTCATCGGAAATCGCGCGCTTGCCGCCGCTCGTCTTGTATTCGGGATTCTCGCCTTCCGAGCCGCAGAGATAGAGGTCGTTGGAAACGCGGAACAATGTCGGCACGAAATTCGACAGCTTCAGCGGTCGGCAAAGCTCGACGATGGTTTCCAGATCGTCGTCGTCGGGAAACGCGAAGTGAAACGAGCGTACAGCCGGCGGCCGGGGCAACAGCCACACCCCCATCCGGGTGACGATGCCGAAGTTCGATTGGGCGAACAGCCCGTCGAGGATCGGACCGAAGCTGTATTTCGACGTATGCCAGTTGATCAGGTCTTTGGCGTCCAGCGCGCCATCGCCGGTTCGCAGGATTTCGCCGTTGCCGAGCACGATCTCCAGCCCGCACGAAAATCCGAAGTGATCGAAGTAGGGCGAATAGCCCGCGCCCTTGTCGAGCGCGTTGCCGATCATGCCGCCCTGCGGTGGGCCCGAGGTGACATCGAGCATCAGCCGGTTGCCGCGCCGGACCAGTTCGTCATAGAGCGTCTGGTAGCTGACGCCTGGTTCGACGACCGCGAAGGCGAGCTTCTCATCGATATCGACGATGCGGTTCATGCGGTGGCCGAGATCGACAACCACCTGGCCGGTCGCCGAGGCCGACCGGGAGCCGAGCCCGATATTGTTGCCGGTACTGATCGGATAGAGCGGGACGCGATGCTTGTTGGCGGCGCGGACGACGGCCTGCACGTCCGCGGTCGAACCGGGATAGACAACGCCGGCCGGCGGACGGTCGCCGCCCGGCATCGTATTCTCGCCGTATCGCCGGATGGTTTCGTCCGACCGATTGATGCCGTCGGCTCCGAGCGCATCCTCGATGGTCGAGAAAAATGCTTCGAAATTTGCAGAACTCATCGAAGACCTCTTTGCGTCAAAGGTGGCCCGGCTGCTTCACCAGATGCCGGTAGGGTTTGGATCGCCAGTCGCCCAATCCAGCGCGATTTGTTCAGGCATGAACGCGGTTTGCACGTCAGGTGAACTGTCCGGAACTTCAGATCTGCCAGGCGAGTTGCCGCCATTCCCGTCGCAGCGCCTGCTGGATGATGCGGCGGTCGTTCTCCGGCGGCTGGACTCGAAGCTGACGGCCAGCGCCAGCTTCTCGTCACGCTCGCTATGCAGCAATGGCGTGGCGCAACAGCTCAGAAACGGATCGATCTCGCCCTCTTCAGCATGAATACCGCCGCGGCGGCCGTCCTGGATGGCCGCGCTGACATCGGCCCACGTCGTCTTTGTGCGCGGCGTGAACGAAGGGAACGGCTCCGGCGGCAGCAGCGCAGGTCCTTGATGCCGCGGCAGGTTGCCGAGTAACGCCCGTCCCGCGGCGGTCGCCCAAAGCGGATAGCTTGGGCCGACCTCGACATCGATCATTGCTCGTCGCGTGCCGGCAAGCCGCGCCAGCGTGACAGCCTCGGTGCCTACGAGCTGGAGGAGATAGACCGTCTCGCCGCAGCTATTGGCGATGCGCGCCATTGGCGGCGCGGCGACCTGAAGCAGCCGATCGATCCACGCCGACGCAAGCCGCAGCGAACGCGCGCCGAGGGTATAGCGGCGATTGGGCATGCGGCTGGCGTAGCCACGCGTGATCAAGGTAGCGAGGAGACGGGACGCCGTTGCGGGATCGACGCCGAGATGGGTTGCGGCATCACGGACGCGAATGCCGGCAGGCGCCGCATGCTGCATGATTTCCAGGAGATCCAGAGCCCGGCCGACGGAGCGGATCTCCGCAAAGTCGCCAGCCTGTCGATCCATCATTGTTTACGCCTATCAACCCCCGGCAGCCAGAACTCCGTGCTCGGCGCGTTTGGTTTCCGGGACTTTCGCGTCGGCGAATTTGGCAATGGCCTTTTCGCCGAACAGCCGGATGTGATCCAGAAAGCGCCTTTGCTCCATAATCGCGTCATACATTATGAAGATGATGTATTCGGCGTCCAGGGATTCCTTGAGCCGCTGGATTTGCTCGCCGACCTCGTCGGGCATGCCGACGATCTGAATCCCGCTCTTGAGCATTTGTTCGAAGGTCCTCGGAACCTGCCCGTCCTGTCCCTTCATACGCAGCGCTTCGAGAAGCCGAACTCGCCGGGCCGGTGTGTCCAGAACGCCGACTCTCCCATGCTGCTGAACGTGCTGGAACTCTATGGTGGGCAAGCCGAGCGTCAATGCGCGGTATTGCGCCAGGCGCAACGAGCGCAAATAACCCGATGCTGGCCTAATGGCGGCCGCGACTCCGGGTTTACCGCGGCGCGATGCCGATCAGCCGGGCGCCGCGTTGAAACGTCATATAGCGCCACAGCCAGTTGAGCGCGACGATGAAACGTCTGCGCATGCCGATCAAAAAATAAATATGGATCACGCTCCAGAACAGCCAGCCGGGGAATCCGGTCAGCTGTAGAGGCCCAAGTTTCACCACCGCGGACTTGCGGCCGATCGTGGCGAGGTCGCCCGCATGGTGATAATCGAACGGTGCCGGCGCCAGCCGGTTTTGTACGCGTGCGGCGATCACCTTGCCGACGTAACTGCCCATCTGCTTTGCCGCCGGCGCGATCCCAGGCACCGGATTGCCGCCGCGGTCGGTGACGGTTGCCGTGTCGCCGACCGCGAAGATCTCGGGCCGCCCGGGAACGCTGAGATCGGGATTCACCGTGATGCGTCCGGCGCGATCGTGCCCGGCGCCAATCCACTGGGCCGCCGGCGAGGCGACGACGCCCGCGGCCCAGATCACCGTGGCCGCTTCGATGCGGCCGCCATCCAAAGATACGCCCTGTGCGTCGCAGCCGGTTACTTTTCGATTGAGCTCGACTGTAACGCCCATGCTTTCCAGCGAGCGCTTCGCATAATCCGACAATGCTTGCGGAAACGCCGGCAGCAGGCGGGGACCGGCCTCGATCAAGACGATACGCGAGGTTCGTGGATCGATGCGACGGAAGTCGTGCTGCAAAGTTTGCCGCGCCACCTCCGCGATGGCGCCGGCCATTTCCACGCCGGTGGCGCCGCCGCCGATAATGACGAAAGTGAGCAGACGTGCCCGCGCGGTTTCGTCCTCCACCACTTCCGCGCGCTCGAAGGCCAGCAAAAACCGCCGCCTGATCTCGGTCGCATCGGCGATGTGCTTGAGTCCGGGGGCGAACGGCGCCCAATCGTCGTGGCCGAAATAGGAATGGGTCGCACCGGTGGCCAGCACCAGATAGTCGTAGGGTAGGTCGATCTCACTGGTGTGCACGCAGCGCGCCGCGACGTCGATCGCCATAACCCGCGCCATGATCACCCGGACGTTCTTCTGCGCCCGGACGATGCCACGGATCGGCCAGGCGACGTCGGCGGGCGACAATGCCGCGGTTGCGACCTCATAAAGCAACGGCTGGAAGCAATGATGGTTGTGCGCGTCGATGAGCGTTACTTCGACTTCGGCGTTGGCGAGCGCACGACTTGCTTCAAGGCCGGCGAAACCGGCTCCGGCGATGACCACCTGTGGTCTTGATTGCCCGCTCATGGCCGTCTCCCGCGCGGTCATCATAGCGCATCAACCCAATAAGCGGCGAGATTCGTGAATGCGTTGCCCGCCTCGCCGGATTGAGCTTGTGTCGCCGATCTCAGCGACGCATATAAACCGCTACCGGGTTCAGGCCATCCCACACATGCAAATCACCGTCACGACCTGGAATATCAACTCGGTGCGCTTTCGCATCGATCTCGTCGCCAAATTTATCAAGACTGCGCGTCCCGACATTTTGTGTTTGCAGGAAACCAAGTGTCCGGACGATCGGTTTCCGCGTAAGCGTTTTAAGCGGCTCGGTTACGACAACATCGCGCTCAACGGCCAGAAAGGCTACCATGGCGTCGTTGTGCTCTCGCGGCTGCCGTTCGAGCAGAGCTCAGTGCGCGAGTTTTGCGGCAAGAACGATTGCCGGCACATTTCGATCACGCTCGGCGAGCGGGCCGGGCTAAGCGATCCGATCACGCTGCATAATCTTTACGTGCCGGCGGGCGGCGACGTTCCGGAGCCCGCCATCAACGCGAAGTTCGCCCACAAACTTGCTTTCCTCGACGAGATGCAGGCCTGCGAAATGCTGCGGCCGGCGGTGGGCGAACGCTCCATCATCGTCGGCGACCTCAACGTGGCGCCGCTTGAATGCGACGTCTGGAGCCACAAGCAGCTTCTCTCCGTCGTCTCGCACACCCCGATCGAGTGCGAAAAACTTCTCGGCGTGCAGCGGACCGGCGGCTGGATCGACGCGGTACGAACCTTCGTGCCGGAGCCGGAGCGGCTCTACACATGGTGGAGTTATCGGTCGCCGGACTGGACCAAATCCAACAAGGGCCGCCGCCTCGACCATATCTGGACGTCGGGCATGCTGGCGGACCGTGTTTCGAATATCTCGGTGGCCAAGGATTACCGCAGCGCGCGGCGTCCTTCCGACCACGTGCCGGTGACGGCAACGCTGCAAGTTTAAGCGCGGCTGCACGCCGCGGAGCTTATTTGGTCGCTTGTTATTTGGTCTTGTGGCCGGGAGCGAGCGTGGCCCGGACATTGTCCATTTCGCGCGCCCATTGATCGGCGCGCGCCGCGATCACTTCACGCAGGCGCCGCGCGGCGTCCGGATAGCCTTCAAGCATTTTCAGAAACATGGCTCGCGGGATGCGCAGTACGATCGAGTCTTCGCGTGCCGTGGCGGTGGCCGGCCGCGTGGTCTCGGCGAGCAGCGCCGATTCGCCCAGCAGCGTGCCGGCCCCGGCGACGATGTCGGCTTCGGCGCCTCGTTCCGGCCGGAGCGTGAACGAACCCCGCTGCACGACGAAGGCACCGTCGGCGGGGTCGCCGGCCATGAACAGCACTTGACCCGCGTCGACGCGGTAGCCTTCCGCGCCGATGGCAAGGATGCGCAGCGCCGGTCCGCCAAGCGGGCGGAGCACCGGAATCCGCTCAAGGAACGCGATGTCGTCCTCGATCGTCATGTCGATGGCAACTACGGCACCAGCTTGTAGCCGCCGGCTTCGGTGACCAGGATGGCGGGTGCGGCGGCATCCTTTTCTATCTTCTGCCGTAACCGATAAATGTGCGTCTCGAGCGTGTGCGTCGTAACGCCCGAATTATAGCCCCATACTTCCTGCAACAGTGTCTCCCGGGATACCGGCCGCTGGCCGGCGCGGTAGAGGTAGCGAAGGATCGAAGTCTCCTTTTCGGTCAGGCGCACTTTGCTGCCCTTCGGACTAAGAAGGAGCTTCGAACTTGGCCGAAACGTGTACGGCCCGATCGTAAAAATGGCGTCCTCGCTGGCTTCGTGTTGCCGGAGCTGGGCGCGAATGCGCGCCAGGAGGACGGCGAAACGAAACGGCTTGGTGATGTAATCGTTGGCCCCGGATTCGAGGCCGAGGATCGTGTCGGAATCGGTGTCGTGGCCGGTCAGCATGATGATCGGCGCCTTGAAGCCATTCTTACGCAGAATGCGCACGGCTTCGCGGCCGTCGATGTCGGGGAGCCCAACGTCCATGATCACCAGATCGATCTGTCCGGTTTTGGCCGCTTGCACGCCCTTGGCGCCGCTTTCAACGGCGACCGCCTCAAACTCCTCGTGCAGCGACAATTGCTCGGTCAGCGCATCACGCAGCTCGGCATCGTCGTCCACAATAAGAATATTACGCGTATTCGGCATCAATCCGGACCCCCACACGACCGCGCGTCCGCTGGTCAATGACGCGGCCACCGATCACTTTGGTTACGATTTTGCGGCGCCGTCTGGCGCGAAGTAGAACACTAAAGGATACAAGAACAAGCGCGAGTTGGGAATTCGCCTGCGCGGGTAATCACGGCGATGCGAAAGAGGTCATTTGGCATTATCCATGTCGGTCCCCGGCCCGGGCGGCGGTCACAAGGGTGGCTCCGCGCCGGTTCGTGGCGCCTGCCTGTTGCGCTTGGCCACGCCGGCATCCGGGCCAACAAGCGGGAGGGCGATGGCGGCACCCCATACGGGCAGTTTCGTCCGGTGCGATTGTGGTGGCGTGCCGATCGGCTCCCCCGCCCGCGGACACGGCTCCCTGTTCGCCGTATCGGTCCTGCCGATGCATGGTGCGAAGACGCCGATGACAGGCGCTACAACCATGCATTTCGGCGGTCGGCCAATGAACCAGGCGACAGGCTGTGGCGGGCCGACCGCCTCTATGACATCATCATCGAGATCGATCACAACACCCGGCCACGCATTGCCGGGTTAGGCAGCGCAGTCTTTATCCACGTCGCGCGCCCGGGTTTCGCGCCGACCGCCGGTTGCGTCGCGCTTAGGCCACGCGATCTTCAAATGCTGGCCAGCCGGCTTGGGCCGAAGTCCCGAATCGTAATTCATAGCTAGGCCGCTTGGGGTCTCGCCCCGAAAATCGCTGTGCCGATACGCACATGGGTCGCGCCGAAGGCGATCGCGGCGGGGAAGTCGGCGCTCATTCCCATGGACAGTAATTCGAGCCCGTTGCGCTTCGCGATGCGGGACGTCAGAGCGAAGTGCGGAGCCGGAGCCTCGTCGACCGGCGGGATGCACATCAAGCCCGAAATCGTCAGGCCATAGCGGTCGCGGCAGGACGCAAGAAACGCATCGGCATCCTGGGGCAGCACACCCCCCTTCTGTGGCTCGGCGCCGCTGTTGATCTCGACGAACAGCAAGGGATGGCGTGCCTGCCGGGCGATCTCCTTGGCAAGCGCTTCGGCAAGGCTCGGCCGATCGACGGCGTGGATGGCGTCGAACAACGCCACCGCCTCGCGCGCCTTGTTCGATTGCAGCGTGCCGACCAAATGCAACTCGATGCCGCGGTGACGTGCGACCAGCGGTGGCCATTTGGCCTTGGCTTCCTGCACCCGGTTCTCGCCGAATACGCGCTGACCGGCCGCTATGACCGGCTCGATCGCCTCTGCGCCAAAAGTTTTCGAAATCGCTACCAGCGTCACCGCCGCCGGATCGCGCTCGGCATCGCGGCAGGCGCGCGCGATTTCCGCGCGTACGACAGCAAGCCCGCTAACCCCGCTCATGCTTTCCATATCGTCAATCGTTGCGAACAACTCAAATTTTAGTGGAACCGCGCACAGCGTTTTTACGCGCATCTATTAGCTTGAGGAAGCGGGTCGGGCGATGGCATATGACGGACAATCCAGCAAAATCTCCCGAGACGTTGCCGCTGCCAAAGGCATCGCTCGCGCCGTCGCGGCGCCGCAAGCCATTACTGAGCATCCGTGCCCGGCTTATCGTTGTCGCCCTTGTCGCGATCGCTCCGCTCATGATCGATCGTGTGCGCAGTCTCGAAAGAGGCCGCGTCGATCGCGCCGAACTCGCCCGGACCGAGGTCATCGATCTGGCGCGCGGCGGAGCGGCGGCACAGCGGGAGGTCATCTACGCCCTGCGCGCCATGCTCCAGGTCGTGGCGCGTGTTTACTCAAGAATGCCGCCGGGTCAACTCGACTGCAATCAAATGCTGTTCGACCTCACGGGCAACGCACCATGGATCTACGGGACCGCGGTGGTCGGCACGGACGGCCGCATCGCATGCGCGACCGACACGCGCGCGATTGGCCTGAACCTGGGCGACCGTCCCTATTTCCAGCGCATGCTCCGTTCCCGCGATTTCGTCCTCAGCGACTATCTGATCGGCCGGCTGCACCACGTTCCCGGTGTGGTAGCGATTTACCCGATCGTCAAGGAAGACGGCACGATCGGAGGAGCAGTCATGGCGTCGATCAATTTGCAGTGGATGGGCGATCTCGCGGACACGGCCGCACGGCGTGCCGGCACATCGGTCGTTTTGGTCGACGGGAACGGCACGCTTGTTGCCGGATCGGCCGATCAGACTGCCTTACGTCGGCAAAACCTTCGCGACGCATGGGCTGATGCATGACATGCTGGCCGAGGACGAAGGCACGGTAACGACCGCCGGTTTTGACGGCGTTCGGCGCATCTTCGCTTTCGTCCGCATGCCAGGGACGCAAGCACGGCTGGCCGTCGGCCTTGACGAAGCAGTCGTGCATCGGGGTGTCGACCGGGAGATCAGTATCGCCTACCTGCAGCTTGCAGCTTTCGGCGTGCTCGTCCTTCTTGCCGCCTGGTTTGGCGGCGAGCGTTTGATCCTGCGGCCGATCCGGCGGTTGGCGCGGATGGCGGCGCGGTTTGGCCGCGGCGAACTGGATGTGCGCGCAAGCGACGAGCCGTGGATCGCGGAATTCGAGCCGCTCGCGGCGGCCTTCGACGACATGGCGAACAAGCTCGCCGCGCGCGAGCAGGAATTGCAGATCGCCAATCAGCATCTCGATGAATTGGCGAACCTCGACGGCCTGACTGGTTTGGCGAACCGGCGCGGCTTCGATCGTGCACTTGATCGCGAGTGGCAATGGGCCGACGAACATCGCCGGCCGCTTGCGCTGATGATGATCGATATCGACCATTTCAAGCTGTTCAACGACCGTTACGGTCACGTGAGAGGCGACGCCTGTTTGCGTGCCGTCGGCGAAACGCTGTCGCGGATCACAGTCGACAAGGCCGTTGTTGTCGCCCGCTATGGCGGCGAGGAGTTCGCGCTCCTTTTGCCGGGGCTTGATATCGAGCGCACGACCGCGCTCGCCGAAGAGGCGCGTCGGACCATCGAAGCGCTTCTCATTACCCATGATGATACGGCATGCGGCGTCGTCACCATCAGCATCGGCGCGGAGTCCTGGATCCCGGGGGTTGGGCTGTCGCCAGCTGGTCTGGTCGAGGCGGCGGACCGTGCGCTCTATGCCGCCAAACGGCGCGGTCGCAATGCCGTTGTCGCGCACGAGACGTTGTTGCTGCGCGAAGCAAGCTGATTAAATGCTGCGCAGCTCCCGGCGATTACGATTTTCGCGTGCGGGTCTTCTTGTTTGATGTCGTTTTGCGCTTCCGCTGCGGCGGCGCCCAGATCATGCCCTCGAGTTTCATCCCGTCCGGATCGGCGAAATAGACGGCATAATAGTTGCGGCCGTAATATTCACCGGGCGGATCGAGCACCGTCATTTCGTTTTCCTCCAGAAAGGCGCCAAGCTGATCGACATCCTTTCGGCTGGCGAGCTCGAAAGCGTAGTGATGGAATCCGATATCCCCCTTGCGATATTTTCGCTTCCTGCCTTGCATGTCGGCGGCCGCGATCCAGAACAGCGTTTTGCCGTTACTCCAGCCGGTCATCTCGTCATAGTCGTACTTCCGCTTGAAGCCGAGAAAGCCGAGCAGCTTGTCGTAAAATTCCTTCGACCGCGCAAAATCGCCAACGCTGAGGACGAGGTGGTCGATGCCGACGACACGGGGCATGGAGCGTCCGAGCAGAGTTTACGGGCCCGATTGCTGATTTAAACACATATCGGGGACGGTAAGTTGCACGGAACCAGCCGCGTCAAAGGACGAAGGTTAAAGATGATGCGATCCACGCGCGAAATCTGCTGCGCCCGCCGCGGATGCCCCGCCGAAAGCTCCAATTAATGAATTTTTTCCGGGGCTGTCCCAAAATCGGCTTGGATTGAGGCGAATCTGCCATTGGCGCAGGCGAAGTGCCTGGGTGGGCCTATATGCCACAGACCAAAAGTCGAACCTGTCGAGCGCCCATGCCACGCTAAGAACCTATTGTTGCGCGCTTTTTGACCATCATGATCCCGGATCTTTGTGGCCCCACGCGTGGATGGTTTGATCGCGGCCGATTATTCAACGGGCCGCGCGGAGGATAAATATGATATTTGCAGCGGAGCCTGATATGCTAGCGGCCTCGCCACACAGAATTCGCTCTTGAATTCCGGTCTCTGACGCGATCAGGAATTCTCAAGGGTATGAGCGCACGACAGTCACTAGCGGATCCACTGAATCCATGAAGATCGCAAGCATACAGTCGCGACTACGGCCCTCGTTATTCCGGAACCTGGTTCCAGCAAGCTTAGGCAAGCATACGGCGCGAATTGGCGTCTTTGCCGCGCTGGCAACCGGCCTTGCGCTCGCCGGTTGCGCGGGTTCGTCCTCGTCGTCGGGGCATGGGACGGCCGCCCAGGATCTTCTCGCCCTGAACACCATGCGCGACGCCAGCGGCATCAACAAACGCGACCTTACGCCGGCGGAAAAAGAGGTTGTCAGTCACGCCGTGGGGCTGTCGGTCAGCAATCCGGGCTCGGCGCAATATCGGTGGCCGCAAATTCCGAGCACCGAGGACGGCGCGATCAACTATTGCGGGATGGTGAATGCCAAAAGCCCGTATCCGGCCTATAGCGGTTGGCAAGCCTACATCGTCGAAGGCAAGATTTCCGGTGGCGTGTTGACCTCGGCCGTCGTCGGCCTCATCGCCGGCGGCAAGGATGTCGAGATCGTCCGCAAGATGTGCAGGAAATACGGTCTCGACCCCGGCGGCACCGGCTAAGCCTCAAAGCAACACGGCGGATGATCGGTCAGGCGCCCTGCGCGACAGCCCGCGACAAATTGCGCTGGCAGGACGCGCGCCGTTGACCAGCGCCTCGAGCTTCGCCCAGCGGTAACAGCAGAGACAATATCTTGGCCTTACCTTGGCCTTGCCGGCTCGGCCGATCCTACGACTTCCATTTCTGTTGGTGGTGCGGGCTCTTCCAAAAATAAAGCCGACCTTTTCTTCAGCTACGTATCTGGTGCACGGAGCATGTCGACCGCTCCGATAACGGCATCGCGTCCTCGGGTTAATGATGGCGCTCCTTGGCTATTTTTTGGGCGTGTGTGCGGCCCGGCGGCATTCGGCCCGCGAGCGAACTGGCATTAAATCCGGCAAACCGGCCGCTCACTGGTGTGGAAGCGGCGCCGGTCGCTCAAGCCGATTCTGCGGCGGCGTTCGCGGCGTTCAGCTCGAACTTCAGCATCGGGTTTTTAGGATCGTCGCGAAGCCGTCGAGCACTATGCAATGCAAATTTATATCGCTATCATGGCGAAGTGCCAATGAAGCACGGGGACAATAACCCCGGCCAAAATTAACCATCCCGAGGGAGGAATGCATGAGAAGACGCGAGTTCTTGAAATATACGGCTGCGACGGCGTTGGCCGGATCGCTCGCCGCTCCGGCGGTAAGAGCGCAAAGCTCGACCATCAAAGTCGGCGTAGTCGGCGCAAAAACCGGTCCGCTCGCACCAGGCGCAGCAATCACCCACTTCCCCCCATACCAGCTCTGGGCTCACGAAGTTAACGAGCGTGGCGGCCTTAAGCTCAAGGACGGACAGCGCAAGGTCGAGCTGATTGAATACGACGATCGCACGCAACCGCCGGAGGCCATCAAGGCCGTCGAGCGCCTCGCCACGGTGGACAAGGCCGATTGGATCGGGGGGCTGTACGCCACCGGCTTTAATCTTGCCGCGGCGCCGACCTTCGCCAAACAAGGCTATCCGCAACTCACTCAAGCCTGCGTGACGGATCAGGGACCTGCGCTCGTCAAGAAGTTTCCCGGCTTCTTCATGTTCCAGTCGTCCACCACCGCCTATGCAAAGGGCGCGATCGGCGTACTCAAGAAGCTGAAGGACGGCGGCCAGATCGGTAACAAGGTCGCGGCAGTCAACGTCGGCGACGATTTCGGCATCGAGCTTGCCAATGCGGGACGTCCGCTGTTCAAGGAAGCCGGCTTCGAGATCGTCTATGACAAGTCGTATCCGCTCGGCACGCAGGACTATACGCCGGTGATCAAGGCCGCCAAGGCCGCCAATCCGGACGCTTTCGTTGCGTGGTCGTATCCGCCGGACACGTTCGGCCTTGCGGACGCGGCCAAGATCGAAGGCCTCAACGTCAAGGCGTATTACTGCGCCGTCGGTTGCGCCTTCCAGGGCTTCGCGCAGAAGAACGGCGCCGCTGCCGAAAACATTCTCGGTGCCGGTGGGGTGATCGAATCCCCGGAGATCCGCGACTTCTACAAGCGGCATAAGGAAGTCACCAAAGTCGACGCCGACTATTGGGGCAGCCCGTTCTACTATTCGATGCTTCAGATGCTGGCGCAGTCAATCGAAGCCGTCGGGTCGATGGACCGCATGGCGATTGCGGCACACTTCCGCAACCGCAAATTCAAGACCCTCATCGGCGAGGTCGAGTTACCCGGCCAGATCCTCGACAAGGTCTACACCGTGGGTCAGTGGCAGGGCGGCTTCTTCTCGGCTGTGGCGGGGGAGGGCTTTGGCAACTACGCGCAGGTCAAGCTAAAGAGCAACTGGGGTTGAGAAGGCCCAGGGTCTCGAAGGCTGCTTGACGGCTCGTCGCCGAGTTGGAAATTCCTGCATACGGTGATCGTCCCCGGCTATAGCAGCCGGGGACGAAAACGATGGGGAGTTGACCTCCGGCTGGCTGTCGGCCTCGAAAAATACGCGCCGCACGACCAACAAATCGATAAACCCGTTCGACATGGACATCGTCATCATCGGCCTGCTGCTCGGCGGCACCTATGCCTTGATGGCGATGGGGCTGCAATTGCAGTACGGCGTGGCCCGCATCATGAATCTCGCCAACGGCGAAATCCTGATCGCCGGGGCGTTTTCCACCTTCTGGTTTTACGCCGGGACGCACTTAAGCCCGCTGCTGGCATTGTTCTTGGTGGCGCCCGCCGCTTTCGTCCTCAACTGGGCGATCTACCGAGTGCTCATCCAGCCACTGGTTCGCCGCGCCAAGAGCCAGGGCAAGCTCGAAGTCGACAGCATCCTGGCGACATTCGGCCTTAGCTTCATTTCCGTCGGGGTCATGCTCGCGATATTCGGCGGCGAGTATCTGGATTACTCCTATTTGTCGGAGCCGATTTTCATTTTCGGCGAACGCTACGGCCTCAATCGCGTCGTTGCCTTCCTCGCTTCCGTCGTACTCTGCGTCGGACTTTACGTTTGGCTGCACAAGACCCGCGCTGGATTGGCGTTGCGGGCGGTGTCCGTCAATCCGACGGCGGCGGGGCTCGTTTCAATCAATGTGTCACGTGCGTCGGCCCTTGCGTTTGCTCTGGGCGGAGCAGTTACCGCTGCTGGTGGCGGCCTGCTCAGCATGTTCTTGACGTTCGATGTATCGCTCGGCGTGGTATTTACCTTGAAGGCGCTGATCATCGTCATTCTAGGCGGCGTCGGTGACATTCGCGGCACGATCGTCGCAGCCTTCATTCTCGGCTTTGCCGAGACTGCCGTTGCCACGTTGATCGATCCGGGCCTGACGCTTGCAGCGGCTTACGTCTTGTTCATGGTCGTCTTGCTGGTGCGGCCGGAGGGCTTGTTCGGGAGGCGGACGGCGTGAGCAGTATTGAGACACCAAAACTTGTTCGCCCTGGCGCCGGGTTAGCCGCAGGCGAGTTGCGCAATCTGTTGATCGGCGCCGCGGTCGTCATTGCGGCAGGCTGCGTGCCGCTGGTATTCGACGGCTACGCCCTGCAGCTGGCGATTTCCATCGTGATGTATACGGGCCTTGCCACCTCGTGGCTTTTGTTCTCGGGACCGACCAACTACATCGCGCTTTCGACTGCTGCGTTCTTCGGCATCGGCATGTATACGGCGGCGGGGGGCATCGATCTCGCGCCCTATCCGGTGCTGATTCTCGCCGCCGGCGTCGCCGGCGCCGCGTTGGCGGCGGTCGTGGGCCTCGCTACGCTGCGGGTATCCGGAGTGTATTTCGTTATCTTCTCCCTTGGTCTCGCCGAACTGGTGCGCCAGATCATGACCTGGGCGCAGCACGTTCTGGGTACCATGAGCGGCCTTTACGTAACGGTCGAACGCACTGAAGCCGAATACTATTGGCAACTCTTGTTGTTGGCCGTGGCGGTTTTCGTGGTCGGGTGGTGGATCGGCCGCTCGCGGCTCGGCTTCGCCCTGCGCATCATTGGTAACGACGAGGTGGTCGCGGTCCATTGCGGCATCAACACCGCCCGCGCGAAGGTGGTCCTGTTCGTCATTTCCAGCACCTTCGCTTCAATCGCCGGCGCGGTCGTCGCGCCGCGCTGGGGTTATGTCGAGCCGGTCGTCGCTTTCAGTCCGTTCCTGTCGTTTCAGGTCGTGATCATGGCGCTTCTAGGCGGTACGCACCGGCTTTGGGGGCCGCTGGTTGGCGTCATCCCGTTCGTGCTGATCTGGGAGCTTATCGCGATCTATTTTCCGTCGCAGACGACGCTGCTGCTGGGCGTTTGTTTCCTGCTCATCGTTTACGTCATTCCGAACGGCATCACGGGACTGATCGAGGACGCATGGCACCGCCGTGGCAAATGGGGGAGATCGACCCCAGGTCCGGTGCAGCGGGCGCTCGATGGTTCTGCCGGTGTGACGGCCGGGCAGCTTCAACCGCAGAAGACGAACGATGCTTAGCCCCGCAGGTGCCGAAGCGTTGTCCGCCGCCGCCGTCACCAAGCGCTTCGGCGGTCTCGTCGCGGTCGAAGACATGTCGTTTGCGCTTGCCGAGAAGGAAGTTCTCGGCCTGATCGGACCTAACGGCTCCGGCAAGACCACGATGATGAACCTGATCTCCGGCGCATTGAAGCCGAGTTCCGGCGAAATCAAACTCTACGGCGAGGCTATCTCCGGCACCGGCGCCAGCAACGTCGCCAAAAGAGGCGTTGCCCGCACCTTCCAGCTGGTTCGCATGCTGCCGGCAATGACGGCGCTGGAGAACGTCGCCGCCGGCGGCGTATTCGGTCATGCGCGGCGGTGGGGCAAGGAACTCGACGATTACGCGCATGGCCTCTTGAAGCGGGTCGGCCTGCCGAATGCAGCGAATGCCGGGGTGTCGGCGCTGACCTATATCGATCAGAAGCGCGTAGAGCTGGCGCGGGCGTTGGCGTCGGACCCAAAGATTCTGCTGCTCGACGAATGGCTCGCTGGACTTAATCCGACCGAGCTCAAGATTGGCATCGCGCTCATCGAGCAACTGCGCAACGAAGGCTGCACCATCATCATCGTCGAGCATGTCATGCATGCGATCCGCAGTTTGTGCGACCGCTGCATCGTCATGAGCAGCGGAATCAAGATCGCCGAGGGAACGCCTGCCGAGGTGCTGTCCGACCACGGCGTCATCCGCGCTTATCTCGGAGACGAGAATGCTTGAGACCCGTAACGTCTCGGTGTTTTACGGCCGTCATCGCGCACTCGAAAACGTATCGGCGTCGGTTTCGAAAGGCGAGATCGTGGTCATGCTCGGCGCCAACGGCGCCGGCAAAAGCACCTTTCTGCGCGCCATCGCCGGCCAGACGCGCAAAGCCGAGGGCTGCACCGTGCTCATGGACGGCGCCGACATCACGCGGCGCCCGCCGCATGAAATCGTGGAGACCGGAATCGCGCTGGTGCCCGAGGACCGCGGCATTTTCGCAGAACTGACCGTTCACGAGAATCTTATTCTCGGCGCCCATCCGAAGCGCGCCCGTCCGCTCGAGGCGGAGAATTTCGAACGGGTCTTGAGTTTGTTTCCGAAGCTCAAACAGCGCTCCAAGCAGATTGTGCGCACCATGAGCGGCGGCGAGCGTCAGATGGTGGCGATCGGGCGGGCGATGATGTCGGCGCCAACCATCCTCCTGCTCGACGAGCCTTCGCTCGGTCTTTCGCCGCTGCTTTGCACCGAGCTGTTCCGCACGCTCGCCCGCATCAAGGAAGCCGGCGTCGGCATCTTTCTGGTCGAGCAGAATGCCAAGCAAAGCCTTGCCATAGCCGACCGCGGCTATTTGCTCGACAACGGCCACATCGTCGGCGCGGACACCGCCGCGGTGCTGTCGAAAGACGAAAAGGTCAAGGCGGCCTATCTCGGCGATGATAGCTTCCCCCCCGCCGCGTGCCGCGGAATGAAAATTCCACATTAGAAATTTTGGTGTCTCGGCCAAGCTGCTGGTTTTCGCTCTGGCTGCCCGAACTTGAGCGCGATCTTGTTTTTCGAATCCTGAGGCGGAGCCACCCTACCGGCCGGATGTCCGACGACGCCAAATGGTTGTGCGTCGCGCGTCCCCTGGTTAGGGAGATGCATACATCGTCCGTGCGTCCGCCGTGAAGGCCTTCCGGGATTTCGGATCGGTATAAAACATGTGGCCGCCGCGGTAGAGCCGAAGCTCGGCGCGCTCGCCGTCGACGCTTGCCGGAATGTGGTCAAGCACGTAGCGCGAAACCGAATAGGGCGTGACCAAATCGCTGTAGCCGTGCGCGATCATCAGCCGAAACGACGGCGTCAGCGCGAGCAATTGGCGCAGATCCTCGGCGACGCTTGGCGGTGAATGGCCGCCGCCATCCTCCCAATCCCATTTGCCGGAAATCTCGGAAGCGAGCAGATTGTAGGTCATGTCGGTCTTGAAGCCGAGTTCGTCCCGCGCGTAGGCGACGAAGGCGCTGCCATAGGCGCGGATGAATCCATCGAGGAACGGATCGGGCCCGCGCGCCGAGACCGATTCCGGATTGGGGTCGTCGACTGCGAATGTCGCGTCGTACTGGCTGACGATCTTGTGGTCGCCCGAGCGCAAATTCTTGACATAGGCGTGGCCGATGAAGCCGCGCTCGCGCGCGACGACGTCCTCCGGCAATCCGGTCATCTGGGCGACGCGCGCGTAGAAGGCATGCGCGGCATCGCCGCTGAGCGGCCGCCCGGCGAGTGCGGAAAGATAGTCGGTCAACGCGAAATGCTCGGCCTGCGCCACGGCGGCGGCGCTGAAGGTTCCCTTGCGCTCAAGCTCGGAAGCCGCCAGCGAGGGAAGCTCCAGGGCAGCGCCGAGCGCGAAACGGTCGCCGCCGAACTGGAATTGGCCCTCGATCATCGGCGATACCATGAGGATGCCGTTGACGACGATGCCTTGGTTGCTTTGCAGCGTGCGAGCCACCTTGGCGGCGCGGAAGCCGCCATAGCTTTCGCCGAGAATGAATTTCGGCGAGCTGAGGCGGCCGTTCTTGGCGACGTAAAGCGCGATCACTTTCGCCAGCAATTCGGCGTCGCGATGCACGCTCCAGAAGCCGTCGCCGCCATTGGCCTTGGCGGGCCGGCTCCAGCCGGTGCCGACCGGATCGATCAACACCAGATCGGTGAAGGCGAGCCAGGTGTCCGGGTTGTCGGCCAAACGGACGTTGGCGCCGTCGTAGTTGTTGCCGAACGTAGCAATGCGCGGACCGACCAGGCCGAGATTGAGGAACGCCGAGCCGGCGCCCGGTCCGCCGTTGAACACGAACGTCACCGGCCGTGCCGCGCCGTTCGATTTCGCGACGAAGGCCGTATAGAAGACGGCGGCCGAACGCTCGCCCGATTGATCGAACAACGACAACGTACCGGCGGTCGCCGTGTAAGCGAGCTTGCCGGTCGGCGTGTCGATGCTGTGCTCGGTGACGGAATCCGGCGGCAGCAGCGACAGGACGCCCGGGCCGGTTTGGCCCGCGCCCTGCTCCTGATGGTTCGGCCGCTCATTGCCGCCGTGGCCGCCGTGCTCTTGCGCGACCGCGGTCGTGGCGATGAGCGCTAGTCCCAACGCAATCGTGCAACAGCGAAAATCGATCATAACCGACAAATCCTTCTAAAATCGCGTCCGCAAATTCGGCCGTGCCGGGGCGCATGTTCGTCCGGCGAAAGTGCCCGAAAGATGGCTGCCGGCGTTACATTTTCGTAAGCGCCTCGCCGCGGGTTCGTAAGCGCCTCGCCGCGAGGCGGACGGCGTGTGGCGCTGGCGAGCCGGTGGACAACAATCACCGGATCGGGGAAGTTCTGGCCCTTCCCGGCGCCGCGCCGCCTGGAACATGGAGGTCGGTTATGCCGTTTCCGCGCGCGTCTAAAGCACTGACGCGCTTTACAGTGCTCGACCTGACGCGGGTTCGGGCGGGCCCGACCTGCGCGCGGCAGCTCGCCGACTGGGGCGCCAATGTCATCAAGATCGAAGCGCCGGCCGACGGCGAAGAACCGATGGGCGGGCCGCGGGAAGGTTCCGACTTTCAGAACCTCCATCGCAACAAACGCAGCATGACGCTCGATCTGAAATCGCCGGCCGGGCTTGCAGCCTTCAAACGGTTGGCAAAGAAGGCGGATGTGCTGATCGAGAATTTCCGCCCCAACGTGAAGAAACGGCTGGGCATCGACTACAAGACGCTGAGCAGGATCAATCCGCGCCTGGTCTATGCCAGCATATCCGGTTTCGGTCAGGACGGGCCCTATGCCGATCGGCCGGGCTTCGATCAGATCGCGCAGGGCATGGGCGGGCTGATGTCGATCACCGGCCTGCCGGGGCAGGGGCCGGTTCGCGTCGGCATTCCGGTTGCCGATCTCTGCGCCGGGCTGTTCGCGGCGCTCGGTATCCTCGTCGCGCTGCTCGAACGGGAGAAGTCCGGCAAGGGCCAGGCCGTCGACACGTCGTTGCTGCAAGCGCAGATATTCATGCTCGATTTTCAGGCGTCGCGCTTTCTCGTCGATGGCGAGGTGGCCCGCCAGGCCGGCAACAATCATCCGACCACGGTTCCCACCGGCGTGTTCAAGACCCGCGACGGCCTCGTCAATATCGCCACGACCGGCGGCAAAATGTGGGAGCGGTTCTGCGTGACGCTCGGCGCCGAGGCGCTGACCAAAAATCCGGACTACCGGAGCGCGGGGGCGCGCTCGAAGAACCGCGACGCGCTCAACGCCGAGATCGAAAGCTATCTGCAAGGCCGCACCAGCGCCGAATGGGTCGAGCATTTCAACAAGGCCGGCGTGCCTTGCGGACCGATCTATTCGATCGATCAGGTGTTCGCCGATCCGCAGGTGCGGCACCTCGGCATTGCGCAAAGCGTCGCCGGCAAGGGCAAGCGTGCGTTGCGTCTGGTCGGCCAGCCGGTGTCGCTGTCGCGCACCCCGTCGCGCCTGAAAGCGCCACCGCCGCAGCTCGGCCAACACACCGATGCCGTGCTCAGGGAGTTCGGCTTTTCCGCACGCGAGATCGCGGCGCTGCACAAGGCGAAAGCGGTCTGATCAAAAACTCGCGCATGACGGCGTGAAAGAGGGAATTTGGACAAATGACTCAAACCGACAAGATGCTCTCGCGCAAGGAAGCGGGTGTCGGCATCGTGACCTTCAACAATCCGGAGCGGCACAACGCCGTATCGCTCGAAATGTGGGAGGCGGCCAAGGAAATGCTCGACGCATTCGCCGCCGACAGCGAGGTGCGCGTCGTCGTATTGACCGGCGCCGGCGGCAAGGCGTTCGTCTCGGGCGCCGACATCTCCAAGTTTGCCAGCGAGCGGGCCTCGGTCGAAGCCACGCGCGCCTATGACGTCATCACTGCCGCGACCTTCGGCGCCATTTACGAATTTCCGAAACCGACGATCGCGATGATCCGCGGCTATTGCGTCGGCGGCGGGGTCGGTCTGGCGTCATGCTGCGACCTGCGCATCTGCTCGGACAATTCGCGGTTCGCGGTTCCGGCGGCGAAGCTCGGGCTGGGCTACGCCTATATCGGACTCAAACGGCTCGTCGACATCGTCGGGCAGTCATACGCCAAGGAAATTTTTTACACCGCGCGCCAGTTCGACGCGCAGGAAGCCCATGCCATGGGGCTGGTCAATCGCGTCGTGCCGGAGGCCGAGCTGGAAAGCTACGTCAAGAGCATCACCGACATGATCTGCGCCAATGCCCCGCTCACCATCAAGGCGGTCAAGTTCACCGTCGGCGAAATCCTCAAGGACGAATCGGAACGCGATGTCGGCCGCGTCGCCAAGATGGTGGAGGCGTGTTTCGCAAGCCGCGACTATACCGAAGGCCGCACGGCGTTCATGGAGAAGCGCAAGCCGGTCTTTACCGGATCGTGATCGCGCCGCGTCCGCCGCGCGTCAGTTCGAATTTCGGCACAGCAGCGACGACAGGACGCTCGTCATCGTTGCCTTGCTCGCGGTGGCGGCGTCCCTGGCGCGCCAGGCGACGAAGCCGTCGGGGCGAATAATGACGGCGCCGGACGGCGACAGGTCATAGGCGGCGGCCAATCGTCCCTCGGAATCGGCGATATCGCCGTCCCGATCCGGTCGGTATGCATCCAGCGCGAGCCCGAGACCGGGTGCCGCCGCGCGTGGCGAAATCGCACCACACGCCGCCATCTGGGGCGGCGACAACCGAGAAATTCCGGGTGAAGAGATCGAGCGTCGAGACCGGCTTGCCCGCCCGCGTCAGCATCACGTGCGGCGCGCGTGTCCCCGGCATCGCCTTGGACTTGCTCGGGTGTTCGTACAACGCCGTGCCGCTGCCGGGTTCGGAAATGATCGCGGGGGAATGGTAGCGGTAGCCGATTTCCATGCTGAGGTCGTCGACAAGCGGTTGCATTCCCGCTTTGCCGCGCTCGGGCACGACCCGCAGAACGTAGCGCGTATAAGCCTGCTGCATTGCGAGTTCGCCGATCGGCTGCCGTTCGGCGTTGTAGGTGGCGAGCAATTCCGGTCCGGCGACGCCCTTGAGCACGAGCGCGAGTTTCCAGGCCAGATTGTGCGCGTCCTGAACGCCGGTATTGCCGCCGAACCCGCCCATCGGCGGCATCACGTGCGCGGCATCGCCGACCAGGAAGACGCGGCCTTCGCTGAATCGTTCGGCGACCTCCGCGACCGCACGCCAGGGCGCGATGTCCTCGACCTCGACCTTGGCCTCCGGCATGCCGGTCGCCGACCGCACGAACGCCGCGCATCGTTCCTTGTCGATGCCTTGCGCGACGTCGAGCGCATCGGGGAGCGACATGTCCCCGCGCGTCATGACCGCGAGGAAGCCTGAATCGCCGGTCCGCACCAGACGGAAGAACCCGCGCAGGTCCGGATTGAACACATAGATCACGCCGAGATTCCGGCCGCGCAGCGCGGAGCCGCAATCGGCGTGGAAGTAAATGGTGATGCAGTTGGCAAGGAGGCCGTGGCCGCTGGTGCCGATGCCGAGCCGTTCGCGAACCGGACTGCGATTGCCGTCGGCCGCGACCATGTACTTGGCGCGCACCGTGTCGGTCTCGCCGCTGACGACATTTCTGATGCCGGCGGTGACGCCGCCGGCGTCCTGCTCGAACGAAACCAGCTCGGTTGCGTAGCGCATCGCCGCGCCGAGCTCTTCGGCACGCGCGCGAATGAGCGGCTCCAGGCTTTGCTGGGTCATGAACAAACGGGTCGACGGACTGATCGCGGCGACGCCCTCGTTGAGGTTGGCGATATAGGTCGCGATCTCCCGGCCGGCGAGCAACTCGACGGCGTTGATGCCGCCGTCCGGATCGAATTGCTCCTCGGAGGCGGCCCGCACCCGGCCTTCGAGCCCGACGGAACGGAGCACCTCAAGGGTGCGCAGATGAAAATGCCCGGCGCGCGGATGGATGGCGGTGCCGTGGTGACGCTCGACCGACAGGTTCGGCACGCCGTGCCAGGAGAGGAATGCCGCGGTGGACAGCCCGACCAGGCTGCCGCCGACGATGAGGACATCGGTCTCGATCATGCGCTTGCCGCGGGGCCCGAGCGTTTCCGGCCGCCATTATACTTCATACTTCGGCATACTTCGGCGGAACAAGCCGGGAAAACCAACTTCCGCCCCGGATCAAGTCCGGGGCAGGCTTTTTCCGGATCATACTTTTTGGTGGAGCATGATCTTTTCGGAAAACCGGCTTCCACTTTTCCGGATCATGCTCTAAATACTCGCGCGACGCTCAACCATCGCGGTTTCGGTGCCCCTGCGGAGAGGTGGCTGAGTGGTTGAAAGCACCGCACTCGAAATGCGGCATACGGGCAACCGTATCGGGGGTTCGAATCCCTCCCTCTCCGCCATATTATGAATCAAAGGGAACACCGGAGCACCCGGTCAATTCGGTGCGCGTAGTGTGGTAATCTAAGTCGCGGCGGTGTCCTGTGCCTTAGCTCGTGGGGCGGTCATGCGACGGCGCGACTTTGTGATCCTTGCCAGTTTCGGTGTTGCTTGGCCGCTCGTCGGACGAGCGCGGGAACCTGGCCGAATCCATCGTATCGGCAGCTTTTTTAATCGGTCCGCGAACGGAACCCGGTCGACACCGCGTTATTTAACGGGTTGCGGCAGTACGGTTTTATCGAGGGTGAGAACGTTTTAGACGATCCGAATGGCCACGGATTACGGATGGAACGGTTGGCCAGCCATGCTTCCAAAATCGCCGATCAAAAGGTCAACGTGATCGTCTGCTCCGGAGAACCAATCTCAGAAAGGAGAGCAAAATGGCATCAAAAGGAAAAGTGTTGGTACTGGTCTCGAGCGGTCACGGCTGGCCGCTAAAAGATGGCAAGGTTTATGCCGGCGCTGGCTATTACCTCAATGAACTGACGGTTCCGGTTCGCGCCCTGATGAAAGAAGGCTACGAAATCACCTTCGGCAACCCCAAAGGCAATACGCCGCAAATGGATGTCCATTCGGCGGTCCCCGATTTCTTCGGCGGAGACGAGGCCAGGCTTCAGGACTATCTAAAATTCCGCGACACCCTGACTGGGCTCAAAAATCCGACTCGCATCTCGGATGTCATCGCATCCGGCCTGGATCAATATGACGCTGTTTTCGTCCCCGGCGGCCATGGCCCGATGATGGATCTTCTCGATGACCCCGACGCTGGCACCGTGATGAGACACTTTCATAAAACGTCCAAGCCTACGGCGGTGCTTTGCCATGGTCCGATTTCGCTTCTCTCGGCGCTTCCGAACTCGACGGAGGTGGTCGGAGCGCTGGCAGCGGGCGATGCCGCTGGAGCGCGTGAAAAGGCTAAAGGATGGATTTATTCCGGATATAAGATGACCATCTTTTCGACGGCGGAAGAGCAGCAGCGGGAGCCGCTTGAAATCGGCGGCAAGGTTCTGTTTTACCCGGACTTCGCCTTGCGTACGGCGGGCGGTGACGTGAGTGTGGCCGCTCCATGGAAGAGCTACGTTCTTCAAGATCGCGAGTTGATCTCAGGTCAGAACCCGTTCTCGGACGAAGCGCTTCTGAAACTTCTTGTACCCGCACTCAACGGGAAGAAGAAGTGAAGCAGCCGGCGTCGGCTTTCCCGGCTTTCAATAACAATAATAATATTGAGAGAACGGTTCGCCATCAACAAGGAGTAAAGCCCTGAAGGGCGACCGCCGAGCCCGCCGCTCCACTTTGCAAACCTCATCATGGCTGCTTTCCTTGGTCTCCGAAAAGCGTATGCTCCTTCTGCCCCCTCCGAGAACACACCGGAAAAGCGAGCCGGATCGCGAAGGAAATTCTGGACTGAAAGCGGCCGCGCCCGCATCATCGCGCTCTGCCAAGTCTTGTTACGATCTGTTGCGTCTTGTTATGACCTGTCACGTCTTTATACCCCCCTCTTTAGCCACTTCTTGCCGACCGGGGATGGAGAAATCACGATGTCTACCGCGACCATGGAACGGACCAATACGCGAAAGCTTCCCGTCATCGACGTTTCGGGCCTGCGAGGCGATCCCGGCGCGCGCCGCGCGGTGGCGCAGGAAATGCGCGCCGCCTGCACCGCCAGCGGATTTTTTTACATCAAGGGTCATGGCGTGCCCGGCGCGCTGATCAACCAGGTGTTCGATCAATCGCATGAATTCTTTGCTTTGCCGATGGAACAGAAGCTGGCGCTGACGACGGCTCACTCGCTCTGTCGTCACGGCTATGAACCGTTGAAAGCGCAAACGCTCGAGCCCGGCGCACCGCCCGACCTGAAGGAAGGATTTTTGGCGGGCGAGGATTTCGCTGCCGACCACCCCGCCGTACGAAACGATCCGGCCAATATCGGTCCCAATCAATGGCCGCCCCAGCTTCCTCAATTCAAGACGACCATGATCGCCTATGTCGAGGAAATGAAGGCCTTGACCGCAATGCTAATGGGCGGTCTCGCGCTGTCACTCGACCTTGCGGAGGATTATTTCGACGATTTTTGCGACCTACCAATCCTGACGCTGCGGCTGCTGCATTATCCGACGCAGCCGCCAAATCCGGCGCCCGGCGAGAAGGGTTGCGGCGCCCATACGGATTGGGGGAGCATTACGATACTTTTGCAGGACGATGCGGGCGGATTGCAGGTCCAAGCCAGCGATGGCTCGTGGATATCGGCGCCGCCGATCGCCGGAACGTTTGTGGTCAATATCGGCGATCTGTTCGCGCGATGGACCAACAACCTGTACCGATCCACTGTTCACCGCGTGATCAACAAGTCCGGTCGAGATCGCTATTCCGTGCCGTTCTTCATGGATGGACCATCGGATCACCTGGTGTCCTGTATCCCGACTTGCCGCGGCCCAGACGAAGCGCGCAAATTTCCTGACATCACGGTGCGCGGACATCTCGAAGAGATGGTCAGGCGCACCTATCCGACTGGCTGACGACATAAGTCAGCGCGTCGCAAGGATCGAGCGGCCCCAATGCCGCCGCGCAACATTGGCCAGACGCCGACACGGTGCCGCGCCGGCGTACAGAATCCGGATGGGCACGAATGGCTGAACTCGGATACGTGAATATCTTCGCGCAAGATGTGGTGAAGCTGGCGGGCTTTTACGCGGACGTCTTTGGGCTTGAAGAGATAATCGCCAGCCGCTCGCCGATATTCCGAGGCCTCAAGACCAAAAAAGCCAATATCGGATTCAATGCCCACGACGCCTACGAGCTGCTTAATCTGCCGAAATCGCCGGACGGCAGCGGGATCAAGGCGTTTACGACTTTCGACGTCGATAGCGCCGGCGAGGTCGATCGGCTGACCCCCATCGCGGTCGCGAAGGGCGCGACCCTTCGGAAAGCACCGTTCACGACCTATTACGGCTGGTACCAGTCCGTTCTCCTCGACCCGGAAGGCAACGCGTTCCGGATCAATTTTGTCGCCGCATAGCAACCCGCCGGAGCGCAGTGGCTACGAGCGTAAGGTTCAACGCGGAGCCTGAAATCGACTCAGCGTGCCCGCTTGATCTCGGTGCAGCTCACGACGCTCGATGAGGCTTTGCCTCCCGCCTGCGCATAGCAGAACGAGAACACGTCGCCGTTGATCTCTCCCTTCAGGTAGCCATCCGTGTCCGCCATGACGACTTCATGGTTATCCTTGCCGGTAAGCTCTCCGACAAACGGTTCCTCGGTTTTCTCGCCGCCACCGGAAAGGGTCTGGATGCCCCAGAACCGGCGATCTTCCTGCCCCGTGACCTCAATCACGAGATCTTTCTCAAACAGCCCCGGCTTTTCGAATGTCGCCTTGCTTGAGGGCCAGTGGCCGCCGCGGCCCGCCACGATAGAATAGGTTTTTCCGACCCATTTGCCTTTGATGTCCGGAACCTGATCGGCGGCCAATACCAGCGCCGGGCACGCCATCAGCGCTACGGTCGCAAGACCGATAACCGTCGAGTGTTTCATATTCGATCTCCGCTTCGGTTCGAGATTTCGGTCGAATTTCCGCGCCACCGTCCAGCGCGCAGCTCAGGCATTTTAGGGCAGATTGCTTAGGGCAGATTGCAGCGGACGCGGGCGGGCAACGACAGGTGGACACTATCAAACTCTAGCGAACGGACGCCGATGATAATATGACGGTGTCCCCCTCCATTGGTCTCTCTCCCGCCAGCGAACGATCTTCGCCTACAGCCCCTCCTGCCTTCGTATAGGACGCTCCGGGCGGCCTCTTGATCCCCGGCTCGCGTCGCATGGCAGTGTTGCGGGGCTGATAATTTCAATATGCTGCCGGAGCGCCGTCACGCTGCTATTTCGATTGCGCTCACCGGATACTGGCTCAGGCTCAAGAGGTCGTCATGATTATGGTCTTGATCAACATACTCATTATCTGCGTTGTCGGCGCGATCGCGTTTTGGCTCATCGAAAAATATGCTCGCGATCGGCGGCTCGCGAACCTGCTGAAGCTTCTGGTCATACTCGTTTGTCTCGCTGCCATCCTGCAACGTCTGCTGCCGGCACTGGGCGTCGGTTTTTAGGCCAGGCACGACCGGCAAAATATGAGCCACAGCGATTTTCGGCCGTTCATTCCGGCACCGGGGCACAGCGCCATTGCCGGACCGACGCCGCGTGCCCACGCGCAGGCGCGCATGCAAAGCCCCCGCGCTCAGGAATTGTTTGCAACGTGGGCCGAGCTGGCCGCGGCACCATTCAGTGGAATGACGACGGACGGGCATGTTCAGCCGGGACTATTTGCACTTGCGCCGGAAGACGCGCCGACGGCGGCGATGGTCGAGGCCGTCAAGGCATTGCTGGCGCGCCTCTCGCCTGCGGAACGCGGCGTCACATGCTATCCGGTCAACTCGAAGCTGTGGCGGCATTGGCAAAACACCGAACTCTACGTCGAGCATCACGGTCTGCGGCTCGATGAAGTTGCCGCGCCCGTCCAGGAAGCCGTTCTCGCGCTGCTACGCGCGAGCCTGAGCGCCAAGGGTTACGACGTCACGCGCGGTGTGATGCAGCTCAATCGCTTCCTCGGCGATCTTGTCGGCGGTCCGGAAGTGCTCGGCGAATGGGCTTACATTTTTTGCCTATTTGGCAGCCCTTCGGAATCCGAGCCATGGGGTTGGCAGCTTTTCGGCCACCATCTGTGCCTCAACTGTTTCGTCATCGGCCGGCAGATGGTGCTCACGCCCTGCTTTTTTGGCGCGGAGCCCGCCTATGCGGACACCGGGCCATTTGCCGGTACGCATTTGTTCGAGGATGAAGAACGCGCCGGCCTCGCCCTCATGCGTTCGCTGTCGCCGCGACAACGAGACCGGGCGATCGTGGCGCATTCCATGGTTGGCGGCGACTTGCCGCCCGGCCGTCGGCATTTTGCCGACAATCTGCATCTCGGCGGCGCCTTTCAGGATAATCGCATCGTGCCGTATGAAGGTTTGCGTGGTTCCGAGCTGTCGGCCTTGCAGCGTCGCGATTTGCTCGATCTCTGCGCTACCTACGTCGCGCCGCTGCCGTCCGGACCGCTGACCGCGCGCGTCGCCGATATCGAGCGGCACCTTGGCGAGACGCATTTCTGCTGGATCGGCGGCTTCGAAGAAGCGAGCCCGTTTTACTATCGGATACAGAGCCCGGTGGTGTTCATCGAGTTCGATCATCACGCCGGCGTATTTCTAACCAATCCCGAGCCGGCAAAATTTCATGTCCATACCATCGTACGAACCCCGAACGGCAACGACTACGGTATCGACTTGCTGCGGCTGCATTACCGCCACGCCGCCCATCATCGGCGTTAAGGACGGCCGATCAAAAAATAGCGAGCTTGGCGAAGGGCCCGCCGCTTGCCGAAAAATTGAACTAAATTGACCTTGTGAAGTTGGTCAAAGCGTGCGGCCTTCGTGTCATGATGCCGTGTTGATGTTGCTGGATGCTTCCGGCCAACTCAAATTTCGCTGAGCGAGTGTTGTTGCTGAGGAGAGTAGGGCAATGAGAACGAGTTTGGTTGTTCTATTGGGCGCCGCCGCGGCGATCGCAGCGGGCGCGACGGGGGCATCCGCGCAGCCGGTGCTGAATCTCACGGGTCAGTTCCAGTGCGTGAAGCAATGCTCTGCCGGTCCGCCGGCCTTCGCTTACGTGACGCAAGCCGGATGGCAGCTGAACCTGGTCAATGAAGCGGGCTTCGGCGCACGCGGTTGGATCGATTATCCGGGCCATATCTGGGTAGAGGCCTGGAACGAAGGGGCGATCTATTCAGCTGATGGCATGACCATTCAATTCGATCGCGGTACGGTGTGGGAGCGCTACGTCGCGCCGCCGCCGCCACCGCCGCCTCCGCCCCCGCCGAGGCATCGCGTTTACCACCACCACCACCATTACTATCATCCGCGCCCGTTGCCTCCGGCGAATAGCTGAGGCCAGCCATGGCTTTGCGCCGCAACTGGAATTGCGGCGCAAGGGCCGACGCGTACCCAACGTCCGCTGATGCAGGCGGGCAGTCTATTCGAGCAACCTATTCGAGAATGTGTAGCAGCCGCACTTCTTCGTCCGGAGTCAGGCCAGCTTTGTCGTTTGCACCCTCCCGCGCCAGCGCGAGATACAGCGTCTTTGCTGCGTCCCGCAATGCTTCGCGGTGCGTGACATCGGTGGCGGGGAGGGCGACTACGGTCTTCGCCAACTCCCGCAGGATTTCCGCGAACAGGGCGTAGTGGAAGTGCATACGAACGGACTTGCGCACGTCTTCCGCGCCGGTGCGATGCAGGCTGAGCGAAATCCCGGTTTCGTCGAGATGGGCGTCGAAGCGCGACGATCGTTCGAAAGTGCCGATATAAAGCTTGTCAGGATATTCCACTGCAACTTCGGCCTTGTCAGGAACTGACTTGGTCATGCCGGCGCGCCCTTGTTCGAATGCATGTTTTTCATTGATAGACGAATAGCCGCGGGCCGACTTGACCTGGATCAACCGCGGAAGGGCGGGGCCTACGGCCCCTGGATCGAGCGCAGGTAGGCGACCAAAGCCCCTGCATCTTCACGGCTGAAGCGAAATGTCGGCATGTCGGGGTGGCCGCTCATCAAGCCTTCACGCAGCCGGTTCGAGAAGCGATCGAGATCGACGCGACGGCTCAGCTCGCGAAACGGGGGCGCCCCGGCATGGGGACTTGATCCGCTCTTGTCGATCGCATGGCACGGCGCACACATCCGTTCGGCCAGCGCGTGACCCTGGCGCTCGCGCGCGGTCGGCGCTTCTTCAGCATGAACGGGCGAGGCGCCCACAAGGGCCGCGAAGACTGTAAGCGATAGGGTTAGCCGTTTTGCCACGTGTGCAGCTCGCTTTGGCGGCAGAAAGGAAGCCGTTCCCAGCCGCCCGACCGGCTTATTGCAGTTGGCTCAATTAAGTCAAACGCGCCGGCGATGTAGAGAAGCGCATCGGCAGCACGGCGCAGTTCTAAGGCTTTGCATCCCATTCCCGCCAATGCGTCGGGCGCACGTCGATCTGGCTTTTTGTTTGTGCATTGACCCATCCGCCGGCGATGCGGCGACAGGCGAATGCAAGAGCATGGGCACCATCCTCCTCGAGAACGGCCAATTCAAGATCGCGATCGAACGGTGCGGTAGCAATCGGCGCCCAATGCATTAAAAAATTCTGAGACGGCAAGGCCCCAAGCACCTTGATCTGGATCAAAATCAAAGCGCCCGCTTGCGATGATCAAGGCGCCTAACCCAACTTGTAGCGCGCGAAGAACCAACTTTTTACGCCATGAACAACGGCAAGATAGGTCAGCGTTATAAGCATCAGCGCCCCCATCATTGTGGCGGGCACAGGCACGAAGCCGAACCAGCGGCCGAACACCGAATAAGGAAGCAGCACAGCCAGTGCGAAGGCGGATAGCGAACTGGCCACAAGTGCGGGATGCGGTCGATCCCGCAGAGGGTGCGCGGTGCGGATGATGAAGATCACCAGGATTTGCGTCGAGAGCGATTCGACGAACCAGGCGGTATGAAACAGCGCTTCGTTTGCGTGGAAGACCCAGAGCAGCATTCCGAAGGTGGCGAAGTCGAATATCGAACTGATCGGTCCGAACAACAGCATGAACTTGCGGACCATGTCGAGATTCCAACGGCGCGGCTGCGCCACCATCGAATTGCTCACCCGGTCGAGAGGGATTGTCGTCTCCGAAAGGTCGTAAAGCAGGTTGTTCAGAAGAATTTGGATCGGCAGCATCGGAAGGAAGGGCAGGAACAGGACGCCGCCCGCCATGGAGAACATGTTGCCGAAATTCGAGCTTGTTCCCATCATCATGTATTTGAGGATATTGGCGAAGGTCCGACGGCCTTCGCGCACGCCCTCCGCAAGCACGCCGAGATCCTTGCGCAGCAGGATCATGGCGGCGGCCTCCTTGGCAACGTCGACCGCAGAGTTGACGGAAAAGCCGATATCGGCGGCGTGCAGCGACGGGGCATCGTTGATCCCATCGCCGAGATAGCCGACCACATGGCCCTTCCGCCGCAACGCGGCGATGATGCGGGACTTCTGCGGCGGGGTGACGCGGCAAAATATGTTCGTTTCGTCGAGCTTGGCCAACAGCGCCTCGTCCGTCAGGCGAGCGAGCTCCGTGCCGTTGAGTACGCCAGTGACGAGGACACCAAGCTCGCCGCAGACATGCCGGGTTACCTCCTCATTGTCCCCGGTTACGACTTTCAGCGAGATGCCGAGCTGGCCGAGAGCCGCCAGGGCATCCCGGGCTCCGGCCTTCGGCGGATCGAGGAAAGCCAGAAAACCGCCGAAGATCAAATCCGTTTCGTCGGCGACGTGAGCCTGCTGACATTCCGGTTCGACGTCGCGCCAGGCGACACCCAAGAGCCGGTAGCCTTCTGCGCTCAGTTTCTTGAATGTTGCCTCGGCGGCTTCGTGGGCAGCGGCATCAAGCAAGCGCGGCGCCGATCCTGGCTGCTGATACCGGGCCGCAAGTCCGAGCACGTCTTCCGGCGCGCCTTTGACGATGATGCGCCGCTGGCCTCTTTCTTCGATCAGTACCGAGACCCGGCGGCGCTCGAAATCGAACGGAACTTCATCGATCTTGCGGCACGACGCGAGGTCAACCGCTCCCGCGGCGAGGATTGCTTCGTCCAGCGGGCTCTTGAGCCCGGTCTCGAAGGCAGCATTTAGCTGGGCCATTCGCATGACCGTGTCGCTGTCTTGTCCGTAAAGATCGACTTCCCGGACCAGTTTGATGTGAGCTTCGGTCAGCGTGCCGGTCTTGTCGCTGCACAATACGTCCATGCTGCCGAGATCATCGATTGCGGAAAGGCGTTTGACGATCACCTGCTTTCGCGACATGCGCAGCGCGCCATGCGACAGGGTGACCGAGACAATCATCGG
>CAVZSB010000049.1:0-108176 GCA_963777635.1 uncultured Alphaproteobacteria bacterium
GTCGGCGGATGTGGATCTCCATATCGGAATTGGCACGAGGATCGCCATGGATACGATGACGTAATTGCGGTCGGCACTCACGGACCTGAATGTCCGCTACTTTCCAGACCTCACGCAATTGGCGAATCGGAGGGCTTTCGATGAAGCAATATGTTGGGGCTTTGGCACGAGCTGCGGCGTGTCGATTTCCCGTTGTCTCCGCGCCGAACGCGGAGCGTATCGGATTTGAGGCCGGGGCAATGGCGAGCTGGCATTGATGCTCGTCACGCACATGCCGCGCTCTCCGTTCGCATGAACAAGAGCGATCAGAATGATGCGAAGGGTCTCGCCGAACTGGTCAGAGTTGGTTGGTATCGCGAGGTCAAGGTGAAGAGCGAAGAGAGCGAGAAGGTCCGCGCCATTCTTGTTGCTCGGTCGCGCCTGGTCAGCATTCGCAGAGACATCGAGAATCAGGTCCGCAGCATGATCAAGGAATATGGGCTGCTGTTCCGTAGAGCGACCAGCCTGCAGTTCAGGAACCAAGTCACCGAACTTGTCGCGGAGGATCATGCACTTCGCGCTGTCATCGATCCACTGTTGTCGATCCACGAGCACGTATGCCGACAACAGTCCAAGTTCGACGAAAAAGTTCGACGGTTGGCAAAGGCCGACCAAACGACACGTCGTCTCATGACTGTTCCAGGTGTAGGTGTGGTTACTGCCTTGACGTTCCGAACATACGATCGATGACCCGTCGCGGTTCCGATCGGCCTCGAAGGTTGGCGCGTATCTCGGACTCACGCCTCGGCGCAATCAATCGGGCGAGACCGACCTGAACGGAAGGATCTCAAGGTGGGGCGATCGGTTGCTGCGAACCTATTTGTTCGAAGCTGCAACTGTCTTGCTTTTCGCACGAAGAAATGGTCATCCCTCACGGTTACTCTGCAAACCCCGGCGATAAACGGCGGAGCAACATAGCTCAGCGGAGAATCGATCTTGGCTCCGGCACTGAACCATTTGATGCAAGATCCCCAAGCACGTTTAGAACAATTGTTGCTGCGAGGGTTATCCAGCCGAACATGTGAAGCTTTATCGGGTTTTCAGAAGAAGCGCGGGGCTGACGTTTCCCCGACGCGGAGCCAAATCGTCGCAAAGGCATAAAAAATACCAGTGCAAGTAGGCCGGCAGCCACTGCAGCACCGGAAATCGACTCTAGCCGTGTTTGCGCTGAAACCACTGCGCGGGTACCTCGCCTATCGGCCAGCCGAGGCGGTGAGCCGTCACAAGCAGTTCGATGCTGTAGCAAAACCCTCGCCCGATTCGACCGCAATCGTCTCGATCGCACGCCTGGAAAACAATCTAAACCCGTTGCTGGCGTCCCGCGTCGAAATCCCGGCAAAATGATATTAGGTGAAGCTGGCCAGGCGAACCAGAACTCGCCTTTCGGGCCACGGACAGCTCACCATGCCTCCTCCCGGCATAAAACGGCTGGCGCACACCACGTCGCAGCCTCTTTCGGCTTTCGTTACCGCGGCATCGTGAATGCCGGCATTGTAGTCATTGTCAGCAAGATATATCAGCACGAACGCCGGCGGCGGTGACGCGCAAGCCTTGCTCGGCCAAACGAGCACGAGCGGAACGCCGACGTGGCCTGCGCCGCCGCCGTCTGTGACGTCGATGTCGTTGATCGCAAGAGAGGCCGAGGCGAGTGGCATGGACGCTCAATTGTTCACGGTCTTGCTCCGTAGGTCAAAACAAACGCACGCAGCGGCTTCATCATGGGGAGACCGAAGATGACGCGGTCGGTGGCGTTATAGATCGGCAACAAAGCGCGCGCCCACTTCGACGCGACATAGCGGTACGAAAGACCAGATAGATACTCCGTGCCGACCGTAAAGCCCGCCCCCTTGAATACCCCGGCGATCTGGCCTGCCAAAACCGGCCGCTCGTTCTCGGTCACCCCAACTGCGCTGTAGAATGGCGACGAGCGGTCGCGATATAGCCACATGAACGGGTTCATACGGTTCGGATCGAACGCAACGAAACGTCCGTCGGTGCGGAGCACGCGAAACGTCTCCGCCGCGCAGCGACGCGGATCCGGCAGGTGGTGCACCAATCCGCTGAGCAGAACGCCGTCGAACCCCCTGACTCGAAAGGGAGAGCCTCGACATCACCCTCGATAAGCTCAAGGCCCGGATGTTTGCTCCGTCCGACCGCAACGAGTTTCGGACTAATATCTAAACCAATGACGGAATAGCCCGCGCGTCGCAGCTGCTCTGTGAACGCTCCCGACCCGCACCCAAGATCGGCAATGCGCGCGCCGCCGCGTAAGCCGCTCAGCCGGGCGAAGCATTCGATCAGCCGCCGGTTCGACGCCGGCGTAAATGCGTCGTAGGCGCCAGCTTCAGCGTGCTGGTCGAAAAATGCGATTTCCTTGTTTTTGTTCTGAGCGGAGACCAATATGGGTTCTCGACCTACGTGTTAAGCGACGCCGGCAGAGGGACAATGAATGTGCCACGAAAACCCTTGCGGCGCAGTGTCAACGCAAGTTCGTCGGCGCATGAGATGGTTGCCGCAGCGGCAGACTTTGACGTGACCGCGTCGGCTGAACTTACTTCAGCAATGGCCCGCAGTAACTTGCGACGGTCACCGAGGGGAAGGCCGAGCTTCTCCAGGTCCTGATCCGTCAAGTCCGGCAGGACGCCGACGTCGATCGCGTTGTCGGGGAATGCCGCCTTGTATTGACCGAGGCCAAGGCCCCGCAGCCACCCGCCTACATCCATTGCCGCCGCCCCAACGCTTTCTCGCTTTACCGCATAATCTTACCGGTCGAGGAGGTCTGCAAGGGTCAACGCCAGGTTCGCTTTCGCCCCGTCAGTGACCGAGGCGCTGACCTGCCACAGTTACCTGCCCGAGGGATTATTGGCAGTGCAAGCGCGTGCATGTGGCCGCGGATGGTCAAGAGCGGCGGCGCATCGTCGATCATTTGCAGCCGGTGCGGATAGCCGGCTTCGCCCAAAGCCACCAACGCGACCCCCAGCTTTCGCGCGGCGGCAATCTCTCGCTCGGCGTCTTCGCGCGAGCAGATCTGCACGGCGCCTCGCAAGCCGCCGCGCCGCGCCAGCGAGGGCAGCGCCTGCAGCGCGGCACGCGCTGGGTATCCTCGCTCGCCCCACGCGCTCTAGTCCAACGCGCGTCAAAACCAAGCATACGATGGAAAGGCGTCCGGCTGCGGCAAAAAAGCGCGCGGACGAGCGCGCCGGAGTCAGCTCCCGCAAACGAAGCACTCGCTGCCGCCAACATTTCGATTTATGGTGCGTTTCGCGCGTCGCAGCGCGACCGATCAAAGGGCTTGGGAACAACCATGAAAAAATCGCTTGTCATTTTGTCTTGCGTCCTCATTGAAGCAGGGAAGTCTCCGAATATTTCGGCATTTCCGTGGTTGTCATCCGCGGCATCGCTGCCGCGGCCTCATTGAAGCAGTTCAAAAGTGACGAATGCGGCGCGGTGCCGGGGTCATCCGCGGCATGCTGCCGCGGCCTCATTGAAGCTGCACATTTATCGGCACTCCACGAGGACGGACGACGTCATCCGCGGCATCGCTGCAGGCGCTCTCCCAGCTGAGCTATGGCCCCAAACCGCGAATCCGATCAGCTTTCCTCCTCGTTTTCGATGTCGCTGCCGATAATATCCGTGACGTCGGCGTCTTCTTCCTCTTGCTCCTCGATAAAAGCGGCATCGTCGAGGGATTCGTCGATCTCGACCTCTTCTTCGACATCCGGCTCGCTCGTCTCTACCGGTGCCTTGGCGCCTTGCGCCTCGGCATCGGCTTCCTCCAGCGAAACGAATTCGGCCTCCTGCGGCTCCGGCGCGACGATTTCTTCCGCCGGAGCAGCAGCGGCGGCCGGACGCGGCGTAGCCGGTTCGGGGCGGGAGCGGGCCGTCGGCGTTTCCACCGGCACTACCTTGCCGGTATAGGGAGAAATGACCGGATCCTTGTTGAGGTCGTAGAACTTGCGTCCGGTTTCGGGACAGACGCGCTTAGTGCCAAGTTCCGTTTTCGCCACGGCCGGAAATCCTTCAATTTGGGTGCTTCACTTGGCTAGTCGTGCTGCGCCTGTCAATAGCAGATTACCAGCGTCACACGCCGGAAGGCGTATCCGTAGGCAAGACCGAATGATCGTGCGCAGGTCTTAAGCAGGGTGCACTGCCAGCCTGCGAATCAAAGCGCCATCAGGGGAGAAAACGACCGTGACCGACACCGGCGCCTATCGTCATCTGCTGTCACCCTTGCGGATCCGCAACACCACCCTGCCAAACCGTGTCGTCTTCGGTCCGGTTTGCCCGACATGGGTAAGAAGCCCGCATGAAGGAATCTTTACCGAGCAGGCGGTGGCCTACTACGAAGAGCGTGCCAAAACCGGCTTGGGCATGATCATTCTGGGCGGCCACCTGATAAACAAGGACACGATTTATACTCCGCTCGGCTTCCCCGGTCTTTGGAACGACGCTCAGCTGGAAGGCTTGGCCAATGTGGCCCGGGCGGTAAAGCGGCACGGCTGCGCGCTCTCGGTGCAGCTCCTGCATCTTGGACTGCGTTCTCCGGCACCTTTCCTGAAAACCGACCCCGCGCGCGACCCTGACGAATACAATCCTTACATGCTGGCGCCGAGCCAGGTGCCGGCCGGTGAAATTCCAGGTGGTCCGACGCCCAAGGAGCTGGAAGAGCACGAGATCGAATACATTTTGCAGTGCTACGAGGATGCCGCCAAGCGCGCCATTTCCGCCGGGCTGGACGGCGTCGAATTTCACGTCGCGCACGGCTACCTGCCCTGGCAGTTCCTCTCGCCTTTCTACAATCACCGTAAGGACCGCTGGGGCGGATCGTACGAGAATCGTCTGCGGTTCTCGATCGAAGCGATGCGACGGATTCGCAAACGGATCGGCGATCGGCCGTTCCTCGGATATCGCATCAATTCGACCTCGTTCTGGGAGGGCGATCTCGAAATCGAGGAGGTCAAACGCATCCACGCGGATTTCGAGCGAGAGCTCGATATCGACTATGTGAGCGTATCCGCCGGCGTTCACCACTCCTGGATTCATACGCCGATGACCTTCGAGCAGGGATGGGAGCGCGAATACACCCGGGCCATCAAGAGCGTCGCGAAGAAGCCGGTTCTGTTGGTCGGCCGGGTAAGCCATCCGGGGGTTGCCGATGAACTTGTCGGCTCCGGCGATGCCGACGCCATCCTGCTCGCGCGGCAGATGATCGCCGATGAGCAGTGGATGACGAAAGTGAAAGAGGGACGCGCGAAAGATATTCGCCGCTGCGTCGCCGCCAACTACTGCTGGAGAGCAGTGATCCGAGGCAGCCGCGTGCAATGCGCCTACAACCCCGTGGTCGGACGCGAAGCAGTCTGGGGCGTAAGCGCGACGCGCAAAGTGCCGTCCCCGAAACGCGTGCTGGTTGTCGGCGCAGGACCGTCCGGCCTCGAATATGCGCGCGTCGCGGCGGCACGCGGCAACCAGGTCGTCGTCTACGAGCGCGAACAGCAAGTCGGCGGACACGTTCGCGCCTACGGCGCGCTGCCCCATCGCCAGCAATATGGAACGATCGCCACCTGGCTTGCGGAGCAAGCGACCGGCAACGGCGCGATCATCAAGACCGACAGCCCGGTGACCGCCGAGAATATCGACGGCGTGCTCGCAGCCGAGCGCCCCGATCATGTCGTCGTCGCTTCCGGGGCGCGCTATCGCCGCGACGGCTTTCAAGGACAGACCGGCAAACCGCTGCCCGGCTGGGAAACGGGAAATTGCGTGACCTGGGACGAGGTCGCCCTCGACAAAGTAAAGGTTTCAGGCGACGTGCTTGTCGTCGACGAAATGGCGGACGTGGCCGCCCCGCTGACCGCGGTCAAACTGGCGAAGCTCGGCGCCCGGGTCAGGATCCTGACCAAATGGCCGATGATCGGATGGGAAACGACGGCGGAAGTTTATCTTCACTGGATCCTGACATATCTCTACGAGGCCGAAGTCGAGATGATCACCGATCACACCGTGAAAAATATCAACGGCGCCCAGGTCGAAATCGTCAACGTCTACCAGCCGGCGAGGTCTCGCCCGATCACCGCCGACGCCATCGTGATGGCAACGTCGCGGAGTTCGGAAAATGCTATCTATCATTTGCTGCGGGAGCGCGGCCGCAGTGTCGAAGCGATCGGCTGTGCGGTTGCTCCGCGCACGGTCTACGAAGCGACGCTTGAGGGCCACCGCGCCGGCCGCAAGCTCGGTGCGCCGCAACGCAGCCGCTCGGAGCGCGAGGAGTTGCAGCGGCGCGCGTCGCCATGACGCGGTGCACCAGCGCCCGACAGAGAAAGCTCAAATCGTTTCATGGACACCGATCCCGCCCCGCTCACCGCCCGCCGCAACGGCCCGCTGAAAGGCCGCGTACGCGTGCCCGGCGACAAATCGATTTCGCATCGCGCGCTGATTCTTGGCGCGCTTGCAGTCGGCGAGACCCGCATCTTCGGCTTGCTCGAAGGCGAGGATGTGCTCAATACCGGAAAGGTCGTGCTGGCGCTCGGCGCGCGCGTTGAAAGGGCGGGTGGTGGCGAATGGCGTGTTCATGGCGTCGGTGTCGGCGGCTTTGCCGAACCTGCAGGCGCGCTCGATTTTGGCAATTCGGGGACTGGGTGCCGGCTCATGCTCGGGGCGGTCGCCGGCTGTCCGATCGTGGCGACGTTCGACGGCGATGCCTCACTCCGCAAGCGGCCGATGCGGCGCGTGCTCGAGCCGCTGGAACGCATCGGCGCGCACACGCTCACAGCAAGCGACGGCCGCTTGCCGCTGACGCTCGCTGGTGCGCGTGATCCGATTCCCATCGTCTTCGAGCCGCAAGTCGCGTCGGCGCAGCTGAAATCCGCCGTGCTCTTCGCTGGTCTCGCCGCACCCGGCGAAACCGTAATCGTCGAAGCCGAGGCGACGCGCGACCACACCGAAAAGATGCTCGCGCATTTCGGCGCCGATTTGCGTGTCGAGCCGCACGGCGCCCTTGGCCGCCGCATCACGCTCGCCGGTCAGCCGGAGCTGTCGCCGCGGCCGATCATGGTTCCTGCCGATCCGTCGTCCGCGGCTTTTCCGCTGGTCGCGGCGGCGATCACGCCGGGCTCGGACGTGATCCTCGAAGGGGTCATGTTGAACCCGCTGCGCTCCGGCCTGATGGTTACGCTGGCGGAAATGGGTGCCTCGATCGAGCGGCTCGGGATCCGCAACGAAGGCGGTGAAGAAGTCGCCGATCTGCGCGTACGCGCCGGTGCATTGCGCGGCGTCGAGGTTCCGGCGGCGCGCGCTCCCGCCATGATCGATGAATATCCGGTGCTTGCCGTTGCTGCCGCCTTCGCCGAGGGCACCACGGTCATGCACGGGCTTAAGGAATTGCGGGTGAAGGAATCGGATCGCCTCGCGGCCACCGCCGACCTGTTGCGCGCAAATGGCGTGACGGTCGAGCTCGCCGGCGATGATCTGATCGTGCAGGGGCAGGGCCGCGCCGTTGGCGGCGGCCTGGTCGCAACGCACATGGATCACCGCATAGCCATGTCGGCGCTGGTGATGGGGATGGCGAGCGCCGAGCCGGTAAAGATCGACGATGCGAGTTTCATCGCCACGAGCTTTCCCGGATTCGTCGATCTTATGCGCGGGCTTGGGGCGGATCTGAACTGAGTCTGGGATCGCGAACCGCCGACCACGCGACGCCATTACCTGAAATCCGCCGATCGGCGACGGCATGGGCGCGTTCGCTCGCCGCATTCAGCGCGGTTTCGAGCGCGCGACGGCATTGCTCCAGTGTCTGGGCGTCGGCGTTCATAGGCACGCGGATCGGCTCGCCGGCCACGGCGGCGCCGCGGCTAAACGGAAGATTGATTTCCGTGCGGTCCCAATTGTTGAGCACGATCCGCCGGCTGGTCGCCAGACACACCGGAAAGATCGGACGGCCGGATAGACTTGCAAGTTTGATGATACCGAGACCGGCAACGCGCGACACCTTCGGTACGTCGGCGGTCAGCGCAACGTTCCACCCTTCGGCGAGTAATTCCACCATGCTTTTGAACGCGTTGATGCCGCCTTTGAGGTGAAATCGCCCGGCATGATCGCCCGATCCGCGAACGGTGCTGATGCCAAGACGCTCCGCGGCGATCGCGTTGATTTCGCCGTCGCTGTGGCGAGAGATCAAGACCTTGGCGCGATAGCTTAGCCGCAAGAATGGCAGCATGAAATGCTGACCGTGCCACATCGCAACGATCACCGGTTCTTCGGAATGGTAGCGCTGGTAGACATCCGCCGGCTCGACGGTGACGCGGCTCGTCTTCCACACCAGACGCAGATACTCGGCAGCCAGAATCCCGACTGTCTTCTGGAACCAAGGTTTTTTTCTCAGCCGTCTTCCGAGTCTCACTTCACGGGCTCCTTGGCCGGCGCGATATCGATAAAGCTCCGGCGGCGGAATCGAGCAGGCGGGGCCGCGCTTTGCAAGTCTTGAAATTTTTGCGAGCCTCGTCTTGAAACTCACATTACCGGCGATAGCCGTCGCCGATCTCATTAGCGCGAAAACACCGCTCTTCGCGCTTGCGGAATCTCTCGGGCCGCCGTTTGATCTAGCCGTTCCCCGGCCGGGGAACAACCGCTCCGCCGCCAGCGAAGGTACTGGATGTGACGATGATCATCGCTATCGACGGACCGGCGGCCTCGGGCAAGGGAACCATCGCCAAGCAGGTAGCGTCGGTCTATGGCCTGCATCACCTCGACACCGGGCTGCTCTACCGCGCGGTGGCGAAAGCGGTGCTCGACGCCGGTCATTCGCCCGACGACGTCGCGCAAGCGCTCAACGCCGCCATCGCGCTCGACCCGAAAAAATTCGATGAAAGCGCACTCAAGGCGCAGCCGATCACCGAAGCCGCGTCGGTGGTGGCGGCGATCCCGGAGGTGCGGCAGGCGCTGATGAACTATCAGCGCGAATTCGCGACCAAGCCGCCAGGCGCGGTCCTCGACGGCCGCGACATCGGCACCGTCATAGCCCCGGGCGCCGACGTGAAGCTGTTTGTGGTCGCGAGCCCCGAAGTGCGCGCGGCGCGGCGCACGCACGAACTCAAGGCACGTGGCGAACCCGCGGACGAGGCGGAGGTCCTGGCCGACCTGCTGCGGCGCGACGAGCGGGACTCCCGCCGCACCGCCGCGCCGCTAAAGGCTGCCCCAGACGCACACTTGCTCGATACCACGCATTTGGGTATAGACGCGGCATTCCGGGCTGCCGTCGATATCATCGAAGCCGTCCGAACGGGCCGAAAACGCGGCTGACAGCGTTTTCGTCATTGGAGGAACGCCCGTTCACGCGCTTCGCTAAGGCTCCGGACCAAGCTTTGTCCTGATCGTCTGGCTCTGGCCCCGCCCGCCGGCACAACCGGCGGCTGCTGCGCGTTCGGGATCATTTTCATCACGGGGCTCGGAGTGTTCATGGCTCAAGTCGCTACCGCCGCGCCGTCGCGCGAAGACTTCGCTAGCATGATCGATGAAT
Organism: uncultured Alphaproteobacteria bacterium; assembly: GCA_963777635.1. Lineage (GTDB taxonomy): Bacteria > Pseudomonadota > Alphaproteobacteria > Rhizobiales > Xanthobacteraceae > BOG-931. Next base: position 9,548 of record CAVZSB010000049.1, read on the forward strand.
CGTTCAGCGATGGTCAATTGCAGGAAGGGTCCGTCGTCAAAGGGACCGTCGTCGGGATCGAAAAGGACGTCGCCGTCATCGACGTCGGATTGAAGACGGAAGGCCGCGTCGCGCTGCGCGAATTCGCCGGACCCGGCCGCTCAACCGAGATCAAGGTCGGCGACACCGTCGAGGTCTATCTCGAACGGGTCGAGAATGCGCTGGGCGAGGCGGTCCTCTCGCGCGACAAGGCGCGCCGCGAGGAAAGCTGGGGCAAGCTCGAGAAGGCGTTCCAGAACAACGAAAAAGTTCAGGGCGTCATCTTCAACCAGGTCAAGGGCGGCTTCACCGTCGATCTCGACGGTGCCGTCGCCTTCCTGCCGCGTTCCCAGGTGGACATTCGTCCGATCCGCGACGTGTCGCCGCTGATGAACAATCAGCAGCCCTTCCAGATCCTGAAAATGGATCGCCGGCGCGGCAATATCGTCGTTTCACGCCGCACGGTTCTGGAAGAGACTCGCGCCGAGCAGCGTCAGGAACTGGTGCAAAACCTCGAAGAGGGCCAGGTCATCGACGGGGCGGTCAAGAACATCACCGATTACGGCGCGTTCGTGGATCTGGGCGGCATCGACGGCCTCCTGCACGTCACCGACATCGCCTGGCGGCGGGTCAATCATCCGTCCGAGGTCCTCAACATCGGGCAGCAGGTCAAGGTCAAGATCATCAAGATCAACCACGAGACCCACCGCATCTCGCTCGGCATGAAGCAGTTGCTGGAAGATCCGTGGCAGGGCATCGAGGCCAAATACCCGGTCGGGGCCCGCTTCAAGGGCCGCGTCACCAACATCACCGACTACGGTGCCTTCGTCGAGCTCGAGCCCGGCATTGAAGGGCTGATCCACGTTTCGGAAATGTCGTGGACCAAAAAGAACGTGCACCCGGGCAAGATCGTTTCCACCTCTCAGGAAGTCGAGGTCCAGGTGCTGGAGGTCGATCCGGTCAAGCGCCGTATTTCGCTCGGCCTCAAGCAGACCATGCGCAATCCCTGGGAGGTGTTTCTGGAGAAATATCCGCCCGGCTCGGTGGTCGAAGGCGAAGTCAAGAACAAGACCGAATTCGGCCTGTTCCTTGGCCTCGACGGCGATGTCGACGGCATGGTGCATCTCTCCGATCTCGATTGGAAACGCCCCGGCGAGCAGGTCATCGAGGAGTACAAAAAGGGCGATAAGGCCCAGGCGCAAGTGCTCGACGTCGACGTCGAGAAGGAGCGCATTTCGCTCGGCATCAAGCAGCTCGCCGAGAGCGGCGCCGCTGCGGCGGCGCCGGGTGAGCCTGCCGCCGGCGACCTCAAGAAAGGCTCGGTCGTCACCTGCGAGGTGACCGAGGTGAAAGAAGGCGGCATCGACGTGAAAATTGTCGGCACCGAATACGAGTTTTTCATCAAGCGTTCCGAGCTGGCGCGTGATCGTTCCGAGCAGCGGCCGGAGCGTTTCGCGGTCGGTGAGAAAGTCGACGCTCGCGTGATCCAGTTCGATCGCCGTACCCACAAGGTCTCGGTTTCGATCAAGGCGCTCGAAGTCGCCGAGGAAAAAGAGGCGATCGCCCAGTACGGGTCGTCCGATTCCGGCGCGACGCTCGGCGATATTCTCGGCACCGCGCTCAAGCGCAAGGGCGAGGAAAACGAAAAGGAAGAGTCGACGGACTGATATTTCGGGCCGGCGTTTCGGGCCGGGCCTGTCGGCCCGGCCCTCAATAACGATCTGTTCCGCGGAAACCGCAAAAGGAAATTCGCACCATGTCGCTTGACGCCGACCTGATCGTCGACCGCCGTCGCATGCGGCGCAAGCTTACTTTCTGGCGCGTTCTGGCAATCGCCGTCATCGTGCTTGCGATCGGCGGATTTGCCAAGATCTTGAGCAATCGCACCGGCTTTACCGGCGCGTATATTGCGCGGGTGACCATCCAGGGATTGATCCGCGACGACCGGGTACGCGTGGAGAAGCTGGACAGGCTCGCCAAATCGACGACGGCGCGCGCGGTGATCGTTCATATCGACAGTCCCGGCGGCACCACCGCCGGCTCCGAGCAGCTTTACGATTCTCTGATGCGGCTGAAGGAAAGGAAGCCGCTCGTCATCGTCGTCGATGGGCTGGCTGCCTCCGGCGGCTACATCACCGCACTTGCCGGCGATCACATCATCGCCAAGCAGACATCGCTTGTCGGCTCGATCGGCGTCTTGTTCCAGTATCCCAACGTAGCCGATCTTCTGGGCAAGATCGGCGTCAAGGTCGAAACGATCAAATCGTCGCCGCTGAAGGCCGCGCCGGACGGTTTCGAACCGACCTCACCGGAGGCGCGGGCGGCGATCGAATCGATCATTAAGGATTCCTACGCCTGGTTTCGCGGCCTGGTGCAGGACCGGCGCCATCTCAACGACGACGAATTGCAAACCGTCGCCGATGGCCGCGTGTTCACCGGCCATCAGGGCATCGGGCTGAAGCTCGTCGACGAGATCGGCGACGAGCGCACCGCCATCGCCTGGCTGGCGAGCGAGAAGAAGGTCGACGCCAAGCTGCCGGTACGCGACTATGAGCTGCACAGCCGCCTTGGCGACCTGCCGTTCCTCCACGCCGCAACCGCCGCGACGCTCGACGTCTTGGGCCTGACGGCGCTGGCGCGCCACTTCGACGATTGGGGAGCCACACAGGCTTTCGAGCGGCTTAATCTTGACGGTTTGTTGGCCCTTTGGCACCCTGCCGGCGCAGATTGAGCCGCGGCAGGCAACCATGATCAAATCCGAGCTGGTGCAGCGTATTTCCGCGCAAAACCCGCACCTCTATCAGCGCGACGTCGAAAAGATCGTCAACGCCATTCTCGGAGAAATCATCGCGGCAATGGCGCGCGGCGACCGTGTCGAGCTGCGCGGTTTCGGCGCCTTCTCGGTGAAGCGGCGACCGGCGCGAACCGGACGTAATCCGCGCACCGGGGCCCATGTCGCCGTCGATCAGAAATGCGTGCCGTTCTTCAAGACCGGCAAGGAAATGCGCGAGCGGCTCAATCAGACGACGAGCCCGGCCTGATCCGCACGATTCGGCCGGCGGAGGTCCAACTTGCTGAACAGGATCGTTGCGGCAGTCGTTCTGGTGCCGCTCGCCGTCATCATCATCGCCTTTGCGATGGCGAACCGGCAGAGCGTCACAGTTTCGTTCGACCCGTTTGGCGGCGCCGAGCCCGCCGCGTCGGTGACGCTGCCGTTGTTCGCTTTGATTTTGCTATTGCTGATCATCGGCGTTCTGATCGGCGGTCTGGCATCATGGCTGCGGCAGGGCAAATGGCGGGAGACCGCGCGGCGTTTCGAGCGGGATCTGCAGCAACTCCGCGTAAAGCTGGCGGTTCTGGAGAGCGCGGCTGAGAAGCCGACGATCGTTCCGGAGCAGGTCAATCCGCCGCCGCGGCTGCGCCTCAAGCCGCCGGTCCAGTAACGCTCGCCGCCTAGGGCATGATCCCGAAAAAGCCTGCCCCGGACTTGATCCGGGGTGGAAACCGGTTTTCGGAAAAGATCATGCTCCAATCAAACATTTAGACCATGATCCCATACAATCTGATCGGATCATGGTCTAGGCGAGACAAGCCGCGCGCGGCCGTGTAGAACGGCGGCGTTTGAGGACAGTCGAGAGCATGTCGCTCATTGTAAAAATCTGCGGCCTTTCCACGCCGGAATCGCTCGAGGTCGCGCTCGACGCCGGCGCCGACATGGTCGGCTTTGTTTTCTTTCCGCCGTCGCCGCGGAATATCTCGTTTGATGCTGCGCGGACGCTTGGAAAACGCGTGCAAGGCCGTGCGCAAAAAGTAGCGCTTTCGGTCGATGCCGGCGACGTGCTGCTCGATGCGGTCGTTGAATCGTTGCAGCCGGAATTACTCCAGCTTCACGGCAAGGAAACGCCGACGCGCGTCGTGGCGTTGAAGAAACGCTATGGCTTGCCGGTGATGAAGGCGATCGCCGTCGAGGTGAAAACAGACCTCTCCGCCGTCGCCGACTATGCGTCGGTCGCCGATCGCCTGTTGTTCGATGCGCGCGCGCCGCGCGAAGCGACACGACCGGGCGGCCTCGGCAGGCCGTTCGACTGGCAGCTCCTGGAAAATCTCGATCCTGGCGTGCCGTTTATGCTCTCGGGCGGTCTCGATGCCGGCAATCTTGGCGAGGCCTTGCGCATCACCCACGCACCCGGCGTTGACGTTTCCTCTGGTGTCGAACGCGCGCCCGGAGAGAAAGACCCCGACAAGATTCGCGCTTTCGTGCGCGCGGCCCGCGACGCCGCTGCGTTCTAGTTTCGTAACAAGCGGCGCTTGATGATGAAACGCGGCGCGCTGTCCCGTCATCCTAAGGTGCGAGCGCAGCGAGCCTCGAAGGATGGACTGCCTCGGCCGTCGCCCTTCGAGGCGCGGCCTCGCCGCGCACCTCAGGGTGACGGATACGGCCCTGCCAGGACAGGCGCGTACAGCGATGACCGTGCAGCAACCCAATTCCTTCCGTACCGGGCCGGACGAAAGCGGCCACTTCGGCATTTATGGCGGCCGCTTTGTCGCCGAAACGCTGATGCCGCTGATCCTGGAGCTGGAGAAAGCTTACGCAAAAGCCAAGGCGGACCCTGCGTTTCGCCGGGAGATGGACGGCTATCTCGCGCACTATGTCGGGCGTCCGTCGCCGCTTTATTTCGCCGAACGGCTCACCGAGCATTGCGGCGGCGCCAAGATCTATCTCAAGCGCGAGGAGCTCAATCACACCGGCGCGCACAAGGTCAACAATGTGCTCGGCCAGATCCTCCTGGCGCGGCGCATGGGCAAGAAGCGCATCATCGCGGAGACCGGCGCCGGCATGCACGGTGTCGCCACCGCGACGTTGTGCGCGCGCTTCGGCCTCGAATGCATCGTGTATATGGGCTCGGTCGATGTCGAGCGGCAGAACGCGAACGTCTTTCGCATGCAGATGCTCGGCGCCACGGTCGTTCCGGTCGAGTCCGGCTCGAAGACGCTCAAAGACGCGATGAACGAGGCGTTGCGCGACTGGGTCACCAATGTCGGCTCGACATTTTATTGCATCGGCACGATCGCCGGGCCGCATCCCTATCCGATGATGGTGCGCGACTTTCAGTCGATCATCGGCCGCGAGACGCGCGAGCAGATGCATGAGGCAGAAGGCCGCCTTCCGGACTCGCTCGTCGCCTGCATCGGCGGCGGATCGAACGCGATGGGTTTGTTTCATCCGTTCCTCGACGATCGGCAGATCGAAATCTACGGCGTCGAAGCGGCCGGCCACGGCCTCGAAACCGGCATGCACGCGGCTTCGATCGCCGGCGGCCGCCCCGGCGTGCTGCACGGCAACCGCACCTATCTCCTGATGAACGAGGACGGCCAGATCAACGAAGCCCATTCGATCTCCGCCGGCCTCGACTATCCCGGCATCGGGCCGGAGCACGCCTGGCTTAACGATGTCGGGCGCGTCACCTTCCTGTCGGCGACCGACGACGAGGCGCTCAACGCCTTCGCGCTCCTGTCGAAGCTCGAGGGTATCATTCCGGCGCTCGAACCGGCGCACGCCATCGCCAAGGTCCTCGATCTCGCACCGAAGAAGCCGAAAGATCATCTGATGGTGGTCAATCTCTCCGGCCGCGGCGACAAGGATCTCGCCACCGTCGCCGCACATCTGAAAAGCAGAAAGTCATGAGGGAGCATCTCGGCGCGGCTCCAGTTCTTCACCTCTCCCCGCCGGGGAGAGGTCGCGCGCGTGGCGCGCGGGTGAGGGGGTGCAAACCGCGAAGGATATTTCCCCCTCACCCGTCTCGCGCCTGCGGCGCTCGCCGACCTCTCCCCGCTGGGGAGAGGTGTGTTGAGTGGTGCGGGGCATGACCACCCGCATTGATCGGCGCTTTGCCGCGCTCAAGGACGAAGGCCGCGCGGCCTTGGTCACTTTCATCATGGCGGGCGATCCCGATTACGAAAGCTCGCTTGCGGTGCTCAAGGCGCTGCCGCAGGCGGGCGCCGACGTGATCGAACTCGGCATGCCTTTCACCGACCCGATGGCCGACGGCCCGGCGATCCAGGCGGCCGGTCTGCGTGCGCTTGCCGCCGGCCAGAACATGAAGCGGACGCTCGCGCTGGTGCGCGAATTCCGCCGCGGCGACGCCACGACGCCGATCGTGCTCATGGGCTATTACAATCCGATCTACGTCTATGGCGTCGACCGGTTTTTGGTCGACGCCAATAGCGCCGGCGTCGACGGGCTGATCGTTGTCGATCTGCCGCCCGAGGAGGACACGGAATTGTGCCTGCCGGCGCTCAAGGCCGGCTTTAATTTCATCCGGCTCGCGACGCCGACGACGGACGACCAAAGATTGCCGGCTGTGCTCAAGAACACGTCGGGCTTTGTCTATTACGTCTCGATCACCGGCATCACCGGCTCGGCCGCGCCGGATACCGGCAAGGTCGCGGAAGCGGTCAAGCGCATCAAGCGTCACACCAAGCTGCCGGTCTGCGTCGGCTTCGGGGTACGCACCGCCGAACAGGCCCGCGCGCTTGCGCTCGGCGCCGACGGCGTCGTGGTCGGCTCGGCTTTGGTCGAGGCGGTGCGCAACAATCTCGGCGCCGACGGCAAGGCCACGGCGAAAGCCGTTGCGGCGGTCACCGGCCTGGTCCGCACGCTGGCCGATGGGGTCCGCCGGGCAGGCGTTACTGCCGGTGCCGTCGACTAGCGTGCGCCTATCCCGCTGTGACGGCGTTGAAATCGGCGTCCTGATTGCACACATAACCCATCCAAAGCTGGAGGGGATGTCCCATGGCCCGCGATGTGGCCCGCGATTGGATGTGGTCGGAAGCGTGCGAGATGCTGGCGCGCGCCGAACGGATGCACCGCGAGGTTTTTCGGCCCGCGGGCATGCAGGCGCGGCAACCGGCATGGGAGCCGCCCGCCGACATTCTGGAGACTGAATTCGAGGTTTTGGCGCTGGTCGCTTTGCCCGGCGTCAACGCCGAAAGCGTTGAAGTTGCTATCGAAGACGGCGAACTGGTGATCGCCGGTTCGCGTACCTATCCGCCCGTTCTGCGCACTGCGATCATTCATCGCCTGGAACTGCCGCAGGGCCGCTTTTATCGGCGGCTGCGCCTGCCGGCCGGTCGGTACGGCGGCGTTCGCCGCACCGTCGCCGACGGCTGTCTGGTGATCACCTTGCAGAAAGGGGCGAGCCGTGGCTGAGGTCGAAATGCTGTCGTCGAAAGAGGCCGCACAGGGCGCTTCGACCCTGCCGCCGCTGCCGCAGGATGCGCTGATCATCGTGCCGGTGCGCAACACCGTGCTGTTCCCCGGTCTGGTGCTGCCGATCACGCTTGGCCGGCCGAAGTCCATCGCCGCCGCGCAACAGGCGGTGCGGGATCAGCGTCAGGTCGGCATCCTGCTCCAACGCGACGCCGACGCGTCCGACCCAGGCCCGGTCGACATGCATCGCATGGGCACGCTCGCCAACATCGTGCGCTACGTCACCGGGCCGGATGGCTCGCATCACCTGATTTGCCAGGGCGAACAGCAATTCCAGATCGTCGAATATCTGACCGGCTGGCCGTTCCTGGTTGCGCGGGTGCTGCAAGTTCCCGAGCCGGATGCCGGCACGGCCGAGATCGAGGCGCGCTTCGTCAATCTGAAGGCGCAGACTCTCGAAGCGATCGGGCTGTTGCCGCAGGCGCCGCCTGACCTTCTCGCAGCGATTCAGTCGATCGAGACGCCTTCGGCGCTCGCCGATCTGGCCATCGCCTACATGGACGTCAAGCCGGAAGAGAAACAGGAGATTCTCGAGACCCTCGACCTCTCCGCGCGCATGGACAAGGTCCTGAAGCTGCTCGGCCATCGCATCGAGGTTCTGCGGCTGTCGCAGGAAATCGGCCGGCAAACCAAGACCGCGCTGGACGAGCGTCAGCGCGAGGCTTTGTTGCGCGAGCAGATGGCCGCGATTCAGCGGCAGCTCGGCGAAGGCGAAGAAGGCAAAGCCGCCGAGATCGCCGAGCTCGAAAAGGCGATCGGCAATGCCGGCATGCCGAAGGAGGTGGAAGACCAGGCGCGCAAGGAATTGCGCCGGCTGCAACGCATGCCCGAAGCCGCCGGCGAATACGGCATGGTGCGCACCTATCTCGATTGGCTGATCGAGCTGCCCTGGGCGTTGCCGGAGGAGAAGCCGATCGACATCGTCGAAGCGCGGCGCATCCTCGACGAGGACCATTACGATCTCGACAAGATCAAGCGGCGGATCATCGAATATCTCGCCGTGCGCAAGCTCGCGCCGCAGGGCAAGGCCCCGATCCTCTGCTTCGTCGGGCCTCCCGGCGTCGGCAAGACGTCGCTCGGCCAGTCGATCGCCCGCGCCATGGGCCGCAAATTCGTCCGCGTCAGTCTCGGCGGCGTTCACGACGAGGCGGAAATCCGCGGCCATCGCCGCACCTATATCGGCGCGCTCCCGGGCAACATCATCCAGGCGATCCGCAAGACCGGCGCGCGCGACTGCGTGATGATGCTCGACGAGATCGACAAGTTGGCGCCGGCATCCAGGGCGATCCCGGCGCGGCTTTGCTCGAAGTGCTCGATCCGGAGCAGAACAACACCTTCCGCGACAACTATCTCGCCGTGCCGTTCGACTTGAGCCGCGTGGTGTTCATCACCACGGCCAATATGCTCGACACCGTTCCGGGGCCGCTGCGCGACCGCATGGAGATCATCAGCCTCGCCGGCTACACCGGCGAGGAGAAGCTGGAGATCGCGCACCGCTATCTGCTGCGCCGGCAGATGGAGGCGAACGGGCTCAAGCCCGGTCAGGTCGAGATCGGCGACGATGTGCTCCGCGATATCGTGCAAAGCTACACGCGCGAAGCGGGTGTGCGCGGCCTTGAGCGCCAGATCGGTCAGGTTCTGCGCAGTGCGGCGGTGCGGGTTGCCGAAGGACAAAGCGGGCCGATCCGTATCGAGCGCGGCGATCTGGTGGCGATCCTCGGCGCGCCGCGCTTCGAAAACGAGATGGCGATGCGCACCAGCGTGCCCGGCGTGGCGACAGGTTTGGCCTGGACGCCGGTCGGCGGCGATATCCTGTTCATCGAGGCGACGCGTATTCCGGGCTCCGGCCGCTTGATCCTGACCGGGCAACTCGGGGAGGTGATGAAGGAAAGCGCACAGGCGGCCCTTTCCATCGTCAAGAACCGCGCTGCCGCGCTCGGGATCGATGCCACCCGCTTCGAGAAGAGCGACATCCATGTCCACGTGCCGGCGGGTGCGATCCCGAAGGATGGGCCAAGTGCGGGCGTCGCGATGTTCATGGCGCTCACGTCATTGATGACGGATCGGACCATACGCAGCGATACCGCGATGACGGGCGAGATCAGCCTGCGCGGACTGGTGCTGCCGGTCGGCGGCATCAAGGAAAAGGTCGTGGCGGCGCACTCAGCCGGCATCAAGCGCGTCATGCTGCCGGCGCGCAACAGGCGCGACTACGACGACATTCCCGAGGTTGCGCGCCGGGATATGGAATTCATCTGGCTCGAACGCGTCGAGGAAGCGGTCGCTGCTGCGCTCGAGCCGAACGCCGCGGAGGCGCCCGCTTCCGTCCCGCAGCTTGCGGGTGCCGAGGCGTAATTTTTCATCGCCCCGCGCGGCTCGCCGAGTTGGTCATCGGGCCGGCCGTTTTCAGGCCGGACCCGTTGGCTCCACCTAACCTGCGCTACCTGACCTTTGTTCATTTCATTCTCGGTCTTGCAATGGCAATGACAACCGGCGCAGAATTTCGCATTCGCGTTACCAGGAAACATTCGTAAGCCGGAAGGGACGTCGGGATGAACATCACCGTCGGCAAACAGGCGATTGCCGAAGCCACCGAGAAGCTCCGGAATTGGGGACGCTGGGGCAAGGACGATCAGATCGGCACGCTCAACCACATTACGCCTGATGATATTGTCCGCGCGGCGGGCTTGATCCGCACTGGTAAGGTGTTTGCGCTCGGTATCCCGCTTGATCGGAACGGGCCGCAGACCGGCCTGTTCGGCGGCCGCTGGAATCCGATCCACACCATGCTGGCCACCGGCACCGACGCGGTCGCCGGCCGCCAGGACAAGGTTCCGGGCGTCCGCTATGCCGACGACGCGATCAACATGCCGGTGCAATGCGCCACGCATTGGGATTCGCTCGGCCACATCTTCTACGAAGACAAAATGTACAACGGCTTTGATGCGCGCGAGGTCGACAGCAATGGTTTGGGCAAACTGGGCATCGAACACGCCAAGAATAAAATGGTCGGTCGCGGCGTGCTGCTGGACATCGCGCGCTTTCGCGGCGTCGCGTGGCTGAGCGACGGCGAGGCCATTTCCAACGACGAACTCGACAAGTGCGCCAAGGACCAGAATGTCGAGATCGGGCGCGGCGACTTCGTCATTATTCGCACCGGCCAAATGGAGCGCTGCCTGAAGGAGAAGAACTGGGGCGCCTATGCGGGCGGCGATGCGCCCGGCGTGCGGTTCGAGAACTGCTACTGGTGCCAGGCGAATGAGATCGCCGCGATCTGCTCCGACACCTGGGGTGTCGAGGTGCGGCCGAATGAGACCAAGGAAGTCAACCAGCCCTGGCATTGGGTGGTCATTCCGGCCATGGGCTTGACGATGGGCGAGATGTTCTACGTCAAGGAGCTGGCGGAAGATTGCGAGGCCGACGCTATCTACGAGTTCTTCTTCTGCGGCTCGCCGCTGATCATTACTGGCGGCACCGGATCGCCACTCAATCCGCAGGCGGTCAAATAATCGTTTGGTCACTCGCTAACGGGGGCGCGCTTGCGATTGGAAGCGGCCGCATGTCGGTGAAAAATACAAAAGAAAAATCTAACCCGTCACCTCATCCGCAACCATGAGGCGCCTTTGATTACGCGCCGGGGCCGTGGAGCTTGCCCGAACGGCATTTTTGACGAGCGTTTTTCCAAGCCTCCAAACTGCGCCGGTGGTGCGATGGGCGCCTGCGATGACGGACTCGAACGACCGTTCAATCCAGGTGCAGTCTTCGTCCGAGATGATAAGCGCAGGCAAAAGCTTGATCGTGTGGCTGCCGTGTCCTGCAACCTGCGTAAGCACTTTGTGGTCGCTGAATAATGGGATGACGATCAGTTGGGCAAACAGCCCGTTGCTCGCGGTTTCGATGACATTCCACGATGCCTTGAGCCTTGAAGAGCGCGGCGATCCGAATTCGATGCCGATCATCAGGCCTTTGCCGCGGACCGTTTTGATCAGTTCGTGGCGGCATGACATTTCATCAAACGAACGCAGCAGCCGTTCGCCCACGCGCGCCGATTTCTCGACCAATCGTTCCGATTCGATCACTTCCAAGGTCGCAAGCCCGGCCGCCATGGCAAGATCGTTTTTTGAAAATGTCGATCCATGCACGACTGCGCGAGCCATGCGATTGAAGACCTTGTCGAAGACCCATTTGTGGGTCAGAACCGCGCCGACCGGCACGTGCCCGCCAGACAACGATTTCGCGAGCAGCACCATATCCGGTTCGATACCCCAGTGCTCGCTCGCAAGAAACCGCCCGGTCCGGCCGAGACCGGTCTGGATTTCGTCGGCGATGAACAAGGTTCCGTATTTTCGGCAAAGGGCAAACGCGCCCTCGAGATAGCCGTCGTCCGGAACGATGACGCCTTTTCCCTGAATGGGTTCGACGACGAAGGCGGCGATCGCGCGGGATGCCAATGCCTGTTCCAACGCCGCCAGGTCATTGAAGGCGACCTCGACGCACTCGGGAAGAAAGGGACCGAAGCCTGTCCTGAAATTCTGGTCGCCATTCAGCGACAGCGAGCCGTAGGTCAGGCCATGGAAGGCGTGACTGCAATAGACGATGCCGGCGCGGCGGGTCGCGACACGGGCAAATTTGATCGCCGCCTCGACGGCCTCGGTCCCGGAATTGGAGAAAAACACCTTGTCCAGATGCGGCACAAACCGCAGCAACCGCTCGGCCAGAATGCCGGAGAGGACAGATACGTCCATCTGGACGAGATTGGGTAGTTCGCTGTCGAGCACGATATTGAGAGCATCGCGAACTGTCGGATGATTACGCCCGACAGCGAACACACCCCAACCGCTCAGAAGGTCGAGATACTTCTCGCCCTGCTCGTCGTACAGATATTGCCCGACGCCGCGCTGGTATCGCCTGTCGAACCCAATGGTTTTGAGCACATGGACCATCTGCTCGTTGAGATGGCTGGAGTGCAGCTGGTACCGCTCGATTTCCCGCTCGGCGATGAGTTCTCTGATGTCAAGACTCATGCGTCAGCCCAACCCAGTCCCGTTCTTCCGAGCGCCATCGCTGGATGCGACGATCCGCGGGGTTCCTCCAACAGCGGCCGCCGCCGAATCTCGGCGCCAGTCGCTTTGGCGGCCCGGTCCGATCTAGCGGGGTTGTCTACCATATCCCCCTCTTCCCAGGGTGAATCGCCGACAGCAGATTCTGTCTTCGCGCTGATCCAACAATAGGGAAGAGGCCGAAAAGCGCGGCAGACCACAAGCCGTATCCGGCGCTCTCACCGGATCGTGAAAACAAAGCCTCACGCATAAAAAACCCTTGCCCCATAGTCCTATAGCACACGTCGCGGCATGCGCCGAGTCAAGTGTCCTTACGTGCGATTTCCAAGATTCCACGATTATGTGACCGGATTGCACAGGCGGTCATTGCGTGCCGCTTCGGCCAAGCCAAGGACAATCTCCTTTGCCCGTCATTGCGCGGTTTGAGCGTGGTGCAGGCGTTGGCGGTTCAAGCCACTTCCGTTAGGGTAACGGCTCGCATGGCTCGTAAGTGCCGAAGGGAGGATTGGATGTGGGATCTGCGTGGAAAGGTGGCCATCGTTACAGGTGGAGGGCTCGGGATCGGCGCTGGCATTTCGGAAGTTCTCGCTGCGGCCGGTGCCAAGGTCGCCGTGGCCGATATCAACCCCTCGACCGCCGCGGCCACGATCAAGCGGATCACAGATGCGGGCAACCAAGCCAAAATATTCGAGCATGATGTGACAAGCTGGAAGTCTTCTTTCGCCCTTGTGGAGAAGGTCGAGAAGGAGTTCGGTCCGATCGACATTTTGGTGAACAATGCGGGAGTAACGAAATGGCAGCCGTTCGTCGAAATCACCGAAGCCGATTGGGACAGGGTGCTCGACATCAATCTTAAGGGGCAGTTTCTCGCGGCGCGTGCAGTGGTGCCTGGTATGATCAAACGCGGCCGCGGGCGGATCATCAATCTTGGTTCGGTGACATCCAAGAAGGGCTATGCGAACGCGATTCCCTATTGCACGTCAAAATTCGGCGTCATGGGATTCACCCAGGGCCTCGCGATGGAGCTCGCGCCCTACGACATCACCGTCAATACGGTTTGTCCGGGCATCGTCATGACGCCCCTCCATGACGGTCTTGTCGAGGAAATGGCCGCCCAGCGGGGCGTTTCGTTCACTCAAGCCAAGGACGACTTTGTCGGCTGGATCCCTCTGAAACGTCCACAGGACCCCCAGGACGTCGCCAACATGGTCGCCTACCTCGCGTCGGACTTTGGGCGGAATCTGACCGGCGGCACCTATCACGTCGATGGCGGGATGGTTATGGACTGAGCCATTCGTCCGCGACGTGCGCACGCTTCTGTCGTGCGCTCACGCCTTGAACTTCACGACTTTCTGCCGCTGCTCGCCCAGCCCATCGATGCCGAGCGTGACGACATTGCCCGCTTTCAGGAATTTCGGCTCTGGCTTCATGCCCAGAGCGACACCCGGCGGCGTGCCGGTGATGATCACGTCGCCCGGTTCGAGCACGAAATACTGCGAGCAGGCCCAGACGATGTGCCGGCAGTCGAAGATCATGGTCGAGGTATTGCCGCGCTGGCGTTTCTCGCCATTCACGTCGAGCCACATGTCGAGATTTTGCGGATTCTTGATCTCGTCCTTGGTGACCAGCCACGGCCCGAGCGGGCCGAAGGTTTCGCAGCTCTTGCCCTTGGTCCATTGCCCGGCGCGCTCGATCTGGAAGACGCGCTCCGAAACGTCGTTGGCGAGACAATAGCCGGCGACGACATCGAGTGCCTTGTCCTTGGAGAGGTAGCGGGCGCGGCTGCCGATCACGATGCCAAGCTCGACTTCCCAGTCGAGTTTCGAAGACCCTTTCGGGATCATGGTGTCGTCGTTCGGTCCGCAGATGCAGGACGGCGCCTTGTTGAAGATGATGGGCTCCTTGGGGATCGGCATGCCGGCCTCGGCGGCATGGTCGGAGTAGTTCAGCCCGATGGCGATGAAATTACGGGTATTGCCGACGCACGGGCCAAGCCGCGGCGTGCCGCGGACCAGCGGCAGCTTGTCGGGCTTGAGCTTGCGGAGCTTCGACAGCCCTTTGGGCGAAAGCGCCTCGCCGGCGATGTCGGGGACCACTTTCGAGAGGTCGCGGATACGGCCCTGGGCATCGAGCATGCCGGGCTTTTCGCGCCCGGGGGCGCCGAAGCGCACGAGTTTCATGGAAGTCTCCTTGGGTGGGAAGTCGCTTAAAGCATTGTTGGAGTTTGCTTAGAACGGTGGCAATGGTTTCGGCAAGCCCGGCGTCATAGCCGACGGAGCGGCCCCAAATCCACACACTTTTTCAGGTTTCGCGCGGCGGGCCAGGATTGCGGCCGTTTGCGGTGACTTGGTGGCGGGAAGGCCGATCTCGACGGCTACGGCCACTTCACCACCGGCGGCATCGAGGACAAGATCGACTCGACGTTGCCGCCGGTCCGCAGGCCGAAAATCGTTCCACGATCGTAGAGCAGATTGAATTCCACGTAGCGGCCGCGGCGCACCAGTTGCTCCTCGCGTTCCGCTTCCGTCCACGGCTTGGCAAAGTTTCTGCGGACCAGCTCGGGATAGATGGCGAGGAAGGCGCGGCCGACGGCCTCGGTAAAGGCAAAATCGGCGTCGAAGTCGCCGGTATCGACCCAGTCATAGAAGATGCCGCCGATGCCGCGCGGCTCGTTGCGATGCTTGAGAAAGAAATACTCGTCGCACCACTTCTTGAACTTGTCGTAGGGCGCGACCGCGGCGTGTGCGTCGCAGGCGGCCTTCATCGCGGCGTGAAACGAGATCGTGTCGGGGTCTTCCTGCGTGCGCCGGCGGGCCAGAACCGGCGTCAAATCGGCGCCGCCGCCGAACCACGATTTTGTGGTGACGACGAAGCGGGTATTCATGTGCACCGCGGGCACATGCGGATTGTGCATGTGGGCGATCAGCGAGATGCCGGTGGCAAAGAAACGCGGGTCGTCTGCGGCGCCGGGGATCTCCTTGCGGAACTCGGGGGCGAACTCGCCAAAGACCGCCGAAACGTGGACGCCGACCTTCTCGAAAACGCGGCCATGCATGATCGCCATGACACCGCCGCCGCCGGGCGCGCCGGTGTGATCGCTGCGGTTCCAAGGCGTGCGGACGAAACGGCCGGCCGTGCGGTCTGCCAGCGCCGCGTTCGCGGGGAGCGTGTCCTCCAGTTCCTCGAATGCGGCCACGATCCGATCCCGCAGCATTTCGAACCAGGTGCTGGCGCGGGTTTTGCGAGTTTCGATCAGGTTCACGTCCATGGTCGGTCCGAAATGGCTCAGGAGGCTTTGACGCACCAATGCGCTGGCCGGCCGTCATTGTCGAGATTGTCATTTCGGACCATGGGCACTTTTGATCTGCCGCAATCCGGCCCGCCGCGCTGCCCTGTCAGGGCGAGGCGCGGGTTTCTCCGGTCTGCCGCAGCGCCTCGCCCGCCGCCATGGCGGCGGCCACCGCGACATTGAGCGAGCGCAGACCGGGCCGCATCGGAATTTTCAGCCGCGCATCTGCGGCCTGCGAAACCGCCGGTGGCACGCCGGCGGATTCGCGACCGAACAGCAGAATATCATCCGCGGCGTAGCGGTATTCGAGATAGGAGAGGGGCGCCGCGGTCGTAAACAGCAAGAGGCGATGGCCCTTGCCGCTACGCCAGGCTTCGAAGTCTTGCCACGTACGATGTCGCACGATCGCAACGGCATCGAGATAATCCATGCCGGCACGGCGAAAAGCCCGGTCGGTCGTGGGGAAGCCGGCCGGCTCGATAATATGGGCCTCGATTCCGAAGCAAGCGCAGAGGCGCAGAATCGTTCCGGTATTCTGCGGAATGTCGGGTTCATAGAGAGCAATACGCATGGGCTGGATGTGGATAAATGCGGGACGCGGGTTCGGCGCCCAAAGCTAATATTCGGGCCCTCCGGCAGGCTGTCCCGGCGGGCGTTCCTGGGCTTGCCCGGCATGGCTTCGGGATGTTTCGATGGCACACTTGCACTCTCTCGGTAAGGGTGCCAATAAAACGCGCCGGATTGCGTCGCTTCTGATCTCCCCCAGGTCGGATGAGACGGGCCTTCCGCCGCCGCATGGTCCTTCCGGGCGGTTCGCAGCGCGGATGGAGTAGCCGGCAAGACGGACGAGGGTGAGACGGGTGACCATAATCTCGCAGCGGAGCCTTCGCGGCGTGATTTGCCTTACATTACCACCACTACAGCCTGCGCCGGGCCCGCGCGCCCGCTAACGCATAAGGTTCGAACATGAGCGCAAATTCGATCTACAAGCCGCAGAGTCCCTTCATGCAATGGATGGAGCGGCGGCTGCCGATCGCAAGCCTCGTTTATTCGTCCTTCATCGTCTATCCGACGCCGCGCAATCTGAACTACTGGTGGACCTTCGGCGGCATTCTGACCTTCATGCTCGCCGCGCAGATGGTCACCGGCATCGTGCTGGCAATGCACTACACGCCGCACGTCGATCTGGCCTTCAATTCCGTCGAGTCGATCATGCGCGACGTGAATTACGGCTGGCTGCTGCGCTACCTGCACGCCAACGGCGCCTCGTTCTTCTTCGTTGCCGTCTACGCCCACATCGTTCGCGGCATGTATTACGGCTCCTACAAGGATCCGCGCGAAGTGCTGTGGATCCTCGGCGTCATTCTGTTCCTGCTGATGGTGGTCACCGGCTTCATGGGCTACGTGCTGCCGTGGGGCCAGATGAGCTTCTGGGCCGCGACGGTCATCACCAATCTGTTTTCCGCGATACCGGTCGTGGGTGACACGATCGTAACCTGGTTGTGGGGCGGCTATGCCGTCGGCAATCCGACGCTCAATCGTTTCTATTCGCTGCACTACCTTTTGCCGTTCGTGATCGCCGGCGTCGTGGTGTTGCACGTCTGGGCATTGCATATGGTCGGACAGAACAATCCGACCGGTGTCGAGCCCAAGGCCGAGAAGGACACCGTTGCCTTCACGCCCTACGCGACCATCAAGGATGCCTTCTTCATCGGCGTATTCTGTCTGTTCCTTGCCTGGTTTGTATTCTACATCCCGAATTATCTCGGTCATTCCGACAATTATATTCCTGCCAATCCCGGCCAGACGCCGACGCACATTGTGCCCGAATGGTACTACCTGCCGTTCTACGCAATTCTGCGCGCGATCCCGAGCAAGCTGCTCGGCGTCATCGCACTTCTGTCGTCGATCGTGCTGCTTGCCTTCCTGCCCTGGCTCGACACGTCGCGGGTGCGCTCCGCGAAATACCGGCCGCTCTATCGGCAGTTCTTGATCGTCTTCTTCCTGGTGGTGATCGGGCTCGGCTATCTCGGCTCGCAGCCCCCGGAGGGCGGCTACGTGATCGCGGCGCGTATCCTCACGGCCTACTACTTCGTGTTTCTGCTTATCATTCTGCCTCTCCTCGGCTTGTTCGAGACAACAAAACCACTGCCGAATTCGATCTCGGAATCGGTGTTGTCGCCTTCAGGCGCGAAGGCTTAGGAGGCGGGGCCATGAATGCACGTCAGAACGCACATCGCAGCATCGTTCTCGCCGTCGCGCTGGCCGCATCGCTCCCGGTGGCGGCAACGCGCACAGCTTCCGCGCAGGAGGCCGAAGCGCCGCCGCGCCAGCATTGGTCGTTCCACGGCCCATTCGGCCTCTACGACACGGCGCAGCTTCAGCGCGGCTTCAAGATCTATCGCGAGGTCTGCTCAAGCTGCCACAGCTTGAAGCTCCTGGCGTTCCGCAATCTCGCCGATCCCGGCGGGCCGAGCTTCACCGAGGCCCAGGCGGCGGCGATCGCTGCGACCTTCCAGGTCACCGCCGGACCGAACGATCAGGGTGAGATGTTCCAGCGGCCGGGCAAGCTGGCCGATCGCTTTCCCCCGCCGTTCCCGAACGATCAGACCGCGCGGCTTGCGAATGGCGGCGCGTTGCCGCCGGACATGTCGGTGCTCGCCAAGGCGCGCGGCTTCGAAGCCGGTTTTCCCTGGTTCATCATCGACGCGTTCACGCAGTATCAGGAAGACGGCCCCGATTACATTGCCGCCATCCTCAACGGGTATGAGGATCCGCCGCCTGCCGGCGTCACTCTGCCGCCGGGCGCGCAGTACAACAAATATTTTCCGGGCCACGCCATCGGCATGCCCAAGCCGCTCTCCGATGGCCAGGTCGAATACACCGACGGCACCCCGGCCACAGTGGAACAATATGGCAAGGACGTTGCCGCGTTCCTCATGTGGGCGGCGGAACCGAAGCTCGACGAGCGCAAACGGCTCGGTTTCCAGGTGTTCGTATTCCTGATCGTGCTGACTGGCCTGCTTTACCTCACCAAGAAACGGGTCTGGCACGACGTGCACCACCCCCCGGAACTTGAGGGTCGTGCGCCGACCGCCCCGCACGCCTGATACAGGCCGTCGGCATATTCGTGGAGGCGGCCGAGGCATCGGCTCGCCTCCTGCCGCGTTGTCGTTAACGGGGTTCTCGGGTTGCGTCCGCCGTCATGGTTCGCCACAGTGCGGCCGGCAGCAAGCTTCCCCGCCGGCAATGCCGGCCGCCGAGATTGGGCTCCGCAACGATGACGATCGTCGAGCTAGAGAATGATCTGAAGGCTGCGATCCGCGCCATCCCGGATTATCCAAAGCCGGGTATCGTGTTTCGCGATATCACGACGCTTCTCGGCGATGCGCGGGCCTTCCGTCGCGCCGTCGATGAGCTGGTGCATCCGTGGGCGGGCGGCAAAATCGATAAGGTCGCGGGCATTGAGGCGCGCGGGTTCATTCTTGGCGGCGCCATTGCCCATCAGGTCTCGGCCGGCTTCGTGCCGATCCGCAAGAAGGGCAAGTTGCCGTTCAAGCGCGTCACCATCGGGTATTCGCTGGAATACGGCATCGACGAAATGGAGGTGCACGAGGACGCCGTCATCACAGGCGAGCGCGTCATTCTCGTCGACGATCTCGTTGCGACCGGCGGAACCGCTGAGGCCGCAGTGAAGCTCCTCAAGGGGATCGGCGCCGAGGTGTTGGCTGCCTGTTTCGTCATCGATCTGCCCGAACTCGGCGGCGCGGAGAAAATCAGAAAGCTCGGCGTGCCGGTGCGCACCCTGGTGAGCTTCGAGGGGCACTAGCGGCGGTGCGTCGCGAGATCGGTTTTGCCCTGCTTGCTCTGGCCGCTGTCGCAGCGGCGTCTTTCGCCGGTCAGCTTGCTACCTTTCCCAACCTCGCGCCGTGGTATGCGGGTCTCACGAAACCTTCATTCAATCCGCCTAACTGGGTTTTTGGGCCGGTGTGGACCGCGCTCTATGCGCTGATGGCATTTTCCCTGTGGCGGGTCCTGCGTCTGCCGCATCATTTCGCCGCACGTCGATGGGCGATCACGCTGTTTTTCGTACAGCTCGTACTCAATGCGGCGTGGTCGTGGATGTTCTTTGCTGCCCACAGCCCACTGCTGGGCCTGATCAACATCGTACCGCAATGGATGTTGGTTGTCGCGACCATCGTCGCGTTTCATCGGCTCGACAAGATCGCCGCCTGGTGCCTCATGCCGCTTGCGGCGTGGGTCGCATTTGCGGGCGTTCTGAATCTGGCGATCTGGCGATTGAACGGCTGAGCGGCCGGAGCGCGTCGCTCCGGCCGCCTATGCGGCCTTCTTGCTCGCCTCACTTCGCCGCGAAAACTCCAATGCGCCGTCGTTGACGGAGCCGAACCGCAGGCTCAGCAGGTCCCACACGTAGTTCTGGTAGAGCCGCCACGGCTTTTTTGAGCCTTGGCGCGGAAGCTGATCGAGGCCGCGCTGGATATAGCCCGAAGAGAAGTCGATCAAAGGCTCGGGTACCACCGATGCGTCGCGCTGGCGCGGCGTGCACGCCACATAGCCGTGGCGGTCCATGTAATTGATCAGCCGGGCGACGTAAACCGCGGTCAGATCGCTCTTGAGCGTCCAGGAGGCATTGGTGTAGCCGAACGCTCCGAACAGGTTCGGCACGTCGCTGAACATGACGCCTTTGAAGTTCATCGTTTCCCCGAGCCTGACCAGCCTGCCATCGACCAAAATCTGAATGCCGCCGAGCAATTGCAATTTGAGGCCCGTCGCGGTGACCACGATATCGGCTGTCAGTTCGCGTCCCGATTGCAGCCGAATGCCGGTCTCGGTGAAGGTCGTGATTTGATCGGTCACGACGTCCGCCTTGCCCGCCTTGATGGCCTTGAAGAAGTCGGCGTCGGGCGCGAGACACAGACGCTGGTCCCATGGATTATAGCGCGGCGTGAAATGGGTTTTGACGTCATAGTCGGCACCGAGTTGCGCCTGTGCCTGGCTAACGATCCATTGTTTCACCGCGTCAGGCTTGCGCCGTGACAGATTGAAAAAATAAAGCCCGAAAAGCACGTAGTACCAGCGCGCAATGCTGTAGGCGATCCCGGTCGGCAAATAGCGGCGCAACGATTTGGCGAGCGCATCGTCCGTCGGCCGTGAAACGATGTAGGTCGGGGAGCGCTGCAACATGGTCACATGCGCGGCGGTTTGGGCAATGACGGGAATGACCGTTACTGCGGTCGAGCCGCTCCCGATCACAACCACCCGCCTGTCTTTGTAGTCGAGATCCTCGGGCCATTGCTGCGGGTGGACGATGCGGCCTTTGAAATTAGCGACGCCGGCAAATTCAGGCGTGTAGCCGCCGGCATAGTCGTAGTATCCGGTACAACCGAAAAGAAAATTGCAGGTGAACCGAACCGGCTCGCGATCCGCTCCGCGCTCCGCCTCGACGGTCCATAGAGCATCGGCGGACGACCACGACGCGCTCTTGACCCGATGCCGGAAGCGAATATTGCGGTCGATGCCGTAGGCTTCCGCTGTCTCGCGAATGTATGTGCGGATCGATTTACCGTCGGCGATCGCGGCGTTCGATTCCCACGGCCGGAATGGATAGCCGAACGTGAACATATCCGAATCCGAGCGGATGCCGGGATAGCGGAACAGATCCCAGGTCCCGCCGATCGCATCCCGGCCTTCGAGAATGACATAGGACTTGCCGCGGCACGAGTTTTGGATGTGGTAGGCGGCGTTGATGCCGGACAAGCCACTGCCGACGACGATGACGTCAAAATGTTCCTGCATTGCGGTTCAGTATTTCATCGACGTTCGGGATGACGCGCTAGGTGACGGGTGCCAGCGGGGCGTCGGCTGCGCTGACACGTTGCGCCATGCGCTCGATGAATGCGGCCGAGCGATCGGCTGAGGCGATGAGTATCATGTGTCCGCCGCCTTCTATCAGCTCCAGATCGGCGTCATGAAGTTTCTCCGCCAGCGCAGTGCCGTGGGCCGCCGGGTCGAGAATGCGATCGTCCGTGCCGTACAGAATGCCTACTGGAAGAGTAAGGCTTTTGTAGCGCGGCGGCATATCGGCAAGATCGGCGGCAACCAGATCGCACGACGCGCCGATAAAGGTGCACGGCCGCAGGTTCAGCAGTCCGCCGCCTTTGGTCGCGAAGTCGGCTGCCACCGCCTGCGGACCGAACAGCGTCTGAAGAGCAAGTGCGCGGTTGGCGATCGACAAAGGCGTGGCCAGCGTCCATGCGACAAGACGGCGGACAAGCGGCGACGCGATCTCGAGCCCCTCGAATGGGTGCGGCACGCGCCCCATCGGGTGCGTTACCGGCGCGATCAGCGCCAGACCGCCGACCTGTTCAGGATGGTTCAGTGCCAGCGCCAGCGCTATGGCGCCGCCCAGCGAGTGGCCGACAACCAGCGGTCGCTCAAGCCCAAGCGTCTGGCAGAAGCGGGCGATTGTAAGCGCCTGGGCGTCGAGCGCTGCCGATGCGCCCGCGGGCCGCGTGGAATAGCCGCTGCCGGGCCGATCCAGAACGACGACGCGGTGCTCGCGCTTCAACCGGTCGAACAGCGAATGGGTGAAATTGCGCGTCTGGCCGGCGAGACCGTGAACCAGGAGCAGCACAGGACCCGAGCCTTCGTCGAGGTAGTGGATGCGTGCGCCGTCGACGTCGACGAAGCGGCCCCGCGGCGGCAGCCGCTTTTCCACCTGCCGTGCGGTCCAGGCGGAAAACAGCACGAGGCCGGCGACAAGAGCAATGAAAAGCGCGACACCAATTCCGACGATCCAGGTGACGACGTTCATTTCTTCGATCTCCGCCCGAGAAAGTTCCAGTAGTTCACCGGCATGAGCCGCTCGACAAGTGCCGCGAATTTGGCATCGGAGCCAACCAGAATGCGCGCTTTTCGCTGTTCAACGCCGCGAACGATTGTCTCGCCGGCGATTTCCGGTGGCATCGTCAGGTGAGAATCGAAAAACTTCCGGCGCTTCGCTACTTCTTCAGCGGAGAGACTGTCCGGCAGCCGCGCGTTCTTTGAAATCGAGGTGGCGACGCCGCCGGGGTGGACGACCGTAACGCCGATGGGCGGTTTGGCTTGCTCAAGCTCACGCCGCAGGGCTTCGGAAAAGCCGCGGACGGCAAATTTACTTGCCGCGTAGGCCGTCTGCCCGGGCGGGGCGATCAGGCCGAACAGGCTGGAAAGGTTGACGAGCCAGGCTTCTTCACTCTTTTGCAGATGCGGCAGGAACGCGCGCGTCATTCGCACGACGCCCCAGAAATTGATCTCGAACAGCCACTCGAAATCACGTTCGGCAATTTCAAGGAATGTGCCCCCAAGCGCTACGCCGGCATTGTTGACGAGCACGTCGACGCTGCCGTGTTCGGAGATCACGCGCGACGGAAAGGCTGCAACCGCATCGCGGTCCGCGACGTCGAGACGATGCCGGCTGATGCGCACGTCCGCTGCGCCGATTTCGGTGGCGACGTGTGCGAGGGCGGCGTCGTCAATGTCGGCAAGCGCAACGTTACAGCCGCGCCGCGCCAACGAAGCAGCGATCGCCCGGCCAATTCCGCTGGCGGCTCCGGTTACGACGGCTGTCCGGCCTTTGAGCTTCAGCAATGTCTTAGACAACGTCTGGGACCTTGACTATCTCGCCCAAAGCAGCGGTCGCTTTCGATCACCATTTCGGCGCGAATTCCAATCGATAATTTCACGGCCGAACCTTGCCAAATGTCAAGCTGGACCGATCATCGGCAACCGACACGGCAATGAATGTTGCCGGTCTTGTGGGGGCGCGCTCGACGAGCCCTTGCTGATTGTTTCGATAACGAAAGCCTAATGTGCCGACGGTCCGGGAGCGCGGGCGCTGACTGTCACTATTGGCGGCGACGGCACGCACAGGTTCGGCACAACAGGCTCGGTGCGTATTCGCTAATAACGGCCAAGCCGAATACGGTTTATGAGCAATTAAACAATTAGTTCTTTTTAAGGTATACGGAATTTTCAGGTCTTTCGACTAGTGCTTTCGGCCTAGCAACAATAATTTTGACGGCGGAATGGCGCCATGCGTGTGGCTCAACTGTCCTGGAGCGAGACCACCGGCTGGGCCTCTGCTTCCGGCAACCCCACCAATACTACCGCCGCCGACCTTGTCTTTTTCTTCGGAGCGCGACAGGCGCTGGCGTCCGGCGAACGCTATCGCGAACTCCACGCGATGTTTCCAGACGCTCACATACTTGGCTGTAGCACCGGCGGCCAAATTCACAACGGCGACGTCACCGACGACGAGATCGCGGCTGCCGCAATTCGCTTCGATGGGACCAAATTGCGTGTCGCCAGCGAGGCGGCGCCGTCCCCGGAAAGCTCGCGCGCATGTGGCGGAAAAATCGGCCGCGCGTTGGCGGCGTCCGACCTTGTCGGCATTTTCGTTCTTTCCGATGGCCTCAATGTCAATGGCAGCGAACTCGTCGCGGGCATTGTCGGCGCCGTCGGCGAACGAGTGTCGGTCACTGGCGGGTTGGCCGGCGATGGCGCCGATTTTGTGGAGACGCTCGTGGGTGCCGATTGCGCGCCGCGCAAACATCTTGTCGCGGCGGTTGGCTTCTATGGTCCAACGATCCGCATCGGCCACGGCAGTGCCGGTGGTTGGGACCAGTTCGGCCCGCGGCGTCGCATTACCCGGTCTCGCGGCAATGTGCTGTTCGAGTTCGATGGCGAGCCGGCGCTGGACCTTTATGAGCGATATCTGGGCCCGGAGGAGGCGAGGGGTCTTCCGGGATCCGGACTGCTATTCCCGATTCGCATTTTCAATCCGGAGCGGCCGGATCATGACCTCGTTAGAACGATTCTTGCCGTGGATCGCGAGGCGCGGTCCATGACATTTGCAGGTGATGTTCCGGAGGGCTGGACCGCCCAGCTGATGCGCGGCAACTTTGATCGTTTGGCGGCAGGCGCCGCGATAGCCGCGCGCCAAGCCGTCGAAGGGATTGGTGAAGAACGGACCGCCGATCAAGTCGCGATCCTGGTGAGCTGCATCGGACGCCGACTGCTGATGGGCCAGCATACCGCAGACGAACTCGAGGCGGCGAGTGCCGAATTCGGGCCGCTGATGCCGCAGCTTGGTTTCTACTCCTACGGTGAAATATCGCCGCATCGTGTGTCCGGTGTCTGTGAACTCCACAACCAGACTATGACCGTCACCACGATCGCGGAGGTGACGGATCACGCTGGTGCATAAGCTCCTCGCCAGACAGATCACCAAGGCGACAAAAGGCTCCGGCGAGTTCGATCTGGAGGCTCTGCTTGCGCTGGTTGCCGAAGCCTACGAGAAAGCGGACAGCGACCGCCACCGCACCGACCGCTCGATTGCGCTCATGGTCACGGAGCTTGAACAGCTCAATCGCGGGCTGGACCAGCTTGTCCAGGAGCGAACCGCCGCCCTGCGCGAGCGCGAGACGGAGTTGCAGGCCCAAAATCTGCGGTTCGATGCGGCGCTCGAGAACATGCCGCATGGGCTATGCATGTTCGATCGCAACCGGCGACTGATCGTTTGTAACGAACGATACGGCGAGATGTACGGTCTTGCACCCGATCAGACAAAACCCGGCGCGACGCTGCTTTCGATTCTGGAGGCCCGCGTCGCGGTAGGGCAATGTCCGGAGGATGCGCGCGGATATATCGAAAAGCGACTGGCGGAAGTCCGTATTCGCGAGCCGTATTATGTCGAGAACGCCATGCGCGACGGGCGGACATTCGCAGTCAATCACCGTCCGATGCCGGACGGCGGGTGGGTCGCGATCCATCAGGATATTTCTGCGCAGAAGCGAGCCGAAACGCAGATCACCTACATGGCCCGGCACGACGGCCTGACCGGTATCGCCAATCGAGCGGTCCTGTTGGAGAAAATGGAGGATGCCGGCCGCGCGGCTGCGGCGTTACGGCAACAGGTTCACGGTGTTCATGCTCGATCTCGATTTGTTCAAGACGGTCAACGATTCACTTGGGCATCCGGTCGGCGACGAACTCCTGAAAGTAGTGGCGGACCGGCTATCGGCATGCATTCGAGATACCGATACGGTGGCGCGACTTGGCGGCGACGAATTCGCCATCTTGGCGACTGCGGACAGCGATCAGCGGGAAACTGCAATCGCGATGGCCGGCAGGCTTCTGGAAGCCGTGGCGGCCCCTTACGATCTCGACGGCCATCATATCAACATCGGCACCAGTATCGGCATCGCGCTCGCGCCCGAACATGGCACGGACGTGGATCAGCTTATGAAAAACGCCGATCTTGCGCTCTATAAGGCAAAGTCTGAAGGCCGCGACGCGTACCGCTTTTTCGAGGATGCTATGGGCGTGGAGGCGCGCAGGCGCCGCGCCAACCAGATCGAGTTGCGCAACGCGCTGGCGAACGAAGAGTTCGAACTGCACTATCATCCCATCATCGACATCAAGACCAGGGAGATGGCCAGCATCGAAGCGCTGATCCGATGGCGACATCCCACGCGGGGGATGATTTCGCCGGTCGATTTTATCCCGCTGGCTGAGGAAACCGGCCTGATAAACCCGATCGGCGACTGGGTCGTACGCACGGCCTGCAAGGAGGCCGCCCACTGGCCCCCGCACATTAAGGTCAGTGTCAATTTGTCAGCGGTGCAATTTCGCAAGTCTTGTCCCGTCGACAATATCCGCAAGGCACTGAGTGAATCCGGCCTGGCCCCCGAACGTCTGGAGATCGAGATTACGGAGTCGGTCCTGCTGCAAGGCAATGTTGAGAATGTCGAGAGGCTGCACAAATTGCGCCTTATGGGAATTTCCATCGTGCTCGACGACTTCGGGACCGGATATTCCTCACTGAGCTATTTACGCATGTTTCCGTTCGACAAGATAAAGATCGATCGGTCCTTCGTGCACGAACTCGCCAAGAGCCATGACTGTGCGGCGATCGTGTCGGCGGTGGCGGGTCTCGGCCGGAGTCTCCGTATCGACACCGTTGCTGAAGGCATCGAAACTGAAGATCAGCTCCTGCTCGTGCGCGCTGCCGGCTGTACGCATGCGCAAGGTTATTTGTTCGGCCGGCCCTGTCCCGCGTCCGAACTCCGGTTCGACCGTTTCGGCGAGACCACGCCAGAAATCAAAGTCGCGTGACGGCGGCCGCCGTTCGTGTGGGCCGTAGCCCCTAAACACGGGCAGGAGGTTCGCGTGCAGCGACGCATCAAGCGAAATACATTCGCGACGCCTTGCCGATAGCGAACGGATTTTGATAGAAAGACTGCAACGGATGGCGCGCCGCAATGCGCGCACATCCGGCGCAACGTCAATAGAAAATCGGGAGGAAAATATGGCTAATCGGATTTTGACGACGCACGTGGGCAGCTTGCCGCGCCCGGCGAAGCTTCTCGAACTCAGCCAGAAGCGTACGCTTGGTGAGAAGTTCGATGAGTCCGGCTTCGAGAAAGAGCTGAAGAATTCCGTGATCGACGTGGTCCGCCTGCAGAAGGAAGTGGGCGTCGACCTGATCAACGACGGCGAACTCGGCCACACCATGGGCTGGGCCTACGATTACGGCTCGTGGTGGTCTTACGTGGTCAAGCGCCTGTCCGGCGTTGAGGTCGTCAAGACCGGGCTATGGATGACGACGTTGTCGGCACAGACCAAGACCCCGATGGCGCCCAAGGATTTCGTGGTGGGCGATTGGCACGATCGCCGGGACATGACGAAGTTCCAAGAGGCTTATATGGACCCGCATTCCGGATGCGGGTTGCCTGAGCAGTTCATGACCGAGCATAGCCCGCTGGTCAAAGGCCCGATCAAGTATACCGGGCACGAGGCGATCAAGCGCGATATTGAGTATCTCAAGGCCGGCCTCAAAGCGGCAGGGCTCGGAACGGAAGGGGCGTGGATGAATTCGATCGCGCCGGCGAGCTGCTCGCGCATGCCGAATGAGTACTACAAGAGCGAAGAGGAGCTGCTATACGCCTGCGCCGACGCGATGCGCGAAGAGTACAAGGCGATCATCGATGCCGGCCTGAGCGTCCAGCTCGACGACCCGGCGATCGGCGAAAATTGGGACCAGCAAAAGGTCGAACCAAGTGTCGAAGGCTACCGGCGCTACACCAAGATGTGCATCGACGCGCTCAACCACTCGATCAAGGGGCTGCCGGCCGACAAGATCCGCTTCCACCTCTGCTGGGGAAGCTGGCACGGCCCGCATACGACCGACATCCCGATGAAACACCTCGTCGACCTGATGCTGGCGGTGAATGCGGACTATTACTCCTTCGAGGCCGCCAATGCCCGGCACGAACACGAGTGGAAAGTGTGGAAGGACGTCAAACTGCCCGCCGGGAAAAAGATCCTGCCCGGCATCGTCACCCACTCGACCAACCTGATCGAGGATCCCGAGCTCGTCGCCGACCGGATCTGCCGTTTCGCCGACAGTGGTCGGTCGCGATAACGTCATCGCCTCGACCGATTGCGGCCTCGGTGGGCGGGTGCATCCGCAGATCGCCTGGGCGAAGCTCAAGGCGCTCTCGGAGGGCGCGGCGCTTGCCTCAAAGCGCCTGTGGCAGCGAGCCGCGGCGTAATAGATTTGATGGACCACCGACCGGGTCGGCGTTTTGCGCCGACCCGGGGACCGGAAGCAATCGCGCTCGGTTTGTGCAGTCAGCAATGCGCGGTTAGCGAACGCGCGCTTTGCTAGGAGTGCGATCGGTTTACGTCGTATCGATTGGCGCTCCGGTTTTTTGGTGGCGCGTGATCTTTTCTAAGAGAACAGCCAGCGTTGTTTTTTCGGTGGCGCGGGTGGAGGCGCAGGCGGCGGTGCGGGCAAGCCGCCCAGCGAAGAACTCAATCTTCCCATCAAAAGCCGCAGCTCAAAATTGCGAAATTCGGTATAGATGTTTCCGATCCAGGTATGCACCTCGGTCGGCCCGCCGGGTTGTTTGGCCATATAGGCGTTGAACGAGAAATTGGGCCGGTCGATCACGCCGCGCACAATCGGCGACAGACGTTGGATGCGGATCTCGCCGTACTCGGGCCGCGTCGGCGGGAAGTCCTGCCTGGAGAACATCAGCGACACCGACTCGTTGTGCACCGGAACGAAAATTGCCGGTAACCGGCGTTGCAACTCGGCATAGATCCGCATGGTCGCCGCCGTCGGATCGGGAATGAACAAGACAATGGGTTCGATCGATCGCCGCCGGGCTTCCGGCACGAAGCCGATCTCCTGCATTACCGCGAAGAACTGCTCGAACGGTCCGTATCCCAGATCGATGACCTTGGTGCTTGTGGTGTCTGCAAGGAGACGGTCGAACAGCGCCATTTGGCCGCGGGTATCGGCGATATCGACGGTCCAGACCAGCTTGGGAAAGCGGCCCGCCAGCAAAGGCTCACCGGGGTTGAGGTCGAAGCCGACCAGCGGCCGGCCGCTGTCGCGGAAAAACTCCATCAAGAGACGCGCAAGCAGCGTCTTGCCCATCCGCGGCCGCGGCGACGCGACGATGTAGAGGGGGGCTGGCTGTGGCATCACAGCCGCGCCGATTTACGAGCGGCTGACGACCTGAACGCGCGGTGTACCGGACGCGGCGCTACCGCTGGATACGATCTCGTTGAGCTTGATGCGATCGTATTCGGCCCACACATTGCCGAGCCAGTGGCGGACATAGCCACGAAGCACGAAAGAATAGTTGGCCGATTCCTGTTTCGGGCCCTTGTTGGCGACGAAGGTGAGGAATGGAACCGAGGCCAACTCGACCTGCTCATAAGCCATTTCGTTGAGCTTCGGGATGGTGATCTCGACGGCATCTTTGAATTTGCGGAAATACGATGCGTGCGTAGCCTGGTCCCACTCAAAGAAACTCGTGTTGTTGATGAAGTTTTTGACCAGGAAATATTTGCCGTCAACCATGAAGGGCGACGTATCCTCGATCTCGTTCAGCGACGCGATGGACGAGCCGAGGATGTGGAAGACGACGAAAGTGAGCTGCCCCTTCTTCACCGCGTCGAGAAAGCCGATGTCGCGAAGCGAACGCAGCGTGGGCGACAGCAGCCCGGCGCGCACGTCGATAACGGTAACGCTGGCGTCGGTAGTGGAGAGCGTGTCGAAGATCCGCATCTGGTCGGGTACCGATGTGGCGTCGACGATTTCGCTGATGTCGGGATGGAAGCGCTTAAGCGTGCCTTTGGGCGATTCGGTATCGAAGGCGCGCGTTGGCACATGGTGTGCTGTGAAATAATCGAGCAGCGTACGGGCGACGGTTGTCTTGCCGACGCCGCCCTTGTCTGCACCTACAACGACCACTGTTGGCTTAGCCATGGCCGATCCCTTGTTGACCCGGCGCCGTCGCGAGCCGTGCCGTCTCCCGCGAACTAATTCCACAGGATGGCTGCGGCTGAAGCGTGCGTGTCACGCCGTTTTCCCCGTTAACGACTTCTACACATCCCGGCTCGCGTTTGGAAGCCTTAACGTGCGCCGCGCGCCGCCCAAGCAGGCCGATAAGCGCATTTGCAATCCGATATGGTTAATTGCGATGGATTTGCGGCTCCTGCGTGCGGATTGGCGGTTCTTATAAGCCGGCGCGGGATTTCAGGCCTCGGCGCTAGCCGTCTGTGCGAGGGCCCCAGGGGCCGGATGGCGAATCAGTTGGCGTGTTGATGTCCGCCGGCGGGCTCGCTGCCACGCCCCGATTCGACGATGAACCCCACGGTCCTAGTGCTCTCCGGTTCGTCGGCCGGCTCCGCCGGGGCGTCTTGGTCTGGCGGCGGCAAGGCGATCGGGCCGATGTCATGGCCGCCGGCAAACTTGACCAGGGCCGCGACCCGGCTTTCCACCGATGGATGGGTGTCGAACAGCTCGCCGAAACCTTCACGCGGGTTGTCGATGCACATCTCCATTACCGCCGACGTCGCGCCCGGCAATTCGCCGCGGCCCTCGATCTTGCGCAATGCCGAGATCATGGCGTCCGGATTTTTGGTCAGTTCGACCGAACCGGCGTCGGCGAGAAATTCACGCGAGCGCGACAGGGCAAGCCGAATGACGAACGACAGGAAGTAGGCAACGACCAGGAGCGCGATGGCGATCAGGATTGCGAAGCCGGCGCCGCCGCCACGGTTATCGTCGGAGCGCGATCCGCGAAAGCTGAAGCCATTGTAGAACCAGAGCCGGAACACCAGCTCGGCGACGAACGACACGATGCCGGCAATGATGACCGCAATCACCATCATGCGCACATCGCCGTTGCGAATGTGCGTGAGTTCATGGCCGAGCACTGATTCGATTTCGGCGTCATTGAGCCGGCCGAGCAGGCCCGACGTGATGGAAATCGAATATTGCTTCTGGTTCATGCCGGTCGCGAACGCGTTGAGTGCATCCGACTCCATCACCTTGAGCTTTGGCATGGTGATGCCGCGCGAGATGCAGAGATTCTCCAGCAGATTGTAGAGCCGCGGTTCTTCGGTGCGGGTAACTTCCCGTCCGCCGGTTACGGCGTCGATCATGCTCTGATGAAAGAAGTAGGCGATGACGATCCACAGCGCCGTGCCGAGCGTGGCAAGTGGCGCAGCGGTAACGAGATCGTTCAAAGCGAGCCGCATCAGCGTGTCGATCTCGGCGTTCACCGACAGCGCTTCTGCGGTCAGCGCGCCCGCATAAACGAGCACGTAAACGAGAAAGAACAGGCCGATCAGTAGCGCAATCGACCGGCGCCGGTTCGATCTGATGTGGCTATAGAGCCCATATGCGGCCATCGCGGATTACTTGCGCTCGCAATCATGCCCTCAAAACTTGACCTGTGGCGCCTCGCCGACCGTCTTGCGCTCGTCGCCGAGATCGAAGAAGTCCTTCGGCGCAAAGCCCAGTGCGGCCGCGAACAAAGCGGCCGGGAATTTCTGGATGCCGGTGTTGTACTCCTGCACGGCGTTGTTGAAGAAACGGCGCGCCGCCGCGATCTTGTTCTCGATATCGCTCAGCTCCGATTGCAGTTGCTGGAAGTTGGCGCTGGCTTTGAGATCCGGATAGGCCTCGGCCAGCGCGAAGAGCTGGCGCAGCGCTCCGGACAGCGCGTTCTCCGCCGCCGCCTGTTGCGGCGTACCTTGCGCGGCGACCGCAGCGTTGCGTGCCTTTACCACCTCGTCGAGCGTTCCGCGTTCGTGCGCGGCGTAGCCCTTGACCGTCTCGACCAGGTTCGGGATGAGGTCGTGCCGCTGCCGTAGCTGCACGTCTATGTCGGCGAAGGCCTGGTTGACCCGTTGCCGCATGGATACGAGGCCATTGTAGACGGCAACCACCCACAGCGCGACAACAACGATGACGGCTAAGACAATCAGTGTCGATGCACCCATCGGCGAAATCCTCCAGCATCGTGCCGGGCCAAGGCCCCGCTTATCCATGCGTCAGTATAAGCGCCTGCTCCGCGTCCTCTAAATAGGCCGATTCATCGGCGGCGTTAAGGTTAGCCGGTGATGAATATCGCGCACGTGCCGGCTGTCGGTTAGGAATAAACAAACCAGCAAAGGCACGTGTCATGTCCGTTCGACGCCCCGACTTTCCTTTCGACGGTGCGGAAAGTGGCGCCGTTGTTGACCAAGTCCTCGATGCCGATCATGGGCGCGAGGTCAAAGTGGATGACTCCGGTTTGCTCGCTGCCAAAGATAGCGACCAGCTTGAGCGCGAGATCGCCGCGATCGAGCGGGCGTCCGACGCGCTGCGCAGAGCCGATCCCGAGTTGCAGTCCTGGAGCGACTTGCCGACAGCGACTATGCACAAGCCGCGTCCGGTATGGTTGCTCATCGGCGTGCTATGGCTTTCGACGGCGCTGGTGACGATCGGCGCGGTCTTCGTCATTTCGGCGCTGGTCGGCTAAAGCCCCAAGCTCTATCCGCCTTGGCGGGGACTAAGCCGCCCTTCGCTGTATTCCATCAACTTCGATCTGGTATGGCCGCCGGCGATCTGCGATCGGCCGGTCAGTGTGCGTTCTGATACGCCGTGCGTGAAAGCACCGTGCGCACCATGATCTTCAAGTCGAGCCAGAGCGACCAATTGTCGATGTAAAACAGGTCGTACTCGACCCGCTTTCGCATCTTTTCCTCGGTGTCGGTCTCGCCACGATAGCCGTTGATCTGCGCCCAGCCGGTGATGCCCGGCTTGACGTTGTGCCGGCGCGCATAGCGTGAGATGCGCTGTTCATATTCGCGGTCATGCGACAGCGCATGCGGTCGCGGACCGACAAGCGACATGTCACCGGTGAGCACGTTGAAAAGCTGGGGAATCTCGTCGATGTTGAAGCGGCGAAGCCAGCGCCCAACCTTGGTCAAGCGCGGGTCGTCGACCGTCGCCTGTCGAATCACGGCGCCGTCTTCGAGCGTGCGCATGGTGCGAAATTTGATGATGCGAAATGGCTGCTGGTTGAAGCCATAGCGCCGCTGCAGGAAGAAGATCGGCCCGGGGCTGTCGAGCTTGATGAGCGCGGCGACGAGGACGAGGAAGGGCGTCGCTAAAAGCAGGCCCGCCGCGGCGAACACCAGGTCGAACGCCCGTTTCTGAATGATTTCGCTGCGCGTCAGCGGCCTGCGCGTCAACTGGAGACTGGCGATCGGACCTAGCGTCGAAAGCTTGGCCTCCTCAAACTTGTAGAGGACCTCCTCGGGGCCGAGATGGATCTCGACCGGCAGGGTGAGGAAAGTCTCGGCGCAACGGTCGATGGTTTCGGTCGCCGACCACGGCAGCAGAAAGAAGATGGCATCCGGCGCCAGGCTGCGGACGCTGGCGACCGCTTCGGAGAGATCGCGATCGAGGATGGCGCGCCGCTGTTCGACGGGCGCGGTGGCGACAACTGGCGTCAGGAAGCGGCAACCGACGATATTGATGCCGAGTGTCCGGGGCTCGAACCGGTTGACGAAGGCGCCGACATTGGCGCCGGTGCCGATCAGAAAGATCCGCTGCGCCGACAACAGGCCGGTGCTGCGCGCGAGCGCGGTAATGCGGACGATGAAGTAGCGTTCCACGATCAACGCACCGAGCGTTGAAGTGTAGAAGAGCAGTGTCCATGCCCGCGAATACTCGACGCTGATCTGCGCGAGAAAGCCGAGCATCAAAAGGCAAATGAGCGTCACGTTCCAAAGCTGGATCGTGCGCCGGGCATGTGGTTTGAAGCTGAAGAAATTCGGCAGTCGGTATTCACGGCGGAACAGGTTGGAAATGGCAAAGATGCTCGCCGCCAGAAGGCCGATCTGGACGAAAGACGAGATGACGCCGGGATCGCCGAAGGCGACGAGGTGATAAGCGATGCCGGTGAGGCAGGACATCGCCACGATCAAAGCAATATCGGTCAGGAAGATCAGGCCGGAGAACGTGCCGCGCGAAAGCACTGCCCACCCGCGCAAGGCGCGGCTCGTTTGCGGCCGCGACGCCAGCGTGTAGTTTTGGTGGGTATTCATCAGCACGCGCATCCGGGCCTTTCTGCCCCGAAATGAGACAGCGAAGCTCGCCCAGCAGCGTGGTCGCCAAAACCATGCCAGAGCGGGCGTGCGCCGCAAGCCCGGCGACCGCTGGATCGAAAGACCATGTTAAGATTAATAGTGCCGGTGCCAAATAGGTGGCAGCCCGATGGGAGGAACCATGCAAGGCAAGATCGCGCTCGAAGAACATTTCGCCATTCCGGACACGCTTGCCGATTCTCGTGGTTACTTTCCCGATCGCGTCTGGCAGGAGGTGAAAAGCCGCGTGCTTGACCTGCACGACCGGCGGCTCGCCCTCATGGACCAGCACGGCATCGAGACGATGCTGTTGTCGCTCAACGCGCCGGCGGTGCAGGCCATTCCCGATACGGCACATGCGCACGACATCGCGCGCCGGGCCAACGATTATCTCGCCGAGCAGGTGAGCAAGCGGCCCGACCGGTTTCAGGGTCTGGCGGCGCTGCCGATGCAGGATCCGGCGCTGGCGGCGCGTGAGCTTGAGCGCTGCGTCAAGGAGCTCGGTTTTCGCGGCGCGCTGGTCAACGGCTTTTCGCAGGTCGGCGATGCGGACACCGCCGTTTATTACGATCTGCCGCAATACCGGCCGTTCTGGGCGACGGCGGAGCGTCTCGATGTCCCGTTCTATTTGCATCCGCGCAATCCGCTGCCGCGCGACGCAAAGATCTATGAAGGACATAGGTGGCTGCTCGGCCCGATCTGGGCCTTTGCGCAGGAGACCGCGGTGCACGCGCTACGGCTGATGGGCTCAGGCCTGTTCGATGCGCATCCGCGACTTCAGATCATCCTCGGCCATATGGGAGAGAATCTGCCTTTCGCCCTCTGGCGCGTCGACAACGCCAATGGCTGGATTACGGACCGAAACACCTATCCGGCGAAGCAGCCGATCCGCGAATATTTCCGCCAAAACTTCTTTGTCACGACCTCGGGCAACTTCCACACCCCGGCTCTGCTCAACGCCATGCTCGAAGTCGGCGCGGAGCGGATCATGTTCTCGACCGACTGGCCGTTCGAAAACATTGATCACGCCGCGAACTGGTTCGACGCATGCCCGATCAGCGAGAACGATCGTCTCAAGATCGGCCGCACCAACGCGCGGCGATTGTTCAAGCTGGGGAATGACTGAGCCGGGAACTACGCGAGGAGTTAGCTCGCCTCGCGTAGTTTCACCGCGCCTTCGAGATCGACCGAGACCAGTTGCGACACGCCGCGCTCGGCCATGGTGACGCCGTAGAGCCGGTTCATGCGCGCCATGGTGATCGGATTGTGGGTGATGATCACGAAACGCGTATCGGTCGAGCGCGTCATTTCGTCGAGCAAGTCGCAGAAGCGCTCGACATTGTAGTCGTCGAGCGGTGCGTCGACCTCGTCGAGCACGCAGATCGGCGCCGGATTGGTGAGGAACACGGCGAAGATCAGCGCCAGCGCCGTGAGCGCCTGTTCGCCGCCCGACAATAGCGACAGCGTCGCCGGCTTCTTGCCCGGCGGCTTGGCCATGATTTCGAGACCGGCTTCGAGCGGATCCTCGCTCTCGATCAGTTGCAGTTCGGCGGTGCCGCCGCCGAACAGCTCGGCAAAAAGCTTCTGGAAGTTGGTGTTGACCGTCGCGAATGAGGCGAGCAGGCGCTCGCGCGCCTCGCTGTTGAGGCTGTGGATGCCTTGCCGCAGCCGCCTGATGGCCTCGACGAGGTCGTCGCGCTCGGCCGTCAGCTTGGCGTGCTGCGCTTCGACTTCGTTGAGTTCCTGTTCGGCGAGCAGATTGACGGACCCCAGACGCTCGCGTTCGCGCCTGATGCGGTCGAGCCTCGCTTCGACGTCGCCGATCTCCGGCAGTTCCTCGTCCGCTTTGATTTCGGCGATTTCAGCGGCACCCGCCGGTTCTACGTCCACGAGATCGCGGATCTCATGTTCGATGTCGGCGAGGCGGCGGTTGGCGCCGTCGCGGCGCTCCTCGGCCCGCGCTGCTTCGGCCCGGGCTTCGCCGACGGCTTCGAGTGCCGCCCGCGCCGCCTTGTCGGCTGCGGCAAGCTCCGTCTCGCCCGCCGCCAGCCGGTCGGCGGCCGCGCTGCGCGCAGCCGTTGCCGTCTCGACCTCGCCGATCAGGGCCTGACGCTGGGTGGCAAATTTCGCCGGCGCGGCGTCGAGCCCGCTCCGCTCGCTCCTTGCCTCCTCGTTGCGCTGTTCAATCGTGACGATTTGCGCGGCCGCATTGTTCTTTCGCTCATCCCAAGCCGCGCGCTCGCCCGTGATCGCCTGAAGTCTGCGATCGGCACGCTCGGCGTCGCGCGCGATTGCCTGCGCTTCGACCCGGACCTCCGCTAGCGCCGCGCGGTCCTTTGCGATGTCGTCGTTGACCTGGGCGAGCTTGGCCTCGAGATCGGCGGCCGCGGGTAGCGCGGCAAGTGCTTGCTCCGCTTCGTCGCGCGCGGTTGCGGCCTCGTCGCAGCCGGCAGCGGTCCGTTGCTTCGCCTCCTTGAGCGCCGAGATGCGCGCCGCATTGCGGCTGATCTCGCGCTCGGCGGCGGCGTGCTCTTCGCGAATGGAATCGGTCCGGTGCTGCGCTTCTCGCCAGCGCGCGCGGGCTTCGGTTTCCGCCGCCACCGCGGTGGCGAGCGCGGCTTCGGCCGCTTCGACCACGCGCTGCCTGGCTTCGACTTCGCTGCGAGCGGTCGCAAGTTCGCCCTCGATCGATTGCAGCCGCCCGCGTTCGGCGAGCCGCCGCGCTGCTCCGGTCGGGGCATGCGCGGCGACGGCAAAGCCGTCCCAGCGCCAAAAATCGCCGTCGCGCGACACCAGCCGTTGGCCTGGCTTGAGCGTTGCCGCGAGGCCGGGTCCGGCGGCGCGTTCGACGACGCCGATCTGGGCCAGCCGGCGGGCAAGTTCCGGAGGGGCTTTTACAAAAAGCGACAGCGGCTCTGCGCCTTCCGGCAGCACCGGATCGGCAGGATCGAGCGCCGCGCCGGCCCAGCGCATCGGTGCGGAGGGATCGATCGGCGCATCGAGATCGTCGCCGAGAGCGGCGCCGAGCGCCTTCTCGTAACCCTTGGTGACGTTCAGCGCGTCGGTCACCGGCGGCCACAGGTTCTTGTTCTCGACCGCAAGCAGCTTGCCGATCGTCTTGGCTTCGGTCTCGAGCCGCTGCACGCCGCGTTCGGCGGTTGCGAGCGGAGCGCGGGCGGCGTCGAGTTCGGCTCGCGCCTGCGTGTGCGCAACCTCTGCCGCTCGCGCGGCGCTCTCCGCTTCGGCGAGTTCTGCTTGCGCGGTCGCGAGCACCGCGGCCAAAGCGGAAAGATCGGGCTCGCCGCTGCCGGTCGCGGCAAGGCCGGCATCGATGTTTGCAAGCTCGGCTTTCAGCCGTTCCGCGCGCTGCGCGTGATCGTGCAGCGCCGTTTGAAGCTGATTGCGTTGCGCCGTCAGATCGGCGAGTGCCCCGGTCGACTCGGCAAACGATTTTTCCGATATGGCAAGGGCTGCCTCGGCTTGCGCCAGGCGATCGTTGACGCCGCTGAGCTGTGTCGCGCTCGTCTGCGCTTCGGCCCTGAGCATCGTCTCCTCGGCGTCGAGGCGGTCGAGGGCGGCGGCAGCGTCGGCCGCGAGCGTCCGCTCGCGTGCCAGATCGGCCGCAAACTGTTCGAGCCGGCGATCGAGTTCGCCAATCCGTTCCCTGGCGCGCGCCTCCTCGCGCTCCAGCGCGTCGCGGGCGACGAGAAGACGTTGCAATGCCGCGGCGGCCGTGGCTTCCGCCTCGCGTAAAGCCGGAAGTCCGGCGGCAACATCCGCCTGCCGCGTCGTAGCAACAGCTTGCTCGCCGGTGCGCGCGGCGACAATGCGTACCGCCTCGTCCTTGCTGCGCTCGGCGTCAAAGACTTCGGCCTTCACTCCGGTCCAGCGTAAGTGGAACAGCAGCGCCTCGGTACGTCGAACCTGTCCGGAAATGTTGCGATAGCGCGCTGCCTGCCGCGCCTGGGTTTTGAGCGAAGCGACCTGCGCGGCCAGTTGGCCGATGACATCCTCGGCCCGGGCAAGGTTGTGCTCGGCGGCCTTGAGCCGCAGCTCCGCTTCGTGGCGGCGCGCGTGCAGGCCGGAAATGCCCGCCGCCTCTTCGAGCACGCGGCGGCGCTGGTCGGGCCGGGCCTGGATGATTTCGCCGATGCGGCCTTGGTGGACCAAAGCGGGCGATCGCGAGCCGGTCGAAGCGTCGGCGAACAGGACGTTGACGTCGCGGGCACGCACTTCGCGGCCGTTGACGCGGAAGACCGAGCCTTGCTCGCGCATGATGCGCCGCGACACTTCGAGCGCATCCGCTTCGTTAAACGCCGCCGGCGCTTTGCGGTCGCTGTTATCGACCATGACGCTGACTTCGGCGTGGTTGCGCGCCGGGCGGCCGGTGTTGCCCGAGAAGATCACGTCGTCCATCTCGGACGCGCGCATGGCCTTGTATGACGCCTCGCCCATGACCCAGCGCACGGCTTCGACAAGGTTGGACTTGCCGCAGCCGTTCGGACCGACCACTCCGGTCAGGCCGGGTTCGATTTCGAAGTCGGTTGGTTCGACGAAGGACTTGAAGCCGATCAAACGTAGCCGCGTAAGCTTCATTCGCGTCTTGTTTCCGTTTTTGCGCCGCGGCGATGAAAGGAATCGCAGGCGACTTATGCCCTTAGGCCTGAGTCGAGGGTGCCGCATCGGCGCGGAGAATGAATCGTCGGGCCTGTCAGCGCAACAGTCCCGCGGTGTTATCCAGACCTTCCGTCCACCCATCCCCGGCGGAACTTCCCGGGGGGCCGGTCGGCGTCCGCCTGCGAAGTCAAAAAAGCCTTATCCATCCTTGAGATAAGGGTCTATGACCTTGGCCAAGGCGTCGATCGACTGATCGCCGCTCAACTTCCTGCCATTGACGAAAAAGGTCGGCGTGGAATCCACCCCGAGCTTTTCGGACGCGCGATCGCGCACTTCCTGAATGCCGTCGAGCACCTTCTGATTCGCCAGGCAGGCGTCGAACGTCTCCTGGGTGAAGCCGAATTGTTTGGCGATAGTCCGGAGCGGCTCGATCGGCTTTTCCACCATCCATTCGCGCTGCTTGGCGAACAGCGTTTCGATGACGGGCATGAATTTGTCGTTCCCGGCGCATCGCGCCAGCATGAAGCCGGCTGCGGCGAGCGCATCCAGTGGAAATTCCCGGAATATGAAGCGCACCTTGCCGGTGTCGATGTAACGCTTCTGCAGTTCGGGAAAGGTCGTCTCCGAAAAATGCGCGCAATGTGGGCAGGTCATCGAAGCATATTCGATGATGGTCACGGGCGCTTTTTCCGATCCAAGTACGATGTCGCCGTCCGGGCCGGCTTTGGCCAGTATGTCCTTGTCGGGCTCTGCGGTTTCCGCCTTGGCTTGCCGCAGCGGTTGTATGGAGAATGTTCCAGCTCCGGCGAGAGCGAAGGCCGCGGTAGCCGAAAACACGCGACGACGGGTAAGCGTCAAGGTCTACTCCTGATCCTGATGGCAAATGCTGCGGCACGAATGTGGCAGCAGCGCGCCGTTTCGCCAAGGCCCGTTTCGCCAAACCTGTTTTCTGCCCAGGCCGGTTTCTACTAAGCCCGGTTCAACGGGGCGCGCTTGATGGCCGCGCCCAGCCTCGCCAGCGCCTGCCTTAAGTCGTCGTCCTCGACCTCCGGCATGCTTGCGGCTATGCGCGCGGCGGCTTCGGGATCGGCGGATCGGAGGGCCCGGCGGGGAAGCCGCCGGATTGGCGCTTGCCGCAACGCGATGCGTTCTACCGCACGCCAGCCGAGGAAGCGATTGACGCGTTCGCAAATGAGGTTGGCGAGGTGCTGGATTTCGATCGCGGCGGGGCCCTCGACGCGCAGAATGAGCGTTCCCGGCGGCCGGGCGCCGGCTTCGTCGGCGCGGGGCCACTGGATTTTGACGGGTTCGCTGTGCGCCGCGATCTCGGCGCCGGCGATTTCGGTCCAGCGTGTCACCAATTCGGCCGACGCAAAGCCTTGGCGCTTAAAGGTATCGCCGACCACCTTGCCGAGGAGATCGCGCAAGGGTTTGGCCGGCGAGCGGGAGGGCTTGTTCACGGCTAGTGTCCCGATTCCGAAGTTCGCAAGCGCTTGCGGCACCTCTCGTGCGAACTTCGGAATCGAAGGGACACTAGAACTTTTACAATGCTAGTGCGGTCTTGGATTTGAAGTTCCTATGCGAGATTGCCGCCTGATTGTAGGAACTTCAAATCCACCGCACTAGTGCGCTCTGTCATCCCCGGGCAAGACGGAAGCAGACATGACGGTAGCAGCGAAGGCGCCGGGGCAACAGCGTGCGAAGGCCGCCGCACCCGAAACAGTCCCGCAACCAGCCACGCTGCTCGCCTGGTTCGACCGCCATGGCCGGACCTTGCCGTGGCGGGCGAAAAGCGGCCAACGGCCCGATCCTTACCGCGTCTGGCTGTCCGAGATCATGCTGCAACAGACGACGGTTCGGTCCGTCGCCCCGTACTACGCGCGCTTCCTGGCGCGCTGGGGCGACGTGCGCGCCCTCGCCGCGGCGCCGCTCGATGACATCCTGAAGGCCTGGGCAGGGCTCGGCTATTATGCCCGCGCCCGCAATCTGCACGCCTGCGCGCGCGTTGTGGTCGAGCGGCATGGCGGCGAATTTCCGGCCGGCGAAGCAGCCCTACGCGCGCTGCCCGGCATCGGCGACTACACAGCCGCGGCGATTGCCGCGATCGCATTCGATGCGCCGACAAGTCCCGTGGACGGCAACATCGAACGGGTCGTTGCGCGGCTCTTTGCCGTTGCCGATCCGCTGCCGGGTGCGAAGGCAGAGTTACGACGGCTGGCGCGCGAATTGTTTCCGCAATTGCGGGCCGGCGATTTCGCCCAGGCGCTGATGGACCTCGGCGCCACCATCTGCACGCCGAAAAAGCCGGCCTGCGCCGTGTGTCCATGGAACGAAGGCTGCCAGGCTCGCGCGCGCGGTGACGCGGACACGTTTCCGCGTCGCGTGCCGAAGCGCGAAGGCGCATTGCGGCGCGGCGCGGCTTTCGTCGCGCGGCGTTCGGACGGCTACGTGCTGCTGCGGACGAGACCGCCACGCGGCCTGCTTGGCGGCATGACGGAAGTACCGACGACCGAATGGTCGAACGACTTTGATGAAAAGCATGCGCTTGGTGCGGCACCGCGGTTTTTTTCACCTCTCCCCGACGGGGAGAGGGGGATTCGCTGGCATCGAATCCCCGGCAAAGTCCGGCACGTATTCACGCATTTCCCGCTCGAACTTGCAGTTTATATCGCAGAGCTTCCGCCCCATACGCGCGCGCCCAAGGGCACGCGCTGGATTGCCACCGCGGCGATCGGCGGCGAGGCGTTGCCGAGCCTCATGCGTAAAGTCCTGGCGCATGCGCTTAGGGAGAGGAGCGAAACTACGCCGCCCCCATCTCCGCGCGTATCTTCGCGCGCAGCGCGTCGATGACAGTCAGGCCGGCCGGCGTTTCCACATGCCAGAAGGTCCAGCCGTTGCAGGCTTCGAGGCCTTGCGCCAGCGCGCCGATGCGATGGATCGAGCCGACTGCTTCGCCGAGCGCAATGGCGCCGTCGGCGCGCACCAGCGCGCGATGCCGTTTCCTGGCGTCGACGAGCTTGATCCCCGGCGTCACCAGGCCGCGCTCCAGCAGCGCCGAGAACGGCACGCGCGGCGCCTCGCGCGCGGTCATGAAGTTTGCGAGCGCCGGCTCGGGTAAGGGCTCGGTGGCGGCGATCCGCTGCTCGGCGGCCGTGGCATATTCGGCGAGGCGCTCGATGCCGAGGAACCGCCGTTGCAGCCGATGGGCGACGGCCCCCGTCGTGCCGGTGCCGCAGAACGGGTCGAGCACAAGGTCGTCGGGCCGCGATGCCGCGAGAATGACGCGGGCCAACAGCGCTTCCGGCTTTTGCGTCGGATGCAGCTTCTTGCCGTCATCGCCCTTGAGCCGCTCTTCGCCGGTGCAGAGCGGAATGAGCCAATCCGAGCGCATCTGGACGTCGTCGTTGCCCGCTTTCAGCGCCTCGTAATTGAACGTATAATTCCGTTTCGAGGCGTCGCGAGCGGCCCAAATCAGGGTTTCATGCGCATTAGTGAAGCGGCGGCCGCGAAAATTCGGCATTGGGTTCGATTTGCGCCAGACGATGTCGTTGAGAATCCAAAAGTCGAGGTCCTGAAGGATCGTACCGACGCGGAAGATGTTGTGGTATGAACCGATGACCCAGAGCGTGGCGCTTGGCTTCATCAGGCGACGGCAGGCCGTGATCCAGGCGCGGGTGAAATCATCATAGGCGGCGAAACTGGAAAACTTGTCCCAATCATCGTCGACGGCGTCGACGCGCGAATCGTCGGGACGCTTGAGGTCGCCATGGAGCTGCAAATTGTACGGCGGATCGGCGAACACCAGATCGACGGAGGCGGCGGGAAGCTTTGCCATTTCGGCAACGCAATCGCCGACGACGATGCGCGCGGATGCGCCGGACTGAAAACTCACGCGGGGCGCCCTTACGGACGCCCCGCGACGCGACACAACCATGACTCAAAACTCTGACTCAGGCGACGCTGTCGGCGACGCGGGACCTACAACCGACGAAACGGATGATGCGCCAGCAAGGTAAAAATCGGCTTAATTAAAACGTCGTCGTACTAGGCAATAAATGCCGGGAAATGTTTGGTTAATTTCGTTCCGCACCGGCCGGTCGGCGGTCTGAAATGAAACAAACAAACCAAATCGGGCGATGGATTTGCGAAGGAGAATGACAGATGCGTACCGATGATTTCCGTCCCAGCGACAATGTCGAAGACAATCGCGAAGCAAGCGCATCGCGCGGCGGGTTGCCGGGCGGAGCGGGCGGCCTTGGTATCGGAACGGTGATCGTCATCGGGCTGATCAGCTGGTATTTCGGCATTGATCCCAGCGTGCTGCTCAACGGTGCGCAGATTCTCACCGGCGGTGGATCGACCACGCAGCAGACCAGCCCGGCGCCGCCGGTTACCGCGGGGACGCCGACCGATGCGACCGGCAAATTCGTCGCCTTGGTGCTTGGCGATACCGAGGATCGGTGGAGCGAAATTTTCTCGGCGGCCGGCAAGACCTATCATCCGCCGAAGCTGCGTCTGTTCTCGGGCTCCGAACCAACGCCTTGCGCGATGGCGCAGTCGGCCATGGGCCCGTTCTACTGTCCGCGCGACCAGCGCATCTATCTCGATACGTCCTTCTTCGACGATTTGCAGAAGAAATTCGGCGGTTGCTCGAACAGCAACGCATGCAAATTTTCCGAGGCCTACGTGATTGCGCATGAGGTCGGTCATCATGTGCAGGACGAGCTTGGAATTCTTCCCCGCGTGATGCAGGCGCAGCAGGCGTCGGCGAGCAAGGCCGAGCGGAACGCGCTGCAAGTGCGCGTCGAACTGCAGGCCGATTGTCTGGCGGGCGTGTGGGCGAACCGGGCGCAGCAGAAGCACCGTTTCCTTGATCCCGGCGACGTCGATCAGGCGCTACAAACGGCGTCTGCCATCGGCGACGACCGCCTGCAAAAGGAGACGCAGGGCTATGTCGTGCCGGACGCCTT
Source organism: uncultured Alphaproteobacteria bacterium (assembly GCA_963777635.1). Lineage (GTDB taxonomy): Bacteria > Pseudomonadota > Alphaproteobacteria > Rhizobiales > Xanthobacteraceae > BOG-931. Next base: position 53,276 of record CAVZSB010000049.1, read on the forward strand.
CACGCATGGCTCGTCCGAACAGCGCAAGCGCTGGTTCATGAACGGATTCAACACCGGCAAGGTCGGCTCCTGCGATACGCTTTCGGCGACCTCTTTGTAGTATACTGATAAATATTCATTCCCGCGGCAGCGGGAATCCGGAGCGAACGCGCAGGTGCCCCGCCTTTGGCGGCGACGAACGCGCGATCAAGTTGTAAAGGTGTAACCATGCCCGGGATCGATGGCAGCAAGGAATTCGTGCCGCTCAAGATCGCGGTACTCACGGTTTCCGATAGCCGCAGTTTGAAGGATGACAAATCCGGAGCGTTGCTCGTGCAACGCATTGCCGCGGCCGGACACTTCGTCGCCGAGCGCAGCATTGTGCCGGACGACATGGAGGCGATCCAAAACCGGGTCAAAATGTGGATCGCCGACCCGGTCATCGATGTCATCATCACCACCGGTGGCACCGGATTTACCGGCCGCGATGTCACCCCGGAAGCGGTCGAGCCGTTATTCGACAAGAAAATGGACGCTTTCTCGGCATTGTTTTTGGTCGTGAGCTTTCCCAAGATCGGCACGTCGGCAATCCAGTCGCGGGCGACCGGGGGCGTCGCCGGCACGACCTACATCTTTTGCCTGCCGGGCTCGCCGGGCGCCTGCAAGGACGCCTGGGACGAAATTCTGGTGCACCAGCTCGATTACCGCTACGGGCCGTGCAACTTCGTGGAGATCATGCCGCGGCTCGACGAGCATCTGCGGCGGCCGAAAGCGCAGACGCAATCAGGCTGACCACTTCGGCGGTGCGACCGTCCGGGCGTGTTTCTCGCGTCCACAAATCACAAATCCATATCCCAGTGCTCGCTCACCACGGCGCGGCCCCAGCGCCGGTGCCGCTCTGAGCGCATCAGCTTGAAGCCGGCCTTTTCGTAGATGTGGCGCGCCGCCGAAAGCACCCGGTGGGTCCATAGCGTGATTTTCTTGTAGCCCGCGCGCCGCGCGAAGCGGATGCTTTCATCGGTGAGGCGCGTACCGAGGCCGAGCCCGCGCGCTTTAGGGTCCACCAGGAGAAGGCGGATCCGGGCAACGCTTTCGTTCTCTTTCGCCAGCATGATCGAGCCGACATTTTCGCCGTTCATCTCGGCAATCCAGCAACGCTCGCGCTTGGCGTCGTAGGTGTTGACGAAATCGGCGACGATCTGTGCGCACACACCCTCGAACGGCGCGGTCCAGCCGTACTCCTCGCCATAAATCTCGGCGTGGCGTTTGACGATCCAGCCGAAATCGCCCGGTGTGGGCGCGCGCAAGATATATTTCCGTTCTGGCGTCAAATCGTGTTCCGGCGCGCCGCCGAGCAGCCTTTCGATCGTGCTCATGGCCGCGATCAGCCGATCCTGGTCCTCGCGAGAAAGCCTCCCGAGCATCGCCGCGGTATCCTGCTGCGAGCGCCGCTCCAGTGGCGCGAAAGCCTTTCTGCCGCTCGGCGACAGCGCCAGATGGCTCTGCCGGGCGTCGCTTGGAGACGCCTTTCGCGCAATCAATCTGCGCTTTTCGAAGTTACGCAAAGTCCGGCTGAGATAACCGGCATCGAGGTCGAGCGCGCGGCCGATGTCGCTTGCGGTCGGCGCATCGCCGCTGGCGATTTCGTAAAGCACCCGCGCCTCGCCGAGCGAGTAGCGGCTGTCGAGATAGGTCTTGCGCAACACGCCGAGCTGCCGCGTGTAGAAGCGGTTGAACCGGCGGACGGCGGCGATGCGGTGCTCACGATCGCGGATGATCATGGCATAAGCCTCGGCCAGATACTTGACTAAGTCAAGTATCTGGCCGGCCGACCTGGAAGGCGCTCGCCGACAGCAGTGCGATCCGCCGCCGGCCGATGCGGCGCAGTAGATCCGTCTCGGGATCGGCGGCGCCTTCGGAATGTCCCCCGATCCGCCCGTATAAGTCTTGCGAGACGATGAGACCTTGTTCCGGGCGCGGTCTTCCGCCAAGCGCGGCCGCGAGGTGCGAAAGGGCTTCGCCGAGCCCCGATCGTGCGGGTGCCGCACGCCGGAATACGGCGGCGCCGAAGTCGCCAGCCGGCTGCTCGACGAAGCTTCGGGCATCGCCGACCCAAGACGTGTCGAGAACGGTTCCGGGCCGCAGAAACAGCAGCCACGGCGCGCGCGCCGACGCCGTCGCGCGCTTCAGCCGTTTTCCGAGCGAACCGTCCACGACAAGAAAATTGCAGCCGGCTACGTCGGCTACCGCTGCGGTTTCGTCGACCGAGCCGGCATCGGCAACCAGCACCTCGGTGATGAGGCCGGCGGTTGCTCCCGAGACAAGCGGGACAAGCGTCCGCACCAGCGCCCGTTCCGAATCAAGGGTTGCGATGATGACGCTCAGCATTCGCTACCGATCGTGGCGCCCGGCGTCCAAGGTATGCGGCTCGCGGAGATTTACGGCCAAAGATCGGGGTTTCAAAGCCTTTCCAGTCTTCACGGAGAATTGTTCTTGTTTTGTTCTACGGACCGCATTATCATTGAACTATGACCCGATCGTCCGCCGTGAGACGCCCGCCGGCGCCGCTGCCCTCCGCGCCGGCGGGCGAGTTGGGAACCGCCGTCGGCGGCGAGCGCCGGCGCGGCCGCGGTGCCCATTCCAACGCCTCGGGCCGCTACGAGGCGCTCGCGCGCGTGGCCTTCGACGACGGCTGGCAGAACATTGACGATCTGCCGCCGTTTCAAACCAGCGTGACGGTCGATGCGACGCGCAAGATCATTACCCGCAATGACTCCCCCGACCTTTCGTTTGACCGCTCGATCAATCCCTACCGGGGCTGCGAGCACGGCTGCGTGTATTGTTTCGCGCGGCCGACGCACGCTTTTCTCGGCTTGTCGCCTGGCCTCGACTTCGAGTCCAAGCTGTTCATGAAGCCGAATGCTCCTGATTTGCTGGAGCGCGAACTATCGGCGCCGGGCTACGTGCCGAAGGTGATCGCCATCGGCACCAACACCGATCCCTATCAGCCGATCGAGCGTCGGCATCAGATCATGCGCCGCATCCTGGAAGTGCTGGAGCGCGCCGGCCATCCGGTCGGCATCGTGACCAAATCGGACCTGGTGGTGCGCGATCTCGATATCCTCGCGCGCATGGCCAAGCGCGACCTGGTGAAGGTGGCGATCTCGGTGACGACCTTGGACGCCGCACTGGCGCGGACCATGGAGCCGCGCGCGTCGACGCCGGCGCGGCGGCTTGAGGCGCTGCGCCGTTTGGCGGATGCCGGCGTACCGGCTTCGACGTTGGTGGCGCCGGTCATCCCCGCGCTCAACGATGCCGAGATCGAGCGGATCCTTGAAGCGGTGGCCGCCACCGGCGTGCGCCATGCGGGTTATGTGCTGCTGCGCTTGCCGCTCGAAGTCCGCGACCTGTTCCGCGAATGGCTGATGGCGAATTTTCCCGACCGCTATCGCCATGTATTCAAGCTCATCCGCGATATGCGCGGCGGCAAGGATTACGATTCCAGCTTCGGCGCCCGCATGACCGGAAAAGGACCTGTTGCGTGGATGATAGGCCGCCGTTTCGAAGTCGCCTGCGAACGGCTTGGCTTTAACGCGACGAGCGTAAAGACCACCACGGCGCATTTCCGGCGGCCGCAAGCCGCCTCGGAACAGCTCAGTCTGTTCGGCTGAAACGCCGATCGGCTATCCCCGCAATTCTCGCTGCCGCGCGGTTCGCATTGCGGACACGATCGCGCCGTGGTCATCATGGCCGCATGAGTCGTACCGAAAAGGCGGCGCGATTGCCGCTCGACGAGGAGGTCATCCGACCGACCTTCCGCCGGGAGCGTTTGGCGCTCAAGCGCGGGGTGTGGCCGGTTGCCGGGTGTGACGAAGCCGGACGCGGCCCGCTGGCTGGGCCGGTCGTCGCCGCGGCGGTTATTCTCGACCCCGACAATGTGCCGCGGGGGCTCGACGATTCCAAAAGGCTCACGCCGGCGCGGCGCGAGGTGCTTTACGAGCGCATTTGCGCACGGGCGCATGTCGCGGTGGCCATGGCGCCACCGGCGCGTATCGATCGCGACAACATCTTGCGGGCTTCGCTGTGGGCTTTGGCGCGCGCCGTTGCTTCGCTGCCGTTAAAACCCCGCCTCGTCTTCGTCGATGGCCGCGACCGCATCGAAGCCGGCTGCGACTGCCAAGCCGTGATTGGCGGCGACGGGCTCGTGGCGTCGATCGCTGCCGCATCGATCGTCGCCAAAGTGACCCGCGACCGGCTGATGGCCCGCCTCGGCGCGGCGCATCCCGGTTACGGCTTCGAACGCCACATGGGCTATAGCGTGCCGGAGCATTTCGCCGCACTCGACCGGCTCGGTCCGACAATTCATCACCGCCGCTCGTTCGCCCCGGTCGCCGGATCGCTGGCCGACTTGGTCGGCGACGCTGACGACGCTTTCGCGGCTGAATTGCCTCTCTCGGCTTGACCCGTTCCTTTTCTTGCCCTTTCACAGGGTAGGACAGGAATTGGCTGGCTCCGTCCCCATACCTTAAGGGAGAGGAGTTGGGGGTTATTCCCGCAGCGAAATTATTTTCGAGTTATCATTCCACAGCGCGGGGCCCGATGTTTTACGTACCCCTCTACATCGAAGGTCTGCGTTCACGGCCTCTGCTGGTGTTCTGGCTGGCGACGCTGGCGCAGGCCGTGCTGTGGATCGCTGTGCCGATGCTGTTCTACGCGGCGCCGCCCGACGAACTGGCACGCATACTCGCGATCGGTCACGAATTGCAGACCAACGGCGATTTCGGCCCGCCGCTCGCTTACTGGCTTGCGGAGATCGCTTTTCGCGCCGCCGGATTGTTCGGCGTCTATGCGCTCGCCCAGATCTGCGTGGTCGCCACTTACTGGTGCGTGTTCGCGCTTAGCCGCGCGATTGTCGGCGGGACGCACGCGGCTATGGCGGTGTTGCTCATGGTCGGCATTTTCGTGTTCACCGTACCGACACCGAATTTCGGCCCGCCGATACTTGCCATGGCGCTGTGGGCGGCTGCGCTGTTGTTCTATTGGCGCGCCGTCGCGCAACGCCGCATCCAATATTGGTATGCGCTCGCTGGCGCGGCTGCACTTTTGCTCATCACCACCGAGGGCGCTCTTATCCTGTTGGGCGTCTTGATCCTGTTCACGGCGGCAACCGAGCGCGGGCGTGCGGCCGTCGACACCTTGGAGGCGTGGATCGCGGGGGCTGTCGTTGTGGCCATGGTGTTTTGGCATTTTGGTCTGCTTGAACGCGCGGGGCTTCTCACGCTGGGGCCGGTGGTCGAACGGCTGCGCGTCGCCGGGATTGCCGGCGCGAATACTGCGGCCTGGCTGCGGCTTCTCGGCGGCGCTCGTTCTCGCCCATGCCGGCCTCGCCGTGCTTGTGGTGCTGGCGGTCGGCTGGCCGCGGACCCGACTGGGCCCGGCGCCCGCCATCGTGCGCTCGCCGACTGCTGCTTTCGCGATGACTTTCGTGAAGACGTTCGCGCTCGTGCCGGCTTTGCTGGCGACGATCGTGGCCGTGCTGGTTGGCGTTCCGTTGCCGATCGGGGGCGCTGCGCCGCTCCTTGTGCTATCGGGACTGGCCGTCGTCGTTGCCGCCGGCAACAGCGTCGAGCTTCACCATCAACGCATTCTCGGCCAGACCTGGGCTGGCCTTCTGTTCGTACCCGCGATCTTCGTGCCGATCGTGATCGCTGTTTTGCCCTGGACGACCGGCACCGAACTCAAGGTCGCGCAGCCGGCCGGAGCGATGGGCCGTTTCTTCGCCGACAGCTTTGCGCGCCGGACCGGACATCCGCTTGCGATCGTCAGCGGCGATGCGCGTATCGCCGAGCTGGTGGCGCTCGCCGCGCCGAGCCGGCCGAGCGTTTATTTCGATGCCGAGCCCCAGCACTCGCCATGGGTAACCCCGGAGACCATTCGCAAAAAGGGCGCCGTGGTAGTGTGGCCGGCGGCCGATACCAATCCGGCGCCGCCGCCGGAGATCAAGGCGCGCTTTCCCGATCTCGTTCCCGAAGTGCCGCACACCTTCGCGCGGCCGGTACGCGGCCGGCTGCCGCCTCTGCTGATCGGATGGGGTGTGATCCGCCCGGCGCAATAGCGGACTGATGATGAGCGCCCGTCGGCCGAGACGCAATGCGACGGAACTCTTATGCCAAAAGCGCTTTCTTGATCGCCAAAAAATCCCGCCAGGCAAATCGCTTCTGCAGCGGGCTACGCAGCAGGAAGGCGGGGTGGAAGGTTGCGAGCGCACGTATTTCGCGGCCGCCGGTATCGAATTTGAACCAGCGCCCGCGCGTGCGCGTGATCCCTTCTTTGGTGCCGAGCAGTGTTTGTGTCGACGGCTGGCCAAGACAGACCAGGATGTCGGGATCGGCGAGCTCGATCTGGCGCCGGATGAACGGCAAACAGGTGGCGGTTTCCTGCGGCGTCGGCGTGCGATTGCCGGGCGGACGCCAAGGCACAACGTTGGCGATATAGACCTGCGTGCGATCGAGCCCGATAGCTCCCATCATCAAGTCGAGCAATTTTCCCGAGCGGCCGACAAAGGGAATGCCGGCGATATCTTCATCGCGCCCTGGCGCTTCGCCGACGAACATGACGCGTCCTTTGGGATTGCCGTCGGCAAAAACCAGCTGCGTTGCGGTCGTCCGCAGCATGCAGCCCTCGAAAGATTCGAGCAGTGCGCGCAACGTTTCGAGGCTGTCCGCACCCCTGGCAGCCTCGCGCGCCGACACGATCGCCACTTCCGGCGACGGCGGTGCGGGTGGGGCTACACGTGATATTCCCTCCCCTGCGAGGGGAGGGTCGGACCGACGAAGCCGGTTCGGGGATGGGTCCCCTCGCGCTGGTGCCGTTTGGTTGCTGACCCCCACCCGGACAGCTTCGCTGTCCGACCTCCCCCTTTCAGGGGGAGGGGCAATCTTCGCCTCATCGGCGAACCGGTCGACCGGTGTCTCGCCGATAACGGCATCCACCCCGGCATCGACATAAAAGGCGACAAGCTCGCGGGCGTCTCTGGTCGCGGAATTCATGCGTGCGGTTCGGTCAAGGGTAGCGGGGCTAGAGCCTTTTCGGGCCCGGCAAAGCGTGAAACACTTTGGCACCAAGTGGCGGCGAAACGGAAGCCGGCAAGATGTCTCCGTACAAAGTCATGGTGGACAACAATTTCCACAACACGCACGAAGATGAGCGTTTCGAATATGGGACCTTCCCAACCGCAGAGGTAGCGCTTGAAAACGCGCCGCCGGCTCGTCGATGAGGCATTGTTCGAGCGCTGCAAGGCCTTCGGCGGCGGTTCGCGGCTGTGACCGGGCAATTGTAAGCCCAAGAGATTCGTGAAAAACAAATTCGTGAAAAACCTTCCGAAGTTGCGCCAATTGCGGAGCAAGTCATGAATGCAGCGGAACTTCCCACCCGCGAGGCGATGGAATTCGATGTCGTCATCGTCGGCGCCGGACCGGCCGGCCTCGCTGCTGCGATAAGGCTCAAGCAAATCGCGCCCGAGACTTCCGTCGTCGTCGTTGAGAAAGGTTCCGAGGTTGGCGCGCATATTCTGTCCGGCGCCGTCATCGATCCGATCGGGCTCGATCGCCTCATCCCGGAATGGCGCAACGAAGAAGCTCCGGTCCGGACGGCGGTCACCTCCGATCGCTTCTACGTGCTCGGACCTTCCGGTGCGGTGCGGCTGCCGAACTTTCTGCTGCCGCCGCTCATGGGCAATCACGGTAATTTCATCGTCTCGCTCGGCGACGTTTGCCGCCATCTCGCGCAGAAAGCCGAAGCGCTTGGCGTCGAGATCTATCCGGGCTTCGCCGCCTCCGAGCTGTTGTTCGAGAATGGAGCGGTCGCCGGCGTTGCCACCGGCGACATGGGCATCGGCAAGGATGGACACCACAAGGCAGGCTTCGCCCGCGGCATGGAATTGCGCGCCAAGTACACGCTGTTTGCTGAGGGTGCGCGCGGCAGTCTTTCGAAGGTGCTGATCGGGAAGTTTGGCTTGGCAAACGGCCGGCAACCGCAGAAATACGGCATCGGGCTCAAGGAGCTGTGGCAGGTCGCGCCCGAGAATTTCCGTGCCGGTCTCGTGCAGCACACGATGGGCTGGCCGCTCGGCAACAGTACCGGTGGCGGTTCGTTCCTCTACCATTTCGGCGATCGTCTCGTAGCGGTCGGCTTCGTCGTCCACCTCAACTATCAAAATCCGTATCTTTCGCCGTTTGAGGAATTCCAGCGGTTCAAAACGCATCCGCTGGTGCGCGATACGTTCGCGAACGGCAGGCGGATTTGCTATGGCGCGCGTGCCCTCACCGAAGGCGGTTGGCAATCGGTGCCGAACCTGGTTTTTCCCGGCGGTGCGCTCGTCGGCTGCGCCGCGGGTTTCATGAACGTGCCGCGCATCAAAGGCAGCCACAACGCCATTCTGTCTGGCATGCTCGCGGCCGAGAATGTCGCGGCGGCGCTCCAGGCGGGGCGCTCGCACGACGAGCTTACAAGCTACGATGCGGCATGGCGCGGCTCTCCGATAGGCCATGATCTCTGGCGGGTGCGTAATGCCAAGCCGCTATGGTCGAAGCTTGGAACGCTCGCCGGCGTGGCACTGGGCGGCTTTGACATGTGGACCAACACGCTCGGGTTTTCGTTTTTGGGCACGCTTGGTCACGGCAAGCCGGATTTTGCTTGCCTTAAGCCCGCGGCGAAGTGCCGGGCGATCGCTTATCCGAAGCCGGACGGCAGGCTCACCTTCGACCGGCTCTCGTCGGTCTACCTGTCGAATACCAACCATGAGGAAGATCAGCCGGTGCACCTCATCGTGCGCGATGCCGCTTTGCAAAAATCGTCCGAACACGACGTTTATGCAGGCCCGTCAGCGCGCTATTGCCCGGCGGGCGTCTACGAATGGATCGAGGAAGCGGGCAATCCGCGCTACGTCATCAACGCGCAGAATTGCGTCCACTGCAAAACCTGCGACATCAAGGATCCAAATCAGAATATCAACTGGGTGCTGCCCGAGGGTGGCGGCGGCCCGAATTATCCAAATATGTAGTCCGTTTGGGCCCGGGCGGGCTGCGTCGAAGGGACTATCGACGCTGCCGCGATTTCGCCTCCCTTCGGGCCTAGAGGGGCTTAGGTCCTTGCAGGGATATGGCAAAAGGATCATTCTCAAGCGCGCAAACGGTATCTGGCGCTGATTCCTTTTGCCGATTTCAAGTTCGCCAATGGAGATCTCGTGATTTATTCGCCGCTGTCCCGGCGCGCTGCCATCGCTGGCGCCGTTGTTCTCTTCAGCTTGCAATCAGCGCTGGCGGAGACGCCGACGACGCAGGAAGTCGTGCATGCAACCGCGACCGGAAGCTACCTGGCCGCCCGGCATGCCGGGGTGGAGCGCGACACTGCCACCGCGTCCGCCTATTACCTCAACGTGCTGAAGGCCGATCCCCGCAATGCCGAATTGCTCAGCCGCGCTTTTCTCTCTGTTCTGAGCGACGGCGAAATCGACGAGGCCGGGCGGCTGGCCGATAGGCTGCTTCTGATCGATCGTAACGATCGCATCGCGCGGCTGGTCGTAGGCGTACGCGCCCTCAAGCAGAGGCAATACGGCGTTGCCCGCCAGAACTTCGCACAATCGGTGCGCGGGCCGGTTACCGATCTGACGGCGACGCTGCTGTCGGCATGGGCGCTTGCAGGCGCCGGCGAAACGCGCGCCGCCGTCGACACGCTCGACCACCTTGCCGGTCCGGATTGGTACGCCATCTTCAAGGATCTGCACGCCGCCATGATCCTCGACCTTGCCAACAACAAAAAAGAGGCCGGCAAACGCTACGAGCGGGCCTATAAGGCCGATCCGATGGCGGTGCGAACCGTCGAAGCCTACGGCCGCTTCCTGTCGCGCGCCGGCAGCAAGGAAGAGGCGCTGAAAGTCTACGGTGAGTTCGAGAAGACGGTGCCTGCCCATCCGATAATCGTTGAAGAGGTGAAGCAGGTTACCGCCGGGGAGAAACTGCCATTGCTTGTCGATTCACCGCAGGCCGGCGCCGCCGAAGCGCTTTATGGGCTAGGCGCGTCGATCGGCCGCCGCGGCGGCGAAGATTTGGCCCTGATCTATCTGCAGCTTTCGCTCTACCTTGAGCCGACGCAACCCATGGCGCTGCTGGCGCTTGCCGATCTTTACGAAGCGATCAAGAAGCCCGATCTCGCCATCAAGGTTTACGACCGGATCCCGCCGTCGTCGCCGCTCCACCGCAACGCGGAGATTCAGATCTCCTCGGACCTCGACGCGCTTGATCGCACCGACGAGGCGAAGAAGCGGCTCGAACACCTCATTGCCGAACACCCGAAGGATAGCGAGGCGATCATCGCATTCGCCAATATCTTGCGCGGGCGCAAGGAATTCGCCCAATGCGCCGACGCTTACGGCAAGGCGATCGCCGACATTGCGGTTCCCGAAAAGGCGAACTGGGTGCTGTTCTATTTCCGCGGCATTTGCTACGAGCGTTCCAAACAATGGCCGCTCGCCGAGGCGGATCTGAAAAAGGCGCTTCAGCTCTATCCCGACCAGCCGCTCGTGCTCAACTATCTGGGCTATTCCTGGGTCGATCAGGGCGTCAATCTCGACGAAGGCATGAACATGATCCACCGCGCCGTCGAGCAGCGGCCGGACGACGGCTATATCGTCGACTCGCTCGGCTGGGCAAACTTCCGCATCGGCAATTACGATGAGGCGGTGAAGGAGCTTGAACGCGCCGTCGAGCTGAAACCCGAGGACTCGACCATCAACGATCACCTCGGCGATGCCTATTGGCGGGTCGGCCGGGTCCTGGAAGCGCGCTTCCAGTGGTCGCATGCCAAGGACCTGAAGCCCGAGGCGGAAGACCTGCCGAAGATCGAGGAAAAGCTCAAATCGGGGCTGCCCGATGACACCTCTTCCGCGGCCGACGCGGCCAAGGCGAAAAAGGCCGGCAGCGGCGGGTAGGGGCTGTCCTTGCCCGTTCCGCTGGTCGAAAACGCGCCGGCCAAGGTCAATCTGACGCTGCGGGTGCTGCGCCGCCGCGACGACGGCTTTCACGAAATCGATAGCCTGGTTGTTTTCGCCAGCTTTGGCGATTGTTTGAGCTTTTCCAGCGGGGGCAACCTCACGCTCAGGGTGCATGGGCCGAGCGCGCAGGCGGCGGGCGAGGGCGACGACAACCTCGTCCTCAAGGCCGCTCGCGCGCTCGTCGCGCGGCGGTCGGATATCGTTCTCGGCGCGTTTGAGCTCAACAAGCGTCTGCCGGTGGCTGCCGGCCTTGGTGGCGGCTCGGCCGACGCGGCGGCGGCGCTGCGGCTCATCGCCAAAGCAAACGGTTGGGCGTCCCGACGATCCGAACCTCTACGCGGCAGCCCGTGCGACCGGGGCCGATGTACCAGTCTGCCTCGATCCCCGCCCGCGGATCATGCGTGGTATCGGCGAAGTGCTTTCGGGCCCCATTGTGCTGCCGCCGCTGCCGGCGGTGCTGGTCAATCCGGGCGTGGCGCTCGCGACCAAGTCGGTCTTTGCCCGGTGGAAGCCAATGTCGTCATCCGTGAGCGCGCTCGATGCCGCTGCGATCGGCAAGCTGACCGACGCCAAAGAGCTTGTGCGGCTTTTGGCGGCGCAATCGAATGATCTGGAAGCGCCGGCCATCGGGCTGCAGCCGGTGGTCGCCGACGTGCTGGCGGCGTTGCGCGCGCTTGGCGGATGCGGCCTTGCACGCATGTCCGGGTCGGGCGCGACCTGTTTCGGACTTTTCGCCAGCGCCGATGAAGCGGCGGCGGCGGAAAAGCTCCTGTCGATCAAACAACCCGGGTGGTGGGTAAAAGCGACGACGTTGGGCGGTGCGTGATCTAACTCGCTCGCGCTCTAGTGTGTCCGCGCGATGCAGAAATCGACGGTTTCCGCCAGCGCCGATTTCATCGGCGAGTCGGGGAACAGCGCCAGCGCATCGCGGGCGATCGCGCCGTAGTGGTGAGCGCGCCCGATCGTGTCCTCGAGCGCGCGGTGTTTGGTCATAAGTCCGATGGCGTGTTCGAGATCGGCGTCAGTCGCCTCGCCGCGTTCGAGCGTGCGCCGCCAGAACTCGCGTTCGGCGTCGCCGCCGCGGCGGAAAGCGAGCACCACCGGCAGCGTGATCTTTCCTTCGCGAAAGTCGTCGCCGACGTTTTTCCCGAGCTTTGCGGCGGCACCGCCATAATCGAGCACGTCATCGATAAGCTGGAAGGTGATGCCCAAATTCATGCCGAATGAACGGCATGCGGCCTGCTCGGCTTTCTGCCGGGAGGAAAGCACGGGCCCGACCTCGCAGGCGGCCGCGAACAATTCGGCGGTCTTGGCGCGGATGACGGCGATGTATTCATCCTCGGTCGTCGCCGTGTTCTTGGCGGCGGCGAGCTGCATGACTTCGCCCTCGGCGATCACCGCGGCGGCAGACGGACAGAATATCCAGCGCCTTGAGGCTGCCGACCTCGACCATCATCTTGAAGGCTTGGCCGAGCAGGAAATCGCCGACAAGCACGCTCGCTTCATTGCCCCAGAGCATGCGGGCGGCGAGCCGGCCGCGCCGCAACTCGCTCTCGTCGACGACGTCGTCGTGAAGCAGCGTCGCCGTGTGCATGAATTCGACCGCGGCGGCGATTTTGATGTGTCCGTCGCCGCCATAGCCGGTCAGGCGCGCCAGTGCGAGCGTAAGCATCGGCCGCAGCCTTTTGCCGCCGGAATTGATGAGGTGATTGGCGACCTCCGGGATCATCGTCACCTCGGAGCCCGTGCGCGCCAGGATCACGCCGTTGACGCGCTCCATGTCGGCCGCCACCAAGTCGAGCAAAGGGTCGATCGAGGGCTTATTCGGACTCTCAAAGGGGACAACGACAGCCACGCAATTCCTCCGTGAAGGACGCGCCAGCATAGAAACGCTATGGTGACGCGGCAAGTGTGCGGAAGTCACACTGGCAGAACGTTTCGTAGGCATGAGCGAGGCTGGCGCCATGGCGGGGACTATGATCGCCGGTTTGCCCTCGAAGTCTGGGCTTCCGCCCCTGTCGGCGCTTTCGGCCGTCGGCCTGATTCTTCTTATTGGGCTGAAGCTCGGCACACTCTTCCATGTTCGGCCCCACCATGATGCCGGATAGTGCAGGATACATCGACTACGCCGATCAAATTCTGTCCGGCGATTTTCTGCGCGTCGATCTCGGCGCGACCGCCATTCCGATGACGTTGGCGCGGCCGATAGGCTATCCGGCGATTATCGCCCTCGCGAAGATCGTTGCCGAGGCACGCTGGGCCTGGGCGGTCGTGCTGTTCCAGTTCGCAGCGTCGGTCTGGGCGACAATTCTGGTCTACCGGCTGGCGCGGAGGTTCGGGCTCGGGTCCTGGGCCAGCCTTGGCGTTGCCGCGGCGCAAGCGACCGCGATGCAGTTTGTTCTGGACCAGGCGATTTTGTCCGACAGCTTGTGTGCAAGCACGACGACGGCGGCGGTTTGCATTCTGAGCGGCATTGTCCTTCGCCCCGAGGGACCTCGCGCGATCGGGTTTCTTGGCGCTGGCGCTTTGATGGCGGCGGCTTTCCTGATGCGCGATGTGATTGCCTTCGTCGCGATCGGTTTCGTTCCGCTCGCCGCGGGCGCGGCCATGCGCGAGCATTCATGGCTGCGCAGATTGATCGCATTTGTCCTGGTCTTCGCCCCCCTGATCGTGACGCAGCGGGCATATTGCGAATGGAACCGCGAACGCGTCGGCGCACCGATCGTGACGAGCAATCTCGCAGCGGACACTGCTCGACGCACTCGGCGGCGCGTTGCGCTACGATCCGGCGATCTTCTCTGGCTCCGGTATCCTCGATCAGGTGGGCCGCCGCGTTTTCATCTCGTTCGGAGTTGGAGCGGAGCTTGATGAGGCGAACAAAGCCAACGCAATTTTGCATCGTGACTATGGTTGGAGTGCGGTCCGGATCGCACATGAAGCGAGCGCCGCGTATCTCGCCGCTTGGATTCATCATCCCGCGGCCATGGTGCGCCATGCGTTGAGCCACCTAACCGAGACGCAATTGCATCAAGCGGTGCGGCCGATTGAGACGATCCGAGATGTCCTGCTGTGGAATACCGGTAGCGACCGCGATTTCGCCAGGGATCGCGCAGTGCGTCGGGGAAATTGGTGGATGATCCCGGCCGTCATTGCTCACCGTCTCGCCGAGACGGCTTCGATCGCAATCTTTGCAGCTTTCATCATCATCACGCCGCTGCGGCTTGTTCGCGACGGCTGGACCCCGGGCGCGATCGCGTCATTGGGGCTCTGGTCGGCTTATCTGACTTTCTTCGCGGCTTACGCCGCGGTGCATCTGGAGCCGCGTTATCTTGCCCCCGTCGTGCCCGGCTCCATTGTCGCCGGCGCGGCGAACATCGCCTGGCTCGTCGCGTCCGTCCGCGGTCGTTGGTCCGCCAAGGCCGCGCTTGAGGGGCCCGCCGATGTCTCCCGCCCGCTGCGGGGATATTTAACCGATACGTGACGCCACGCTAATGCGTCGTTGGAGTAAGGCGCCGCCGTCGGCTATATTGGCTTGCCGCCGGGGCCATTTTTCCGAATTTATGTCTCGCAATCCACTGAGCGGTCGCCCGCCATTTCGTTTATATGGATGCTTGTCGCCGCCTGGCGGCGGCGAATATTGCAGCTTGCGCTGAATTGGGATGGCTTAACTTGAACGTAGCCGTGCTCATACCCTGCTACAACGAAGCGCACGCCATCGCCAAGGTCGTTGCCGACTTTCGCGCGGCTTTGCCCGAGGCAACCGTATACGTCTACGACAACAATTCCACCGATGGCACCAGCGAAGCCGCGCAGGCGGCGGGCGCCGTGGTGCGCCGCGAAGTCCGCCAGGGGAAGGGCTACGTCGTGCGGCGGATGTTCAACGACGTCGAGGCCGACGTCTATGCGCTAGTCGATGGCGACGCGACATACGACGCGCCGAGCGCGCCGGCGATGATCGCAAAGCTGGTTGATGAGCAGTTGGACATGGTCGTCGCCACCCGGGTGGAGAGCGAGGGATTGGCCTATCGCCGCGGCCATCGCATCGGCAACCGGCTCCTCACCGGCTTTGTCGCTCACATATTTGGGCATTCTTTCACGGACATGCTGTCCGGCTACCGGATATTCTCTCGCCGCTTTGTCAAATCGTTTCCCATTCTTTCCGGCGGATTCGAGATCGAAACGGAATTGACGGTCCATGCGCTCGAGCTCGAATTGCCGGTCGGCGAAATGGCGACGCCTTACTACGCGCGGCCGAGCGGATCGGCCTCGAAGCTTTCCACCTGGAGCGACGGCTTCCGCATTCTTTGGATGACTTTAAAGTTATACCGCGCAGAACGGCCGCTGCCGTTCTTCGGCTCGATTGGCGTAGCGCTCGCGCTCACGTCGATCGGATTGGCAATCCCGATCCTGGTAACATACGTGGAAGAAGGCTTGGTTCCGCGTCTGCCGACCGCATTACTCTCGACCGGGCTGATGCTGCTTGCTTTCCTCTCGCTCGCGGTCGGGTTGATCCTCGATACGGTGACGCGCGGCAGGCGCGAAATCAAGCTTATCGCCTATCTCGCGTTGCGCGGGCCGGGCGCGGAACGGCGCCGGAGCTGACCGTCATGCGCGAGCTGGTACGCACCAATGATGCCGTGCTGATCTCCGCGATCGAGGCGCTGCTCAAGGGCGCGGGGATCGATCACATGGTGGTCGATCAGAACATGAGCATTCTGGAAGGCTCGATCGGAATTTTCCCGCGCCGCGTTCTGGTCGGTGATGACCAACTCGACGCCGCGCAGGAACTGCTCGAGGACGCCGGCTTTGGCAACGAGATTCGCCGCGATGGCCGCTGACGCGGTGGACGTGAGCGAGGACGCCATTCTTGGCGGCCGGCTTGTTCTGCGCCAACCGCTCAAGGGTCATCGCGTCGGTCATGACGCAGTTCTGCTTGCCGCGGCGGCCGGCGTGCGTCCCGGCGATCGTGTGGTCGAACTCGGCGCGGGTGTCGGTGCCGCCGGGCTGGCCCTTGCCCGCCGCCTCGACGATCTTGCGGTAACGCTGGTCGAAATCGATGCCGCGTTGGCGGCGCTCGGGCGGGAGAATGCTTCGCGCAACCAGCTTGCGGAACGCGTGCGCTCTGTCTGCCTTGACGTCACAGCGCCGGCCGAGGTTTTCATCGCGGCTGGATTGGGATCTGCCAGCGCGGATCACGTGCTGATGAACCCCCCCTTCAACACGGCGCAAAATCCTTCGCCCGATCGCGGCCGCCGCCTCGCGCATGAAGCCGCGCGGGATTCGCTCGATCGCTGGGTGCGGACGGCGGCTTGGCTTCTTCGTCCCGGCGGCGTTCTCACGCTGATCTGGCGGGCGGACGGCCTCGAAGCCGTGCTCGCAGCTCTTTCAACCGACTTCGGAGCGCTTACCATCCTGCCGGTTCACGCCAAGCCCCGCGCTCCGGCGATCCGGGTGCTCGTGCGCGCCGTCAAGGCAAGCCGGGCGCCATTGACGCTGCTGCCGGGCTTTGTCCTGACCGACGAAGCGGGAAAGCCAACGGCGCGAGCGGAAGCCGTGTTCCGCGACGGCGCCGTGCTACCGTTAGCCGCGGATTGAAACGACGATCGGATCGGCAGCGGTCGGATTGGCCACTTTGGTCTGACGGCGGATGGGAAGGTAGGAAAGGCCGACAATGATGCCGACCAACATCAAGAGCACATATATTTTCATTACCCGTCCATTCCATCCGTCACACCACCGAAAACAAGTTAGCGGCCCGGCGGATTAACAAACGGTTACTTGAGTGTGCGCCAGGCGCATCTTATGTGGATTTCATGAGCGAGCGGTGGACGGGCGAACGCGTCAGGCAGGGGTGGACACGCGCAACCGACGCGTTGCGTGAATTCATCCCGCAGCGTTTCCGCAGAGATCGCCCGGTCGTGCCTGTGCTGCGGCTTGCGGGTGTAATCGGCCTTTCGACGCCGCTGCGGCCGGGCCTGAGTATCGCGGGAATGGCGCGCGCGCTCGATCGTGTCTTCGCGGTGCCCAACGCCGCCGCGGTCGCGCTCGTCATAAATTCACCGGGCGGATCGCCGGCGCAATCGCACTTGATCTTCCGTCGCATCCGCGATCTGGCGAAGGAACGCAATCGCCGCGTGATCGCATTTGTTGAGGACGCTGCCGCCTCGGGCGGCTACATGCTCGCGTGCGCCGCCGACGAGATCATCGCCGATCCGAATTCGATCGTGGGTTCGATTGGCGTGGTGGGCGGCTCGTTCGGTTTCGACAAGCTGCTCACCAAAATCGGCGTCGAGCGTCGGCTTTATACGTCGGGCGATCACAAAGCGATGCTCGACCCCTTCCTGCCGGAGGATCCGAGCGACGTCGAGCGGCTCAAGATCTTGCAGCGGGAAATCCACCACGATTTCATCGCGCTGGTGAAATCCCGGCGGGGAGAAAAACTCAGCGGCGCGGAAGAAACCCTGTTCTCCGGGGAATACTGGACCGGGCGGCGCGCACTTGACTTCGGTCTGGTGGACGCAATCGGCGATTTACGCTCCTCGTTGCGCGAGCGCTTCGGTGACAAGGTGTACACGCCGCTCGTGACCGCCGACCGCGGCCTGTTCGGTCGCCGTGCCTTTGGCGTCGGTCCTGGCGCCTTCCCGCCGCTCGGCCTTGCAGAAGACATGATTTCGGCGCTTGAAGTACGCGCGGTCTGGGCGCGTTACGGGCTTTAGCCCACTGCCCGATTTCGGTTAAAATCGCTCTTGAGCGACACGGAGATCAAGATGCCGGTATTTGCCTTGGCTCTTGGATTGATGGGGACGGCGGTCCTCGTGCGCTGGTGCGTTCGCGAGGTGCAGCGCGTGAATACCGAGCTCGACGCGGTGCGGCAGCGCGCTACCGTTGAGCCGGTCGATCGTGGCGCACTGCCGACATTAAAGCCCGATCCGAATACCGGTGAATACCGGCCGGGCTAGTTCGACCCGCTGGCTCTCCCGCAAGGAGAGAGGCGTTTCCACCGACGAGGCTTGACCGCAAGCGGGCGTTCCACCAACAACGTCCCGATGGACTCGAAACCCACCGACGATTTGCCGCCCTACATGCGTCCCGAGCGCTCGTTCCAGGGCCTCATCCTGGCGTTGCAGCGCTATTGGGCCGATTGGGGCTGCGTGATCTTGCAGCCTTACGACATGGAGGTCGGCGCCGGCACCTTCCATCCGGCGACGACTTTGCGCGCGCTCGGACCGAAGTCGTGGAACGCCGCCTACGTGCAGCCGTCGCGCCGGCCGAAGGATGGCCGCTATGGCGAAAATCCCAACCGCTTGCAGCACTATTATCAGATGCAGGTGATCCTCAAACCGTCGCCGGACGATTTGCAGGACCTCTATCTGAAATCGCTCTACGCGATCGGCATCGATCCAAAGATCCACGACATCCGCTTCGTCGAGGACGACTGGGAAAGCCCGACGCTCGGCGCGTGGGGGCTCGGCTGGGAATGCTGGTGCGACGGCATGGAAGTTTCACAATTCACGTATTTCCAGCAGGTTGCCGGCTTCGAATGCGCGCCGGTCGCCGGCGAATTGACCTACGGGCTCGAGCGGCTGGCAATGTATGTCCAGGGCGTGGAGAACGTCTTCGATCTGAACTTCAACGGTCGCGATGGCAAGGAAAAGGTCACCTACGGCGACGTTTTCCTGCAAGCAGAGCAGGAATATTCGCGGCATAATTTCGAATACGCCGACACTGATATGCTGTTCGAGCAGTTTCGCATGGCCGAGCAGGCTTGCAGGAAATACCTTGAAGCGGGCTGGGCTGATAATGGGCGTGGCGAAGGGCGCAGCAATCGCGGGCGGCATCTCATGGCGTTGCCGGCCTACGACCAGTGCATCAAGGCCAGCCACGTTTTCAATCTGCTCGACGCCCGCGGAGTGATTTCAGTCACCGAACGGCAGAGCTACATCCTGCGGGTGCGCGAACTTGCCAAGGCTTGTGGTGAGGCGTGGCTTGCAACAGAAGGTGGAGGAATTGGAAATGAGCGAGATGCCTGAAATTGGCGGACGGCAGCCGATCGCGGTCGAGGTCGAGGCCGGCAAGAGCTATTGGTGGTGCGCCTGCGGACGCTCGCAGAAGCAACCGTTTTGCGACGGATCGCACAAGGTCACCGCGTTCACGCCGGTCGAATTCAAGGCGGACAAATCCGAAAAGGTGTGGTTCTGCGCCTGCAAGCGATCGGCGAAGAAGCCGATGTGCGACGGCACACATAAGAAGCTCGGCTGATGCCCGATCTTCTGCTTGAGCTTTTCTCCGAGGAAATTCCCGCGCGCATGCAGGCGCGGGCGGCGGAGGATTTGCGCAAGGCCGTGACTGACCGGCTGGTCGATGCGGGGCTGGTCTACGAAGGCGCCAGGGCGTTTGTCACGCCGCGCCGGCTTGCGCTCGCCGTGCACGGCGTTCCCGCGCGCCAGGCCGACCTGCGGGAGGAGAAGAAGGGTCCGCGCGTCGGCGCACCGGAGAACGCCATCGCCGGCTTTCTCAAGGCCGCGGGACTGAAATCAATCAGCGAAGCGAAGGTGCAGCCTGACAAGAAGGGCGACTTTTACGTCGCCGTGATCGAAAAGCCGGGCCGCGCCGCGATCGACGTGATCGGCGAAATCCTCACCAATGTCATCAAGACCTTCCCCTGGCCGAAATCCATGCGTTGGGGCGTGCAGTCGAAGGAGCCGGGCGCGCTCAACTGGGTGCGGCCGCTGCACTCGATCGTCGCCACCTTCGGACCGGAAACCGAGGAGCCGGAAATCGTGCCGCTCTCGGTCGGCGGCATCGCCGCGGGCAACGAAACGCGCGGTCATCGCTTTCTCGCGCCCGCGCCGTTCACGGTGCGCCGGCTTGCCGATTACCTGCAAAAGCTCGACCGGGCCAAGGTCGTGCCCGACGCCGAACGGCGGCGCGACATCATTTCGACCGAGGCGAAGCAGCTTGCTTTCGCGCAAGGGCTCGAGCTCGTCGAGGACGACGGCTTGCTCGCCGAAGTCGCCGGCCTTGTCGAATGGCCGGTGGTCCTGATGGGCTCGTTCGATGAGGGCTTTCTGCACATCCCCGCCGAAGTGATCCGCGCCACCATCCGCAACAATCAGAAATGCTTCGTGCTGCGCGACGCCGCGCACGCCAGGCTCGTCAACAAATTCATTCTTGTGTCGAATATCGAAGCCGAGGACGGCGGCAAGGCTATCGTCGCCGGCAATGAGCGGGTGATCCGCGCGCGGCTGTCGGACGCGAAGTTCTTCTACGAGACCGATCTGAAGACGCGGCTCGAAGACCGTCTGCCGAAATTCGAGCAGATCGTGTTTCACGAAAAGCTTGGTACGCAAGCCGAGCGCATCGAACGCATCGAACGTCTCGCCGGTGAGTTGGCGCCACTGGTCGGCGCCGACGTGGAGAAGGCCAAACGTGCGGCGCGGTTATGCAAGGCGGACTTGCTCACCGAAGTGGTCGGCGAATTCCCCGAGCTTCAAGGCTTGATGGGCAAATATTACGCCGAGGAACAGGGCGAGGACGAAGCCGTCGCCCACGCCATCGAGGATCACTACAAGCCGAAAGGCCCCGACGATCTGGTGCCGGGCGATCCCGTCTCGATCGCCGTGGCGCTGGCCGACAAGATCGACACGTTGGTCGGCTTTTGGGCGATCGACGAGAAGCCGACGGGAAGCAAGGACCCTTATGCGCTGCGGCGGGCGGCGCTGGGGGTGATTAGGCATGATATTGGAAAACGGATTGCGCTTCGACTTTGCGCTTCCATCTTGTTCGTCGGTCATGCATCGCGTCATTGAAACACAAAGGAAGAGTGCTTGACTCCGGCTGAATCCATGCAGTGAGCTACGCCTCCGATCATTACAAATAGTGGTCTCAAGACGGCAAGATTGTTCAGGATCATCGCGGGTCAAGCTCCTGGTGAGTGACGGGATAGCATCGCGCCTGCTGACCGATCTCCTTTCTTTCTTCGCCGACCGTCTGAAAGTCCAACTCCGCGACCAAGGCGCGCGGCATGATCTCGTCGACGCCGTGTTCGCCCTGGAAGGTCAGGACGATCTCCTTCTGGTCGTCCGTCGCGTCGAGGCGTTGGGAAAATTCCTCGATACCGAGGACGGCAAAAATCTGCTCGCCGGCTACAAGCGCGCGGCCAACATCATCCGCATCGAGGAAAAGAAAGACGCCCGCGAATATACGGGCGCGCCCGATCAGGAGCTTTACACGCAGGACGAGGAAGAGGCGCTGGCGCGGGCGAGCGGTGCGCCAAGACCGAAGCCGAAAGGGCGGTCGCGACGCGAGGATTTTGAAGGCGCGATGAGCGCCTTGGCGAGCCTGCGGCCGTATGTCGACGCCTTTTTCGACAAGGTCACGGTCAATGTCGACGACAAGCCTCTGCGCGAAAATCGTCTGAAGCTCCTCAACGAAATCCGCGCGGCAACGCGTGCCGTCGCCGATTTCTCGCGTATCGAGGGATAAAGCGAAGACGCGGATGGCCGGGACGAGCCCGGCCATGACGATGAGGAGGCCGGTGCCGAACTTCCGCAAATCTGCTAGAACAAAACACCAAGTTACGCGTTATGAAGCTGCCGGGCCTTGCCGGTTTCAACCCGCCGCATTAGTCCCAACCATTCTTCCCGAGCCCAGAGGACATCATGGTCATCACCGCTGCTCATATCACGCCGCTCGTTGCCCTCGTTGCCGGCATTTTGATTCTGATCATGCCGCGGCTGCTCAACTTCATCGTCGCCATTTATCTCATTTTTATCGGCCTGGTCGGTCTCAATAGCGTCCACCATTTCATCAACTTCCACTGAATCGCCGCGGCACGAAGCCGGCGTTGCATTCGTCGCCGGCATCTGCATTAAGGAGGCCCGCGCTGAAACCGAACGAGAAACCATGGCGAAATCGCGCTCGAAAATCTCCCGTCAGCCCGTGAAGAAATCGAAGCGAACGGCGCCGCGCCGCGCGCGTCCGCTCAGCCGGGCAAAATCCGGCCCGGCGCCGTCCGTCGCGGCCAAAGCCAAGAACGGGCCAATGGGTCTACGCCTTCGGTGGCGGTAAGGCGCAGGGCCGCGGCGGCATGCGCAATCTGCTCGGCGGCAAGGGCGCGGGCCTCGCCGAAATGGCGTCGCTCGGCCTTCCGGTGCCGCCGGGTTTCACCATCACCACCGAGGTCTGCACCTACTTTTACGCCAACGGCGAAGCCTACCCGAAGCATCTGAAGCCGCAGGTCGAGACTGCTCTCGCCGAAGTCGGCCGCATCACCGGCAAGAAATTCGGCGGCGGCGAGAATCCGCTGCTGGTCTCGGTGCGCTCGGGGGCGCGCGCGTCGATGCCCGGCATGATGGATACCGTGCTTAATCTCGGCCTCAACGACGTCACCGTCGCGGCGCTGGCGGAAAGGTCGGGCGACAAGCGCTTCGCCTATGACAGCTACCGGCGTTTCATCACCATGTATTCGGACGTGGTGCTCGGCATCCCGCACCATCACTTCGAGGAAATTCTCGACGAGCATAAGGATCGCAACGGCTATACGCTCGACACCGATCTCGACGCCGCCGACTGGGAGCAATTGGTTGCGCGGTTCAAGGACCGCGTCGAGGAGCAGAGCGGCAAGCCGTTTCCGCAGGACCCGCACGCGCAATTATGGGGCGCGATCGGCGCCGTGTTCGGTTCGTGGATGAACCAGCGCGCCATCACCTATCGGCGCCTGCACGGCATTCCGGAAGGCTGGGGCACCGCGGTGAACGTCCAGGCCATGGTGTTCGGCAACATGGGCGAAACGTCGGCCACCGGCGTCGCCTTCACGCGCAATCCGTCGACCGGCGAGAAGAAGCTCTACGGCGAATTTCTCATCAATGCCCAGGGCGAGGACGTGGTCGCCGGCATTCGCACGCCGCAGGAGATCACCGAGGAAGCGCGCAAGGAGGCGGGCTCCAACAAACCTTCGATGGAAACGGCGATGCCGCTGGCATTCGCCGAGCTCAAGCGCATGCATGCGGCGCTGGAAAAGCACTACCGCGACATGCAGGATCTCGAATTTACGGTGGAACAGGGCAAGCTGTGGATGCTGCAAACGCGCAACGGCAAGCGCACCGCCAAGGCCGCCATGCGCATCGCCGTCGAACTGGCGCAGGAGAAATTGATCAGCAAACAGGAGGCGGTGACACGCGTCGATCCCGCCGCGCTCGACCAGCTCCTGCATCCGACCATCGATCCCGACGCCGAGCGCAAGATCATCGCCACCGGCCTGCCGGCCTCGCCGGGTGCGGCGTGCGGCGAAATCGTATTTTCCTCCGAGGACGCTGAACTCCTCCGGAGCCAGGGGCACAGGGTGATCCTGGTTCGCGTCGAGACGTCGCCCGAGGACATTCACGGCATGCACGCGGCCGAGGGCATCCTCACTACCCGCGGCGGCATGACCTCGCATGCTGCGGTGGTGGCGCGCGGCATGGGCAAGCCTTGCGTCTCCGGCGCCAGCGCGCTGCGCGTCGACTACCGCACGCAGACCATGACCGCCGGCGGCATGACGCTCAAAAAAGGCGACACGCTCACGATCGATGGCTCGACCGGGCAGGTGCTGGTCGGCCGGGTGCCGATGCGCCAGCCCGAACTGGCAGGCGAGTTCGGTACGCTGATGAAGTGGGCCGATGCCGCGCGCACGCTCAAGGTGCGCGCCAACGCCGATACGCCGGCCGACGCGCGCGCCGCCATCAAGTTCGGCGCCGAGGGCATCGGGTTGTGCCGCACCGAGCACATGTTCTTCGAAGAGGACCGTATCCGCGCGGTGCGCGAGATGATCCTGGCCGAAGACGAGAAGGCGCGCCGGTCGGCGCTCGCCAAGCTTTTGCCGATGCAGCGGGCCGATTTCGTCGAGTTGTTCATGATCATGGGCGGGCTGCCGGTCACCATTCGCCTGCTCGATCCGCCGCTGCACGAGTTCCTGCCGCACACCGACGCCGAAATCGCGGAAGTAGCCGAGGCGATGGGCGCCGATCCGAAAAAGCTCGCCGATCGCGCGCGGGAACTGCACGAGTTCAACCCGATGCTCGGCTTCCGCGGCTGCCGTCTGGCGATCGCCTATCCTGAAATCGCGGAAATGCAGGCGCGCGCTATTTTCGAAGCCGCGGTCGAGGCCGGCCGCGCGACCGGCAAGCCCGTCGCGCCGGAGATCATGGTGCCGCTCATCGCCAGCAAGGCCGAGCTCGATCTTGTCAAAGAGCGGATCGACGCCATGGCCGAAACGGTGGCCGCCGAGACGAAAGCTTCGGTCAAATATCAGGTCGGCACCATGATCGAATTGCCGCGCGCCGCGCTCATGGCCGGCGAAATCGCGGCGACGGCCGAGTTTTTTTCCTTCGGCACTAATGACCTGACGCAAACCGCCTTCGGCATCAGCCGCGATGATGCGGCGAGCTTTTTGGGTATCTACACGTCGAAGGGTATTCTGCCGGCCGATCCGTTTGTCTCGATCGATCAGGAAGGCGTCGGTGAACTGGTGCGCATTGCCGCGGAACGCGGCCGCAAAGTGCGGCCCAAGCTGAAGCTCGGCATTTGCGGCGAGCACGGCGGCGATCCCGCTTCGGTCGTATTTTGCCACCAGGTCGGGCTGGATTACGTCTCCTGCTCGCCATTTCGCGTGCCGATTGCGCGACTGGCCGCCGCTCAAGCCGCGCTGGGGAAATCCGCGAGTTCGACGGCGTAAGGTTACGCGGCGACCGCGGCGAGGAAGTTCTCGATTTGCCGGCGCAGGTCGGCGACTGCGGCTTCCACCGACTGCGAGGTATCGAGCACGATCTCGGCCGACACGTTCGTCTGGGCGGCGGCGCCGGCGACGTCGCTGAGCACTTCCGCCACGGTCTGCGCTGCCCGCGCCGCGCTCGCTACGTTCGAGGAAATATTGTTGGTCGCGGCGCTTTGCTGCTCGATTGAGGCGGCGACGCCCGACGCATAATGCTCGATCTCGTGCATGCGCTGGGTGATGCGCCGGATCGACCCCACGGCGCTCGTCGTTGAGCCTTGCACCGCCAGGATTTGTCCGCCGATTGCTTCCGTCGCCTTGGCGGTTTGCACCGCCAGCGATTTGACTTCCGAGGCGACGACGGCGAAGCCGCGGCCCGCATCGCCGGCGCGCGCCGCTTCTATCGTGGCGTTGAGCGCGAGCAGATTGGTCTGCTCGGCAATGGTCTGAATGAGCTTGACGATATCGCCGATCTTCTGTGCAGAATCGGCGAGCGAAGTCATCTCGCCGTCGGTTGATTGGGCTTCGCCGACCGCGATATGCACGACGCCGTTGGTCTGCGTAATCTGGCGGGCTATTTCCGTGATCGAGTTCGACAATTCATCAGCGGCACCGGCCGCCGTCCTTACCCCGGTCGATGCATTGTTTGATGCCTCGACTGCGCTCGTCGCGCACAGCGAGCCGTGATTGGCCGCGGCGGAAAGCGTAACGGCAGTCGCCCGCATCGCGGCGGCGCTATCGCCGAAGGTACCGAGCAACGCTTCCATCCCGGAACGAAACGTCGCGATCGCCGCGTCGACGACGGCGCGGCGTTTCTGCTGCTCGGCCATGTCGTCGCGCTGCTGCTGCAGGATCCGCTGCTCGGTGACGTCCTCGTGCGTCGAGACCCAGCCGCCCTTGGGCATCGGCACGTTGATGGCGTGAACCGTGCGGCCGTCGCTGGCCGCAACCACCCACTGCGAGGGCTTGCCGTTCGCGATGCTGTCGATAATCTCCTTGCAATATTGTTCGGGATCGCCGGTGAAAAGCCCGGTTCGCTTGCGTTGCTCGATGAGTTCCCGCAGCGTGCATCCCGGTTTCACTACGTCGGACGACAATTGGTACATGCGCAGATATTGCCGGTTGCACAGGACGACGCGCCCGGTGGCGTCGAACATGCACAAGCCCTGGGACATGTAATCGAGCGCATCGACCAAAAGATCGAACTTTCTTCGCGAGCGCGCGAACGCGAGGCCGCCGGCCGCAGCGAGAAGCAGGCATGCGGCGGCAAGGCATACCGTCAGGTACGGAAACGGCGTGATGGACATTACGGTGTGCCTCGGATCGAGTGCGAGTATTTCAAGTGCGCGTTGCAGTTTGGTTAATAAATGTGGAACTTTGCTCGCAGGCCGGCGCCGCGCGGCGAATTTGCCGCGAGTTTACACACCTTTTCGCGACCGCCGGAATTTGAAGCGCCGACTGTTTGGTGCGGGAAAAGCGCGCCCTTAGCTGCATCAGCGGCGCCCGGCATCGCGAGTTAACAGGTCCGCAAGGTTAACCCGACAATATTTAAACGTGTCGCATTCGCGCCACTGCAGCAGTGTTTGCTGAAAATCGGGGAAGCGTCACGTCGTAGAGCGTTGACGTGAGTGGGTGATGTTGGCGTTGCGTAGTCTGCCGATTGCTGCGGTCTCTGGTCCTTTCTGGTTTAGCGCGGTTAGTGCCGCGTTAGCGCCGACGTCGATCGGCTACCAGGATCTTGCAGCGTTCCTTGCGCGACAGCCCGGTATTTCCGAGCGCTGGCGCGATCACCTTATTGCTTCGCCTTTCGGCACGATCCACGCCGCCATGTTCAGTTTCCCGCATCCCATCGGAACGGCGATGTCCGAGCCGGTCGACGCGCAGACGGTCAATTTCGATCCGCGCGCGCTCGACGTGAAAATCTGGACAGGAAACGAGCCACCGCAGGCGCAGCCCGCGCTGCAAGTCGCGTATCCAACCGTCAACCGCCGCCTCAAAGGCGATCGCATGCCAATGCCGGAGGCATCGCCCGCCGCGAGCGGACCCGGCAGCTTGCCGCTATTGCAGCCGATCGATGGACCGTCGACGCGGCCGGCGAGCCCGCCGGCACCGGTGATGAACGGTCCGCGGCCGAAGAACGCCGAGCAGATCGACCGAAAAGGCATCGATACGCCGATCGACGCCTTCGGTTTCTTGCCCGGCGGCAGTGCGCAAGGCGATGACGTGACCAACACCGTGACCCCGATGTCCGCCGCGCCGAAAGAGCGCCAGGTGGAAGCGGAGGACGAGGCAGCCGACAGACCGCCGGAGATTCCCACGGCGGGCGACAACGAGCAATACGAGGCGGCGCGATCGCCATTCGCCTCGCTGTCATTTCTCAACGAGGATGCGGCGGAGCGGAACACTCAGATTTATTTTGGCGGCGGCGCCTTAGGTTCGCGCGGCGGACTGGAGCGATGGGCGCCAGGAGCGGAGCCTGTTCTGGTGCCGCCGTCCGATCCGGACATCAAGCTTTCCGCCTTGGAGGGACCGCCGGATACCGGGCCGGGCGGCGAGACTGTCGCCAGTAAGGACGACGTGAACCGCTTGATGAGCCCGGCGGAACGGCTCGGGCTTTCCGGCAAGCCGCTCGCCAAGGAGCAGAAATGTCTCGCCGACGCGGTTTATTTCGAAGCACGCGGGGAACCGTTGCGCGGACAGATGGCGGTTGCGCAAGTGGTGATGAACCGGGTGTTCTCCGGCTTCTACCCCACGAGTGTCTGCGGCGTGGTCTATCAGAACGCCAACCGTCATCTCGCGTGCCAGTTCACCTTCGCCTGTGAAGGCAAAGATCTGAGCCGCATCGATGAACTCGACATGTGGGAGCAGGCCAAGCGCATCGCCAAGGACACGCTCGACGGCAAAATCTGGCTCTCTGAAGTTGGGCACGCGACGCACTATCACGCGTATTGGGTGCACCCCAGCTGGGTTCATGAAATGAAGAAGATGTACCAGCTCGGCGTGCACACATTCTACCGGCCGCGCGCGTGGGGCGATGGCTCGGACGCGCCGGTCTGGGGCATCGTGCCGGCCGCGCCGAAGCCCGCCGGCGGCTCCGCGCAAAATGCGGAACCGGACAAGGAGCCGGCGGCAGCGGTCAGAAGCCCCGACGCGGCGGCGAAGATGCCCCAAGCGGCAGTGTCGCCCGCCGCCGACAAGAATATAGCCACCGCCAAACTCTAACAGTCCGGCGAATTCCGGAGAGCGCCGGCCGGCTCCGCGTAGGGCAGCCAGGGGCACGAGCGCGTGTACTCATAAACACCCTGCCGCTGGCGCGTGGGCACCCGCATCAATGTCCGGTTCGGAAGGGAAAGCGGACTTGGCCGGAACGCCTTCCGATGTTTGTTAATGACCCGTCTTGGAAATCGGCAGTGCGGTCGTAACGAAATCTCGTACTCCGTGCGGCATCCCTGAACACTCAAAAACAGGCGTTAAATTAAAATCTGACGCGGACGATTGCCCTTAGATGCACGGCCGAATGTAGGGGCAATTCACCTCCCACAACTCATCGAGCACTTTGACGGCGGCCGAGGCGGAATTCACGACGGGATCGATCAGTAGCGCCTGCAAAGCGATCTCTTTCGACGCATGAACGGCGGCCTCGACCGCGAGCTGTTGGACGCTTACCTGTGAATTGAGGAGCTTGGCAATCGGATCGGGCAAAGGCCCGAGCGAGATCGGATGAATGCCGGCGGCGTCCGCCATCACTGGCACCTCGACCGCAGCGTCACGCGGCAGGTTCTCCACCACGCCGCGGTTGAAGACAATGCCGGATTCCAGAACCCGCTGTTTGTTGTGGATGATGCCGCCGATCGCCGCGGCGCCGCGCTCGCCGGACGGCATCAGCCAATCGGACGGCACCGGGCCGCCGCCGAGCACGCGCTCGCGCGTATCCGCAAACTCCGCACGCCAGCGTTCGTCGGCGGCGAAATCATAGCCTTTTTCGCCGCCTTCCCAACCATAGGCCAGATATTCGCCCAAATGTTCGTCGCTGCACGTCATCCAGTATCCGAACGCACGAAACAGTCGCCGGGTCAGGGGAGCGAATGAAAAATCGTAATCCTGTTCCTTGACGCGCAGAAGCGGATAAAGGTCTTCACCAGTTGTGCGATTGCGAATTTGCAGCAGGCATTGGAAATGATTGATACCGGCGCCCCAAACTTCAACCTGTTCGTAGGGCAGACCAACAATGCGAGCGACATCACCTTGGCCCATGAAAATGCCGTGGCACAGGCCGAGCGCCCGGATCGAGCTATATTTTCCAAGTGCGAGGATGATGCGGCTTTCCGGATTGGAAAAGTTGATAAACAGCGCTTGCGGACAAAGCTCCTGCATCTCGCGGACGAAATCGAAAACTAACGGCAAAGTTCGCAGAGTGAAGAACAGGCCGCCCGGGCCGCCGTTCTCGCCGAGCGTGTGCCGTATGCCGTGTTTGCGTGGCACTTCGAAATCGAGCTTCCAAAGTCGATTGCGATCGATCGCCGTTGCATTAACGACAAAGCCGGCGCCATCAAGCGCAGCGCGGCGGTCGGTGGTATGCTCGATGAGTAAGCCAGCGCGTTTTTTGTTGTTCAGAAAATTCGCAAGATCGGCCGTTTTCGAAAGCGAAACCGGATTGCGTCCGACCAGAGTGAGCGTGGAGCCGCGCATTTCGTCGCTGCAAAAGATGTCGCGAAACATACTCAGGCCAAACGACATGCTGCTCGCGCCGAGGAAGACGATCTTTGCGCGATTTGTCATCATCACTGCCCTGTTGCCGTTAGGCGACGCCCAGTTCGAGATTGCGGGACAAATGGGGTGGCAGGTATTAACTCCACCCCATGTTGAAATTATCTACGGTAAAAAATTCGCCGATTTGATCTAGATCATTTCCTGATTTTTCGGCTTGTTGATGAGCATCGGCGTCACAATGTTGCTTGCCGAACTAACCGGCGGCTGGTGTCTCTTCATGCCACTGGGAAGCGGCGGGCTGGGCGACAGCATCCGCGAATGTCCTGCGAAGAAGGCAAAGCGGGCATCGATTTTATGAGTACACGGCCCTGGTGCGTTCAGGGTGAAGTCTCAGTCAGGCGATCAGTGCTCTCGGCCTATGCTGCCGGCCCGCGCAAACGGCTCCGCCGGAATCGTCATGTCGCCCAAAATGTCACGCGCCGGTTCTGGACTAGGCAATTTGAAGTTGGAGGCTTGGCCTGGTGGCATCGTCCGCAGCGGGCCTCCGACGCGGCATGGTTGCTGGCGATCGTGTCTGGAATCCCTCTCGGTTATCGTCAATATTCCGGTCGCGGGAAGCCGGTCCCGCGTCCTGCCGTTGTCCCGGCTCGAAAGTCAGAATGCAGGCGGAGTGAAAGCGCGTGGGCACGTTCAAGGCGATTGTTATCGATAAAGCAGACAACGGACAGACCGTCCGGCTCGCCGATTTCGACGAGAAGGATTTGATGGATGGCGACGTCACGGTCGCCGTCGAATATTCGACGCTTAACTACAAGGATGGGCTCGCGCTCACCGGGAAAGCGCCGGTGGTTCGCCGGTTCCCGATGATCGCGGGCATCGATTTCGCCGGAACGGTGGAATCGTCTTCGCATCCAGGTTGGAAATCCGGCGACAAGGTGATCCTCAACGGCTGGGGCTTGGGCGAAACCCATCTAGGCGCATATGGCGAGAAATCGCGCGTGAAAGGCGATTGGCTGGTGCGATTGCCGGCCAGCATGAGCACGCGCGACGCCATGGCGATCGGCACAGCAGGCTACACGGCGATGCTTTCGGTGATGGCGCTGGAGCGGGCCGGTATTGTGCCGGCGCGCGGCAGCATCGTCGTCACCGGTGCCGCCGGCGGTGTGGGATCGGTTGCGATCGCGATTCTGGCCAAGCTCGGCTACGCGGTCGTGGCCTCCACCGGACGGTTGAGCGAAACCGACTACCTCAAGGGTCTCGGTGCCGCCGAGGTGATCGACCGCAAGGAACTCGCCGTCCCGCCGCGTGCGCTCGGCAAGGAGCGTTGGGCCGGCGGCATCGATGCCGTGGGTTCCACCACGCTGGCCAACGTTCTGTCGATGACACGCTATGGCGGCGCGGTTGCCGCCTGTGGACTTGCGGGCGGAATGGACTTGCCGACCACAGTCGCACCGTTCATCCTGCGCGCGGTGTCGCTCATCGGGATCGATTCCGTGATGTGCCCGTTACCTTTGCGGCAGGAGGCATGGCGACGTCTCGAAGCCGACCTCGATCGCGGCAAGATCGCGGCGATGACGACTGAAATCGGGCTTGCCGATGTCATCGCGACCGGCGCGCGCATCGTGGCCGGAGAGGTGCGGGGACGAACTGTGGTAAAAATTCGGTAAGCGTCGAGGATTTTGACAAGGATAATCCGCTGAAATTCCGCTAGTGTGTGGGGCGCTATGGTAAGGGGACGGTTAAGAAATTTTGTTAACTTAGCCCTCGCGTCGAGAGTGGAGTTGGCGATGTTGCGTGTTGCGGCGGTTGTCTGTGCGTGCGTCCTGGGTGCCGGCTCGGCCGTTACGGAGGAGCTTGCACCGGATCAGGCAAGAGAGTTCGTCGTCGGCAAGCTATTCTCATACACCTGCTTTGATGGGACAGCGGGCATGGGCCGCATCTTCGCGGATGGCTCCGTTGTCGGCACCATCCGGCCGGGTGGCCGCGGCGAGGTGCGCTTTGCCGCCTTGCCGGCAGGCACGATCCGCGTCGACGGCGCAGCAATGTGCGCCCACCTGTCGGGCATGCCGCTGCAGCCGTGTTTCAGGGTGCACAAGATCGACCACCGAAGCTTTCGCGGCTCCGTCTCTGGATTGGGCTTCGCGTATTGCGACTTCTACCAGCACAATCCGCGCACGCAGATCATCAGCCGTGCTCCGGCGCTGGACTTGAACAATGGCGTCACAGGCCGTTCACCGGTGCGCGGCCTGCACAATGAAACCGCAAGCCGCTCTCCGGCGCTGGATCTGCACACCGGAGTCACGAGCGGTGTGCCGGCGCCTGCGCCGGTAGAAGCGGAGCCGATGGCTAATCTGCGGCCCGCGATCAACGACTGATACGGTCGTCACTCCAATTCGAGCCGGAACGGTGCGCCTTCCGCGGCAAGCACGCCGCGTCCGATCGTTTCAATGGCGGCGACCATACGGCCGTCGCGTCCGAGCAGCCGGTCGGCGAGCGAAACGATGCGGATATTCGGCGTAGCCGTCGGTGAGGCATGCCGCAACGCCTGCGCGATGCTCTCCTCGTCGCGATGCGGATTGAGCGCACAGACGCTGGCGAAGGCGCTGGCGGTCGAGCGGCTGATGCCGGCATAGCAATGCACCACGAGCGGCGCGCGGCGATCCCATCTGCGCACGAATTTCAACAGATCGGCGACATGATCCTCGTCCGGCATGACGTAACCATCGATCGGCGCGGAAATGTCATGCAGCCGCAGCCAGAGGTGGTTCTCCTCGACGACGGTGCTCGGCCGATCGATCCGGACTTCGTTGCCGATCAGCGACACGACGTGTCGTGCGCCGGTGCCTTCGACCGTCTCATGCAGGCGTGCGAGCGAGCAAACGTGAATCATGGCATCAAAACTATATCTGAATCAGTCTCGTATAAGTGCGGCGGACGGCACAAGTATGACGTCCGGGTCCTGCGGCTACTGACTATTCGAGGGAACCGTTGCCTCTGGGGGGAGGGTGCGTGGATATATCAGACGCTGATAGAGCCAACCGATGCCGAGCAGCACGACGCCCAGCCCGATCACAGACAGCGCGCGGTAAATTCCGGTCAAGCTGGCGGTATCGACGATAAACACTTTGCCGACGGTCAGCGAGATGACGCCGAGCGCGAGGAGCCGCGCCGGCGGCGAGCGAAGAGTAAAGCCGACGGCAAGCAGTGCGATGCCGAACACCAGCCAAACCATCGAGTAACTGTATTGCTCCGCGTCGGTGGTCGGTCCGGCCAGGATTGGGCCGTGAAAGAGCCGCCGAACTTCGAGCGTGAGATAGAACAGGGCAAGCGTTACCGCGGTGGTCGCGGCGATCACGCGATAGGGCATCGGGCGAGTTGTACGGGCGATCAGCGCCAATGTGATGGCAAGTATGGCCGGCAGGCCGTATCCAAGCAGGATCGTGTTGAAGAAAGTCCCGCCGACCGGATTGTTGTTGAAACGCGGACCGACGACGATGACGAGTTCGAAAATTATGGCCAATAGCGTCAACGCCGCGATCAGCAGCGCGCCCGCGTTGTGCACGACGCTGCCGGTCCGTCCGCGTATGCGCTCGAGCCCGATCGTCACCGCCAGTCCGGCATTGACGTTAAGCGCGACTTCGGTGATCCCGAAATCCGGCCGGTAAATATCTCCACCGGTGACGTAATGGCGGATTTGGAAAATCACGAGCAGCACGGTGAACAAAATGGCGCCGGCATCGACGATGCGAGCAGGCAGATCGTCGGCGCGCCGCCGCAATAGCCATCCCGCGACCCAGAACGAAAGCGCGGGAACGCCGTAGCCATAAAGAAGCCAGTTGAAGATTGGCGCCGTGCCGAGATCGGTGCCGACGATACGCGGTTCGTAGCCGATGCGGGCGACTGTCACCACGACCATGATGGCGGCAAGCCAGCGCAACGGTGGCAGCGGGCGCTTCTCCGACACCCAGGCCGCGCCAGGGGCCATCAGCGCCAGTCCGATGGTGAGCCAGCCCTTTTCGAGGGCGAAGGTGAGTGCGAGCGCGAGCGCAGCGAGCGCGCCGGTCGCGAATATTGCGCTCGACGCCATGAGGCCGGGACGCGGCTCTCGCCGCACCAGCGATTCTGTTGCAATTCCAAAAATCGCGGCCAGAAGCAGCGCGAAGCCGGCGAACGGCAAGGAACGATCCAGATCTGCAACGCGATAGTACAGCGCAATGAGCACGGCCAGCGGCGCGAACACGCCCGTGGCGCTCCATAGCATGGGCACCAGGGCGCGCGTGGAGCGGCCTTGGGCGAGGAATCCGGTGATGCCGAACAGCGCCGCCCATGCGGTGCCAAGCAGAAGGTGCGACCCGTAATCGTAACGCTGCGGATCTGGGATTGCCGGCGCGACCGGCCCGGAAGGCGCGACTAGTCTGGAGATGTTCATCTCGACCGCCCAGTCGGCCATCACGACCGCTGCGAGGATTGCGGCAACGGCGATGGCGCCCGTCGCCGCTTCACTGCGCCAGGCGATAGCGACGGTTGCCGCGGTGAGAATCACAAACGCGGCGAGCGCGACCTGATCCTCGTGACTAGCCAGAACAAGGAGCGCCGCGGCCAGCAGATAGACCGATAGGGCGAGCGTCGAGAGCCAATCGACTTCGCCCGGTCCGGCAGGTGGCCCGTACAGCAAGCCGCATACGATGAAAACAGCAGCCAGCGCGAAGCCGGCGAGTACGTTGAATACGTGCGCTCCGATTGCCTCGACGGGAAAAGCGTCGGCTCCCGGCACCGTCCAGAGCGCGCCGAGCACAATCGCCACGACCGCAAGCCATGGCCACAGCCGCGCGCGCGCCAGGGCGAAGGCGGCCGCGGTGACAACCGCAACATAAATATACAGCGACCAGTAATCGGGTTTGGCGGATGCGACCAGGAGCGGCGCCACGAAGGCGCCGGCCACGCCAAGGCCGGCCAGCGCCGGGCCGTGGAGCAAAGCCGCTCCCAGCGTAAGCAATGCGACGACGCCGAGCAAAATGAAGGCGGCTGGCGGCGGCAGGAATCCGTAGAGGGCGTAAGCGGCATAAACGGTCGCGTAAGCTACTGTGGTGCCGGCTGCTGTGAGGATGCTGGGAATATCCGCGGACGGCAGGCCGGGAAGCCTCGATACTCTCTCGCGGCGGCGCGCCCATTCTCCCGCGGCGACCAGGACGAAGGCCAGCATCGCGCCCAGCGCGACCCGGACACCCGGGCCAATGAGCCCTTGCTGGATCGTGTAGCGCACCAAAAATATGCCGCCCAACGCAAGCGCCACGCCACCAACCCATACGACCCATCGCGTGCCGAACCGCTCCTCGAAACTGACCGCTCTCGGTGGTGCCGGCGATACCGCCGGCACCGGCGGGACGGATGCAGGCCCAAGCTGCGGTGAGGGAGGCTGCGGTGAGGGAGGTTGCGGTGGGGCAGGTGGCGGTGAGGGTGAGACAGAAGCTGGAGATTCTGCCGGCGCCGTCGCCGGAGCTGCCGGTGGCTGGGGTTCAGGCGCAACTACAGCCGTTATCTGCGCCGGCGCCGTCACGCGGTGTGCGAGTTCGCGTTCGACGTTCCCCAATCTTGCGTCGAGACGACGCACAAGATCGCGGAGCGAAATCGTCATAACCAGCGCGACGATGGCAATGACCGGAAAGGCCAGTGCGGCGAGCAACAGGATGGCCAGCAAGTCGAAATCGAACATCGAAGCCGTGTCGCTCAAAATCGTCGCAGCGGACTCTACGGCACGGCCGTGCCGAACGAAAGCTTCAAACTTGCTTGCTCGCCGTCACGCCGGTCAAGTCTCGTCGGCGAAGAGCTTCTTGATGCGTTCGAGATATCGAGCCTGCGCGGTCTCGGCGGGCCAAGGCTTGAGGTAGTCGCGCTCCAGCGCCGGCGATATGGCGGGCGGTCGGCCGAAGAAACGCCGAGCTTCCGCAACTTCAAATCCGGCAAGGCGGGTGGCCTCGAGAAAAGCAGCTTGGCGGTCGGCAATTTTGATCAGCTTTTCCAGTTCCGGCGGCGATTTAGCCGGCAGGCCGAAGCGCCGATGAATAGCCGCGAGCAAGCGCTGCTCGACTGCCTTATAGGCGTCGCCGATCACCGCTTTGAACGGCGAAATCATGTCGCCGATGACGTATTCGGGCGCGTCGTGCAGCAGGACCGCCAGACGGCGAGGGTGGTCAAGCTGCGGCGTGTGTGCGCGTGCCAACGCTTCGACCAGGAGCGAATGTTGCGCCACGGAAAAGATGTGCGCGCCATGCGTCTGGCCATTCCAGCGCGCGACGCGCGCAAGCCCGTGCGCGATATCCTCGATTTCGATGTCGAGCGCCGATGGATCGAGCAGATCGAGCCGCCGCCCTGACAGCATTCGCTGCCAGGCGCGCGGCGAATTCGTGGATCGTGCCTTTGTCATGTCGGGAGCAGGCTAGCCTGCTCCCGATTGTTCGCAAGCGGGTGAGTATTTTCCTCCCCTTTTCGGGGAGGAAACGGCTACGCCGCCGCCTTCTTGCCCCAGAGCCGCTTGGTGGCAATGTCGGCGCCCTCGCGCAGCGTTTTGAGCTTCAGCCACACCACGTCCTCGGCGACCCATTCCCAGCCTGCGAAGGTGCCAAAGCCGCAATCGACGCCAGCGATGACGCGTTCGCGGTCGCCGATCGCCGCGACCGCGGCCTCGATGCGCTGTGCCACCACTTCGGGATGCTCGACCAGATTGATCTTCGAATCGATGACGCCCGGGATCAGGATCATATTGTCCGGGAACTTGTGCACCTTCAACGCGGCATACTCATGCTGCCGCCGTGCATTGGCGAACTCGATGCTCAAGGCGCCCACATTGGCTTTGTAGAACGCCTGAAGCAGCGGCTCGAGGCCGATATCGTAAATATGCGGCCCTTCCCAGTTGCCCCAGCAGATGTGCAGGCGCACGCGATCGCGCGGGATATCGTGAAGCGCCTTGTTCAGCGTCGCAATGTGCAGCTCGACAATCTTGACATACTCCGCCTCGGTCTTGTCTTGGAACAACAGCACGCGTTCCATCGCCAGATCCGGTGCGTCGATCTGGAGAACGAGGCCGGCGTCGACAACGGCCTTGTACTCGTAGTGCATCTCACGGGCGATCGCGTCGAGATAGGCCTCGTAACTTGAATAGTGAGCATTGAGCATCGTCGTCGCAATGATTCCCGGCGACGGTTCGGCGAAGAACATTTCCGCGAAGGGCGGCTTGATGCCGGAAGCCGCTTTCTTGTAGCGGGCCAGTTCGATCTTGATCGCTTCCTTGTCGTGATATTTGAGCTCGCTGACGCATTCGGGGCAACCGAACACTTTTCCCGTCTTGGGAATGCGCGCCGAGAATTTTTCGGTATAGAGCGGATTTTCGATCCATTCCTTGCCGAACGGCCGCTTCGACTCGCCGCCGAAACCATGCATGCGCTTCGGTACATAGGTCTGAAAGCCGACACGGCCCTGTTCGCCGTCGTTGGCGACGTCGACGCCGGCCCAGCGTTGCTTCTCCATCACGTAGGCGACGCGCTTGTCGATTTTCTCGCTGAGTTTGGCCTTGTCGACCGCCTCGCCAGCCTCCTCGGCGATCAGCAGGTCATTGAGTTCGGCGCCGCGAGGCAGGCTGCCGGTATGGGTGGTCAGGATGTGGTTGGTGCTCTTGTGCATGAAGTCCTCCCTTTGACTTTTAGTTGGCCGCCAACGTGTGTCGGCGATTATGCCAGCCCGGTGCCGCGTCGCGCAAGGTGACGGCTGCGCCGAAATCGATCGGCGCGACCATACCGATGTTTTTGATCCTGCCAATGACGCTTGCGCACCAGCACGGCCGCTTGCTGATGTGGTGGGCTACGCCCACGCTTAAAAGGGCCGCGTCCCACGATTAGTTAAGCATATTAATTACGCAGACATTTTTGGCGCCCGCTGCGTGCGCAGAACATCATGCGGACTTGGCACCGGCCGCAAAAGGAGTATGCTCCGTCAGCACAAACGTCATCTGGGACTTTCCGGTCGACATGAATGCGGGGTAACGGCGCTGCCGTGGCTCGTCGCGTTCAGGTCGGTCCAGATTAAATCAGATGCATACGGGAGGAACGTAATGTTGTCAGTACGCAATCTAGCTGTCGGCGTCTCGGTATTGGGCATGGCATTCGCCGTGGCCACCGTTGGCTATGCCGTCGATATCACCAAGGTCAAACTCTATCCTGAGAAGAAAGGCACCGTCGCCGACTTCGAGCCGATGTCCAAGTTCTGCGGGACCAAGCCGATCAAGGTCGCGCTGTCGGACGGTTGGGGCGGCAACTACTGGCGTCATATCCAACGCGTCGAATTCGAAGATGAAGCGTCGAAGTGCAAGAATATCACCGATGTCCGTTACACGGACGGCGAATTCAAGCCTGAAAAGCAGATCGCGGATATCGAGGGCCTGATCGCGCAGAAATACGACGTGATTGTCGCCTTCCTCGACACCGGTGCGGCGATCCTCAAAGCCACCCGCGAAGCCACCCAGGCCGGCATAGCGACCATTCCGTTCTCGACCGGCGAAGCCTTCCCCGGATTGGGTAAGGACTACATCGATCGTGTTACGGAAAGCCAAGCTCAAGTCGGCGAACAGGCCGCGGAGTGGTTGGTCAAGACGCTCAACGGCAAGGGCAACATCATCATGTTCGGCGGCACGCCGGGCAATCCGATGACGGCGGCTCAAACGACCGGATGGCGTCCGGTATTTGCCAAGTATCCGGGCATCAAGGTCCTGGAGCAGGAGCCCGTGCCGACCATGTGGGATCCGGCGGTGGCGCAGCAAAAGACGGCCGCGCTTATCGCCAAATATCCGCAGATCGACGGCATCTATAGTGAGACCGTCGGCCCGATCCGTGCCTTCGTTGCCGCCGGCCGGCCGCTCCCCGCTTATGTCGGTCAGTCACTGATGGACTTGAGCTGTCTGGCAGCCGAGCATCCTGAAATGAAGATGATGAGCATCGACGCCCACACCTGGATGGTGCGGAACGCCTTGCGTAAGGGCGTGGCGGCGGCTCAAGGCATGGACAATAACGAGCCGAGCCTGGTCAAGCTTCCAATCAGCGAGGACACGACATCGAAGGATCCGAAGCTGGCATTGAAGTGCGACAAGTCGATGCCGATGGATTCGATCCCATCGTCGATGCTGACGAAGGAACTACAGATCAAGGCGCTCGGCGGCAAGTAAGCCGGACGTCGAACGTCAGTGATCGCGCCTGATCTCAGCCCTCCCTTCCCCTGGAAACGGGGAAGGGTTGGGCTGAGTTGTTTGATGCAGGGGATCGGATTCGGGAAATGGCGGACGATCGAATAAGCCGTCTGCGAATGTCTGGACTTAGCGTGGATTTGACCGAGCTTCCGCTGGCGGCGAAGGCTCTTATCGCAACGGCGCTGCTGGTTTTAATCGGCGGCTTTGCCGCGCCAAGCACCATCAGCACGGCGGCAATTCTCTCGACACTGCCCTATTTCGCGATACTTGCCGTAGCCTCGATCGGCCAGCACCTGGTAATCCAGCAGCGCGGCCTCGACCTCTCCACCGCCGGCATCATGTCGTTCTGCGCGGTGGTCGTAACCAAACTGCCCGACGGCAGCACGAATGCCGGGGTGGTTATTTTTTGGATCGTCGCGGCGCTCGCAGTCGGCGCGATGATCGGAGCCATAACCGGACTGATCGTGACGTTGTTGCATGTGCCGCCGTTGGTGACCACCATCGGCGTCAACGCGATTTTATTCGGGTTGACCTATTTTGTCTCGACCGGCGCCTCGGTTCAATCGCCGCCGATGATGGTCACTTTCTTTGTTGGCGAATTTCTTTACGTGCCGACCTTGGTCTGGATCCTGCTGCTGGTGACCGGAGCGACCGTCTTTGTTCTCACTTTTACCGCGGTCGGGCGGCGGTTCATCGCGCTGAGTGTCAATCCATCGGCAGCGCGTGCGGTCGGCGTTCCGCTCAACACCTACAGCGTCCTGACCTACGCGATTGCCGGATTCATGTACGCTGTCGCGGCGCTGATGCTCTCGGGTTATCTGGTCTCGCCGACGGTGCTGTGCGGGCTGCCTTATCTGCTCGGCACAATTGCCGCCGTGGTCGTCGGCGGCAATTCGCTGGGTGGCGTTACCAAGGGCAGCGTGGTCGCGACGGTCATCGGCGCCTTCTTCCTGACCTACCTCGCTCAGCTGGTGACAGCGCTCGGATTCGGCAGCTCGGCCGAGGATTTGGCTGATGCGGTTATCGTGCTCGGCGGCGTGGCGCTTCCCGAAATAACCCGGCGGTTGCGCAATGCATAACGTCGCCGCCCCGGCGGCGCCGATAATCACGGCGCACGTGCCGATTATGACGCTCGCCGATATCCGCAAGAGCTTCGGCCCGGTTCAGGCGCTGAAAGGCGTCGATGTCCTCATCATGCCCGGCGAGGTTCATGCCATCGTTGGCGAAAACGGCGCCGGTAAATCGACGCTGATCGGCATTGCCGCTGGCGTGTTGCGGGCCGATGCCGGCGCCATCTATTACGGCGGCAAGTACGTAAATGCGCCCGATCCGCGTCAGATGCGGGAGGACGGCGTTTCGGTTGTCTATCAGCATCCGGCTTTGGCGCCCGATTTGACGGTTTTAGAAAATCTTCAGCTGGCGGCTCCCTCGCTGGGAGGGCCCGGAGGCGCCGTCGAGGCCGAGCGCCTGCTGGCGCGGGTCGCGACCGACGAGCTTCGTATGCCAATCAAC
Organism: uncultured Alphaproteobacteria bacterium; assembly: GCA_963777635.1. GTDB lineage: Bacteria > Pseudomonadota > Alphaproteobacteria > Rhizobiales > Xanthobacteraceae > BOG-931. The sequence continues at coordinate 93,509 of CAVZSB010000049.1, forward strand.
AAGCGCGTCGCCGAGCTTTCGCTCGCGCAGCGCCACGTCGTCGAGATCGCGCGAGCGCTTGCAACGAATCCGAGAGTGCTTTTTCTCGATGAGCCGACCGAGCCGTTGCAGCACGCTGACGTGCGAAAGCTGTTCGACCTCATTGGCGAATTGAAACGCGACGGCGTCGGCATCGTCTACGTATCGCACCGGCTGCACGAGGTCGACGAACTGGCCGATCGCGTATCGGTGATGCGCGATGGAGAAATTATCGACAGCCGACCAGCGGAATCGATTACGTCTGCCGAGATCGTGTCGCTGATCGCCGGCCGGCCGCTTGGGCAGATTTTCCCGCCAAAGGCGCAGTCGGTCAGCGTCCCGTTGTTTGGGGTTAAAGGGCTCAGCGGCCGCGGTTTCGACAACGTCGATCTCGTCGTCCATGCCGGCGAGATAGTCGGCCTCGCCGGCATCGAAGGCGAAGGCCAGCGCGAATTCATCCGCGCGGCCGCCGGCATCGATCGCCACCGCGGCGGCGAGTTGCGGGTCAAGGATGCAAAGGTCACCGGCGACAGCCCCGGCTCCTTTCGGCGCTCCGGAATCGGCTTTATTCCCGACGATCGTCACAGCGAGGGCGTGTTTCTCAATCTCACTCTGCGCGAAAACTACAGTCTCGGATTTCTGGATGCGATTTCGCGCCATGGCGTGGTTGACCGCGCCGCCGAGGCAAGCCGTGCCAAGGCAATCACCGAAGATATGCGCGTCCGCGCCGCTTCAACTGAATCCAAGCTGTTCGAATTGTCCGGCGGCAATCAGCAAAAGGTGCTGTTCGGGCGCGAGATATCGGCGAAACCGACGGTTCTTCTGGTGGACGAGCCCACCAAGGGAGTCGATATCGGCTCGCGCAGCGAAATCTATCAGCGGCTGCGCGCCATCGCCGATCAGGGCCTCGGAGTCCTGGTTTCGTCGTCGGACGGCATCGAGCTTGAAGGTCTCTGCGATCGGGTCTTGATCTTCGCCCGCGGCCGCATCGTGCACGAACTCACGGGCGCCGCGGTCACCGATGCGGCCATTACCGAGGCCAACCTCACCACGACCGTATCGCGCGCCAGCGAAGCGCCCACCGCCCCGCGCGATCGGCGCTGGAGCAATTTCGCCGCCAGCGATCATTTCCCCGCTTTGGTGCTGGCCGTGCTCACCATCATTATTCTCGGCGGTACCCAGGCCCTGAACAGCTACTTTCTGTCGCCGTTCAGTATCAAGAGCATTCTGTCCTTCTTCAGCATTCTGGCATTCCTGTCGTGCGCGCAACTTGCGACGGTGCTGGTCGGCGCCATCGACCTTTCGATCGGGCCGTTGGCCGGGCTCTGCGTCGTGCTGGCATCGTTTCTGGCGCCGGACGGCATCATGCCCGGTCCGCTCGCGGCCGGCGTGATCTTTATCCTGATGTGCACCACGGCCTTCGGCCTGTTGCAGGGACTCTTGATAACCTCGCTGCGCCTGCCGGCGATTGTTGTAACGATCGCGACCTTCATCGGATTACAAGGCGTCTCGCTGCTGCTGCGGCCGACGGCCGCCGGCACCATCGACGACGCCATCTCGGACGCGGCGCAATTTCAGATCTGGTTCCTTCCGGCCTGCGTCGTACTGACGTTCGCCTTGGTCGGCGGCGCCGAATGGCTTCTCTATCGCACCGCATTCGGACGGAATTTCCGCGCCGTCGGCTCAAGTCCGCTCGCCAGCGCTCGGCTTGGCATCGACAGCCGGCGACTGACGTGGCTGGCCTTTGTCATCTCCGGCCTATTGACGGGCATCGGCGGGCTGATGCTCGCCGGCCAGGTCGGCATCGGCTCGCCGTCTACTGGAAGCGATTACACGCTGATGAGCATCACAGTCGTCGTGCTGGGCGGCGCCAGCGTCTCTGGCGGACGCGGCTCGTTCATAAGCACGATGTTGGGCGCCGCCCTGGTGCAGGCAACATCGAGTGCCTCGTCCTACATCGACGCCAATTCTTCGGTGCATTACACCGTCATCGGCACGCTGACATTGCTGGCCGCGATCTTCTTCAGCGTCGCGCGGCGACGAGCCGCGACCGCGTGATCCGAAAAATAGAGCGTCGCGCGCGCAGCGAGGTAATCCAGCTTGCGCGACTGGGAATATCTAGGGTTTTCCGAGTTTCTGCACCGCCTCGTGGCGGTGGCAGGTGACGAGGTGGTCGTTGACCATGCCGACCGCCTGCATGAAGGCGTAGACGATCGTCGGGCCGCAGAACTTGAAGCCGCGCGCCGCCAGTTCCTTCGACATGGCGCGCGATATCGCGGTTTCCGCCGGAACCTGGCGCATGGTCTTGTAGCGGTTCACCTTCGGCTCGCCATCAACGAAATCCCACAACAGCTTCGAGAAACCGGGTCCCTTTCCCATGACGTCAAGCCATGCGCGCGCCGAGAGCACCGCGCCTTCGATCTTGGCGCGGTTGCGCACGATACCGGCGTCCTGCATCAGCCGTTCGACTTTCTTTGGCGTGTAACGCGCGATTTTCTCCGGCGCGAAATCGTCAAAGGCGCGACGAAAATTCTCGCGTTTGCGCAGGATGGTGATCCACGATAGCCCGGCCTGAAATCCGTCGAGCATCAGCTTTTCGTAGAGAGCGCGGTCGTCGTATTCGGGCACGCCCCATTCTTCGTCATGATAGGCGAGGTAGAGCGCGTCATCCTTCGGCCAAGGGCAACGTACGAGCGCGCTATCTGCCGGAGCGGTCATTCCGCCGCCTTGGAACCGTCGGGAAAGGCAAAGCGGGCCCAGTCAGGCTTGATCGGCCGGACCGCAACGCCATCGGCGAGAAACACGTCGCCGCGGGAGAGAGCGTCGGCGACGCGGTCGAGGCGCAAGAGCGCCAGCCCATGGCCGGCGGCCGCCGAGCCCATCGTGCCAATCTGGCGTTCACCGGCCGTGACGGCTGCGCCGGCCTGCGGCGGCGCGCCATCGTAGCGTACCGGCACTGTGCGCGTGCGGGCAATGCCGCGGTGTTCCATGCGCGACACGACCTCCTGGCCGACATAACAGCCTTTGGTGAAATCAACGCCGCCAAGCTGGTCCATATCGGCCTCGTGCGGGAAAGCGTCGCCGTAGCGGAAATCGACGCCGCCCCGTGGAATACCGAGTGCGATGCGGAGAGCGTCATACTCGTCCGCCTCGACGAGCGTGGCGCCGAGGCTTGCCGCCGCGTCGGCAGCGCGATGCGGCGGTATCATCACCCGCAGCCCCAGCGTCGGCAGACGTGGATCGGCATAGGTAAGACCGAACGCCGCCGTGCCGCTGCCATCCCAAGCCGCCAGAACGCCAAGAATCTCGGACAGGTCCTCGACCATGACGCGAGAACGCAGCTTGTAAAGTTTGAGCTTGTCGACCAAGGGCTTCGCCAGCGCACGCGGAACATCGAGGAAGAAGCCGCCGCCATCCTCCGCTGGCGATGCGGTAACGATGAAATCCGCGAAGATCTTGCCCTGCGGCGACAACAGCGCGCCGAATCGTGCGGCGCCAGGCGCAAGGGTAAGGATATTGGCGCTGAGGAGCCCGTGGAGGAAGTCCCGCGCGTCGTCGCCGACGACCTTGACTACGCCGCGATCCGGGAGAAAGGCGGCCTTCATGCAGAAAATCTCCCTGAGCTTGCTCAAAGCTAAGCTGCCGGGCGGTCTCCCTCAAGGGTTTGCGGCGTTATCCTGGAAAATTGCGGCGGCCTGTCGAAAATTCACAATGGTTGGTCACGATCTTGACCGGGCGAATATGCCATCGCAGGTTGCCGGATTGGTGGCCGCTTCGGCTGCCGCAACGTTGAATTTCGCCCAATTGACGCGCCACCGCCAAGAACTTCGATCTATCCCAGCTTCGATCTATCCCAACTTCGATCTATCTCAGCTTCCATCAGTCATTGCACGGTCACTATACGCGTTCAGGGGATGAGCGCATGACCGACGATCTATTTTTCCTGCGCGTGGTCGTTGCCTCGGGCTCGCAGAGCGACCGCGACATGTTTCGGCAAGCGGTGGCAGCCGCGCCGATACCCATAGAGCTTCTCGAAGCGGATGGTGTCGCGTCCGCGAATCGCTCGACGATTTCCGGCGTCGATCTCGCGTTTTTCGACAGCGCGCTCGGGGAGGACGCCGTCGCCAGGATGACGTCAACCGCGCGCGCAGCGGCCAGGCCGCCTTTTACGGTGCTCCTTTGTGCGCCCGGCGCGACCGTGCAGTTCCAGACCGACGCCTTGGCGAGCATGCCCGCGGGTCTGGAGGAGGCCACACGCCTTCTGGCGGGGGCGACCCGCGTGCGGCTGCCAAGCCGCGTATTGGTGGTGGACAATTCGACCACCATGCGCGGCATTGTGCGCAAGATTTTTTCTGCCACGCGTTTCCCGCTCGATGTCACCGAAGCCGCGCAGGGCGGAGAGGCGATTGACTTGGCCCGTCGGTCGCAGTTCGATATCGCTTTCATCGACCAGCACTTACCCGGTCTCAGCGGCTTGGAAACGATCGCCGAGTTCAGGCGGGAACAGCGGGACGTGACGTTCGTGCTGATGACGTCCGCGCCCGATCACGCGGTCGTGGAGAGCGCGCGCGCGCAAGGCGCGGGGTTTCTCAAAAAGCCGTTTTTCCCCGTCGATATCGAGACGGCGCTGTGCGGTTTCTATGGGCTGCGCGCGCTGAACCCGCAGCCGCAATTAGTTTCGTGCTGCTGCCCGCGGCGCCGACGCCCGCGCCATCATCATTGCCGCGGCTATTGCCGCGACAGGTCCACGGAAAATTCGCCGTTGCGAACGCGCAGCGCCAGGCTTTCGGCATAGCGGGCGGTGGCTTCCTCGCCGTATGTCGAGATCAATTCGGCGAGCGCCAGAAAAAGCGAGGTTTGCGCCAGGCAATCGCCGTCGATGCCTTCGTGGTTGGCGACCATCCACGCCTCTTGCAAATAGCCGAGTGCAAGCCGCTTTTGTTCGTGGTCGGCCATGGCGTCGTGTGCCGCCGGAGTTTGCGTCGCAATGCTCATTGAATTCTTTATCGCCGCAGCCCGCAGCGTCCCTGACACCGGCAACGTTAGCATGGTGCCCGGGCACGCTAAGTCGAACCTTGAGGAAGGGTTAATTCGGGAGTTTGTTCCACTGGAAAACGCGTTCGAACGCCCCCAAAATCGAAAAATGGATCAATTCGCGTATCGCGCAGTGATCTCGCGGGCGATCTTGGCGCCCTCTACAAGATATCGGCGGATGACAAAATCGGCCGCGGGCGTACAGGTGCGGTAGCTCTGCTGAAACGCGCGGTAGCCGCGATTAAAGCTTGCGATCATCTGATCGCGCCGCTCCCCGGCGGGCGCTTCGGCTTCGATCAAAGTTTGCGCTTCGTTTCGCCACTTCTGGGCTTCATTCGAACCGCATATGGCGCGCAAGAAATGCAACGCGCCGAGAATTTCGGAAAGCCGCTGCAGGTCGCGGTCATAAGGTGCGGGTGTGTTTTGCGCCGGGGCTTGAGCCTGCGCCGGCGATTGACCGGGCGGGGGGACTGGCCTGGGTTGCGCTTGGGGTTGCGGTTGCGGTGCAAAAAGCCTGAATTGCTGTTGGGGTTGAAATTGCGGTTGCGCGCGAGGCTGCGCTGGCGGCAGGCCGAAAATCTGTGCGCTGGCGGAAGCGGCGCCCAGAGACAGCCAGAGCGAAACAATGATTATGGTTCGAAGCATCGGGGTTTGTTTAAAGCATATTCTTCGGCTACGGCGCACGCCAAGGATGAGAACGCGGCATAGTAAGATCTCTCGTCAGGGCCACGCGGCAATGCGCTGGCTGGCGGCTGCAATGATGGTGGCAAGGCCTTCGGTGGTCTTTAGTCCGGAAAGTTCGGATGGCAGAAGCCAGTTCGCCTCGGCCAACTCCTCATTGAGCGAAATCTCACCCGCGATCCAGCGCGCCGCAAACGGCAGAATGACGAAGTGCCGCTCGATCCGTCCATCGGCGTCCCGCAGGATCATCTGGCGATATCCGGCGAGCTCGATCGGCTCGATTTCGAGGCCAGTCTCTTCGCGCACCTCGCGGATCACCGCCTGTTCGAGCGTCTCGCCGAGTTCGACGCCGCCGCCCGGCAGCGTATAGACGCCGTGGGCCGGCGGCTGGGCTCGGCGCACGATGAGCACGCGGCCGTCGCGGAAAATGGCGGCGCTGACCGCGAGGTAGGGCCGCGTCGGATAACTTCGCGATTGCCCGCTGGTACTGGTCAAAGGCCGATCCCATTTGGCTATTATCGAACGGGACCATCCGCCCGACGGGAGATTAGAGTTTATCCCAATGTGCGCGCGCTATGTCATCACCTCGCCGGCGGATGCGGTCAGGGCTTTGTTCGGCTACGACGAGCGGCCGAATTTTCCGCCGCGTTACAATGTGGCGCCCACTCAGCCCATTCCCGTTGTGCGGCTGGTCAACGGCGCGCGGTCGTACGCGCTCGTGCGCTGGGGATTGCTTCCGGCCTGGGTGAAGGACCCGAAGACCTTCTCGCTCCTGGTCAATGCGCGAGGCGAGTCCGTGCTCGACAAGCCGTCGTTTCGCAACGCCATGCGGCGTCGCCGCTGCCTAATTCCGGCCGATGGCTTTTATGAATGGCGCGCCGGCGCGCCTAAGCGTCCGTATTTCGTGCGGCCAAAATCCGGCGCCCCGATGGCCTTCGCCGGCCTGTGGGAGACTTGGACCGGACCGAACGGCGAAGAGGTCGACACAGCTGCGATCGTTACGACGCGCGCAAACCGCGCGCTCATCGCCATCCACGACCGCATGCCGGTCATCGTGGCGCCCGACGCGTTCAATCTTTGGCTCGACTGCGCGGAGGTCGATGCCAAAATCGCCGCCGCGCTGATCACTCCAGCGGCCGACGAGCTGCTCGAATGCTACGAGGTCTCATCCGCCGTCAATCGCGCGGTGAACAATTCCGCCGAACTGATCGCGCCGGTTCCCGCGACGGCAAGTGACACTGCGGCGCCCGCGGCCGAGGGGCCGGCAAAGAAGAAAAAGCCGAAAGACCAGCTGTCACTGCTTTAGAGCGCGCTACCCGGCTCGGATCGATTGTGGCCAAGCCGGTTCATCGTCCGGCAGCCGCGCCATTTCCTCTCGGCAATGCAATCTGAAAGACCGATCCTCGATCGGCGACGGAGCGCGCCGAGAGACGCCCATGATGGGCCTCGATAATGGATCGGCAAATCGACAGGCCCATCCCCATGCCCTGCGACTTCGTCGTAAAAAACGGATGGAAGATACGGTCCACATCCTCTGGGTCAATTCCAGGCCCGGTGTCCTCTACCGTTATCAGGATGCCCTCGGGATCGCTTGCTGCCGATTTCACCCGAAGAGTTCTAGTCCGATCGTCGACGGCGTCCATAGCCTCAATCGCATTGGTAACAAGATTGACGATGACCTGCCGCAGTTGGACCGCGTCCGCCAAAATCGGTTGCAGTTTCGGACTTAACTCGGCTTCGACGAGTATTTGATGACTTTGCAGTTCGGCATCAAGCAGCGCAATGACCTCCCGGATCATCTTGTTGAGGTCCACCAAAACCTTTTCCCGGCTGTCGTTCTTGAACATGGCCCGAATGCCGCCGACCACTTGGCTGGCCCTGTCGCTCGCGTCGGATATCCGATTTAGAGCCGCTTTCACTTCCTCCAGGTTGGGCGGCTTCTTTGCAAGCCAGCGCAAACTTGCGCTGCAACCCAGCGCGATCGATGCCAGTGGCTGGTTGATTTCATGCGCTATCGAAGCCGCCATCTGCCCGGCTGCGGTCAGGCTGGTCACGCGCGCCAGCTCGGTTTGCGTCGCTTGCAATTTATCCTGCGCATGCTTGCTTTCGGTAATATCGATCATCGTTCCGATAAACATTTCCCGTCTGGCTTCCGGCGCTCGCGCCACCGAACTGTGGCCCCACATCAGCGTTCCGTCCTTGCGACGGTATTGTTTCACAACAACGTAATGATCGACCTTGCCCTGCTGGAGCTCAGCGAGTCGCATCCGCGCCTTCTCGCGTCCTCCCTCAAGGGTGATGTCCAGAGGCGTGAGGTGCCGCAGTTCCTCGTCGGTGTAGCCGAGCATGGCCCGAAAGGCGGGATTTGTTGCCAGGTAACGCAGATCTTGATCAAAAGTCGAAATGCCTATGCTGGATGACGCAAAGATTGACTGCCAGCGCGCCTCGCTCGCCAGAAGCACCGCCTCGGAGCGGGTACGTGCAAGCGCCTGAGCCATTACCTCGCCAATGACCGTTACCCGAGCGACAAACTCGGCCGGCCATTCCCGCGTGGACCGGAACGCGCCGAAGCCGATCGCGGCGACGACGCGGCCGCCGACGGGCAGCGGAATGATAAGAACGGAGCGAATACCGACGCGGCGATTGTATTCCGCTGCGGCAGCCGCCTCCGGTGGGATGTCTTTGTCCGATCGAATGACGACGGTGCGCCCGGCGCGAAGCTCCCTGGCAAACCATTCGAGATCGGCCGGTATCGGGCCGGGCGTCGGCGCCTCAACGCCTTCCACCGCCGCCGAGCACAGAAAGTGCTGCTTTTCGTCGCTGACGAACTCCCAGAAAGCGCCGCGGTCGAAGCCGAGAAACCGCAGCAGCCGCTTTAGTGCGCCTTCGATTTCCGCAACGACTTGGTCCGCGGCAACGTTCGCGAAACGGGCTGACAGGTCCGAAAGCAGGCGCTCAAATGCCAGCAGCTCTTCGAGCGATGCGTCGGGGGCGCGGTTGGTTGGCGCGGACTCGCCCGGCGCGCGAAACGTGCTTCGTTTTGGCGGGTCGGGATTGAGGTTTTGGCATAGCCTGAAGGGGCCGCGTTGGAACCAAGTCGATCTCGTCAGCGGCAGTTTCTCATACATTGAGGCTGATTGCTCGGCTGATCTTCAGCCTCGGGGACCACCGTCCCGACGTTCCGGCAGAAACGCGGAACGTCGGGACGCGCGGTCGGCCGCGTGCGGTGCGGATGCTGCTCCGCCTGTTGCGTGCCGGTTGAAATGATCCGGCCCATGGCTGGCCGATCTAAAGCAAGGATTTGGTCAGTGAAGGAATTATGACGGCTGTACGACACCCGAATAGATGAGTTATTCATCTTCTAATTACAAAATGCATTAGCAGAAATTCGCCGCGAATTGTCCCGGCCGTCTTCGTTCTTCATCCTGCGCATTGGATCGTGCCGATGAATGTTCTTGCTTTTGCGTCGCGCAAAGGAGGGGCTGGCAAGAGTACCTTGGCCGCACATCTTGCCGTCCACGTGCACAGGCCAACGCGGCCGTGTCTGCTCATCGACGATGATCCACAAGGCTCGCTCACACTTTGGAACGAGCTGCGCGCCGAGTCCGCTCTGCCCCTCAAGACTGTGAAGCGCGACATTGCCCATATTGTCAAAAAGGCCAAGAGGAACGGCGCCGAATGGATCTTCATCGATACGCCGCCGAACAACTCGGTGAGCGTAATCGAAGCCATCGAGGCAGCAACTCTCGTTATTATCCCATGTCGACCCGGATTGTTTGATATCGACGCCGTGCAGGAAACCATCGCTTTCTCGCGGCAGGTGCGCACGCCCTACGCTGTCGTCTTCAACGCGGCGCCACCCAAACGTCAGGAGACTGAAGCGCCGGCGGTAACCTTGGCTCGCAGGTGCCTGGCTCAGCTCAAAGTGCCGGTGTGGGGCGGTCAGATCACCCACCGGGCAAGCTTCTCGCTTGCGCTGAGCGAAGCCGAAGGCGTGAAGGGATACGACTCGGACCCCGGCTCGACCGCCGAAATCAGCGGCTTGTGGTCAGCCATCGAAAAGTCGGTCCAGGTCATCCGCGGTGCGCGCGAGAAAGCCGCCGCAATGCACCGCGTCGCGGCTTAAATTCCCGCCGCCGGTCGTATTCTGCCTATTCTGGCCTCCGCCCGCATGATTTTCGGTGCGCCGTTACCTCTCCGGACCGAGGCTATCATGTTGCGGTTGGCCTCGCCCGGCGGCGGTTTTGCCATCATTCGGCCAAAGCTCCGGCAATACTGCGCGATGGGATAGGACGGAGAAGGGGTCCAACTTGCTTCGAGCACGCCGGTTTGCTGCGGCCGTGACGGCGTTTTCGCTGGGTGCGGGCGCTTTTTTCGTCGTCCTTTTCCAGCCCGTTGCCGCACGAGCCGCAGGTGCGGCCGACCCCTGCGAGGAGGCGGCCGGACTGGCAGTCCTGTCCTCGCCAATCGTGCCGTGGAAGGGCGCGCCTTTGCGCGTGGTCTTCGCTGCCGAGAAGCCGCTCGAGGGTGAGCTTTCGCTGATTGCGCCCGATGGCAGCGTTGCGGCCAGTTCGCGCGGGCGGCACGAAGGGCCGCCCTATGTTTGGTTTGCCGAGGTTGCCTCTCCGGCCGTGGGGACGTGGCATGCGAAGCTTGTGCGCGCTGGCGCGCCGGCCGAGTGCAGCACGGTTACACACGATATCGCCGTTCTCGGCGCCGAACCGCCGCGGCCGAAAGCGACGGAGGGGAGCCTCTGGCCCATTCGCAATACGTGGAACCGCGAGACGGAAAACCTGTTTTCCGCCTGGGTCGAGAAGCTCTTCGACGCACCGGTCGACGAAGCGCCGTCGTGGAAGGCACTGCACGAGGTGCTGCGCGATCGATCGCGCAATATTCTGTTCAACCATTTGGGTCTGCGCGAAGACCAGATGGGGCTCGTCATTCGGCCGGATTGTGCCGATCTTCCGTATTTCTTGCGCGCCTATTTCGCGTTCAAGATGGGACTGCCATTCGGGTATTCGAAGTGCTCGCGCGGCGGCGGCGGCGAGCCACCGAAGTGCCACTCATGGTGGAATATCCAAAACCTGGAGCCGGCCCATCCGGCGCCGGAACAAGCGGCTGCGCCTCAGCAAGTAGCTACCGCATCCGAACAACCGCCGGCGTCACGCGGTCTGCTGGACATGTTCCACCAACAGACCCCTCCGGCCAGCCAAGCCGCGCCTAAGACAACCGCAGCCATCGCCACGCGGAGTGCAAATGCCTCGAAGTCGCTGGGGCTCGCAGCATCGTTCGGCCAGTATGTAAGCCGGACCGTCGCCGACGCCGTCCATTCCGGATCCGGGCGAACGGCGGCGAACGACGACAACACCGATTATTATCCGGTTCCACTCACGGCCGAGACGCTGCGCCCGGGGACGGTATACGCCGATCCATATGGGCACGTTTTGATGCTCGTGCGGCACGTGCCGCAGACGAGTGATGCGGCAGGCCTCTTCATCGCGGTCGACGGGCAGCCCGACGGAACGGTCTCGGTGAAGCGTTTTTGGCGCGGGAATTTCCTGTTCGCTCAGAATCCCGCGCTTGGGAGTCCGGGATTCAAGCGCTTTCGGCCAATCGTGCGCGACAAGAGCGGTGCGCTGCGCCGGCTGACCAACGCCGAAATTGCGAAGAATCCGCAATATGCCGATTTCTCGCTCGAACAATCAAAGCTCGGGGTCGAAGAGTTTTACGACCGCATGGATGACGTCATGTCGCCGCAGCCGCTCGATCCGGTGCGTGCGATGAAAGAGGCGATCTCGGCGCTCGAAGAGCAAGTGAAGGCACGCGTGACTTCGGTCGAGAACGGGCGAAAGTTCCTGAGCAGCGGACATGGCGAAACTGGCATGCCCGAAGGCCCATCGATTTTCGAGACCACCGGCGCCTGGGAAGATTTCGCGACGCCGTCGCGCGACCTGCGCCTGCTGATCGCAATTGATGTCGTGCGCGGCTTTCCAGAGCGCGTCGCGCGTCGGCCTGAGCGTTATGCGATGCCCCAGGGCGAAAGCGTCGCGGACGTGAAGGCGGAATTGCAGAATGTGCTCGCGTCCGAACTGGCGACACGCAAGTTCTCGTATACGCGCAGCGATGGCTCAGCGTGGACACTCGCCCTCAAAGACGTGGTCGACCGCATGGCGGCTCTTGAGATGGCGTATAATGTAAATGATTGTGTCGAGCTGCGTTGGGGCGCGCCGGACAACAGCGACGAGGCGTCCACGTGTAAGCGGCATGCGCCGTCGGCGCAGCGCGCGCATATGACCGAATACCGGGCGTGGTTCCATGAGCGGCGGAGGCCGCCGCGCGCCTAGAGCATGATCCGGAAAAAGCCTGCCCCGGACTTGATCCGGGGGTGGACTACTCTTTGTTAACCGTTGTTTCAAACATTCCCTCACATCCTAGGTTCGGAAAGCCCCGTCATTCTTGCACCTTTGGTATGTTGTGGTGACTTGTTTCTAACGTCCCCCAACGGGCCCAAACGGGGCGTTTCGTTACCCTAGGAGTTACCCCTTGGCAAAGCTACTCACTGATCGCAGCGTGGCGCAAGCGAGAGCCAAAGACGGCAAGCGCACTGAATTTGCCAACTCGATCTCGCCATTGCGCCTTGTCGTTCAACCAAGCGGCGCGAAGTCATGGGCCACACGATTTCGGCTTCACGGCCATCCCCACAAGTACACGTTCGGGGCCTATCCGGCCATCAGTCTTGCGGCGGCCCGCACCGCGGCAAAGAACGCTCTGGAGAGCGTTTCGCTCGGCAATGACCCGATGGCCGCCAAGCGTCGGGGAACGCCGGACGACGCCAGCGTGACCGCTTACGTGGCGCTCTATAAGGAACTTCACGTCAACGGGCTTCGCAAAGGGACCCGGCGCTATGTCGAGCGCGAGCTTGACGCCCTGGCCGATGCACTCGGCAACCGGCCGATTGCGAGCATTACGAAAAGCGATCTTCTCGGTTTGCAGGACCGCTCGGCCCGGCGCGGCGATGGTGCCAAGCTCACGTTCACAAAAGTCGCCAAGGCGTTCTTTAGGTGGGCGACCGATGACCGCGACGCGATCACCGCCAATCCGGCCGCGAGCCTGAAGCGGCCGAAGATGCAAAAGCGCAAGCGGTATTTGAACGATGAGGAATTGCGAGCCGCGTGGCACGCCGCCGACCAAGCCGGCGGACCGCATGGCGCGCTCGCAAAGCTCTTGATCTTGACCGGATGTCGGCGCGACGAAATCGCATCGCTGCAACGACGTGAATTAAATGGTGATGCGATCATTCTGCCCGGCGAGCGGACCAAAACCGGTGAGCCGCACGAGATCTATATGACCGACGCGATGCGCCGCGTGCTCAATTCGCTGCCAAAATCGGGCAGATTTGTCTTGACCGGCAACGATCATTCGGTGAACGGCGGTCAGCGTGCGCGGAATGCAATCGAAACGCCGGACCTTGCCCATTGGACCTTGCACGATCTGCGCCGCTCGTTCTCGACCGGCTGCGCCAAGATTGGCATCGAGCCGTACGTGATCGAGTTGATGCTGAACCACCAATTCGAGGGCGAGGCCGGCACGTACAACAAACACAAATACGCAAGGGAAATGGCGGTGGCTTGGGAAAAGTGGTCCGATCACATTGCAGAGCTTGTGAGTGAGAAGCTCGGCACCTGACCCTACAGCACCCTGGTGTGCCTCATTCGGTCGCGTCTAGCGCCAGAGCCTCACCATGCGGATGCGGATCACCGATTTACCCGGCTCACCAATGCGTTCTCATAGAAATTCGAGAACCACATGCGGATGGTCTACACGGTTTGGTGCAACTACGTGAAGCGGCACACTAGCCGCGATACGACAAAAGCCCGAGAGGTCGCGACCGAGCTTGGCGTTGTCGTCGAAACCCGCTGGTAGGCCGCGAGGCCAAGTGGCGCGATGCCCGAAAGGGATGGGCATCGCATGCCAATACGGGCGGCCCCGGCGCGGCAAAGTCAGATCAAAACCCCCGAGCAAAGCCGCCGTGAGAACGAACTCCCTGCGATCAACTGCCAGACCGAGTGGCCGGTATGCGTTCGCCAGACTTCTGATCCGGCGCGGACTGAGCGGATCAACCGTGCGCGAGCCCTTTCAGTGCTCATGACTTCACCGTGCCGCGCCTGATCCACGCGCGCTCCCATTCGAGCACGTCGGTCTGTTTCCAGAATTGTGATGACGTCGGGCCGCCGAACTTGATCGCAGCCGGAAAGCCGTGCTCGGCTTGATGGCGACGTATCCACATGTCACTGACACCGCCGAAGTGCTCACGCACTTCGCCGGCCGTCATGTAGCGGTTGTCGTATGAACTCGGAAGCGACGCGGCGTCGCCGAGATCGCGGTATGCATGGTGCACCCTTGGCGTTCGGGTGCTCGATTGCCCTGGGAGACCACCCTGGGCGCCATGCTCGGCCACGGTTCCGCGTTCTATGTATCAAGCGTCAACACAGCGGAGTAGCCGCCGAACGTCATCAGCGAGGGATCGGACCCGCGCCGCAGATCGGCAAGCGCAACATAGTGGCGGCGGTGAGAGGGTCAAGGCAGAAAGGTAGTTAACATCTGAGATTCCGACGCGTTGGTCGGGTTTTTGTGTCGGAAAATGCGGCTTAGATTCCATGGTACAAGCGGTCCCGCGATGTCCGACTTGAGACCGCTTTGCGGGGCAAAGCGGACTTCGCTTGAGCGCGCGCCCATGTCGCCCTTTGACCCATCTGCGACATCGTCGCCTCAATAGACACACCTCGGCCCCAACCATTAAACTGGCCCAAAATCACATTGCGGCAGGGCACGTTTATGGCCGAAGCGCGGGTCGAACGGCGGCTGGCAGCAATCCTCGCGGCTGATGTCGTAGGCTACAGCCGGTTGATGGGTGACGATGAGGAGGGCACCCTTG
>CAVZSB010000050.1:0-94801 GCA_963777635.1 uncultured Alphaproteobacteria bacterium
TTCGGATGCGAGCTTATCCAGACCCATGACGTGGGCGAGGCTGCGGACTTCGTTTCGCTGCTCGTCGGAGAAGCTCATGATCAGCGGGAAGGCGGCGGACTTCAGCCCCTGCACCTCGGCGCTGTCGGGATCGAGCGAGGCAACGTCGGTGTTCACGGCCGAACCGTGCCGGCGTCCGTCGTGCGCTTTCGCGTAGGCGATGTTGCGCAGCGCGGCTTCGACCGCAGGCCACATCTGTTCCTGATCGGGTGACAAATGCAGCCGGGTCTTGATGCTGGCGATCTGCGCGTCGTTGAGCACGAAGCCCGGGCGGTTGTGTTGGCGCACCTCAGGTGGCGGCAGCCGCCGATTTCGGCTCAGCTTTGGGCGGCGCGACCATAGCGGGCTTGGTCTCGGCTTTCGGCGTCTCGGCTTTTGGCCGCACTGCTACCGGCGTAACGCTGCGGACCGGCACAGTTTCGGTCAACGGTAACGGCGTGACTTCTTCCGCCGATGCCAATTGTATACGCCCCGGCATCTGCGCTTGTGCCGTTTGCCGCGTCGAAACCATGGAGTCCGGGCTCAGTAACGCCAGCCGCGGCTCGCCGGGTGCCAGGACGTTGGCTGCACCGGTCGGCACGTCAGCCGCGGCGTCGGCGACAGCGATATCCGTTTTGGGCTCGGGGAAACGCAGCGCGATACTCTGCGCGGCCGAGAGCTCGTGGGAGCGCATAACGAGCGCGTGCCAATCACCGAGAAGATAACCAATGAGCCCGGCCGCCAAGAGCGAAAGCAACCGGCCAATTTTGAACGCCCGACCACGCCCCATAAGCAAGGTCCCCCCTGGTCCCACATCCACCGCCTACCTTGTTCCTTTCAAATGAAGCTTAATTTATGGCTAACCGTGGGATTTTTGTCGGCAGGTAACCGTTAGGTTAACCGCCTTCCCCACGCGGCGGCGGAACGAAAAAGGCCCGGCATTTCTGCCGGGCCTTGCATAATTCCTATCCGTCTGAAGGACGGCAAAATCTTGAAGCCGCCTAGGCCGCCTCTTCTTCGACGACGGCCTCATCGTCCGTCGCCTCGGGCTTCGGACCACGATGCGGCCCTTTGGCGAGCGCAGCCTCGATCTCCTTGATCGCTTCGGTCTCGGTGAGCCGCATGACTGCAGCGACCTCACGCGAGAGGCGGTCGAGCGCAGCTTCGTAGAGCTGGCGCTCGGAATACGACTGCTCCGGCTGCAACTCCGACCGATAGAGGTCGCGAACGACCTCGGCGATGGCGACGATATCGCCGGAATTGATCTTCGCTTCGTATTCCTGAGCCCGGCGCGACCACATGGTGCGCTTGATACGCGCCCGGCCCTTGAGCGTCTCAAGCGCCCGCTTGACCATCGGCGCTTCGGCAAGCTTGCGCATGCCGACGGACGCGATCTTCGAGGTCGGCACCCGCAAAGTCATCTTATCCTTGACGAAATTGATGACGAACAGCTCAAGCCGCGCGCCGGCGACCTCCTGCTCCTCAATCGCAACGATCTGACCCACGCCGTGGGCCGGGTAAACGATGAATTCGCTGGTCTTAAAGCCTTGTCGCTGCGTAGTCTTCTTCGCATTCATTCCCAAACTTGCTCCTTCCGCCTCCGGCTTGCGCCGGGGTACGGGCTTCGCCACGCTGACCCGTTCCCGGGTTGCTTTCCGCGTGGACTGTGATGGCCTTCGGCTCGCGCCGGAGGTGGGCTTTCTTGCCTTCCGGCTCATGCCGGCTGCGCTCTTCTTCGAACGATGACGACGAGTTTTCTCTGCCACAGCTCTCGCGTGGGTCTCACGCCTCTATTGACAATTCCTCGAAAACGCCCCGGAAAAACAGATTCCCCGATTGAGGGAGCGGCATATCGGGGGTGTTCTTCATTATGAAGCACCCTTATAACACATTTTCGGTCAAAATCAAAGTCTTATGGCACCGCAAAAGCGTCGCAGATGGGGAAAGGTTAAGGGCGACAAGCCCAAGGGTTGCTTTTAGTCGCCCGTTCCCGGATTTGGCGAAAAATACTGGTCGAACTTGCCGGAAACGCCCTCAAAGTCCTTGGCGTCGGCCGGCGGTTCCTTTTTGGCCGTGATGTTCGGCCACTGCTTGGCGAATTCGGCGTTCACGGTCAGCCATTTCTCCACTCCCGGCTCGGTGTCCGGCTTGATCGCGTCGACCGGGCATTCCGGCTCGCAAACGCCGCAATCGATGCACTCGTCGGGATGGATAACCAGCATGTTTTCACCCTCGTAGAAGCAATCCACGGGGCAAACTTCCACGCAGTCCATGTATTTGCATTTGATGCAATTATCATTGACGATGTAAGTCATCTGCTCGCTCTGAACCTACGCCTTTCGCGGGGTTTGCTCCTACCGCATGGCTCCTACTGGCGCAAGGTTGGCTCCATACATATGCCACGCGCGCAGGCTTTTTCAGGTCAATTCCTCATACAAGGCTCGGCCGGCCCGGGCGGGACCGCGGCGTTCGACAATCCCCGTCACTTTGACTACCCGCACCGCACGATCAAGCGCAACCGTGATCACGTCACCGCTTCGCACGAGGCGGCCCGGCGCCTCGACACGCACGCCATTCACACGCACGTAACCGGAACTTGCAAGCATCGCCGCGGCTGAACGCGTGCGCACCAGGCGCGCATGCCACAACCATCTGTCGATCCGCTGGCGCCCCTCCCCCTCCGGCGCGTCGTTGTGGCCTGGGATTACATCAACCGCTGCCCGACGATTTCGCTGCAACGGGATCTTTTCTGAAAGTCGGCCCCCGCTACTCCGGATCATACCCTAGCGGCGCTCCTTCGCTTCCGCTTCGAGCTGGGCCTTGAGTGCCGCAAGCTTGGCAAACGGCGAGTTCGGATCCGGCGCCTTTTCGCGCCGTTCATGCCGCTCTTCTGCCTTTCGTGTCGTACGGCATGGGCAGGCGGGCGGTCGCGTTCGCGCCGCGGACGGTCGGGCCGCTGATCTCCCCCATGCCGGCGAGGATGGCGTGAATGACGCTCCGGCTTGGACGGTTCGCCGGCAATATTCTGTTCGGCAGACGCGGCAGGCCCAGCCGCCGGTATCTGTTCGCCCGATTGCGCTTCCGACGAAGCTATCGGGGCGGTCTCTTGCGCGCTCGACGCAGCGGCAGCATCCGGTTGCGGCGTGTCCCCGCGTCTCGCCGACGATCTGCCGGCCTGGCGATGCTTGCCCTGCGGGCGGCGCCGTCCTTCGGGCCGGCCCGGCCGCCATACCTCGATCATCTCCGGCTCGGTTTCGGCCGCAGCAACGGCGGCACCATCGGCCGTCTCAGCGTCGGCTTCGAGCGTGACGACGGCAGGCGCCGCAACCGGCACTTCGGGAGCAGGCTCCTCGGCGACCGTATCTCCGGTTACCGGCGCCTCGGGTGGCGTGAGAGAAGTCTCGCTTACTCCGGCGGCTATCTCGCCGGCCGGCGACGCGGTCTCGGGCGCCGGCAATTCCGCCACTGGCGCGGCATCCACGGAGGACAACTCGTCGCTACCGGGTGCGGGAGCGGGCGTGACCGCCACTTCCGCCTCGTCGCCAGTCACCGCCTCAACGGCGGGCGGCGGCTTCGGCCGCCGCTCCAGGCGGTAGCCGAGCGACCGCAGGATCGATGCGAAATCCTCGCCTGACGCGCCAGTCAGCGAGGTCATGGTGTTGACCACCGTGAACCCCCCGCC
The DNA here is from genome assembly GCA_963777635.1 of uncultured Alphaproteobacteria bacterium. Taxonomy (GTDB): domain Bacteria; phylum Pseudomonadota; class Alphaproteobacteria; order Rhizobiales; family Xanthobacteraceae; genus BOG-931. The sequence continues at coordinate 3,701 of CAVZSB010000050.1, forward strand.
GGCAATGGCGCCGGGCGGCTTTTGTCCGGCAACGCCCTCGCGCCAGACCAGCGCTGGCCGAATCAAATCCGCAAGGCGTTCGAGAATGTCGACACGCACCGCACGCTCGCCGCATACCCGATAACCTGCCGCGCGATAAAGGCTGGCGTCGACCTCTCGATCGACCGGGATCGACGTCCGGCCGCCCGCGGCGAGATGCAACACATCGTCTAGTCCCTTGCTCTGCGGACCGTCGTGGGCCAGCGCCCAGAGCTGGGCTGCAAGCGCGCGCGGCGCCGGCTTGAGCAGGGGCGGGAGATAGATGTGATAGGCGCCGAAGCGCACGCCGTATTTGCGCAGGCTCGCCCGCTCCGGCTGCTCCAAACCCTTCACTTCGTCCGCAACGCGCTGACGGTCGAGCACGCCGAGTGCCTCGACCAATTGGAACGCAACGCCGCGGGCGATTCCGCTGATGTCGGCGGCTGCCGAAAGCTCGAACAAGGGGCCAAGCAATTTTTCGATGTGCGATTTCACCCAAGCGTCCAGCCGCGCTTCCACGGCCTCGCGCGGCGCACCTGAAAGATGCTCGTCTGCAATGACGCGCACACGGGGCCGCAAGGCTTCCTCGCCGGCAACAAGCTTGCCGACGGCTGCGCCGGTCCAGCGAACGGCGCCGTCGGCGGCGAGCACGAATTGCTCGTCTGGCGCCGCCGCAAGCCGCGTGGCGCGTGTCGCGATCTCGCCGGCAAGCGCCTTTTGCGCCGCATTCTGCAACGCCTTGGCTTCCGATCCGCCCGATGAGGCGTCGGCGATGAAGACAAAGCCGTCGAGGCGGCCGATGGCGTGACCTTCGACCACAACCTCGCCGGTTTTGCTCATCTCCGGCTCAAGTTGCGCATTCTCGCGCAGCCGCCGCATCAGCACGCTGGTCCGCCGATCGATGAAGCGTTCGGTCAACCGCTCGTGCAGGGCGTCGGAAAGCTTGTCCTCCACCGCGCGCGCGACGCCCTGCCAATGCTCGGGATCGGCAAGCCAATCCGGCCGATTGGCCGCGAAGGTCCAGGTCCGGATATGGGCGATGCGGTTGGAGAGCGTATCGATATCGCCGTCGGTCCGATCGGCGAACGCTACCTGCTTGGCGAACCAGTCGGTCGGGATCGTCCCCTCACGGATGAGATGGCCGTAGAGCGTCACTACCAGTTCCGCGTGCGTCGCCGGCGCGATCTTGCGGTAGTCCGGAACCTGGCAGACCTCCCATAACCGCTCGACGTCGGCGCCGGATCTTGTCATGGCGCGCACATCGTCGTCGCGCGAGGCGTGGTCGAGCACCAGGATATCCTCGGCGACCGGGGCGCGCGTCATCGTCGGCTCCGTCGGCGCCGCCGCCAGCGCGGCCTGCAACGCGCCGATCGACGAGAAGTCGAGATCGGTGTTTCGCCACTGCACGATTTTCACCGGCTCGAAGGTGTGCGATTCGAGCGCCTGCGCCAGCTCGATCTCGAACGGGGGGCAGCGTCCGGTGGTGCCAAAAGTGCCGTCGCGGGTGGCGCGGCCGGCGCGGCCCGCGATCTGGGCCAGTTCGGCCGGGCTGAGCTTGCGGAATTGATAGCCGTCGAACTTGCGGTCCGAGGCGAAGGCGATGTGGTCGACGTCGAGATTAAGACCCATGCCGACGGCGTCGGTCGCCACCAGATAGTCGACCTCGCCGGCCTGGTAGAGCGCGACCTGGGCGTTGCGGGTGCGCGGCGACAGAGCGCCGAGCACGACCGCCGCGCCGCCGCGCTGGCGGCGGATAAGTTCGGCGATCGCGTAAACCTCCTCGGCCGAGAAGGCGACGATGGCCGTGCGCCGCGGCAGCCGGGTGAGTTTCTTCTCGCCGGCGAAGGTGAGCTGCGAAAGCCGCGGCCGGCTCACGATGCTGACGCCCGGCAGAATCCGCTCCACGATCGGCCGCATGGTCGCCGCGCCGAGCACCAGCGTCTCCTCGCGGCCCCGCCGGTGCAGCATGCGATCGGTGAAAACGTGGCCGCGCTCAAAATCCGAGGCCAGCTGGATTTCGTCGACCGCGAGGAACGCGACATCGAGATCGCGCGGCATCGCTTCGACGGTGGCAACCCAGTAACGCGGATTTGGCGGCTTGATCTTCTCCTCGCCGGTGACGAGCGCCACGGCGTCGGCGCCGACCCGCTCGACCGCGCGATTGTAGACTTCGCGCGCCAGGAGCCGCAGCGGCAAGCCGATCAGCCCGGACGAGTGCGCCAGCATCCGCTCGATGGCAAGATGGGTCTTGCCGGTATTGGTCGGCCCGAGCACGGCGGTAACGCCGGCGCCGCGCGCGCGCAAATCGCGATTAGTGGAAGGCGAGAAGGAAATCGGCATCGAAGGCCCGGGCTGCCGGACGCGACAGCGGCTGCATCTGTATCACAACAATACGCTGGAAAGCCCTGTGCTTAAGTTGTGGAACGAGTTTGGAACGAATCGCGCCCGAATCGGCGACTCGCGTCGAGTGCGAGTTCGTTCACTGCGACATATAGGGCAGGCTGCATAACGGAATACCAGATCGGGTAATCCCGATGGCGGCTTGCAGGCGTTTCTCCGGCAAAAAGGTAAACGCGTTTGCCGAAGAGTTTCTTCCGGCCAGTCAAGGGAGGTACTCCTGTGGATAACGGGGACACCTGACACCGGTGCGACCGGCGGATCTCCCGTGATTACTGCGTTTTCACGTTCGCCGCAGCACGCGGCGGTTTGGCGACCGAGATGAAGTGGGTCGCTTGCAGCACCCCAACGCCCACCGGCGTCGGCAACGAGAAGCGATATGGCACCAATACGCGTGTGCCGGCTATCGGTGCAAACCATACTTCGGCATCGCGTAAAGCGGCGAGATATTTGATGGCGTATCGCTCCGGGATGTAGCCGGAAACCGGCGCAAAATAGACCGAGCAAACGACGACCGGTCCTTGATAGCCTTTTTCGGCCTTGACGACATCCATGCGCTTGTACTCGCTGCGCAGATCGAAGCGCATGCGGCCATCGAACACCGACGCCTTGTGGCCGCAGGCTTGCGGTGAAAGCGGATCGCCGCTACCGCCGACAACAACGAGAGCTACCGTCATCGGGTCGAGCACGTTGTGTCGATCGGCCTCACTCACCGGAATGCGATCTGGGTGCGGGCTAACCGGTGGCTCTACCGTGAAGTCTTTCACGTTGCCGCCGGCGAACGCCATGTGCACGTCGTCGACCCTTTTGTCGTTGGTGATGGTGGACACGTAGGTCGTCGGCAGCGCCTGCCCGGCGCTCAAGGAGCCTTGCGAGGTGCTGGTGCCGTGCCCGGACGTGAAAACCTTTAGAATGCCGAAGGTGCCGCCGGTCGCCGTCGCCGTGAATTGATCCTCCGAAATCTCGATGATCCAGTTTCCGCGTCCGATCGGAATACCGGCGAGACTGACGGTGTATTCAGCTTCGAGCCGGCCCTGCGCGGCGGCGACATGGGCGGAGTCGGCCGCCGCGGCCCCGCCAACGGCGAAAGCCGCCGCGGCAAACGCCGCGGCTCTGATACTGGTGGGGCGTTTGGCGAGAATAACCACGGGGGCGAAGGTTCCTTCAACTGCTCTGTTTTGTCGCAGAATACGTCGTTTCTGTGATTTTGCGACCACTTGCTCGCCGATGCAGCCCGCGCTTGACGCTTTCCCGCGTGCTCATTATAGCTCCCGCACCTTCTTGCCACCCGATGCGCCGCTCGGCGCCGGTTGCGGAGGTTTTTAAGAGGAATTGAAGCCATGTCGCGGCGTTGCGAGCTGACCGGCAAAACACGTCAGATCGGTCATAAGGTGAGCCACTCGAACCGCAAGACCAAGCGGCGGTTCCTGCCCAATCTGCTCAACGTTACGCTGATGTCCGACTCGCTCGGCCGTTCGGTGCGTCTGCGCATTTCCGCCAATGCATTGAAGAGCGTCGATCATCGCGGCGGCCTCGATGCCTTCCTGCTCAAGGCCAGCAACGAAGAGCTGTCGCCGCGCGCGCTCGAACTCAAGCGTCAGGTCGTCAAGAAGCGGGCAGTCGCGGCCTGAGTGCGCGGCTGCGGCCGCCGGTTCGGCTTCGGTCTTCCTATCTTAGATACTTGTTGAGCCAGTCCAGCGTGCGCTGCCAGGCGAGCTTGGCGGCGGCCTCGTCGTAACGGGGCGTCGTATCGTTATGAAAGCCGTGATTGGCGCCGGCATACACATAGCCTTGGTGAGTAACGTGCGCGCCGTTGAGGGCCGCGTCAAAAGCCGGCCATCCTGACGTGATGCGCGTGTCGAGTTCGCCGTAATGCGCGAGCAGCGGAGCTTTGATCTTTTCGGCGTCGGCTGCGGTAGGCTGACTGCCGTAAAACGGAACGGCCGCGGCCAGATCCGTCCCCATCCGCACTGCAAGCTGATTGGCGACCCCGCCGCCAAAACAGAAGCCGACGACGCCGACCTTGCCGGTACAGTCCGGGCGCGATTTCAACCATGTCGCCGCCGCCAAGAAATCTTCCGTCATCTTGGCCCGATCGAGCTTGGCGAAAAGCTGCCCGCCTTTTTCATCGTCGCCCGGATAGCCGCCGACCGATGTAAGACTGTCTGGGGCGAACGCCATGAAGTCGGCGATCGCAAGCCGCCGGGCGACGTCCTCGATGTAGGGATTGAGACCGCGGTTCTCATGCACGACAAGCACGCCGGGAAGCTTTCCGGTCGCGTTCGCCGGACGCACCAAATAGCCCTTGATGCTTCCATAGCCCTGCGGCGACGGCACTGTCACCATCTCGGCCTTGATGCGGCTGTCGTCCTTTTGAACCTGTATCGCCCAGGCGTAGTTCGGCTTGAGCATCTCGAACAGCGCCGCGGCGGTGACGCCGCCAACGGCAAAACTTTGCGCTCCTTCAAGGAATTCGCGGCGGCTGATGTCACCGTGAACGTAGCGGTCGAACAGCCGCAGCAGGCCTTGCGGAAAATCAGACGCTTTTCGTCGTTGCATCAGTGCATCCCTTCATGACGAAGGCCGATCAGATTAGCCGCCTTGAGGTCCGGGCTGTGCGTCTAGGCATCCAACCGGCGACGCCGGGCCGGGTGCGGCGCGCGCTCCTCGGTCGCACTCTCGGCGAACAGCTCAGCGAGCTTCTCGGTCATCACGCCGCCAAGCTCCTCGGCGTCGACGATGGTCACCGCGCGACGATAGTAGCGTGTGACGTCGTGGCCGATGCCGATGGCAATCAGCTCCACCGGAGAGCGGGTTTCGATATCCTCGATCACCCAGCGCAGGTGACGTTCGAGATAGTTGCCGGGATTGACCGACAGCGTTAAATCATCGACCGGCGCGCCATCCGAGATCATCATCAGAATTTTGCGGCTCTCGGGCCGGCCGAGCAAACGCTTGTGCGCCCAGTCGAGCGCTTCGCCGTCGATATTCTCCTTGAGCAGGCCCTCACGCATCATCAGTCCGAGATTTTTCCGCGCGCGCCGCCACGGCGCATCGGCGGATTTGTAGATGATGTGGCGCAGATCGTTGAGGCGCCCCGGATTGGCCGGCTTGCCTTGTGCAAGCCAGGTTTCGCGCGATTGCCCGCCCTTCCAGGCGCGCGTCGTGAAGCCCAAAATCTCGACCTTGACGCCGCAGCGTTCGAGCGTTCGCGCCAGAACATCGGCGCACGTCGCCGCCACAGTGATCGGCCGGCCGCGCATCGACCCGGAATTGTCGAGCAGAAGCGTCACCACCGTGTCGCGGAAATCGGTGTCCTTCTCCCGCTTGAACGAAAGCGGATGCAACGGGTCGACGATCACGCGCGGCAGCCGCGCCGGATCGAGCAGGCCTTCCTCGAGATCGAATTCCCAGGCTCTGTTCTGCTGTGCGAGGAGAAGCCGCTGCAGGCGATTGGCCAGCCGCGCCACCACGCCCTGAAGATGGAGCAGCTGTTTGTCGAGGTAGCCGCGCAGCCGGTCGAGTTCTTCCGGATCGCACAGATGTTCGGCGCCGATGATCTCGTCGAATTTGGCGGTGAAGGGCCGATAATCCGGACCGCGCGGCTCGTTGCGGTTATGCCGCGGCCGCCAGGGTTCTGCCGCCGTTTCGGAATCGCCCATCTCGGCGTCGTCGGACATATCGGCAGCGGGCGCATCCACGGCTTCGGCGGCGCTTTCCGGCAAGTCGTCGGTGGAGGTCTCGGCCTCTTCGAGACTCATGCGCTCGCTGTCGGCGGATTCGGCGGCCTCGCCGTCGCTGCCGGACTCGTCGCTGCGACTTTGCTCGTCGCCCTCGTCGCCCTCCTCCTCGTCGGTATCGCTGGTGCGATCCTCGCCCATATCGAGGCTATCGAGCAGGTCATGCACGACGTCGCCGAACCGGCGCTGATCGGTCAGCACGCGCTCGAGCCGGTCGAGATTGCGGCCGGCGCGCTCCTCGATGAGTGGGCGCCACAGGTCGACGAGCTTGCGCGCGGTCGCCGGCGGCGTCTCGCCGGTGAGCCTTTCGCGCACGATCATGGCGATGGCCTCCTCGATCGGCGCATCGGCGCGGTCGGTGATCTCGTCGTATTTGCCGCGATGGAAACGGTCATCGAGCATGGCGGCCAGATTCTTCTTAACCCCGCCCATGCGGCGGGATCCGATCGCTTCGACCCGCGCCTGCTCGACGGCTTCGAACACCGCGCGCGCCTGCTGACCGCCGGGCGCGAGTTTTCGATGCACCGTCGGATCATGGCAGGCGAGTCGCAGCGCAATCGAGTCGGCGTGGCCGCGCACAATGGCCGCCTCCCGATCATTGAGCCGGCGCGCCGGTTCCGGCAGCCGCACCTTGTTGGCGGCGAGGCCGGGACGCTCCGCGGCGAATGCGACCTCGATGTCGCCCTTGCCGGCAATCGCGCGCAGGCAAACACCGACGGCGCGCTTGAACGGCTCGGTCGGTGATTCCTTGGCCGGATTCTTGGGCTTGATGTTCGAGGTCATGATGCCAAAGCCGCTCGCTCGTCTTTTCCTCTCCCCTGTGGGAGAGAGGGGATCGCCGAGCAAAGCGAGAGCGAGCCGGGCGAGGGGTTGCAAATGCTGCATTCGCGGATCGGTTGACCCCTCACCCGCCTCGCAGCCTTCGGCCGCTCGGCACCCTCTCCCGCAAGGGGAGAGGGGTGAATTTCAGCTCAGCGCGACGTTGACCGCCAATTCAGGCAATTCCTGCCCGAAGCAACGCTGATAGAATTCCGCCACCAGCGGACGTTCCAGTTCGTCGCACTTGTTCACGAATGTCAGCCGGAAGGCGAAACCAATATCGTTGAAGATATCCGCGTTCTCCGCCCAGGTGATGACCGTGCGCGGGCTCATGACGGTGGAGATATCGCCGTTCATGAACGCATTGCGCGTCAGATCCGCCACCCGCACCATCTTGCCGACGATGTCGCGGCCCTCGGCCGTGCGATAGTGCTTCGCCTTGGCGAGAACGATGTCGACCTCGTTGTCGTGCGGCAGGTAGTTAAGCGTGGTGACGATCGACCAGCGGTCCATCTGGCCCTGGTTGATCTGCTGCGTGCCGTGATACAGCCCGGACGTGTCGCCGAGGCCGACCGTGTTGGCGGTGGCGAAAAGCCGAAACGACGGATGCGGCTTGATCACCTTGTTCTGGTCGAGCAGCGTCAGGCGGCCTGACAATTCCAGCACGCGCTGAATGACGAACATCACGTCGGGGCGACCGGCGTCGTACTCGTCGAAGCAGATCGCCACATTGTGCTGGAGCGCCCACGGCAGGATGCCGTCGCGGAACTCGGTTACCTGCATGCCCTCGCGAATGACGATCGCATCCTTGCCGATGAGGTCGACGCGGCTGATATGGCTGTCGAGATTGACGCGCACGCACGGCCAATTCAGCCTTGCCGCGACCTGCTCGATATGCGTCGACTTGCCGGTCCCATGATAGCCGGTCACGATGACGCGGCGGTTTCTGGCGAATCCGGCGAGGATGGCCAGCGTAGTCGGCTTGTCGAAACGATAATCAGGATCGACGTCAGGAACGTGCTCGTCCGGCTCCGAATAGGCCGGAACTTCGAGGTCGCTGTCGATGCCGAACAATTGCCGGATCGAGACCTTCATATCCGGCAAGCCGGATACCGCTTCAGTTGCAGTCATTAGTCCTCCGTGACCTCCGCGGGGGCGCCAAGCGGCCCTCACCGGTAGTCGGATGTCGCGGCAAATTTAGCAGAAGCACACAAGGTGGCGAAAGCCACCCAAGACGCTCAGCAGAAACCCGCCGACTTTAGGTAATTATAGGCCTGGATGATCTCCCGTAGCTGGTCCTCGGACGTCCGATCGCCGCCGTTAGCGTCGGGATGATGACGCTTCACCAGTACCTTGAACTTCGCCTTGATATCGGCTCGCTTGGCGTCAGCTTCAAGCCCAAGCACGTCAAGCGCCCGCCGTTGGGCATTGAGCACCTTGCGCCCTTCGGCGGCCGGCCGCTTGCGGCCGGTCTGGCCGGGGCCCGACCCGCCGAACAGGCCGAACGGATCCTCGGACGCCCAGCCGGAGCCGTCGCCCGCCCTCTTCCGCGCGTCCCGGCGCTTGCCGCCGATCGAGCCCATTTTCCAGGTCGGACGATGGCCGGTGATGTCTTCTTTCTGATACTTGGCGATCGCATCGTCACTCATTCCGGCGAAGAAATTGTAGGAATTATTGTATTCGCGGACATGCTCGAGGCAAAACTGCCAGTACTCAGCGGCGCGCAACCGGCCTTTCGGTGCGCGGTGGGTCGCCGGCGAGTCGCAGCGCGGCCACTGGCAAGCCGGAAGATCGGCGCGCGGGCGGCGGTCCTGGTCCGGTTTGACCCTGATCCGGTCGAAGAGTGGCGAGTCGTTACTCATTGTTTCAAGTATGCGTGTGCGTCGATGGCAGCTTCAAGACTTGACAGAAGGCAAAAGCGCGCGTCTGCCAAGCTTGACGGTGGATTTTCAGCGGGAGCATGATCTTTTTGAAACACCAGTTCTCAGCTTTCCGGAACATACCCGTGCTGACGAAATCATGACGACGCTCAATCTCATCACAGAAAAGTTGCACAAGGCTTTCGCACCGGAGAGTCTCCGCGTGGAAGACGAGTCGCACCGGCACGAGGGCCACGCAGGACACCGGCCGGGCGGCGAAACGCACTTCCGCCTCTATATCGTGTCGGAAGCTTTTCGCGGAAAGAGCAGGCTGGAGCGTCATCGCATGATCAACACCGCGCTCGCGGGCGAGCTTGCCGGCGGTGTTCACGCGCTCGCGATCCATGCGGCAGCGCCCGGCGAAGGTGCTTAGAGCATGATCCGGAAAAGTGGAAGCCGGTTTTCCGAAAAGATCATGCTCCATCAAAAAGCATGATCCGGAAAAAGCCTGCCCCGGACTTGATCCGGGGTGGAAGCCGGTTTTCCGAGAAGACCATGCTCCACCCAAGAAGCTAGAGCGCCAATCGATTCAATCCAAATCGACCGTGCTCCAGCGCCTCGTCGATGGCACGGCCCCCGGCACGCTTGGCGCGCAATGGTTGTGGGACTTGCGAGCTGCCGCCCACTCTATCGAGCCGGAGCGTGCGCGCAACGAGTGAGCAATGCATGATCGTCAACTTCGCAGAGCTGCTGGGCCGAATCCGTTGGGGCAAAATGGCCGTCTACCGCCCGAAGTCGTCCACTAAAGTTCCCAAATGACGTAAGATTGTTATCATTAGATTGTTATCTTGCAGTGCCCCTTTCCTGCTTTCAGCAGCCCCGCAAAATGCAAAATACGGAGGACGGTTCGATGCGGAAACTCACCATGACTTTGACGGCAGCGGCGCTCGTGCTTGGTACGATGACCATGATGGCCAGCGCGCAAACCCAGCAGCGCGCAGCGGCTGGCATTCATGGGCTCAAGAATGCAACCCCGATCGTGAAATTGGCGGCGTGTAACGGGTGGACGGGCTCTTGCGGATGCGGGCCGGGCTGGATCAGTGCGTGCGCCCCCCGCGGTTGCTGCCGGTGCGTTCCCTGCTACTGAACAGCACAACAGATAAACGACGAAACAACCCGAAGAGGCCGCCTCACTTGGCGGCCTCTTTTTCAGTTTAAGGTCGACGTGCTGGTTTGAGTGCCGGCCTTCGCCGTCACCTTGCGGACGAGCGGCGTGACGCGCAACGCCGTGATGCGGTTGCGCGTCTTCCGCAGGACCTGGAAACGGTAGCCGTGGAAGGTGAAACTCTGTCCCGGCTCCGGGATCGAGCGCGACTCGTGGATCACCACGCCAGCGATCGTCGTCGCCTCGTCATCGGGGATGCTCCAGTCCATCGCCCGATTGAGATCGCGCACCGGCACCGAGCCGTCGACATTCGCCGAACCGTCCGCCAACATGCGCACGCCGGGCACGGCGACTTCGTGTTCGTCGCCGATGTCGCCGACGATCTCGGCAATGATGTCCTTGGTCGTCACCAGACCTTCCAGTTCGCCGTATTCGTCGACCACCAAAGCGACCGGGGTCTTGCGATCACGGAAAGCCTTGAGCTGCTCGTAGAGCGGCGTCGTATCCGGCACGAACCACGGCGGCCGCGCCAGCGTCTCGATGTCGATTTTTGAAGCATCGCCGCCGGCCGAGTGCAGAGCGCGCAGCAGATCTTTTGCGTAAAGTACGCCGAGGATATTGTCGGGCGACCCGCGCCAGACCGGCAACCTGCTTACCGCCGCGCCCAGCACGGCATCGACGATCTCCCGTGGCGGGGTGTCCGCATCGAGCATGACCATCTTGGTGCGATGGACCATGACGTCGGACACGGTGAGTTCGCGCAGGTCGAGCACGCCACCCATCATGTCGCGGTCAAGCTTTTCCACGATGCCGGCGCGGTGGAGGAGGTCGACGGCGCCGCGCAATTCCTCGCGCGGCGACAGGATCGACTGCATCGTACCGCGCGACATGCCGATGCCGCGCAGTATGAGGCGCACCATCCATTCGACCGCCTTCAGCAGCGGCAGCAGCAGCGTAACGGTCCGGGCGATCGGCTGCGCAACGACCAAAGCAACACGATCCGGTGCGTTGAAGGCGGCGGTCTTCGGCAGGATCTCGCAGAGAATGAAGATCAGCGCCGTCATCACGATGGTGGCGTAGATGACGCCGGCTTCGCCGAACAGCGTCAGCAGCAATCCGGTCGCGAGTGTCGAAGCGGCGATATTGGTTGCGTTGTTGGCAAGCAGAACGGCGCCGAGGAAACGCTCGCGTGTCGCCAGCAGCCGACTGACGATAGTGGCGTCGACGTTGCCCTGCTTTTCAAGCCGCATCATTGCGGCGCGCGACGATGCCGTCAGCGCCGTCTCACTGCCGGAATAGAACGCCGATATCAGCAGACAGATAACGACCGCCGCGACGATCAACCAATCGTGGATACTCATTGCTGGGCAAGTTTCTCGCTGAGGAACGCGCGCACTTGCGCTTGATCGACGCCATGTTCGACGAAAGCGGCGCCGATGCCGCGCAGGAGAATAAATGTAAGCGTTCCACGTTTCACTTTCTTGTCCTGTGCAATCAAATCCATCAATCGATCCAATGAAGGTAAATTGCCCGGAATATCCTTCATTCTGGTGGGCAGCCCGACTGCCGCCAAATGGCGGATCGCGCGTTCCGCCTCGGCGGCGGCAATGAGTCCCAGCCGCGCCGAAAAGCCGAACGCCAGCGCCATCCCGGCGGCGACGGATTCGCCGTGCAGAAGGCGGTCGGAAAAACCGCAAGCCGCCTCGAGAGCGTGGCCGAATGTGTGACCGAGATTGAGCAACGCGCGCTCGCCGGTCTCACGCTCGTCGCGCGCCACGATGGCGGCTTTGGCGCGGCAACTCACGGCAATGGCGTGTTCCCGCGCAAAGCTTCCGGAAGAGCTGCCGCCGGCGAAGACGTCGCGCCAGTTCGCTTCGAGCCACGAGAAAAACGCAGCGTCGCCGAGCAGGCCATATTTGACGAGCTCGGCATAGCCGGCGCGGAACTGGCGGGGTGGCAACGAGTCAAGAAGGGCGGTATCGGCGAGAACCAGGATCGGCTGATGGAAGGTGCCGATGAGATTTTTGCCGTGCACGGAATTGATCGCGGTTTTGCCGCCGACCGAAGAATCGACTTGCGCCAGCAATGTCGTCGGCACCTGCACGTAATCGATGCCGCGACGCACGACGGATGCGGCGAAGCCGGCAAGATCGCCGATGACGCCGCCGCCAAGCGCGACAACAAGATCGCCGCGCTCGATGCGTTCAGCGATGAGCGTCTCGCAGACCCGTTCGAAGCTATGAAAGCTCTTGGAACCCTCGCCTACCGGAACGATCACGCGGCTCGCCGGGACGCCGGCCGCGGCGAGCGAGGCTTCGGCGGCGCCGAGATGGTAGCGCGCAACGTCTTCGTCGGTGACGATCGCGGTCTTCGCACCCGGGCGAAGGGCAGCGATGCGCGGGCCGAGCGAACCGATCAGGCCGCGTCCGACGACGATGTCGTAGCTGCGCGCATCGAGGGCGACCTTGACGGTGGTCGGATCGGAGCGGAGGGGCGCGGTCATACGCCAGCCTTTTCCTGCGGCAACGGCGCTTCCTTCAGGAACGAATCAAGCGCGGTCAAAATATCGGCGACGATAACGTCATGCGCCACCTCGCGCGATTGCACGGTGAGATCGGCAAGCGCGTAGGTCGGCTCGCGCGCGGCCAACAACTGGCGCAGTGTCTGCGCCGGATCGGCGGTCTGCAGCAGCGGCCGGTCGTTCCTCCGTTTGCCGGTCCGGCGCAACAGCACGTCGAACTCGGCGTTGAGCCAGATCGAAATGCCTTTCAGTTTGATGAGCGCTCGCGTGTCCGCATTCATGAATGCGCCACCGCCGGTCGCCAGGACTTGCGGGCCACTTTCGAGCAGGCGGGCGATCACCCGCGCCTCGCCACTGCGGAAATAAGATTCACCGTCTCGGGCGAAGATGTCGGAAATGCTCATGCCGGCGGCCTTTTCGATTTCGGCGTCGGCGTCGGTAAACGGAATAGAGAGGCGCGCGGCGAGCCGTCGGCCGATCGACGACTTGCCCACCCCCATCATACCGACCAGCACGATAGACCGCCGCCCGAGCCGGGGCAGGACCGCAGCCGCGAGAACCACCGCGGAGGCGTCATTTTGTTGCGTATAATCAGCCATTTACAATATCCGCAATCGCCGATCGGCAGGACACTCGGCAACCTTATATGGCCCCCGGCGATGGCGCCGCGGCGGCTTGCCAGGAAAAGCCGAACATGATCGTACTCGGTCTGTCCGCCGGCACCAACGGGACGAGCGAGCGCTGTGCGGCGGATTTGGACGTTCCTGCAATCCAGCGGCAGCCTCGCATAGCAACTTCAAATCCGGAAAACCGCACCCGCAACGTAATTTTGCTAATGTCGCTTTGATTCCGAAGTTCACATGAGAGTGGATCGCGAATATCTGCGACTTCGGAATCGGGATACCAGACGATGCCGAGCCTGTTTCGTTTCCTTACCGTCGTCGCCATTCTGTGTGCGGCAGTCTATGCCGGTCTATATTCGCTCGCACACTTCGTGCAACCGAAGCCGCGCGAGATCACCGTCGTGATCCCGCCGGAAAAATTCTTCAAGAACCGCTGAGGGCGCTGGCCACATGGGTCGCAACGCGGTGCAGGGAAACGTTCGGGGAGGCCACGCGCGGCGCCAAGCATTCCGACGAACGGCTCACCGCGCTTTTCCTCGACATGCTCGCGGCCGAGCGCGGCGCCGGCAAAAATACGCTCGCCGCGTATGGCCGCGACCTCGCCGATTTCGGCGATTACCTTGCAGAGGTCGGACGCGCCGTCGCCACGGCGACGACCGACGACGTGCGCGACTATCTCGGCGTGCTGGCGAAACGCGGGATGCAGTCGACGACGGTGGCCCGGCGGCTCTCGGCGATCCGTCAGCTTTACCGTTTTCTATATGCGGAAGGGCAGCGCAAGGACGATCCTGCGGCGGTGCTTGAGGGTCCAAAGCGCGCCCGAACGTTGCCAAAAACGCTTTCGCTTGCCGAAGTCGACCGCTTGCTTCGCGTCGCGGGACAATTCGATCCCGATGCGCCGCTGTCGTTGCGACTGCGAGCAGCGCGGCTTTCTTGTCTCGTCGAACTCCTCTACGCCACCGGTCTGCGTGTCTCCGAACTCGTGGCGCTGCCCGCGTCCGCCGCGCGGCGCGACGCCCGCGTTATCGTCGTGCGCGGCAAGGGCAACAAAGAACGGCTAGTGCCGCTCAACGACGCGGCCAAGCGCGCGATGGCGGAATATCTAAGTCTTCTTTCGCAGCCCGGCAGCGGGGGCAAGGAGACTGGATCGAAATGGCTGTTTCCATCCTTCGGCGACAGCGGCCACCTTACCCGTCAGCATTTTGCGCGCGAACTCAAGGCCCTCGCCGCCGCAGCCGGCTTGCGCCCGTTGCAGCTAAGCCCGCACGTGCTGCGCCACGCTTTTGCCAGCCATCTGCTGCATAACGGTGCGGATCTGCGCGTTGTGCAGACGCTGCTCGGCCACGCCGATATTTCAACCACGCAAATCTATACCCATGTGCTCGAAGAGCGGCTGAAAAGCCTTGTCCGCGATTTGCATCCGTTAGCAGACATCAATAATTGATGGGCTATGGTTGAAATGATCTTGGGCGACGCGATTTGATAGTCCCAAGAGGCGTGTGGATTGCTTCGCGGAGCTAGCCAATATGCCGGCCGCTTCGCGCCGGAACTGTTGGCCCCCAGTAAACTGTAGAGTTGGAACGGTTGCGTAATGCGCTCTTATCTCGATTTCGAAAAGCCGGTGGCCGAACTTGAGGCCAAAATCGAGGAGATGCGCGCGCTGCAAGCCGGCGGCGACGCCATCGCGATCGGCGAAGAAATCAACCGTATCGAGGTCAAAGCCGACCAGGCGTTGAAAGAGCTCTATTCGGCGTTGACGCCGTGGCAGAAAACCCAGGTAGCGCGGCATCCGCAACGGCCGCATTGCCTCGATTACATTGGCCAGCTAATCGCCGATTTTGTCCCACTGGCCGGCGATCGGACCTACGGCGAAGACGAGGCAATCATCGGCGGTTTCGGCCGCTTCCGCGGTGAAAGCGTCTGTGTCATCGGCCAGGAAAAAGGTTCCGACACCGACAGCCGCCTCAAGCACAATTTCGGCATGGCGCGGCCGGAAGGCTATCGCAAGGCGGTGCGGCTCATGGACATGGCCGATCACTTTGAAATTCCGGTCATCGCGCTGATCGATACGGCGGGGGCTTATCCGGGCATCGGCGCCGAGGAGCGCGGCCAGGCCGAGGCTATCGCACGCTCGACCGAAGCCTGCCTGCGTATCGGCGTTCCCAATGTCGCGGCCATCATCGGCGAAGGCGGCTCCGGTGGCGCCATCGCGGTTGCGACCGCCAACCGCGTGATCATGCTGGAGCACTCCGTATACAGCGTGATTTCGCCCGAAGGCGCGGCTTCAATACTCTGGCGCGACACCACCAAGGCACAAGAGGCCGCGTCCAGCATGAAGATCACCGCGCAGGATCTGGTGCGTCTCGGCGTGGTCGATACGGTGGTGACCGAACCGACCGGCGGCGCGCATCGCGATCCCGCCGCCGCCGTCGCAGCCGCCGGCGAGGCGATCGCAGCCGCCTTGGCCGACCTGCAGGGGCTCGATCCGTCGACCATCGTCCGCCTGCGGCGCGAGAAGTTCATGGCAATTGGGCGGTCGCTCGGCTGATTTCCCGGGCTTTCCGGTCGGATCGCCACAATCATGCCCGGTTTCATACCCGAAACCGGCGGCGCTGCCCGACAAAAAGAGCTCGATCGAAGGAGCTTTGGCAAAACGGCTAAATCTTTGGTTTTGCCGGTCAAATTCGTAGAACATTTACCATTCCTTTAGTGTCGTGGGTATTCAACTTGCTACCAAGGACCCCGGCCGGCTTGCGAAAGCCATTTTGTAAGGATAATCATTAGTGTGTGATGGCCGGGGACCATCCACCGTCGGGGAGTATTGCATTGATCCGCGCAAAGCCGGTCCGCGCGCTGATGCTTTCAGCCGCACTTGCCAGCTCGTTGGCGCTGGCGGGGTGCTTTGGCGAAGACGGCTATCAATTGCCGACCAAGGCAATGAAAGAGCTGTCGCCCCAGATGCTCTCGATGCTCGAACAAAAGAAGATGCCGAAGGATTCGCCGATCCTGGTGCGCATCTTCAAGGAAGAATCCGAACTTGAAGTCTGGAAGCAGGACACCACCGGTCATTTCCAGATTCTCAAGGTCTATCCGATCTGCCGGTGGTCGGGCGATCTCGGACCGAAAGTGCGCGAAGGCGACCGCCAGGCGCCCGAGGGTTTCTATACGATCACGCCCGACTTGATGAATCCGAATTCCAACTACTACCTCGCGATCAATACCGGCTTCCCCAACACCTTCGACAAGGCCAACGACCGCCACGGCGGCTTCCTCATGATCCATGGCGACTGCTCGTCGCGCGGTTGCTACGCGATGACCGACGAGCAGATCGGCGAGATCTATTCGTTGGCGCGCGAATCGTTTCTCGGCGGCCAGCAATCGTTCCAGATCCAGGCCTATCCGTTCCGGATGACGCCGGCGAACCTCGCCCGGCACCGCACCAATCCGAACATGGCGTTCTGGAAGATGATCAAAGTCGGCAACGACCACTTCGAGGCTACACATCTCGAACCCAAGGTCGACGTGTGCGATCGCCACTACGTCTTCGACGCGGCACAACCGGCGAATTCGAAGGGCGTCGTGTTCAATCCGACCGGCCACTGCCCGGCTTACGTCGTCGCGGCGGAAATCGCCGGGCCGGCGATGGAGAAAGAGCGCGCCGACGAAGCCCAATACGCCCAGTTGGTGAGATCAAATCTGGCGGTCGCCCCGGTCCATAGCGGTCTCGACGGCGGCATGAACCGGGTATTCCTGGCGCAGGTCGGCGGCGTAATTCCGCCGGCAAGGATACCGCCGCCGGGCGCGCTGCCGTCGCAGCCGCCGCCGGTAGCCGTTGCCGACAGTGGCGGCGGCTCGCTGGCGAGCAAATTGTTCGGCGGCGTCTTTGGCCCGAGATCGACGCAGACGCAGGTAGCGGCAACCGACTCGGCGATCCAGGAACGGGGAGCGGAAACGGCGACGACGGGAACGACGCCGAAAGCCAGGTCGACGCCGCATAACAACACCCAAACCGTCGCTGCTGTGAAGCTGCGGCCGAGCAAGAGCGATGTGGCGAAGAACGACGCGCAAAAGAGCGCGCCGCAACAAACGGCAGCGGCAAAACCGAAACCTGCTCCCACCCAGCGGGAAGCCAACGCGGAACCGCTGCCCGCGAGCGGCGGCACCATAAGCGGCGCGCAGCCGACAGTTCCCACCGGCTCCTTCAGCGGCCGCTGGGGTGGATTGCAGTAACAGCGATCGGGTTATCTGGGACTTACCGGTCGGCGCCGCGCGCCGACGGCGTACTACGCGTATTTGCCGTGGCAATGCTTGAATTTCTTGCCTGAACCGCACGGGCACGCCTCGTTACGTCCGACCTTGCCCCAGCTTGTCGGGTCTTGCGGATTGCGCTCGGCCGCCGGAACCGGCGCATTGCGCGCCGCCGCGGCACCGCCTGCCGCGCTGCCGGCGCTCGCTCCGCCACCGATGCCATGCCGCGCCAGCGTCTCGGCACCTGCCATCGCCAGCGCCATTTCATCTTCGCCGGTGGTCGGATCGATCTTGTGCGCCTCCATCGCCGGCAGCGGCATCATCTGCTGCTCCGGCGGCTGCGGCAGGATCTCGACGCGCATGAGCTGCGCCGTCACCGCTTCGCGCAGGTTCTGGCTCATGGCCTCGAACAGGCTGAAAGCTTCGGCCTTGTACTCGTTGAGCGGATCACGCTGGCCATAGCCGCGCAGTCCGATCACCTGCCGCAGGTGATCGAGCATGACCAGATGCTCGCGCCAGAGATGGTCGAGCGTCTGCAGCAGGATCGATTTCTCGACGTAGCGGATGACGTCGGAACCCCATTGCGCGACCTTCGCCGCCATGTGCTCGTCGGCGCGGCGCTCGACGCGGGCAAAAATCTCCTCGTCGGCGATGCCCTCTTCCTTGGCCCATTCGTCGGCGGGCAGATCGAGCCCGAGCATGCGGTTGAGCTCTTCCTTGAGGCCCACGGTATCCCACTGCTCCGGATAGGCGTTCTCCGGCACGTGCTTGGCGACGAGATCGTCGATGGCGTTGTGGCGCATGTCGGCTACCACTTCGGCGGCCGCCGCATCCTTCATCCATTCGATGCGCTGGTCGAAGATCACCTTGCGCTGATGGTTCATCACGTCGTCGTATTTGAGGATGTTCTTGCGGATATCGAAGTTGCGCGCCTCGACCTTCTGCTGCGCCTTCTCCAGCGCCTTGTTGATCCAGGGATGGATGATCGCCTCGTTTTCCTTCAGCCCGAGCTTGGTCAGCATGCCGTCGAGCTTGTCGGTGCCGAAGATGCGCATCAGGTCGTCTTCGAGCGACAGGAAGAATTTTGAATGGCCCGGATCGCCCTGGCGTCCGGAACGGCCGCGCAATTGATTGTCGATGCGCCGGCTCTCGTGCCGCTCGGTGCCGAGCACGCAAAGCCCGCCGGCCGCCAGCGCCTTTTCCTTCAGCCTCGCGACTTGAGCGCGAATCTCGGCGGCCTGCGGGCTCTTGTCGCGGGCCTGCCAATCTTCGATTTCCGCCACTTCCTGGCGGATGCGCATGTCGGCATTGCCGCCGAGCTGAATGTCGGTGCCGCGGCCGGCCATGTTGGTGGCGATGGTGATGGCGCCCGGCACGCCGGCCTGAGCGACGATCTGCGCCTCCTGCTCGTGATACCGGGCGTTGAGAATGGCGAATACCTTGGCAGCGGAGGCGCCTTCGTCGCCCGAATAGAGCGCGGCGAAGGCATTGGGATCGGAGAAGTCGTGCTGCTCCCAACCGTTCTGGCGCAGCATCTCGGCGAGCTGTTCGGACTTCTCGATCGAGGTGGTGCCGACCAGCACCGGCTGGCCGCGCGCCTTGCAATCTTCGATCAAAGCCAGAATGGCGCGATACTTTTCCCGCGCCGTCCGATAGACCTCGTCGTCGTCGTCGAGGCGCACCATCGGCATGTTGGTGGGAATTTCCAGAACCTCGAGATTGTAGATATCCAGGAATTCGTCGGCCTCGGTCGCCGCCGTGCCGGTCATTCCGCCGAGCTTCTTATACATGCGGAAATAGTTCTGGAACGTGATCGAAGCCAGCGTCTGGTTTTCCGGCTGGATCGGCTGCCGCTCCTTGGCCTCAAGCGCCTGGTGCAACCCTTCCGAATAGCGCCGGCCGGGCATCATGCGGCCGGTGAACTCGTCGATGATGACGACCTCGCCGTTGCGCACGATGTAATCCTTGTCGCGCTGGAACAGCTTGTGGGCGCGCAACGCCTGATTGACGTGATGCACGACGGAGACATTCTCGACGTCGTAAAGTGAATCGGATTTGAGCAGATTGGCGTCGCGCAAACCTTGCTCCAGCCGCTCCATGCCAAGCTCGGTGAGGGTCACCGTGCGCTGCTTCTCGTCGACCTCGTAATCGCCCTTGTCGAGGTTGGGTATGAAGGTATCGATGGTGTTGTAGAAGTCCGAGCGATCGTCGAGCGGGCCGGAGATGATAAGCGGCGTGCGAGCCTCGTCGATCAGGATCGAATCGACTTCGTCGACGATGGCGTAGGCGTGCCCGCGCTGCACCATGTCCTCGACCCGGTACTTCATGTTGTCGCGCAGATAATCGAAGCCGAGCTCGTTGTTTGTGGCGTAAGTGACATCGCAGTCGTATTGATTTTTGCGCTCCGGATCGTCGAGGCCGTGCACGATGACGCCGACCGTAAGTCCGAGAAATTTGTAGATTTGCCCCATCCATTCGGCGTCGCGCTTGGCGAGATAATCGTTGACGGTGACGACATGGACGCCGCGGCCGGCGAGCGCGTTGAGATAGACGGGGAGCGTGGCGACCAGCGTCTTGCCTTCGCCGGTCTTCATCTCGGCAATCCTGCCCTCGTGCAGCACCATGCCGCCGATGAGCTGGACGTCGAAGTGGCGCTGACCAAGCGCGCGCTTGCCGGCCTCGCGCACGGTGGCAAAAGCCGGCACCAGAATGTCATCCGGCGTTGCCCCCTCCGCCACCTGCTTGCGAAACTCATCCGTGCGCGCGCGCAGCGCCTCGTCGGAGAGCTGTTCCAGCTCCTTTTCCAGCGCATTGATGGCGTCAACCCGCGGCCGATACGTCCGGATGCGGCGCTCGTTGGAGGAACCGAAAAGCTTGCGGGCGACAGCGCCGATCATCGCGACTTCATCCTTCCAACTCGGGGGTGCGCCACACGCTTATATTCCTCGCGATCGGCGCCCGTCCAACCAGCGGAAAATGCAGGGCTATTCGGGCTTCTGCAAGGCGGCTTTGCAGGGCGATATGGGATGCTTGGCTTCCGGTCGAGACATAGGAGTGGGTGGTTTTATTGTCAATGCGAGCCGCCTTTCACGCGGTCGTTAGCCAAAGGCCCAATTCTGCCATTGCCAAGTGGATATGATTGGGGAAGTGTCCGCGCCAGCAAAACGGCGCCCCCTAGGCGCCTGAACTCTTTACCCAAAGGATCGCGTTCCATGGCCTTTACTCGCTTGCTCAGTTGCCGCGCGCTGGCCGTTATCGGCTGCGCCATGCTCTTGTCCGCGCCGATCGGCGTGTCCCGGGCGCAGGATAGCGATCCGGTGGTCGCCCGCGTCAACGGTGTCGATATCCACGAGAGCGATGTAGCCTTTGCCGAGGAAGAGATCGGCGGCAACATGCCGAGCATACCCCCCGAGCAGAAGCGCAACTATCTCATCAACTATCTCGTCGACGTGGTCGTGTTGTCGCAGACCGCGGAGAAGCAGAAGCTCGACGACCGGCCCAACGTCAAACATCGGCTCGCCTTCGATCGCAACAGGTTGTTGATGGAGATGCTGCTGCAGGACGCCGGCAAGGCCGCATTGACGGATGCCGCCGAACACCAAGTCTATGACGACGCGGTCAAGCAGGTGAAGAACGAGGAAGAGGTTCACGCACGCCATATCCTGGTTCCGACCGAGGATGAGGCAAAGGCGATCCTCGCCCAACTCAAGGGCGGCGCCGATTTCGCCACGCTGGCGAAGGAAAAATCCAAAGATCCGGGCGCGGCCGACGGCGGCGATCTCGGTTATTTCACCAAAGAGCAGATGGTTCCCGAGTTCGCAGAAGTCGCCTTCAAGCTCGACAAGGGACAGCTTTCCGACCCGGTGAAAACGCAGTTCGGGTGGCATATCATCAAGGTCGAGGACAAGCGCATCAAGCCGACGCCGACATTCGAGCAGGTGAAGCCGCAAATCGAGAACTATGTCGCGCATCGCGCGCAGGCCGAACTCGTCGAAAACCTGCGCAAGGCCGCAACTGTCGAGCGGCTGGACAAGCCGGCGGCGGCCAGCCCCGCACTCAATCCCGCGGCGCCGGCGAAGAAGTGACAAATTCCCCTTGCGGGGAAGCGCCAAAAACCTTAGTGGTCATTCCGGCCCGGCGAAGCGAGGGCCGGAATTCATAGCGGCAGCGATTGCAGGTTCACTCCGCCGTTATGGATTCCGGGCTTCTGGCGTCGGCGCGTCCCGGAATCCTTTATCAGCATCCGTGCAAGTATCATGGCCTCCTCCATCTCCCCCCTCGCGCCCGCGTCTTTTCCCGAAATGCCGCCAATCGCCGGCGTACGGTTGGCTACCGCGGCCGCCGGGATCCGTTATCCCGGACGCACCGATGTCCTGCTGGCGCTGTTCGACGACGGCACCACGGTGTCGGGCGTCTTCACCCGCTCGAAATGCCCGTCGGCGGCGGTCGATTGGTGCCGCGAGAGGCTCAAAGGCGGCCGGGCCGCCGCCCGCGCGCTCGTCGTCAACTCAGGCAACGCCAACGCATTCACCGGCAAGTCCGGCCGCGCCGCAACCAAGCTGACGGCCGAAATCGCCGCCGGAACGGCGCATTGCAAACCCGCCGAGGTGTTTCTGGCGTCAACCGGGGTGATCGGCGAACCGCTCGATGCGACGAAATTCGCCGGTGTCATGGATCGCCTTGCCGAAGACGCCGTAATCGGCGGCTGGGATGCGGCGGCCAGGGCGATCATGACCACCGACACGTTCCCTAAAGGCGCAGCCGCGGTGGTGCGCATGGGCAAAAACACCGTGACGATCTGCGGCATCGCCAAGGGCGCCGGCATGATCGCGCCCGACATGGCGACGATGCTCTCCTTCGTCTTCACTGACGCGCCGATCGCGCCTGCGGTGCTCAAACGACTGCTGCAAGACGGCGTCGAAGACACCTTCAACGCGGTGACGATCGACGGCGATACCTCGACATCCGACACGCTGCTTGCGTTCGCCACCGGCGCCGCCGCGGCGCGCGGGGTGGAAAAGATCGCGAACCTTTCCGATCCGCGGCTTCCGGCGTTCCGCAAGGGTTTTAACGCCGTGCTCGCCGATCTCGCCGAGCAGGTGGCCCGCGACGGCGAAGGCGCGCGCAAACTGGTCGAGATCGTCGTCGAAGGCGCGGTGTCGAAAAAATCAGCGCGCCGCATCGCGCTGTCGATCGCCAACTCGCCGCTGGTCAAGACCGCAATCGCCGGCGAAGACGCCAATTGGGGGCGCGTCGTCATGGCAGTCGGCAAGGCCGGCGAACCGGCCGATCGCGATCGGCTGGCGATCTGGTTCGGCGGCATCCGCGTCGCGCACAAAGGCGCGCGCGATCCGGCCTATGACGAGGCAGCCGTATCGGCGGCGATGAAGAAGCCGGAAATCTCGCTGAAGGTCGCGCTCGGTCTCGGCGACGGTCGCGACCGCGTGCTGACCTGCGACCTCACCAAGGAGTACGTCGCCATTAACGGCGACTACCGTTCTTGACGACTGCTTAACCATCGCGGCGAAAGCCCAAAACCGCGGTCGTGAAACCCTGGGTCTGCGAAACAGCGTGAAGCAACCTTTTACCATGTACTTCCTAGAGTGAAACCGGCCGTGAGCGTCAAGGTTGTCCTGGTTGCCGCCTGCGCGCTCATCGATCCCGACGGACGCGTGCTGCTCGCGCAACGTCCGGAAGGGAAATCGATGGCGGGACTTTGGGAGTTTCCCGGCGGCAAGGTGGAGCCCGGCGAGCGGCCCGAGCAAAGTTTGATCCGCGAGCTGAAAGAGGAGCTGGGTATCGACGTCAAGGAGGAGTGCCTCGCGCCGCTGACATTTGCGAGTCACCTTTATCCCGAGTTCCATTTGTTGATGCCGCTCTATGTCTGCCGGCGTTGGGAGGGTATCGCCCAAGCGCGGGAAGGGCAGCAGCTCAAATGGGTCCGACCACACGATCTGCGTAACTACCCGATGCCTCCTGCCGACGAGCCCTTGATCCCGCACCTGACGACGCTGCTGTGATGCCGACAAGAAGCGAGGACGCCATGTTCAAATCTTCGATACGCGCCACGCGCACCGCACTGGGCCGTTTCCTGCGCGACGACCGCGGCTCCACCGCGATCGAATATGCGATCATCGCCTCCGGCGTCTCTATCGCCATTATCGGCGCGGTGCTGACGTTGGGTGCGACGATCAAAGGCTTCTACAGCAGCGTCGCCACGGCGCTGAAGTAGGCCGTACGTTTGAGCGCCATCATTTCGGAAACCGGTGTCCACCCCCGGATCAAGTCCGGGGCAGGCTTTTTCCGGATCATGTTTTTGGGCGGAGCATGATCTTTTTCGAAAAACCGGTATCCACTTTTCCGGATCATGCGTCTAGCCGCCAGCCTTCTCACCCGTGGAGATCTCGCGCGCGCCGAGGGCCTCTGCCAGCCGCGCTTTCGCCGAACCGGGCCTGAGCGGCTGCTGCTGACTCGGATGTGGAACCCAACCCGAGAGCCACAGGATTTCAAAGGTCGCTCGCACGCGGCCATCTTCATCGGAAAAACGCTCGGCATAAATCTGCGCCGTTCGCATCAGCGTCGCGCGCCTGAGCGGTGATCGGCGCCGTTCGGTAAGTGCGCTGGTCGCACCCATGCGCCGCAGATCCTGCATCAACGCAAAAGCCGAGTCGTAGCGCACGGTGACGCGGTCGGCGTCGGTGACCGGAAGCGCGAAGCCGGCGCGTTGCAACAATGCACCAAGGTCGCGCAGATCGGCGAAGGGCGCGACCCGTGGCGAGGCTCCGCCTTCGATATCGCTCTCGGCGGCAGCGAAGGATTGCCGCAGTTCGGTCAACGTCTCGCCGCCGAGCAAAGCGGCGAGAAACAGCCCGTCAGGCTTCAGCGCGCGGCGGATTTGCACCAGCGCGCCCGGCAGATCGTTGACGAATTGCAGGGCGAGCGCCGACACCGCAAGATCGAAAGCAGCGTCGCGAAACGGCAGCTTTTCCTCATCGGCAACGACAAATGGCTGCACCGGCACACCGGCTGCGATGGCCGCCGCCCGCACGACGGTTCCGACCGTATCGATGCGCGCCAGCGCCGCGCGGACCGCTTCATGCGGCGTGCCGAGATCGAGCGCCAGCTCAAAGCGCCGCAATACCGTGGCGAGGCGGTCGGCGAGATCGGCGGCGACGCGGTCGAGCAGGAATGTCACCGGTCCCATCGATGCCGCCCGCCGCTGGCGGACGCGGACGAGGTTCCGGTCGAAAATCAGCGGGTTCGGCAATGTGGAGCGCTCGGTCATGAGCGTCATTGTCTCACGGAGCAAGCGCGGTGTCCCCGGCGGGCCGGCAGTGACAATTTCGGTACGGCAGGATAGCGTGACTGCAATGGCAATCTGATGGATGAACTGGCCGGCATAGCTGCCGTTCCGCGCCTTAAACGCGCCGCGAATGCAGCGCGTGCCGTGCTCGGGGCAGCGCTCGACCTCGCCTTGCCGCGGCTGTGCGCTGCGTGCCGCGAGCCGGTCGAAGGGCAAGGGCTCTGTCCGGCCTGCTGGTCGAAGCTTTCCTTCATCACCCGGCCCTATTGCGAACGGCTCGGCATTCCCTTCGTCTACGATCCGGGTCCCGGCATCCTGTCCATGGAAGCGATAGCCGATCCGCCCGCCTACCACCGCGCCCGTGCCGCCGTTCGCTTCGACGACATTTCACGCGCCTTGGTTCACGCGCTCAAATATGGCGACCGGATCGATCTCGCGCCGATGATGGGGCGTTGGCTCGGCCATGCCGGCCGCGAAGTCTTGGTCGAGGCCGACGCCCTCGTCCCGGTGCCGCTGCACTGGCGCCGTCGGTGGGCGCGACGCTTCAACCAATCGGCCATGCTGGCGGCCGCGGTTTCCGCCGCGAGCGGCGTGCCGATCGCGGCTGGGGCCCTCAAGCGCGTGAAGGCGACGGTTCAGCAGGTCGGACTTTCGCGGTCAGAACGCGCGACGAACGTTCAGGGCGCATTCCGCGTGCCGCCCGAAGGCAAAGGCGCCGTGACGGGCCGGCGGCTCGTTCTCGTCGACGATGTGCTGACATCCGGCGCGACCGTCGACGGTTGCGCCCGGGCGCTGCTTCGCGCCGGGGCCGCCAACGTCGATGTACTGGTTTTTGCCAGGGTTGCCGACCCGGCCCGAACATCCATATAAAGGCTTGATATAAATAGCGATCTTGTGGAATTAACGCTTCGTTATGGCTTCTGTCGAAATCTACACTAGGCAATACTGCTCCTATTGCCACTTCGCGAAGGAGCTGCTTTCGCGCAAGGGCGTCGCGTTCCGTGAGATCGATGTCACTGGGAATCATCAGATTCGCCAAGAGATGATTGAACGCGCCCAGGGCCACACGACGCTGCCGCAGATTTTCATCGGCTCGACTTACGTCGGCGGCTGCGACGAACTGTACGCGCTCGAGGATGAGGGCAGGCTCGATCTGTTACTCCAGCAAGGCGAGGATCGGCCGGCATGAACGCGGCACCTGACTCAGGCTTCAAGATCGGCCTCGTTCAAATGCGTTCGGGCATCGATCCGCGCTCCAATCTCGCAACGGCGCTGACGATGATCGAGGAAGCGGCACGTGCCGGCGCCGCTTACGTACTCACGCCGGAAATGACCAACATCATGGAGGTCAGGCACGAACGCCTGTTCGCGGCGATCGTGGACGAAGAAGCCGACCCGACGCTGGCGGCCATGCGTGAAGCCGCACGCCGGCATGCGATCTACATCCATATCGGCTCGCTCGCGGTGAAGGTATCGCCCGATCGGGCAGCAAACCGCTCATTCGTGATCGACCGGCGCGGCGACGTGGTCGCGCGCTACGACAAAATCCACATGTTCGATGTCGATCTGGCGGACGGCGAAAGCTACCGCGAATCGCGCAACTACCGCGCGGGCGAACTCGCCGTCGTTACCGATCTGCCGTGGGGCGGACTCGGCCTGACCATCTGCTATGATTTGCGTTTCCCCGCGCTCTATCGGGCGCTCGCCGAGGCCGGCGCTTCGTTCTTTTCCATTCCCGCCGCGTTCACCAGGCAGACCGGCGAAGCGCACTGGCATGTGCTGATGCGGGCGCGCGCCATCGAAAACGGCGCATTTGTTTTCGCCGCAGCTCAGTGCGGCAAGCATGAGAACGGCCGCGAGACGTTCGGCCATTCGCTGGTTGTCGATCCGTGGGGCAGGATTCTCGCCGAAGGCGGAACCGAGCCGGGCCTCATCCTCGCCGACATCGATCCTGCGCAGATCACCGCCGCGCGTTCGCGGATACCCTCGTTAAGTCACGGGCGGCGCTTCGAGCTCATCGAGCCGATGGCCGAACCGGCCCATCTGCATGCGGTGCGGGCACCGCTATGATCCGCTATGCGCTGAATTGCGAAAAAGGCCATGGGTTCGAGAGCTGGTTCCAAAATTCGGCGGCTTACGACAAACAGGTCAAGCGCGCGCTGATCGCCTGCCCCATCTGCGGCTCCGCCAAGATCGAGAAGGCGATCATGGCGCCGCGGCTTGGGCACACCGAAATGGTAGAGGCGCCTAGAATGCCGCCGCCACCGGCAGCGCCGCCGGCTTCCGCCGATGCGCCGGTCGCCGTCATGTCGCCGCCGGAACGCGAGTTGCGCAAAAAGCTGAAAGAACTGCGCGATCACATTACCAAGAACGCCGACTATGTCGGCCCGCGGTTTCCCGAACAGGCGCGCAAAATCCACTACGGCGAGATGGAGCACCGCTCGATCTATGGCGAAGCCTCACCCGATGAGGCCAAGGAATTGCACGAGGAAGGCATCGCGTTTCATCCGCTGCCGATCCTGCCTGACGAGTTTAATTGACGCGATCTTTCTCGCTACTTCGCGCATTGTAAATTTCAATACGCCCACAGCAGCAACGCCACGCCGGCGACGACAAGCACCATGCCCAACGCTTCGCGCGCGCTGGTGCGATGGCCGAACGCGAAACGGGCGATCAGTTGCGCGAACAGAACCTCGATCAAGGCAAGCGTGCGTACGCTGGCGGCGGTGGCAAGCGCAAACGCCAGGAACCAGAACTGCGAAGCGACCGCACCGGCAAGACCGGCGGACAACGAGGGTTTCCAGGCGCGAACGATGGCAAACAACACACCCGGACTGCGCAGCCCGAGATAGAGCGACAGCAGCACCGCCTGCATGACGATGCCGACCGCGAGCGTGAACGTCGCGGCCATCACGTAATTTGGCAGACCAAGTTTGAGAATGGCGCCGCGGAAGCCGATGGCCGAGAGCGCGAACATGCCGCCCGAGGCCAGCCCGATGAGCGTCGGCTTAATGCCGCCGACCATGCCGCCGGGCTTGGTCGACATGATGACCACGCCGGCCGTGGCAACGACAATCGCGGTCATCATCGGCCAGGTCAGAAGATCGCCGAGAAAGACGAGACCGAAGACCGCAACCTGGATCGGCTCGGTCTTGATGTAGGCGATTGTGACGACAAACGATCGTTCGCCCATGGCGGCAAGCATCAACGCCGTGGCTGCGACCTGCGCACCGGCGCCGACGATCGCCCACGGCCAGAAGATCAGATCCGGCCGCGGCAACGGCGTGCCCGACACGAGCATCACCCCGGCCAGAAAAACGAGGACGAACGGAAAGCCGAACAGAAAGCGGACGTGGGTCGCGCCCACCGTGCCGAGGCTGACGGTCAATTCGCGCTGCATCGCATTGCGCACGGTCTGCGCGAAGGCGGCGATGACGGTGAAGACAGCCCACAGCCACGGCGCGGCCATTACGCCGCTTTCTCCGCGACCACCATGTAATTGACGTCCATATCGGCTGCGAGCTGCCAGCGGTCGGCGAACAGGTTGTAGATCACGCCGGTTTCGCCGTTGATACGCAATCCGCTCCGCTCGATCGCGATCTCGAGTTCTTTGGGCGTGACGAACTTGTCCCATTGATGGGTGCCGCGTGGCAGCCAGCGCAAAATGTATTCGGCGCCGACGATTGCCAACGCGAAGCTCTTTGCCGTCCGGTTGAGCGTAGCGACGAACAGCAGCCCGCCCGGCTTCACCATCGTCGCCGCCAGTCCGACAAAAAGTCCCAGATCGGTAACATGCTCGACTACTTCCATGGCGAGAACGACGTCAAACAGCTCGCCGGCCTGCGCCAAGGCATCAGCCGTGGTGTCGCGATAATCGATGGCCAAGCCGGACTGCGCGGCGTGGCGGCGCGCGATTGCAATGTTGCTTT
The DNA here is from genome assembly GCA_963777635.1 of uncultured Alphaproteobacteria bacterium. GTDB lineage: Bacteria > Pseudomonadota > Alphaproteobacteria > Rhizobiales > Xanthobacteraceae > BOG-931. The sequence continues at coordinate 32,323 of CAVZSB010000050.1, forward strand.
CCGACGGGTCGGCGCCGACCATTGCAGCGCCAAGCCGCGCCAAGGGCTCGCAGAGAATGCCGCCGCCACAGCCGATATCAAGAACCCGCAACCCGGCGAGGCTGTCGAGCCGCGTCGGATCGCGGCCGAAACGCGCGGCGGCCTGATCGCGGATGTAGGCGAGGCGCACCGGATTGAACTTATGCAGCGCAGCCATCGGCCCGCGTGGGTCCCACCATTGCCCCGCCAGGCGCGAGAACCGCGCGACCTCCTCACGGTTAACGGTGCCGGCGTCGGCTGGCTGTCGGTTCATGCGTTTGCCTCGTCGTTCCAAGCCACTTGTGAGCGATTTTGACCGCGCCGAAAAGGGCTATGGCCCACCCCGCCGTGCCAGCGGCGTGATGGCGCGTTGCGCTCGCGATCGGCCTGAAGGAGGATATAAAGGACCTACGAGCGAGCACCGCAACAGACTGGCGTGCAAGAACTGGCGTGCAAGAACTGCCATAAAGAACTGGCGCACAAGAACCTTGGAGGAAGCAATGCATAAAATCTCATACGGCCTTGCCGCACTGGCACTGGCGCTGCTCGGGACCGGCCCGGCGGGTGCTGAGGACACCGTCAAGGTCGGGCTCATCATCTCGTATTCGGGCCAGTTCGCCGACACCGCCGCGCAGATGGACAACGCCATCAAGCTCTACGTCAAGCAGCACGGCGACACGGTCGCGGGCAAGAAGATCGAGTTCATCCGCAAGGACACCGGCGGAGTAGCGCCAGACGTCGCCAAGCGGCTCGCGCAGGAATTGATCGTGCGCGATCACGCCGACATCATCGCCGGCTTCGCACTTACGCCGAATGCGCTGGCGGCCGCCGACGTTTCCGCGGAAGCAAAGAAGTTCATGGTGGTCATGAACGCGGCTACGTCGATCATCACCACCAAATCTCCGTACATCGTTCGTACCTCGACCACTACGCCGCAGCTCAACCAGACGCTCGGCACCTGGGCGGCGAAGCACGGAATCAAGACCGTCTACACCATGGTCTCTGACTACGGTCCCGGCATCGATGCCGAAACCGCGTTCCATACCGGCTTCAAGGAGGGCGGCGGTCAGATCGTCGGTTCGGTTCGCTTCCCGGTCGCCAACCCGGACTTCTCCGCCTTCGTGCAGCGGGCGAAGGATGCAAATCCGGACGCGATCTACATCTGGATTCCAGGCGGCGCCCAGCCGGCTGCCGTTGGCAAGGCCTTGGCCGAGCGCGGCATCGACCCGAGCAAGATCAAGGTGCTGGGTCAGGATGCGCTCACCTTCGAGAGCGCGCTCAAGAGTATGGGGGACGTAGCGCTCGGCATCATTACCGTGTCGGACTACGACTTCAATCACAACTCGCCGCTCAATCATGAATTCGTCAAGGCCTACAATGACGAGTTTCACCGCAACCCCGACATTTACTCGATCGGCGGCTATGACGGCATGCACCTGATCTATGAGGCGCTGAAAAAGACCGGAGGCAAAGCCGACGGCGATTCGCTGATCGAGGCGGCCAAGGGCATGAGCTGGGAAAGCCCGCGCGGCCCAATCAAAATCGATCCGGAAACCCGCGACATCATCCAGAACGTTTATATTCGCCGCGTCGAGAAAGTCGGCAATGCTCTCCTCAATGTTGAGTTCGACAAGGTTGAGAACGTCAAGGACCCGGTCAAGGAACGCATGAAGAAGTAGTAGGGAATCGTCAAAGGCGGCGATGGGCGAGTAAGCGACGGCCCCCTTCAACTCTTCCATCAATCGAAAAGTCGCGCGCGGCAGGCCGGAAATGACCTTGGCCGGGCGCGGCTTGGTCCGTTAGGTTGTCGGTCCGTCAGCTCGTCCGTCGATCCACCGAGGCTTTCCGTCTATGCTTCCTCCCGTTTTTGGCGTGCTGTTCGACGGCTTGGCCTACGGCATGCTTCTGTTCCTGCTGTCGGTCGGACAGTCGGTGACGCTCGGCATGATGAATTTCATCAACCTGGCGCACTGCAGTTTCGCGATGCTCGGCGGCTACGTCACGGCAACGTTGATGAACCGCTATGGCTGGCCGTTTTTTGCCACGCTGCCTTGCGCCTTTATCGGCGCCGCATTGGTCAGCGTGGCGTTCGAGCGGACGCTGTTTCGCCGTCTCTATCGGTCGGGCGAGCTTGATCAGGTTCTGTTGACGATCGGCATCGTCTTTATTTCGGTCGCGGTGGCGGCTTACATTTTCAGTACCGATCAGCAACCGTTGCAGCTGCCGCCCTATCTGCGCACCTCGCTCACCTTCATGGGCATTCGGTTCGCGGTATATCGCTTGATCCTGATCGGGTTGGCGCTGGCGATCACCTTGGCCCTGGTGCTGGGCATCGAATACACCCGATTTGGCGCCAAGGTGCGCGCGGCCGTCGACAATGAACGCATGGCCCGCGGTCTCGGCATCGACGTCGGCCGAACGTTCGCGATCACGTTCGCGCTTGGAAGCGGTTTGGCCGGCCTCGGTGGCGCGCTGGCTATCGAGATCGTCGGACTCGATCCCTCGTTTGCGTTCACCTACCTTATCTACGTGCTCATCGTCGTGTCTGTCGGCGGATTGGGCTCGATTTCAGGGTCCTTTGCCGCCGCGATCGTACTGGGCATCAGCGACGTCGCCGGCAAATATTATATCCCGCAGCTCGGGGCGTTTCTCATCTACCTCGTCATGATCAGCCTCTTGATGTGGCGCCCGCTCGGCCTGCTCGGGAGGCGCTGAGCGATGACGGCGACCGAGGCGACGATCAGTCCGCGGCTTTATCTGCAAGCACAAACGCGATGGCGGCCCGCCGAGATCGTGTTCTGGCTGGCCACGCTGCTGCCGTACCTGCTGTTTCCGGATTATCTCTCGCTCGCCAGCCAGATCGCCATTACCGGGCTGTTCGCGTTGTCGCTGGATCTGATCCTCGGCTATGCCGGCATCGTCTCGCTGGGGCACGCCGCCTTTTTCGGCGTTGGCGCCTACACTGCCGGCCTGCTCTCGAAACATGGCTGGGGCGAGCCATTAAGCGGCCTCGTCGTCGCTGGCGCGGCGGCGGCCATCGTCGGCTATGCCACCAGCTTCGTCATCTGCCGCTTCCGGCATCTTGCTTTGATCATGCTCACGCTCGGCTTTGGACTCTTGCTGAAGGAGCTGGCGAACAGCGCCGGCTGGCTCACCGGCGGCATGGACGGTCTGCAAGGCATCCACACCTGGAAGCTGCTCGGCTATTTTGCCTTCGACCTGTACGGCTACGTCGCTTACAGCTATGCGCTCGCCGTACTGTTCGTGCTGTTCTTGTTCGCGCGGCGGCTCATTCACTCACCGTTCGGCCTCTCGCTGCGCGGCATCCGCGAAAACTTCGTCCGCATGCCAGCCATCGGCGCGCCGAGCCGCGCCCATATCCGTACGATCTACACCATCGCCGCGACCATGGCCGGGGTAGCCGGGGCCGTCCTCGCCCAGACGACGGAAACAGTTTCACTGGACTCACTCGACTTCGAACGATCCGCCGAAGTGGTGGTCATCCTCGTGCTCGGCGGACCCGGCAGGCTCTACGGCGGGCTGGTCGGCGCCATCATTTTCATGGTCGCCCGCGACCAACTCTCCGGCCGCGAACCGCAATACTGGTATTTCTGGATTGGCGTTCTTCTGGTGGCGGTGGTCCTGTTTCTACCCAACGGCATCCTCGGCGGACTGGCCAAGCTGACGTCGCGCTGGAGCCGGTCGTGAACCCGCCGGCGCTGGCCACCCGCGGCCTCGCCAAGAGCTTCGGCTCGCTCGTTGTCGCCAGCGACATCGAAATCGAGTTGCCGAAAGGCGTTCGCTACGCGTTGATCGGGCCCAACGGCGCCGGCAAGACGACGTTGATCAATCTGATGACCGGAATGCTGCGGCCAGACGACGGCCATATCCTGCTCGACGATGCCGATATCACGGCGTTGCCGCCGGAACAGCGCGTACGGCGCGGCCTCGTCCGCACCTATCAGATCAATTCGCTGTTCCCGCATCTCACCGCGCTCGAATCGGTGACGCTCGCGGTATGCGAGCGAAGCCGCGCCGCGCGCATATGGTGGCGGCAGCTTGACGCCTATAGCCACGAAATCGACGAAGCCTATGACATCCTCACGGCACTGAAGCTTCATTTGGTTTGCGAGCGGCCGACGCGCGAGCTTGCCTATGGGCAGCAGCGCCTGCTCGAAATCGCGCTGGCGCTGGCGACCCGGCCGAAAGTGCTGTTGCTCGACGAGCCGGCGGCGGGCGTGCCGCGCGACGAGAGCACGGAATTGTTCGCCGCCATCGCCGGCCTCTCGCGCGAGATCACAGTGCTGTTCATCGAGCATGACATGGAACTGGTTTTTCGCTTTGCCACGCGCGTGATCGTGATGGTCGGCGGCCGCGTGCTGCTCCAGGGAACGCCGCACGAGATCGCCTCCGATCCCCGCGTGCGCGCGGTTTATCTTGGCAAGGCGATCGCCAACGCTCCCGCCGGGCCGCGCCATGAACCGAACAATGGCTGAAATGTCTCGGACCGACTCGCTCCTCGCGTTTGACAATGTGCGTGCGGGTTACGGTTCGGCCGTCGTGCTCGACGGCATCTCATTCTCGTTGCCGGAACGTGGCAGCCTCGCCGTGCTCGGAAGGAACGGCGTCGGGAAATCGACGCTCATTCTCACCATCATGGGCAACACGCGCGTCGGCCGCGGCCGCGTCCTGTGGCGCGGCGGGGACATCACGCAACTCCCGTCACATCGCCGTGCGCTCGGTGGCATCGGGTGGGTGGCGCAGGAGCGCGAGATCTTCGTTTCCCTGACCGTCGAAGAGAACCTGACCGTGGCCGCTCGCGCCGGTCGCTGGAACCTGGCCGCCGTCTACGATCTCTTTCCGCGGCTTGCGGAGCGCCGGCGCAACCTCGGCAATCAGCTTTCCGGCGGTGAGCAACAGATGGTGGCGATTGCACGCGCGCTCATGACCAATCCGGCCCTGCTGCTGCTCGACGAGCCGCTCGAAGGTTTGGCGCCGATCGTCGTCGAGGAACTAGCGGACGCCATCCGGCGCATGACCAGTGAAGGCTCTTGTGCCTTCATCCTGGTGGAGCAGCACGCCGACATCGCGCTGTCGCTGACGCAGAAGGCCATCGTTATCGAGCGCGGCTGTGTGGCCTATAGCGGCGCTTCGGCGGAATTGTTGGCCGACCACGCCACGCTCGATCGGCTCATCGGATTGCGGCTCGCTGAAGCGTAGTCGGCGCGGCTATACCGGCACCGGAGGAGCAATCGCCTCAGCCCGCGCGATCATTTCAAGTTCTGCCCAGAGCTTCGCCGCGATCGGAATACCGGATTTGCGGCGCGCCGCTTCGGTGCGCTGGGCGCGCTCGCCGGGCAGAAGGATTTCATCGACGCCCGCTTGACGCGGCAGCGCCTTGACGATCGCCGCGAGAGTATCGGCATCGTGCGCAAAATCCGCGAGCGGCCGGAAAGTGTCGACATTGACGGCCAGGATCGCAATATTCTGGTCGAGCGTCCGGCGTTTTTCGCCACCGAGCGCGCGCGCCTGGATCGGAGCCGCTGCGAGCACGCTCGCCAGCATCTCGAACATCAGACCGAGCCCCGAGCCCTTGGGACCGCCGAGCGGCAAGAGGATTTCGGCCTTGGCTGGATCGGTGGTGGGCTCGCCGTGCGCGGTCAACGCAGCGTTCGGCGGCAATTCCTTGCCGGCGGCGCGCGCCTGCATGATCGTTCCGTTCGAGATCATACTGGTCGCCATGTCGAGCACGATGGAAGCGCCGCCGTTCGGCACTGCGATCGCGATCGGACTCGTTCCCAAGCTGGCGACGCGGGCGCCGTGATAGGCGACGAATGCCGGACCCGCACCCATGATCACCGCAATGCAGCCGCGTTGCGCCATCCATTGCGCATAGCGGCCGATAGCACCGGTGTAAGTCGTCTCGCGCACCAGGCCGAAACAGACGCCGGTCGTCTGCGCCCGCCCCGCGGCAATCGTGGCCGCCTGCATCATCGCGACAGGACCGAAGCCGTGACCGCCATCGAGAACGAAGGTTGCGGGGCGGTCCTGTGACAGCCGCGGCTTCGCTTTGACGTCGATGTCGCCGCGCTCGATCATTTTGAGATAAGACGGCAGGCGAGAAACGCCGTGGCCGTCGACCCCGCGTAAATTGGCCCAGACCAGTCCGTCGGCGACGACGGTTGCGTCTTCGGCGCACGCCCCTCTGGCCATGAGCGCATCGCGGATGAAGCGCCCGAGCTCCTCCTGCCCGACCACGATCTTGTTCATGCGCGGGCCGGAAAATATGCGTCGAGCCAGTTGCGCATCACGTTCCAGACCCGCGACGAATTTTCGTTGAACAGAAAGTGGTCGACGCCGCTGAACAAATGCAATTCCGCCGGCTGGCCTGCGCGCTTGAACATTTCGATGGACTGCTCGGTCGGCGTCACCGAATCGTTGGCGGCGTGGATAAGCAGGAGCGGGCGCGGAGCGATCCTGCCGACCACCTCCTCGGCGCGAAAATCGAACATGCTTTGGGCGGTCTCGGCCGGAAACATCTCGACCGAGTTGCTCGCCAGCATCTCCACATTTTGTTTGTCCAGACGCTCGCGCACGCGTCCCGGGATCGGAACGATATCGTCGCGCGGCACCATGAGCGATTTGCCGGTGGCGGCGCGATGGGCGCGCCCCCGATCGAGCATATCGGTGAATTTCGCCCAGGCTTCCGGCGTCGGATGCTGGCCGCGAAACTTGCGTTCGCCGTGGCCCCAGCCGCCGTTGGAAATGACCGCGGCAATGCGCGGGTTGGTGCCGCCGGCATAGACCGCGACGGCGCCGCCGAAGCTCGAGCCGATGACCGCAATGCGATCGGGATCGACCGCGGGATGGCGGCCAAGAAAGAGGAGCGCATTGCCGAGGTCCTCGACCTGTTCCAGACAGATCACACGGCCGAACTCGCCTTCGCTTTTGCCGCAGCCACGCATGTCGAAACGCAGCGTAACGTAGCCGAATTCGTTCAAGACGCGCGTCGGCTGCAGCACGCCCGCCGAGTCGCTGTTTCCTCCAAAGCCGTGCAGAACCAGGAATGCCGCACGGCGAGCCCCCGGCTCAATTCCGGCCGGGATGCTGACAACGCCATAGAGCTGCAACCCGGCCGACGGAATGCTGACGACTTCGTCCATGGCGACAAGCCTAACCCGGATTGGGCGGCGACGAAATCCGGCAGACTTAGTTTCAGGTGGCCACGAAAACGATCGCGGTATCGCACCGCTCCAGCACGGCGGCCGCCATGTTGCCGAAGAATAAGGTTTCGCCGGGCCGCCGGGTAACGCCAAGCACGATGAGATCGTAACCGCCGCGCTCGGCTTCTTTGAGGATGGCGTCCTCGGCGGCAACATCGACGCGCAACGCGGTCCGCAAACGCGCGTCGTAGCGGTCGGCGAGGTCGGCGATGTCTTTGAGAACCGCCTCCTCGTTGCGCCGCATGGCGGCCCCGCGGCGGACGCGGCCGCGCCGTTCGCCATCGGATCGGCCGCTCGCGACATAGAGCGCGCTCACCCGTGACCCGGCGGCCCGTGCCAGGGCGAACCCGGTCTCGGCGGCGCGGCGCGAGACATCCGTTCCATTGACGGGGATGAGGATTCGGCCGATCGGCCCGTTGCCGCTCGCTAGCCTGCCCCCGGCAATGGCAACGGCAAGAGGTCCATCGAATCCGTCAGTGACGCGCGTTATTTCCGCGCTGAAGCCGCCCTGCGGGCCGCGCGTCCTTTCGATGCCGACGATCAGAAGGTCGTAGCCCTTCTGCGCCTCGTCGGCGATTGCCGCCGTGCTCGCCACGGTCCTGGCGCGCGCCAGCACCTCGACATTGCCGCGCCTTTGCTCTTGCGGAAGCGTCGCCAGCGTAGCCGCGTGCGCGGCCGCTGCGCGCACTTTGTCTTCCGGTTCCTCTTTGTCGGCACGCGCTGCCCGACGCGGCCACTTGTTCGGCTCCAACTCGATGACGGTCGTCGGCTTTTCGCCGGAACCGGCGACGGCGCCGGCGAGGCGCGAGGCGAGCGTGCCGTTGGCGCTGCCGTCCACCGCCAGCAGCAAGCGCTCCAAATTTGGCACAAAGCCGCGCGCGTCGAGATCTTCGCGCTCGAGCCTTTGCCTTTCCTCATCGCGCAACGGCAGCCGGCGGAGCGCCCAGCGCAGCATTGGCGGCATTGCCATTGTGGTGACCACCGCCATGCCCAGGATCAGCGTATAAAGATTGCGGCTGAAAACGCCGGCCGAAAGGCCGATCGAAGCGACGATCACTTCGGTCGAGCCGCGCGCGTTCATGGCACACGCGAGCGCAAGCGATTCCCGGCGGTTGAGGCCGCCCAGCGCTCCGCCGATGAACGCACCGGAAAACTTGCCGACGCTGGCGATAACGATGAGGCCCAGGGCCAGCCACAGCAAGGCGGGATCTTTCAGGATCGTCAGATCGGCGCCAAGCCCCGACAGGCCGAAGAATACCGGCATGAATAGCGCGGCGATCAGGCCGCGAAGCTGCTCGTCGATGTGGCGGGTGAGGATCGGCAATTCTCCGATCAGCACGCCGGCGACGAAGGCGCCGAGCACCGTCTGCACGCCGATCGAATATGTCGTCAGCGCCATCGCGATCATGATCAAGAGGATCACGGTGATGACCGCAAATTCGCTGGCAAAATAATCGTTGGTCCAGCGTATCAATCTGAAAACGATACGCCGGCCTATGGTGAAGCTCACGCCGAGGAATAACAGCGTGCCGACGATCGCAAGGCTTACCGACCGCAGATCGATGGTGCCGGACGAGGCCAGGCCGAAAGAGATGGCGATGATGATCCATCCGCCGGCATCCTCCAGGATAGCGGAGGCGACGATAATCTGACCGATGTCACGGCGCATGAAATTCATTTCACGCACCACCACGGCGACGATCTTGATCGAGGAGATCGAGAGCGCAGTAGCGAGAAACAACGCGGTGACGAAGCGTGCCTGCGGATTGGGAAGGATCGAGTCCGGCAACATTTCGCCGAGCGCGAAGCCGCAAACGAAGGGAAGGGCAACGCCGGCGGCGGCAATCGTGATCGCCGCTTTTCCGACCCGGCGCACCAGCCGCAGATCGGTTTCCATCCCGGTCAAGAGCAGCAGCATGAGAATACCGAGCTGCGAGACGCCATTCACCATGCTCTGCTGCCCGGGCGTCTGGGGAAACAGCGCATGCTGAAACTCGGGCCAGATCAGACCCAGCAAAGAAGGTCCGAGCAAAAGCCCTGCGAGGAGCTGTCCCATGACCGCCGGCTGGCCGAATTTCTGCATGAGTTCGCCGAGGCCGCGGCCGACAAGAAGGAGAATGCCCAGTTCGGCGATAAAGACCGCTTCTGAACCGCCCGACGCATGGTGCTCAGCGGCGGAGGCGACCGAGACGGCGGCGAAGATGACACCAACGCGATGAGACCGCGCCGCGCAAAAGCCAAGGGCGTGGCCGCCCACCTGGCCGGCTTGCGGTTACGAGGAGGATGCAGGCCTTCACTCCCGCGTTGATCGCTTCTTCGCCAGTCTAAACGTGATCCGGAAAAGGAGAGGACCGATTTTCCGATAGGAACCATGCTCGGCCGGAATTCCGCGCGATGTAACCAACTCCCAAAAGTGTTCCTGCGTTCCGGTCGGTGCCGCTATGCGCTTTCTGGCTGGGTTGCTACGTCCACTGCGTGATTGGGCCAACGCTCATGGGTGAGTGGAACGATCATGCGCATGGAAAAGCCTTCACGGGTAAAGGAGGTATCCACCTTGCCGTTCATCTGCCGCTCGATGACGAGACCAATCAGGCGGGAGCCGAACCCGGTACGCCGCGGCCGCCGCGCCGGTGGACCGTTCCGCTCGACCCAATCGAAGGTCAGGGTCATTCCGCTCTTGGTCGGCGCGGTAGACCAGCTTAGTTCCAACCTGCCTTGAGGGCGCGACAGGCTTCCATGTTTGATGGCGTTGGAGGCGAGTTCGTGCAAAGCAGCGCTCAGGCTGAACATCGGGTCGGCCTCGATGTCGACCGGAGGCCCGCTGAAAGTGGTCTGGTCCAGAAATGGTCCCAGTACCACGCGCAAGAGTTCGTCAAGCGGCGTCGATTTCCAACCGGCTTCGGTGATCAATCGATGCGCGTTCGCCAAGGCCATGACGCGGGCCTGATAGTTGCTTACAAGTTCCGCCATGTTCCGGGAATTTCTGGCGGTTTGCGAAAACAGCGCAAGCAGCTGGGAAAATAAATTGCCGGAGCGATGCCGAAGTTCGCGGATCATCAATTCGTGACGCTGCTCCAATTGCCGGCGTTGAATGGAGCCGGCCACGAGGTTGGCAACGGCGGCCAGGAACGAGGAGTCCTGCTCGCTGAATTGTCGTTGCTTGCTGGTGCAGACGCCGAGAACGCCGTAAGCCCTGCCGTCTCGGCCAGCGACAATGGTGCTCATACCGCTGACACAGCCGTGACTCCTAAGGTATTGCGGAACCGCAAATCGCGTCTCACTGGCAAAATCCGCGGTAATCAGTGGAGCCGCGGCACTCAAAATATGCCGCGCATAGCCGTCGCGCTCTTTCGACATCACGATCGAGCCAACGCAGCTTTCCTTCCAGCCGAAACCGGCCCGCAACAGAAGATCATTGTCGCCCGGCATGAGTTCCAGGACCTTGACGAAGTCGACCGGCAGCGTGAGGGCGACAGTGCTCACCACGTCGTCGAGAAGCCGGTCGATGTCGGTTTCCGCCAGCGCGCGCTCGCCCAGTTGCGCAAGCGCTTCTTGTTGCTTGGCGCGGCTGCGCAACTCCTCCTGGAGCTTTATCCGTTCGGTGACGTCGTGGCAGATGCCAACCATGCGAACAGGCGCCCCGTCCTTGAACGTTACGGTGCCGGAAGTTTCGATCCAGTGCTCCTCGCGATTTTCACGCGACGTGACCCGATAGCGCACCCAATAGGGGCGTCCGGTGGTCAGCGCTTCGTTGACGGCTTCGACGACCCGCGCCCGATCGTCCGTATGAATGTCGCGTTCAAAGAATGCATACGTGCCGTCGAACGTCCCGGGAGCAAGGCCATGGATCGCCTCCATGTTGCTCGACCACGTCACCATGTTGGTGGCGACCTCCCATGACCACACGCCGATCTGTCCGGCCTCGAGCGCGGCGCGGACCGTCGCAAAATCCGGGAAGAATGCCGCCGCCGAGGTCTCGCCGGCTGCCCGATCCGGTTCGGTTTTCGCAGGGCTTTTGACGTCGAGCTTGTCCATACTGTTAAAGTTCGACCTCTCTCCGCGGGGGGTCAAGGCCGTACCGTCCGACTATTGACGGACTAAACAGCGCACGGGCGATTAGGTTGCGTTACACCCGCAAAAAGCTGACGTGAGCCGCCGCCGATGACCGGCAGCGCGACGTTGCCCTCAATAAATGCGATACGACGTTAGACTGTCGTGCCAGGCCTGGTTCGGACGTGGCAAATCGCCAAACGCTGAGGCAGCGGGCGTTACCGAGATTTGGGGCGCGGCCGTTCCGGCGGTATGCGCAAGCGCGGCGTCCGGCCGATCGGCAAACGCGACGGTTCGCCGGTCGCTTGCCAAAACCACGACCTTGGTTCCGACGCCGACGCGGCCGTAGAGATCGATCACGTCCGCGTTTCGCATGCGGATACATCCGCTCGACACCTGGGTGCCGATCGAGGCAGGATTATTGGTGCCGTGGATGCGATAATTGGTATTGCCGAGATACAGCGCGCGTGCACCGAGCGGATTGCCGGGGCCGCCGCCGACCCAGCGCGGCAAGTAAGGCTGACGAGCAATCATTTCTACCGGCGGGATCCAATCCGGCCACTCCGACTTGCGGGAAATCCTCTCAACGCCGGACCACGTGAACCCCTTGCGCCCGACGCCGATCCCGTAGCGCAGCGCCTTGCCGCCGCCAAGAACCAAATAGAGGAAGGTGTGCGCGGTATCGATGACAACCGTTCCCGGCTTCTCCACGCTCGGATACAAAACGACTTGGCGCCGCAGCGGCGCCGGGAGGTCGTCGGCCGACGCTTCATTCGGCGGATAGTTCCGCTGCACCGAAGCATAAACAATGCCGCCATCGCGATCGGCGGCATGGCTCGCGAACGACTGCGCAGCAGCGGCAGGACGAGCTATAGCAATAGCGAAAGTTGCACCGAGAATTGCGGCGCAAGCGCGCCGTGACCCTGCCGACATCACACCCTCCACCGATATCCCGTCGATCAATGGCAGATGCGAGTTAAAAGTTCGGCCCGGCTTTCCGGCACAAAGCGCTACGTTTTTAATTCAAATTTTCATCAATTTTTGTTTGCGGAATTTATTTTTGTTTGCTGCATCTGTTGAGGCGGTACAGCGACCGAAAACCTCTGCCGGTTCCGGCGACGCAACCGGACTGAAAGGCTTGCTCATCACGTACCCGGGATTGCGACAGACGAACAGCAAGGAACAAACGATGCGGTCGCGATTTGTCTTGCGGACCGGCCACCTTGCCCCCCTCCCCCGTGCTTGGCCGGTCACTAGGGCGCAGCCAAAAGACGATTGGCGGCGCCCTTTTTTGCGCGCGATAGGCGCCAAGGGCCGCACCGGCAGCAAGCAAAGAAAATGGCCGGGAGAATCTCCCGGCCACGTCAACTTCAAGGTGAAATGTTATCGAGGACTATGCCACATGCCGATCGCGCAGACGGGCCTTGCGACCAAAGAAAAGCGCTTGGCTCGCGACGGCCGAAACCACCGCAAGCTGGAAGGGCTTGGCAATGAGAAAGGCCGGCTCCGGCCGCTGGCCGGTCAGGAAGCGCTCCGGGTAGGCGGTGATGAAAATCACCGGAACTTCGAAAGAACCAAGAAGCTCATTCACCGCGTCAAGGCCCGAACTGCCGTCGGCCAACTGAATGTCCGCCAGAATAAGCCCGGGCCGCTTCTTGTGGGCGAGGGCGACAGCCTCACTATGCGTGCGGGCGACGCCGATGACCTTGTGGCCGAGGCTTTCAACCAGCGCCTCGATATCCATCGCGATGAAGGTCTCGTCCTCGATAATGAGAACGTCGGTCGCGATCTCGGCGGCAAGCTCGCGACCGGATTCCTCGACCAGGCCCCGCAGCGTCGCCAGGTCGCACTCCAGAATCTGCGCCGCGTCATCTTCCGAAAAGCCTTCCAAGGCCACCAGCAGGAACGCCTGGCGGGGCCGCGGCGTGATCTGCGTCAGATGCTGTTCCGGCGCCAGGCTCGGTTCGGCGATATCGGCCTTGCCATTCAGCGGCACGGAGTTCCAAATCTTGGTGAACAGCCGATAGAGCGCAACCCGCGGATTCGAGCTGGAATCGAGGATTTTGGGGCTCGATATCAACGACTCGAGCGTCGCCGCGACGTAGGCATCCCCGGACTCCTGATTTCCGCTCAGAGCCCGGGCGTACCGGCGCAAAAACGGCAAGTGTTGGACTACGTGCTGGACTACGGCTTGCGAGGTCGACAAGGACACCCTCCCCTTCCAGTGACTCGAGGCTATTGGCTAAAACGTCGCCATGCAAACATGGTTCCAAAAAATAGCCTAGAGCCCGGAACCAACGCCATTGCCGCGCGTTGGTCAGGGTATCGGGGGCGCGTGCCATGTGCCGGGCAGGATACTGCGGCTTTCGGGGGCGTGACGAAAAATGACGACGGGTAAGACAGTTAACGCTCAGCCGCCGGCTCCGGGCGGAGATAATGCGGAAGCCCGGGAAGATATGGGCAGGCAACCGACCCCACGTAAAAGCGAGGTACGCCTCGGACGCGAAGTGCAGGCACGCATCGGCCAGCAATTACGGGCGATGTATGACGACGTCGTCAGTCAGGGCGTGCCGCCGCACATCGCCGACCTCGTTCGCCGTTTAAGCGATCAAGACGATGGGGCCGCATGACCCTCGATCCAGCCATACGCGACCAAGTTCTCGCCACGGTGCCGAGCTTACGGGCCTTTGCGATATCGTTGTCCGGTAACATCGACCGCGCCGACGATCTGGTACAGGAAACCTTGCTCCGCGCGCTGGCCCATATCGATTCCTTTCAGCCCGGCACCAATATGCCGGCGTGGCTTTTCACCATTCTGCGCAATCTGTTTCGCTCCGAATACCGTAAGCGTCGGCGCGAGGTAGAGGATGCGGATGGTCGCTACGCCGAGACCCTCAAATCGCACCCCGAGCAGACCGGCCGGGTCGAGTTCAGCGAATTTCGCGCGGCGCTCGCCAAGCTGCCGTCGGACCAGCGCGAGGCGCTGATCCTGGTAGGCGCATCGGGCTTCTCGTACGAAGACGCCGCGACCATTTGCGGGTGTGCGGTCGGAACCATCAAGAGCCGCGTCAACCGCGCCCGCACGCGTCTCGCCGACCTGCTGGCGATCGACAACGTTGACGATTTCGGTCCCGACCGGGAAACGCGCGCCGTACTTGCCGGCGGCAGGCGGCCCTAGCTTCACAACCGCGACGAACGAGCGACCGATCTACGGCAGCTGGCCACGATGAGTGAGGCCGCCATCAATGGTGACGATGGTACCGCTGGTATACGAGCAAAGATCGGATGCGAGAAATACGACGCTGGCCGAGATCTCATCGCACGTCGCCGGCCGGCCAAAGGGCATTTGCTTGAACGTTTCCCGCCACCGATTCTCGTCGCCGTAGAGTGCCGCCGCCCGCCTTCGGCCCAGCACTTCGACGCGGTCGGTCATCACCGGGCCCGGATTAACGCCGAGAACCCGCACGCCAAATTCGGGGCTGGTGCCGCCGATGGCGCGCGTAAACGCCATTAAACCGGCATTGCCGGCCGCACCAGCAATATAACCAAAGTCCAGTTTCTCGCCGCCGGCGCCTATGATGTTGATGATGACGCCGCTGCGCCGTTCTTTCATTTTTTTCAAATAAAGCCGCGTCAGCCCGATATAGCCGTAGACTTTAAGGTCCCAGCCGGCGCGCCAAGCCGGCTCGTCAACCTGGTCGATCGATCCGCCGGGAATGGCTCCGGCGTTGTTCACGAGGATATCGACGTCGGGAAAGGCGTGGGCAATCTGCTCGCGCGCGGCCGCGCCGGACAGATCCGCAGCCAGCGTACGGACATTCACGCCCGTTTCCTTGCCGATGGCGGCGGCTTCCTTCTCGATCCGGTCAGCCGATCGGGCCACCAGGGCGAGGTGCACGCCCTCGCGCGCAAGCCATTGCGCGACCGAAAGGCCGATCCCTTTCGAACTGCCGGTCACGAGCGCGGTGCGGCCGGAAAGTTTCAAATCCATTGCAGACCTTTTCAGAACCGCGACCGTTAGAACATCGCGGCCTGCCTTGGCGTGCGTGTCCTTGCCGCGAAGCAAAGGATAAAGCAATGCCCAGTTTGGCCGGGCTTCGCTGCGCTTCGCCCTGCAATCGACGCGGTTTGGGCGTCTGTCACATATGCGACGGCAGCCAGAGGGCTAAAATCGGGAACGCGATCAGGATCACGAGGCGGACAAGGTCGGTGACGATAAATGGCAGCACGCCGCGGAAGATCGTCGAAAAGCTCACCTCCTGCACCACGCTTTTGATCACGAACACATTCATCCCGACCGGCGGATGAATGAGTCCGAGCTCGACGGTCATGACGATGATCACGCCAAACCAGATCGGATCGAAGCCGAGTTGCAGGATCACCGGAAAAATAATGGGAATGGTCAGGATGATCATCGCCAGTGAATCCATCAGGCAACCGAGCACGAGGTACATCAGCATGATGAGCGCGAGCACGCCGTAGCGGCCGAGACCGAGCGCGGTGAGGAAGGCGGTCACCTTCTGCGGCGTCTGCGTCACGGTGAGGAAATAGCCGAAAAGGAGCGCGCCGATCAGCACGGTGAGCACCGCGGCCGCCGTGCGCACCGCCTGCAACAACGAGCGGCGGATTTCCGACCGTGTCAGCCGGCCGCGCGCGACGCCGATCAGCAGCGCGCCGGTGGCCCCCACCCCGCCTGCCTCCGTCGGGGTGAACAGGCCGCCATAGAGTCCGCCGATCACGAAGACGAACAGGAGCAACATCGCCCAGATGTCGCGCAGACCCGTGAAGCGCTCCTTCCAGGTATGGCGTGGCGCAGCGGGGAGGAAATCCGGCCGCAAACGGCCGATAACCACGACGGTCAGCATGTCCATCGTTGCCGCCAGTAGCCCGGGAATGATTCCAGCAATGAAAAGCTTGCCGATGTCTTGCTCGGTGATGATGCCGTAGACGGCAAGCACGGTCGAAGGCGGCAACATGGCGCCAAGCGTTCCGCCGGCGGCAATCACGCCGGTCGCAAACGATTGCGGATAGTTGTAACGCCGCATCTCCGGATAGGCGACGGTGGCAAAAGTGGCTGCGGTAGCGACCGAGGATCCGGAGATCGCCGCGAACCCGGCACAGGCGGCGATGGTGGCGATGCCGAGGCCGCCCCGGAAATGCCCGACGAAAGCGTTGGCGGCCCGGAACAACTCGCGGCTCATGCCGGAGTTGGAGACGAAGGCGCCCATGAGCAGGAACATCGGGATGACGCCGAAGGTGTAGTCGGTCACAGTGCGCATCGAGGTGTGGCCGACGATCTTCAGCGCGGCGTCGCCGTTGACGAGATAGGCAAAGCCGCTGACCCCGACGAGACCCATCGCCATGCCGACCGGCACGCGCAGCAGCATCAGCGCGAACAGCGCGACGAATCCTATGACGGTGATCACGTCACCGCTCACGACAATCACTCGACCGGTTTGATCTGGTATTCGGAGCCGAACTCACCGGGCTGGAAGATCAGCCGATAGGTGCGGATGGCGATCAGCAGCACGGCGGAGACGTCGCCGAGCCAAGCGACAAGGAAAAACGGCCAGACCGGCAGGCGCAGATCGAAAGTCAGCACGTGGTCGGCACGCGTGGTCCAGACCTTGTCGTAGAGCGTGTAGGTCTGCACCGTAACGACGAACAGCAGGACCAGCGTGGCAAAGACGTCGATGAATCTTTGAAATCGCGGTCCGACATTGGAGTAGAGGAGGTCCACGGTGATGTGGGTGCCGCGATAACTGGTCGCCGCGATGCCCCAAAAGATCAGGATGCCGAGCAGCAGCCGCCCGAAATCATAGGCATCCGGAATTTGCACGCTGAAGAAATAGCGCAGCATGACCGACAGGAAGATGTCGGCTGCGACGATGCCGATGAAGGTCGCAGCGATGAGCTCGATGAAATCGATGAACCAATTCATCGGACCCCGCGGCCCCCATGGCGCGGCAACGCGCGAGTCCGATGCTGCGTCGTTTGGCGACGCGGCCGAGGGGGTGGCGGATTGCATCAATAGGCCGCTTTGTATTTAGCCAGCGCCGCCTTCAATTCGTTCATGATCGCGTCGGGATCGCCGCCGCCGGCGCGCACGTTGTCCGCCCACTTCTTATGCAGCGGCTCGGCCGATTTCTTCCACTCGGTCAGTTGCTCGTCGGTGATGGTGTAGACCTCGTGACCCGGCATCGCCTTGATTTTCTCGCGCCCGGCATGTTCGAAGTCGGCCCACGGGTCGGCAAACTTGGCCGCCCATTCGGTCGTGCAATGATCGTCGATGACTTTCTGTTGTGCCGGCGACATCGCGGCATAGACCTTCGGGTTCATCAGCCACTGGAACGTCGTCGTATGGACCGGCACGTCCATGTGATACTTCGTGACCTTGTCGACGCCGAGCAACACGGTCGACCCCCACGGGAACGTCACCGCCTCGGCTACGCCCTTTTCCAACACGTCGCGGACTTCGGTCGCGCTTGCCTGCACGTTGGTGCCACCGAGCAACGTCACCCAGGCCGCTATGGTCGCCTGTGACGGCCGGATCTTCATGCCCCTGATGTCGCCCGGCACAACGATCTTCTTGGTTTTGGAATGCCAGGTCAGCGGATCGAGGATGAACGAGAAGCAGTATTTCACGCCTTTCATCTCGTTCGCCGCGTATTTGCGGTACCATTCGTCGATCGCGCGGATGCCGCCGTGGGCGTCTCCGATCAGAAACGGCAACTCGCCCGCCGCGATGATCGGGAACCGGCCCGGCTGATAGCCAGGATTGACGTAAGTGAAATCGGCGATGCCGTCGCGCGCCATGTCGTAATGGTCGAACGCCTTGCCGAGCTGCTGCGACGGAAAGACCTTGTATGTGATGGTGCCGCCTGAGGCTTTCTCGACGTCGGCGCCCCACTCCTCGATTGCCTTCTGCAACGGATGCGTCGGTGGTACCCAGTGCGACAGCTTCAGTTCAAACTTCTTGTCGTTGGTCGCCTCCTGCGCCGGCGCGGCGCCGATCCCAAACGTAAATCCGAGGACAGCCGCACCACAAAACTCAAGCAGGCGCATGCGGGGCATTGTGTCCTCCCGGTTTATGGATTGATTACAATTTGACCCATTGCGCCCGATCTAATCGCAAAACTGGCGGCCTGTACAGCACACGGCCGCCTCGCCTGCTCGCTCATTAAAGTTTTCCGCGACCGCATCAGAATCTTTGCACGCTGTTTGCGAAAGTTGCCGCGCCCACGCGCCCGCCTTAACGCCGCAGCAGCAGCGGCCGAGCTATCGCGTCCCCTGAAACGAAAGAACCGGGCGAGCGCTCTCTGAAACGCAACGCCCCGTCATCAGGGACGTCGGCATGTTCGGTTGGGTCACGGCTCGCGCCGTCGCCATCTTGATTGTTTGGTCGCCGTTCATCCTTGGCGATCCGAGTACCGCCCTTGCGCAATATCAGGTGGATGCCAGTTCGCCCACGCCGATAGAACCCTGGAGCCAGGCGCCGGCCGCGGTCGAGCCGTTCGGGCTTGCCGTCGAGCCGGTGACTTTCGGACAAGTGCTAAGCAAATGGAATGGCCTCGTCGCCGACATCAGCGCCGAGCGCGACATTCTCGCCCGTTGCCGCGATGATGCCGCACCCTGTCCGCGGGCGGCGCAGAAATTCCTTGCTGTTATCGCGGCCGGCCGCGCGCATGACGGCCGCGCCCGTATCGGGACCATCAACCGCGCCATCAATATGGCGATCAGGCCGATGAGCGACGTCGCCCAATGGGGCGTGCCCGACCGCTGGAGCGCGCCGCTGGCCACGCTCGCGAGCGGCCGCGGCGATTGCGAGGATTACGCCATCGCCAAATACGTGGCATTACGCGAAGCAGGTCTCGCCGAGAACGATGTGCGGCTCGTTATCGTCCGCGAGCTTGCCAGCGGCGAAGACCACGCCGTCGTTGCCGCGCATCTCGACGATAAATGGATCATGCTCGACAATCGCCACCTGGCGCTCATCGAGGACAGCGACATGCAGCGCGTACGGCCGCTCTTTGTCTTCGACCGCGACGGCGTCAAGCGGTTCACGCTGCCGACGGCGGCAGCGCGCTACACGCCGGCGCCGAGCGAAAACGCTACGGCCACGCCTTCCGCCCTTGGGCTTTAGATCTCGCCGCCATAGGGTCCTTGCGGGTCGGCGAGCGATTGCAGGCGCAATGCCGCCGCATGCGCAAACCGCAGCATGACGGTTTTGCGCCGCGCCGGCGCCAGTCGATGCTCCGGCGCTTCGGCAACGATCGAAGCGCCGAAGGCGTCGGCAATGATCAACCCGGCATCCGCCGGGAATATCTCGCACGGGACATCGACGATAGTGGCAAAGAACAGCCGGTCGCAATGCAGGCGGTAGTCCATCCATTTCTGGTCGGCGCGAAAATCGGCGACCGACGATTTGATCTCCACGATCAAGATTTCGCCGTCGCCGCCGAGCGCGACAAGATCGGCGCGACGGCCCGAAGGCAGCGGCAGCTCGCTCACCACGCAATAGCCGAGCGCGTGCAGGAAGCGCGCGGTGCCGCGCGCTATGGCGAGCGCGGTCGGCGATTGCCGTCCGTCGACCGGCGGCATGGCCGGCAGCAGGTTGACGCTCATCGTCAGGATTCCAGGAAGCGGGTTCGGCGAAGGCCGCGTTTCGAGTTTACGCACACCACGCACTCCGACTGCACAACCGACGCTGCGGAACGCATCATTGTGCCGCGCCGGCGCGCTCCGGGAAAGCCCCCGCCAGCGCCGCGCGGGACGCCGCAATCACGCCGCGCTCGGTAATAAGACCGGTCACCAGACGCGCCGGCGTCACATCAAACCCGTAATTTGCAACTGGCGTGCCGGACGGCGCGACGCGCACGGTCTCGATCCGTCCGTCGGCGGTCTGCCCGGTCATCGTCGCCAGCTCATCGGGGCTGCGCTGTTCGATCGGAATTTCGGCGATCCCGTCGGCCACCGTGAAATCGATGGTCGGCGACGGCAGCGCCACGTAGAACGGCACGTTGTTGTCGCGCGCGGCGAGCGCTTTCAAATAGGTCCCGATCTTGTTGCAGACATCGCCGTTGGCGGTGACGCGGTCGGTGCCGACGATCACCAGATCGACAAGGCCGTGCTGCATCAGATGACCGCCGGTATTGTCGGCGATCAGCGTGTGCGGCACGCCGTGCTGGCCGAGCTCCCATGCGGTGAGCGAGGCGCCCTGATTGCGCGGGCGCGTTTCGTCGGCGAAGACGTGAATGGGCAGGCCCTTGTCGTGCGCCATATAGATCGGCGCGGTGGCCGTGCCGACATCCACCGCCGCCAGCCAACCGGCGTTGCAATGCGTGAGCACATTGACCCGCTCACCCGGCTTCTTTCGCGAGGCGACGGCCTCGATGAGCGGCAAACCGCTGCGGGCAATGCCGGTGTTGATCGCAATGTCCTGTTCGCTGATCTCGACCGCCCGGCGGTAGGCGGCGGCCGCCCGCTCGGAGCGTGGCCGATTGCGCACGGCAGCCACCATCTCGTCGAGCGCCCATTTGAGATTGATCGCGGTCGGGCGGGTAGCGAGGAGAGTTTCGTAGGCGTGCTCAAGCCCTTCGTCCGACGCATCTTCGCGCAGCGCGAGAGACATGCCGTAAGCGGCGGTGGCGCCGATCAGCGGCGCGCCGCGGATCACCATGGCGCTTATCGCGTGCGCCGCCTCTGCGAGCGTGGTGAGGCGCGCGGTCACAAAGCGATGCGGCAGCGCCGTCTGATCGATCACGCCGACCGACCAGCCGTCGGACTCGAGCCAAATGCTGCGCGTCGGTTTGCCGGCGACCTTCATGTGCGACCTGTTCGAGAGCGATCTTTCTTATGTCGCAAGACTTTCTTATGTCGCAAGACTTGTCCTTATGTCGCAAGACTTGGCTTATGTCACGGCTTGCCGGCGCAACGCCCTTGCCGCAATGTCCCGCACGACCCATGCCGGAGATGCCGATGGCCGCCCTCGATCTTGAGACCGAATACAGTCCGCGCCTGACGGTGCCGGATCACGCGGAAATCTTCGCCCGTTGGGCGCGGGCGGCGGAAGATTATCGCGCCGAGATGCTCACGCACGGCAAAGCCGAGCTCGGCCTTTGCTACGGCGAATCGCCGCGGGAGTTCATCGATCTCTTTCTGCCCGCGGCGGGCGAAAAGGCGCCGCTCGTCATGTTCATCCATGGCGGTTATTGGCGCGCGATGGATCCTTCCTTCCACAGCCACATGGCGCGCGGGCTGAACGAGCTTGGCTGCGCCGTCGCGATGGTCGGCTACGATCTTTGCCCGAACGTCACCCTTGCCGACATCGTCGAGCAGATCCAGCGCGCCTGCGCTTTTCTCTGGCAGCAGTTTGGCAAACGCATTCTCGTCTGCGGGCATTCGGCCGGCGGGCATCTTGCGGCCGCGATGGTCGCAACCGACTGGCACGCGCTCTACTCAAAAGCGCCGGCCGATCTCGTGCCGGCCGGCTATGCCATCTCCGGCGTCTTCGATCTCGCCCCGCTGACCGGCTTGGCGCTCAACCAGGACCTTCGGCTCGACGCGGCAGAGGCGCGGCGCCTGTCGCCGCTGTTTTGGCCGGTCGCGCCAGGCCGGGTGCTTGACGCCGCCGTGGGCGATCTCGAATTGAGCGAGTTCAAACGCCAGAGCCGCGCCATCGCGGATACTTGGCGGCAGCGAGGCGCGGAAACACGTTACACTGAATTACCTGGGCACCACTTCACCGTCCTCGACGGGTTGCCTGATCCCGCCAATGCGATGGTGGCGCGCCTTTTCGAATTGGCGCAGAAGGTCTCCCGTTAGCGAACCGCCAAAGGTCACCCGGTGGCCTTCTTTGCACCGCTCGCGGGGGCGAGCAGCACGCAGGCGGACGCCGCAAAGATCAGGGCGAACCCGACCATGTCGGCGGTCGTTGGCCGTTCGCCAAGAATAGCGACGGTGGACAGAACGCCGACCACCGGGATCCCGAGAATTCCGAGTGACGCCGTTGCTGCGGGCAATCGCCGCACGATCTCAAACCACATGGCATACGCGATACCGCTGCCGGCAATGCCGACGAACGCTGTAGCAAGCAGCGATCCGAGGCGGGCGTTGTCGAGATCGAGCCTGCCGTCGAATGCAAGGAGACCCGCGGCGGTAACGAAGAACGCTATCGCAACCTGCCAAAACGCCATCGCCATGAAGTCCAGCGGCAAAGGGGCCCATTTGACGTAAACCGTTCCGGCCCCCCAGCTCAGGCCCGAGGCGACCGCCAGAAGAAGGCCTAACGGCACGCCTGTCGCCGCCAAGGGATAGACCAGGACGGCGAGCCCGAGAGCGCACAAGACGACCGCGACCGCCTGGTTCGAATTCGGTCGCTCGCGGAGGACGATCCAGGCGAGCAAAACGGTCCAGATCGGCATCGTGTAGGCGAGTATCGCCACCCGCGAAGTCGCCGCTGCCATTTGGGCGAAGGCGCTGAACAGGCTGAAGCCAACGATGTTGAGAAGCGAGATGATGAAGACGTGCCCGAAAACCTTGGCGTTCGGGATGCGAAGCGGTCGGCGCGTGACCAGACAAACGACCAGCAGCGTCACCGCGCCAAAGCCGGCGCTCATGGTGCGCATGCTCAAGGGCGGAATGTCCTCAAGCGCGATCTTCATCACCGGCCAGCTGATGCCCCAGATCAGGCAGAGGATGACGAGCAAGAGCCTGGCGCGAAGGTCGCCAACGCCAATCGCCGCGTGTTTGCCGTCGAAGCGGTCGCGGACGGTCACGGCGCTTGCGGCCCGGTGGCGAGATACCAGTCGGCGATCTGCTCGCCGGTCCAGAATTTCACGTCGCTCTTGTTGCGGATAACCTCGAGCACGCGACGGAAATATTTCAACCGGTGCGGCGCGCCCATGATGTAGGGGTGCACGACCAGCGCCATGACGCGGGCCGATCGGGCCGCATCCGCGTAGATCTGCTCGAACTGATCGAACGCGCGATCACTGTATTCCGACGCTTTGTGGTGCTGGATCAGCATCATGGCGACGTCGTTGCATTCCTGCGTGTACGGGATGTTGAGCAGCGGCTTGGTGCGGGTCTTGAGCCAGACCGGCTGGTCGTCGAGCACCCAGTCGGCGACGTAGTCGTAACCTTCCTCGATCAAAAGGTCGGGCGTTTCCCAGGTTTCGGTCAGCCCCGGACCAAGCCAGCCGCGCGGCGGCTTGCCGGTCGCTTTCAGAATAAGCTCCCGCGTCTTCCGGATGTCGGCGCGCTCGTTCTTCACTTTCTGCATATTGCGCTGGGTGAATCCGTGGCCGATGAATTCCCACTTTCGTTCGGCCGCCGCGCGCACGATCGGCGGATAAGCGGCAAGCGCCGAGCCGTTGATGGCAAGCACGGCAGGGACTGCAAGTGCGTCAAACACCTCGACGAACCGCCAAAAGCCGACGCGGTTGCCGTATTCGTGCCAGGCCCAGTTGGGGACGTCAGGCATCGGCGAGCCGCCGGCCGGCGGCGTGAGCACCGTGCGCGGCATCGGCTCGGTCGGGTCCCACTCTTCGACATTGACGATGATCCACACCGCCATACGGGCGCCGCCCGGCAATTTGAGCGGCGGACGCTCGTCGATAGCCGAATAGGCGATGCGATCGGTCGGCAGCATGCGCTGCTTCGACCGTCCTCCCTTTCGCGCGGTTTTTCCCGGCCGCGTGGTCATCGTGCGCCTACTCCTGCCGGTCACGGCAAGACGCGTCAATGTTCCTCCGCGATTTCCAGCCATGCATGCCGGCTTCCACGCGCCGACAGGTCAGGCGCGTAAGACCGCGGCCCCCGGCCCAAGCCCGGGGGCCAGCTCTTCTCCGGATCACGCTTTTGGCGAATTGACCGGCCGGTGGGCCGCTGCCGCCAGGCCGAACACCGTCAGCACGATGGCGCAGACGCAGCTCGGCACAAAGCTCATCCACGGCAGCCCGGTCATGTCCCATAAGGCGCCACTGATGGTCGGAACGATAATCGCGCCGGTATAGCTGATCGTGAACATTCCGGCGGCCATCCGTGGCACGTCGCGGGGCTCACTCAGAAACGGCGGCAATGCCAGCGTTGCCGTCATGGTGACGGAACAGGAGATGCCGATAAACGCGGCGCACGCGCGGATCACCAACGGCGTCGGCATGAATATGAATCCAAGAAACGCAACCAGCAATAACGGGCCGAATATGGCAAACGGCCACAAGCGACCTTGCATCCGGCCGGATGCGAGGAGCAGGATCGCAAGCGACGCAATTTGTGCTCCGTTGAGCCAGGCGAAGGCCGCGCCCAACTGGTCCGCCTGTCCCTGGCTCGTCAGATAGTCGCCGAGAAAAGCATTGGCCGTGTAGTACGCTGCGTTATTGCCGCCGAAGGTAAGACCCAGAAGCCAGACCACCCGACCGCCGAAATCCGGCCACCAGCGGCCGCCAATGGCGGATTCCGCGTGCCGGTCCGAGCCATGCGGACCGAGCAAATAAAATGCCGGTACGATGAGCAGTGCGACCAGGCTCCAAATGCCGAGGTCGAGCCTCCAACTGCCGCCAACGAGCGGCAGGATGTAGGGAATGGTCAGGGCCGAACCGAGCGTCGCCCCGATGACCATGCCGCTGGAATAGACAACAGTGCCGAGCGCGATCCGCTTCGGCATCCATTCGCGCACCAGTGCCGGCAATGCCGGCTGCGTGATGGCAATACCGAAGCCCATCACGGCGACCGCCGCATAAAGAGTCCATACGTTGCCCGCAGCGCCCCGTCCGCCGCCGCCCAAAGCGGCGATGGTGATGCCCAGGATGACGGCAAGGGTCGACCCGATCCGCGCGATCAGCAGCGATCCGAGCACTGACGTCACGGCGAACACCGCGAGCGGCAACCCGATCAAAAGTCCGACCTGCGCTTCCGACATGCCGAGGTCGGCATGTACAAGCGGAATCACCGGCGGAATCGCCAGGAGCGACAGGCGAATGGCGACGCCTGCCAGACCCAGCGCGCACAGGAATCTGATCAAGCGGCCGGCGCCAGGGCCGGCTGCGGTATTTTCGGTGTGCGGCATCAAGTTTTCGGGGAAAGGGCCAAAAAAGAAGGCACTGATTGAGTTCAAGAACTGCATCAGCGCACGCCGTGGCGCAAGGAAGGTATCGTCCAAAGGATAGGATATGGGCGCATGGCTCAAATGCTTGCGGCGATGGAGTGGGCACGAGCCATTCGGCGGGGCGGAGCGGGTCGGTTTCCCCTTGTTGCACCGCACCCCACGCTATGTTAGCAAACCGACGATTTTCGCGGGGCTGCGGGGGCATTTCCGCTGCCTCCACATCCTAAGTCCCGCCTGAATCCCAAGGGCTTGCTCCGAAGCATTCGCGCCGGTCGTGGGCCTTGCGGAAAAATTCCCGAAACGTACGCGCCAGAGAGCAGGCGAGCTTAGAGAACGCACTTGGCAGGCGAAAAACCCCTAGTGTCCGGCATGGCCGGCCGTTACGCGACCGCGCTGTTCGAATTGGCGCGCGACGCCAACGCGATCGACCCCGTAAAGGCGGACCTGGAGCGTTTCGACGCATTGGTCGCCGAGAGCGCTGATCTTGAGCGGCTGGTCCGCAGCCCGGTGTTCTCCGCCGACGAGCAGTTGCACGCGCTGTCTGCAGTGCTTGACCGCGCCGGCATCGGCGGCCTGGCGGCCCAATTCCTCAAGCTCGCGACGTCAAACCGTCGACTGTTCGCGGTGCGCGACATGGTGCGCGGATACCGCGAGCTGGTCGCCGTGCACAAAGGCGAGACCACGGCGGAAGTCACCGTCGCCGAACAGCTCAAGGACGACCACGTCGCCGCACTGCGCGGCGCGCTCAAGGCTGTCAGCGGCAAGGATGTCGATCTCAATATCACGGTCGATCCTGCCATCATTGGCGGGCTTGTGATCAAGCTCGGCAGCCGCATGGTGGACAGCTCACTGCGCACCAAACTCAATTCGATCAAGCACGCGATGAAAGAGGCTCGATAATGGATATCCGCGCCGCGGAAATCTCCGCCATTCTCAAGGAGCAGATCAAGAATTTCGGCCAGGAGGCCGAGGTTTCGGAAGTAGGCCAAGTGCTGTCGGTCGGCGACGGCATCGCCCGCGTCTACGGCCTCGACAACGTCCAGGCCGGCGAGATGGTGGAGTTCGAGAGCGGCGTGCGCGGCATGGCGCTCAATCTCGAAATCGACAATGTCGGCATCGTGATCTTCGGCACCGACCGCGAGATCAAGGAAGGCCAGACCGTCAAGCGCACCCGCGCCATCGTCGAGGTGCCGGTCGGCAAGGGGCTTCTCGGCCGCGTGGTCGACGCGCTTGGCGATCCGATCGACGGCAAGGGACCGATCAAGGCCGACCACAAGGCGCGCGTGGACGTCAAGGCGCCCGGCATCATTCCGCGCAAGTCGGTGCACGAGCCGATGGCGACGGGGCTGAAGGCGATCGACGCCCTGATCCCGATCGGACGCGGCCAACGCGAGCTCATCATCGGCGACCGCCAGACCGGCAAGACCGCGATCGCGCTCGACACGATACTGAACCAGAAGCCGCTCAATGCGTCCGGCGACGAGAAGATCAAGCTCTACTGCGTTTATGTCGCGATCGGCCAGAAGCGCTCAACAGTGGCGCAATTCGTCAAGGTCCTGGAAGAACAAGGCGCACTCGACTATTCGATCGTGGTTGCGGCGACGGCCTCCGATCCGGCGCCTATGCAGTTCCTGGCGCCGTTCGCCGGCTGCGCGATGGGCGAATATTTCCGCGACAACGGCATGCACGCGGTCATCATCTACGACGATCTCTCCAAGCAGGCGGTCGCCTATCGGCAGATGTCGCTTCTGCTGCGCCGCCCGCCGGGACGCGAGGCCTATCCCGGCGACGTGTTCTATCTGCACTCGCGGCTGCTCGAGCGCGCCGCAAAGATGAACGACGATCACAAGGCCGGCTCGCTCACGGCGTTGCCGGTGATCGAAACGCAGGCGAACGACGTGTCGGCCTACATTCCGACCAACGTGATTTCGATCACCGACGGCCAGATCTTTCTCGAGACCGATCTGTTCTATCAGGGCATTCGCCCGGCGGTGAATGTCGGTCTTTCGGTGTCGCGCGTCGGCTCGTCGGCGCAGACCAAGGCGATGAAGAAGGTCGCCGGACGCATCAAGGGCGAGCTCGCGCAATACCGCGAAATGGCTGCGTTCGCGCAGTTCGGCTCCGACCTCGATGCCACCACGCAACGGCTGCTCAGCCGCGGATCGCGACTGACCGAACTGCTCAAGCAGCCGCAGTTTTCGCCGCTGAAGATGGAAGAGCAGGTCTGCGTGATCTATGCGGGCGTCAACGGCTATCTCGATCCGCTGCCGCTCGGTCGGATCCGCGCATTCGAGGATGGCCTGCTTGGTGCGCTGCGGCAGCAACACCCCGAAATTCTTAACACCATCCGCGATTCCCGCGACCTCGATGACGCCACGACCGGGAAGCTTAAGGCAGCGGTCGAGAGCTACGCCAAGACGTTTGCGGCCTGAGCGGGAAATCGTCCAACTCCGATGGCATCCCTCAAAGATCTGCGCAACCGTATCGCCGCCACCAAGGCGACGCAGAAAATCACCAAGGCCATGCAGATGGTCGCGGCGTCGAAGCTGCGCCGCGCCCAGGCGACGGCCGAGGCCGCGCGGCCCTATGCGACGCAGATGGACAAGGTGCTCGGCAACATCGCCGCGTCGGTGTCCGGGCTCGATACTGCGCCGCGGCTTTTGCGCGGCACCGGCAACGACGGCGTTCACCTGCTCCTCGTTTGCACCGCCGAACGCGGCCTCTGCGGCCCATTCAACACCGCCATCGTCCGGCTCGCGCGCGAGCGTGCGAATGCGCTTATGGGCGAGGGCAAGGAAGTCAAATTCTTCTGCGTCGGCCGCAAGGGCTACGACCAGCTGCGCCGGCTCTATGGCAGCCAAATCATCGAGATGGTCGACCTGCGCGGAGCGCGCACCTTGCGCTTCGAGCACGCGGAGTCGATCGCGGAGAAGGTCATCGCTCGTTTCAACAACTTCGAATTCGATGTCTGCACCCTGTTCTTCTCGCGCTTCCGGTCGGTGATCGCGCAAATTCAAACGGCGCAGCAGATCATTCCGCCCGTGTTCGACGATAAGGCCACGGACGCGCTGGGCGGCGCCGCCTACGAATTCGAGCCGGACGCCGAGGACATCCTGCACGATCTGTTGCCGCGCAACGTCGCCGTGCAGATATTCCGGGCGCTGCTTGAGAATGCAGCTTCCTTCTACGGCGCCCAGATGTCGGCGATGGACAACGCGACCCGCAACGCCGGCGACATGATCCGCCGGCAGACGCTCACCTACAACCGCACCCGCCAGGCGATGATCACCAAGGAACTGATCGAGATCATCTCCGGGCGCCGAGGCGCTATAAGTCTTTTTGAAGAGGGCCATGATGGCGAACACAGTCGGACGTATCACCCAGGTCATCGGCGCCGTCGTCGACGTGCACTTCGACGATCATTTGCCGGCGATCCTCAACGCGCTGGAGACCACGAACCAGGGCAATCGCCTGGTGCTCGAGGTGGCGCAGCATCTCGGCGAATCCACGGTGCGCACGATCGCGATGGACACCAGCGAGGGGCTGGTGCGCGGGCAGGAGGTCTCCGACACCGGCGCGCCGATTTCTGTTCCCGTCGGGCAGGGACTGCTCGGGCGCATCATCAACGTGATCGGCGATCCAGTCGACGAGGCGGGTCCGGTCAAGGGTGAAATGGTCCGCGCGATCCACCAGGAGGCGCCGGCCTATACCGATCAGTCGACCGAGGCCGCGATCCTTGTGACCGGCATCAAGGTCGTCGACCTGCTGGCACCTTACGCCAAGGGCGGCAAGATCGGCCTGTTCGGCGGCGCCGGCGTCGGCAAGACCGTGCTGATCATGGAACTGATCAACAACGTGGCCAAGGCGCATGGCGGGTATTCGGTGTTCGCCGGCGTCGGCGAGCGCACCCGCGAAGGCAACGACCTCTATCACGAGATGATCGAGTCGGGCGTCAACAAAGACCCGCATAAAGGCTCGGTCGAAGGCTCCAAGTGCGCGCTGGTCTACGGCCAGATGAATGAGCCGCCCGGCGCCCGCGCCCGCGTCGGCCTCACCGGCCTGACCGTCGCCGAGCACTTCCGCGATCAGGGCCAGGACGTGTTGTTTTTCGTCGACAACATCTTCCGCTTCACGCAAGCCGGCTCGGAAGTGTCGGCGCTGCTCGGCCGTATTCCTTCGGCGGTGGGCTATCAGCCGACGCTCGCGACCGACATGGGCGCGCTGCAAGAGCGCATTACGACGACGACAAAGGGTTCGGTGACGTCGGTGCAGGCGATCTACGTGCCGGCCGACGACCTGACCGACCCGGCGCCGGCGACTTCGTTCGCCCATCTGGACGCCACCACGGTGCTGTCCCGCGATATCGCCGCAAAGGGCATCTATCCGGCGGTCGATCCGCTCGACTCCACGTCGCGCATGCTCTCGCCGATGATCGTCGGCGAGGAACACTATGCGGTCGCCCGTCAGGTGCAGCAGGTGCTGCAACGCTACAAGGCGCTGCAGGACATCATCGCTATTCTGGGCATGGACGAGTTGTCCGAAGAGGACAAGCTCACGGTCGCGCGGGCGCGCAAGATCGAACGCTTCCTGTCGCAACCGTTTTTCGTCGCCGAGGTCTTCACCGGCTCGCCCGGCAAGCTCGTCGACCTGCAGGACACGATCAAGGGCTTCAAGGGTCTCGTCGAGGGCAAATACGACCACCTGCCGGAAGCGGCGTTCTACATGGTCGGAACCATCGAAGAAGCCGTCGAGAAGGGCAAGAAGCTGGCGGCTGAGGCATAAGCCATGGCCGCGCTTCATTTGGATTTTGTCTCGCCGGAAAGCGTCTTGTTCTCAGGCGACGTGGATCAGGTCGATTTGCCCGGCGCCGAAGGCGACATGGGCATTCTTGCCGACCACGCGCCGCTGGTGACCACGCTGCGGCCGGGCATCGTCACGATCTTCCGCGGCGGCGCACGCGAGCCGGTAGTGATCACCGGCGGCTTCGCCGAAGTGGGCCCCGCCGGCCTGACCATCCTTGCCGACCGTGCCGTGGCGCGGGCGGATTTCGATACGGCGACGTTGGCTTCCGAAATCAAGGATGCCGAAGAGGACGTCGCCGATGCCACGGACGAGGCTGTGCGCGACAAGCTTGCGCGCCATCTCGATCAGTTGAAGGCGCTGCAGGCGGCGCTTGGCGCGGCCGACCAGGCGGCACACTAAGCTGCATCGGTCGCGCGGCGCGGTCCGCCGCGGCATGCTATAACTTTCTGGCGTGACGCCGCGGGCTGCATGACATGAATAGAAAAATCGCGGCTATTTTTGCCGCCGATATCGCAGGCTACAGCAGGCTCGTCGCCGAGGACGAGGAAGAGACGCTGCGGCGCCTCGCCTCATATCGCTCGGTGATGGACGATTTCATCGCGCGCGCGGGCGGCCGGATTTTCAATACCGCCGGCGATGCCGTCCTCGCCGAGTTTCCGAGCGCGGTGGAGGCGGTGCGTTGCGCCATCGACATCCAGGAGAGCCTGCGCACGCGGAACCTCGCTTATCCGACGAGCCGGCAGATGAGCTTCCGCATCGGCATCACGATTGGCGACGTGGTCGAGCGCAATGGCGACCTGCTTGGCGACGGCGTCAATATCGCGGCACGGCTGGAGGGGATCGCGCCGGTCGGCGGTATTTGCATTTCACGTACCGTGCACGAGCAGGTGGCGAATAAGCTTTCGGTGCAGTTCGCCGATATCGGCGAGCAGCAGGTCAAGAACATCCCGACGCCCATTCATGCCTACAAAATCGAGATGCGGCCGGACGACGGGCGCATCGAGACACAGCCGGTAGTGAAGCCGGCGGCGCCGCCGAAGAACACGGCGTGGATCATGCCAACCGCCATCGCCGCGGCCTGCGTGCTCGTGATAGGCGTTGCGGCAACGGCTTATCTGATCATCGCGCGGCCGGGCCAACCGAACCGATCGCTGCAAACCGACACGCCGCAAACGGCGGTAGCGACCACAGCCGAACGGACAGCTGCCGGGGCGACAGCGGAGCAAACCACGCCGACGCGGGATGAACACGCATCACAAACGGCGACGACGGGGCAAAAGACGGCCGCGCCGCCGGCTGCGGAAACGTTGGCACCCGAGGTGATACCGTTGATCGCCGACCGCGCGCGTATCAACATTCGCAACGAGTATGTTTCGGCTCCGGATCATAAGGCTCTGGCGATCAGCAGCGGCCCACTCGGATTCATCACCGGCCAGGCGAGTGACGAGGCCGCCAAAACCGCTGCGCTCGATATGTGCCAGAAGCGCGCCGACAAGCTCACGCCGGGGCGACAATGCGAGCTCTACGCTGTCGGCAATACGGTCGTGTACGAGCGTGGGCATCCGCCGATGCCGCCGACGCCATGGATCGCACACGATCCGTCGATTGAACGGCCGCTGGTTGCAGATGAAATTCCGCTGCTGCGGGAGCAAGGTCAGACGAGAGTCGAGAAGGCGTATGTGCCGGGCCGCAAGCCGAAGGCACTCGCGATCGCGTCGGCGGGCCGCTACGGCTTCTACCTCAATCAGGAAAGCGTCGACGAAGCGGCGCGGCGGGCACTGGAGTTTTGCGGCGGTAACGCCGGGGTGCCATGCATGATCGTCGCGGTCGACGACGAGTTCGTAGTGCCGGTTCCGACAACGATGAAACCGGTCGGATTATTTCGCCCCGCAACCTCTGCCGCTGTCGCGCCGGAATTGAGACAGGATCTCGCGCGGCGTCTTGCCAATACCCCCGGCGGCTGGAGCGCGGTCGCCGTCGGGGACGGTGGAAAGATCGGTCTCGGGTTGAAAGCGGCAAGCGAACAAGAAGCAATCAATGCGGCTTTGGCAGATTGCGCCAAGCAGGACCGCTCCTGCCGGGTGATCGCGATCGGACCTTTCGCGGTCGAGCCGAAATAGCGTCGAAAGCCGCCCGATTACGCGCCGACGGCGAGGTGCTGGAATTCTCGCACCACGCGCTCATAGACTGCCCGCTTGAACGGCACGACGAGGGCCGGAAGGTTTTGCAGCGGCTCCCAGCGCCATGCCACGAATTCCGGCTCGTGCCCGCCCGCCGGGTGCTCGATGTTAATTTCGCTTTCTTCACCGGTGAAGCGTAGCGCAAACCATTTCTGCCTCTGGCCGCGGTATTTGCCGTTCCAGGCGTAACCCGCGATTTCCGCCGGGATGTCGTATGTGAGCCATTCCGCGATTTCGCCGAGGCGCTGCACCGACGTCATATTCGTTTCTTCGCGCAATTCGCGCAAAGCGGCCGGCCACGGGTCCTCGCCGGGATCGATGCCGCCCTGCGGCAACTGCCAGACGTGGGTGTTGTCGACGTGTTCGGGGCCGCCAATGCGGCGGCCGACAAAAGCATGGCCGGCGCGATTGAGCACCATGAGGCCGGCGCAGGGGCGGTAGGGACGATCTTCCAGGGACATGCGAATGGTGAGCTGGTGAGCAGCGAATGGCGGGTGCTAGAGGCGAGTAGTAGCCAATCTATTCGCCATTCGCCACTTCGCCGATCCCTCAGCTCTGTTTCGACTTCAAGGCAACGGCGGTGATCGGAACCAGCAGCAGGCCGCGGCTCTCGGCGCCCTTTGCCCATTTGGCGATTTGTTCGACCGATGCCGGCAGCGCCGAGGATACGCCAACGGCGTAGCCACGCTCGCGCGCCGCCATCTCCAGGCGGCCGAGTGCGTGCTCGATCTCGGCAGGCGTCGCTACCGAGTTGAGGATGATGTCGGCCTTGGCGAATGGCAAATTGTTGGCGCCGGCGACCCGCCCAGCGACGCTCCTCGGATTGGAGCCGTCGTCGACGAAGATCAGACCGTGCTTGGCGGTTTCGCGCAGGACCGGAGAGAATGCCGGCTCGGAAGCCGTGAAACGCGCGCCCATCGCCCCCATAACACCGACATAGCCTTGGAACCGGCTCATCATCCAGTATAGCCGGTCGAGATTTTGCTCCGGCCTCAACGAGGTCAAAAGCGTCTGCGGGCCGGAATCATTTTCCGGATAACCGACTGGCTCCATCGGCGCTTGCAAAAGAATCTCGTGACCTTCGCCGCGCGCGCGGGCGACCATACGCGCGACGTCGGAGCCATAGGGCATGAAGGCGAGAGTAACCGGGCCCGGAAGCTTGGCGATCGCGTCGGCGGTAACGCTTGCGCTGATGCCGAGACCCCCGACGATGAGCGCGACGCGGGGTGCGTCGGGTCTGTTGGGTAGCGGCACGACCGGGCGCGCAAAGGCATCCACCGGCCGTACGCCGTCCGCGGCGATCTTCGGAACCGGGCCGTGCGAGGTCATTTCGACAAATTTTTGCTCCGGAGCTACGCCTTCGGCCGCACCGGAGCCGTTGCCGGCGGCCGGTATCACCACCTCCTGCCGCTCCCCGGTCTTCCCGTCGATAATGGTGACGGTCTTGGTATTCCCTGCGTTGCCCTGGCTTGCCGGGACCGAAATCACGGCCGGGCCATTAGCCGGTGCTTCGTTGCGGGCCGCAGCCTGCCCGGCAGGCGGAACCGCCTCCGGCGCAGCGGCCTGATCCGGCTTCTTCGGTTTCATTGCCGCGTGAAGATCGATCGGCACCGCGACCATCGGCTCACCGCCGAACGGATTGTCGCCGATGATTGCCCACAGCATGAACGTGCCGACAAAGATCGCGAGCGCTGCGGTAATGACCTGCGGAACAGACAACGGAAACTTGCGCCGCCGCTTGAGCGGCGCTTTGAGCTGCCCCTGGCCAAGGGGTGCGCTCAGGTCATCGGCCGTCATGGTTCATTCCCTGAGCCATCAGTCAGCAATCCCGGGCAGGGCGTACCCTGGCGAATCAATCGACGAAGTCTATCACGTGCGGTCAAAGCGCCGGGCTGAGGGTTCTGCTTGGCTCGTCGGGGGCCCCGGAAAACAAACGGGGCGGCTCCTGGCCGCCCCGTTTCCGTATCGACAAAGCCCTGCCTAGTTCGGCACAGCGGCCTTTGGGTTGGGCGGGAACGCCGCATCGGTGATCGTGCCGCGCAGGAGATCGAGGGCCTCCTTGAGCGCGCGGTCATCCTTTTCGTCGGGTGGCACGTAGGACTGCGAGCCGGACTCCTCGCTGCCTTCCGCCTTGAGATGGCCGCGAAGCGACGCTTCGCCTTTGGTGTCGGTCCGCGCCTTCAGGTCCTCGGGCACTTCCTGCAGGACCTCGATGTCCGGCGTGATGCCCTTGGCCTGGATGGAGCGGCCGGAGGGCGTGAAATAACGCGCCG
The DNA here is from genome assembly GCA_963777635.1 of uncultured Alphaproteobacteria bacterium. Lineage (GTDB taxonomy): Bacteria > Pseudomonadota > Alphaproteobacteria > Rhizobiales > Xanthobacteraceae > BOG-931. The sequence goes on from CAVZSB010000050.1 coordinate 66,977, forward strand.
TAGTCAGTCGCAACGCACCGTTGCCCGCACCAAGCGGGATGATGGTCTGCACCGAGCCCTTGCCGAACGATCGGGTGCCGACCAACGTCGCGCGCTTGTGGTCCTGAAGCGCGCCGGCGACGATTTCCGAGGCCGACGCCGAACCGCCGTTGATCAATAAGATGACGGGCTTGCCCTTTGTCAGATCGCCGGGCCGCGCATTGAAGCGTTGGGTTTCTTCGGCATTGCGGCCGCGGGTTGAGACGATCTCGCCTTTATCCAAAAACGCATCCGAGACCGAGATCGCCTGATCGAGCAGGCCGCCCGGATTGTTGCGCAGATCGATCACGAAGCCCTTGATCTTATCCGCGCCGATCTGACTGGTGAGGTCGGCGATCGCCTTCTTCAAGCCGTCGGTGGTTTGCTCGTTGAACTGCGTGACGCGGATATAGCCGACGTCGTCGCCTTCGCTGTGCGACCGGACCGACTTCACGCGAATAACGTCGCGAACGATCGTCACGTCGATCGGCTTGTCCGCGCCCTTGCGCATGATGGTGAGCTTGATCTTGGTATTCACTGGGCCGCGCATCTTTTCCACGGCCTGATTGAGCGTCAGGCCCTGCACCTGCTCGTCGTCGAGCTTGGTGATGATGTCGTTGGCCATCACGCCGGCTTTGGCCGCAGGCGTTTCATCGATCGGCGCGACCACCTTTACGAGCCCGTCCTCCATGGTGACCTCGATGCCGAGGCCGCCGAACTCGCCGCGAGTCTGCACCTGCATGTCGCGGAAGCTCTTCGGATCCATGTAGCTGGAATGCGGATCGAGCCCGGCCAGCATGCCGTTGATGGCCGACTCGACGAGTTTGCTGTCGTCCGGCTTCTCGACATAGTCGGCGCGCACCCGTTCGAACACATCACCGAACAGGTTGAGCTGCCGGTAGGTATCCGCGGAAGCTGCCTTCGCAATTGATCCGACGAAGACGGTGTGTGGCTGCGTCGCCAGGAGTGTTAGCCCGGCACCTGCGATCGCGCCCAGGAAAATGAGGGGAGTTTTGCGCATCATCCGCGAACCTTTTCACCTTCGTTTGTTGCCCACCACGGGCTTGGATCGATGGGAGTCCCGTCTTTGCGGAACTCCACATAAAGTACAGGCTGCTTGGACCTGGTCGCCGCGGTCGCAGATACCTGCGCTCCGCCGCCCATCACCCCTACGGGTTCACCAGTTAGCACAAACTGACCGAGATCGACGGAAATCCGTTCCATCCCCGCTAACAGCACATGATAGCCGCCGCCAGCGTTCAGGATCAAGAGTTGGCCATAGCTGCGAAACGCGCCGGCGTAAACAACCCAACCGTCGCAGGGCGAAGTAATCTGCGCCCCGGCGTGAGTCCCGATCGATTGCCCCCTCTGAGTTCCGCCAACACCATCGGAACCGCCGAATTCGCGGATTTTCACGCCATTGACCGGCAGGCGCAAATGTCCGCGCGTGGCCGCAAAGGCGACCGCCGGGGCAAGGCGCCCCGGATCCTTGAGCGCGGCAAGGTCGGGCCGCGTGGCGTCCTCCTCGATCGAACGCGCCTCGGCACGCGCTTTGCGCGTCGTCGGGTCGAGACCTGATTCGAGCTTGGCGATGAGGTCCTTAAGGCCGTCGGCCTGGTGTGCCAGCTCGGTGGCACGCGTCCGCTCGGTGTCGAGCGCCTCCTCAGTGGTCGTCTGATTCTTCTGCCGTTCTTCGATCAGCACGTTCATGCGCAGCTGCTCGCGGCCGAGTAAATCGAGATTGTGCGCGAGACGATCGCGTTCGGCGGCGATATCCTTGCGCACGGTCAGGAGATCGGCGAGATCGCCCGCGAGCGCATCGGCTTGGCCGCGCATGTCGGGGAGCACGGTGCCGAGCGCAATCGCGGTGCGCACCGCTTGCAGCGCGTCTTCGGGCCGAACCAGCAGCGCCGGCGGCGGTTGACGCCCGATGCGCTGGAGGGCGGCGAGGATTTCAACGATCGCGGTACGGCGTTCGTCGAGCGACTTGCGAATGGCGCTCTCTTGGTCGTCGAGCGGCTTGAGCCGCACACGCGTCGCCTCGATGGTTGCCTCTACGTCGCGCACGCGTCCGGCGGTGTCGATGAGCTGCTGGTTGAGTGCGCGGCGATCGTCGCCAATGCTCTCGATCTCGCGACGAAGCTTCGCCTGGCTTTCCGCCGACGCGCGCTCCTGCGCCCGAACAGCGTCGAGTTCCTGATCGTGCTGCTTGAGCGCGTCGATATTGCTTTGCGCAGGTGCAACCGGCACGGCCGGCGGCGCCGCAGCCGCAGGCGGTGCAACCGGCACGGCCGGTGGCGCCGCAACCGCAGGCGCTTGCCCCGCGCCCGCCGGTATTTGACTGGGTGGGGATTGCGCGAATGCGGTCATATCGGCGCCAAACGGCAGCGCAAAAGCCAGTGCCGAGCCGAGCACAAGGCGCGGATCAGTGCGGCTCGGCCGTTTGAGAATCATGGTGTCCAAGGGTAGGTGCCAACCTCAGGAACGCAAGACAAAGCGAGCCGAATTCGACCGGATTAAGACCCAAACCGGTCCTAGTCGTCACATATCGGTGAGGCAAGATTAAGAATAATTAAGGCAGTTCAGGCCCGATGGTAGGGATGCCCGGCGAGGATGGTGCAAGCGCGGTAGAGCTGTTCGAGCAGCATCGCGCGGACCAGCTGGTGCGGCCAGGTCGCCTTGCCATAGGCGAGCCGGACCTTGGCGCGCTCAAGCAGGCTTGGCGCCAAGCCGTCGGCGCCACCGATGACGAAGCACACGGCGGGGCGATCGCCGGCTCGCCACTCGCGCAACAAGCCGGCGAACGCCGCACTATCGAGGCTTTCGCCGCCCGGGTCGAGAACGACGACCGTTGCATCGTCGGGAATGATATTGGCGAGCGCGATCAATTCCTCGACGCGCCGACGCTCGACGTCCTGGGCGCGACTCTCGCGGATCTCGACGATTTCGATGCCGCGGAACCCGAGCGAGCGACCAGTCGCTTGCGCACGTTTCAGGTATCCCGCGGCGAGCTCGCGCTCCGGACCTTGCTTGAGGCGACCGACGGCGGCGATGAGGAGGCGCATGAGAGTTTCCCGGTCGTCGTGCTGAGCTGCGCGCATTGCAAGCACGCCTCGACCGACGCCCGTCCAGGAACTTTGGCCGTTCATCCTGCGCAGCTTGCTGGCTCGCCTCAGGATGACGGATCGCGAGAAGTCACCCCGCGCGCCGCGCCGGCCGGCTGCCCGACCACATCTTCTCAAGATCGTAGAAGGCGCGCACCTCGGGGCGGAAGACGTGAACGATCACATCGCTCGCGTCGATCAGCACCCAGTCGCAATGCGGTACGCCTTCGACCCGCGCGGCTACACCGACCTTGTGCAAATCCTCGACGATCCTGTCGGCGACCGAGCCGACATGACGCTGCGACCGGCCGGAAGATACGACCATGTAGTCGCCGATCGAAGATTTGTCTCGCAGATCGATGGTGAGGATGTCCTCCGCCTTCATATCGTCGAGGCGGGCAAGGACTAAACGAAGGATCTCCTCGGCGTCAGGACGCATTCTGGAGACCGGCTCGGGCGCGCGACGTTCGGCCCGAAGAGTGACAGGTGTGGACAGGGGTCCTTATCCTTTCGCTCCATTTTCCGCCCCGGCTCTCGCGTCCGGAGCTTCCACTAAGATAGGCATGCTAAGTTAACAGTTTCAACTCTTTCGCCGTCATCTTATTGCAATCTTAAGTCTTCCTCAGTCGTCGTGCAGCGCCCGCGCCGCCCGCAAGGCGGTCGAAGACAACGGCGACTTGAGGCCGTGGAGATAAATCCAGGCCGGTGGTTTTCGTTGCGGCAGCGTCTGTGCTGCAGCCTCCGGGAATACGCGCGTAGCGCAGCGCCTCGCCGGCCACGCCAGCCGGCGCGTAAAGGCTCGGGCCGAGCCGGTCGACGACAGCTATCGGTACCAGCGTCGCAATGCCGCGCCAGCGTTGCCAGCGATGAAAGCTGCGCAAATTGTCTGCACCCATGATCCAGACGAAGCGCACCTGCGGGCAGCGCCGCACCAGGTAGCTCACCGTCTCGTAGGTGTAGCGCGTGCCGATCTGAGCCTCGAGATCGGTGACATCGATGCGCGGATGATGCGCGAGCGCCCGAGCCACAACGACGCGGGCGGCAAGCGGCGCCAATCCGTGCGTATCCTTGAGCGGATTGCCTGGCGTGACCAGCCACCACACCCGATCGAGACCGATCCGCTTCATGGCAAGCAGGCAGGCGCTGCGATGCGCGGCGTGTGGCGGATCGAAGGTGCCGCCGAAGAGCCCGATGCGCATGCCGGGCGCGTTCGGCGGCAGCACGAGGCGGGGTTTGGGCGCGGCCAGCGTGTCGGCCGCACTTGGAGGCGGGAACTCGCAGTTCATGACGTCGGAAACAACCCCTCCCCCAGCGTCTGCCGCCGCCGTTTGCCGGGGCGGCGACCAAATTTACGGCCGCGTCTGCCCGTGGCCGCGGATTCGATAATTGAAAGTCGTAAGCTGTTCGACGGCCACGGGACCGCGGGCGTGCAGTCTGCCGGTGGCAATGCCGATCTCGCCACCGAAACCGAATTCGCCGCCGTCGGCGAACTGGGTCGATGCGTTGTGCAGCACGATCGCCGAATCCACCTCGCGCAGGAATTTTTCCGCCGCGGCGCGATTTTCGGTGACGATCGCATCGGTATGGTGCGAGCCATAGCGCTCGATATGGGCGATCGCCGCATCGACGCCGTCGACGACGCCGGCCGTGAGAATGGCGTCGAGATATTCGGTTCCCCAATCGGCCTCGCTGGCGGGCTTCACACGGCTGTCGGCCGCCTGCACCGTAGCGTCGCCGCGCACCTCGCAGCCGGCATCGATCAGCATGGCGAGCAACGGCTTGAGCAGTTTCGCAGCGCCGGCGCGATCGACGAGCAATGTTTCGGCCGCTCCGCACACACCGGTGCGGCGCATTTTGGCGTTGAGCACAATCGCCTTGGCCATCTTAAGCTTCGCCGCTCCATCGACATAGACGTGACACACGCCTTCGAGATGGGCGAAGACCGGCACGCGCGCTTCGGTCTGCACGCGCTCGACCAGATCCTTTCCGCCGCGCGGCACGATTACGTCGACGGTGCCGTCAAGGCCCGCGAGCATCATGCCAACGGCCGCGCGCTCCCGTGTCGGTACGAGCGAAATCGCGGCCGCCGGCAATTCGGCTTGCGTGAGGCCCTCGACCAGCGCGGCATGAATGGCGCGCGTCGAGCGGAAGCTTTCGGAACCGCCGCGCAGGATCACGGCGTTGCCGGCTTTCAGACACAGCGCGCCGGCATCCGCGGTGACGTTGGGACGGCTTTCGTAAATCACCCCAACCACGCCGAGAGGCACCCGCACCCGCTCGATTCGCATGCCGTTCGGACGCCGCCAGGATTGCAAGATTGTGCCGATCGGGTCCTTGAGCTTGCGCATCGTGTCGAGTCCGTCCGCCATCGCCTCAACCCGCTTGGGATCGAGCGTCAGCCGGTCCAGAAAAGCGGGCGTCGCGCCCGCGGACTTCGCCTCGGCTACGTCTTCGGCATTGGCGGCAAGAATAGCCGACCGCGAACGCCGGATGGCCGCGGCCATCGCGGCGAGCGCCCAATTCTTGCGCGCCGCCGGCGCCAGCGCGAGCGAGCGCGCAGCCGCGCGCGCCGCGCGGCCAATGTCGCGCATGGTTGCGTCGAGGTTGCCCGTGTTCCCCACTGCCTTGAGAGGAGCATTCATGGCCTTGATCCGTCTCGCGTTCAGGGTTTCCTACCATGTTCGGCGAGGCCCGGCGAGGCGACTCCGCGCCGTTGGTTGTCCACATCGGTCCACATGCCTTCGCGGCACGGTCACAGAAACCGCAGAACCTATCGAGCGTGGGGGGCTTTTGTCCTCGGATGCGCGCAGGGAGGGTTGTCATGGGGATATCAATAGATCGTTCGCCCGGCCAATTGCCACGCCGGTTCCCGGTGGGAGCCACGTACGTGATCGAGGGATATGGCGGCGAGGAAGGGAAATTGCGTGTCATCGCGCGCTACGTGGTTCTGCCCGGCGGGCGACGGATCAATGTTCCCGCCGATCTTTCGACCTCGGCGGCGCCCCGCGCACTCGCTTTCCGGCGCCGGGCGAGCGCCAAGCAATCCGCACCCAAAAATCGGCCGCCAAGCCGCACAAAGAAATTTGCGGCCCGGCGAGGAACCGGCTAGCGCGCTTAGGGGTTGATTAATCAGCGCCGGGCGAAGCCCCCCAGCCCCTCACCCACAATCACCCGGCGTTGAATCCCGGTCGCCTCAGGCGACCGGGATTCCCCCGTTCCTGGACGGGATCGCAGATGGCCGAGCTCTCGCGATCGAAGGGCGTCACTCCGGCCCGACGGCCAGATCGTCGCGATGAACCATCTCGGCTCGCCCGCTAAATCCGAGAATTGAAGCAATATCGGCCGAAGACCGGCCTTTGATTTTTTGCGCGTCATCGGCGTCGTAAGCACAAAGGCCGCGTCCGATTTCAGCGCCATGGGGCCCGCGGATAATCACCGCATCGCCGCGCGCGAAACTGCCTTCAACGCCGACGACGCCGGCAGGCAACAGGCTTTTCCCTCGCCGCAGCGCGGCGACCGCGCCGGCGTCGATCGTGAGCGTGCCCTTCAACTCGAGCGCGCCCGCGATCCACTTCTTGCGCGCCGTCACCGGGTTCGCCGCGGTGAGAAACCACGTGCATCGTGCGCCGTCGGCGATGGCGCGCAACGGATGCTCGATGCCGCCGGATGCGATGACCATGTGGGTGCCGGCATTGGTGGCGATCCGCGCCGCTTCGATCTTGGTCTGCATGCCGCCGCGCGAAAGTTCCGAGCCAGCCGCGCCCGCCATCGCCTCGATTTCCGGCGTGATACGGGAAACGCACGGAATGTGCCGTGCCGCGGCGTTCGTATCGGGAGGCGCGTCGTAGAGCCCATCGACATCCGACAAGAGCACGAGGAGATCCGCGCTGACCATGGTGGCGACGCGCGCCGCGAGCCGATCGTTGTCGCCGAAGCGGATTTCGTTGGTCGCGACCGTGTCGTTTTCATTGATGACCGGAACGGCGCGCCATTGCAGCAGCGTGTCGATCGTCGAACGCGCGTTGAGGTAACGGCGCCGCTCCTCGGTATCGCCAAGCGTGACCAGCACCTGGCCGGCAATGATGCCGTGGTGCGAGAGCGCTTCGGTCCAGGTCCGCGCTAATGCGATCTGACCGACAGCGGCCGCCGCCTGACTGTCCTCGAGTTTGAGCGGACCGCTTGCGAGCTTGAGCACCGCGCGCCCAAGCGCAATCGCGCCCGAGGAAACGACGAGGACATCGCGCTGGCCGCGATGAAAATCGGCGAGATCGGCCGCCAGCGAGGCAAGCCAGGATTCCCTAAGCCGCCCGGCCCGCGCATCGACGAGGAGCGACGAGCCGACTTTTACGACGACGCGGCGAAAGTCGGCGAGCGTGGGTATTTTCATGGGCTGGACAAAGTGGGTCTCGAATGGAGCCAATTACAGCTCCGCTTCGTGCTCCAATTGTGCTTTGTTCTCAAGGCAATAATAGCCGGACAATCGGCTTACCAGCTTGCGGCGCTTCCATTCGTTGAGGATGCGGCTGACATTCTCGCGCGCGATACCGGCCATGGCGGCGATATCGCTCTGTCCGATTTTTTGCCTGATGACGATGCGGCCCGAACCGACATCCTGGCCGAAATGTTCGGCGAGTTCGAGCAACGTCGAGGCGACGCGGCCTTTGAGCGGCAGAAAACTCCCGGCCGCGATTGCCGTATCGGTTTCGCGAAGGCGCATGGCGAGAAGCTTGACCAGCGTCTTGTAGACCTCGAGATGATTTTGCGCGAATGCCTCAAACGCAGCGCGGCTGAGAAATCTCAATTTGGCATCGCGCACGGCCACGACCGCCGCCGAGCGCGGCAACCCGTCGATCATTGAAAGCTCGCCGACGATGGCGCCCGGCCCGAGGAACGAAAGAATCCGCTCGCTGCCGGTACGCGAAACCATCGTCACCTTGAGCAAACCGTCATCGATGCGATAGCAACCGTCGCCGGGATCGCTGGCAAGGAAAAGTACTTCGTCGGCCGCAAGCCGCACCGGCTTGGCCCCTACAAACAAGTCCGTCGCGAGACTTCCGGGCAAACCCGCCAACAGGCTTGGGCCCGGACGCGCTCCTTTTGGCATAGCCCTTGGTCCCCTCGGCTTGATACGCGTGACAAAAGCACGTGCCGCAGGGTGCGGCAATAAAAGCCCGCCCGGACGCGAGGTCCGGGCGGGCCAGTCGACCCTGAAGGGTCTCGGGTGGGGGTTGGGGACCGAGAACCACCCCTTGGGGTCACCGCCGGCCGTCGGGGGGTCGGGGGGATGCGCGGCTCTGCGCGGCGGCCCAAGCTCTTTCGTTAACTACACCCTACTGCCCCGCCCCCCAAGGCGAAGTGACCGCCATCACAGAAAGGCGCCTTTGCCGTAAGTCGCTGATTTTTAATGTATTTAAAGAATGCGCCGGCGCGATTGACCAACGAGCGGAGCGGAAACGAGCAGCCGTGGTCAGGGCGCCCGAACCTTTACCCCGGCGCGTTTTTCGATCGGCTGCACCACGGCCGTGTTGTCAGCCGTCGGTCCGAGTTCATCGCAGGTCAGCGCAAGCAGCTGAGCAGCCGCCTCAATCACCGGCGTAGGTACCCCCAGTACTTCGCGCTCCGCGAGAAAGAGGTTCACATCCTTCAACAGCAGCCCGGCGGTAAAGCCCGAGTCGAACTTGCCGGGCAGGACGAATTTGGGAAACCTGATTTCGGTCGCCGTGCTGCGGCCGGTCCCTGCATTGATCACGTCGAGCATCAAACGCGGATCGAGGCCGGCCTTCACGCCGGTAACCATCGCTTCCGACGTGGCTGCCGTCGCCGCGGCTGCGAGCGCATTATTGATAAGCTTCATGGTCTGCCCGGCGCCGGGACGGTTGCCGAGTATGAAGATCGTACCGAAGACGGCAAGCACCGGCTCAATCGCCGCAATCTCGGCAAGCGGCCCCGAGGCCATGACGGCCAGCGTACCTTTTTCCGCGCCAACGACGCCGCCACTCACGGGACTATCGATCTGAACGATGTCGCGCACAGCCAGCAGCTTGAAGATGCGTTGCGCCATGACCGCACCCGTGGTCGACAGATCGACGAAGCGGCGGACGCGCTTGCCTTCGATCACACCGTTCGGGGCCAGTCGCTACTTTTAGAACGACCTCCGGCGTCGGCAGGCTCGCCATGACAGTCTCGGCGGCGTCGGCTACCTCCGCCGGCGAGCGCGCCGCGACCGCGCCGAGTGCGGCCAGATTGCCGATCGCTTCCTGGCGCGTGTCATAGACGATGACGCGATGGCCGGCTTCGATGAGGCGGCGCGCCATGTGCGCGCCCATGTTGCCGAGACCGATGAAGCCAATGTCCATGACGCTCTCCCAGGATCACTCCGCTTTCAAGCACGCGGCTGCGAATTCCGCCCGCACCTTCGCGGTATGTTCGCCCAGCGCCGGCACCGGACCATAGGGTTCGGATACCGATCCGCGCTTCGCGGCCGGCGCCGGATAAGACACCGGACCGCTCGCAGTACCGACCGTGATGCGGCGCAGATGCGGGTGGCGCGCAAGCGCCGCAATGTCGTTGACGTGCGCAAAGGCGATATCGGCTTCAGAAAGCTTTTGTCGCAACCGCTCGGCGTCGAGCGCGCTGGAAACGGCAGCAACTCTGCGATCCGTCTCGGCACGGCGCTGGACCCGGGCGAGGTTGGTGGCAAAGTCGGGATCAGCCGCGAGATCGGCATCGCCCAGGACTTTCTCCGCCAATACCCGCCATTCGCGGTCGTTCTGGACGGCGATGAGAATCCCCTCCCCGTCGCGGGTCGGGAACACGCCGTACGGCGCGATGGCGGGATGTGCGAGCCCGACACGCTGCGGCGGCTTGCCCGCTTCCTGCTGAATGAGCGGAACCGCCATCCAGTCGGCGATGGCGTCGAACATCGCAACCGAAAGCTCGGCGCCCTCGCCGGTGCGCTGTCGCGCAATCAAAGCTTCCAGGATCGCTTCGTAAGCATTCATTCCGGTAGCGATATCGACCACCGAAACGCCAACGCGCGACGGTTCCGTCGTGCCGGTGATCGAGGCGAGCCCCACTTCCGCTTGAATGAGCAAATCGTAGGCCTTGCGCATCGCGTATGGCCCAGTCTCGCCGAAGCCGGAAATCGAGCAACAGATGAGCCGCGGATAGTCGCGCCGCAGCCGCGCAACAGGGAAGCCGAGCTTGGCTATTGCGCCTGGTTTGAGGTTCTGCACGAACACATCGGCGCGCTGGAGAATCGTTTCAAGCAGCGCCTTGTCATCGGCTTGGGAGAGATCGAGGACGACCAATTCCTTGCCGCGGTTGAGCCAGACGAAATAGCTGGATTCGCCGTGCGCGAATTGGTCATAGAAGCGCGCGAAATCGCCCTCCGGACGTTCGATCTTGAGCACGCGCGCCCCGGCATCTGCGAGGCGGCAGGTGCAGGTCGGAGCGGCAACCGCCTGCTCTAGCGAGACCACCAGAAGTCCGGTGAGGGGGAGCGTCACCTTAGCAGGACCTCCTAATAAGACCGCGGCAAGTCGAGTACGTGCTCGGCTATGTAAGAGAGGATCAGATTGGTCGAGATCGGCGCCACCGTATAGAGCCTGGTCTCGCGGAACTTGCGCTCGATGTCGAATTCCTCGGCAAAACCGAAGCCGCCGTGAGTTTGCACGCACATATCCGCCGCCGCCCATGAGGCCTCGGCGGCAAGATGCTTCGCCATGTTCGCTTCGGCGCCGCAATCCCGGCCGGCTTCGTAGAGCGCTGCCGCTTCGCGCACCATCAATTCGGCAGCGCGCATGCCGACATAGCAGCGCGCAATGGGAAACTGCACGCCCTGGTTCTGGCCGATCGGCCGGCCGAAGACGACGCGCTCGCGTGCGTAGGATGACGCCTTGTCGATAAACCACTTGGCGTCGCCGATGCACTCGGCGGCAATGAGAATGCGCTCGGCATTCATGCCGGAGAGAATGTAACGAAAGCCCTCACCCTCCACCCCGATGAGATTCTCGGCCGGCACCGGCACGCTCTCAAAGAAAACTTCGGTGGTGGCGTGGTTCATCATGGTGCGGATCGGCCGGATGGTCAGCCCGTTATCCTTCGCCTGCCGCATATCGACGAGGAAACACCGACAGACCCCCGGTCCGCGATTTCGCCTGTTCCCGCGGCGTCGTGCGCGCAAGCAGCAGCATGAGATCGGAATGCCCGGCCCGCGAAGTCCAGATTTTCTGTCCGTCGATGATGTAGTGGTCGCCTTTGCGCGTCGCGGTGGTGCGCAAACTCAAGGTATCGGTGCCGGATGTCGGCTCGGTCACGCCGAACGCCTGCAAGCGCAATTCGCCACGCGCGATTGCCGGCAGATAGCGGCTCTTTTGCGCGGCGCTGCCATGCCGCAGCAGCGTTCCCATCGTGTACATCTGTGCATGGCACGCCGCGCCGTTGCAGCCGGAGGCCTGGATTTCCTCCATGATGGCCGCCGCCGCATTCATGGTCAGCCCGCTGCCGCCAAATTCCTCGGGAATGAGCGCTGCAAGAAAGCCCGCCTCGGTCAAAGCGGCGACGAATTCCTCGGGATAGGCGCGCTCGCGGTCGAGACGCCGCCAATATTCGCCGGGGAAATCCGCGCACAGCGCCCGCACCGCTTCCCGTATCGGAGCGAGATCGGCGGTGTCGGTCACGACCGGACCTCGGCGCGGCCGTTGTTGATGGCGATCACGTCACGCTCGACCACGCGGGCGCGAAAGCTCACGACATCGCCGTCCCGCCACATCTCGGTGCGGATGGTTTCGCCCGGAAAGACCGGGGCGGAGAACCGGCAGGAGAACGACATCAACCGCGCCGGATCATAGCCGCACATGGATTTGAGCAGAGCGTGACCGGAAACCCCGAACGTGCCCAGGCCGTGGAGGATGGGACGAGGAAAGCCGGCGGCGTTGGCAAAGGCCGGATCGGCGTGCAGCGGATTATAATCGCCGCTGAGCCGGTAGATCAGCGCCATCTCGGGGCGGGTGCCGAGATCGCAGACAGCATCGGGCGCGCGCGCGGGAAGCGGATGCGGCGCCGGCGCCTCACGCGGCGGACCGCCGAAGCCGCCGTCGCCACGGCAGAAGATCGTCTGGCTGACGGTGCCGATCAGTTCGCCGGTTGTCTTCTCCGTTATCTCCCGTTCGATCAGAAGAAGCGCGCCTTTGCCCGGACCCTTGTCGATGACTTCGACAATCCGCGTCCGGCCGACGACGACGTCTTGCGCTTTCAGCGGCCGGCGGAGGGTAAAGCCCTGCTCGCCATTGACCACCATGAGCCAGTCGATGCCGCTATCCGGGTTTTGCACGAGCGCGCCGCTATGGCCGACGACGGTGGCCATGGTCGGCAGCACCTTCAGCTTCTTTTCGTAGACGAAGGCGAGCTCGTTCTCGTTCATCGGATCGTGGCCCAGCCCGACACCGAGCGCGTAAAGCATGCAGTCCTTCGCCTCGTAGGTCTGCTCGACGGGCGCGATCTCCAGAGCCATCAGTTTGTCGTAGACGATCGCCATTCGTGCTGCGCCTATCGGCCCCACACTTCGTCCGCGACCTCCACGATCATGCGGAGCTTTGCCCATTCTTCGTCCTCGGTGAGGGTATTTCCTTCCTCGGTCGAGGCGAAACCGCATTGCGGCGACAGACAGAGCTGGTCGAGATCGGTGTATTTGGCCGCCTCCTCGATGCGGCGCTTGATCGCGTCCCGGGATTCGAGCGCGCCGGATTTCGTCGTCACCAGCCCGAGCACCGCGATCCGCCCCCTTGGCAGCCGTTTCAACGGCTCGAAACCACCGGCCCGGGCGGTATCGTACTCCATAAAGTAGCCGTGCACCTTGATTCGGTCGAACAGCACTTCCTGCATCGCGTCATAGCCGCCCTCGCCCATAAAGGTCGACTTGTAGTTGCCCCGGCACAAATGCATGGTGACCGTCATGTCGGGCGGGATGTCCGATATCGCGGCGTTGATGAGGTCGGCATAAGCCGTGCCGAGATAGTCCGGATCGTCGCCGCGCTCCGTCATCTGCTGGCGATATTTCGGATCGCACAGCATGGCGATGAACACTTCGTCGAGCTGCAAATAGCGGCAACCGGCGTCGGCGAACGCGCGCACCGCCTTTTTGTACGCCTGCCCGAGATCGTCGAAGAACTTATCGAGTGTTGGATAAATCGACTTGTCGATCGGTGTCCGCAGCGGACGGCCGTAGATCGCCGACGGCGCCGGAATCGTCATTTTCGGCGTCCGTTGCGTGTGCGCTTTGAGAAACTTGAAATGCTCGAGCATCGGGTGGCCCGAGAAGCCAAGCTTGCCGGTGACGCGCACGCCTTCGTTGCGCGTCGTAACCGCGGCAAAGGCGATCCCGGCATCCATGACATGACGCTCGACGCCGTCGAGCCCCCAGAGGAAATCGAGATGCCACCACGAGCGACGGAATTCCCCGTCGCTGATGGCTTGCAGCCCGACCGCTTCCTGTTTCCTGATGATGTCCTCGATCTCATGATCCTCGACCGCCCTGAGCGCGTCGGCGGTGATTTCGCCCTTGGCGTGGCGCTCGCGCGCCACTTTCAGTGCCTGCGGCCGCAACAGACTGCCGACATGATCGGCCCGAAACGGTGGTCTGGCTCGTTGCATCTTTATCCCCACACTTCCTCGGCAATCTCGACGATCATGCGCAGCTTCGCCCATTGCTCGGCCTCGGACAGAACGTTGCCCTCCTCGGTCGAAGCGAACCCGCATTGCGGCGACAGGCAGAGTTGATCGAGCGCAATATGCTTCGCGGCCTCGCCGATCCGGCGCCTGATGTCGTCGCGGCTTTCGAGGTCACCGGACTTGGTGGTGACGAGGCCAAGCACGACCCTCTTGCCCTTCGGCACGAAGCGCAGCGGCTCGAAACCGCCGGCCCGGTCGTTGTCGTATTCCATAAAGTAGCCATGCACGTTGATCGCGTTGAACAGCGTTTCGGCGACCGGCTCGTAGCCGCCGCTGGCGACGAAGCTCGAGCGGAAATTGCCGCGGCATAGATGCATGGTGATGGTCATATCGGGCGGGGTATCGGAAATCGCGGCATTGATCATTCCGGCATAGATTGCCGGCAATGTCGCCGGATCTTCACCGCGCGCAACGATAAGCTCGCGCAACGAGGGATCGCACAGATAGGCGAGGTTGACCTCGTCGAACTGCAGGTAGCGGCAGCCGGCGTCGGCGAAGGCCCGGACCACCTTGGCGTATGACCGTCCGAGGTCGCGATAGAAATCCTCCATCGCCGGATAGATGGATTCCGGCACGGCGTCGCGGCCGTAACGGAAATGCAGCGATGATGGCGACGGGATCGTCACCTTCGGTGTTTGCTTGGTGTGCGCCTTGAGGAACTTGAAATGCTCGATCATCGGGTGCGGCGCGTAACCGCCGAGCTTGCCGACGACGCGCAGCAGCACCGCGCGCGGCTGCGGCCCTTGATCGTTGAATTTGATCTTGCGCTCGCCCGTGTACGATTCGACGCCTTCGAGCCGCTCAAGGAAATCGTAATTCCATGAGGTGCGGCGAAACTCACCGTCGGTGATGGACTTGAGCCCCACCTCCTCCTGCCTGCGGATGATGTGTTCGATCTCGCGATCCTCGACCTCGCTGAGCGCCGCAGCAGAAATTTCGCCGCGCGCCCGCTTCTCCCGCGCCTCCTTGAGCGTCGCCGTCCGCAACAGGCTGCCGACATGATCGGCGCGGAACGGCGGCTTGGTATCCTGCATCCTCTAGCCCCACACTTCATCGGCGATCTCCACCACCAGGCGGAGCTTCGCCCATTGCTCGTCCTCGGTAAGGACGTTGCCTTCTTCCGTCGAAGCGAACCCGCATTGCGGCGAGAGACAAAGCTGATCGAGCGCAACGTATTTGGCCGCCTCGTCGATACGGCGCTTGATGTCGTCTTTCTTCTCCAGCGCTCCGCTCTTTGAAGTGATGAGGCCGAGCACGAGCTGCTTGTTTCCCTTCGGAAAGAACCGCAGCGGCTCGAATCCGCCCGAGCGCTCGTTGTCATATTCCAGAAAATAGCCGTCGATGTTTAATTCATTGAACAGCCGCTCCGCGAAGGGTTCATAGCCGCCCTGCGCGATCCAGGTCGAGCGGAAATTGCCGCGGCACGAATGCATGGTGACCGTCATGTCGGCGGGCTTGCCTTCGAGCGCGCGGTTGATCATGCGCGCGTAGATGGCGGGAAGTTTC
Source organism: uncultured Alphaproteobacteria bacterium (assembly GCA_963777635.1). Lineage (GTDB taxonomy): Bacteria > Pseudomonadota > Alphaproteobacteria > Rhizobiales > Xanthobacteraceae > BOG-931. The sequence goes on from CAVZSB010000050.1 coordinate 82,336, forward strand.
TCCGGCTCGTCGCCGCGCTCGCGGGAAAGCGCAAGCTCGCGCTCGTCACACATCATCGCCCAGGTGGTGTCGTCGAATTGCAGATAGCGGCAGCCGGCATCGTAAAAGGCGCGCAAGGCCTTGCGGGAGGCATTCGCGACATCCTCGAAAAAAGGCTCGAGATCGGGATAGACCTCCTTGCTGATCGAGCGCCGGCCGGGCCGGAAATGCAGCATGTTGGGTGCCGGAATGGTCATTTTCGGCACGACGCGCGTGTGCTCCTTGAGAAAACGAAAATCCCCGACGTGCGGGTGCGACGAAAAATCGACACGGCCGACGGTGCGCACACTTTCGGCCTTGGTCTTCACGCCATGAAATGTGATGCCCTCTTCGACCCGATAAAGCTCGACGCCGTCCAGCCCCTTGAGGAAGTCGAACTGATACCACGAACGGCGAAGCTCCCCGTCGGTCGCGAGCTTCAGCCCGATTTCTTCCTGTTTTCTGATGGCATTTTCGATCTCGCGGTCTTCGATCGCACGCAAGGCGCCGGCCGCGATCTCCCCACGCTGATGTCCGGCCCGCGCCTCCTTCACCGCCGCCGGCCGCAACAGGCTGCCGACATGGTCGGCGCGGAACGGCGGCGCGGTCCGTTGCATCGTTTTCCTCCTGTTGGCGCGCTTCACCTTGTGTTCTTGGTCGTAAGGGTAAAGCTATCGGCAGGCCAAACGCGATTTAGCAAGCGGCGCTAGCGGGTGTAAATCCCGTTGCGCCAATGCAAAACTGCACGGACCCACTGCGTGCGACGCAGACCGAACCGTGCCCACCAGGAGTGAACCATGCCACCCGTGCTCCGGCTCTACGAAGACGTACTCGCGAACGACGCCGAACTGTCCCTGCCCGCTCGTCCGCGCCTGATTTTCGTGCTGCACGGCTCGGTCACCAAGGCGGACCGCGTATTGTATGGCGGCGAGGCAATCGGCAGCGAAATTGCAGCGCGCGTCAAAGCCGGCCGCGAAGGGGCTACCGTCTGGCGATGGGAACTGATGGCTGATGGCGCGGACGGCGCAGCGGTCGGAGCCGGGTGTGTTTCACGCGAAAAGCTTGCCGCGCCGCTCGATACGTTGCCGAAAGGTCCGTTGCTTCTGCGCGGTGACAGCGTTGCGTTTCCCGCCGGCGGCTGTGCCTACCTGCACCGCCATCAGGGGCCCGGGATCCGCTGCCTGGTCGAGGGTGGCATCCGCATCGATACGGCCGGCCACTCCACCTCCTACGGTCCGGGCGGCGCCTGGTATGAGGCCGGTCCTGAGCCCGTGTTCGCCCAGGCCGCCGATCAGCCGACCCGCTTCATCCGCGCCATGATCCTGCCGATGGCCTATCTGGCGCGAAGCTCGATCGAGTATCTCAACGAGGAAGACAAGGCCAAGCCGAAGACGCAAACTTACAAGATGTACGCCGATATGCCGATCGCGAGCACACGCACGTCGGCCTGAAGACGCTGGTGCCGCGGAGAGCATGATCCGCGGCAGCATTGCAACCGATCCGCCGCCCACGAGAAGGACACACGAATGAAGCAGACACTGGAACAAGCACTTACCAAGCGTGCATGGCGCGATCCCGATTTTGCCCGGCTGCTGGAGACCGATCCGAGGTCCGCGCTTGAAGCGATTGGGGTCGAGGTTTCGGGCAATGATCGATCTTAAGGCCATGGCCTCACGAAACTCTCCGTGCCTTCGTCATGGCGCGGTCATCTCTTGACCGACCGGCTGGCGCTGGATTGGTATCGAGCGCGGTCTTGTCGTGGAAGCGAAGCATTGTGATTTGCATCTGGTTTGGAGCTGGTGATGGATCGGACGGGTGGCGAATTAATTCAGGATTTTCTGGCGACCTACGAAATCGCATTTGTCTTTGGCAATCCGGGTACAACGGAAACGACCTTTCTCGCCGCAGTAGCTGCCTCCAAAGCGACCTATATCCTGTCATTGCACGAGTTCGAGCGCCGTCGGCATTGCGGCAGGCCACGCGCTCATCACCGGCAAGCCGTCCATCGTCAGTCTGCATACTTATCCGGGCCTCGCCAACGGCATGTTCAACATGCGCAATGCGTTGATGTCCGGTGTGCCGCTGCTCGTCGTCAATGGTCAGCAGGATTCGCGTTTCCTCATTCACAATCCGGTGCTTGGGGCCCCGAACACCCGGCTCGCCGAAACCGCGACCAAATATTCGTACGAGGTGACCAGCGTTGACGATCTTGCCGTGGCGCTGCAGCGCTGCTACCTGCAGGCGAGGCTTCAGCCCACGGGACCGGTTTTCCTGTCGATCCCGATGAACTTCATGCTGGAGCGGACCGAACATACGACATTCAAGAAGACGCAAATCATCGATAACGCGGTGCCGCGTGCAATCGGTGACGTGGTAGGCGCCTTAAAGGCCGTTCCAGCAAAGAAGCTCGCCATCGTGGCCGATTACGCTGTCGGCGCCGCGCGCGACCTGAATGCCGTGAGTGGCATTGCGACCGCTCTCGATGCGGATATCTACGCTGCGCCATTTCACGTGCAGGGCACGGTCGATCCGCTGCACCCGAATTTTCGCGGTCAGCTTCCCCCGACCACAAAGGAAATCAACGAGACTCTCAGTCGCTATCATACAATGCTGTTGATTGGAGAAAAGGTCGATACTTTTACCTACAATGGCCGATCGGCAATGCCGAGCGAATTACGCTTGATTCAAATCGCGCCCGCGACAGGTCAGCTTGGCTTTGATTATCCCTGCGATGTCGCGGTGCTCGGCGAAATCAAAGCGACGCTGGATGCGATCGCCGCTGCGCTCGGCGCCCCGACGGTTGCGTCCGGAGAACGGATCGCCGACGTGGCGGTTCTGGAAGCGAAATATCCAACCTCCGGCAAACGTCCCAGCGATGCGCTCATATTGGGCGTGTTGCGTGATCTCGACCGCGCCACCCATATCATCACGGAAGGTTCATCCGAAGACGCCATCGTTCAGGACATGGCGGTTCGCCTCGGTTTTCGGAACGTCCATTTTTCGCCGCGCGGTGGCGGCTTGGGCTGGGCCATGCCGCTCGGCGTCGGGATCGGTCTTGCGACCGGCAAGCATGCGGTGTGTTTCGTCGGCGACGGCGGCAGTCTTTTCTCGATACATGCGCTTTGGACCGCGGCGAAATATGCCATTCCCTCCATTTTTGTCTGTTTCGTGAATCACGAATATCGCCTGCTCAAGGATCTCTGGTGCAGTGCAATGGGAACGACGATCGAGACCACGCGGTTTGTCGGCATGGACTTCGACAGTCCGGATTTGAACATGCAGGGGATTGCCGAAGGGTTCGGAGCGCGCACGGAGAGAATTGGAAACCTTCAGGGGATCAGTGACGTTCTGCAGCGCGCGCTCGCCTACAAGGGCCCGAGCTTCCTCATCATCGATCGTGAGCCGTAGGTCGGTGGGGCCGGCCTGCCGGTACGTCTTGTCGGCGACAAGAGCCGCCTCGGGGTTGCCTCACACGTTCGGCTGATCGGCACGACCAACGGGCGCCCCGAGGAATTCCACCTGCCATTTAGCGCCGAAAGCGTTGAGGGCCGCGGTGTCCGGCAGCCCGTCCCGCATGACGCCGGCGAGTTCCGCGAAGAAAGCGAACAAAGGAAAATGCTCATTCCGTCGCTACCCGACACGCATAAATGTCCGGAAAGCTGGTGCCGCGGAGAGGATTCGAACCTCCGACCCCCGCATTACGAATGCGGTGCTCTACCGGCTGAGCTACCGCGGCGTGCCAACGGAGTCGCGTCCTAGTAATACCCGCTCAGTATTAACGCAAGTAGCGCATTATCGTCCTTGCGCCTCGGCCCGCAGCCGAAAGCGCTGAATTTTTCCGGTCGCGGTTTTCGGCAATTCGGAGCGAAATTCGAGCCAGCGCGGATATTTGTACGCGGCGAGCTTCTCGCGGCAATAGTCCTGAAGCGTCCGTTTAAGCGCGTCACCGGCTTTTTCCGGCGATTTCAGCACCACAAAGGCTTTGGGCTTGATGAGCGCGTCGGCGTCCGGCCAGCCCACCACGGCGGCTTCGAGGACATCGGGATGGCCTTGCAGCACGCCCTCGACCTCGAAGGGCGAAACATAAATGCCGCCGACCTTGAGCATGTCGTCGCGACGGCCGCAGTAGACGAAATAGCCCTCATCGTCTTCGAGGTATTTATCGCCCGAGCGCGTCCATTCGCCGAGGAAGGTCGCGCGCGACTGTTCGCGATTGTTCCAATACATCACCGCGCTGGTAGGCCCGCGGACCTGCAATTCGCCCATCTCGCCGCGTGCTTGAATCACCTGGCCGTCGTCGTCGACCAGGCGCACGTCGTAGCCCGGCACCGGCTTTCCGGTCGTGCCGTATTTCACCTCGCCGGCACGATTGGAGACAAAGATGTGCAGCATCTCGGTCGACCCGATGCCGTCGAGAATGTCGACGCCGTAGCGCTCGGCAAAGCGGCGACCAACGTCCGGCGGCAGCGCTTCACCGGCCGACACGCAGCGGCGAATCCGAACGTCTTCACGCCGCGGCGCAGCCGGATCGGCGAGAAACCCGGCATAGAAGGTCGGCACGGCGTAGAACACGGTGATCCCGTGCTTGGTCAGAATTTTCGCCACCAGTTCCGGCGTCGGCCGCTGCGGCAGCAGCACCGTCGTTGCGCCGGCCGACATCGGAAATGTCAGCGCGTTGCCTAGTCCGTAGGCGAAGAACAACTTCGCCACCGAGTAGCAGACGTCGTTTTCGGTGATGCCGAGAAAGGGCTTGCCGTAGAGATCGTCGGTGAATTTCAGATCGGCGTGGGTGTGAACGGCGGCCTTCGGCTTGCCGGTCGAGCCGGAGGTGTAAAGCCAGAAACACATATCGTCGCGCACCGTCGGCGCGGTCACCGGGTCGCGGGCGGCACCGGCCAGCAAGGCCTCGAATTGCGCGTGACCTTGCGTTTTTTCACCGGACACGACGACGTGGGCCAATTCCTTTTGCCCAGCAATCAGCTTGGCGAATTTTGGATAGAGTTCCTCGGAAACGATCAGCAGCCGCGCCCGGCTGTCCTCGAGCATGAAACGGTATTCGTCTTCGGTCAGGAGCGTGTTGACGGGCACCGGCACCACGCCGGCTTTGATCGCCCCGAGGAACGCCGTGGGCCAATCGATGGTGTCGAGAAGGCAAAGCAGGATGCGCTCCTCGCGGCGGATGCCGAGCGAACGCAGCACGTGACCGAAACGCTCGGTGCGTTCGGCGAGTTCGCCGTAAGTCCAGCCCTGGCGCTGATCGATGTAAGCGAGCTTGCCGGCGCGCCCCGCGTCCAGATTGCGCTTGAGAATATCGGCGGCGAAATTGTAATCGCGCAGCGACGCGTCGGCGGATACGCCAGCCGCCTGATCGGGCTGCACGATATTCATCGCCATGTTCCTCCCGGCGTCGCGGGTCTTAGCCCACGGCCTGCCCACGCCAAGGCATTATGCCGACGTAAGAATTTACTGCAATGCCACGCTGGCTTGGTCGGCGAATTGCGCTATGACTGGCGCGCCAATTTGCCGGAGTATCCGCCATGATTTTAAGCCGCGATCGCATCCTGACAACCCATGTCGGCAGCCTGCCGCGCAACGAAGCGCTGAGCGAGCTTCTGGTCCAGCGTGAGGCGGGCGAAAGCTACGACAAAAAGCTGTTCGATGCCGAAATGGAAAAGGCGGTCCGCCACGTCGTCGTCAAGCAGAAAGAAGCGGGTATCGATATCGGCAACGACGGCGAGCAGCAGCGGGTCGGCTTTCAGACCTACGTGCCGCAACGCATGTCGGGCTTCGGCGGTGAATCGAAGCGCCGGCGCGGCCGCGAGTTCGAGGAATTCCCCGAGCTGGTACAATATCTCACACGCCGATTTCCCAATGTCAGCCGGCAGCAAAACGCGCCCGAGGCGCAAGGCGAACTGCACTATCACGACACTGCGGCGATCGACCGCGAGATCGCGCTGTTTCAGCGCGTCGACGCCGAAGACAAGCCCTTCGCCGAGTCTTTCATGACCGCGCCCTCGCCCGGTATCATCGCCTCAACCATGCTCAACGCCTTCTACGACACCAACGAAGCCTATCTCGCGGCCATCGCGCGCGAGATGAGCAACGAATACCGGGCGATTCACCGAGCCGGGCTCGTGTTGCAGATCGACGCGCCGGACCTCGCCATGGACCGGACGATGTTCTATCGCGACGGTTCGGACGCCGATTTCGTCAAGGCGGTCGAGTTGCATGTGGCGATGATCAACAAGGGTATCGAGGGCATTCCGCCGGATCGGGTGCGCCTGCATATCTGCTACGGCAATTGGGAAGGTCCGCACATCCACGATATCGCGCTGGAGAAAATCCTTCCCGCGGTTTACCAGGCCAAGGTCGGGGCGCTGTCGATCGAATTCTCCAATCCGCGCCACGCCCATGAATATACGGCGCTTGAGCGCGTGCCGTTCCCGAAGGACATGATCCTGGTCCCCGGCGTGGTCGAGACCACGAGCAATTTCGTCGAGCATGCGGAAGTAGTGGCGCGGCGTATCGAGGAAGCGGTCGCCTCGATTGGCGATCGCGAACGCGTCGTCGCTTCGACCGATTGCGGGTTCGGAACTTTCACGCGGCGCGAATGGGTCATCGAGCCGGCGGTGTGGCTCAAGCTCAAATCGATCCGCGACGGCGCCGACATCGCCTCGGCGCGGCTGTGGGGGCGGAAATCCGCCGCTTGAGCGGCAGGCGCCCGGGAGGCTCCCTTGCGCCAATCTCAATCCTCACCCTGAGGTGCGAGCGGCGAAGCCGCGAGCCTCGAAGGGTATGTAAACAAGGGCGCCGTTGCGCTTAGAATAACCGTTAGTCAAAGCCTGCATCCTTCGAGGCCCGGCTGCGCCGGGCACCTCAGGATGAGGATCAGAGGAGCACGCCATGGACGATTTCACCCGCGAGCCGACGATCATCCGCGCCGAGGATATCAACCCGCGCTACAACTGGAGCCGTGCGCTGCCGGCATTCGGCAGCATGGGCGTCGATTTCGAGGAGCGTGTCGATTACCGGCGGCTGCACCGCTATCGCCTCGGCCGCATCAAGGCAGCACTGGAGAATTCCGAGCTCGGCGCGCTGCTTGTCTTCGATGTCAACAATATCCGCTACATCACCTCGACCAAGATCGGGGAATGGGAGCGCGACAAGCTCTGCCGCTGGGCGCTGCTGACGCGCGGCAGCAACGATCCGATCCTGTGGGATTTCGGGTCCGCCGCCGTGCATCACAAGCTTCACGCGCCGTGGCTCAAGCCGGAAAACTGCAAAGCCGGCCTGATCGGCATGCGCGGCACCGTCGCGCCGGCCTTCGGCCTGATGGAGCGGCACGCCAAGGAGATTGCGGTGCTGCTGCGCGAGGCGGGCGTCGCCAACATGCCGGTTGGCGTCGACCTGATCGAACCGCCGATGATGTTCGAATTGCAGAAGGCGGGGTTGAAGGTCGCCGACGGCCAGCAGGTCATGCTCGAGGCGCGCGAGGTAAAGAACATCGACGAAATCGCGTTGCTCAACCGCGCTGCCGCGATGGTCGACGGCGCCTATCATCTGATTCACGAAGAGCTGAAACCCGGCATCCGCGAGAACGACATCGTCGCCAAGGTCAACGAGTTCCTTTACACGCACGGTTCCGATGACGTCGAGGCGGTCAACGCCATCTCCGGCGAGCGCTGCAATCCGCATCCACACAATTTCACCGACCGCATGCTGCGGCCCGGTGATCAGGCGTTCTTCGATATCCTGCATTCCTTCGTCGGCTATCGCACCTGCTACTACCGGACCTTCAATGTCGGCCGCGCCACGCCGGTCCAGCATGACGCTTACAAGCGGGCGCGCGAATGGGTCGACAACGCAATCGCGCTGATCAAGCCCGGCGTGACGACCGACAAGGTGTGCAGCGTGTGGCCGAAGGCGCAGGATTTCGGCTTCCCCGACGAGATGGCGGCGTTCGGGCTGCAATTCGGCCACGGTCTCGGCCTGGCATTGCACGAACGGCCGATCATCTCGCGCGTGATTTCGCTCGAACACCCGACCGAGATCAAGGAAGGCATGGTGTTCGCGCTGGAAACCTATTGCCCGGCCAAGGACGGCTATTCCGCAGCGCGCATCGAGGAAGAGGTCGTGGTTACCGACAGGGGCTGCCGGGTGATCACGCTGTTCCCGGCCGAAGAATTGCCGATCGCCAATCGGTACTAGAGCGTCGCGCTCTTGCACACTCTTGCGCCCTCGACGCTTATTTGCGCCCGCGATACCTGGAATCGAGGGCACGCTGACCAACCCGGCAACTACCCTCGCCCCCGGCTCCAAGCCGGGGCTTTCATTTTGGGGCCTCCCCGGGATGAACACGGCCCGGAAACCTGCTAATCCCTTGCCCAGCCCAACCGAAGCTCGCAAAGCGCAAGCGTCAAAGGACGGATCCCATGTACGCCAATCTCGAATTGTTCATCGACGGCCAGTGGCTCAACGGCAACGGCCGCCGTGGCGAGGACGTTATCAACCCGGCGACGGAGAAGCCGTTGGCGCATCTGCCGCACGCCAGCGCCGCCGATCTCGACCGCGCTCTCGAAGCCGCCAAGAAGGGCTTCGCGGTCTGGCGCGCCACCTCGGCCTACGACCGGGCGAAAATCTTGCGCAAGGCAGCCGATCTGATGCGCGAACGCCACGATGCGATTAGCAAAACGCTGGTGCAGGAACAGGGCAAAGCCTATCCGGAAGCGCGCGCCGAGGTGCTGACTTCCGCCGACATCATCGAGTGGTATGCCGAGGAAGGCCGCCGGGCCTACGGCCGCATCGTGCCGGGCCGCGGCAAGGTTCGTCAGCTCGTGATCCAGGAGCCGGTCGGCATCGTCGCTGCATTCACGCCGTGGAATTTCCCGACGCTGACGCCGGCGCGCAAGATCGGCGGCGCGCTGGCTGCCGGCTGCTCGCTCATCCTCAAGGCGTCCGAGGAAACGCCGGGCGCCTGCGTCGAGATGGTGCGCTGTTTCGCCGATGCCGGACTGCCCGCGGGAGTACTCAATCTCGTCTTTGGCGTGCCGGCAACGATCTCCGAACATCTCATTGCCAAGGACGAGGTGCGCAAGATCTCGTTCACCGGCTCGATCCCCGTCGGCAAGCACCTGGCCGTGCTCGCCGCGAAGAAGATGAAGCGCGCCACGATGGAACTCGGCGGCCATTCCCCGGTTGTTGTGTTTGCCGACGCCGACCCGGAAAAGTCCGCCGACACGATCGCCGCTTTTAAGTACCGCAATGCAGGGCAGGTATGCATTTCGCCAACGCGGTTCTACGTGCAGGAACAGGTATACGGCCGTTTCCTGGCCCGCTTCACCGAATACGCGAAGTCGCTCAAACTCGGCGACGGCCTGGAAAAGGGCGTGACGATGGGGCCGCTGGCAAACTCGCGGCGCATCGACACCATGGAATCGTTCGTCAAAGATGCGAAAGACCGGGGCGGCAAGATTGTCACCGGCGGGCAACGGCACGGCAATCAGGGATATTTCTACGAGCCGACGGTCATCACCGATCTGCCCGACGACAGCAAACTCATGACCGAAGAACCATTCGGCCCCTTGGCGCCGGTGGTCCCGTTCAAGACCATGGACGAGGTCGTCGAGCGCGCCAACGCGTTGCCCTACGGGCTTGCCGCCTATGCCTTCACCAGTTCGGCGCAAACCGCCACCATGATCGGCGACGCATTGCAATCGGGCATGGTTGGAGTGAATTCGATCGCCGTTTCGACGCCCGAGACGCCGTTCGGCGGCGTCAAGGAATCAGGCTACGGCAGCGAAGGCGGCCTCGAAGGCCTGCAAGCCTATCTGAATACGAAATTCATCTCGCAAGGATGACCCCGTTCTTCGCGGATAGGTAAAGAGCGCGGCGCGTAGACGCGTTGTTGCTCGCCCAATTCCTCGCTTGCCGGGAAGTCGACTCCCGCACGGGAGAAGTAGGGCCGTGCGGCCTATGCCGTCGCTGGCTAGCCGTGATCGACCAGCCCGAAATGCGGGCCGAGCACACGCCGCACCCGCGCCATCGCAGCGCGAGCGGCGAAGGCATCGACCGCAACCCGCGCCAGCGGCGAAATCTGCGACGGCCGTGCAATAAGGTCGCGCAATACAGCGGAAACATTGGCGCGGCCATCCGGGCGCATGCCGATGAGAGCGGCGGGCGGCACCCTGCGATGCGCGGGATCGACCACCACTCGCACCGCGGCGAAGGAAAGATTGTGCTCGGCGGCAACACGTGCCGCCAGATGCGACTCCATATCGACGGCAGCCGCCCCAGTGGTTCGGTGCAACTCCCTCTTCTTGGCCGGTTCGGCGACCGGTTCATCGACGCCGACAATCGGTGCGTGGATGGAGCCCGGAATCATGCCAAGGAGCTTCCGTGACCACACGGCATCCGTGGCGCTGACGTTTTCCGATTCCTGAATAGAAGAGGCGACAACCCAATCCCCTGCGCGCAGATGCGAAGCCAAGCCGCCGGCGACGCCGAAGCTGATCATCGCGCGATAGCCTTGACGGACGGCGCTGTCGGTGACCTCTTCCAATTCGCTCCCCGCGGTGCGGCACACCACCTTCACGCCCGGAGCGGCGGCAATTCGCGCCTCGAAAGCCAAGCCGACAAATGCGATGACGATACGGCGGTGCAATTCGACCGCCGCGTCGACGACCCGGAGGGAGTTGTCTGCGTCAGCTACCAATCCATCTACGAAAGTACCCCCGGCAAAATCCAACTGGGATGCCATTAGAAGCTCAGCCCTTTGCGTCTGGTGCCCCAACCACGATCACGCCCCCAACAGCGTCCTCGCAGACGTTCTCGGCTTCTTTCCGGCAAATCACCGAGCTACGACATAAGTCTATCACAATCTACCTTCGACGCTACTGCAAATGAAAACGGCTTGGAACTCGGTCAGCTGGGCATAGCCTTTTTGCCCCGAAAATGCTTGGTTCCGGTTCACGCACACACATCAACATGGGCAATTCGGAACAAATCCTAATAACCGGGGCCACGGGACTCGTCGGATCTGCGGTAGCGAGAAAGCTGCTCTCCGAGGGCTTCGTCGTTCGGGCGCTGGTGCGCCCCGGCAGTCCGCGATTCCAGCTCGATGGACTCGATCTGGAGTTCGCCCCAGGCGACATGCGCGACGCATCGTCGGTACGGCGGGCCATGGCCGGCGTCCGATATGTCTTTCACGTGGCCGCCGACTATCGGCTCTGGGCCCGGCACCCGAACGAAATTTTTGCCGCCAACGTGGATGGCACACGCATTGTGATGCAGGAGGCAAAAAGGGCCGGCGTCGAGCGAATTGTCTATACCAGCAGCGTCGCCACCCTGGCGTTGCGCGATGACGGCACCGCGGCCGACGAATCCGTCGGACTCAAGATTGAGGAAGGTGTGGGAGCCTACAAGCGAAGCAAGATCGCCGCCGAACGGCTGGTTGAAAAGATGGTGGCGTGCGAAAGGCTCCCTGCGGTGATCGTCAATCCGTCGACGCCGATCGGACCCCGCGACGTGAAGCCTACTCCCACCGGGCGCATCATCGTCGAAGCCGCGAGCGGGCGCATGCCGGGCTTTCTCGATACCGGTCTCAACCTGGTCCATGTCGACGATGTAGCAGAAGGCCACCTCGCTGCGCTCAAGCGCGGCGCAATCGGTGAACGCTACATCCTTGGCGGGGAGAACGTGCGGTTCGCCGACATGCTGGCCGAGATCGCCCAGTTGGTAGGACGGCATCCGCCGCGGTGGCGCATTCCCCGTGCCGTCGCCATTACCGTAGCCTACGCCGCGGAAACGAATGCGCGGTTTACCGGACGAGAGCCGTTTACGACCGTCGACGGCGTCCGCATGGCCGACCACCGGATGTTTTTTACCGCAGCCAAGGCGGAGCGCGATCTCGGCTTCCGCGCACGACCCTATCGGACCGCACTCAAGGACGCGATCGTTTGGTTCGAGGCGGCCGGCTATCTCAACGGCAAGCGCGAACGTCAGGCCGGCAGATCTGCGTATCCGCCGAGCGCGTAGCCCGATCCACTTACCGCGGCGATGCAATCGGGGTCGCAAAGCGCGGCAAATTCTTCGGCATAGCGATAGCCCGGCGCCGCACCGGTAAAAGCGTTCGTCACCGCAGGATGCAGGTAAATCTCAACGACGCCGGCGGGGAGCCGACCAAGCAGCGCGGCGACGCGATCCTTCGTCATTGCACCGGACCACGCCAGGCCGAACACCGCATCGGCGGTCGCCAATCCGGCTCTGCGAACCCGCCGTCGCAGCAAAGCGGCCCAGGGCGCTACGACCCGGCCGACCCGGCGCCGCGTTCGGGATGTATGTCGGCGATTATTCGCCATGGTTCGACAGGAACACGCAGCGCCCGCATTCCGTATTGCCGGCCGACCGCCATGATCGAGGCGGCCACGGTAGGATGCAGCTGAAAATGCCG
>CAVZSB010000051.1:0-31331 GCA_963777635.1 uncultured Alphaproteobacteria bacterium
CGCATCCATGACGGCGAGGCCGTCGACATTGGTCAAGCGATGCTCGGCCACGCGCGCTTTGGCCTTGAGCAACATCGGCGCGGAAAGGTCGACGCCGGTGATGCGATTGGTCCACGAATAATCGGGAAGCGACAGGCCGGTCCCGACCCCGACTTCCAGAATGCGGCCGCCGATGCGCTCAGCCGCAGCGATCGAGGCCTTGCGGCCGCGTTCGAACACGGCACCAAATACAAGATCGTAGATCGGCGCCCAGCGGGCATAGGCCCTTGCGACCGCGTCCTTGTCGAGTTCCGTCGCCATCGCACCCTGCCGTCGCGGCCGCGCACCCGCGCGCCGGCGCTTTTAGTGCGCCGCGGCCAGGTCGGCCGGAAGCACCCGCTTTGTCGTCGACGCCGGCATCGTGCTGGCGATGATACCACCGCCCAGCACGCGTGCCTGACCCTCGGCCGCGTCGTAGAAGGCGCAGCCCTGGCCGGGCGACACGCCATCCTCGCTGCCGATCAGTTCGACCTCAAGGCTGCCGTCAGCGCCGCCGCGCAGCCAGGCGCGCTGCGGCGGCCGCGTCGAGCGGACCTTCACGTAAATCTCGGGACGGCCGGCCAGCGCCTCCTCGACCGTGCCGTCGCCAAGCCAGTTCACTTCACGCAGCCGAATGCGGCTGGTACGCAATGCCTCGCGCGGACCAACGACGACGCGCCGCGAATGGGCGTCCAGGCGAACGACGTAAAGCGGCGCCCCGGTCGCGACGCCGAGCCCCCGCCGTTGTCCGACGGTGAAATGGATGATGCCGTCGTGACTGCCGAGCACATGCCCGTCGAGGTCGACGATTTCACCGGGGCTGGCGGCTCCCGGCCGCAGCCGCTCGATCACATCGGCGTAGTGACCGCTCGGCACAAAGCAGATGTCCTGGCTGTCCTGTTTGTCGGCAACGGTAAGACCATAACGCCGCGCCAGCTCGCGCGTTTCCGCCTTGGTCCGATCGCCGAGCGGAAAACGCAGGAAATCGAGCTGCGCCGGCGTGGTGGCAAACAAAAAGTAGCTCTGGTCGCGTTCGGCTTCGCGCGCGCGGTATAGCGCCCGCCCGCCGGCCGGCAAGGCGCGGGACGCCACATAGTGGCCGGTCGCCAAAACCTTCGCGCCGAGTTCGCCGGCGGTGTTGAGAAGATCGCGGAACTTGATCGACTGGTTGCATTCCAGACACGGCACCGGGGTCTCGCCGGCCACGTAGCTCTCCGCGAAGCGATCAATCACCGCTTCCTTGAACCGGCTCTCATAGTCCAGCACGTAGTGCGGAATGCCGATGCGTTCAGCGACCATGCGGGCGTCGTGAATATCCCTACCGGCGCAGCAAGCCCCCTTGCGGTGGGTGGCCGCACCGTGGTCGTAGAGCTGGAGCGTGATACCGACCACATCGTAGCCGGCGTCGGCCAAGAGTGCCGCCGTGACCGACGAATCGACCCCGCCCGACATCGCAACGACAACGCGCGTGTCGGACGGCTTTCCGTCGAAATCGAGGCTATTGATCATGGCCGTTACTATAAGCTCCAGCCGCCTTCTCCGCCACGGTCGCGACCGACTGACGGGACCGTCTGTTCCGGTCCGGCGGCAAAAGTTGCCGGGTGAGCGCAGACACTGCCGCGCCCCGCCCCACATCAGAATTATCCAACATATTGAAATAAATATAGATTTTTAATCTCGCTGACTGGCCCGCAGGTTGCAAGTCGGATCCCGCATCCTCTCGTCTTAAAGGGATTCAGCCGTGTCGAGTATTGCGTCAGAGGTCAGTGCCACTCTCGCGTCCCAGTCTTCCCACCGGTCGCAGGCGTCCGCGACCGTGCAAGGGACCGATAGAGTCGCAGTCGTTTGCCGATATCCTCGCCGCCGGTGTAGTTGCGCCGGACTCGGGAACGCAATCGCCGCCGCCACCACCGCAAGCCCTGACTGCGCCTGGCGGTCCTTCCGCCCCCTCTTCCGCTCCCTCATCAGCGCCCAGTGCCACCGGTTTCGCGAACGCTGACTCCAGCGGCGCCAATAGCGGCAACGGCTCCCACCAGGCCGCTGACAGCAGCAATCCGACCTCAACCACCACCGGCAATACCAGCGGTTCGACCGCAACAAACGGAGGGAATTCGCCTCCGCCTGCCACTCAATCCGGCGTCGCCGGCGCGAAAATCGCGGGCGGGATTGGGATTGCACTGCGCGACCGCGGTCCCGTCCTTCCAAATCAGACCCCAAGCAATTCAGCGCCGAATACGTCAAGCAACGGCGTCACGCCGGCTCCCAGCAACACCACCGCGAGCACGCCAGTCAGCACCATTCCGGCGGTCGCGACCACCGGAAACACGCCGAGCGACCCAAACGATCCGAATTCGCAGCCAGATGCCGCCGCGCTAGCTGCGGCTGAAAACGCAATCGCGGCAAGCACTCCAGGCCCTTCCGCACCGGCCTCGCCGCCGAAAACCTCTCCCGGCAAGAACGACAACACCAGCAAAGACGGTGCTGCGGCAGATAGCGGCGCAGGCTCGGCGGCCAATCCGGCCCAACCAGTCGCCGCCGTAATCATCCTCGGTCCGCCGCCACCGGCACCGGCACCGGCACCTGCGAATTCGGCAACCACCGCCTCATCGTTGGCGGCGATCGGCGACGTGACCAAGGAACGTACGAAGTCCGGCGCGATCATTGGCGGCGGGCAGGACGGTTCCGCGGCGTCAGCGGACTCCACGACGAGCGATCCGCCAGGCCCGCAAACTAAGGGCGCAGACACAGCGTCCTCTGGCGCGGCGGACAGCACCGCCAAGCCGCAGGCGGCAAGCGGCGATACTTCATCGCTGCAAGCGCAGACACAGGCCAGCGCGGACTCATCGGCTGCAACGACGCAGACGGACGCAACCGCGCCCACCAATCCCGATCACACCAATACGCGATCGGCAGACCCCTCCACCACTTCCACAACAAAAATTGCTGCCGGGCCCGCGAATCCACCAGGCGGTCCTGCCGGGGTGAAGACGGATGCCAGCGGCCTTCCCAATTTCGGCTTTTCAGTCGCGACGGCCGCCTCAAGCGCGGCAAACTCGGCATCAACCGGCAGCGCTGCCAATGCAGCGCCGGTGCCTATTGCCGGCCTCGCGGTCGCGATTGCCGCCCGCGCGCAAAGCGGTTCCAACCAGTTCGATATCCGTCTCGATCCGCCCGAGCTGGGCCGCATCGACGTGCGTCTGGACGTGGATCGGGACGGCCAGGTGACGACGCACATGACCGCCGATCGCGCCGATACGCTGGAACTGCTGCAAAACCAGCAGCCGCAGCTTCAGCAAGCGCTTGAACAGGCCGGATTGAAGACCGCCGACAACGGGCTTCAGTTCACGCTTCGCGACCAATCCTTCACCGGACAGAACAATGGCTCCGGCTACCAGTCGAACGGCGCCGCGCAGCTTGTCATCCCCGACGCCGACCTCACCCCCATCGCCGCCACGCAAATCTACACGCGTGCGGGGCTCGGCAGCGGCGTCGATATCAGCGTTTGATCCGCAATCGTGTGACCAAGGACTAGAACGATGAGCACCATCTCCACCGCAGCTTCAACCTCCAGCGGGTCAAGCTCTGCCAGCGCTTCCGCCGCGCAGGCCGCCGGCACCAGCGCATCGCAGCAACTCGCGGGCAACTTCGACACCTTTCTGCAGTTGCTGACCACTCAGCTGCAAAACCAGGACCCGCTCTCCCCGCTCGACACTAACCAGTTCACCCAACAGCTGGTCGAGTTCGCCGGGGTTGAGCAACAGATCAACATGAACACCAACATGCAGACGCTGATTTCGATGCAGCAGACCTCGGAGGCCACCTCGGCATTGCAGCTGGTCGGCTCCACCGTGACGGTCGGCGGCAACTCGTCGGCGCTGTCCAACGCGACGAACAGTCCGGCCACCTGGAGCCTCACGACGTCGACGCCGGCGACCGCCCAAGTCACGATTACCAGTTCCGCCGGGACCACCGCCTATACCGGATCGCTCGCGCTCAACGCCGGAACGCAAAGCTTCACCTGGAACGGCCAAGGCAGCAACGGCCAGACCTGGCCCGACGGAACCTACAAGTTGACGATCAGCGCTACCGGGGCCAACGGCCAGGCGGTCGACGTTTCTTCGCAGGTGCAAGGCGTCGTCAGCGGCGTCAACCTGTCTTCGAACCCGCCGACGCTCACGGTAAGTGGACAAAATGTCCAGATCAGCCAGGTCACTTCGATTACCCACTGACCGTCCACGTGCCCCGGATGTACGTTTCATCCACCCTCACGCTGCAATCGCGGCGACAAGAGACGTTCGCCGCTCGCGCCGGCAAAGGTCATCAATCGAACTATACGCTTAGGCAAATTTTAAGCCACCGTGCGTATGGTCAAAGCCTGTTGTGTAGAGCGTGAGAGTCCTCGCTATGACCGAACCCCATCGCCCGAGGGTCAAATACGTCATCGGGCCGGACGGTTCTCCCCTGACGATCGCCGATTTGCCGGCGCCGGGAACGAAGCGTTGGGTGATTCGCCGCAAGGCCGAAGTTGTCGCCGCCGTTCGTGGCGGACTGCTTTCGCTCGAAGAGGCGTGCAGCCGATATACGCTGACGGTCGAAGAATTCCTTTCCTGGCAATACTCGATCGATCAACACGGCCTTGCCGGCCTGCGCACGACGCGAATCCAGCAATACCGCCAATAGCGGGCGCTCAATCCCGCCTTACCAATCCGTTAACGCCGGCAGCAGATGTCGGCGTCTTCGTTTTCGGCGGGCGAGCGGCAGCTACCTCGATTATTTTCCGCGACGGCAAAGATGCCGCAGCGAACCATTTTGTGTGCGTTTGGCGGCTCCATTAACCCGACGCTAACCATAGACCGGGCAAATCTTGCCCAGTGGGACACGAAGGTGTCATCACTCGGGGGAGATGAGGATCCGTGCAGGGTCTGCTTGAGTTCGTGAAGTCGCTCGGCGCGCCGCGCATTGCCGCGATGGGTGCTGTCACCATCGCGCTCGTCGGCTTTTTCGCCTTCCTCATTCTGCGCGTCACGGCGCCGCAGATGACACCGCTCTTTACCGACCTGAGCTACGAGGACTCCGCCGCGATCATAAAGGACCTTGAGCGGCAGGGCGTCACCTACGAGCTGCGCAACGATGGCAATACCATCATGGTCCCGCGAGATCGCGTCGCGCGATTACGAATGTCGCTTGCCGGAGAGGGGCTGCCGAAGGGCGGCGGCATCGGTTACGAGATATTCGACAAATCGGACGCGCTGGGCACGACGAGCTTCGTGCAGAACATCAATAATCTGCGCGCTCTCGAAGGTGAGCTCTCGCGCACTATCCGCGGCATCGACAGGGTGGTCGCCGCACGCGTGCACCTGGTGATGCCTGAACGCCCGCTGTTCTCGCGAGACAAGGTCGAGCCGTCTGCGTCGATCGTGGTCAAGGTCCACGGCACCCTGGAAGCTCAGCAAGTGCGTGCCATCCGTCATCTCGTCGCCTCCGCCGTTAACGGGCTCAAGCCGCAACGAATTTCGATCGTCGACGAAGCCGGCCACCTGCTGGCCGACGGCGCCGCCGACGGCGACAATGTCGGTGACGTCAGCGTCGACGAGCGGCGTTTGAGTTTCGAGAAGCACCTGCGCGATCAGGTCGAAGCGATCGTCTCGTCCGTGGTCGGTCCCGGGCGGGCGCGTACCCAGGTTAGCGCCGAGTTCGATTTTAACCGCGTTACGCAGACGTCGGACAAATTCGACCCCGACGGCCGCGTGGTGCGTTCGAGCCAAACCCGCGAGGAATCGTCTGGAACCGACAACCGCGACGGCCAGGTGACGGTCGGCAACGAGGTGCCGGGCAACAACAATCAGAAGCAGGGACCGACCGCCGACGCAAACGCCAATGCCAACGCATCATCGCGCGACCAGAGCAAGAAATCCGAGGAGATCGTCAACTACGAAATCTCGAAGACCACCAAGACCGAAGTGATCGAGGGCGGTCGTGTCAATCGCATCTCGGTCGCCGTGCTGGTCGACGGCACCTATGCCAAGAACGACAAGGGCGACATCACCTACCAGCCGCGCAGCAAGGAGGAGATCGACCAGATCGCCTCGTTGGTCCGCACCGCGATCGGCTTCGATCAGAAGCGCGGCGACCAGGTCGAGGTCGTCAATCTGCGCTTCGCCGAAACCCCGGCCACGCCGATCACCGAGCCCAGCGGATGGCTTGCCGCGCTGCAATTCACCAAGGACGACATCATGCGCGCCATCGAAATGGTGGTCATGGGTCTATTGGGCTTTGTCGTGCTGCTCATGGTCGTGCGGCCGCTGGTGCGCCGCGTCCTGGCTCCCGAAGACCGTGCGCTGGTCGCGCTCCCGGCCGGCGATGCGATGGACGCCGCGCTGAAGAAGGCCGAAGCCGCCAGCGCAGAACCGAGCCCGACCGCCAAGATGATCGACATCGCCCAGATCCAGGGGCAAGTGCACGCCCAATCAGTGCAAAAGGTCGGCGAGTTGGCCGACAAGAATCCGCGCGAAGCCGTTTCCATCATCCGCCAGTGGATGAACGAGAGCCAGGCGGCCTAATTGCCCATGTCGAACGCACCGACGCCGGAGAAAGCTGACGTTGAAGCCGCCCGCCGCGACATCGCCGGCGCCATGGCGACGCTCGCCAACCGGCCGGCCGCCACAACCAGCAAGCGTCAGCTCACCGGGCGCGAACGCGCGGCCATTCTCATGCTGGCGCTCGGCGAGCAATACGGCGGCAAGATTTGGGGCATGCTTGACGACGACGAGCTGCGTCAACTTTCGGTGGTGATGTCCACCATCGGCAATATCGAAGCGGAACTCGTTGAGGGCCTCCTGCTCGAGTTCGTGACCCGCATGTCGGCATCGGGCGCTTTGATGGGCACCTTCGAAGCAACCGAGCGCCTCCTCCAGCAATACCTGCCCCCCGAACGGGTCGGCATCATCATGGAGGAAATCCGCGGTCCGGCCGGCCGCAACATGTGGGAAAAGCTCTCCAACGTGCAGGAAGAAGTGCTCGCCAACTATCTCAAGAACGAATACCCGCAAACGGTCGCCGTCGTGCTTTCGAAGATCAGACCGGAGCACGCCGCACGCGTGCTGGCGATCCTGCCCGAGGAACTGGCGCTCGATGTCGTCAACCGAATGCTGCGCATGGAGGCGGTTCAGAAGGAGGTCCTGGAGCGGGTCGAGCTGACGTTGCGCACCGAATTCATGTCAAACCTCTCACAGACGCGGCGGCGGGACGCGCACGAGGTGATGGCCGAGATATTTAATAATTTCGACCGGCAGACGGAAACGCGGTTTCTCACCGCGCTGGAGGAGGACAACCGCGAGAGCGCGGAGCGGATCAAGACGCTGATGTTCACGTTCGACGATCTGATCAAGCTCGATCCGGGGTCGGCGCAGACGCTCATGCGGCACATTGAGAAAGACAAGCTCGCCGTAGCACTCAAGGGTGCGGCGGAACCGGTACGTCAATTCTTCCTTTCCAACATGTCGACGCGCGCCGCCAAGATGCTGGTGGACGATATGGGCGCCATGGGCCCGGTAAGGCTTCGCGATGTCGACGAGGCGCAAGTCCTTCTTGTCAATCTCGCCAAGGACCTCGCCGGCAAGGGCGAAATCGTGATCGCCAAATCTCGCGGCGAAGAAGAGCTGATCTACTGATGGGCGCCCCGGCAAAATTCCTTTTCGACGTCGATTTCGCCGCCGGAAGCGAACGCGAAGCAACGATCGCCCTTGCGGAACACGCGGTGAAGCTGGCCGAGGCCGAAACCGCAGCGCACCGCCGCGGCTACACCGAGGCGCAAGGCGACGCCGCCGTCGAGGCCGGTCGCCGTATTGCCGCTACGCTTGAACACATTGCCGCGAGGCTTAGCGAAGCGAACAACGCGCTGCAGGCGATCGAGGCCCGGCTCGAATGCGAAGCCGTCGAGGTCGCGGTGGCGGTCGCCCGCAAGCTCGCGCCAGCCTTACTCGAGCACGAGCCGTTTGCCGAAATTTCGGCGCTTGCGAGCAGCTGCTTCCGCGAACTGATCGCCGCGCCGCATATCGCCGTACGCGTCAACGATTTGATCTATGCCACCACCCGCGAGAAGCTCGACGAGATCGCTCGCGCTCACGGTTTCGAAGGACGGCTGGTCGTGCTCGGTGATCCCGGCATCGGCGCAGGCGACTGCCGGATCGAATGGGCGGACGGTGGTGTCAATCGCGACACCGCCGCAGCCGACGCCGCAATCGGCGAAGCCGTCGCCCGGTACATCAGCGCGCGCCGCAGCGTTGCTGATGCAAAACCAGATGCGGAAGAGGTGCGAGAATGAGTGAAGAAGGCAAAGTGCCGCTGCCCAATCTCGAAGACCGCGCGGTACAGGCCGAGGCACCGGCCGCGCCCGAGCCGGAGGGTTCCATAAGTCGGATCGCCGCCGATCTCGAGGCCGTGTTCGACGTTCCCGTCAAGGTCTCGGCCATTCTTGGCCGGGCGCGGATGGAAATCAACGACCTGCTCAAACTCGGCCCCGGCACGGTGCTTGAGCTCGACCGCAAGGTCGGCGAGGCGATCGACATCTATGTCAACGATCGCCTTGTGGCCCGTGGCGAAGTCGTTCTGGTCGAGGAAAAGCTCGGCGTCACGATGACCGAAATCATCAAGGCCGAGAGGGCGTGATGCGCGCCGTTCCCGGACTAGCGAAGAAGGAATAAAAATATGCGGCTCCTGATCGTTGGCACGCTCAACGGCCAACTCACCACCGCGACCAAGATCGCGATGGATAAGGGCGCGACGGTCACGCACGCAGCGGATATCGCGCAGGCGCTTGCCGTGCTGCGCTCCGGGCGCGGCGCGGACTTGCTGATGGTCGATGTCGCCGTCGCCATCCGGGAGCTGGTTACGGCGCTTGAGGCCGAGCACATTCATGCTCCGATCGTCGCTTGCGGAACGGCGACTGACGCACGTGCTGCGGTCGCCGCGATCCATGCCGGCGCCAAGGAATACATCCCGCTGCCGCCCGATGCCGAGTTGATCGCCGCGGTGCTGGCCGCCGTCGCCGACGACTCGCGAGAGCTGATCTACCGCGACGATGCGATGGGGCGCGTCGTGAAACTAGCTCTGCAGGTCGCCCCGAGCGAAGCATCGGTGCTGATCACCGGAGAGTCGGGCACCGGCAAGGAAGTACTGGCGCGCTACGTGCACAACCGCTCGAACCGCGCCAAGAAATCTTTCATCTGCGTCAATTGCGCGGCCATCCCGGAGACCCTGCTCGAGTCGGAATTGTTCGGCCACGAGAAGGGCGCCTTCACCGGCGCGGTCGCGCGCCGGGTCGGGAAATTCGAGGAGGCCAACGGCGGCACGCTGTTGCTCGACGAGATTTCCGAAATGGACGTGCGGCTTCAAGCCAAGCTGTTGCGGGCAATTCAGGAGCGCGTCATCGACCGCGTCGGCGGCACGCGCCCGGTGCCGATCGATATCCGGATTATCGCCACCTCGAATCGCAATCTCGCCGAAGCGGTGCGGGAAAATGCCTTCCGCGAGGATCTGCTGTTTCGCCTCAACGTCGTGAACCTGAAAATCCCGCCATTGCGTGAGCGCCCCGCCGACGTGATCGAGCTGGCGCAATATTTTGTCGGCAAATACGCGGTGGCGAACGGCGTGCCGGCGCGGCCGCTGTCGCACGAGGCGCGGCGCACGTTGACCGTCAATCATTGGCCCGGCAACGTGCGCGAGCTGGAAAACACCATGCACCGCGCCGTCCTGTTGGCGATCGGCGCCGAAATCGGCCCCGAAGCCATCCTCGCTCCTGACGGCGCCCGGCTCGATCAGCAGCGCGGCACACCCTCCGCCGTCCACGCCGCACTTGCCGCCGAACAGGTATCGCGCGCGCTGGTCGGCCGCACCGTCGCCGAGGTCGAGCGCGACCTGATCCTGGAGACGCTCAAACACTGTCTCGGTAACCGCACGCACGCGGCCAACGTGCTCGGCATTTCGATCCGCACACTACGAAACAAGCTCAACGAATACGCCGCCGACGGCGTGCCGGTGCCACCACCCGGCAACGGTGAGCCGCGCGCGGCGGCATAGCGGCGGCTCCCGTTACTTCGCCGCCTCAAGGCCATCGAGCATGACGATCTCGACTTCGCCGCCACCGCTGCGGCGGAATGCGGCGGCCTTTTGGTATTCGTCCGAGGTAAAGCAAGCGACGCCCTGCTCGAGCGTCGGAAACTCGATAATGACGAAACGCTGAAATTTCTCCGGCCCCTCCATGATCTGGAAACGACCGCCGCGCGCCAAGGGCCGGCCGCCGTATTTGGCGAGAATCGGCGGCACCTGATCGGCGTATTTCTTGTATTCGACCGGATCGTTGACCTTCGAGCGCGCAATCCAATAGGCTGGCATCGATATTCCTCCACTCTCAACACAAGCGGCTCCGCGTGGCCAATGAGCGAAGCGACGCCCGTTCATATCGCAATACGCGGACACGATCCGGTCGGCGATCGAACTGATTGATACACTATTATTCCGCGGCGCGGCGCGCGGCGATGATCTGGTCGGCAGTTCGGCCGGTGAGTTCGGCCATATGATCGAACTTGAAGGTAAAGGTGCCCGCGCCGGCAGTCGCCGACCGGACCTCGACGATGAGATCGCCGATCTCGGCCTCCGGCATCTTGGCGCGCACGACGTCCCAGCCCTCCCAGCCTTCGCGCGTATCAAAGCCGAGAATTTGGCCGCGCCGTCCCGACATCAGCGCATTTATCTTCGCCGTCGCTTCGGTGGGGCAGACGATCTCGACCAGATGCACGGGCTCAAGCAGCACCGGCTGGCATTGCGGCAGGCCTTCAGCGACGCCGACGCGGCCGGCGATGCGGAACGCCATGTCGGAAGAGTCGACCGTGTGATAGGAGCCGTCGATCAAGGCCACCGAGAGATCGACCACCGGAAATCCGAGCGGGCCGTGCTTGAGCCCGTCGATGACGCCTTCTTCCACCGAGGGGATATAGTTGCGCGGCACGACGCCCCCGGTGATTTTTTCTTCGAACGAGAAACCCGCGCCGCGCGGCATCGGTTTGATGTCGAGCACGACGTCGCCGTACTGGCCGTGCCCGCCCGATTGCTTCTTGTGACGGCCGCGCTGAACGACGCCCTTGCGGATGGTCTCGCGGTAGCCGACGCTCGGCGTGCGGCGCTCGATGGCGATGCCGTAGCGGTCGCCGAGCCGCTCGGTTGTCACGCGCAGGTGCATTTCGCCCTGCCCCCACAGCACCACTTCGTGCGTCTCCGGATTGTGCACGACGGTGATTGAGGGATCTTCTTCGGCGAGCTTATGAAGCGCCTGGCCGAGTTTCACGTCGTCCTTGCGTTCCTTGGCCGAGATCGCGATCGCCAGCACCGGCGGATAGGGCTCTATCTCGGCCAGAGCAGGATGAGCGTGTTTGCCGGCGGTCAGCGTCTCGCCGGTCTTCGCCTTGTCGAGCTTGGCGAAGGCGACAGTATCGCCGACATTGGCCGGCCCGCGCTTCTCGCTGCTCGGCCCGACGAGCTTGAAAACGCCGGCGACGCGGCCGGCCTCGTCGTCGCCGGACACGAAGGTGGTGCCATCGCCCGCTTGCCCGGCGAGCATCCGCACGATCGACATCTTGCCGCCATGCGTGGTGTTCTGCGTCTTGAGCACATAGGCGACGGCGTCGCTTCCCGCCGCCTTCACACCAAGACGTTTGGCTGTCTCGGCGATGCCCGGTAATTCATGGCGCAGCGCTTTCAGCAGCCGCAAAACCCCGTTGGCACGGATCGCGGTTCCCATCAGCACCGGACACACCAGCCCCTCGCGCAATTCGCGCGTGAGGTCGTCGAACACCTTGTCGCGGGGCGGCTGGATGTCTTCGAGCAGCTGTTCCATCAGCTCGTCGTCGTGATCTGCCAGCGTCTCCAGCATCGAGAAGCGCGCCGTCTTTTCGCGATCGGCCGCGTCGCCCTCGAGCCCAACCACTTCGGACGCGGTGTGCTCCCTGTAAACAAAGGCACGCTCCAGCGCGAGATCGACGAAACCGGAAATGATGTCGCCGGAGAATGTCGGAATCTGGCGCAAGACCAGCTTGGTGTGCGAAGCGCCCTGCAGGAGATTGAGCACGTCATGAACACCGGCATCGGCCTTGTCGACCTTGTTGAGAAAAAGAACCCGCGGGATCTTTCGGTCTTCAAGCTCGCGCAGGATGAGCTGTAGTTGCGGAACCTTCTTCTCATCCATTTCGCAAACAACGACCGCCACATCGATCGCCGGCAGCACCGCACGCATGTCGTGGACAAATTCGACCGAGCCGGGGCAGTCGAGAAAAGTGTAGGCGTCGCCCATGAAATCGGTCGTGGCGACCGTAAGCTCGGTGCTCATGCGATGATGGCGCGCTTCCTTGCTGCTGTCGCCTACAGTATTGCCGGCCTCGACCGTACCCTGGCGCTGGATGGCGCCGGTGCGGGCGAGAATCGCTTCGAGCAACGTGGTCTTGCCGCTTTGGAACGGACCGACCAGCGCGACACAGCGAGGGCCGGTCGCACGCGCGGCGATGTTCGCGTTGGCTGCCATGACTGCCTCCCGGCGCTGACCCGTCTTCGGGGCGCGGGTCGCGTATGACACTATCGTTTCAGGCTGTGGCCGGGGCGGTCAAGAGGCGCGCCATGCTTGCCCCCCGGATCGCGATCGGGGGGCAAGCGCGCGGTTTACGATCGAGGGTTCGAGCCTATCGCACCGGATGCAAGTTGAGTTCGCCAATCCCGGCGGCGATGTCGAGGCCGACCTGCCCCTGTACCGACAGCGGTTGCAGCGCCACCGTTCGATTCGATCCGCCAACAAGGACGTTGGCGCCGAGGCCGGCTGCGACGGAAACTTCCGCCGTTGCACCGACGTACTTGCCGGCCAGCATCCCGGCATATCGATTGGATTGGGCAAACACCGACCAGACAATGACGCCGCCGCCCGTCACGCCGATGTCGAGGCCGATCGTGGTCATTGTTCCGGTGTAGGTCTCAACCGGCTCTCCCGGCCGACCCACGAATTCGCAATTGACGTTCTTCTGCGAACCTAGAACGAGCCCGATGCTGGACGACATCGAGCATGTCAGCGTGCCGACCTGAACTCGGCCTGACTGGGCATTGGTGGACCCCACAACCAGCGCGAGCGCAGCCGCAGCGACGAAAGCAGTACGAAACATATTGAATGCTCCTCCCCGCCCACCCCGTGGGCGTCTTTGACGATTGTAGGCGAGATCGCGAACGGCGTCTGCCGCGTTTTGCGGCTGCGGCGCCGCCTCGGACGAAACCGAGCCTATTTCAAATTGCCGCAAAAGCGCTGGATGCGCGCGCAGGCTTCCTCAAGCGCCGGGGTCGCCGTCGCGTACGAAATCCGGAACGCCGGTCCAAACCCGAACGGCGTGCCCTGCACGACGGCGACGCCCTCTGCTTCGAGCAGCTCGGTGACGAAATCCTCGTCGGTCGCGAGCTTCCTGCCGGTCGGCGCCACCTTGCCGATCGTGCCGCCGCAGGACGGATAGACGTAGAACGCGCCTTCCGGTTTGGGACAACGGATCCCGTTCGCCTGGTTGAGCATGGAGACGCAGAGGTCGCGCCGCTCCTTGAAAATCTTGTTGTGCTTCGCGATGAAGTCCTGCGGGCCATCGAGCGCTTCGACGGCGGCCCATTGCGCGACCGCGGTCGGATTCGATGTCGACTGCGACTGGATCATCGCCATCGCCTTGATGAGCGGCTCCGGCCCGCCGGCAAAACCGATGCGCCAGCCCGTCATGCAATAGGCCTTGGATACGCCGTTCACCGTCAGCGTCCGCTCATAGAGTCGCGGTTCGAGCTGCGCCGGCGAGAAGAATTCGAAGTCGTCGTAGACCAGATGCTCATACATGTCGTCGGACATGATGTGGACATGCGGGTGACGAACGAGCACATCCGTGATCGTCTTGAGTTCGTCCCGCGTATAAGCCGCGCCGGTCGGGTTCGACGGCGAGTTGAAGATGATCCACTTGGTCTTCGGCGTAATCGCCCGCTCGAGCGTCTCGGGCTTCATCTTGAAGCCCGCTTCCATCGTGGTCGCAACCGGCACCGGTTCGCCGCCCGCGAGCAACACCATATCGGGATAGCTCACCCAATATGGTGCGGGGATGATCACCTCGTCGCCCGGATCGATGGTCGCGATCAACGCGTTAAAAAGCACCTGCTTGCCGCCGGTGCCGACAATGATCTGCGAAGGCTTGTAGGTAAGCTCGTTCTCGCGCTTGAACTTGCGCGCAATCGCCGCCTTAAGTTCCGGAATGCCGTCGACGGCGGTGTATTTCGACGCCTTGCCGTCGCGGATCGCCTTGATGGCGGCTTCCTTGATGTTGTCCGGCGTATCGAAGTCAGGTTCGCCGGCGCCAAGCCCAATAACGTCGCGGCCGGCGGCTTTGAGCGCGCGCGCCTTATCCGTCACCGCAATGGTGGCAGACGGCTTGATGCGCAATATCCGCTCCGCGAGAAAGGCCATTGAAAACCTCCAATAACGCGCGTGCTTCCTAAAGCGCCAATTCCGCGCAGGCAAGGGCGAGCGCCGGACGGAAGGCTCAATTCTCCGTTAAGGCTCGGCTGGCCTAATGCGCGCACTGCTCTGTTCGAGCTGGAGGGTCAATGGACCGGGTGCACGACGTCTTGCGGAGCGGAGCCTGGCTCACGCGCGAGCGCATCCGGCTGGTGGCAATCGCGGTGCTTTTTGCGTCCGGCATTGGCCTGATCTACCTCCTCGTCACCGCTAACGGCCTCGTCGATATCCAGGGACGGCCGCTGGGAACCGACTTCTCAAGCTTCTACGCGGCGGGCACGCACGTTCTCGACGGCCATCCTGACGCGCCCTACGACCTGAGCCGGCAGTATGCGCGCGAGCAGGCGATGTTCGGCGCGGCGACGCCGTTCTATGGCTGGCTTTATCCGCCTTTCTTTCTATTCATCGCTGCTGCGCTGGCGCTGCTGCCTTACGGTGCGGCGCTTGCGACATGGCAGGCGGCGACGCTCGGCTTCTATCTGCTGGCGATCCGCGCAATCCTCGCTGCCACCCAGCCGCCGATCGCTTCCGACGTCGCCGTTTCAGGCAACAGGCAGTGGACCTCCGACCCGCTTTGGCTCCTGCTCGCGCTCGCCTTCCCCGCTGTTCTGGTCAACGTCGGTCACGGCCAGAACGGCTTGCTCACCGCGGCGCTCGTTGGTGGCGCGCTCGCCATACTCGACCGCAGACCGATCGTCGCCGGCATCCTGTTCGGCCTCATGGCCTATAAGCCGCAATTCGGGCTGATGATCCCGGTCGTGTTGGCGGCAAGCGGACGCTGGCGCACTTTTTCCTCCGCCGTCGCCACGGTTGCGCTTCTTGCCGCGGCGGCCACGCTCGTTTTCGGCTGGCAGGTGTGGCACGCGTTCCTGGAATCGACGCGCTTCACACGCCTGGTTGTGCTCGAACAGGGCGATCCGGGTTGGTACAAGATGCAAAGCGTGTTCGCCTGGGCGCGCATGTGGGGTGCGCCAATCCCGCTTGCCTATGCCCTGCAAGGCGCAATGGTGACCGGCCTCGCCGCTGCGTTGATTGGATTATGGCGCAGCGCAACGCCCTACCCGCTCAAGGCGGCCGCTCTCTGCCTCGCCACCATCCTCGCTACGCCCTTTACGTTCGACTACGACATGATGGTGCTGGCGCCGGCCATCGCTTTCTTCGCCGCCGACGGCCTGACGCGCGGCTTCGGCCCGTGGGAGAAAACGGCGCTCGCGACCCTTTGGCTGATGCCGCTTGCGGCGCGCAGTTTCGCACAAATAACCGTGATACCGCTCGGCGTGCCGACGATGCTCGCACTGTTCATTCTGTTGCTGCGGCGCAGCACGTTTCGCTTCTCCTTGCCAATAGCTTTTCCCGGCAAATTTCTTCTAAAATAGCGCGCCGTTCCGAGGCGCGTCGCGCGGCCACGACATCGCCGCGTTCGGGAAATACCGGTTGCAGGGAGATATCGCCGCACAGGATCAGCAGCGGACATGTTTACGCTCTATTCGATGCAACGCTCGGGTAACAGCTACAAGGCGCGGCTCGCCTTGGCGCAGCTCGGCGTGCCCTATCGGCTGATCGAGATCGATATTCTCAAGGGCGAAAGCCACACCCCTGAATTCCTGACGAAGAATCCGAGCGGCCAGGTGCCGCTTCTGGAAGTCGCGCCCGGCCGCTTTCTCGCCGAGTCCAACGCCATTCTCTGGTACATCGCCGGCGGCACGCCGCTGGCGCCGGAGGATCGCATCGAGCGCGCGGAAGCGTTGCAATGGATGTTCTTCGAGCAGCACAGCCTGGAGCCCAACCTTGGCGCTGCTTATTTCTGGCTCACGCTCATCAAGGGTGGTCGCGACTTGCAGCGCCACGCCTTCGAGGACTGGATGGAGGAAGGCCATCGCGCGCTCGGCGTGATGGAAAAGCACATCGCATTGCACGACTTCTTCGCTGCCGACCGCTACACCATCGCCGACATCGCGCTATACGCTTACACGCACGTCGCGCATCTGTGCGATTACGACCTTCGGCCGTTTCCCGCTGTTCGCGCCTGGCTCGATCGTGTCGCCGCCCAGCCCGGCCACGTGCAAATGGACTTTAATGCGGCCGCAGCCGTCGCCGCCAAATAAGGCGACACTGCCGCGAGATTTCCGCCGGTCGCTGTGCATCTCCATGGGCGTCGCGTCGCACACACGTTGCGGCAAAGACACACGGGCGCTTAATCGTCAGCGGTGGTTTGGGCATTAACCAAATCTTAACCAAAACCCATCAAATCGCCTTTCTTCTTCAATGGCGTTGCCCAAATCCTGCCGAACGGCGGCCGGCATTGCCGACGAAAATGTGACGATCGAAAAACTGATTCGCGAAGGATGACGAAAATGGTGGACTTGCCCGGTAGCCTCGGTTTCGCACGGCCGCGGACCGAGAACACCCTGTCGAGACGGCGCGCCGCCACGATCGATCTGATCGCGACTTTTTCGCTTACCGTCTCGCTCGTGATCGCCGTGACTGCGGTGTCGCTAGGCAATCGGTCATTGGCGCGCATGGAGACTCGCGACCGGACATTGGTGCAAATGCCGATCGGAGCGCTGCTCGATCAGACCGACGGGTGGCTTTCACTGAAAGCGCAGCAATAGACGTGAAATCCGCTGGTCTCGTTTAGGCCATCGCAAGGCGCGCAACGCGCATCTTGGGGTCGGCGACCTTTCCCTTGTCGATGATGACTTCGTTGTCGAGCATCACGGTGCAGTCGCGCATCGGCACGTCATAGTGGCCGCGCGTCGTGCGCTTGCCGCCACCCTGGGAATTCGGCCCGGTCGAGAACAGGAAGTTCCCGGCAAATACCCGCGCCGAGGCGCGATGCCGCTCAGGCAACTCGCCATTCATCGCAAGCCCGTACCAGCGGGCCTGTGGATTTAGTCCCCAGCCGAGATGCGAAATCGCGTAGGGATCGCGATCGTCAGCATTGACCTTGCCGTCCTCGAGCCAGTCGCGCATCAGCTTCGCGTCGAGGCCGCCTTCAAGCTTGGTAATGAAGCCATCCTCGATCTCGAGCCGGATCGGATCCTGCACGTAACGGCAATAGGGCAATATGACAATGTCTCCCGGCTGAATGACGACGACGCCCGTGGCGGAGCCTTCGTTCGGGAAAGTATGGATGTGGCCGGCGCCCCAATGGTCGAAATGCCCCGGCTCGTCGGCATAGCCCCATTGAACCATCACGGGATATTCGCCGCAGCTATAGGTAAAGTCGGTTCCGGCTTCGGAAATGACCCGGACTTCACGGGTCTTGCGGTAGCGCTCTTCCGCGTACTTCATCGCGTCTTTCAGGCCGGGCGGAGCCATCAGCTGTTCGAGATCGTCCGGCGCATCGATGATCATCAGCACGCGGGTTCCGCTGTCCATCACTTCCTTCAGCCACTTGGTGAACAGCGGCACGTGAAAGATCACGATGATGTCGGCGGCCTTCATCGCCTCGAGCGTACCCTTGCACTTGCCGATCGTCGGCACTCCGACCTTGGTCCAGGACGGAATCGAATTCACGCACATCTCGTAGACATCGCCGCCGAGCGACTCGGCAGCGGCAAAGGCAGCTTCGACATATTCGCGGCGCGTCGCCAGATCGCTGACGCACGCCACCGTCTCGCCGGGCTTCACCTTGCAAAGCTCGAATTGCTTCTTGAACAGGAACGCAAGCTTGGCCGGATTGAGTTCCGTCGAACGAAGGGCTGACGCGATCATTTCCATCTCCCGCAATTACCGGCTGCGTGAAAGAAATCTTGACCGAAAAGCCATCGGCCCGCAATGGCTTGTCGGGTGGATGAATTAAGCGAGATGCCCGAAGATCGAATAAGTGATCCGCCAGCGCCGGTGCACGCCGATGCCCCGGCGCCGGACTACGCCACAACAAGCCATCTGATGCTGTTTTTCGCGCTGGTCTACGTCGTCGAGGGCGTCGGACAAATCGGCGGGCTGATCGCCCAGCCGCTGACCTATTATCTAAAATGTTTTTTTGGAGGGTTCTCCACCAAAGGTCTTCTGAACCTCAGCATCGCGCTCGGAACAGTGACAACCGCCGCGTACCTTTTGCTGTTCAACGAAGTGGCGGCGGCGCTTTTGAGTTTTTGCAGCGGCTTTTCGGCGTCCCCCTCCTCCTGCCTTGCCGCCGTTATTCCCGGCGTTCGAAGGCTTCCTTCCGGTATGATTCGCTCTCAATCTCCCCCCCCTCCCTCTCGTCTTTCTTTTCGCTCTTTTCACTTCCCCTCTTTTTCCTCTCCGCCGCTTCCCTTTTTTTTTCCCTCGGCGCGGTCGCCGTATAGCGCCGCAAAATGCGAGTTGATCGAAATCAAGGCGATCAACCGGCAATGCGAACATGATTTGGTTCCGTGGCAAGGCTCGCCTAAATCGAGCGTGCCGCGGGTGGCGGCGCGGATACGGGGGTAACCGCGCCGCTTTTTTCATGAGCAATTGCGAAGCGTGCTATGCTGACAGCCGCACAATCGAGAGATTGCGGCGGCCCGGAAATTGCATGGGAATTGCCAATTCCTTGGGGCAAATCGGTCGGTATCGCGTAGCAGCATGTCCATTCTTGTCGGGCTTCATCACTCCACACGCTACACCTACGACCGCCCGGTCGGTCTCGGCCCGCAAATCGTTCGGCTGCGGCCGGGTGCGCATTGCCGCACCCGCATTCCGAGCTATTCGCTTACGGTGAAGCCTGCCCAGCATTTCGTAAATTGGCAGCAGGATCCGCACGGCAATTGGCTTGCGCGCTTTGTGTTCCCGGAAAAGACAACAGAATTTTCCGTGACGGTCGATCTGATGGCCGACATGGAAGTGATCAATCCGTTCGATTTCTTCATCGAGCCCTATGCCGAAAGGTGGCCGTTTTCCTTTCCGTCGGAACTGCGCGAGGATCTTGCCTCCTTCGTCGCGCCGGAGCCCGCTGGCCCGCTGCTGGCGGATTTGATCGAGTCGATCCCGCGCGACGCGCGCAACACCGTCGATTTTCTGGTCGAACTCAACCAGCGTATCCACGGGATGGTCCGCTATCTGATCCGCATGGAGCCGGGCGTACAGACACCCGAGGAAACGCTGAAGTCAGGCGCGGGCTCTTGCCGCGACAGCGCATGGCTTATGGTGCAGCTGCTTCGTCACATCGGCCTGCCGGCTCGCTTTGTCTCCGGCTATCTCATCCAGTTGCGGCCGGACATCAAACCGCTCGAAGGCGCCGCCGGCGCCGCCCATGACTTCACCGACTTGCATGCCTGGACGGAGGTGTATCTGCCGGGCGCCGGCTGGATCGGCCTCGATCCAACATCGGGACTGTTGTGCGGCGAAGGCCATTTGCCGGTCGCCGCCACGCCGCATTTCCGCTCCGCCGCTCCGATCTCCGGCGTCGTCGAGCCGAGCGAGGTCAGCTTCTCGTTCGAAATGGGCGTGAAGCGCATTGCCGAACATCCGCGCGTGACCATGCCGTTCTCCGAAGAGGCATGGAGCGCGCTCAACGCGCTTGGCGAGAAGGTCGACGCCGATCTTGTCGCCCAGGATGTGCGCCTGACCATGGGCGGCGAACCAACCTTCGTCTCGGTCGACGATTATCAATCGGCGGAGTGGAATACCGCCGCCGTCGGTCCGATGAAGCGCGTGCGCGCCGACGACCTGATACGCCGCTTGCGCGCTCGTTTCGCGCCAGGCGGCCTCCTGCATTACGGTCAGGGCAAGTGGTATCCGGGCGAACCACTGCCACGCTGGGCATTCTCGCTGTATTGGCGGCGTGACGGCGTTCCGATCTGGCGCGACGAAAGCCTGATCGCGCAAGAAGCCGCCGACCACAATCCGACAATCGGCGATTCACAGCGTCTCGCCGAAGGGATTGCCGCGCGTATCGGACTAGCGGCGGATTACGTGCAGCCTGCTTATGAAGACCCGGCTGACCGGATGCTCAAACAAGGCCTGATCCCGGAGAATGTCGATCCCGGCGATCCGAAGATCGACGATCCGCGCGAGCGCGCGCGCATCCTCGCCCTGTTCGACAGCCATCTCAGCAGACCCGCCGGTTTCGTGTTGCCGGTGCAGCGCTCGACCGCGCAGGCGCAACCGGGATGGCTGAGCGAACTTTGGCGGACGCGCCGCGGCCGGCTCTTCCTGGCGCCCGGCGATTCACCGCTCGGCTTCCGGCTGCCGCTGCAATCGTTGCCCGCGATCGCTGCCGTCGACTATCCGCACCTCGTGCCGGCTGACCCGTTCGCCACCCAGACACCATTGCCCGATCCCCGGATCACCCATCCAATCCGGCCGCACGCGCTGCGCATATCAACCGGCGATGAAGCATCTCCGCCGCTTGCGCCCGAGACTTTGGTGATGCAGCGCCCATCCGTCACGTCGAGCGCCGGCGGCGGCTCCGACATGCCGGTGCGCACTGCGCTCGCGGTTGAAGTACGGGACGGACGCCTATGCGTGTTCATGCCGCCGGTCGAGACACTTGCGGACTATCTCGAACTCCTTGCGGTGGTCGAGGCGACGGCGGCCGAACTCAGCCTGCCGGTGCACGTCGAAGGCTACGAGCCGCCGCCCGATCCACGGCTCGGCGTGATCAAGGTCACGCCTGACCCCGGCGTCATCGAGGTCAATATCCATCCGGCGGCCTCCTGGCAGGAGGCCGTCGCAATTACGCGCAGCCTTTATGAGGAAGCGCATCTATCGCGCCTTGGCACCGACAAATTCATGCTCGATGGCCGGCATAGCGGAACCGGCGGCGGCAATCACGTCGTTCTCGGCGGCCGCAACGCCGCCGACAGCCCGTTCCTGCGGCGGCCAGATCTGCTGAAAAGCCTGGTGCTGTATTGGCAGCGGCGACCGTCGCTTTCTTATTTCTTCTCCGGTTTGTTTATCGGACCGACCAGTCAGGCGCCGCGCATCGACGAAGCGCGGCAGGACATGCTCTATGAGCTCGAAATCGCGCTGCGTCAGGTGCCGCCCCCACGGGGCATGGCAGCTGCACCGTCACCGTGGCTGGTCGATCGGCTGTTCCGCAATATCCTGGTCGACGTAACCGGCAATACCCACCGGACCGAAATATGCATCGACAAATTGTTTTCGCCGGATGGCCCGACCGGCCGGCTTGGCCTTGTCGAATTCCGCTCGTTCGAAATGCCGCCCGATGCGCGCATGAGCCTCGCCCAGCAATTGCTGCTGCGCGCGCTCGTCGCTGCCTTCTGGCGCGCACCGTTGAACGGCAAGCCGGTGCGCTGGGGCACCGCCTTGCACGACCGCTACATGCTCGAACACTTCGTCTGGAACGACTTCCTTGAAGTCTTGGACGATCTTGAAGACGCCGGTTACGATTTCGACCAGACCTGGTTCGAGGCGCAGCGCCAATTCCGTTTTCCGGTCTGCGGTGTTGTCGAGCATGCGGGAGTACGCCTCGAACTGCGGCAGGCGATCGAGCCCTGGTACGTGCTTGGCGAGGAGGGCGTGGCCGGCCAAACCGCGCGACTTGTCGATTCGTCGGTCGAGCGGCTCCAGATCAAGGTCGACGGCTTGACCGAAGGCCGCCATGCCGTGACCTGCAACGGCGCGCGCGTGCCGTTAACGTCCACCGGCCGGTCCGGCGAATTCGTCGCCGGAGTGCGTTTCAAAGCGTGGAACCTCGCGTCGGGACTGCATCCGACCGTCGGCGTGCACGCGCCGCTCACATTCGATATTGTCGATACCTGGAATCGGCGGTCGCTGGGCGGCTGCATCTACCACGTCGCTCATCCCGGTGGACGCAGCTACGAAACCTTTCCGGTCAATTCCTACGAGGCGGAAGCGCGCCGTCGCGCTCGCTTCCAGGATCACGGCCATACCCCGGGACTGATCGACGTGCCGCCGCTCGACGTCACACTGGAATACCCAACGACGCTGGATCTGCGGCACGCGATTTAAAATATCTCACATGGCAGCCAATCTCGACCCGATCGTCGAACATGAGACCGCCGGTCTCGAACAATTCGTTACAAGCTACCGCCGGCTGCCCGGCGTTTTCGACGAAATGATGGACGGCGACGGCCGCGTGCGCGCGCACTGGCGGCCTTTTCTCGGCATGCTGGCGTCGCTCGGCGCC
Source organism: uncultured Alphaproteobacteria bacterium (assembly GCA_963777635.1). Taxonomy (GTDB): domain Bacteria; phylum Pseudomonadota; class Alphaproteobacteria; order Rhizobiales; family Xanthobacteraceae; genus BOG-931. The sequence goes on from CAVZSB010000051.1 coordinate 22,668, forward strand.
GAGGAGATCAATCGCCGCTTCGCCGCCGCCGACCGCTATTTGCGCGGCTCCGGAGTCTTTTATCGCGTCTACGAGGATGCGGCCGGCATCGAGCGGCCGTGGCCGCTCAGTCACGTACCGCTGATCATCGAGCCCGGCGAGTGGCGGCAATTGGAAGCCGGGCTGATCCAGCGCGCCGAATTGCTCGAAGCCGTGCTGGCCGACGCCTACGGGCCGTCGCTGCTGAGCCGTGACGGCCGTCTCCCGGCCGCGTTGATCGCGGGCAATCCGGAGTTTCTACGTCCTCTCGTCGGGGTCGCGCCGCCCGGCGGCGCGCATTTGCGCTTCTACGCCGTCGACGTCGGGCGCGGCGCCGACGGCCGCTGGTGGGTGCTCGGCGACCGCGCGCAAGCGCCTTCGGGCGCCGGCTATGCGATCGAGAACCGCCTGGCGCTCTCGCGCGCCATCCCCGACATCTATCGCACCACGCGGGTCGAGCGCGTCGCGCCTTTCTTCCAGGCATTTCAGGCTGAGCTTTCCGCGCTGAGCCGTCAGGATGAGGCTCACCTTTGTTTGCTCACGCCCGGACCGATGAGCGAGACCTACTTCGAGCACGCGTATCTCGCTCGCTACCTTGGGCTCATGCTGGTCGAAGGCGAAGACCTGAGCGTGCGCGATGACGGCGTTTTTGTCCGCACCGTATCCGGTTTGCAGCGAACCGAAGTACTGCTCCGCCGCATCGACGCCGACTTCGCCGATCCGCTCGAATTGAATGCCGCCTCGCGCCTCGGCGCACCCGGACTTCTACAGGCCGTGCGCGACGGCAAGATCGTCATCATCAATGCACTCGGCGCCGGTTTGGTCGAAGCGCGCGCCATGCTCGCGTTTCTGCCGGCGCTGGCGCCCGTCGTGCTTGGCGCTGACCTGGCGATACCGAACGTCGCCACGTGGTGGCTGGGCCGTGCCGAAATGCGCGAGGAGATGATCGAAAAGCTCGACAGCATGGTGGTCGCGTCGGCCTTCGAGTCGCCGGTCGACGGGCGCGGCTCCAGTGAGTTTTTGGGCGCCAAGCTCGATGACGCAGAGCGCCGCGCGCTGATCCTGTCGATCCGCGATCGTGGCGTCGACTATGTGGCGCAGGAAGCGGTGACGTTGTCGAGCATGCCGGTGTGGCGCGACGGCCGCCTGCAACCGCGGCCTTTCACGCTGCGGCTGTTCCTCACGAAAGTCGGCGATCGGTGGCAGATGATGCCGGGAGGTTTCGTGCGCATCGCCGAGAGCGCCGATGCACGCGCGGTAAGCATGCAGCGCGGCGCGGCGACGGCGGATGCCTGGGTGCTGGCGCACGGTCCGGTCGCGGAAACGACACTGCTTCCGACCGCCGAGCGCATTCAAGTGCAGCGCGCTACCGGCCTGTTGCCAAGCCGCGCCGCCGACAATCTGTTCTGGGTCGGACGTTATGTCGAGCGCGCCGAGGCCACTCTACGGCTGATCCGCACCATGATTAACCGTGCCGCAGAGGCGGACGAGACGACCGCACCGGTCATCGCCGGCATCAGCTCATTGCTCGCGGCGTGGAATGCCGCGCCTGACCAGACCGGCGGCGTGTCGGCGGCAACTGCCGCGCGGGCGGTTCTCACCCGCGCCGACCTGGCCGGATCGCTCCCCGATCTCGCCGGTGCCGCGCGTTCGGCGGCATCCGTCATTCGCGATCGCTTCTCTCCCGACGCATGGCGCGCGATCAACGATCTCTTGATGATCAATGCCATGCCACTTTCGGCCGGCCCGACCGAAAGCGCCATTATCGAGCGCGTCGAAGCGTCATTGCGGATCATCTCATCGCTTTCCGGGCTGGCGCAGGAAAACATGACGCAACTCGCTGGCTGGCGTTTCCTCGAACTCGGCCGGCGCATCGAGCGGGGGATCATCACCGGCCGCCTGGTGCGCTCCTTCGCGCTCCCCGGCGCGCCCGACGGTGGCCTCGACGTGCTTCTCGAACTTGCCGACAGCCAGATCACCTATCGGCAGCGCTACTTCATGGTCGCGGCGCGCGCACCGGTCATCGACCTGGTCATGCTCGATCCGAACAATCCGCGCTCGGTGGCGTTTCAGCTCGACCGGGTCGAAACACATCTCGCTGCGTTACCGGGGCGTCATGCCGCCGGCCGTCTTTCGCCGGTGCAGCAGATCGCGGCGGCGATTGCGACGCGGCTGCGTACGATAGAGGCGGCTGCGATCGACGAGGCGCTCATCGTCGAAACCGAACAATCGCTGATGAAACTTTCCGACGCAATCGCCGCAACCTATCTCACCAACAACGAGCGCTCCGAATCCGCGTGGGAGGCGCTGGCGTGATCTACGACGTACGTCAGACGACCACGTGCGTCTACGCATCGCCGGTGGCGCATGCGCATCACGTGCTGCGGCTGATGCCGATCAATCGCCCCGGCCAGCGCGTTCACGTTGCCGCCTTGCAGATCGGACCCGAGCCGGCGCATCGGCGCGAGGGCAAGGATTTTTTCGGAAATCGTTTGACCTGGATCGACGTCGAAGAGCCGCACAAGACGCTCTCGGTCAAATTGACCGCGCGCGTAACCGTCGACGCGCTGGTCGAGCCCGCCCCTCTTTCCAGTCCCGCTTGGGAGGCGGTTCGCGAGGCGGCCTTTGCGACCAGCGATATCGGTCCGCTGTCACCGGCACACTTTCTGTTTCCCAGCCGCATGGTCTCGCTCGATCCGGAGATCCGCGACTACGCGCGGGAGAGCTTCCCGGCCGAAAGGCCAGTGCTCGAGGCCGCCATCGAACTGATGAACCGCCTCAAATCAGACATCGCCTATGAGATCGGCGCGACCACCGTCACCACCACGCCGCCGATGTCGTTTGCGCTGCGCCGCGGCGTCTGCCAGGACTTTGCCCACATTATGATCTCCGGACTGCGGGGCATCGGACTGCCGGCCGGCTATGTCAGCGGCTATCTGCGCTCGGCGCCGCGCACCGATGCGGCACGGCTGCAGGGCTCCGACGCCATGCACGCCTGGGTGTTGGTCTGGTGCGGGCCGGAAATCGGGTGGATCGGGCTCGATCCGACCAACGCCATCCTCGCTTCCGACGAGCACGTCGTGCTGGCATTCGGCCGCGACTATACCGACGTCGCGCCGATGGATGGCGTGATAATCGGGTCGGGTCGCCAACGGATCGATGTCGGCGTGAGCGTAACGCCGGTTTAGTGACGTTTTTCAATCGGAATGGTACGTCCAAGAGCGTACCGTTCCGTTTTCAATTCCGGGAGCGAAAGCATGCGAACGTATCAACTGCCCAAGGACGGCGCCGGCATCGACGCCCTTGTCGAAGTCGATCGGCCGTTGCCGAAGCCGCTCCATCGCCAGGTACTCGTCAAAGTCATTGCGTGTTCGCTGAATTTCCGCGACCTCGGCATCGTCCGCGGCACCTATCGCGGGCCGCTGCGGGAAAATCTTGTCCCGCTTTCTGACGGCGCCGGCGAAGTGGTCGAGGTCGGCCCCGGCGTTACACGGGTCAAAGCCGGCGACAAGGTGGCCGGCAGTTTCTTCCAGCGTTGGCCTGCCGGCGAGCCGGGACCGAATACCCACGCCTCGGCGCTCGGCGGCAGCATCGACGGCATGCTTGCCGAATACGTGGTGCTGGAGGAAGAAGGCGCCGTCAAAATTCCCGGACACTTGTCGATCGAAGAAGGCGCGACTTTGCCATGCGCCGCCGTGACCGCGTGGGATGCCATGCTGAACCACGCCAAGCTGGTCGCCGGACAAACGGTGCTGCTTCAGGGTACCGGCGGCGTCTCGGTCTTCGGGCTGCAATTTGCCCATGCCATGGGCATTACCGCCATCATCACCTCGTCGAGCGACGAGAAACTCGAGCGCGCCAAAGCGCTCGGTGCGGCCTGCGGCATCAACTACAAGACCACGCCGGAATGGGATAAGGCGGCGATCGCGTTCAATAACGGGCGCGGCGTCGACCACGTGCTGGAGGTCGGCGGCGCCAACACGCTTACTCTCTCGTTTAACGCCATTCGGGTCGGCGGCAAGGTCAGCATCATCGGCGGCTTGAGCGGCGGCGCCCGCGAGCTCAATCCGGGGCTGATCTTTTCCAAGCGCGCCAACGTTCAAGGCATTTCCGTCGGCTCGACGCAGACGTTCGAAACGATGAATGCCGCCATCGCGGCAAACAAGATCAAGCCAGTGGTCGATCGCGTATTTGGTTTTGACGAGACCAGGGCGGCCTACGAGCACATGGCGGCCGGCGCGCATTTCGGCAAAATCGTCATCCGCGTGGCCTGACGCCTGCTATCCCGCGACGACGCGGGTCGGCGGGAATGCGACCTCGATCAAGGTGCCGGCGTTGGGCGCACTCTTGATGCTGAAATGTGCGCGGTTGGCTTCGGCGAGCGCCTTGGTAAGCGGCAGGCCGAGCCCGGTCCCACCCGAGCCCCAGCTGCCCGACGTCGCCGTCTGACGAAACGGCTCAAGTGCCGCTTCGACATCTTTCTCGCTCATGCCAACGCCGGTGTCGCGGACGCGCAGCACCGCCTCGCCGCTGTCGGCGAACGCCGTCGATACGATCACCTGGCCGCCCGGACCCGTGAACCTGATCGAATTCGACAGGAGATTGAGGACGATCTGACGCAGCGAGCGCTCGTCGGCGACGACCTGGGGCAGTCCCGGCATCAGCGACGTACGGATGATAATCCGCGCGCGGCTCGCCTGCGGCTGCATGATCCCGACGCATTGCTGCGTCAGGTCGTTGAGGCTGATATTGGCGAAGGAAAGATCGAGCTGGCCGGTCCCGATCTTTGAAAGATCGAGCAGGTCGTTCAACAGCGAAACGAGATGCATTCCGGCGCCGTGGATATCCTTCAAATACTCGGCGTAGCGTTCGTTGCCGATCGGACCGAAACGCTCGGCCATGATGACCTCGGCGAATCCGGTGATGGCGTTGAGCGGCGTCCGAATCTCGTGACTGACCTTGGCGACGAACTCCGCTTTTGACGCTGCCACCTTTTGCGCTTCGCGCGTTGCGGCGAGCAAATCCGCCTCGGCCTTCTTGAACGATTCGACATGCGCCTTGAGCTCGCGGATTTCACTCTGCGCCGACGCAAGTAACGCAGCGTTGGCGCGCCGACGTTCCTCGGCCTCGCCGTTGGTCAGGATCAGCACCAGTGCCGAAGTCCCGCCCCAGGGTATGGTGAACAGGCGACCTTCGACCGGACGGCGAGCGCCATCACGGGTAAGGATCGACAGCGATTGCGCAGCGGCGGATTGGGCGAAGGCGTCGGCGCCCGGCTCGGCGAACAGCTTGTCCAGGCCGGTCGCCGCAAGTGCGCCAAGATTTTCATGGCCGCTCAGCTCGAGGAAATATCGATTGGCGTAAAGCAGCGCGTCGTGCGGGCCGTCGTGCCGGTAGATCAGCACGCCGAGTGGAATGCGGTCGAGCAGCGCCGGTTCGAAGGCGGGCGCGGCCTGCGGCTGCGCGGCGTCATTCTGCTCGCGCGGCGAGCCGCCGCTTTCAACACCGGCGGGAGAAACCGGCTCGGAGCCGGGCGCGACCGGCGGCGCCTCGACCAGTTCGGCGGCGCTGGCTTGAGCTTCGGCGAGCAACTCGCTCAAGCCGCTCTCGTTGGCTGTATCCTCGCGAACGCCGCGCAAGCGCGCTGTCAGTTCCTGTGCCAACTCGCGGAATGCCTTGCGCTCAACGGGACTGAGCGTCGGTGCATTCGGCTCAAGCGGCGTTCCCTGGCGAAACGGCACAACGTTGGCGGCCGCAGGCACCACGTTCAGCGTAGGACGCTCGGTGCGAGCCGGAGATTCCGCGGCGGCCGGCACAACCGGAGCGCCACTTTCGGCCGCCATCGCAACGGGCGGCGGCGGGGCGGCTGAAGCTTCGGCTTCAAGCGGCGCCTGCGGCTGCGACACGAAACCGATCGGACGCTCGCGGCGTGCGCGCAGCAGATGGTTGATGCGCTCAAGATCGCGACAAATGCCGAAACCCCGATAGCCGCGAAAAGTGCGGTCGCGGTCGAACACCGGCAGCCCCGAAAGTTCGATCGGAAGACGTTCGCCACCGTCATCCACCGGCCAGGAAACGGTGACGCCGCTCCAGGTCTCCCGCGTGCCGACCGCACGCGCGATTTGATTTTCCGGATCAAGCTTAAGTTCGGCGGCGATCTCGCTCCACAGCCGCCCAAATGCCGCCGTGGTGCGCGGACCCATGAGCTCGACGAATTCGTCCGAGCCGACCACGAAGCGGCCGTCAGCGTCCATTTGCCAGACAAAGCGCAGCGGATGACGCCGCTCGGGTTCATCTTGTCCACGCCCGGAGGCAGCTGGCGGCGCTGGCGTGTTGGCTTCCGCGGCCGGCGTCGGCGGCATCTGGTCGGCAGGCGCGGTGTTTTCGGCAGGGGTTTCGGCGGCTTGGACTTCGTTCGGTTGGGCGCCGAATTCGGCCATCAGAACCGCCGACCCATCGCTGCCAAGTCGACCGACAGTAACGGGACCGAAGCTCGTCGTACCGCTGGCGCTGCCGGCTGCCAGCGCCTTGGCCGCTATCTCGGCGATGCCGAGCGCCGGCAGCGTGGCCGCGCCGGCAAAGCGGGTCCGCGCCGCCTCGGTGGCACAAAGAAACGTCCCGTCGGCAGCGAACGCCGCAATTGTGCGGTCGCGTCCGGTGAACAAACGGCCGATCCGTTCGCTCAGCGGCAGCTGCGGTCCGGCCCGTTCGGTTGCCGCAACGAGGACCGCGGCGCCATCCGCCAGCGCGACGCGCGAGCAAACACATGTAAGCGCGCGTCCGAAACTTGCTCCGAAGCCGCGCAGGCGTTCGAGCCGCACCTGGCCGATCGGCGGCAAGGTTGCCGCAAGCCGGACGATCTCACCGGCCGCCGGGTGTTGTAAGTCGAAGCGTCGTCCGATGGCCTGAGGGGCATTCGCGGCGCCGAAGATCGCGGCGCCTACCGCGTTCGCCCACAGTATTTGCTCCCCATCCGCGCTCCACAGCCACGCGGGTGTGGCGCCGATCGCGAGTTTGGCGAGCTGCGCCGCCAATCGCGGATCGCGCTGCGAAGCGGCGAACTCTGGCTCCACGAGGGGCATGCACGAATACTCTTTGCTTAATGAATCCTTAATAAAGCGGGCGGGCGGTCACGTCCATGCCCGGCCCCTCGACTCCAGCCGGGCTTGGACGGATAACGTTAATCGCGTCATGGCCTTGACTGTACGTGACAATCGGGGTGCACGGCAGCGCCGATATCGCCTAGGATGATCGCCAGGGGTAACAGGAGTTGACGATGGCGAAGGAGCCCTTCGAGCAGTTTGCAATGCCCAATGAGGTCCGCGCATTCGTCGAGCAGAGCGTGGCCCATGCGCGAACGGCTTTCGATGGCATCGCTAACGCAGCCAACCAGGCGGTATCGCAATGGCACGGCCAAGCCCAGGCCGCGCGCGCCGGCACCAGCGAAATCGCCCATAAATCGATGGCTTATGTCGAACGGAACATGGCGGCCACCTTCGACTTCGCGCAGAAGCTGATGCACGCCAAGGATCCCACCGAGGTTATGCGGTTGCAGTCGGAGTATCTCGCCTTGCAGATGAAGACGCTTTCGGCACAGGCGCAAGAACTTGGGCAAAGTGCCGCCAAAATAGTCATGGACGCTGCCAAGCCGAAAACTTGAAGGCGGAAGCATCGCCGTTTTCATAGAAGAATTGTTTTAGATCAATTATTTGATCATTTTTGTGCAATGCAATAAAATCTATTGCGACGCACCAAGCTATCTGCTATATAAATCTGCGGAAGGCCCGAGCTGGGAGTGTTCTGCGTTCGGCTGCGGGGTCGTGGAAATGTACTGCCCCGCGCGACGGGCGGCGGGGCAACTGGAAATATATCGAAGGTGAAACAGCCCAAGAGCACCAGAAAACAAGGACGAGTGTCATGGCGGAAGCCTCTATTGCTGCCCCGAAAGTGAAGACGAACAAGCCGGCGACAGGCGCGTTCGAGATGCCCAAATTCGAGATGCCCAAATTCGACATGCCGAAGGTTGAAATGCCCGCAGCTTTCCGCGAATTCGCGGAGCGCGGGGTCGCCCAGGCCAAGGACACCTACGAGAAGATGAAGGCCGCTGCCGAAGAGGCCACCGACGTTCTCGAGACAACTTATTCGACCGCGACCAAAGGCGCCTCCGACTACGGTCTCAAAGTCATCGAGGTTGCCCGCATGAACACCAACGCAGCGTTCGATTTTGCCGGCGAAGTCATGGCGGCGAAGACGCTATCGGAAGTCGTCGAGCTTGCCAGCGCCCATACCCGCAAACAGTTCGAGACGCTGTCGGAGCAGACCAAGGAGCTCAGCGCACTGGCGCAGAAGGTCGCGACCGAGACGGCAGAGCCGATCAAGAGCGGCATGAACAAGGCGTTCAGCAAGGCCAGCTAATCGCTTGCTGCGCGCGCTTCTTCAACGCACAGCCTGATAGACGAAGCCCGGGTCCCTGGCCCGGGCTTTTGCTTGCCGCGCCGCCGCCTGCGCAGTTCGCGCCTTGCCAAAGCGGGGCTTTCCTCTTAGTTTTCGCGCGCTTGCCGACCGCAGGCCGTGCAGCTGTAGCTCAGTTGGTTAGAGCGCCTGACTGTGGATCAGGAGGTCGGTGGTTCGAGTCCACCCAGCTGT
>CAVZSB010000052.1:0-27676 GCA_963777635.1 uncultured Alphaproteobacteria bacterium
ATGTTATCGGTGGCTACGGGCTCTCTGAGAAGGTGTTCATGGCTTTCACCGAGAGCCAACATGTCTGGCTAAAAGAACTGTGCATCCCGAACAGCATTACATGCAGGATCACATCGATCTCTACGAGCACATCGATGATCCGGCCTATCTGAAAAAAGAGGAAACCTTCGAGAGCTGGTACGAAAACCCGATCGATCTGCCGGGGCGTTGGTACCTTGAAGTCATCAAAGAACTGTTCAAGGAAAACCGGTTCGCCAAAGGAAGCTTCGTGGGGCTCCGCCGCTGCTTAGACCTGGAAAACATCACCTGCCCCGTCTATTTGCTCGCGGGCGAATCCGACGACATCACCACCAAGGAGCAGGTTTTCGACGCCGAGAAGTATCTCGGCACCCCGAAGGACAAGATCGAGAAGAAGCTGGTTCCCGGTGGCCACATCGGGCTTTTCATGGGTTCGCGAACCCTGCACGAGACTTGGCCGTCGATCGCGCGCTGGATCAACGGCATTCGGTGAGGACCGCTGTCGCGATAGCCAGATCGCCTAAAACATGAGCAATCACAACGCCAAGCCGCCGGGCTGCTCCCCCTCTTCCCCCGCTGGCCCGAGTTGGCGCAAAGATTGCTACACTTGAGCTATCGCCGTTGATACGGCTGGGATTTCGAGCACGCGCCTGCGTGGGCCGGGGACCGATATGTTCGACGAGATGACGGGCAGCGAAGACGCGGTCCGGCCTGCCTATGCCGAGCTCTCGCGTTGGCTGGGTGAAGTGCCTCCCGACGTCCTCGATTTCCGCCGCCGTGAAGCCGAACACTTCTTCCGCCGCATCGGCATTACCTTTGCGGTGTATGGCGACGCCGACGCGCAGGAGCGCCTGATCCCGTTCGACGTCATCCCGCGCATCCTCGCGGCCTCCGAATGGCAGATTCTGCAACAGGGCCTGGAGCAGCGCGTCAAAGCCATCAACGCCTACATCAAGGACGTTTATGGCCGCCGCGAAATTCTCAAGGCCGGCATCGTTCCCGAAGACCTGGTGTTTCAAAATCCGGTTTTCCGCCCGGAGATGAACGGACAAAAAGTGCCGCACGACATCTACGTGCATGTCGCCGGCATCGATATCGTGCGCGTCGACGCCGACAATTTCTACGTGCTCGAGGACAACGCCCGCACGCCGTCCGGCGTTTCCTATATGCTGGAAAACCGCGAGATCATGCTGCGGCTTTTTCCCGAGCTGTTCTCGCGCTATCGCGTGGCGCCGGTCGAGAATTATCCGGACGAGCTGCTGGCGACGCTGAAATCGATCGCGCCGCCGACCGCGTCCACCGAGCCGACGGTCGTGCTGCTGACGCCCGGCGTCTACAACTCGGCCTATTACGAGCACTCGTTTCTGGCCGACAAGCTCGGCGTCGAACTGGTCGAGGGCCGCGACCTCATCGTCAAGGGCGACGTCGTGTATATGCGCACGACCGAAGGGCTCAAGCGCGTCGACGTGATCTATCGCCGCATCGACGACGACTTCCTCGATCCGCTGGTCTTCCGCCCCGACAGCGCGCTGGGCGTACCCGGCTTGATGTCGGCTTATCAGGCCGGCTCCGTCACGCTCGCCAATGCCGTCGGCACCGGCATCGCCGACGACAAGGCGGTCTACAGTTATATGCCCGAGATCGTGAAATTCTATCTTGGCGAGGAGCCGCTCCTCAAGAATGTGCCGACCTGGCGTTGCCGCGAGGCCGACCATCTTGCGTATGTCCTCGACAATCTCGAGGAACTGGTGGTGAAGGAAGTCCACGGCTCCGGCGGCTACGGCATGCTGATCGGACCGAAGGCGGACAAGGTTGCGATTGCGGCGTTCCGCGCCAAGCTCAAATCCGATCCCAAGAATTTCATCGCCCAGCCGACGCTCGCGCTGTCGACCTGCCCGACCTGCGTCGAAGAGGGCATCGCGCCGCGTCATGTCGACTTGCGCCCCTTCGTGCTCTCCGGCCGCGATCGCATCCGCATCGTACCGGGGGGCCTGACGCGCGTGGCGTTGAAAAAGGGGTCGCTTGTCGTCAATTCCAGCCAGGGCGGCGGCACCAAAGACACGTGGGTTTTGGACGAATGAGCTTGGGTATTGGACGAATGAGAATGAGCTAAGCGATGCTGTCGCGCACGGCCGACAATCTGTTCTGGCTCGCCCGTTACGTCGAACGCGCGGAGTATCTGGCGCGCATTCTCGAGACGACGTACCGCCTCACGGCGCTGCCGCTCGCCTATGTCGGCACCTCGAACGAATGGGAATCCGCGGTCGCCACCGCCGGCTGCGCCGCCGCGTTCTTCGCGACCTACCCGGAGGCGAACGAAGAAACCGTCACCGAATTCCTCGCTTTCTCGCCCAGCAATCCGTCGTCGATCCGCAACTGCATCGAGACGGCACGCTTGAATGCCCGCTCGGTTCGGACCGCGCTGACCATTGAAATGTGGGACACCATCAACGGCGCGTGGCTCGAATTGAAGAAATGGGGAAACGGGCCGCGTTCGCGCGAGGAGTTCGCGCGCTTCCTGCGGTGGGTGCAGGAATCCTCGCTGCGCTTCGACGGCTCGGCCTACCGAACCATGCTGCGCAACGACGCCTATTGGTTCTCGCGGCTCGGCCTGTTCATCGAGCGCGCCGACAACACCGCGCGCATCCTCGACGTCAAATATCATTTGCTGCTGCCGGCGCACGAAAAAGTCGGCGGCCCACTCGACTATCATCAATGGGCCTCGATCCTGCGTTCGGTGTCGGCGCTTACCGCCTATCACTGGGTCTATCGCGAAAACGTCAAGCCGTGGCTCGTCGCCGACCTGCTCATGCTCAAGGACGAAATGCCGCGCTCGCTGGCCAGTTGCTACGAGAATCTCGTGCAGAATCTTGACCGCATCGCCGGCGCCTATGGCCGTCAGGGCAACGCGCAGCGGCAGGCGCGCGCCGTCCGCGCCCGGCTGCAAAACAGCCGTATCGAGGAGATATTCCAGACCGGGTTGCACGAATTCATCGACGATTTCGTCGAGGACAATAACCAGCTCGGCACCGCGATCGCGCAGCAATATTTGATGTAGGCCGGCGCAGAACAGAGCACGGGGGACAGAGCGGCGCCGGTTCGTCTATCATGGTCTCCCGTCGTCCGGCCGCCGTCATCCGTTATGCGCCTACGCATCGCCCACAGTATCGTCCATCGTTACGATCCGCCGGCCGCCGGCGTTATCCAGGTATTGCGGCTCACGCCGCGCAACCATGAAGGCCAATATGTGGTGGGCTGGCGCATCGACGTTTCCGCCGACGCGCGGCTCAATGCGCACGAAGACGCCTTCGGCAACATCACGCATGTTTTCGCCGCCGACGGCCCGTTCGCCGAGTTGAGCCTCAAGGTCGATGGCGAGGTTGAGACGCAGAATACCGATGGCGTGGTGCACGGCACCGTCGAGCGGTTTCCGTCGAGCCTGTTCCTGCGCGACACGCCGCTGACGCATGCGGATGCTGACATCTGTGATTTCGCCCTCGATATTCGCGCGGTGAATAGCGGCGACAGGCTCGCCGAATTGCACGCCCTCGCCCATCGGTTGCACGACGAGACGATCTGCGAACAGGATTCATTGCCGGCTCCGGCGACGACCGCGGCGGAAGCATTTGCGCGCAAGCGTGGCGGCACCCGTGATCTGACCCACATCTTCCTCGGCGCCGCGCGCAGCCTGCAAATCCCGGCCCGTTATGTCGCGGGATACCTGTGCGCCGACGACCGCGGCGCTCACGAACGCGGTCATGCCTGGGCCGAGGCCCACGTGCCCGGTCTCGGCTGGGTCGGCTTCGATGCGGTGAATTGCCTATGCCCGACCGATGCTTATGTCCGCGTCGCTATCGGGCTGGATGCTCTTGGCGCCGCGCCGGTACGCGGCACCCGCTACGGCGCCAGTGAGGAGACGCTGGCCGTCGCTGTCAAAGTCGATCAGTGAGCGGCCCACCGTCTTCCCCGCAGGCGGGCGAAGGCGAAGGTGGGCGGCCTGTTCGGGGACGTGGCGCGGCGTGGACAGTACGACCAGCCGCGTCGCAGGATGCTATAAGGACCGCCTTGTAACTAATGATTTCAATAACTTAAGACTTGTTTTAGGCGTTAACCCCCGACTACGCCCCGAAGCGGGTTGCCGGGCTTCGTGGCGAGGCTGGCGGCTCCTTATTAGCCGCCCGGCGCGAAACGCGAACCGGCAAGCCTCGCTAGCCCGGCGCACTAGTCGCGAAGGCCCTTGCGGCTCACCGTTGCACAACTGTCACGCTAGTTTGATCAAACTGTCAAAGGCGCACTCGTTGCGCCCAACCCCAAGACGTAGAAGACCTCGACATACTTTTATGCCGATCTTCCCACGCATAAGGAGAGGAAAATGAAGAATGCCTGGAAGGTTACTACGGCCCTCGCCTGCGCCCTGTTGGTCGGAGGTGGCGCCGTTCAACTGCTGCACGCCCAGTCCAAGCCGCCGGCCTTCGTCGTGGCGGAGATCGCGGTCAGGGATCAGAAGGGCTACGACGAGAACTACCTCAAGGCCACCCAGAAAGACATCGCCAGCCACGGCGGAAAGTACGTGGCCGGTGGCTACAACAAGGCCGTGAGCCTTGTCGGGAATCCGCCGCCGAACCGGGTAGTCATCCTTCAGTTCGCGAACATGGACGCCGTCAAGGCGTGGCAAGATCAGGGTGCCCTAGACATGGAAAACACTGTCGGCAACAAGTACGCCGCGTTTCGCGTCTACGCCGTGGAGGGTGCGACGCCCTGAATTGACGGTACATTCGAACAACTAGGTGGTCCAGTCGGCCACCTAGTTTTGAGATCGATCCTAATGGACCATGGTGGTAGTCATCGCGCGAAGGTGCCGTGCTAAAACGCGCAGGACACTCAGCGCGAAGTTCGGGGCGTAGGCGACTAAAAGACTAAAATCCTTGTCGCCGAGCGGAACGAGGGTCGTATCAGTTAATGCGACCGCCGTTGCGGTCCCGTCTCGGTAGAGCGCGAAGCAACCGCCATTCCATCGCCGCACCATATCGCTGTGACTTCGAGGGAGACGAGCTCGAATATGACTCCACCATGAAGTTGCTTAAAACATTCAGGCAGTTTCGCTGATCATGAGCTAAGGACGGGATGAAGTATTGCGAGAATGCGACACTGAGCGTCCCATAAGCGACAGACGTTTCGCGTCAGATGTTAAAAGCCGACAAACGCGTCTATAAGGACCGCCGCGGGGAGCGGACAAATCGATGACCTATTGCTGTGGAATACTGGTGCGCGAGGGGCTCGTGATGTTTGGCGACACGCGCACCAATGCGGGCGTCGACAATATCGCAACCTTCCGCAAGCTGCATGTGTTCAACAACCCCGGCAAGCGCATCATGGCGCTCGCTTCGTCCGGGAATCTCTCGATCAGCCAATCCGCCGTGAGCATTCTGACCGAAGGCTACGACAATCCGGAAACCGGCGAACACGAAACGCTGATGAACGCCCCTACCATGTTCCAGGCGGCCCAGCGCGTCGGACACGTCATTCGCAGCATCCATTCTGCCGAGGGCAAGGCGCTTGAAGCTTCCGACGTGAGCTTCGACGTCTCCTTTTTGTTCGGCGGCCAGATCGCCGGCGAGCGCATGCGGCTGTTCATGATCTACTCCGCCGGCAATTTCATCGAATCCACGACCGATACGCCGTATCTGCAAATCGGCGAGCACAAATACGGCAAGCCGGTGCTCGACCGCGCGGTGAGCTACGGGATGGATATCTACGACGCGCTCAAGGTTGGACTGGTTTCCATCGACTCGACCATGCGCTCGAATTTGAGCGTCGGCATGCCGATCGATCTTCTGGTCGTGCGGCGCGATACCTGCGACGCCGAGCTGATGTACCGCATCGAACCAGGGGAACCTTATTTCACCGACCTGCGCGAGCGCTGGTCCGCGGCCTTGCGTGCCGCCCACATCGCGATCCCGCGCCCACCCTACAGCAACAAACGCTAGTCAGCCGGCGATTGCAGCGAAAATCGCTGTTCCGGTTTACGCGCCATTAACTTCCACGACGGATTCGCGCTCAATGGGCGTGGCAATTGGCGTTCCGGGCCCGAACTGCAAGCGAAATCGCAATCTTTTTCGCCTAATCGTGCGGGCATCAGGAACACCGCTAAAGGGTGGAGCGTGGGAACTTCGGCGCAGCCGGACATCGCCGAGGACAGCAATCAGTCGCGCCGCGACCGGGCGCGCTGGCGCCTGTTCCTGCCGATCGGCCTGATCGTCGCCGTCGCGGTGGCCTGCCTTATCGTCGCGATCGTCATCTCGGCGCGGCGGGCGGATGAAGTGACGGTCGATCGCGATGACCAATTGCTTGCGCAGGCGATCGCTGACCGCGGCACTCGCGTGTTGCGCGAGGTCGAGAGCGTCGCTGCTACCATTGGCGCCACGCAGAAAATTCGCGAGGAATACGATCCGTCGTGGACTGAGAGCCGCGTCGGCAATTGGCTGGAGGTTTTCTTCGGCCATGATCTGGTGCTCGTTGTGGACGGCTCCGACCATGTTGAGTACGGGCGCGCACGCACCACCGGTGATATCGGCGCGATCGAACTGCCGCCGGAGCTGACCGCTGTTCTAAATTTTATGCGCGGGCGTCTCGATGCCGGGCCCGATACCGCAATCTCCCTCCTCGCCGTCAAGGATCCGCACAAGCCGGGCCGGCTCGCTGCCCTGATCGAGCAGGTGCGAGGCAAACCCGCGATCGTCGCCGCGGTGGCCGTGGGCGCCGACAGCGATCTCGCCGCCGGCAATGGGTCAGCGCCGGTCGTGCTTTCCATCAAATATATCGACGACGATCTGCTACACGGGATTGGCGATCGGCTGCAACTCTCCGGCCTCCACAGGATCGAGGGGCCGGCCCAAGCCGGCGATCAGCACATGGCTACCGTCGCCGACCCGCAAGGCGGCGCCATCGCCCGTTTGGCATGGCAGCCGACAAAGCCCGGCGGCCAGATCGCGGAAAGCGTGCTGCCCTATATCGCTGTCGCGATCGCCGCATTCGCGGTGCTCGGCGGTCTGGTCATACGTCACATGCGGCGGACGACGCAGGCGATTGTCGCGGGCGAGGCGCGGCTGCGCCACCTCGCCATGCACGATCCGGTCTGCGGCCTGCCCAACCGGCTCTATTTCGGCGAACGGCTCGAAAGCGTCATCGCGGAGGTGCGGCGCGGCGGGCCTTCGGCGGCAGTGTTCTACATCGATCTCGACCACTTCAAGGATGTCAACGATACGCTGGGACACCACATCGGCGACGATCTCATCCTCAACGTCACGCAGCGGTTGAGCCGGGTCATGCGCGAGGAGGATCTCGTTGCCCGCCTCGGGGGCGACGAGTTCGCCATCATCACCTCCTGCGCCTCCGATTCCTACTCGTTGCAGGCGATCGCCGGCCGCATCATTGCCGCGGTTTGCGCTCCCTATTCGATCAGCGGACACAACATCAATATCGGCGCCTCGATCGGCATCGCCGTGATCGATCGCCGGGCGCGCGACGCCGCCGACATTTTGCGCTACGCCGACATGGCGCTGTATCGTGCCAAGAACGAGGGCCGCAATCGTGCCTGCATCTACGACGCGGCGATGGATGCCGATCTCTCGCAGCGCAAGCTTCTGGAAGGCGACCTGCTGCAAGCGATCAGGAATGACGGCCTGGCGGCTGCGTATCAGCCGATCGTCAATGCCAGCGGCGACACCATGGTCGGCGTCGAAGCACTGGCGCGATGGACCCATCCGACCGCCGGCGTCATCCCGCCGTCGGTGTTCATTCCGATCGCCGAGCATTCCGGCCTGATCGTCGAACTCGGCGAGTGGATGCTGCGCCGCGCCTGCCTCGACGGCCGCAACTGGCCGGGGATGACGGTGGCCGTCAACGTCTCGCCACTCCAGTTCCGCCGCTCGGATTTCGTCGACGTGGTCGAGCGAATCCTCAAGGAGACCAATTTCGACGCCGGCCGTTTGGAGCTTGAACTCACCGAAAGCACCCTGCTCGGCAACCTGGATACGGCTGAGCTTTCGATGCTGCGTCTCAAGGCGATCGGCGTGCGCTTCGCACTCGACGATTTCGGCACCGGCTATTCGAGCCTGCTGTATCTGCGGCGGTTCCCGTTCGACAAACTCAAGATCGACTCAAGTTTCGTGCGCAGTATCGAGACCGCGCCGGACGCCGCGGCGATCGTCCACGCCGTCGTCAGCCTCGGCCGCGGCCTCGGCATGCGCGTCACCGCCGAGGGCGTTGAGAACGCCGAGCAGCACTTGTTCCTGCGCGCCGCCGGGGTGCATTCGATGCAGGGCTACCGTTTCGGCCGGCCGGGACCGGCGGCCGACATAACCACCCGGATCAACGCGCCCGACGACTACCGTGTCGGCAGTCCCGATCGGGAAGTCGCCCTGGCGAGTTAAAGCTTTCGGCTTCCTCTCCCCGCGCGCGGCAGGAGATGATATCTCCATAGCCGCACGGACAAGAGGAGCGCGAAATGCCTGCGCAGAAAATCGCTTTGGTGACGGGAGCAGGCAGCGGCGTCGGCAAGGCCGCGGTGCTGGCGCTGTCGCGCAGCGGCTTCACCGTCGTGCTCGCTGGACGGCGCGCGGACAAGCTTCATCAGGTGGCGGAGGAGGCCGAGGAGGCTACGCTCGTCGTTCCCACCGACGTCAAGGAGCCCGCCTCGATTGCGGCGCTGTTCGCCAAGACCAAGGAAGCCTTCGGCCGGCTCGACCTTCTCTTCAACAATGCCGGCGTCAGCATGCGCGGCATGCCGATCGAGGACATACCGCTGGAACGCTGGCAGGCCGTCGTCGCCACCAATCTTACCGGACTGTTCCTGTGCACGCAGGAAGCGATCAGGATCATGAAGGCGCAAGACCCGCGCGGCGGACGCATCATCAACAACGGCTCGATTTCCGCGCACACGCCGCGCCCCGGTACCGCGCCCTATACCGCGACCAAGCACGCCGTCACCGGGCTGACCAAGCAGACCGCGCTTGATTGCCGCAGCTATGAAATCTGCTGCGGCCAGATCGATATCGGCAACGCCGCGACCCCGCTCACCGAAAAAATGGCCGAGGGCATGTTGCAGGCGGACGGCCGCACCGTGCCGGAGGCGCGCATGAACGTAGACGATGTCGGCCGCGCGGTCGCTTACATGGCGAGCCTGCCGCTTGACGCCAACGTGCTGTTCATGACGGTGATGGCGAACAAGATGCCGTATGTCGGCCGGGGCTAACAAACAACACGATGCTCGATGGCCGGCGGAGTGCAATCCGCGCCCGCAATACCCGGCGCAATGACGTATGGCTTCGTGGGGCGTTTTGCGCTTATTCTCAATCGTCACCACCGGGCATAGCCGTACGAAGGACGGCGTCGCTTCGCTTGCCTATGACCCGGTGGTCCATAGTGACGTACCGCAGACGCGGCCTACCGGCGAATACGAGGGTTTTTCACGGCCGCATGGATTGTCGGGTCTTCAGGCGCGAGGACGGCGCTTCGCGCCTGTTGCCCGGCAATGACGAAATGTAAAACCTTCCGGGCTTTCAGTACCTTGCAATACCGGCTACGGTTATTCTAGGTAACGCGCCTGACAGCATTTCAAAGCTTGATCCGGAGAAAAACACGATGAGCAACGGCAGCTCGATGTCGCTCGATGAACTCGACAAACGCATCGCGATCACTCGCGACAACATCCGCCAGCTTATCGAGCAGGCCGCTGCGTTTTCGGGCGCCGAGGACGAAGAACGAAACGCGGACCGCATCGCGCAGCAAACGGAAGAACTCGAGCGGCTGACCAAGCAGAGAGACGCGCTGACGAAGAAATAACGCCGTCCGGCGGTTAGCGCCTCCCGCAGCAGGCGCCCTCAGCCCTCGCTAGAGGTGCGCCACCACGGCCAGCCGCTTGATCTCGTGATTCATGTAGGCCCGCAGGAACGCATTGTAGTTCCTGAAAGACACGCAGCCGTTCGATTGGCCGTTCGGGCCGAGCATGAAGGTGTGCGCGAGCAGGCCGCTCCGGCCGTAGACTTTGTCCTCTTCGACCGGAATCAGCCGCAGCGCCTGCACGCCGTGGAACAGCGATTCCCGCGGTTTGAGGTCGTAGACCGTGGGGGGCGTCGGACCGCGCATTCTCTGGTCGGCGTAGCGCGGATCGTCGATCATGCCGCCGAGACCCGAATGCGCTTCCAGCGCGGTGCCGTCCGGCATGTAAACAACATGCGCGGAGATATCGTAGACGGCGGTCGTCCGATCGTAGCGACCCAACGCAACGGCCGGCGCGCCCGGCATGCCGTCATCGGGAGACGCGTAGGCGAGCGTCTGCGTCGAAGGCCTGCCGAACAGCCGCTCGAAGATCGTCGGCGGCTTTTCCGCCGGCACGTCGGCAACGGCGCGGTTAACCTCGGCGCCGCCGCTGAGAGTCCGGGTTCGCTGCGAACGAGGCTTTTGCGGCGGCAGTGCGCCGGTCTGCGCGACCTGATCGCCGCTCGACGACGCCGCGGATGACTCCGGCGTTTCCGGATCCGCCGAAGCGGTCTTCACGAACGTTCCGGGCGGAAAGCCAAGCGAAAAGCGCGAATCGATCAGCGCAACGTAGTTGTTAACGGCTGCCGGCACCCGCGCGGTTGCGCTCAAAGCCCGCGACAGCTTTGCGTAGGCGTTCGCAACAACCGACGGGTTTACATGGTTACGCGACGGCGGCGCCAGCGTCCGCCGCACTTCGGAGGTTTGTTCATCGCCGGTCAGACAAAAATCCGAGCTGGCGATATTGTTCCAAATAACCAGACCGCAGGCCAGCGCGAAACACCCCAGAGCCGCGCCGCCGAATATTCTTTGCGACCGCGCCCCTTCCGATGAATCCTGATGATCATAACCCGCGAAAAAACTGTCACGCCAAGCGATGCTGAGCCCCACCATCCCCTCGATCCAGACTGTAGTTTGCTGAACGACCCGTCCCGGGATCATGTAAAGCGGAGAATTTTGACGAATTTTAGTTACGCGGCGTTTATTAGTTAAATGCTGGTTAACCAGATCGGCGGCGACAAAGGCAGCAAATTGGGGGGTTTTGGCCACGCTGCCCCGCGTTCGCGGGGACGAACGGTTGAGGCTATTATCTTTGCGGCAGCAATGGGGCGTCTTTCACGATGCAGAATCTCCAATCGGCGCTCGGCGTCTTTGTGATCATCGCCATCGCCTGGCTCATCAGTGAAGATCGCCGCGCGGTGTCGTGGCGGCAGGCCGGCATCGGGCTTGCGGTCACCGTTGGGCTTGCGGTGCTGTTGCTCAAGGTGCCGCAGGTCAGATTCGGCTTCGTCTGGATCGAGTACGCGGTCGAGGCGATCGCGGCGGCGACCAGGGCCGGTACTTCGTTCGTGTTCGGCTATGTCGGCGGCGGTCCGCTGCCGTTCGAACCGAAGACGCCGGGATCGCAGTTCATCCTCGCCTTCCAGGCGCTGCCGGTGGTGCTGGTGATGAGCGTGCTCAGTTCGCTATTGTTCTATTGGGGAATCATGCCGCCGATCGTGCGCGGATTTTCCTGGGTGCTCGAGCGCACGCTCAATGTCGGCGGCGCCGTCGGCCTCTCCACGGCGGCCAACATCTTCGTCGGTCAGGTCGAGGCGCCGCTGTTCATCCGGCCCTATCTTGCCAAACTGTCCCGCGCCGAAATGTTCGTGGTGATGACCGGCGGCATGGCCGGCATCGCCGGCACGGTGTTCGTGCTTTACGCGACCATTCTCGCGACGGCGATACCGGACGCCGCCGGCCATATCGTGGTCTGCTCGGTCCTTGGCGCGCCGGCGGCGATCCTGATCAGCTTCATCATGGTGCCCGACCCCGGCGAGCGGCACACCGGCGGCGCGCTCGGCGACATCGAGCACGGCGCGGTCAGCACCATGGACGCCATTGTCAAAGGCACCGGCGCCGGTCTCGAGCTTCTCCTGAACATCGTCGCCATGCTGATCGTCTTCATCGCGCTTGTATACTTGGCGAACGCCATCCTCGGCCTGTTCCCGGATTTTGCCGGCGCGCCGATCACCTTGCAGCGCGTGCTCGGCTGGATCATGGCGCCGGTCTGCTGGCTGATGGGCATCCCGTGGTCGCAGGCCGTCACCGCGGGTGGCCTCATGGGCATCAAAACCATCCTCAACGAACTGGTCGCCTATCTTCAGCTTGCGGCGTTGCCGCCCGGTACGCTCGATCCGCGCTCGCGGCTGATCATGCTCTACGCCATGTGCGGCTTCGCCAATTTCGGCTCGCTTGGCATCATGATCGCCGGCCTCGCCACCATGTGCCCGGAACGCCGCGACGAAGTGGTTTCGCTGGGCTTGAAGTCGATCGTTTCAGGCACCCTGACGACATGCCTGCTCGGCGCCATCGTCGGCGTATTGAACTAGAGTCTCTCCGCAATAGCGGCTACGGCTTTCCGCAAAAGATCGCGCTTACGCGAAAGGTCAGGCGCCGCATTTGACGGATCATTTGAAACGACTTCTGCCAGGTATTGTTCTGTGCATCGCCATCACGGCTGTGGCGATGCTGTTGCAGGCGGTCGAAGTCCACTTCGCCGGTCAGCCCTATCTCGAGGCGCTCGTCCTCGCAATCCTGCTCGGCGTCGCCGTGCGCACCGCGTGGACGCCCACCCGGCGCTGGATTCAGGGCATCGTGTTCAGCGCCAAATTCGTGCTCGAAGTGGCGATCGTCATGCTCGGCGCGTCGGTGAGCGTCGCCACCATCGTGGCGCTCGGGCCGTTCCTGATCCTTGGCATCGCGTCTATCGTCGCAATCGCCATCGGCACGAGCTATGCGATTTGCCGGGCGCTGCGCCTGCCGATGCGCATGGCCGTCCTGATCGCCTGCGGCAATTCGATCTGCGGCAACTCTGCAATCGCGGCCGTCGCTCCGGTCATCGGCGCGGACAGTGACGACATCGCGTCGTCGATCTCGTTCACGGCGGTGCTTGGCGTCATCGTCGTGCTCGGCCTGCCGTTTCTCGTTCCCATTCTGAATTTGTCACTGACGCAATATGGCGTGCTGGCCGGATTGACGGTTTACGCCGTGCCGCAGGTTCTCGCGGCAACCCTGCCGATCGGCGAGTTGAGCAATCAGGTCGGCACGGTCATCAAGCTCGTGCGCGTCCTGATGCTCGGACCCGTGGTGCTCGGCTTCTCGCTGTTTGCCAGCCGGCTGCGCCCCGCCTCCGCCGCGTACACCATTTCCAAACGGCGACGCCTGCGTCTCACCGAGCTTGTCCCCTGGTTCATCATCGGCTTTCTGGCCGTGCTGGCGATCCGCTCCGTCGGATTAATTCCGGACGCAGCGCTGCCCGCGATCACGCGCATCGCAGCCTTGATGACGACCGTCGCCATGGCCGCTTTGGGACTGGGCGTCGACGTTCGCGTCATCGCCCGCACTGGATTCCGCGTGACGCTCGCAGTGACCGCGTCCCTCATCGTGCTCGGCTTCATGAGCTACGGGCTCATTCGACTCCTGGGAATGCCCTGACGCGCTTTACCTGCGCACACGTTCAGGCAATCAGCATTGTCGCCGTCGCGTCGCGTTCCGCGCTAGTGCAGCCGAAACTCGCCGCCGATTGCGCGGATCTCGGCCGGCTTGATCAGACGCGCATGCGCCACCGTGACCGAGTGCAGCGGGCCCTCAAGCTTCTCGAGCCAGAAATTGAGGAATTTGTTCAACTCCGGAAATTTGGGGCAGAGATCGTAGTCCTGCCAGACATAGGTTTGCAGGAGCCAGGGGTGATCCGGCCGCCGATAGAGGATGTTGGCCGTGGTCAGCCCGTAACCGTCGAGCTGCCGGCGAAAATCGCGCGACACCCGGTGATCGCTTACAGGCTCTCCGGTACTGTCCTTGGCATTCTGTTTCGTAGAAGCGTGTTTCGACACCATCATGCCCTCCGTCCCATCACGGGCATTGTCATGAGACTCGCTCCTTTATTACAAGCCTCAAAATTGAATAAGTTGTTTACTTTCAAGGCAATAGCAGCATACATGACAGCCTGCTAACAAGCGTCAATGCTGTTGTTTGACCAGTCGCGCTACATCAATGAAAGAGCCGGCGGCACCGTTCCTTGCCCGAGCCGCCGCGGATTTTGAGCGCGGCGGCGAAACCAAATTAAGCAATAAAAAAGCGGCTTTATAAGAATTATTGGCAATCCGCTCCGATGAGTGCTAAAAATTTCTCAGGCACCTCTTGCGGGTAGAAAATTCGCGCCCCATGTCGCTGCCATGCGGTTCGCCGAGAAATCAGAAGGCGGACCGCCCAACCGAAAAACTCTCGTATTCGTCAAGATTTAGGAGGACACCATGAAATTTCGTCCGCTTCACGATCGCGTTGTCGTAAAGCGCATCGATGCCGAGGAAAAGTCATCGGGCGGCATCATCATTCCGGATACGGCCAAGGAAAAGCCCTCGCAGGGTGAAGTCACCGCCGTCGGCCCGGGCGGCCGCGACGAGGCCGGCAAACTCATCCCCATCGACGTCAAGGTTGGCGACCGCGTGCTGTTCGGCAAGTGGTCGGGTACCGAGGTCAAGATCGACGGCCAGGAACTCCTGATCATGAAGGAGTCCGACATCATGGGCATCATCGACGAACCGTTGGCCAAGAAGAAGGCCGCGTAACCATTGTTCGTCATGGCCGGGCTCGACCCGGCCATCCATCTTCGATCCATCTCTTGTGACAAAGAAACAAGATGGATCACCGGGTCAAGCCCGGTGATGACGGGCGGAAGCAAACACGAATTCCAGGAGTGAACCACAATGTCTGCCAAGGAAGTCAAATTCGGCGTCGAGGCACGCGACAAGATGCTTCGCGGCGTCGACATTCTCGCCAACGCGGTGAAAGTGACGCTCGGCCCGAAAGGCCGCAACGTCGTGCTCGACAAGTCGTTCGGCGCTCCCCGCATCACCAAGGACGGCGTCACCGTCGCCAAGGAGATCGAACTCGAAGACAAGTTCGAGAATATGGGCGCGCAAATGGTCCGCGAAGTCGCGTCCAAGACCTCCGACATCGCCGGTGACGGCACGACGACGGCGACGGTGCTTGCCGCCGCCATCGTCAAGGAAGGCGCCAAGGCGGTTGCCGCCGGCATGAACCCGATGGACCTCAAGCGCGGCATCGACCTTGCGGTCGAGACCGTCGTCGAGGAGCTCAAGAAGAACTCCAAGAAGGTCACGTCCAACTCGGAAATCGCCCAGGTCGGAACCATTTCCGCCAACGGCGACAAGGAGATCGGCGACTACCTTGCCAAGGCGATGGAAAAGGTCGGCAATGAGGGCGTGATCACGGTGGAAGAGGCGAAGAGCCTCGAGACCGAACTCGACGTGGTCGAAGGCATGCAGTTCGACCGCGGCTACATCTCGCCCTACTTCATCACCAACGCCGACAAGATGCGCGTTGAGATGGAAGATCCCTACATCCTCATCAACGAGAAGAAGCTCTCGGCGCTGAACGAACTGCTTCCGCTGCTGGAAGCCGTCGTGCAGACCGGCAAGCCGCTTCTGATCGTGGCCGAGGACGTCGAGGGCGAGGCGCTTGCCACGCTCGTCGTCAACAAGCTGCGCGGCGGCCTCAAAGTCGCGGCGGTGAAGGCTCCGGGCTTCGGCGATCGCCGCAAGGCAATGCTGCAGGACATCGCCGTCCTGACCGGCGGCCAGGCGATCAGCGAAGACCTCGGCATCAAGCTTGAAAACGTGACGCTGGCCATGCTCGGCAAAGCCAAGAAGGTGATGATCGACAAGGAGAACACCACCATCGTCAACGGCTCGGGCAAGAAGAAGGACATCGAGGACCGCATCAGCCAGATCAAGGCGCAGATCGAGGAAACCACCTCCGACTACGACCGCGAGAAGCTGCAAGAGCGGCTCGCCAAGCTCGCGGGCGGCGTCGCGGTGATCCGCGTCGGCGGCGCGACCGAAGTCGAGGTGAAGGAGCGCAAGGATCGCGTCGATGACGCGATGCACGCCACCCGCGCCGCAGTCGAAGAGGGCGTTCTTCCCGGCGGCGGCGTCGCGCTGCTGCGCGCCACCGAGATGCTCAAGAAAGTGCGCACGCATAACGACGACCAGAAGACCGGCGTCGAGATCGTCCGCAAGGCGCTCCAGGCTCCGGCCCGGCAGATCGCGACCAATGCCGGCGAGGACGGTTCGGTAATCGTCGGGAAAATTCTTGAGAACGACAATTACGGCTTCGGCTTCGACGCCCAAACCGGCGACTATGTCGACATGGTGAAGAAGGGCATCATCGATCCGACCAAGGTGGTGCGTCAGGCGTTGCAGGGCGCTTCCTCGGTCGCCGCTTTGCTCATCACCACCGAGGCGATGGTGGCCGAACTGCCGAAGAAGAAGGACAACATGCCGTCAATGCCGCCCGGTGGCGGCGGGATGGACTTCTAAAAGGCGGCGGGATGGACTTCTAGCAGTCCGGTAAAGAAACATCTGAACGAGGGCGCAGCGAAAGCCGCGCCCTTTTTCTTATGTGCGCCGACACGCAAACTCTAGGGCGCGATCGAATTAGATTAAATCGATCGGCCACCACTCTTTTCCGGATCATGCTCTAAACGTCGCCGGGAACTGTCGAGGGTTCGCGCGCCGCGCGAAGCGGCTCGGGCGCGGCGGTGTTTTGCGTGACCACCTGGTCGATCACGAACAATGGCCGCCGCTTGGTTTCGAGATAAAGCCGCCCGACATATTCGCCGAGCAGGCCAAACAAAATAAGCTGGGTCGAGCCGAGAATGAGGACCACCGTCAACAAACTCGTCCAGCCTTCGACCACGCGCCCGAGCGCCCAGCTGCCGAGCGTATAGCCCAGCATGAGCAGGCTCAGGCAGCCGAGCGCCAGCCCGAGAAACGACGCAAGCCGCAGCGGCATGATCGAGAACGACGTCAGCGCGTCGAACGCCAGCCCCATCATTTTCGCCAGCGGATAGTTGCTGCTACCCGAATGCCGCGCGGCACGGTCGTAGGCGAGCGGCACCTGCCGAAGCCCGATCCAGCTCACCATGCCGCGGATGAAACGGTGCTGCTCCGGCATGCTGTTGAGAATGTCGAGCACGCGCCGCGTCATGAGGCGAAAATCGCCGGCATCGACCGGCATATCGGCGTAACCGACGCGCCGCATCAGCCGGTAGAACAATGCTGCCGTGCCGCGTTTGAGCATGGTCTCGCCCTGACGCTCGCGGCGGCTGCCATAGACGACATCCGCCTCGGCGCGGTCCATCAGCCGCCACATCTCGCCGAGAAGCTCGGGCGGGTCCTGCAGATCGGCGTCGATGGTGAGGATGCGCTCGCCCCGGCAAGTGTACAGGCCGGCGGTCATCGCAAGCTGATGTCCGTGGCGGCGCGACAGATTGACCGCCACCACATGCGGATCGCGCCGCGCCAGGCCGGCCATGATCGACCAGGTGCGATCGGCCGAGCCGTCATTCAACAAAACCAGCTCGTAGTCGGAGCCGGCCGTTTCTGCGGCCGCAGCCGTCATGCGCCGGTAAAATTCTTCGAGACCCGCCTCCTCGTTGTAGCAAGGCGCGACGATGGAGAGCCGCGGGCTGGTGCGCGCATCTATGGCCACCGGCATCAACCTCCTGGACCGGCAATCACAAAACGTCTGGCAAAACGTCGGGCAAACGTCCCGCAAAACGCCTTGCCGTTACATTCCGCGGTCACGGTGTCAATCGCGGAAGTCCGATCCTTTTGCCAACCGGTTAAGGCGCGAAGTTGCTACGGCGGATCAAGCGGCGGCCCGATCGGACCCTGCATACTGTAGATGCGATAGTCCTGAAGATCGACGCCATGCCGGGTTCGGCTCAAGGCGGCCACCGGCTCCACCGTCGTAAAGCGCTTGCGCAAATTGGGGATATCGGCGCACTCGACCATGCACACATACATGATCGTGCCGCGAAACAGCGCCGGATCGGGTTCCGGAGCGTTGACGTAGCGTATGCGTCCGTTGATCTGCTCGACCGGCGGATGCGACGGCATATAGAAGGCGAGCCAACTGGCGAGCCCGTAGTCCAGCGTCAGGACCACCGGCGCGCCGAGCCGCTGGCGCACCTGGTCCATCTGGACGCCCAGTCGCCTCCAGCCCGCTCCCAGGGTGTGCGCGGTCGGATCGGTCGGCCCAAGCGGAAAGACCCCGAATACCGCCTGCGCATAGATCAGCGCCGCTATTCCAAGTCCAACCGGGACGGCGAGCCGCTGCGACCACGACGCCAGCGACGCCCAGCCGCCGCTCCATGGGATGCACTCCGCGGCCACGGCAGCGGCGATGACAAACGCGACAAAGATCGGCTCCGGCCAATTGCCTTCGACGCGTCCATGGAAAGTGTGCCAGACGAAATAGACGAAGATCGGCCACACCATCGCATTGACGAGGACGCGCGCGCCGAGCGTAGCCGCCATGGCCGCGCAATAGCGCGACCAGACCCATCGCGCCGAGAACAAAGATCGGCGGCGTCGCCATTCCGATCTGCGTCGCCAAAAATTCGCCGAGATAGCGCAGCGACCATTCGTGAACGACCAGGCGGTTATACTGATAGAGCACGGACGCCCAGTGATGCTCGGCGTTCCAGATCAGCGTCGGCGAAAATACCGCAAGCGCAATAACGCCGGAGATCCACGGCCACGGCGTGAACAGCCATTTGCGCAGCTCCGGCACCAAGAGAAGCCACGCCAAGATGCCGACGGCGAAAAAGATCGTGGTGTATTTTGACAGCATGCCGACGCCGAACGCGAGGCCGATCGCCAGCCACCACGCGCCGCGACCGGTTTGGTAAAGCTTGACGAGCGTCAGCAGCAGAAATGTCGTCGCGACCACGACCGCATTGTCGGGCGTCGCGATGGCCGAGCCGACGGCCATGACCAGCGTCAGGTTGAAATACAGCGCCGCGGTGGCGCCGACCCGCTCGTCGTTGAAAAGGATCGCGCCCGATCGCCAGAGCGCCCAACTGGCCGGGAAAGCGAGGAGGACGCCGAACACCCGCACGCCGAATTCGTTGTTGCCGAACAGCGTCGTGCCGAGACGGATGAGAATGGGATTGATCGGCGGGTGATCGTAATAGCCGCCGGCAATGTGTTTCGACCACTGCCAATAGAGGGCTTCGTCGAAGCTCAGCGCGGTCAGACCCGCGCAGGCGAGCCGCACACCGACCAGAATGAGGATCGTGACGGCAACCACAATAACATACCGCCGCTCCGGCCAAGCGGCACCGCCGACCCCAACCAAAATCGATTTCCCTTCTTTTCGACGGCCCCGTAGAGGCGATGCGCCCTACAACGGGCGGCTACATAGCAGGACCGGCCTGCCTGCGCCAACGATGCCGAATCCAGCCGAAAATATGAAGGCCCGGGAAACCCGGGCCTTCATCGTCTGGGACATCAGTTCGGGGAAAACAATTTGGGATAAAAGAACGACCACGAATGGACGGTGCGCGTTCATCCGGCGTCACCGGCTCATCGTGGCCGCGATTTGCGCCGGTTTTCACCGGCGCAACTGGAGTATGATGGCGGGCGATGACGTGGATGTGACCGTTCGCAAGCGTCGCGTCCGCACGGTATGGTTCGGCATCGCCAAAGCCAAAGCCTGTCCGGACAGCGGAGGAAGCTGTTTGCCGCACTCACCTGAGAGCCGATAATGACGGCGAAGACCGGTCAAATCCGCGTCGGTATCGGCGGCTGGAATTTCGAGCCGTGGCGCGGCGTTTTCTATCCCAAAGGCCTCGCGCAGGCGAAAGAACTCGCCTACGCGGCGAGCCATCTCACCTCGATCGAAATCAACTCGACCTTTTACGGCTCGCAGAAGCCGGAGAGCTTCCGCAAATGGGCGAGCGCCGTGCCCGACGGCTTCGTCTTTTCCGTCAAGGGACCGCGCTTCGCCACCAACCGGCGCGTCCTCGCCGAGGCCGACAACTCCATCAAGCGGTTCCTCGATTCCGGCGTGCTGGAACTGCGCGACCGGCTCGGGCCGATGCTTTGGCAATTCGCGCCGACCAAAAAATTCGATGCCGCCGACTTCGGGAAATTCCTGGAGTTGCTGCCGGCAAAAGCCGACGGCCGAGCGCTGCGGCATGTCGTGGAAGTACGCCATGCAAGCTTTTGCACGCCGGAATTCATTGCGCTGGCGCGCCGCTTCGGCACGCCGGTCGTCTTCACCGACCACGCGACCTATCCGTCGCTCGCCGACGCGACCGGCGATTTCATCTACGCCCGACTGCAAAAGGGAAAGGACTCGATCCCGACCGCCTACCCGCCGAAAGAGATCGCGGCGTGGGCCGGCCGCTTGCAGGCCTGGGCGCGAGGCGAGGCGCCGGTGGATTTGCCGCAGGCCGATCCGGCACACCCGCCGCAAAAGGCCGCGCCGCGCGACGTCTTCGCCTACGTTATTCACGAGGGAAAAATTCGCGCGCCAGCGGCGGCTATGGCGCTGATCGAGCGGTTGAAGGAGACGAGCGGGGCATAGCGCCACACCCTTCAATCAAACGCCTTCTCGCGGAAACTGGTTTTTCCGAAAAGATTTAAGATCAGATGACAGGTGCGAACGCCTCGTCGTAGAAATCACGGATGGCCCTGAATGCCTGCAGGCGGTTCTTCTCCAGAAGATCCAGGGGGTTGCTTCTCCTTTTTCAACTTTTCCCGCAGCATTCACTTAGCAGGGAGACATCGACTTGACCGACACTGCCAGCACTGCGATCCCGCCCGACGACCCCAACCGTAAGTTGACCGTCGCCGACGCCAACAGTTCCAATGTGCGCCATGTCGCGGTCGTAGGTAATACCTACAGCATCCTCGTTTCCGGCGCGCAGACTGCCGGACGGTATTGTTTAATTGACATGATCGTGAGCGATGGCAGCGGCCCACCTCCGCATCGTCACGACTTCGAGGAGATGTTTACGGTACTCGAGGGCGAACTTGAGTTCACTTTTCGCGGCGAGACCATAACCGTGCGCGCAGGATCAAGCATGAACATTCCGGCCAATGCGCCACACTGGTTCAAAAATACGTCAGGCAGCACAGTTCATATGCTGTGCATGTGCACTCCTGCCGGGCAAGAAGAATTCTTCATGGAAGTTGGCGACTTGCTGAAGAGCCGTGCGTCGCCGCCGCCCAAGCTCGACAAGACCGGAGTGGAAGCACGCATGAAGAGGGCCCAAGCCCTCGCCCCTAAATACCACACCGAACTGCTTAAGCCACAACCGCAGGATCGAGGCTAATGGGCCAACTCGCTGCGGCTGCGCGTGGCGAGCTGCGTCCTAATAGACCACGGTGTTCGACGTGCGCAGCCGGCGCGTCAGCACGCGCATCACGTTGAGCGCGAAATGCGGCGTGCGGCTGACCAGAAAAAGAAACTGCTTCTCGTCGACCGGAACGATTGTCGCGTCCGTCGCCGCTACCGCGGTTGCGCTGCGGGGAGCGGGATCGATCAGCGCCATCTCGCCGAAAATGCTCAGCTCCGGCAGAGTATCGAGCAGGCGATTGCCGAGTTGGATGTTGACCTTCCCGGACTTGACGATGAACAATTCCATCGCCGGATCGCCCTCCCGGAAAATGACTTCCCCGGCCTTGTAGCTACGCAGCGGAGCGCCCGCCCCGGCGAGGATGCCGAAATCGACGGAGTTGTCGGCCATGCTCTGTCCCCTGTCCCACCTAGTATTATTTCAACCTCATGACGGCGGATGATTGCGATTTTATGACATCCGGCGCTGGGGCTCTGCAAGGGTCATAGCGGATTGAAAGTCGTATTACTGATGGGCAAAAATGCTAACGGCCACGATCGACAAGTGCGCGTACATCCGGCGTCACCCGTCATAACCGTGGCCGTCCCACAACGGAGCCCTAAGGCATCAACGTCGCTCGCAACTAAATGGGGACGCTACCGCCGTTATGCAAGGCCCCGATTTTATGCAACTATTCGCCCCGACGATAAGGGCGTCGACATCATTGCGTATTTCATGGAGAGACTGGCCGCCGCGAAGCGTTACGGCTTGGCAGGCAACATAGGGGGTGAACGATGGCTATCGAACCACAATCCGAAACAATCGGGCGCGCATTCGCCGGCGCGCTTCACGCGCACTGGGGCTTATTTCTGGCCGAAGGCATCATTCTCGTCATTCTCGGAGTGGCGGCCATCGCCCTGCCCCTGATTGCCACACTGGCGTTCACCATCATCATTGGCTGGGTATTCCTGGTCGCCGGCGTCGTAGGACTGGTCACGACGTTCTGGGCCCGCGGAGCGCCGGGCTTCTGGTGGTCGCTTATCTCGGCAATTATTGCCATCGCCGCCGGCGTCGTCCTGCTGCTGTGGCCGATTAGCGGCAGCATCTCGCTGACGCTGGTGCTGATTGCATTCTTCATTATCGAAGGCATCGCCTCGATCATGTATGCCATCGAGCATCGCAATCAGGCGACGGGCCAGTGGCTGTGGATGCTGGTGAGCGGCATCATCGACCTTATCCTGGCCGGCATCATCTTCGCCGGGCTGCCCGGCACCGCATTCTGGGCACTTGGCCTGCTTGTCGGCATCAACATGGTGTTCGGCGGCGCGGCCTTGATAGCGATGGCGATGGCGGCCCGACACCCGGCATGGGTCGGGATCATCGGCGGCGGCGGCCTAAGGGCGCGATCGTTTTGAATGAGTCAATAGCGTCATTGCGGGATTCACCCGCAATGACGCGTTGAAATCCGGATCTCCGTCTTTCTTCCACCGGTTCGGAGAAATTCCTGCGACTGCTCATTCCGCGTGTAGCGGATGCGGCACCTGCGCTCTTTCGACGCCGCTCGCGATGTAAGCGATCGCCAGAACCGCGATGAGGAAGCCGAGCGCGATGAAAGCTGTCGCGCCGAGAACCATCGGGAACCCGCCGCGGCCGTACAACACCGCGATCAGCGACACCGCCGCGCCGGACACCGCGAAGGTCAGGAAATAGCGGACGGCGTAGACGCGGCCGCGCCAGGCGTCGGCCGTGTAGCGCGCGATGATGAGATCGTTCACTGTGATCTGGCCGTAGATTGCCGCCATGGTGAAAGCTAGCGCGAACAGCACCGTGAAGCCGCTGGCATAGGCCGTCCACACGACGCCGGCGAATTGCATGGCGGCAAGTACGGCAAACAGCATAAGCAGGTGGAAGCGCTCCACCAGCCGGCCGACCGCCATCTGTGCAATCGCGCCGCAGATGAACACCGCCGTCGTCAGGCCGCCGATTTCGATAAGCGAAATATTGCTGACGCGCTCGTCGACGATCTTCGGCAGTGCGACGGACAACGTGTTGAAAACCAGCCCGGCGCACAGCGCAACGACCACAAAAAGACCGAAGATCGCCGCCGCGACGGCAGGGGAAAGCGAAACGTCGGGCGAAGCGTTGCGGGAGGACCGGTGCGCGGTCTCATCGGGAATGAGCCAGAGATAGGCGGCGCCGGTCGCGATGCACACGGCGCCCGGCACGAAGAAGGCGCCACGCCATGACAGCGCTGCGGTCAGGAGCGCAGTGATGCCGGCGGCAAGCGAGATGCCGATGTTGCCGCACACGCCATTGAGCGCGAGCGTGCGGCCGCGCTGGGTTGCGCTCGCGATGACCATCGCCGTGCCGACCGGATGATAGATCGCGGCAAATATGCCGAGGACAAACAGCGCGACGGCGAGCACCGTCAGCGACGGCGCGAACGCCGCGGCGACGAGCGACATCCCGCAGCCAAGGAAGAACGCGACCATCATGTTGCGGCGGCTCCAGCGGTCGGCAAGCCAACCCGCCGGCAGCGAGAAAAGCCCGAACGCGATGAAGGAGGCGGTCGAAAGCGCGATCAGATCCGAATAGCTGCGGCCGTAGGTGAGTTGGAGTTTGATGACTACGGTCGGATAAATCAGGATGACGAAATGATCGAGCGCATGCGCCCAATTGAGGAAGCCGATGCCAAGCCGCTGCCGCGACAGGCCAATCGGCCGGGCGGCGGAAAACTGGTCGGAAGCCGAAACCTCAGCAGTCATTGGTCTTTTTCCTCGATCGCGACGTCAGACCTATACCGCAGCCGCGCGCTTTCACCTACCTGCGAATTCGCAAGGCAGATCGGCTACCGCGGCCGAAGGCGGACGCTCATAAGACCAACTAACCGGGCCACCGGCTTACGTCGCTGCGGGCCTATGGCGGATCAAACGTTCGGGCACGGCGCCGCGCCCGCGCCTCTTTAAGCGCCTCCCTATTCAGGTTGTAATGAAGGATAAACCCGACGGAGAGGTTCCATGCAGCCCGCCATCAGCTATGCCAAGAGCGGTGGTATCCACGTCGCCTACCAGGTTTTCGGCGACGGCGCGGTCGATCTGGTGCTCGTACCCGGATTCATTTCGCACCTGGAGATTTGGTGGAGCGAGCCAAGCCATGCCCGCTGGCTGCATCGCCTCGGACAATCCGCACGCGTCATCATGTTCGATAAGCGCGGCACGGGCCTTTCGGATCGCGTGGACCACCAACCCGGCATGGACGCCCGCATGGACGACGTGCGCGCAGTTATGGACGCGGTCGGACTAGAGCGAGCGGCCATTATGGGGATATCGGAGGCCGGCTCACTTACTTCATTGTTTGCCGCCACGCATCCCGAACGCTGTCGGGCGCTTGTACTTTACGGTGCCTTCGCGCGTTTCTCCTCCTGGTTTTCGACCAAGGCCGCATTACAGCGATTTAATCGCTATGCTGATACCGCCTGGGGATCGGGAAGCAGCTTGCCGATGTTCGTACCGTCCATGGCGGGTGACAAGGCTTTCGAGGAGTGGTGGGGTAGATTCGAGCGGCTTGGCGCGACTCCCGCCGCCTGCTTGGAGATGATGCGGCTCAATAGCCAGATCGATGTTTCAGCCATCCTCCCTACTATTCACGTCCCAACGCTTGTCATTCATCGTAAGGACGACGTGGCCGTTAATGTCGAGGGAGGGCGGGAACTCGCGGCGCTCATCCCGGATGCGCGCTATATCGAGCTTCCTGGAGCTGATCACATACCCTTTGTGGGAGAGAACGCCGAAGAGATCGTTGATGCGATCGCAGAATTCCTGACCGGCTCGCCGGCGCCAGTCACGATCGACAGGGTACTCGCCACGGTTCTCATTTCCGATATTGTCGGCTCTACCGAGAAGGTCGCAGAGCTTGGCGACCGCCGTTGGCGCGATTTATTGAACGAACACGACAGGCTCGTCCGATCGGAGTTGGCCCGCTTCCGTGGACGCGAGGTCAAGTCGCTGGGGGATGGTTTTCTTGCCACGTTCGACGGCCCTGCCCGCGCCATTGAATGCGCACAGTCTATCGTAACGGCGCTGCGGCCTTTCGCCCTGCCGATTCGCGTAGGCATTCACACCGGCGAGGTCGAACTTGCAAATGAGGATGTGAGGGGCATCGCCGTGCATATCGCATCGCGGATCGCTGACTTAGGACGCGCCGACGATATAATCGTCTCGCGCACCATCCAGGATCTCGTTGCTGGCTCTGGCATTTTGTTTGAAGATTTCGGCATGCACGTCCTCAAAGGCATGCCGGACGCCTGGCAGCTCTACCGGGTCGCCGCTTGAGGCGCAGGCCGGGACCGGAAGGTCAGTTAGGGACCCAAAAGCGACATCTAATATAAGCCTGCAAGCGAAACGCCGCCATTACGACACAGAAACAAGCCCGCTATGATTGCGTGCTGGGCTTCGACGAGGGGAAAGCGGCTTTCAATCACGTGGTGGGCGGTGCACATTTCGGAAAATGGACATCTACGTCGCATGACAGGGACCTATTTGACGCTAGAGGACCACAGGAATGGCACGATCAGTGAATTGACGAGATCGGAGCGAACCAGTGATTGTCCGCGCAAACAAATTGTTGATGTGGACGGGCAAGCCCGCGGGCACCGTGGTGCTGAAGTCGGCAATCGCCTTACGCGGCTTGTGCTATATTGAGAAAGTTGACCAGGCCGCGGAGGGGTAGGGAGCTTGATGATGGCTGAAATGTTCCTGTTCGTCAGCCATGTCAGCGAGGATCGGCCTGCCGCCATGGAGATCGTCCGGGAGCTAGAGCGGCGCGGCTTGCGCTGTTGGATTGCGCCGCGTGACGTGAGACCCGGCCGACCGTTCGACGACGAAATCGCGGAGGCGATTGAAGGTAGCCGGGCGATGCTCTTGATCTTCTCCGAGCGTTGCAATGCGAGCGAGTATATCCGCCGGGAGGTGACGGTTGCCGGTGAGAGCCACAAGGTAGTCATCCCGTTCCGTATCGAGAACGCAGAGCCTAAGCACGGCCTGCGCGTGCGGCTCTCCGATTTGCATTGGCTCGATGGATTCGCATCGCGGGAACAGGCGATCGACGAGTTGGTCAGGACATTTCCCGTTGCAAAGGAGGGGGCGGTCCCTGAAGCCATCGCCGAGCAGGCGCGTCGCGAGCGCGCAGCGTCTGTGATCGCTAAGTCTGGTGCAGACGAATTGGGTGAGCGAGGCGGAGAACGGCGCGAACGGCGGCCCGAAGCGCAGCCGGTGTGGCCAGCATCACGAACTGCGCTGGTGGCCGCGTCCTTGATAGGTCTGGCGGTGCTTAGCGCTATCGGCATATGGCTCGTACGTGCACCGCCAACACCGGTCTCGGTTACGCAAGGACCCGCACCTGCTTCGTCGGCGCAATCTGCATCGACACAGATTACCGTTGGCGCACTATCGCGTGAACACGAACGGATGCTCAAGCCGAAGGATATGTTCAAGGAATGCAGCATCTGTCCCGAGATGGTCGTTGTGCCAGCCGGAATCTTCACAATGGGCTCGCCCGAAAGCGAGCCGAAACGTAACTCCCAGGAAGGCCCGCAACATAAGGTAACCTTTGCGCGGAATTTCGCAGTCGGACGGTTTGAGCTAACCTTTGACGAGTGGGATGCCTGTGCGGCCGACGGCGGTTGTAACGGCTACAAGCCGGACAGTGCGGGCTGGGGTCGCGGGCTCCGGCCGGTGATCTATGTCTCATGGGATGACGCCAAAGCTTACGTCGACTGGCTCGCGAAGAAGACCGGCAAATCCTATCGCCTGCTCAGCGAAGCGGAGCGAGAATACGTCACGCGCGCTGGGACCACCACGCCGTTCTGGTGGGGGAATTCGATTTTGACGAGCCAAGCAAACTACAATGGCACCCCTTACATGAGCGGGGCGAAGGGAGAATACCGAGGGCGTACTGTACCGGTCGACTCATTTGAGCCTAACGCATGGGGCCTCTATCAGGTCCACGGCAACGTTTATGAATGGACGGAGGATTGCTGGCACAAGAACTACGAAGGAGCGCCGACCGATGGCTCGTTCTGGACTGGCGACGACTGCGCTAGCCGTGCCATCCGCGGCGGTTCCTGGGACTACGATAGCGAGTACCTCCGCTCCGCGAGCCGCCTTGGATACGTCACCGATACGCGCGACACCTGGCTCGGCTTCCGCGTTGGCCGAACGCTTTTTACACCCTGAATCTCACCCGCTTTGAGATAACAATTACAATTGAAAGATGATCTCTGAATATTGAATGTCTCTTATTGACACTTGGCGGTCACGCCGACCCACCCGGCTGGATGTCTGTTTTCGGCGGTAAAGTGACAGCAGACGGGCGCGCTGTCCTAGTATTTATGAGTACGCGCTCTCAATCATCTTCAAAGAGATC
>CAVZSB010000053.1:0-13896 GCA_963777635.1 uncultured Alphaproteobacteria bacterium
GTCCATAGTCGCAGCCCATGCTGACCAACGCGAGCGCGTCGGACGCTTTCTGGATACCGACGCCGACGGCGATGCTGCCGAAACCGTGCGCGAGGTCGATCACGGTCTTGCACAACCGTGCATTGACTTTGTCGCTGCCGCAGTCGGTCACAAACATGCGGTCGAGCTTGAGCTCCGAGAATGGCAGCGTTTTGGCCCGCGCCAGCGTGGAATAACCGCGGCCGAAATTGTCGATCGCGAGATTGACGTCGAGGGGCCGCAATTTGTTTGCGATCTCGTCGGCCAGCGCGAGTTGCGGGATGATCTGCTCCTCCGGCACGTCAATGATCGCGCCCGGCCACTTTTCGAACTGCGGGCGAAAGGTCTCGACGATGTCGGCAACGGGGACCTTGGCCAGTATTTCGGCGGAAATGTTGACGGCGAGCCGCATGTTGAGGCCAAGCTCGGCAAAGCCGAGATTGGCTTCAAGGCCCCGTGCCAGGGCTTGCTCGGCCAGCGTGATCAGACTTGCTTCCGTAGCGCCGGGCATGAACGCGCCCGGCGTGAGCACGCCGAGTTGCGGATGCCGCGCGCGCGCGAAGGCCTCTACGCCGACGAGCTGTTTCTTGCGCAGATCGATTCGTGGCTGGTACCAGAATTCGATCCAGTCGTTGCGCAACGCCTCATCGAGATCGATGCGCCCGGCCTGTGCCGGTGGATGTCCGAGCTGCAGTTCGTTGAGAATGCGCAGCACGGCGCTGGTCTCGAACGGCTTTTTGAGCGGAGCCAGCATCTGCAGCCGTTGTTTCTCGCCAATGCCCTTGACGTGTTCGAGCACCGCCGAGCCGCGGCTGCTCATCAGCTGTACATATCCGCTGAAGCCCTTCTTTCCGAGCGCGGCCACGCATTCGATCGCTTCGGCGGATTCCAGGGCGATATTGAGGAAGACCAGTGCGGGGACGCGTTGCGACACCGCCGCGCGAAACGACCGGCTGTCGGCGAATTCCTCGGTGTCGATTCCGGCGCCATGAAGAACAAGGGAGAGAAAATTCCTGATGCTCCCGTCCGCATCCACAACGAAGCACAGAGGGGCACGGGCGGCGTCGGCGCCTTCCGTGGCGCCACGCGGCGCAGAGTCGGAGGCCGCGAATGTCGGCTCCGCCATTGCTGCGCTCATTTCCAAACCTGTCCCGATGCGGATGGAGGCCGCCATCATTGAGGGTAATTGTTAATTGGCGGTTTCGACTGCGTGGCGAGGTGCGTGAAGCGAAGCTGGTCGCATTACACACGAAGTCGTTACCGCCCGGTGGGGTCGCCAGGTTCCAATTGTGATTGGCGCGTCGTGTATGCCGTACGTACAAATGCACTGGTGAAGCCGAACCACGCGGAAAATTATTTCGGAGGAATCGATGAAAGTCCTACGCGCGCTGTTAATCGTGCCTTGTGTCGGCTTGGCGATGAGCGCCGCGCGCGCCGCGGAGCCGGCCTTTGTGATCCCGGCCCCGGCGGTTGACCAATCGGCGGCGCCGCATTCGGAAACGATTGTGCTGGCAGGCGGCTGCTTTTGGGGCGTGCAGGCGGTTTTTCAGCACACCAAGGGTGTGACGTCCGCGATTTCCGGCTACGCTGGCGGCGAGAAACAGACGGCGCATTATGAGATGGTCGGCGGCGGCCGGACCGGCCACGCCGAATCGGTTGCGGTGACTTTCGATCCGCAGCAGATTTCCTACGGCAAGATCCTGCAGATTTATTTCTCGGTCGCGCATAACCCGACGGAGCTCAACCGGCAGGGGCCGGACGCCGGCACGCAATATCGATCGGCGATCTTCTATGCCAACGACGAACAGAAGAAAGTCGCAACCGCCTACATCGCCCAGCTCGACAAGGCGCACATCTTTCCTGGGCCGATCGTCACTCAGCTCGAGACGCTGCGCGGCTTCTATCCGGCCGAGGGCTATCACCAGGACTTCGCCGTCCTGCATCCGTCCTATCCGTACATTGTGTTCAATGACCTGCCGAAGGTGGACAATCTGAAGCGGCTGTTCGCCTCGGATTACCGCGAGATGCCGGTGACCGTGATGGCCTCGAGCAAGCCGGGCGAATAGTTCCGTTGCCGCATGGAATACCCGCAAGCCGCCGTGACGCTGCGGTTGCGGTGACCAGACGGCTGCGCGTCTATAGCCAAGCCGCCCCATGCTGAAGTATCGTCCGCACAGGAGGTGGGCCACCCGAACGGTCCGCCCCACCGGGGGGATACGGGAGGCACGCCATGGCTATGGCAACCACATACACGCCGCTGCCGGATGCGGAACACAGCGCGCAATTGCGCAAGGCGGTCATCGCTTCGACCATCGGCACCACCATCGAGTGGTATGATTTCTTCCTCTACGGCACGGCCGCCGGTCTCGTTTTCGGCAAGCTGTATTTCCCCAATCAGCATCCGCTGACGGGAACGCTGCTTTCTTTCGGTACCTATTTCATCGGGTTTGCCGCTCGTCCGATCGGTGCGGCGATTTTCGGTCACTACGGCGACCGGATCGGCCGCAAGGCGACGCTGATCGCAACCCTGCTGTGCATGGGGCTTGCGACCTTCCTGATCGCGTTTGTGCCGACCTTTGCATCGATCGGCATCTGGGGTGCCGTGATGCTGACCGTGTTGCGCGCGGTGCAAGGCATTGGCGTCGGCGGCGAGTGGGGCGGCTCCGTCCTCCTGGCAATGGAATGGTCGCGCACCCATGGCCAGCGTGGTCTGGTTGCATCATGGCCGCAATTCGGTGTCCCTGCCGGATTGTTCCTGGCGAACCTCGCTGTACTCGCCTTCAGTACCTGGTCCGGCGATCAATTCCTGGTTTGGGGTTGGCGCATTCCGTTCGCGCTGTCGATCATCCTCGTTGCCATCGGTTTGTGGATTCGCCTCGGCATCCTCGAAACGCCGGTGTTCCAGAAACTGCTCGACGACAAGAAAGTCGAGAAGGCCCCGATCCTCGAAGTGATCAAGAAGCAGCCGCGCGAGATTATTCTCTCGGCGTTGCTGCGGATGTCGGAGCAGGCGCCGTTCTACATCTTCACTGCGTTCATTTTCGCCTATGCGGTGAATACGCTGCACATGTCGCGAGACTTCATCCTTGCGGCGGTGATGGCGGCGGCCATTGTTTCGTTCGTCACCATCCCGCTCTCCGGTCACATCTCCGATCGCATCGGGCGTCGGAGAATGTATCTGATCGGCGTCGTGGCCACCGGCCTGTTCGGGTTCCTCTATTTCGGCATGGTTGATACGGCGATCCCGTCGGCGGTATTCATCGCCATCGTGTTGTCGCTCATTCCGCACGACATCCAATATGGACCGCAGGCGGCACTGATCGCGGAGTTTTTCACGCCGCGGCTGCGTTACAGCGGATCGTCGCTCGGCTATCAGCTGGCGTCAGTCATCGCCGGCGGCCCGGCGCCGATCATCGCCACCGCCCTGTTTGCCCACTATCAGACCGGCTATGCGATCGCGATCTACATCGCCGCCTGCGCCGTCATCAGCCTGGTGGCGACGTCGTTCATGCCGGATTACACGGGGCAGGACATCTCGGCGGAATACGACGCTTGACGCACGCCCTTCCTGGTGGCGCGCTTGATTTCAGCGTGAAATAACGCACCGAGTGATAACGCGGTCGCCTCCTTCCCCGAGCGGGGGAGGCGGCGGCCGCGACAATCGTTTTGCGATCGTTGCAACATTCAGCGCCAGGACGAATGCCAGCTAAGGAAACAGCGGACAACAGGGCGGCCGCGGGCGCACCGGCCCGGCCGCTTTACGCACAGCTCTGGTTTTTGGTGCTGGTCGCGATGGCGATCGGCGTCGCGCTCGGTCAATTTTATCCGGATGCGGCGTTACGCATGGAGCCGCTCGGCAACGCCTTCATCAAGGCGATCCGCGTGCTGATCGCCCCGATCATCTTCTGCACGGTGGTGCATGGCATTTCCAGCATGGCCGACATGGCAAAGGTCGGCCGCGTCGCGCTCAAGGCGTTGATCTATTTCGAGGTGCTGACGACCATTGCGCTGGTCGTCGGACTCGTTGCCGTCAATCTGCTGGCGCCCGGCGTGGGGATGAATATCGACCTGTCGCATGTCGACACGTCGAGCATCGCTCCCTACCTCGAGCAAACCCGACACCGGACGACCACGCAATTTCTGCTCGCCATTATTCCGGACACCTTCGTCGGCGCGTTCAGCGAAGGCAACGTGTTGCAGGTGCTTTACGTGTCGGTGCTGTGCGGGTTCGGGCTGAGCGCGATGGGTAAAGCCGGCAAGCCGCTCAACGATCTGATCGGCATGGCTGCGCAGATGTTTTTCCGCATCGTTGCCATCGTGATGTGGGCGGCGCCGCTCGGCGCGTTTGGCGCCATTGCCTTTACCGTCGCCAAGTTCGGCGCCGGTTCGCTGGTCTCCCTGGGCAAGCTTCTGATCGGCTTCTACATCACCTGCCTGATTTTCATCTTCGGCGTGCTGTGGCCGATCTCGCATTGGTGCGGGTTCAATCTTCTGAAATTCATCCGCTACATTCGTGAAGAACTTTTGATCGTGATCGCTACCACGTCATCTGAAACGGTGCTGCCGCGCATGATCGCCAAACTTGAGGCCGCGGGCTGCGAGGAGAGCGTAGTCGGGCTGGTCATTCCGACCGGATATTCGTTCAATCTCGACGGCACCTGCCTTTATCTCGCGACGGCGGCGGTGTTTTTGGCGCAAGCCACCAACACGCCGCTTCCCCTCGAGCATCAGATCGGGCTGTTGGCGGTGCTGTTGCTGGCCTCGAAGGGTGCCGCCGGCGTGGCCGGCGCGGCCTTCGTCGTGCTTGCATCGACGTTGGCGGCAGTTGGCACGGTCCCGGTCGAGAGCGTCGCGATCATCCTCGGCGTGCATCGTCTGATGTCGCAGGGACTGACGCCGACAAATCTTCTCGGCAACGGCGTGGCCACGCTGGTCGTGGCCAAATGGGAGGGGGCGCTCGACGAGCGGCGGCTGGCGGCGGCGCTCGAAGGCAGGACCGTCGAATCGATCGATCCCGCAAGCTTGGCGGAAGGGAAGGCGGGCTGACCGCACTGCCTCCCAAAAGCGAACGCGACGTCCGGTCGGAGTCCGCCGGCGATGGGTCTGATTGCCGCAGGCGCGGTTTTGGCGATGTTTGCTTAGCCTTCCGATATTGCAAAAAGGACACGCCGCCCGAATAAAACGCTTTGACCGACTTCGCCCTGTTGAAGAAGCGGCGACGCGACGACACTATGCGCGGTCAAAGGCTGGCCGGATTCGGGGCGGCCTCGGGCAGATATGGAGACCAAGCACGATGAAACGCTTCGGCCGCGCTGGTTTGACCGACGAAATTTCATCGCTGCCGGGGCAAGTCGTCCGGGCGCTGCGGGCAGCTGCGCTGACGCTGCTGTTGCTGGGCGCCACGGTCGGGGTCAGCGCCGCAGGAAAGATTGCGCCGACCGCGGCTCCCAAGCCGCAAAATCATGTCTATCTGCTTCGGGGCGCGTTCAACATATTTTCGCTGGGCATGGATGAGATCGCCGCGAGAGTGCAACGGATGGGCGTGGCGACGACTGTCACGAATTATTTGGGCTGGGAATCGTTGGCGGATGAAGCCGCCGCCGCCTACAAAAGCGGGCGCGTAAAAAACATCATTTTGGTTGGCCATTCCTCCGGCGCGACGGCGGTGACGGAGATGGCCGCGCGCCTGGGGCAGCTTGGCGTACCGGTCAAATTGGCGATCGGTCTCGACCCGACCACGCATATGACCGCTTCCGGAAACGTTGGCCGATACGTGAACTATTATGTCGCCGGCGGCATGGGCACGTCCGTCGACAAGGGCAAGCAGTTCACCGGCAGCCTGAGCAACATCGACTTGGAAAGAAACCCCGATATCGGTCATTTCAACATCGACAAGAGCCGGGCGGTGCAGGATCTGGTCATCCGGGATATCCGCGCCGCTTTATAGCCTGTTTTCCCGGGTCTATTGCTGGTGGCGAGGGGGCCGCAGCACCGGGGATGAGCGTGTCTGTGTGCCGAAATTGTATGCTACGGACACACGATGAAGCCGACGCGGATTGCGGTTTTTCTGATCGCGGCTTTCCTTTCCGGCGCTCTCGGCGCCGCATTTGATCCGGCAACGGGCGACCCGATGCCGTCGGCGGGATCGCCCGCCGCCGTCGGCACCGCTACCGCAAGAACCCGCGGGCGCGCTTATCTATTCCGCGGCTTTGTGGGCATGGTTTTTTCGCGCGGAACGGATCGGCTCGCCGAGCGGATCGAAAAGACCGGCTTCCTGGCCTCGGCAAACGAGGCTGTGATGTGCTCATCGGTCTCCAAGGAGGCGATCCTCGACTACCGCCGCGATCCGGCGCCTATCGTCATCATCGGCCACTCGGTGGGCGGGGCCTGTGCTGTAAGTTTTGCGACAACGCTCAACGCTGAAAATATTCCGGTCGACCTGCTCTTCACCTCGGATCCCGCCCGCGTGACGGGTGACGTGCCGCCCAACGTCGAGCGGTATATCAACATTTATCAGTCCAACAGCTTGCTGGGTGGCGTCGATATAGACCCCGCGCCGGGCTTTCACGGCTACTATGCCAGCTACGATCTCGTCGAGCATTCGGAGATCAATCACGTCAACATGGACAAGACAGAGGCCGTCCAGGATCAATTGGTGACCAAAATTCAGCAACTCTCGGCGGTGCCGAAAGCCGACGATGAAGCCGTGCCGATTCGCACCGTCGTGCCTGCCGATGCCATGATCGAGTTATGGGACAGCGGCATGGCGGTGTTCGCTCGCGCCAACGATACGTTGCAATCGCTGGCGGCGCTTTATCGCGTGCCGGCGTGGTCCATTGCGCAGATCAACCGGCTGCCCGAAGGTGGACCGCTGACGGCGGGCCAGCGCATCGTCGTTCCACGCTACCTGACCCCGCTCGCCGCACCGGCGGTCTCCGCTCAAGCGCCTCCCAAACGCTAGCTGAAAATCATCTGTCGGCCGCCCGCTAGGGCACGATCGTTCTAGATTGAATAGGTTGGCGCCGGGATTTTTGGGTAGAGCATGATCTTTTCGGAAAACCGGAAGCCACCCCCGGATCAAGTCCGGGGGCAGGCTTTTTCCGGATCGCTAGCTGCGCGACACGAAGAACGGAACCAGCATTGGTACGCGTCGGCAATAAGAGGCATAAGCCTCCTGACCAAGCTCGACCGTCAGGAAGCGCTCTTCGGTACGGGCTTTCAACCAAACCCCCAGGACCACCAGGGCGCCGC
Organism: uncultured Alphaproteobacteria bacterium; assembly: GCA_963777635.1. Taxonomy (GTDB): domain Bacteria; phylum Pseudomonadota; class Alphaproteobacteria; order Rhizobiales; family Xanthobacteraceae; genus BOG-931. The sequence continues at coordinate 7,270 of CAVZSB010000053.1, forward strand.
CGATGAGCCCCGTTATTCTGCCTTCAGCGGCCACGGTCGCCAGCAGTCCGATGATGAGCCCGGTATAAATCGGATGACGCACGAGGGCATATGGGCCGGTGTCGACAATCTTGTGACCTTCCTTGCGCGTGATCACGCTTGACCAGAGCGACCCCAGATAAATCCGCGCCCACCAGGTCAAGAGAAGGCCCGCCACCATAATCGCGGTAAGCACGATGCCGCCGGGCCAACCGATCCGCCAGATTTGCTTCTCCCCCACGAGCGGCCCGGTCCAAGGCACCAGCAGGGCGCCTCCTGCGATCATGGCCGCGCGGTAGGTCCACGTTTCCAGCGTTGCGGCGCGCTTTTGGGTGCGGCCGGACCAGAATGACGCGGCCACCCAGCTGATCAGCCACGCGATCCAGATGAGCTCGAGCACTTGTTTGGGTTGAATTTCCACGGCTCCGACGGCTCCACCTTGAGAGCGGTTAGAAACGGCACGGGTGCAGTCCGTAACCTAATGGCCGGTGGGGTGTCAAAGCGCAGCTATTATGACGCTCGCGCGACTGTTGCGGGGCTCGGCGCACTCAGAAGGACACGGATGCAACCGCCTCGCGCAAGGCCTGCTCGATTGAACGCGGCGCGTAGCCGAGTTCCCGCCGCGATTTTTCCATCGACAGCGGTTTGGACCGCGACGCGATCAGTACGCCCTCGACCGTTGCCGCCGGCGCGCCGTGAGTGACGTGGTCGGACAGAAACTCCATCGTTGCGGCCGCCATCTGGGCGATCCAGGCGGGAATTTGGACGCGCGGCGGTTTGCGGCCGCTCATCGAACTCAAAATCTCGAGGAGTTTTCCGAGCGGAATATCTTCGCCGCCGAGAATGTAACGCCCGCCGACTTGCCCGCGCTCCATCGCCAGGAGCAGTCCGGCCGCCACATCGCGCACGTCGACGAGATTCAACACGAAATCAAAATAGATTTGAATACGGCGGCTGAGAAAATATCGCACCATCAGGGTCGGCGGCGTGAAATTTCCCTCGTGGTGGCCGATCGGCATTGTCGGGTTGGCGACGACCACCGGGAAACCGGACGTCGCCGCCAAGAGAGCCACTTGTTCGGCCAGCAATTTCGAGTGCGTGTATGGTCCCGGCATCTCGTCCGGCGTGGTGTGAATGTCTTCCGAGAGCACCGGTTCGGTATGCGAAGCACCGAAAAGAATGGATTCGGTCGAGCAGTGCAAAAATCGCGACACGCCGCACTCGCGCGCGGCGGCGATGACGACTTCGGTACCGCGGCAATTGACGTCGTAAAAATCCTTTTTGTTCGGCATCCACATGCCCGGCAGCGCGGCGAGGTGATAGACATTCTCGACATCGTCGAGGGCTTGCCGCACCAGCGCAGGATCGAGTATCGAGCCTTGAATAAAGTGCACTCCCGCACGGGGGCAGGCGGGCGGGCGAATATCGAGAATGCGTACGCGGCGGCCTTGTTCGAGAAGCGCGGCAACCAGGTGCTGGCCGATAAAGCCGCAGCCGCCCGTAACGAGCGTTTGCGTCACGGATGCTGGCCCAGATCCGCCGGACCGTCGCTGCCAAAAAGCGGAGCCGGTTCCGGCGATTTACCCACAATCGCCACGAGATCAGGCCGGAAACCAAGCGCGATGTAAAGTTTCGCGAAGATGTACATCGGGCTCATCAGCATGTGAATCGGATTGTCGAGCAGCGCCGGCTTGCGGCCTTCAAACATCTGATGCCCGACGATTTGCATCGCCCAGCCGATGACGACCAGCAAGACAGTAATGATCCAGAGCCAGACGAGGCTGACATTCTTGGCGATGATGGCGGCGGCAAGAAGGAGGGGAATTGCCGAAACGACGATGGCCAGTCCGAGGCCGAAGTCGAACGCCATCCAGACGATCAGCGCCGGAATGACGAGCAGGGCCGCGGCGGTGACATGAACGCCGAATATCGGGACGGACACCAGACTGAGCGGAAGGAATACTGCCAACGTGATGATCGGATTGCCGATGATATGCAGCCAGCGATTGAGATCGTCGCGGTGGTATTTCGCGTAGTCCGCAAGCTGACGCCGGAAATAACTGTTCATGGTGCGCTCTTCATCAGGTGCACGCCAAGCCGATGGCTATGGAATGGGGGCTTCCGCTTCAAGGCCGATGCGGATCGGCGAGAGCCCTAACTAGCCCGGTTGACCCGCCTCGTTCAAGCCAAAAGGCGGACCACTTGGCCGGCGCGGGGACACTCATAAGGCGCGGTTTTTCGCTGTTTTCCCACCGTCTTGGGCAGAGTAAGGGCTCCCCGCAACGCTCGTTTTGCATTTGCAGTGCATCATGAGCTGACTTCTTTCCCGACCGGCTTTGGGGCGCCTTCGTAGCGTCCTTGAGATCGACATGATGCGGCTGGTATAATGGATTATGACGAAACTCATATTATGGGCGGTGCAATGACGCGCGGACGGCACCGCGATCGCTCACTGGCCGCGAGTTTACCTTTGATCGTTTTCTGCCTCGCGGTGGCCGGGTGTTCGTCCTTCTCATCTGCTTCCAATCAGGCTGCCGCCGTGCCGCCGAATTCCGCGACTGCCGCTGCGAGCCAGCCCGCCGGACCCGATCCCGACCTCATGCCGTATCCCCAGCAGTCGCTGATCGATGTTTTCCGCGGGTCGACGGAGCCCCAGGCGGTTGCCATGCCTCATCCTCCGAGCACCTATACTCCGGCAGGTCAGCCTTATTCGCCACCGGCCGGTCAAGCTGCCAACGGCGCCCCAGCCGGCTCGGCACCGCCGGCTGGTGCTCCGCCGGCCGCCGCTCCGGCGCAGGCGAGTACCGACCCGTCCGATTACCTTCCTTACCCAAAGCAATCGCTGTTCGATCTGTTCACCGAAAAGCCCGCCACGCGGTAACGGTCGTGCATCGAGGACCAGAGCCGAACTGATCCCGGAGACGATTTTCTGCGGGGGAGGGGCCGGTCAAGCTGATGCCGCAAGAAATCGAACACAAATATCTCGTGCGTCTCGAAATCTGGAAGCCGTCCGAACCCGGCGTGCTTTACCGGCAGGGCTATCTCTCTACCGCCGAAGAGCGGGTGGTGCGTGTGCGGATCGCCGGCGCGCTGGCGTTTTTGACCGTCAAGGGCCCGGCGCACGGCATCACCCGGTTGGAGCTTGGATACCCAATCCCCATGGCCGATGCGGCGATGATGCTCGATTTGCTGTGCGAGCGCCCGCTGATCGAGAAGACCAGATATCGCCAATTGTTTGCCGGAAAAACATGGGAGATCGATGTGTTTCACGGCGACAATACCGGCCTCGTCGTTGCCGAGGTGGAAGTCGCAAGTGAATCCGAGCCGATCGAGCCGCCGCCCTGGCTCGGGCCTGAAGTGTCCAACGATCCGCGCTATTTCAATTCCAACCTCATCAACAACCCGTACAAAAACTGGCGCGCTCCAGGCGATTGAATTCGCGCCGCGGACACGCCGCGCCGATACGCGCGTACGGATCGCCGGCAAGGTGAGGTATTGTCTCTTTAAACGCCCCAGCAGCTTGGCGCCGGTGCTGCAGCCGGCCGGCCGGCAGTCGGCTTTGCCCGGCGTTTGAGCGAAATAGCCGCGCGGTGTGACTTTCTTGCACTAGTCGCCGGTCGAAAAATTTGGGAATGGTTGGCGCAGAGGGGGCTCCAATGAAACAGATTCTCGTCTTCGGTTGTTCGATGGTTTTGGCTCTGGTCCTGATGGACACCGCTCAAGTGGTGAAGACCTCGTCAGGCCTCACTGTAAAGGCTGGACAAGCGCTCGCGGCCGATTTGCCGCCACCTGCGCCGCCTCCGCAGCCTGTCTACGCGCCCGTCGGTAAGGGAAAAGCGCCCATCGGCAAGGGTAAAGGCAAGGCCCCGCCGCCGGTCGTCACCAAGTACTAAAGGCTGGAAGTACTAAAGGCTGGGCTTTCTAGCGAAGCAACCGGCGCCCGCGTGGCGCCGGTAGCTCTGCTACCCGTCAGCAATCTGGAAATCCCCGGGGGCTTGGCGTCGAGGTGCCTTTCTGCATAGGGCGCTGAGACGCCGTGCGGTCGCGTTGTGAGCTGTTGCAGCTCCGGCGGGATCGGTTATCCGGCGGCGGGAACTCGCCGGCTACATTATTCTCGAAATAGACCGCATCCTCGAAATAGATCCGCATCCTCGAAAATTGACCTGCGCGAGCGCTTGGCCGGCGTGGTGCTTCACAAGGGAGCAGGCGCTGGTTTCGTCGATTCGACGTGGCCGGAGACTGCGCGGCGGCCCTGACGGCACTACCAAAACATTGAGGTTGCGACAGCGATTGCGGCGACCACGCTGGCAATCGCTGCGACTTTCCCGACTGCCGCGCCCGGGCGTGATAACCTGGCGCAAGGAATGACCGGGAATTTTTATGGCCAATGAGCGAGTCGAACGCCGGCTGGCGGCCATCCTGGCGGCCGACGTCGCCGGCTACAGCCGCCTTATGGGTAGAGACGAGGAGGGTACGCTTGCCGCCCTCAAGGCCTGTCGTCGCGAATTGATCGATCCAAGCATAGCGGAACACCGGGGGCGTATCTTCAAAACGACCGGTGACGGCATTCTGGTCGAATTTGCCAGCGCGGTCGATGCAGTTCGTTGTGCCATGGAAGTCCAGCGCGCCATGATCGAGCGCAACGCGGAGTTTCCCGAAGATCGCCGGATTGAGTTCCGTATCGGCATCAACGTCGGTGACATCATTATCGACGAGGGCGATATCTATGGCGATGGCGTCAACATCGCCGCCCGCGTGGAGACGTTGGCCGTCCCCGGCGCAGTTTGTCTTTCAGAGAATGCCTACCAGCAGGTCAAGGGCAAGCTCGCGTTCGACGTCAGCGACATGGGAGAGCAGCGCCTTAAAAACATCGTTGAGCCTGTGCGCACCTATTCCGTCCGGCTTGATGAAGCGCGCGAGCGCCCTGCGCTGACGTTGCCCGACAAGCCGTCGATCGCCGTGTTGCCATTTCAGAACATGAGCGGTGATCCTGAGCAGGAATATTTCGCTGACGGCATGGTCGAAGACATCATCACCGGCCTCTCGCGCATCCGCTGGCTTTTCGTTATCGCGCGCAATTCAAGCTTCGCCTACAAGGGCAAGTCGCCGGACGTCCGGCAGATCGGCCGTGACCTCGGCGTCCGCTATGTGCTCGAAGGCAGCGTACGCAAGGCTGCCGGCCGCGTACGGATCACGGCTCAACTGGTCGAGGCGGAGTCCAGCAGGCACATTTGGGCCGAGCGCTATGACCGCGCCATCGATGACATATTCGCGCTGCAGGACGACATAACGATGAGTACTGTCGCCGCGATCGAGCCAAGCTTGCGCCAGGCGGAAATCGAGCGCGTCAAGCGCAAACGACCCGACAATCTCGATGCCTACGATCTTACGCTGCGCGCACTCCCGCAGGTTTTCACGTTGATGCCCGACGGGGCTTTGAAATCGCTGCCGTTGCTTGAGCGCGCGCTCGTGCTCGAACCGGACTACCCGACGGCGCTTGGCTTCGCCGCCTGGTGCCACGAAATCCTATTCGTGCGCGGTGGGATGCGCGACGAGAACCGGCGCGCCATGAGCCGCTACGCCCGTGCCGCTCTGGTTCACGGGCGCGATGACGCGACCGCGCTGACGGTCGCTGGTTTCTGCGTCGGTTTGATCGAGCATGATCGCGCGACTGCGTTTCAGGCCTTTGATGCGGCTTTGGCCCTTAGTCCGTCGTCGGCTTTGACCTACATTTGCGGCAGCACGCTGTTCGCTTGGGCTGGCGAGGCGGAGCGGGCTATCGACTGGGGCGAACGCGCCGTCCGTTTAAGCCCGTTCGACCCACTTGGATTTATCGCGCTCAGCGGGATCTCGGTCGGACATTTCATGCGTGGGCGCAATGCCGAGGCCGCCGACGCCGCGCGCAAGGCAATCCAGGTCAATCCCCTGTTCAGTATCAACTACATGTGCCTGGTGGCAGCGCTTGCCCGACTAGGGCAAACCGAAGAAGCGAAAGCAGCGGCGGCGCGGCTGCTGGAATTGCAGCCTTCTTTCAGCATCAGCCGGCAGTGCGCCGCGGTTGGCGTCGTACCTTCCCTCGCGGCGGCCTTGACGGAAGCGGTTTGTTCGGTCGGGCTGCCGGCGTAGCGCGCTTGCCGCGTCTGCAATTCGACGCGGCGGCGAGTGCGAGCCCTAAATTGGCGGCAACGTTGAATAATAGGTGACGACTTCATCAATCTCCCGTTCCGTCAGTTCTCGGGCGATATATCGCATCTCCGGATGCTTGCGCAGTCCTCTCTTAAAAGCCAACAACTGGTTGCGCAGATAGACGCTGTGCTGGCCGGCAATGTTCGGCACTTCGACATCGCGTCCAATTCCATCGAGCCCGTGACAGGGCTCACAGATAGTCGCAACCTTGGGCGCCGCGCTCGCTTGCGCCCGGACATCATCTGGAAGTAGCAAGGCGCCGGTGCACATCGCCGCACAGCAAGTCAGCGACGCGGCTTTCCATAAGGGCATCATGGCTCTCCTCTTTCCAATGAAAATAGCGCCGACGGATGCGTTCGACGACGTTTTCCTGGTCAAGGCACGCTACAATGCATTGAAATAACTGGCGACCCCGGCAGGATT
>CAVZSB010000054.1:0-55221 GCA_963777635.1 uncultured Alphaproteobacteria bacterium
AAGAAAGAACTCGGCGAGAAGACGGCGGCGATCTTCGCGCTGGAATCGCGGGACAAGAATTTGCGCGACCAGCTGCGCGCCACCGAGGACGAGTTCGAACGCAAGTCCGCTTCGCTGCGGGAGGCCGAGCGGACGCTCGCCGACAAGCAGGCCGACCTTGCCAAGCTTGTCGCCGAGCTCGGCGAACGCTCGATCATGGCGGACAGCCAGCGCGTCGAGCTTGCGGCGATGCGCACTCAGGTCGAAGCGATGAAGGTGAGCGTCACCGACTATGAGCGGGCGGTACGGGCGACCGAAGAGCGGCTCACGCGCGAACGCGCCGAAGCCGAGGCCGCGACCAGCCAGTCGAACGAAGCACGCGGCAAGCTCGACGGACTTGCGGCGCGCACTGGCGAACTCGAGCGGCAGCTTCTGGTGCAGACGACCGAAGCGGAAGTTTTGAGCCGCCGCGCGGGCGAACTCGAAAGTCGGCTCGGCGATCAGGGCCGGCTTCTTGCCGAGCGCGAGTTCGAGATCACCCGGTTGCGCGGCGAACTCGAAGCGGCCGGCAAGATCGAGCATGATTTGCGCGAAGAGCTCGAGAATGCCGGCGGCCGCAGCAGCGGCGTCGTCGACAAATTCCGCGCCGACATCGGCCAGCTGGAAGCGCAGCTCGCCGCCGCCGTCGAAGAGCGTACCAAGCTGCAACGCGAGATCGCGACCATGAAGCGCGACGCGGAAACGACCTGGGCGGCAGAGCGCGTCGAGAACGCGCTGTTACGCGAGCGCATCAACGACGTGGCGGCCGAAGTGGCGCGGCTCACCGCGGTGCTCGAAGGACCAGGCTCGCCGATCGAGACGATGCTGGCGGAGGCGGTTCCCGAATTGGCGGCGGGGCGGCGCGACGGTGCGACCGTCAACGGCGGCGGCCAGACCGGGGGCGCGACGCTCGATGCACCCCAGGAAAACAAGGGCACGCTTGCCGACCGCATCCGCGCCTTGCAGTCGGGCGCCTCGCGCGCGGCGTCGAACTGATGCACGACTCCAAAAGCCTGCGGCTTGCGGATATGATCACGCTCAGACCCGGCCGAAGCGCCGTTTGCCGCGTCGCGGTTGACGGCGTCGCTTGACACCCTGCATGACGGTTCCTTAAATCCGCCGCGAACTGGACCGGGCGCTTAGCTCAGCGGGAGAGCGTTCCCTTCACACGGGAGAGGTCGTAGGTTCAATCCCTACAGCGCCCACCATGCGTTTCAATGTCTTAGCTTCGGCTGGCCGGGTTCGAACACACGCTTATATTGGCCGTATCTCAAGGGCGACAAGCCAGCCGATTTACCGGTTCAGCAGCCGACCAAACACGTCATTGAACGGTGACCCGGACGCCGAACTCTAGCCTCGGGGGTTCGCGTTCCCACGACCGGGCGAGATGAAAATTCAGGGTGGCTACACCCGCCGCCTTGGCGAGATACCGAAACGTTCGAAGACCGCCGCTTCCCGGTGCAGAACCGCCTGGCGCATAATCGTCCGACTGTGCCTCGATCACCCGCGCGTCAGAGAGCATCGCGTTCCAGCGGAAGCCGGTCGTGGGCGTTTCCGGCAGCCGGACCACGATGCTGTCGCCGATCCGTGCCTGGAAGCTGCGACCCTTGTCGCCTTCCGTGACCGCGATTTCGGGCATGGTGTTCCCGCTCCTTTTGTTCCAGGAGCCAGTTCTTGCAGCCAAAGGTCCGCTTACGGCACACCCGTCCCGCCGGCACCTGACAGGTCGGGGGGACCAGCGGTTGGCGTTGCGCTTCCAGAACTGATGGGTGGCCGCGGATCGATGTCCTGCACGGCCACCTGCGTCCCTGGCGGCAGCGACAGCGGCACACTCTCGGTGGTTCGACCGGGCGGCGCTTTGATCAGTTCAAGCTCCGCGTCCGTCAGATCACGCGGCTTTGTATCGCTCATCATGCGGGCCGCCCATTTGCTCGGAAACGACCCGAAGGTCGTCACCACACATACATTTCGTGGATCATATTGTCGGCTTCCTGCCGGTAGCTCACAAGCCCCTGGGTGTGTCTCGCATTGGCCCCGAGCATGGTGAATGCAACGATCGCGCTGTCGGAGTTGTTGGCAAATTTCACCCACCCGACGCCGGCGACGCCGACCCAGGAATTGCGGTTCTCGTTGATCGACCACAGTGCGTTGATCTTCTTGTTGCTGACCCAGACCGAAGCGCCGATGCCAACAGCCCCGCCATCGGAAACGGCGGCAGCGGGCGGCTCGGCGGTCGGCGCGCCGGCACCTCCTGCGGCCGCGCCGGCGCCTGATGTCGTGGAGGCTTGGGACAACAAATCCTGTTGCGGTTTCGTGTCAGCCATGACCCATCTCCCTTCGTTAGAGGACGTAGATCTGCTTGATCACGCCATTGTCCTGATAAACATTGACCGGGCGCCCGCCTTCCTTGGCGGCGGCCAGGAGCCGCAAAAGGTCGAGCAGGATGTTGTCGTTGTCCCAGGCAATTCTACGCCATCCAACGCCGTCGAGATACGCCCAGGCATTGCGGTCTTGATCGATGGTCCAAAGCCCGATGACCTTCGTATTGTTGAGCCAGCCGGACTCCAAAATGCCCTCAACCGCCCACATCGTGGAATCGATGCCGCAGTCGCCGTATGCGATGCAAAAGAAGCCCGATTCCCCCCATCCGGTTCCCCAGCTGTTCTTGCAAATCCAGAAGCTGCCGGCGTCGTTGTAGCCGATGACCGAGATGCAGTGCCCGCCGGCCACGGCTCCAGAGACGTGTTTGTAGACACCCGATTTGTAGGAAAAGAAGTCATTGTAGACGGTGAAGCAGCTTGCAAGCGGCCCACGCGTGGAAAGCCATGCCTTCATGTCGGCGGCAGCCGTGATTGTGTGCCAGCCGGTGATCTTCGTTGCTCGCGATGCCCAATCGGAGCACTGGCCGCACGCCTGCTGGTGATCGGTATAGGGAAAGCACGCTTCATCCGGGACGCCCGTATTCTTGTAGCCGTCCATCGCTGGCGTCATGTACCACCCGCCGCCGCAGCTCGCGCCGGTCGCCGGACCCACGCAAAAGAACAGCGAGGCTTCCGCCAGGTTGACATCCATGGTCGGGTTGTTGCGCTGAATTCGATACATGGCCTCGACCGTGGCGGTCGATCCAAACGAAACGCAGGAACCGCAGCCGCCCTGGTCTCTGATGGGTGTGACGAAGTTCTTGCCGCCCACGTTGCGCCAATCATAGGCCGTGGCGGTCGCTCCAATTGTTGCCTTGACTGCCGCAAGCTTTGCCTGCGACGCCGAAATTCGCTGTTCCAGACTTTCCTCACCGCCGCGCGGATCGTAACCGAGCCGGCGTTTTTGTTCGTCTGGCGGCAGCTCCGAAACCGACGTTTGTGCCGCGGTCCATCCTGCATTGGCGCTTTGGATCAAAGTGTTGAGCTGATTGAGATCCAGATCTGGGGGCATCGAACGCTCCTGTTGCGAGATGCTGGCACCAAATTCCTTCCTTCAGCTTCATCCGGTCGCATCGCACCGGCAATCCCCCTATTTGAGGGAGATCACATCGAAGTGATCTAAATCATTTGTCAGAAGCGCCTTCTTCAACATCGCATGTGGGTCAAAAGCAGACGTTTCCTCACGTCCGCGTCATGTCTGCGTTCCGCTCAGAAGGGAACGTCATTTGGCCGTCACACCGTGGCACTGGAGAAGCCGTGAAAAGAACAGCTCGGCCACAGCGACCCTTGGGCTTTCCAAAACGTGGGGACTCTTTCACCCGGGAGCGGTCGTAGGTTCAATCCCTACAGCGTCCACCACTTCTATTCCCTCATATCCGCTTTGCCCCGGATAACGAACGTTTGGTGGAGGTTGTGATACCTCCAGAATGTGTCATGAACGGACGCGGCGCCATCTCTTGAGTTCCTTGTCACGGCAAATCGGCCTGCTGCGGATAGGCAATGGGTGCTTGCGGATCGCGATGCCAGTCGTATTCGGCCATCGTCACCGCCACCTCGGCAACCGCACGGCCGGCAAGCCTCGATACCAGATGAAATCCAAGATCGGTTCCGGCCGAGACACCTGCAGAGGTGACGTATTTGCCCGCGTCTACCCATCGCGCGACATTGTCCCAATGGACGAGGGGTCCGTGCTTTGCCACCCACCCAAAGGCGGAATGGTTGGTCGCGGCTGGCAAGCCATCCAGTAATCCGCACTTGGCGAGAACGGCGGCGCCAGTGCAAACGGACGCCATGATGTGCACTTTCTTGTCCATGGCACGTACCCAGTCCAGTAGCGAGGCAACAGATTTTGGATCCGAAGTTTCATCAAGCAATGGCCGGGTCCCAATGCCGCCCGGTATCATCAACACATCGAGAGATTGCTGCAGAGCACGCGCAAAGTCCCAATCCGGCGCGACCGAGGGACCGTTGGCGCTCTTCACCTTCGCGATTTCTTTTGCAATCAGCACGGTTTCGAAAGGGTACGGCGGCGGGGAGGCATAACCGGTACCCAGGAAGCGTGCGATGGCGAAGGCCTCCACAAAGCCGAAAACGTCGATCGGTTCGAAGCCGTCAAAGACAAGGATGCCGATCTTCTGGGTCGTCGGGAATTCAGCTTTAGCTGCCATCCTGGTCCACCTTTCCTAAGTGTCCTACCCGCCGAAATCGCTCGGGCCACGCTCCTGATAAGTGTCGAGCGGATCGCTCAAAGGCGGTCCAAATCGGCCAATGTTGGCCGACCGAACAGGTTGAAACACCGCGCTGTGATCAACGTCGCTAATTCTGCTCGACGAAGCGGCGCAGTTCGTCGGCCTTGAGAATTGTGGTCCAGCCGCCCTTCAACTCCACTATGCCCCGCCGCTGCCAATCGCGCAGGCAACGGTTGACATTTTCCCGCGTACCCCCGGCCATCTCCGCTAACTCTCTCTGCAATAAAGAGAGTTTCGCCGGCCCGAGAGTTTTCGCGGGATGATTGAGAAGCACCTTGGCCAAGCGCGTCGGCAAATCCAGGAAGGCGATGTCCGCCATACGCTCATCGGAGCGGCGGATGCGGGCGCAAAGGATTTCCATCAACTTAAGGCAAATCGCGGGATTTCGTTCGAGAAACGGGATCACATGCCGGCGCTCCAGTACCAGCAGTTCGCATTTGGTCAGCGCGGTGGCGTCCGCCGAGCGCGGTTTTCCATCAAGCATCGCAATTTCGCCGAATAGCTCGCCCGCGGGCAGATCTGCAAGGATGATCTCTTTGCCCTTTATCGAGGGCAGCGAAATACGCACCGTGCCGGTGATAACCGCCATCATGCTGAGCCCCGGATCGCCCAGGCGGCAAATCGGCTCGCCGGCCCCAAAGCTGCGAAGCACGGCTTGGGCGGCGATTTCACGCTGACTGCGCTCATCGATTCCCGCGAACAGCGGAGATCGCAGCAACAGCTTGCGGTCGCGCTCCGCGACCCTTGCTTCCGCCATCTCCCCGGGCTCCCGGTGCAACTAATTTGCTGTGACGCGCAGCACTGACATCCAACCCCAACACTCTAGGCTTGTAACGTCGGTGGCGCCAGCCGAAGGCCGGCGACGGTTCCCGACAGGTCTGGGCTCCCTGACAAAGGAGAGATGCTGTGACCGCGTTGGCCTCGCAGGATTTGAACGGCACGCCCCAGAAGTTCCGCCGGTCGTGCCTGACAAAAGAACAAGTGTTCCGCCTTTGGCGGTGCGCGATCAAGGATGACCACATCTCTCGTCGATGAGCTGATCCAGCATGTGTACGAGGACATGATCGCGTTCGAATGCGAGCGCGCTGAATGGGCGATTGAGCTCATGGTCAGACGTAACATGGCGGCCGGTCGCGCATTCCGATCCCTGCTCAACGATATGCGGCTGGGCTCGCACGTTTTGCGCGGATAGGCGGCCGGTTACGTGTTTTAGCGGGGCGATCACGCAAGCCGCTCTTGATGACGTTTTGAAAGTGTCATGTTGGAACTCGGAACTTTCGCAGCTTATTTGCTGAAATTTTGACGATCTCTACGTCAGCACACCTTTAGAAAGCGTCCGATGAGAAACGTGTACAATTGTACGTCGGCACGTTACAATGCTGGGCTTTCCGGTTTGATCATTGCGCCTAGGTTCGAGGAGGATCTGGTGCAGACGCTGGAAGATCGGCTGACGTCGCTCGGCCTATCCGAATACGCGGACCGCCTTGCCGGCTTGGATGCAGCCGTTCTTCGAGATTTGACGGATCAGGATCTAAAGGCCCAAGGCATTCCGTTCGTCCATCGCAAGACGATATTGCGCGCGATCACCGAACTTGAGGGCGCCTCACCCAAATTGCGGTCGTCAGCGCTTCGGTCGGCGCCGGGCGAGAGGCGACAGCTTACGGTGATGTTTTGCGATCTTGTCGGTTCGACCGAATTGTCGACACGTCTCGACCCGGAAGACTTGCGCGAAGTGATCGATGCCTTCCGGGCCGCCTGCGCCCAGGTCATATCAAGCTACGACGGTTTCATCGCCCAGCTTCTGGGCGATGGATTATTGGTATATTTTGGTTTTCCCCGCGCGCATGAAAACGACGCGGAGCGTGCCGTCGGCGCGGCTCTCGACATCGTCGCCGCGGTTCCGCGCCTGGAAACGATTGCCCAACAAAAGCTGGCGGCTCGGGTCGGTGTCTCTACCGGGGTGGTAGTGGTTGGCGACGTCATGGCGGAGCGCGCCTCCGACGGTCAAGCGGCCGTCGGCGACACGCCTAACCTGGCTGCTCGCCTGCAAGCGCTGGCCGATCCAGGTACGGTCGTGATCTCCGCCAGCACGCGCCGGCTCGCGGCCGGGCACTTCGAATACCGCGATCTCGGCCCGGTGGCGCTCAAGGGTCTGGCCCAACCGGTGATGGCCTGGCAGGTGTTGGGCCCGAGCGCTGTAGAAAGTCGCTTTGAAGCCGAACACGGTATCAGCCTGCCGCCATTGCTCGGCCGCGACGAGGAAATAGAACTACTTTCACGCCGCTGGCGAAAAGCGGCACAGGGTGAAGGCTGCGTGGTTATGCTGACCGGCGAGCCCGGTATCGGCAAGTCACATATTGCCCTGACGTTTCAAGAGCGCCTGCTGGCCGAGCCGCATACCCGCGTGCGCTATTTCTGTTCGTCGCACCACACCAATAGCGCTCTGTTCCCGTTTATCAGCCAGCTCGAAAGGGCTGCTGGATTCGAGCGTAGCGACTCTCCCGCCGAGAAGCTCGTCAAGCTTGAGGCCTTGCTGTCCAAAACCAGTTCCCATGTAGCCGTGTTGGCAACTCTTCTGTCGTTGCCGACCGATGACCGGCACCATTTGCCTGAACTCAGCCCGCAGAAACGCAAGGAAGTTACGTTATTGGCATTTTTGGCTCAGCTGCAGAGCTTAGCCGCGCGGCAACCGGTATTAGTCGTCATCGAGGATGCGCACTGGATTGACCCGACCTCTCTGGAGCTGCTGGCACTTACCGTGCAGCGACTGCCTCAGCTCCCCGTATTGCTGCTCATCACGGCCAGACCAACTTTCGTCCCACCATGGCCAAATCACGCCCATGTGACGACGCTGCCGCTGACGCGCTTGAGCCGGAATTACGGTACGGCGCTGGTGGAGCGGGTGACGACCGGGAAAGCGCTGCCCGAACAGGTGATGGACAAAATTCTCTCTCAAACCGACGGCGTACCCTTATTCATCGAGGAGCTTACCAAAACGGTGCTTGAGAGCGGACTGCTGCAGGTGCGGGGCGACCGCTATGTGCTCGACCGCCCGCTGCCTTCATTTGCCGTCCCGACAACGCTCTACGCTTCGCTGATGGCCCGGCTCGACCGGTTGGGGTCGGTGAAGGACCTGGCGCAGATCGGCGCCGCCGTCGGCCGCGAGTTCTCGTACGAACTCCTGAACGTCATTTCTGATTTGCCGACAGTAAAGTTGGATGAAGCGTTGGAGCAATTGGTTCGATCTGAGTTGGTGTTCTGCCGCGGCGAAGAACTGGAAAGAGTATACACCTTCAAGCATGTCCTGGTGCGGGACGCCGCGTATGCCGGGCTGCTAAAGACCCGACGCACTGAGCTTCACGGCGCGATCGCCAACGCTTTCGAGCAACATTTCCAGGAAATCGTAGAGGCTGAACCCGAAACTCTGGCGCACCATCTCACCGAGGCCGGCCTCATTACCAAGGCGGTCGAGTATTGGCTTCGAGCCGGCAAGCGGGCCGCGGCTCGAACTGCCGACGCCGAGGCCATTGCGCATCTGCAGCGCGGCCTTGAAGCGCTGAGCCGTCTTCCCGAGCACGCTGACAAAGACAGGCTGGAGCTCGAGCTTCGGCTCGCTTTGGCGCCTTGCCTTATTGCTACGCAAGGTCCGGCCTCCAGCGCGGCGATGGCAACCTTCACCCGCGCCCATGAGTTATGTGAACGCCTGGGCGACGTACCGGAATATCTGCAAGTCCTATTTTGGCTTGTCAGCGCCAGCGTATTTCGGGGCGAACTGCCGCAGGCCGAGCGATCGATCGCTGCTTTAATTCGTCTGGCCGAAACGCGCGATGACCAGCCCGCGTTGCTTAATGCCATGCGTGGCCGCGCCATGATCCTGCTGTTCATGGGCCGTGTCGTCGACGCTCACGACGAAGTCAAACGAGCTATTGAAAAGTTTGACGCGAGCAGTGAGGGCGTCAGATTGGCCGCGCGGGCCGCCGGGCAGGACGCCGGCGCGGCAGGCTTGGCCCTGATGTCCTGGGCCGTCTGGCTTCTGGGCGATATCGACAAAGCTCACGCTCTAATCCTGGCTGCTCATCAACGCGCGGACGCGGTCGAACATCCGCACACCCACGCGTACGTTTGTTACTACGCTTGCGTTCTTCATGCCCTGCAGGGCGAACCGGCGCTTGCGCTGCAAAACGCCGAACGATGCCTTAGCCTATCCGAGGAACACGGGTTCGGGCAGTGGCGAAATCTCTCCCGCGTCGTCAGAGGGATCAGCACGACCATGCTCGACCCGTCATCGGACCCGCTCGCGCTCGACGACGTGAGAAATGCGTTCAATGATTATCGCCGATCGGGCTACGCGCTCGGTGTCACGGCGCTCGACGTGCTGTGGTGCCCGGCTCTATTGCTCCAAGAACAACCGGAAGCCGCCTTGGAGGTCATCGACCAGGGTATTTTCACGGCGAATCAAAATGGCGAGCGGATATTCGAAGCCGAGTTGTATCGTCTGAGGTCGCGCGCCTTGCTTGCCTCTGACGCGACCGACGTCCAAGCGAATGCGCAGGCGTTGCTCCATCAGGCATTGAAAACGGCGAGGCATCAAAACGTGCGATCGCTGGAACTCAGAGCCGCAAAGGATCTCGCCGCGCTTTGGATAACCCAGAACAGGCGCGCTGAAGCCGCCGAACTTCTTTCGCCGGTCCTTGCTTCGTTCAACAAGGGACTTGATACACGCGACTTGATAGAAGGCCGGTCGCTGCTCGAGCAGTGCAGATAAGCCGGTCTTTTCTGATTACCTATTCGCGCCTTCTTCCTTGCTTCGCAGTCGCCGAAGGCTTGGCTGCCACCTTCTCTGGATGCTTTTTCAGCAATCGACGTGAGGAGCATTTCGATGTCAGAAGAAAAACCTCCCCTCAAACGAGCGATCACGCTAGCCGGAGGTGGACCCGCCGCCGGCCTCCACATCGGCGCTTTGACGGCCCTCCAGGAGCATTCCATCGATTTCCAAGTCTGGGCATTGTCTTGCATCGGCGCGTGGGTTGGGATCGTCTATAACAAATGGCAAACAGGCGACAAAGCCCGCCAGACCGGAGATTTCTTCCGCGATAACATATTTCGCGACGACAATTCCTATTCCGGCTTTCCGATCAATACGGTTTTCGGCCCTGATCTTGGCGCCAATAGCGGGGCCATCGTCAAATTTTTAACTGACTGGTCCAGCTATTACCGCGCGATGCTGCCACCTGAGAAAATCGCCGATGCTTTTCGCGAAAGCCTGTCGTTCTGGGCCGATCTGAAGAACTGGGATCCGCGTACCTGGGACAAGACAGGAGGGTTCAATCATTGGATGTTGGACCAAGTCCTCGCCGTCAACCCGTACAGTCGTTTTTTGACTTCTCTTATGTACCTGGCTCCCGTGAACGGCCTGTCAAAAATCTATTACGCCGATAGTAGTTTTCTAAAAACCATCGAGATCGAAAATTTGTACAAAAAGAAAGATCTATTTATCTATCACAATGCCTGGAACCTTGACAAAAAAGAATTGCAATTATTCTCAAACATAAAAGGCGATAAGTACAAAGATATCACCACCGAGAGCCTGTGCGCTTGCTCTGCTCTTCCTTACATCGAAGAGACGATAACAATCGATGGTAACGTCTATTGCGAAGGCGCCCTGATCGACACGGTCAATTTTTCACGCCTGCTCGAGGATCATCGCGATCTGGACGAGATCTGGGTGAGCAGGATAGTCGACGTCAGCCAGGCTCAGGCACCGCGCAACATGACCGAGGCACTCGGCAATCTTTGCATGCTGTTCGCCGGTTCATTGGGCGACGACGACGTGAAGCTGTTCAAATATCACGCCAAAGATGAAGGTTGGAAGGGCACCATATATGAGCTCAACGTTGCCTCGGACGTGAACTTCGACTGGAGTTATTCGAACCTGGAGAAGGGGATAAATCGCGGGCGCGCCGCCGTCGGCGAATTGTTGAATTTTTATTTCTGCATCAAAACATACCTGTGTGGCAACTTCCCCAAAGCGGAGACTTACGCCAACAGCCTTACCAGGGGGGATTACGCGCTGGGTCAGGTGGCGAGGGCGGTCACTTTTCACAACGTGGGCAAAACGCAAAAGGCGAGCGAAGCCATCGAATGTCTGCTGATGACGGACAAGGTTTGGCACCGCTACCCGGCACTCGAGCTCGGCAAGACCTTCTATATAGAGGCGACCGTTGAACGTCTCATGTCGGATCTGCGAGCTGCCGGCCTTCGGTAGAGCGAACCAAGTAGATTGAACCAAACGCTCCAACAGCGAAGCGTGGGCGACTTTCGCGCCAATTCGACACCAGCGACGCTATAAAACGCCTTACCCCCGAGGCCGCCATAGGCGAACG
Organism: uncultured Alphaproteobacteria bacterium; assembly: GCA_963777635.1. GTDB lineage: Bacteria > Pseudomonadota > Alphaproteobacteria > Rhizobiales > Xanthobacteraceae > BOG-931. Next base: position 11,071 of record CAVZSB010000054.1, read on the forward strand.
CTTGGCTACGTCCCAACCGCCAGCATTATTGCGATTGCAAATGCAGTGGCTACCAAGACCCGCGGAAGCTCTGTCGGCATGCCCGCCTGTGCGAAGAAGTTGAAGACTTACCCGGCGCGGCGGGGCACACCTCGCCCGGGTCTTACGGCGACGGCAAAGACGTTACGGGCATGCAATGCCCCCGCTGCACACAGCCAATTGGTCCGGCTGGGTCGTTAACGCAAGTTCAGGGCCGGCAGCGAAGGCGAGAGCGAGAGCGAATGCGAGCGCGATGAGGATGACGAACTTCATAGCGATCTCCTGTCAGGGGTTTGCAGCTTCTAACTTGGCTGCAACGTAACCCCAGACCCGGCGGTCGACGTGTGATCGAGATCACCCTCGAGCCAAGGGTGCGGTGCATGACGGCCGACTTGAAAAGCTACAAAAAAAACAGCGTCACGCCTGTGCTTTGAGCGGAAGAACGAACCGGAAAACCGAGCCGTTCTTGCCGTCCGACGACGCGGAGATTTGTCCGCTGTGGCTTTCGACAATCCGCCGGCAGATCGCGAGCCCCAATCCCATCCCATCAGCCTTCGTCGTGACGAAAGCATCGAAGATGTCCCTTATCCGGTTCGCATCGATGCCCGGCCCTGAATCTTCCAGCGCGACCGCTATCGCGTCTTCACCGCGGCGTTCGGTGGTTATCCGCAACAGCCGCTCGCGATCGGTCGTGGCATCCATGGCTTCGATCGCGTTGTGGACCAGGTTGGAAATGAGCTGTTGCAATTGACTCCGGCGCCCCTCAACCAGCGGCAGCTCGGACGCAAGTCCGGTTTCAACCGTCACGCCACGGTCCGCCAGCTCGCCCCGCAACGACTTCAGCACGTCGAGCGTTATTTCGTTCACGTCGATCGGCTGGCGTTCCTGGCCGGTCCTGCGGAACAGCGAACGGATGCTGTCGAACACGTCGCTGGCGCGATGACTTTCGCTGATCAACCTGCGCAGCGCCGCCCGCATCTCGTCGTAATCGGGCGGCGTTCTTTCAAAAAACCGCAGCGCAGCGCTGCCGTTCGTCGCGATCGCGGCGAGCGGCTGCCTGACTTCGTGAGCGATCGAAGCCGTGATCGTTTCCACGTTCATCAGCTTGTTTTGCCGTTCGTGCTGCAGCAGCAACAGCAACTCGTGCAGCTCGCGCGTGCGTTCCTTCTCGGCCTCGTGCAGCCGGGCGTTCTCGATGGCGATGACCGCCTGGCTGGCGAATGTCTCCAACAATTCGATTTGTTTCGCCGAATATTGCGTCACGTCCGATCGGGTGAGCGCAAAGACGCCGATTGCCTCGCCCTCCCTCAGCATCGGAACGCCAAGATGGCTCCGATACCTGCCGCGCGATTGGTAGCCGGTACCGGTAAATTCCTTGTCGGCAAGAACGTCCGGGATATGAATGGTCTTGCGTTCCAGGAACACGCGCCCGGTGACCGTTCCCCGTCCGGGTGTAATCGGATTTTGCTGGGCAAATTCCTTGAATTCACGGGTATGACCGTAGCTTGCGGCGAGCTTCAACACATTGCCGTCGGGGCGCCATATGTTGGTGGCGTCGGCGCCGCAGAGATGCCTCGCGGTTTCGACCAGCCTGTCGAGCACAGTCTGTAAATCGAACGTCGAACTGCTGATGACTTTCAAGATTTCAGCGGTCGCGGTCTGCTGACGCAATGCGTCTTCCAGCTCGCGCTCGAGCCGCGTCACCTTTGTTTCCCCACCGGCCGCGGACGGTCGGCGGCGAGCGGCGGCGCTTACGCCGTCGCGGCGCTTTAACGGCGCGGCCTTGCGGCGATAAGGCCTCTTGGATTTGTCTCCGCCTTTGGAGCGCGGCGTCATTACCTCTTCCTCGGCGTCGCCGCGTTCAATTTAGCACGCCGGAAAGAAAGTTCACGCCCTTCGAAGCCAGCGCCAGCGAAAAGGGCAGCCAAACCCCGAGGCGACCCGGGTCTGTTGACCGCCTGTCTGCGCGACCCAGCGAAAACAGGCATTTTCAACGCAGCGCCGCGGCGAGCTCCTTTGCGCCGGACTTTTTGAGCTCGACGTCCATGTGCGCGTCGGTCGCTGCGATCAGCTTGGCAACGACGTTGTTGCGCTGCGCGACCGGATTGTCCCGGTAGCCACCCCTGAGAAAGAAATTCGCCGTCGGTACCTGGTCGCGCCAGTCCCGCGGCATCGTAATCATGTCGAAGCCGTTGCCGTCGCCGGTCAGGTTCATCATTTCCAGCTCGGCGGCGGTGAGCGTTTCGGAAAGACCCTTACGGCGGGCGAACACGACCGAGTCCATGAGCTTCTGCGTTTGCAGGAGCGGCCCGACATCGATGTCCAAATTCAACGCGTGAATGCCAAGCCCCTTTCGCGTCCCCGCCAGCGCCTGATGCCGGTTCCAGTCGTCGGGAACGCTCTTGGCGAAAGCTATCATCTTGCGCAGGATCGCAATCTTGCGCTCCAGCGCCGCCTTTTCGACGTCGGGCAAAGCCGCGGCGCGCGCGAGCAAATTCTTGACGAACTGATTGCCGCTTTCGGCGATAATCTCGACGGTATTCGTCGCCAGCAGCTGATTGTAGCCGAGCGCCGTGGTGATCGCGCGGGCTGCCTTGTTGTGTTCGAGCCCGGCCTGAACGTCGTATTCGCCGTTGCCCCCGGCCTCGAAGCCATAAATGCGGACAATCTGCCGCTCCGTCAGGCCGGCTGCCAGCGCGACCTTGGCATAGGCGCGTTTGAACTCGCGTTCGCTTTGGGGCCGCCGTGGAACGAATTTGAATTCCTGCTTCGCAGCCGCGAGAAAATCCGCCACCACAGGCACCGCGGCCGCCGACGGTGTTTCTTCAGGAGGCTTGGAGGGATCCCGCGGCTTCGGCGGTCCCGTATAAATCGGCGGTTGGGTCAGCACATAATCGTCGATCGAAATCTGCTGGTGGCTTGCGCGCTTTGCGCTGCGCAGATGCCGCTTTGCGGATACCGACTTCCAGTACGCTTCGGCCGCGGCGTCGTATGTTGCCCGCGCCTCGACATATTCGGCCAATGCGCGGCGATACTGAACCATCGCCGCGGCAAGGTCTGGAATTGGCGCGGACGACGCCGGCGGCGGCGGCTTGTTGCCGCCGGCGGCCTGGGCGAGCGACACCGCAGTCCACACCGCGATGAATGTCGCCAGAAAATATCTCCAGCAACGATCTGGTAAGAGAAAATTCAATCCGCCTTGCCGCTGCATGCGCTAATGCCCGCGCCGACCGCCCGGATTGCCTTTGCGCGGCGCCGATTGCTGCCGCGGCGGACCGCCCTGGTGCGGATTGCGATTGAGCTCCTGCGGCGCGCGGCCGGGTTCTCTCGGATTGCGATTGAGCTCCTGCGGCGAGCGGCCGGGTTCTCGCGGACTGCGATTGAGCTCCTGCGGCGAGCGGCCGGGTTCTCGCGGACTGCGATTGAGTTCCTGCGGCGTGCGGCCGGGTCGCCGCGGATTGCGTACCCCGGGCCGGCTGGGACCGCGCGTTAGCAGGCGCTGGCTCGTCTGCCGGCGACCGATATCGTGGGATGCGTATAGTCGCTGCAGCACGCCACGGTCGCGCGCCGCTTCCCGCGGCGGAATCTGGAATGGCTCGACGCGCAGACGTCCGCCCGGACCCGACCGGATGGTAAAGGCGCTGGCGCCTTGGGTCAGCGTGCCCAGCCGCCCGCCTTGCCGATTGAACACCTCGATCTGGCCGACGTGACCGTCGGCGTCCGGGTAGAGCTTTATCTTTGGCTCGCCCGCCCCGCCGCCTTCCGGTACGTCGACCACGCCGGTCGTGCCCCGGATGCCGAGCGTGGCGGTCGGCGTAGAAATCTTCATGTCCCCGGTTTTTGCGACCAGACTAGCAACGAAGGCCGCCGTGCCGACGGCGACATTGAACGCCGCCGCGTTGTTATCGCCGCCCTCCTGGTAGATGAACGCGTTGACGACGATGCGTGTGTTCGCGGACAGGCTGAACGTGGTCTCATCGTCAAAAGTAACGCTGAGGGTCGAATCCGCACCCGTCGCGAGCGTGTCGTCGGTAAAAACAGGGTCATTGATCCGAAGAGCAACAGCCGCCGTCGCCTGGCTGCCCCGGGTCACTGTGGCGCTGCCCTGCACTGTCGCAACCTGACCAACTGGATCCGCCTGCGCAGCCGGGTCGGCGGCGGGCTCGATTGGCGCGCACCGGATTTTGGGCAGCGGCCGCCGTCGGCCAAATGAGCTGCAGCGGGAGGGCAGAAACCGCGGTACTGCCGAGCAGCTTGATGAATTCACGCCGCTTCAAATTGGCCCCGGAATATATCCGAACGTCACAATGAGAAATTTGCACCCGACAGGCGTTCGCTTGTGGCGGTGAATTTAGACAAAAATCCGCCCTGCGCCCTTCCCCGTCAGAAGGCCAAGCGGATTTTTATGGCGCGCGTGCAACCGGGCGACGAATCTTTGCGCAGAACGGCCCGCCGGAGACACGAACGGCCTCGGCCCGGAGGGAGTTGGGCCAAGGCCGTCCTGATGTCGGAAGGTGTCCCATCAAAACCCCCACCCCGACACTGCCGCCGATGGTACCGGCACGAGGTTGACCGATCGTTAGCGGGCAAAGGACGGTCGGCCGCAAACCCCGGTTCATGGAGCGCCCGGGCGGCCCAAACCATTGAACCAAGCCATTAAAACCACGCCAACCAAGGCCACCGGCGGCCGCAGCAGCAATGCCGGCCGGGAACGCCTTACTCAGACTGCGTCCGGAACAGCCACGTCGGAGGTTGGGGCCGCGCCAATCCATCGGCGCACATTTACGGTGCGGCTGGTCCGCGCGAAAGCTTCTTCGCCGCCAGTTCGTCGAGATACTCACGCCAATATTTCTCGCGATTGCGGCCGAGCTCGAACAAATAATCCCAGCTGAAAATCCCGGTCGAGTGCGTATCGTCGAAAACGATTCGAACGGCATAATTGCCAGTCGGATGCAGCTCCAAGATCTGCACGTCGCTTTTGCCGGCGACGACGCGGCGCTCGGCCGCCGAATGGCCCTGCACCTCGGCACTCGGACTGCGTACCCGCAAATATTCGGCCGGCAGTTCGAAGCGCTCGCCATCGTCAAAGGTGACGGCGAGCGTTTTGCGGTCTTTGTACAGGCGCAATTCCGCCGGCCACGGTTTACTCATCGATGATCACTCGCGTTCACGGCCAAGCATCTTGTCTTCGTCGCGCAGACATTGATCGGCGATCACGTCCGTGGCGGGATCAAGCAGCATTTACTCTGCCGCCTGCGAAGCACCGCCGTGGGCCTTCGACCACCCGGCCGGATCTTTCATGAAACTCTCGGCCTCATGCAGCCGGCCTTTGTCGAAGCGGCCGCTTTTCTTCGCTGCCTCAAGAACGTCCCACCAGGTCGCCAGCGCATGCAGGGTCACGCCGAGATCGCTGAGGATTTTCTTGCCCTCCGGAAAGATGTCATAGAAAAAGACCACGAAACAGTGCTCGATGGTGGCGCCGGCCTCACGCAGCGCATGGCAGAAATTGACCTTGCTGCGCCCGTCGGTGGTCATGTCCTCGACCAGCAAAACGCGATCGCCAGCATCGAGATGCCCCTCGATCTGCGCATTGCGGCCGAAGCCCTTCGGCTTCTTGCGCACATATTGCATCGGCAGCATCAGACGGTCGGCCATCCACGCGGCAAACGGGATGCCGGCGGTCTCACCGCCAGCGACCGAATCGAATTGCTCAAATCCGACGTCGCGTTCGAGCGTTGCCGCACCGAAGTCGATCAGCGCACGCCGTACCCGCGGAAACGAGATGAGCCTGCGGCAATCGGTATAAACCGGGCTTGCCCAGCCGGAGGTGAAGATGAATGGCTTGTCGGTCATGAAACGGACCGCTTCAACTTCGATGAGCATCTTTGCCGTCAGCGTAGCGATATCTTTCTTGTCGGCGAAGCCGGCCATCGTTGTTTCCTCTTCTTAACCCGCCACTACCTGCCACTCGATGATCTCGCCGCCGCGATAGAGCAGCGTGCGCTCGTCCGGCCCGGCGACTTTGACCTCGACAGGCGCCGTCCACGGCGCCTTTTCCAGCACGATCGTATCTTCGTTCGGCGGCAGGCGATAATGCTTCGGTCCATTGAGCGACGCAAATGCTTCAAGCTTGTCGAGCGCTCCTTCTTCCTCGAAGACCCGGGCATAGGTCGCAAGCGCAACGGGCGCGTTGAAGATTCCGGGGACGCCGCTGATCGCGACCTTGCGCGCGAATGGATGCGGCGCGGAATCGGTGCCGAGGAAATAACAGGGCTCTCCCGAGGTCGCGGCTTTGCGCAAGGCGGCCCGGTCGCCCGCGGTCTTGATTACCGGCATCGCGTACATCATTGGCTTGGTGCCGGCGCCGAGCCAGTCGGTCCGCGTCAGACTTAAATGGTAAGGCGTGATGGTGGCGCCGACCTGCGGGGCGGCGCTCTTGACGAAATCGGCGCCATCTTTCGAGGAAAGATGCTCCATCGTCATGCGCAGACCGGGGAATTGCTTGACGAATTTCGACAAGCGCCGATCGATGAACACGGCTTCGCGGTCGAAAATATCGATGTCCGCGCCGACCTCCTCCCCGTGCATCAGGAACGGCATGCCGATTTTCTCCATGCGTTCCAGCACGCGCGTAATTTTCACGTAGTCGGTGACACCGACCGCCGAATTGGTCGTGGCATTCGCCGGATAAAGCTTGACGGCGGCGAACACGCCGTCGCGAAAACCCCGCTCAACGTCGTCCGGATCGGTCTCATCGGTCAGATAGCAGGTCATCAGCGGCGTGAAGCGCGACCCCTTCGGCAGCGCCGCCCTGACCCGTTCGCGGTAGGCCGCGGCCTCGTTCGCCGTTCTGATGGGCGGAACGAGGTTCGGCATGAGAATGGCGCGGCCGAAATGCCGCGCCGTGTATGGCAGCACAGCCTTAAGCATTTCGCCGTCGCGAACGTGGAGATGCCAGTCGTCGGGCCGGCGAATAACGATGCGGGTGGTCATTTGGGCATCAATAATCACCGAATACGCCCGCGGGCAATGCTGCGCTGCCCACGATTCACATGCGCGTCGCGCCGATCCGACTGTCTGAATGATCGGCAGCCGCCCCAAAAGGGACCGGGTATTAACCTGTTAGCGCTACGCTGTTTTTAGGCCGTGACGGAAGCGATCGGCCGGTGCTACATATTGTGTTACTAAAAAGGCGCCCGCATTTTTCAGGGCCGCCGGCGCGCACTGGAGGGAAACCCATGACCGCGCATCCGACATCTGCCACGCTCGAGGCGAGCGAGCCAATTGCCGGGCAGAAAACGATCAACCTGGCGCTGCAAGGCGGCGGTAGCCACGGCGCATTCACATGGGGCGTGCTCGATCGCCTGCTCGACGAAGAACGGCTTACCTTTGACGGCGTCACAGCCACCAGCGCCGGCGGCGTCAATGCCGTGCTGCTTGCCGACGGCCTGGCCCAAGGCGGCCGCGAAGGCGCAAAAGAGCTGATGCGGACGTTCTGGAAAAAGATGTCGGAGACGACATCCAAAAGCATCATCGCTCCGTCTTTCATAGACAAGATGAACCCGAGTTTCGGACTCGATCATTCGCCGGGCTACGTGATGGTGGATATGATCAGCCGCTTTATGTCGCCCTATCAGCTCAATCCGATGGACGCCAACCCGATGCGGGATCTGCTCAACGAAGTAGTCAACTTCGAGCGGATCCAGCAGCAAAAAGTGATCAAGCTGTTTCTGAGCGCGACCAATGTGCGCACCGGCAAGGTAGCGGTCTTTCCCACCTCCGAAGTCACTGCCGACCACGTGCTCGCGTCGGCCTGCCTGCCGTTCATGATGCGGGCGCCCGAGATCAACGGCGAATATTATTGGGACGGCGGGTTCATGGGAAATCCGGCGATCTTTCCGGTGATCTACGGATGTAAATGCCCCGACGTTCTCCTGGTTCACCTCACGCCGACCGAGCGGCCCGAGCTTCCGACCAACTCCCGCGCGATCCTCAACCGCATGCAGGAGATCAGCTTCAATTCGTCTCTGATGCGCGAGATGCGGGCTGTTGCGTTCGTGACCCAGATGATCGACGAGGGCAAGCTGACCGGCGGCAAACGAATGTTCATCCACCTGATCGAGGCCGAAGAAATCATCAGGGATTTGGCGGGCTCCAGCAAAATGAACGCCGAATGGAAATTCCTGATGTATCTTTTCGAGATCGGCCGCGAACGCGCTGACAAATGGCTTGCCGAGAACTTCGACCGCATCGGCACCGAGACGACTGTCGATCTAAAGGCAAGATATCTCTGACATTGGCGCGCTTGGCCTACCGAAGCTGCTTGCTCCGCTTATACTCGGCGCGGCGCGCATGCAGGATCGGTTCGGTGTAGCCACTCGGCTGCACTGCGCCCTTGAAGACCAGATCGCACGCCGCGGCGAAGGCGATTGACGTCGCAAGGTTCGGCGCCATCGGCGAATAGGCCGGATCGTTGGCGTTCTGCTGGTCGACCACTTGCGCCATGCGTCGCATCGTATCCATGACCTGACGCTCGGTCGCGATGCCGTGCAGCAGCCAGTTGGCGATGTGCTGGCTGGAAATGCGCAAGGTCGCACGATCCTCCATCAGCGCCACGTTGTTGATGTCCGGAACCTTCGAGCAACCGATGCCCTGATCGATCCAACGCACGACGTAGCCAAGAATACCTTGCGCGTTGTTGTCGAGCTCTTGCTGGACTTCCTCGGGCGACCAGTTGACGCCGCGGGCAAGCGGGATAGTCAAAATATCGTCGAGGCTTGCGCGGCGGCGTGATGAAAGCTGCTGTTGGCGGCGGAAGACATTGACCTTGTGATAATGCGTCGCGTGCAGTGTCGCAGCGGTGGGCGACGGCACCCAGGCAGTGTTGGCCCCCGCCTCGACCTGCGCGATTTTCTGCTCCAGCATCGCCGCCATCAAATCCGGCATCGCCCACATTCCCTTTCCGATCTGGGCGTGACCGGGAAGGCTGCACGCCAGCCCGATATCGACATTCCAGTCCTCGTAGGCCTTGAGCCAGGCTTGTCCGCGCATCTCGGCTTTGCGGACCATCGGCCCGGCCTGCATGGCGGTGTGGATCTCGTCGCCGGTGCGATCGAGAAAGCCGGTATTGATGAAGAACAAGCGCGATTTTACCGCGCGGATGCATTCCTTGAGATTGACCGTGGTCCGCCGCTCCTCGTCCATGAGGCCGAGTTTGATGGTGTTGCCCGGCAATCCCAGCATGTCCTCCACGGCGGCGAACAGGTCGTTGGCGAAAGTGGCTTCTTCCGGCCCGTGCATCTTCGGCTTGACGATGTAGATCGAGCCCGCGCGGCTGTTGCGCGCCAAACCCCGGCCTTTGAGATCATGGAGCGCGATCAGGCTCGTAATCGCCGCATCGAGAATGCCTTCAGGAGCCGGCTGCCCGTCACGATCGAGCACGCCGGCGTCCGTCATCAGGTGGCCGACATTGCGGATGAGCATCAGGCTGCGGCCCGGCAGCTTCAGTGCGCTTCCGTCGGCCCGGGTGTAGTCGCGGTCCGCGGCGAGCCGGCGCGTCAGCGCCTTGCCGTCTTTTTGGAAAACCTCGACCAACGTTCCCTGGCACAGCCCGAGCCAGTTGCGATAAGCGGCCACTTTGTCCGCCGGATCGACCGCCGCGATTGAGTCCTCCAGATCCATGATCGTCGTCACCGCCGCTTCGAGAACGACGTCGGCGACGCCGGCGGCATCGTCGCGACCGACCGGATGCGCACGGTCGATGACAATCTCGACGTGGAGGCCGTTATTGACGAGCAGGACGACCTCCGGCGCATCGGGAGGGCCGCGATAGCCAGCAAACTGCTTGGCGTCGGCCAGTTCCGCAGTCGCGCCGCCGCTCAGTGTAACCGCGAGTTTCCCGCCCTTGATCGCGTAGCCGTGTGCGTCGGCGTGCGAACCGGACGCAAGCGGTGCCGCGTCGTCCAGGAAACGCCGCGCCCAGGCAATAACGCGCTTGCCGCGTTCCGGGTCGTAACCTTTGCCCGGAGCCCGGTGGTCGTCTCTCGGAATGGCGTCCGAGCCGTAGAGGGCGTCGTAAAGCGAGCCCCATCGCGCATTCGCCGCGTTGAGCGCATAGCGCGCATTACTGACAGGCACTACAAGCTGCGGCCCCGCCACGGCGGCGATCTCCTGGTCGACGTTGGCTGTATCGACCGCGAAAGCCGGCCCTTCTGGCACGAGATAGCCGATCTCTTTGAGGAAGGCCTTGTGAGCCCCCTCGTCGAACGAACGACCCCGCTGCCCGCGATACCAATCGTCGATCCTGGCCTGAAGATCATCGCGTCGTTGCAGGAGCGCGCGATTTACCGGAGCAAAGCGGTGGATGATTTGATTGAGACCCTGCCAGAACGCCGCGGCATCGATCCCGGTGCCGGGAATGACTTCATTGACGACGAAGTCATGGAGGATTTTCGCAATCTTCAAACCGGCAACGGATACGCGCTCAACTTCAGGCATCCGGACGTTCCCGCATAATTCCATTCGTATTGACAAAGTTGTGCCTCAACTGTGGGCGGCAGTCTACGGGACTGCTTTGGACGCACCGTTCGGTTTCCTGCCGCGTGCGGCAGAAACCGGAGCATCCGGCTCTTGCCGACCCGGCGAGTTCCGTGATTACAATCCCGCCACGGCCGGACCCGTCGTCCGTTTCTGCCGAAGTAAGTTTTCATCCGAAGTGACCGAGTTGTGTCGGGCGTTGTCGCCCTGGCTGGAGCCGCGCTCGCCCCGCATTGCGACGGCTTTCGGGAGGATTGTCACATCGCGTCCGAACAGCATCTGAATCGAAACAGCCGCACCTTTACCTTGATCCCGACGCTCATGCTGAGCATCGGCCTGCTGGTGCTCATTTCGGTCGGTTCGGTTGTGACGGTGAATTGGTTCGTTACCCGCCGCATCGTGCAGGAATTCGCCAGCCGCCTGATCACGCGCGTACTCTCCGCGGAGCAGATGGCGCTGCGGGAGCATCTTGACGCAGCAATCCATCAGGCGGACTTCGTCGCTCATGCCGTCAGCAGCGGCCGCTATCACTTTTCCGATCCAGCGCTCGCGGATTTCGTCGGTGGATCGCTCGCAGCGGCACCGCAAGCCGAGGCGATCGTGCTGAGCGATCCGGAGGGAAATGCACTGCGCGCCTCGCGCGGAGGATCCGGAACGGGGCTTCGGATCGACCGTTTTGACGTGACCCGGGACAGCCAATTCGCCGCGCTCGCCGCCCTTATTCGGACCCGCAAGGATCCCCATTGGGGACCACCAGTCTATCGGAAGCAAAGGCAGGAGACCTTCCTGAATTATCGCGTCCCGATCTGGAATGGGGACGCCTATCTCGGCTTCGTCGCGATCGGAATTTCGACCGTGGCTCTGTCCACGCTCGCCAAGCAGCTCAGCGATCCGCCGCGCTCCGTCTCGTTCATGCTGTACGATCACGATCGCGTCCTCGCCCATCCGCTGATGACCGAGGGAAGCTTGCGCCAATCGGAAACCGCTTCGTTTCCTCCGCTGCGCACGTTCGGAGATCCGATCATCGCAAACTTCGGCAAGCTGCCACCGCTTGACCAGGCCGGCCTGACGCCCCCTGCGGGAGTTCTGGCGGGCGAGCCGTCGGTCGGCGGCGAGCATTATCTGGTTTTTGCGCAGGAGATTTCCGATTACGGCGACCTGCCGATCACGATCGGCACCTATTTTCTCAAGCGCGCGGTCGATGCGCCGATCCGGCTGTTCTACTGGGCGACCATCCTCACGTTGGGAATGCTCGGACTGTCCTTACTCGTCGCCGCCCTCATGGCGACCGGCATCGCCCGCCCAATCCGGCGCGCCGCGAAGGGTGCGACAGCGATCGGCAATCTTGATTTCGAGCAGGTGGCGCCGCTATGGGGAAGCTATTTTCGCGAGATCAACACCCTGGCGCGTTCGTTCAACGCGATGCTCGAGGGTTTGCGCGCCTTTGAACGCTACGTACCCCGCACGCTGGTCATGCGCCTCGTCAAGGAAGGCCGGGTCGGCTTCGGGAGCGAAGAGCGCGTGCTCGCGATCATGTTCACCGACATCGCCAGCTTCACCTCAATGTGCGAGACCATGTCCGCCGGCGAGGTCGCCGCATTCATCAATCAACACCTCTCGCTCGTCTCCACCTGTGTCGAGCAGGCGGGCGGAACGATCGACAAATTCATCGGCGATGCGGTGATGGCCTTTTGGGGCGCGCCCGGCCGCGTCGAAAATCCGGCGGCATCGGCTTGCCGGGCGGCCGTCGCCATACAGCAGACGCTCGCGGCGGACAACAAACGGCGTGCGGCCGAGGGACTTGCACCGGTGCATATCCGGATCGGCATCCATATGGGCCCGGTCGTGGTCGGCGACATCGGCACTCCCAACCGGATCAATTACACGATCGTCGGCGACGCCGTTAATGCTGCGCAAAGGTTGGAGAGCCTCGGCAGGACGGTCGACCCGAATGCCGAAGCGATCACCCTGGTCAGCCGCGAAATCTTCGCGTCGGTGCCGCCGGGCTTTCAGTTTATCGAGCGGGGCACGCACGTCGTCAAAGGCAAGCAAGAACGCCTCGACGTGTATCAGCTGGTCGGCGGGTAAAGGCGGGTAACGGCTGCCCGGTTCGGAGACTAGTCACCCACCGGCATCGGCGGGCGCGGGGCCTCGTTGCTGGGTGGCGGCGTGTCCGAACGCAGCAGGTCGGGAATCCTCTTGATGGCCGAGAAGAGGCCCTTGTCCTCCTCCTCCGCCGCCGGCGGTTGAGGCGGCGACGCGTCAACGGAAGCGATGGGCCGCGATTTTATTTCGACCGTGGTGAGCGGCTCGGATTGCACCGGAGGTTGCTGCGCGGGCGGCGGCAGCGGATCGGCGGCTCGCGGCACCGCCCCGACGGTGACGGGGTCGGGAGTGCGGGGCGTAACCAAGACAGCGGCGGGATCGGGGGTGCGGGACACGGCTGCGACGGGACCCGGAGCATTTTCAGCCGCCCGCGGCGGCGGCACGATGGCCGGCGGCACGGCCGAAACGTCGGCCTGACGCGGCGGCACGGCAGACTGTACTGGGCGCGTGGAATCGACCTTCGCCAGCGCGGCGCGGACCCGCGCTTCGACCGATTCCGCCTCGCGCTGCTTGCTCTCGGCGGCGCTGGTGTCCGTCACCCCGCGCTTGCGCGGCGAGACGGCGGGCGCGGCATTGGCGGTCGAGCGGGCTGGCTGCGGCGGCGTGACATCCTGCGCCGACGCGGAGCCTTCGACCGATTCCGCATCACGCAGCTTGCCGTCGGCGGCGCTGGTGTCCGTCACCCCGCGCTTGCGCGGCGAGACGGCGGGCGCGGCGTTGGCGGTCGAGCGGGCCGGCGGCGTGACCTCCCGCGGAGGCGCCGAGTGCGGTTGTCCGATATCGGCGGACCCGGGCACGATCGGCTGGGCGGAAACGGACGCCTGGACCGGTCGTGCGGGTTGGCTCGCGGATACGCCACTGGTGCTGGTGCTGGGAGCGTGGATGGCCGCCGGCAACGGCACCGAAGAGGCCAGATAACCACTGAAATGCGCGATGAGATAACCGCTGATGGTGGTGGCAACCGCCGCGGCCACGATCTCGACGGACTTCATCATAATACGCGAGAAGTAGGAACCCGAACCCGCCACTGAATGTCCCCAGAAAAATCAGCTTATCCTAGCACAGATAGAAACGTTGGTTATCGGGCGAAATTGAGTCCGAAAAAGTGACGATACGGCGAAAAATGAATGAAAGCCTAAGGATTGGAGCGCCCCGGACCTGCGGCGATCCGGTTTTGCCGCACCAAGTGCGACAATGTTGGTCGGAGAGGCAGGATTTGAGCCTACGGCTCCCTGGTTCCCGAACGAGGGAGCCGGTGGATTGTTCAATGTTTTCTGGCGAATTTGATCACGTTCGCCCCGCCCGTTCACGTTCGGTTTCGCCGACGGAAACGCCACTGCGCCGCTTCATCCGTGTGACGTATTCACCATGAAACGACACCCCGGGGCTGCTGCGCGAACGCTGGTACGCCAGGTTCGGCAGCGTCAGCGCAACTCGTCCCTCAACAGCCTTTTCAAAACCTTGCCCGAAGGGTTCCGCGGCAGTTGCTCCCGCACAATCAATTGCTTCGGCACCTTGAAGGCGGCAAGGTGCGCGCGACAATGCTTCGCCAGAGTCTCGTAATCGAGGCTGTGACCGGCATTGAGCGCGACCACGGCGACCGGCCGTTCGCCCCACTTTTCATCGGGAACGCCGATGATCGCCGCTTCGCGAATTTGCGGCATCTGGTAGACGACGCGCTCGACCTCGGACGAGGCGATGTTTTCGCCGCCCGAAATGATCATGTCCTTCACGCGGTCCGTCAGAAACAAAAACCCGTCATTGTCCAGATAGCCGACGTCGCCGGTACGAAACCAGTCGCCGTCGAAGCTGGCCGCCGTCTTCTTTTGATCGCGCCAATAGCCTTGCGTGATTTTCGGCCCACGGAGGCAGATCTCGCCGGGCTCCCCGGCTGGCAAGGGCCGCCCTTGCGGATCGCGAATGGCGACTTCGACGTGGGGCAGACGCGCGCCCAACCGAACCGATTTTCTCGATTTCTCGACCGGCCTCCATGAGCGTGTCGCCGCTGCACGACTCAGTCAGTCCGTAGCCGTCCACGTAACGGCCCTTCGTGAAGTATTCAGCGAACGCACGGATGCGCGATTCCGGCGTCCGTTCGCCGCCACCGATCACGAAGCGCAGGCTCGAGACGTCGAATGCGGCGGTATCGGGATGCGCCAAAATGGCGCCGAGCATGACCGGCGCAAACCAGGCGCAAGTCAGCTTCTCGGCGGCAATCGATTGAAGCACCCGCTCGACGTCGAAATCGCGATGAATATAAAGCATCCCGCCAACCCACAGCACGGCGATGCCGGGCAGATCGAAGGCACCGACATGATAGAGCGGGCCGGTCACCAGCAGCCGCTCATCGCCGGTCAGTCCGAGCGCGATAACGTGATCCATGCATTTCCAGTAGAAATTACTGTAAGTGTGCATCACACCTTTCGGCCGATCGGTGGTGCCTGAAGTGTACATCAGGCGGAACAGCTGATCCGGCCGCCGCACGTGCATCGGCGCCGGTGCGTGGTTTCGAGAAATCGCGGTGGTGTCAGCCTGGGCCGCTTCGTCCAATAGAATTGCCGACGGAATGTCTTTGACGGCCAGAGCGAATTCCGCATCCGCGAACACGAGCTTCGCTTCCGCATTTTCGGTGATGTATTCGACTTCGTCGGCGGCGAGGCGAAAATTGATCGGCAGGAAAATCGCGCCGAGGTGACTGACGGCAAACGCAATCTCGAGAAAAGCGATGGAGTTTTTCATCATCACCGCGACGACGTCATCGGGCCCAATGCCGTGCGCCGCGAGGTATCCCGCGGTTTTCTCGATGCGTGCCAGCAACCCGGCAAATGTGACGCGCTGATCCTGGTAGACGATGGCAATTCGGTCCGGCGTCCGCGCCGCGTGGTAGCGAATGAAGCTTGACAAATTCACCATCGCTGGCCTCCCGGTCGTTTCAATAAGATCGCGGCAGTCCGAGATTTTGCGTCGCGATGAAATTGAGGATCATCTGCTCGGAAATCGGCGCAAAGCGGAACAGGCGCGCGTCGCGCCATAACCGCTCCAAGTGAGTCTCCTTGGCGAATCCCATGCCGCCGAGTGTTTGCATCGCGTTCTCAATTGCGGCGGAGGCCGCCTGCGAAGCGATAAGCTTGCCGATATTGGCCTCCGATCCGTAGGGTAGTTTTTGGTCGAACAGCGCCGCCGCCTTGTAGTTCATCAATCGCGCGCATTCGATTTCGGCGAACGATTGGGACAAGGGAAATTGGATGCCCTGGTAGGTTCCAATCGCTTTGTCGCCGAACACGCGCCGCTCGTTCGCATAAGCAACGGCTTGGCGGAGAGCGAGCGTTCCCGCCCCGACCAAACCCGCCGTGGTCACGATACGCTCGGTGTTGAGAACGTCGAGCAATTCGTGCCAGCCTTTGTCCAAGGTGCCGACCAGTTCTCCGCCGTCAATATGAACGTCCTCGAAGAACACGCTGCACGCCGACAGCGTATTGGTGCCGAGCTTCTCGATCGGCGCGAATGTCAGGCCCTTGCGCTCCACATCGATGATGAACATCGAAAGGCCGTCGGTACGCCGCTTGACGTCCTGCGATTTGGTCGTTCGTGCGACAACAAGCATCTTTTGCGCGGCATCGACTGCGGTAATCCAGATCTTGCGGCCGTTGAGCCGCCAGCCGTTGCCGTCGCGGGCGGCGAAAGTCTTTATTTCGAGGCTGTTCGAGCCGGCATCGGGCTCCGTCAATGCCATGCAGAAATTGATCTCGCCGGCCACCAGTTTGGGCAGCAGTTCGGATTTCATCGCGTCGGAGCCGAAACGTGCCAGCGAGACGCCGCCGAAGATTGGATTGATCATGAACAGCTGGCCGACCGTGGAACCGCCGCCGCAGGCAGAAAGCGTTTCCACGATCAAAGCCATCTCTTGCATGCCGAGGCCGGCCCCGCCGTACTGTTCAGGAAGCGCCACAGCCGCCGAGGCCCGCTTCGCACACCGCGCGCCAGAAATCGGTCGGGAAACTCTTCTTGGCGTCGAGGTCGCGCCAATAATTCAGCCCGAACCGCTCCCCGACCTTTTGCGCGGTGTCTGCAATGAGCTTCTGGTCGTCGGATAAAAGGAAATCCATGAATTGATCCGTTTCAGCTGGCGAGGAGGAGAAGCGGCGTTTCGAGCAGGCCACGAATTCGGCGCAGCAGGCGCTGGGCCGCAGCGGAATCGAGGTCCGCGGCGCGGCAAGTCAACACGATGTCGACGAGCGCTGCAGGAACCGGCCGGCCATCGGCATCGGGGCGAAACGCCTCGCGCACCGAGCCAACGTTAAGTGAGGCCGACCAACCGCGCGGAGGATCAGCAACGAAAAAAGAAATGCCATCGAGCGCTCGTTCGATCCAAAGCGTACCCTGCAACGTGGAGGCATCGGATTCCGCGGTGGAACTCCCGATCTGGGCTATAACACCGCGGAGGGTCCGGCAATCGGCGGCGGCCAATACGCTGGCTGTCCCTCCCCCGCTTTCCGGGCTCCGCGCCAGCCCGATGATCAACGGGTTCGCGAAAATGTCGGGTATCTTCGCTGCGGCCAGGACAACGTAATGCGTGAGATCGGCAGCCAGTTCAGGCAGGGCGTCGTTGATTTGCGCGTTGAGTGTGAGAAGACCGGCAATGTCGACCTCCACGCCCGCGCTGTGCACCGCGGCGCGGGTCTCATCGGGCACAGTACGCGCGGCCGGAGGAACCGTGGATCGCGCGGTTGCGATCGCCCGTTCTATGTCTGCGGCCTTGATCCGGCCCCCCGGACCGGTGCCGTCGAGCGAGCGCAGATCGATACCGGCTTGCCGTGCCAAGCGTCGCGCAAATGGCGTCGCCAGGATTCGTTCGCCCTCGCTTCTTGCCGGCGTCGCCGGCGACGCGAACGGTGTCCCGGCATCGGAGGGAGCTACCCGCGGTTCCGCGGCAGCTTCGGCGCTCGGCGCGTCGAGCGAGACTTTTATGTCACCGACATCCCAGCGGCCGATCGGCGTGCCGACGGGGACTGCGCTCCCCGCGGACACCAACACCTCTTCAAGAATTCCGGGAGCGGGCGCCTCGATGTCGTAGGCGATCTTGTCGGTTTCCACGACCAGGATGATGTCGCCGGCCGCGAAGCGGTTGCCCGGCGCCACATCCCAGCGCGCGACCACGCCCTCGGTCATCGTCAGGCCGAGCTTGGGCATGACGAAGTCCGTTGTAGCCATGCTGCTATCGCCGGTGATTGTGCACGCTATCAGCGCCCGGCAAAGGCCGGCGCGCGTTTTTCCAAAAACGCGCTGCAGCCCTCGTGAGCGTCGCTGGTATCGAGCACCAAGCCGATCATGCTCTGTTCGTAAGGAAGCGCCGCCGACAGCGGCATGTCGGCGCCATTAGTCAACGTCCGCTTGAGCAATTTGAGCACCAGCGGGCTCTTCGCCGCGATTTTCGCCGCCAAAGTGCGGGCCTCGGCGAGGACGTTCTGCTGCGGCACCACCTTGTTGGCAAGCCCAATGGCAACCGCGTCCGCGGCGGATATTTGCTCGCCCGTGAACATGATCTCTTTGGCGCGGCAAGGCGGCACCTGGCGGATGATGCGCTGCGTGCCGCCGGCGCCGGGAAACAGGCCGAGCGTGATCTCCGGCAGTCCCAGGCGCGCATTCTCGGCAAGGATGCGGATGTCGGTCGCGAGAATGAGCTCGGTTCCGCCGCCCAGCGCGTAACCGTTGACAGCCGCGATGGTCGGCTTGTCGCAAATCTCGATCTGGCGGAAGACGCGATGCACAATCTCGGCGAACTCACGGAAATGGGCCAAGCCGTTGCGCGAGTTGAGATCGGCAATATCACCGCCCGCGACAAATGCCCGATCCCCTGCGCCGGTAATAATGATGACCCGAACTTCGTCGTTTCGCTCGACGCGGCTGAAAACTGCTTCCAGCTCAAGCAGCGTGGGCACGTCCAGCGCATTGAGCACTTTGGGGCGATTGATCGTTATGACCGCGATATGATCTGCAGTGGTTTCGACAATGCGCTCATCCATGCTCGTTCTCCCTATCACCCGACGTTATATGTACGTGCGTTATCGCATCAGGCTATCGCCCGTTTGACCGCGGCGACGATGCGCCCGGCGTCGGGCCGGTACCAATCTTCCAGCGACTTTGCGAACGGCGGCGGCATGAATGGTGCCCCGACGCGAACCAAAGGACCATCAAGCTCATCGAACCCGGCATCCGCAAGCCGCGCGACAATTTCAGCGCCGACGCCGAACGCCTCTACGGCCTCGTGACAAACGACCAGGCGATGCGTTCGCCGCAGCGACTCCAGCACCGCCGATTCATCCCAAGGCTGCAGGCTGCGAAGATCGAGCACCTCAGCGTCGAGACCTTCCTTTTCCAGAATCTGCGCGGCGGCGAGGCTGACCTGCACCATAGCGCCATAGCTTACGATGGTGACGTCCTTGCCCGCCCTCGCCGTCCGCGCACGTCCGATCGGAACGGAGGCGGGAGGTTCGGGCAAGTCGCCCTTGACGGCATACAGCGCCTTGTTCTCGACGACGATCACCGGATCGTCGTCTTCGATAGCGGCCCGCACGAGAGCGTAGGCGTCTTCCACGTTTGACGGACACAAGACCTTGAGGCCGGGCACATGAGCCAGCCAGGCCTCGAGGCATTGCGAATGCTGGGGCCCGGCATTGATGCCGCCGCCGTGCGGCATGCGCACGACCATCGGCACGGATACCTGCCCGCCGAACATGAAACGGGCCTTGGCGGCCTGATTGACCAGGGCATCCATTGCCAGCGTGACGAAGTCCATGAACATGATCTCGACAACCGGCCGCAATCCGGTCATCGCGGCCCCGACGGCGGCGCCGACGATGGCGGCTTCGGAAATCGGCGTGTCGCGAACCCGCTCCGCACCAAACCGCTTGAGCAGACCGCGGGTGACGCCGAACGGGCCGCCGGGTTCGCCGACATCCTCACCCATCACCACGACCGACGAGTCCTGCGCCATGGCGTCGACAAGAGCGCGATTGATGGCCTGCCCGAACCTGACCTCAGTCATGGTTGGACATCCGCGGATTTCGCAGGGATGAGCCTGGAAGAATACACGTCGGCAAGCGCAGCCGCCGGAACCGGCGCCGTACCGGCGCGCGCAGCCGCGACTGCGTCGTCGACGCGACGCCGTGCGGCCTCGTCGGCGGCGGCAATGTCGGCCTGCATTACCCCCAAGGCACGCAGCTCTTCTTCGGCGCGCTTGATCGGATCCCTATGTCCAGCTTCATCGATCTCGCCGGCGTCCCGATATTTCTGCTGATCGCCTTCATAATGGCCACGCACACGTGTGGTCTTGCACTCGATCAGGAATGGACCGCCGCCCGCGCGGACGGCTTCGACCGCCGACACAGCGGCAGCGCTAACGGCAACGACATCGTTGCCGTCCACGCGATCGGTTGAAATCTTGAAAGCCTCGGCAAGTTTTAACGGTTCCGTCGCGAGTTGTCGCGAGGCCGGCGAGAATTCCGACCAGCCGTTGTTCTCGCAGACAAACAGAAGCGGAAGTTTCCAAAGAGAAGCGAGGTTGAAGCTCTCGTGAAGCGCGCCCTCGGCCAGCGCGCCGTCGCCGAAAAACACGCAGGCGATACCGCCGGTTTTACGCAATTGATGAGCCAGCGCACTACCGACCGCAATAGGAAGACCGGCGCCGACGATACCGTTGGCGCCGAGCATGCCTACCGACATGTCGGCGACATGCATTGAGCCGCCGCGGCCACCGCAATACCCTTCGCTCCGGCCCATGATCTCGAGGAAGAACCGCGACACATCGAGACCCTTAGCGAGGGCGTGGCCGTGCCCGCGATGATTGGACGCGAGCGTATCGTGTGGTTGCAGCGCCGCGGCAATTCCTGCCGCAACCGCTTCTTGGCCGATCGAAAGATGGATGAAGCCTGGAATTTCTCCGTCGCTGAACAACAGCGACAATCGCTGCTCGACTTCGCGAATGAGGCGCATGGAGGCGTAAAGCTGCAACAGCTTGCGCGGAGAAGGCTTTGTCGGGATCGGAGTCACCCTACTTGACTCTGATGAACATTAAATCATAATTCACTTACGAGCCTCAATATGGCAGTAGGTGGCGGCCCGTGTCAATTAACGGAGCAAGCGATACGTCATCCTTCACCATTGTTGCCTCCGAATGGAGGACGCTTCGCCTGACGGACGCGCGCAGCCGCAATCGACCGCGTGCGTTCTCAAAGTGCGATGACCAGCTCGGGTCACTCCGGCGCGAGGCCGGGCCAATTGAATTGGGCCGGCCGATCGCGGGAGTAGCTCATCTCGCGCGCAAGCTCTCAACGAAGCCGATGACGCCGCTCCCATTTCGCGCTTGTCAGAATGGGAGAGCGATCGTTCCGCATGGTGCGCAACCGCGCTTGCGGCCAATTGACGACGTTTGGTGGACGAACGACACTCACGGACCGCGAGAGGCCTATTGAGCAAAAAAAGCGGCCCTCGCGAAATCAAGATGTCTTCATCTTTGGCGCATCCAACGGGAGGAAGCCCTGATGACTCAGGCTCGCAGAAATCGTCTCGATCGCCGCACGCTGCTCAAGAGTGCCGCGGCAAGCACCGTCGGGCTGCTCGCGGCTCCGATGATTGCCCGCTCGGAGAATAAGTCGATCAAGATCGGCATGTCGACAATCCTCTCCGGCCGCGTCGCCCAACTCGGTACGTCCTCGCGCAATGCGGTGATGATGGAAGTCGAGAAAATCAATGCCGCAGGCGGCCTGGCGGGCCGTCAGATCGAAATGGTGATCCGCGACTCGAAGGGCCAGCCGCAAGAGGCGGCGCGTCTTTCACGCGAGCTGATCAACTCCGACGGCTGCGAAATTCTGATCGACGCAGAGGCATCGTCCGGCGCGTTTGCAGTTCATGAGGTGGCGCGCGACCTCGGCATGCTCACCCTGCACACCAACTCGGAAACGAGTGCGCTCAGCGCCGATCCCAAACTGCGCCTGCCCAATGCGTTCCGCGCTTGCCGGCAGGGCGTTCACGACAGCATTGTCGGCGGCGCCTATGCCGCCAAGGTCGCCAAAGCCAAGAACCTGACGAAGTGGATGACCACATCGCCGGATTATGCCTACGGCCGCGACACTACCGCCGAGTACATGTCCTACGTCAAATACTTCAAGCCGGATGTGGAAATCATCGGTGAGGCTTGGCCCAAGTTATTCCAGCCGGACTACACCGAGGTTCTCACCAAAATCCTTCAAACCAAACCGCAAGCGCTCTATTCCTGCCTGTGGGGCGGCGATGTCACCTCATTCATCGATCAGGGCAACATCTACGCGCTGTTCGGCCAGGTCGAGACATTCGCAGTGAACATGGCCGATTACACCGCCCTGACGGCGGTGAAAAACCTCCCCAAGGGAATTCATTCAGGCAATCGTTACATCAAGACGTTTCCGAACACGCCGGAAAATGCCGCTTGGGGCGACGCCTATAGGGCCAAATACAACGAGTATCCGACAAATTGGTCCTGGCAGAACGCGGCAGTGGTACGTTTCCTCGCCGAGGCGGCGAAAAAAGCAAACTCGACGGACGGCACGAAGCTCGCCGAAGTGCTGAAGGGTTTGACCATCGCGTCGCCGTTTGGAACCGACGGCACGATGACACTACGAGCCGAGGACCAGACGCTGGTCGGCTACGCGATCGGGTGGGGTACGACGATTCCCGGCGAGCCATACGTCACCGACATGACGGCTGGCGATTGGAAACAGATCTTCGAGCTCGAAGCCGACTGGAAAAAGAGGAAGAACTATACGTAAGGCCTGGGCGCATGCCCAGCCGCGGCTGCCAGCGCGGTGCTTGCCGGCAGCCGCTTGGCAATAACGGAAATCATTTGTTCCGCGGTCCGCCATGGATTTTGCCACGCTCGCGACATGTCTCTCGACCTCCGCCTGCATTGTCACGCAAGCAACGGGCGCCCTGATCATTGGCATGTTGCTGTTCCTTGTCGCGGCGGGGCTGACGCTCATCTTCGGCGTGCTGAAGATCATCAATTTCACGCATGGCTCGTTCTACATGCTGGGCGCCATATTTTGCGCTGACGATCTTTCAGCTAACCGGCAGCTATACGCTCACCATTCTGGGAGCGGGCGCGGCGACCGCCATCGTCGGACTGATATTCGAGCGTCTATTCATCAGCCGGGTCTACGGTCGAAATGTATTGATGCAGCTCCTCGTCTGTTACGGCTTCGTCCTTATCTTCGACGACCTGGTCAAAATCGCCTGGGGCCCCGAATTCAAGTCGATGGGAATGCCGCCGGCGTTTCAGGTGCCACCGCTCTTCATTGCCGGCGGCGTCGTGCCGCCATTTTACTTGTTCGTGGTCGGCATCGCATTCGTAATCGGACTGGCCCTTTGGCTGATCATCGACCGCACGCGCCTTGGCAAGACGATCCGCGCCGCGGCTCACAATCCGAGCATGGTGGCCGCGCTCGGCATCAACACCGGCTATCTTTACGGATTGGTCTTTGCGCTCGGCGGCCTGCTTGCCGGTTTCGCCGGCGCGCTTGCCGCGCCGGTTCGCTCGCTGACGCCGGGAATGGGATTTTCGATTCTCATCGAGTTGTTCATCGTTACGGTGATCGGCGGCATGGGTTCGATCGTCGGCGCATTCGTGGCGGCGCTTGCCATCGGCCTAATTCGCTCGTTCGGCAGCCTCGGCTTTCCACTGTTCACGGACGGGCTGATGTATCTGTTCATGGTGCTGGTTTTGATCGTCAGGCCGACCGGCCTGTTCGGCAAAGAAATAGCCTGACGATGACACGGCAATCGCTCGCATTCGACATTTTGATCGGCGCGGCTGCGCTGGCCGTTTTGGCAGCGATGCCGCTCTTGTTCCCGAGCAAGGCGCTGGTCGATTTCGTCATCCGAGGTTCGGCATATGCCTTATTCGCTACTTCGCTCAATCTTCTGGTCGGCTACGGCGGAATGGTTTCCTTCGGGCATGGCATGTTTTTCGGGCTCGGCGCCTATTCGTTTGCATTGCTGATGCAGCGCACGGGAATGCCGATCCCGGCAGCCTTTGCCATTACCCTCGTCATCTGCGCGGCATTGGGATTGGTGGTGGGCGTCATCTGCGTACGCCTGAAGGAGATTTACTTTGCGTTTTTGACGCTAGCTTTTCAGATGCTGATCCACAGCCTGATTATTCTCTGGGTGCCGCTGACCGGCGGCGACCAAGGTTTGCGCGGCGGCATCCCACGGCCGCCTTTTCTCGGCATCAATCTCGCCAATCAAACGCACCTGTACCTCGTAAGTTGCGCGCTGCTCGTCGTTGACCTCATCCTGATGCATCACCTCGTCCAATCGCCGTTCGGCTACACCTTGCGCATGATCCGCGACAATGCGGCACGTGCAAATTTTCTCGGTATCGCGGTGTTTCGCGTCCGGCTGATCGCTTTCGTGCTCGCCGGCGTATTCGCGGGCACCGGTGGCGTGATCATGAGCCTATTCGTCTCGGGTGCCTATCCGGAATTCGCCTACTGGACCATCTCGGGCGAGGGCATATTCATCATTATGCTGGGTGGATTGGACGCTTTTCTCGGTCCCTCGCTGGGCACCGTGATTCTGCTCATGCTGAATGATTTCGTGACACGTTTTACCGAGTATTACGGACTAACCCTTGGCATTATCGTTCTTCTGTTTGCTTTGGGGTTGCGCCGCGGGCTGCTGGATGTCCTGCTCGATCTCTGGCACCGGCTCGCTTTCTGGCGCGAGGGCGCCAGGGCGCGCGCCGCATCGAGGGCGTGACGGCTGATGTTGGTAGTCGAGGAACTCTCCAAGTCCTTCGGCGGCGTTGCCGCGATGCGGGATGTGACGCTCAACTTTGCGCCGGGTTCGTTGACAGCGATCATCGGACCGAACGGCGCGGGCAAGACGACTTTCTTCAACTTGATTTCAGGTGCGATGCGGCCGGACCGCGGCAGCGTGAAGCTCGCCGGCGAAGACATTTGCGGCCTATCGCCGGTCCAAATCGTACGCCGTGGTATCGCGCGCGCGTTCCAGATTGCCAACATTTTTCCATCCCTTACTGTAGAGGCAACCCTCACGGCGACCGTCCAAGCGCATATGGGGCTGTCGGAGCGGATCACGCGCCGTTTCCCCTTGCCGGAATGCCGCGATCGAGCCTTCGAAGTGATGAATATGCTTGGCCTGTCCGACAAAGCCGCGGTGCTCTCGTCACGCCTGTCGCATGGCGACCAGAAACTGCTCGACATCGGGCTGGCGTTGGGGTTGGAGCCGCGGGTGTTACTACTGGATGAGCCGACGGCCGGCATGGGGCCGGAAGAACGCTGGCGGATGATTGCGAAAGTTCACCAATTGTGGGAACGGCAGAAGATGACACTGGTGTTCATCGAGCACGACATGGATATCGTTTTCAAGATTGCCCAATCGATCCGCGTGCTTTGCTACGGCCGGGTTCTCGCGGAAGGAACACCCAGTGAGATCCGCAGTAATCCGGAGGTGATCGCCGCCTATCTCGGCACCAGCCAAGAAACCCGTGGGTCGTGAGCGCTCGCATCCTCTTCAGCACCAAAAATATCGACGTCTTCTACGGGTCGAGCCAGATCCTGTTCGGCGTTGATATCGAGCTTGCCGAGGGGCAGACTATGGCCTTGCTCGGACGAAACGGCGCCGGCAAGAGCACCACGCTCAAGGCGATCGCCGGGCTCGCACCGCCGCGCCGGGGCCGCGTTGTCGTCATGGGACGCGACATGCAGAACCGGAAGCCGCATCTGATAGCCCGGGCCGGCGTCGGCTTCGTTCCCGAGGATCGGCAAGTTTTCCCGGACCACACCGTCGAGGACAATCTGGAGATCGCGGCAAAGAAGGGACCCGACGGTCAGGACTACTGGAACCGAACGCGGATCTATGACGTCTTTCCTATGCTGGCGCCGTTGCGCGGCCGTCAAGCCGGCCGGCTTTCGGGAGGCGAGCAACAGATGCTGGCGATCGCGCGCACACTGATGGGCAATCCCATCGCGCTTCTCCTTGATGAGCCGAGCGAAGGCTTGGCGCCGATCGTGATTCAACGGATCGCTGAAATCCTGCATCGGCTGCGCGGTTCGGGTACCAGCATTCTCCTTGCCGAGCAGAACATGCACTTCTGCCTCGGCATCGCCAGTGATGTGACCGTCATCGACAAAGGCCAGATCGTTTATCGCGATACGATCGATGCGCTGAAAGCCAATTCCGAGATCAGAGCGAGATATTTGGCGATCTAAAGACGACAGGGCGTGGATCACCGGAGTTGTGCTACCCGCCGACAGCGAGGCATTTACTGTCCTGCCTTTGCCAACTCGCCATGCCTGGGCGGTAAAGCGCACGCTCGGACGCGCTTGACCCGCCATAATGAGTCATGTTCATTTTGGGTCAACCGGTCTACCTATAATAATCGCGGCGGCGGCGCTCGATCGAAAACGCGACGATGATGCCACCGAATGCTCGACAATCGCCGCGCGGGGAAACACTTGAGGACGAAACTTGTCCGCATTTGAGACCTTCGATGCTGACAGCGTCAGGCATCGACTTCTGACCTATCTGCGCCAGCAGACCGGCGACGACGTCGAAATTGGCGCGCTGCATCGATACACCGTGGGCTTCTCCTGGGTCACGTTCGGCTTCGCGGCCAAATGGACGGAAGACGGACATTCCGTCGAGCGCGACCTCATCCTGCGCGTGGGGCCACCCAGCGGAATCTTCGCGCCTTACCAGGCGACGCCGGAATTCCTCACGCTGCGGAGTCTCGCCGATAGCGGCGTTCCGGTGCCGCGCGCTTATTGGTATTCCGACGACAGCGAGGCCTTGGGGGCGCCATTCTTCGTTTGCGAATTCGTGAAGGGAGACGCGCCGGTTCCCTGGACGGCAGACGGCGGTCCGGCGTTCGACGAGGCCACCCGGATCAAGCTCGGCGAGCAATTCGTTGAGGCGCTTGCCGCTTTGCACAATTTCGAATGGCGCGCCGCGCCCGTCGCCAATATTGGCGGAGCGACCGATCCGGACGAAACTGCCGGCTCCCAGATCGCGTTCTGGGAGGAGCGCATGCGCCAATGGTCAACGCGCCGCTTTCCGATACTCGAATGGGCGCTGATTTGGTTCCGCACTCATGCGCCAAAGGCGCCGCGGATCAGCGTGGTTCACGGCGACTACCGCATCGGCAATTTTCTCGAAATCGACGGGCGCATTTCCGCAATCCTCGATTGGGAACTCGTGCATTTGGGCGATCCGATCGAGGATCTTGGCTGGATATGTCTGCAGGCCTGGCGCGGGCGCTCGCCGTATATGTGCCACCTGCTCACCCGCGACGAACTGAGCAAAAAGTACCAGGCACTCACCGGGGCGCCGGTCGACCCTGCGGCGCTGCACTATTGGGAAGTGTTCGGCACCTTCAAGCTCACCGTCATGCATCTCGGCGCGAGTTATTGTTTCGAGACGCGCGACTTCAATGATCTGCGCATGGCCGGCATGGGAGCGCAGCTTCCGCGCATGCTGTTGCAGCTCGAATCCGTAATGGAGCGGGCAGCGTGAACAATTCGCTCGACAGGCTGATCGAAGGCATCACCGCGACGCTGCGCGCGCACGTGATCCCCAACGTCACCGACGCCTACGCGCGCGGCCAGGCGATCGGCGTTATCGATCTGCTCAACAACATTGCGCCGCGCCTGGAATGGGCGCGGGCGCCGCTTGCCGAGGCGGTAGCTGAGCGGCGGCGCGCCATTCGCGCGGTCTGCGCGCTCTTGCCCAGCGCGCCTGCCGGCAAAGAGTGGCCGACCGATCAGGCGCTAGCCTCCGCGACCCCCGCGGAGTTGGCAGTGGAGCGCGACCGCCTCGACGGTGAGATCGCCGATCTGATTGCCTGGACACATAGCAGCGATGCGCGCGGCGATGTCGCTACGGCGATTGCGCTCCTGCGCCAGCACGTTCACGATGAACTTAAGCGCGATATGAAGCTGACCAAAAAGCCGTTATTCGCCGAAATCTCCAATGCCACCGGCGGAGGTCAAGACAAAGGCCGCGGCTGACCAAGGGCTCCGCAAGAGAGCCAGGGAGGAACCGATGATGGATTATCATCTGGACGCGCGCATGCCGCGGCCGGAACAATGCATCCAGCGCTACATGATCGAGCGCTGGTCGCGGGAACAGCCAAACAAGCTGTTCGCCATCTTCGCCGACGGCGAACAATGGACCTACGGCGAAATGCAAGCGAACGCCATTCGCACCGCCAACGCGCTGCGCGCGCTCGGCGTGAAACAGGGCGAGCGAGTGCTCGTCTGGCTGCCGAACGGCGCCGACTGCCTGCGCGCCTGGTTCGGCCTCAACTATCTTGGCGCGGTGTTCGTACCAATCAACACCGCCTATCGTGGCGCCCTTCTGGAACACGCGATCGCGCTGTCCGAGGCGCGGCTGATGATCGCACATGCCGATCTTTGCCCGCGGCTCCATGACGTAAACTGCAAATCCCTGCGCGAAATCGTGGTGCTTGGTGGCGCGCCCAGTGCGCTCGACGGCGTCACAAATCATCCGCCGAGCGCCCTTGAGAGCGCCGACGAAAGGCCGCCAATGCTTGAACGACCCATCGCGCCCTGGGATATGCAGTCGATCATCTTCACCTCCGGGACGACCGGCCCGTCGAAAGGGGTGATGTCTTCCTACGTCCATCTGCATGCGATGGCGGTTTCAGCGCCGTTTCTGTCCGGCGATGATCGCTACATGGTCAATCTGCCGATGTTTCACTCCGGCGGCGTGATGCCGGTGACGGCGATGCTGATCCACGGCGGATCGATCGCCATGGTCGATTCCTTCAGCACGGAATCTTTTTGGCCGACCGTGCGAAGCGCCGGCATCACGACGTCGATCCTGCTCGGCGTCATGGGCGGCTTTCTGCTCAAGCGTCCGCCCTCCCCCGACGACAAGGATCATCCGCTGAAGACATGCACCTATGTGCCGCTCAACGAAACGGCGCCGCAATTTCACGATCGGTTCGGGACGGATATCTACACGCACTTCAACATGACCGAAATCTCGATGCCGATCGTGACCGGGGCGAACCCGACGGCGCTCGGCAGCACCGGCCGCCCGCGTTCGGGTGTCGACGTTCGCATCGTCGACGAGAACGACTGCGAACTGCCGGTCGATGCGGTCGGCGAGCTCGTGGTGCGCACCGATTGTCCGTGGGCGACCAGCCACGGCTATGCGGGAAATCCAGCGGCTACGGCGGCCGCCTGGCGCAACGGCTGGTTCCATACCGGCGATGCCTTTCGCCGCGACGCCGAGGGCAATTTTTATTTTGTCGACCGGCTCAAAGACGCCATCCGGCGGCGCGGCGAAAATATCTCGTCGTTTGAGGTCGAGTCCGAGGTGCTCGCCTTTCCGCCGATCCGCGAGGCGGCGGCGATCGCGGTGCGGAGCGAGATCGCCGAGGACGAGGTCTGCGCCGTGGTCGCCATCCGGGAAGGCGAAAAATTCGATCCCGCCGAACTCATTGCGTTCCTGCGTTCGCGCATGGCCCATTTCATGGTGCCGCGATACGTCCGCGTCGTCGACGCGCTGCCGCGGACGCCGACCTCGAAGATCGAGAAGGTCAAGCTCCGGGCCGATGGGTTGACGACCGATACCTGGGACCGGGAAGCCGCGGGCATCGTCATCAAGCGCGAGAAAATCGGGGCCAAAGGGGCCTAAAGCGCGTCCGCAAAGGAAAAGCCAGATGTTCGCCGAGTTGTCGGAAAACGCCAAGCGCTTGCAGGCCAAGCTGCAAGGCTTCATGGACGAGCACGTCTACCCCAATGAACGGACCCTGTTGGCGCCACCGGCTGACGAGTCCGAGCGCTGGAAGCCGCGCCCGCTCCTCAAAGCGCTCCAGGAAAAAGCCAAGGCCGGCGGATTGTGGAATCTTTTTTATCACGGGCCCGGCGGACAGGGCCTGACCAATTTCGAATATGCGCATCTGTGCGAGACGCTCGGCCGCTCGCTCGCGGCGCCGGAAATCTTCAATTGCAACGCGCCTGACGTCGGCAACATGGAATTGCTTGCCGCCTACGGCTCGCAGCAGCAGAAAGAGCGCTGGCTTGAACCGCTCTTGGCCGGTGACATTCGCTCGTGCTTTGCAATGACGGAGCCGCGCGTCGCCTCATCCGACGCGACCAACATCGAGACCGAGATACGCCGCGACGGCGATCACTATGTCGTCAACGGCCGCAAATGGTGGATCACCGGCGCGATGTCGCCGCGCTGCAAGGTGGCGATCGTGATGGGCAAGAGCGACCCGACGGCGCCAAAACATAAACAGCAGTCGATGATCCTGGCACCGATGGATACGCCGGGCCTGACTGTCGAACGCGCACTCTCGGTTTACGGCTACGAGCACGCGCCGCTCGGCCACGCCGAATTGATCTTTGACAACGTCCACTTGCCTCTCGACAACATGCTGCTGGGCGAAGGCCGCGGATTTGAGATCGCGCAAGGCCGCCTCGGCCCCGGACGCATCCATCATTGCATGCGCTTCATCGGTCTTGCCGAACGCGCGCTGGAAAGCATGTGCGCCCGCGCCAAGGGGCGCGTCGCCTTCGGCAGCTCGCTCGCGGAAATGGGCGCCATCAGGCAGGCGATCGGACAATCGCGCTGCGACATCGAACAGGCCCGCCTGATGACGCTCAAGGCGGCGTGGATGATGGACACCGTTGGAAACAAGGCCGCCCGCGCCGAAATAGCTATCGTCAAGGTCATCGTGCCGACCATGGCCGGCGCCGTGATCGACCGGGCTATTCAAGTGCATGGCGGCGCCGGGCTGTCGCAAGACTTCTTCCTCGCGGAAGCTTTCGCCGAGACACGCTTTCTGCGCATCGGCGACGGACCGGACGAGGTGCATCGCGAAGCGTTGGCGCGCATCGAGCTGGCGCGCGTCGCGCATTGAACGTAGAGGCATTTCGGTGCGGGAGCCCAACGATGAATGACTTCGTGATGCGTGCCCGAAGACGAGATGACGCACCGGCCCGACACGTCGGTCAACTTCAACGAGAGTGTCTATACCAACGGCTTTGACACCGCCTCTCCGGTCGGCGGCTGGATGCGGCTCGGCAATCGGGTCAATGAAGGTTATGCTGAGCTTTCCGTTTGCCTCTATCTGCCCGACGGGCGCATCGCCTGTCAGTTTCAGCGCCCCGCCATCACCGGCAACGATCGCTTCAACGCCGGAGGTTTGTCGTATGCAGTGGTCGAACCGCTGAAAAAAGTATCGATGACGTTCGACGGCGAGATGCTGATTGTCGACGATCCCAACGCTTTTCGCGATCCAAAGACGCTGTTTGCCAAAGGCCCGCGCGTGCCGGGCCACGTTCACTGGGTCCACGAGGCTGAATCTCCGGTGCACGGCGGCACAGCCGATCGACGACGCCGTGCAGACAATGTACGGGCGCGACTTCTCGCTCGGCCATTTCAACCAGCACAGCCGCGTCCGCGGCGAGATCAAAGTCGGCAGCGAGACCTTCCCGATCGACGGGCGCGGCTGGCGCGACCATTCCTGGGGACCACGCTATTGGCAGGCGATCCATTGGTACCGCCTTTTCATCGCGAATTTCCCCAACGGCGATGGCCTCATGCTGTTGAAGATCACCGGCCAGAGCGGCGTGTCGCGCCGCGTCGGCGTACTCCTGGCCGGCGGGCAGTACGAGGACATCGTGGACATGGATTTATCGACGCAGTGGAGCGATCAGAAGGATCCACGCCGCGTCGAGATCGGCGTGCGTACCGCAAACCGCAAAGCTGTGATTACGGGCGACATCATCACACTTGCGCCGTTGCGCAATCGCCGCAAGGTGGATGGCCTCACGCTGGAATCGCGCATCGCTGAAGGCTTTACGCGATTCAGCTGGGACGGCCGTGAGGGTTACGGCATGACCGAATATATTGAGCGGATCGAGGGCGGAAACCTAGCGGGCTACCCGCTCTGACCGCGGCCGGCATCGCCGGCCGTTCAAGCCGCGCGCAGACGTCCTTCGTGCAGCGGCCGCGCTCAGGTCAGCTTCTTCTCCATCTCGTGACGCAATATCTTGCCCGTCGTGCTGCGCGGAAAGTCGTCGAAGCCGACGAAATGCACTTCCTTCGGCCGCTTGTAGCCGGCGAGCGATTTGCGGCACACCGTCTCGATGTCGGCTTCGTTGAGCGCGTCGTCGCGCCGCGAGATGAAGGCGACTGGAACCTCGCCCCACTTCGCGTCGTATTTGCGAACGACGACCGCATCGCTGACGCGCGGGTCCGACAACAACACACGCTCGATCTCGGCGGGATAGATGTTCTCGCCGCCGGATTTGATCATGTATTTCGCCCGATCGACAAAATCATAGCTTCCGTCCGGGTTGCGGCGGAAGAGGTCGCCCATGCGAAACCAGCCTTCCTTGAAATCGCGGGAGTTGGTCTCGTCCGCATTCCAGTAGCCGTTGAACACGGTCGGACCACGCACGGCGGCCTCGCCCGGCTCGCCGTCGACGACGTCGGCGCCATCCGGCCCGAGCAGGCGAAAGTCGCACAGCGCGCTCTTTCGTTTTGACAGGCGTTCCGGCAACTCGCCCGGCGGGATGAGCGCGGCGGATGCCGGCGCGAGCCCGGTTTCGGTGGCGCCGAAGCTGTTGAAATAAGGCGCCCCGGTCAGACCGGTCAGTTCGGCAATCAGCGCCTTCGGCACCAAGTCGGCCATCGCGCCAACAGCGCGAATGCCTTTACAGCGTCGTCTGGTCTTTTTCAGCAACTCCACGACCGGCTCGATCGAGCCGGGCATCAGCAACAGCCAGCCGAGTTTCGCCCGTTCCATGATGGCAACGATCGCTTCCGGATCGAAGCCGTCGACAACATAGACGGTTGCGCCCGACATCAGCGCGCCCAGCACTTGGTCAGCGGAGCCCATATGAAACATTGGCGCCCAGGCAACAAAGCCGTCCTCCTCGGTCGCGCGCAAATCCATGCGCAGCAGCGCCATGCGCGCTATCTCGGCGCGGTGGCTGATCAGCGCGCCCTTGGGCAAGCCGGTCGTGCCGCTGGTGTAGAGAATGACGAGCCCGTCTTCGGGATCGACATTAGGACCTTCCGACGCCGCCGGCGCGGACCGGATCATCTGCTCGTAGTGATCCTCGATAATCAGGCTTTTGGTATCGCGCAGCTCCAGCGCGGACAGAGATTTGGCGAATCGCCGAGAGCCGATTACGAGCGCGGGAGAGACCAGGTCCAAACAATGCTGCAATTCCGCGGTCGCGAGCCGCCAATTCTGGCACGCGACGATCGCGCCGAGATAAGCGGCGGCAAGCTCAATCTCGACGTATTCGACGCGGTTCTCCGACAGCAGCGCGATTCGATCTCCGTATCGAAGGCCCATGTCGCGTAGCGCGGTTGCAAGATGCAAAACGCGCTCGTTGAGCTCTCCATACGAGCGGTGCAGATTTCCCTGTTCAATCGCTACCGCATGCGGGTCGCGTTTAGCTCGCGCGGCAAACAACTCATAGACGCTCAACCGCCCCGATCTGCGAATGTCGGCGGCGCCGCTCTTCCGGCCGTTCGACTGAGCTTCCGTCATTTCGGGCGCTCTGTTTGCCGACCAACATCTCAGCGACGGATCAACTTGACGTCAGGCCGCTCTGGCCTGCGACGGCGCCAGCGCGAAAACCGAAATAGCGTCCTCGATCGAGCCCGCCGGCAGTCGCTCGACAAACCGCTCTAGTCTGTCGAACGCCGACATCGGCACGCCCTCTTCGGCGCCGATCCGCCGTAGCATGGCGGACAGCGTCGGCAGATCGTAGGCGTAGTCGGTCGCCGTCATTTTCTGCTCGCGCACATGGGCGACGCCGTCGGCGGTCTCGGCCTCGATTATCGCGCTCAGAATTGGGATCGAGGGGTCGGACACCAGTTCGACGCGCTTGATCAGATCGTTGACCGCCGGGTCGTCATAGGTGGTCATGTGGCGCGTCGTCGGCGCGCCGTGGATCAGTGTCGTCGCGATGCAAAACGGGATGCTCATCAGCGTCCCGGAAATCGTGCTGAACGGGCCGACCGCGTCCATGCCGGCGTAGCCAGTCTCGTACGGGTTCATGCGAACGCGCACCTTCGCCGGCGCCGAACGCAATTCCTCGCGCAACACCAGCGCGCCGGTCACTGGCGTCTGGTTGAAGGCGCAGACGGGATAGGGCTTGAACGCCACGCGCAGAATCGCCCAATCACGCCCGAGCGACGCCGCGAGGCCGCCATCGAGATCGGCCTTGGCGAAGGCGCGCGCGAAACCGGACTTGCCCTCAAAGGCATGCGGCGCCGAGACCGAACCGGCCCGCGCGAGTTCGGCCGCGACCAGACCGTTACGTGCGACAACGCCGACTTGATAGCGCCATTCATCGGTGCCGTCGGCGAACGATTGCAGCACGCCACCGGAGAATGACACGGCGTTGGCTAGCGCGGCCGCCATCTGCTCTCGCGAAAGCTCCATGAGCATTCCAGCCGCTGCGCTCGCCGCGATCGTTCCGTAGATGGCGGAGGAGCGGAATCCAGCCGGGGTCGTCTTTCCCGACAAAGCCTTCTCGATTACGCCGCCTGCCTCATAGCCGGCGACAAGCGCGGGGATCAGACCCGCCAACGGATAGCGTCTCGCCTCGATCAAGGCGGTGAGCAGCGGAATCAGAATGGTGCCGAAATGCGCGGCGCCGCAGGTGTCCTCCTGGGCGCGGCCATGAAACAACGCCGAGTTGGCGAGGCACGCGCCGCCAATTGTGGTGCGGCGCCCATCGAGAAACAGTGTGGCGCCGCCCTGCACTTCACCATCCAACGCCAGCGCCGCGGCGCGCGCGATCGGTGCATACGGCGTCGCATGTCCGTTTATGGCCATGCCGAAGGCGTTGTAGAGACAAATGCGGGCCTTCTGCACGACTTGCGGCGGCAAGTTTTCAGTTCGCAGCCCTACGAGGAAATTGGCAAGATCGGCTGAGAAAGTCGTCATGACATTCTTCCTTATCTTCGCGATCGAGCTTGCCGCCGACGTGGCGCGCAGCTCACCATCAACCCTCAAGTATTCCCTGGCGCACGGAGGCCCCCGTAAGTATGCCAGGACGGCGCAACCAGCCAGCCGCAGTCAACCGGCACATTGGCACCGGTGATGGCCGAGGCGAGTGGCGAAGCCAGAAACGCCACGACTTTGGCGATCTCCGACGGCTCGACGAGACGACCAAGCGCCGAATTGCCGGCGAGCGCGGACGGATCGCGTTCGCCGCGATCGATCGCCGCCTGCAGGGCGGGCGTCCGCGTATAACCCGGCGAAACGGCATTCACTCGCACCTGCGCCGGACCCCACTCTGCGGCGAGGCACTCGGTCGTGGCGATGACGGCGGCCTTGGCCGGTCCATAAGCATGCAACGGCATCGACCGCATGCCGGCGACCGAGGCAATGTTGATGATGGCGCCGCGGCGGCGACTAACCATGCGGCGGCCGAAAGCAACGCTTGCAACATAGGTGCCGCGCTGATCGACGCGAATGACGTCGTCATAAGCCGCCATGGTCAATTCGGTCGGCCGGACCGGAATTTGAATGATGCCGGCGCTGTTGACGAGCACCTCGACCGGACCGATCTCCGCCTCGATCGCTGCCGCACAAGCCTCGGTCGCCTTTTCGTCACCGACGTCGGCTTGCCAAGCGCGACCGCCGATCTCCTTGGCTACTTCCTCGGCGCGGCTAAGCTCGCGATCGAGCACCACGACTTTCGCGCCGCTGGCGGAAAGCTCCCGGCAACAGGCGGCGCCGATGCCGCTTGCACCGCCGGTAACGACGGCGATTCCCTCGATCTTCATGGGTTTCCCCGCAACTAGCCACTTCTCCGGCAGCGTTCTGTCGCCTCGGCCGTTCGAACGAGCGTGACCTTCCTGCAAAAATGAACTATGAATCAACAATCGTCAACCGCGACAAAATCCTGATTGCACACGATGCAAAGCCTAACCACGGCGAGAAATCCGAAGCCCAAACTGAGCCGCGCCGAGCGGAATGACGAGGTCAAGCGCCGGCTTTTCGACGCCGCCGCCAAGATCGTCGGGCGGCTCGGATATGCCGAGGCCTCGGTCGCCCGGATCACCGAACTCGCCGAAGTCGCTCAGGGCACTTTCTACAATCATTTCAAGAACCGTCAGGAATTGCTCGATCAATTGCTGCCGACCATCGGATTGCAGATGATCGACTTCATTGCCGAGCGCACTAATGCGGCGGCACGCGGTGCCGAGAAAGAGACAGAACGCTTCCGCGCCTTTTTCGAATTCCTGCGGGTGGTGCCCGAGTTTCTTCGCATCCTCAATGAAGCCGAAGTGTTCGCGCCGAGCGGCTATCAGCGTCATCTCGACAATATCGCGACGGCTTACGTGCGAACCCTCAAGCGCGACCGAAACGCGGGCGACGTCGACGATTACACCGATCAGGAACTTGAAGTGATCGTGCACATCCTCATGGGCGCGCGCGGATATCTGTGCCAGCGATACGCCTATTCCGAGGGCTCGGCGCACGCAGTTCCTGACTATGTGATCTCGGCTTACCAGAAACTGCTCGGCTCGGGCTTGTTCCGCAAATCCGCCGCGCGCGACAAAACTTAGAACGCGGCGGCCGAATGGTCGCGCGATGTGGAGGAAAGGCCCGATGGCGATGACAGGCGCCAATCCATTCGCGCTTGAGGGAAACACCATACTCATCCTCGGTGCAGCGAGCGGCATCGGCGCGAGCAGCGCTGCCGCCTGCGCCGCTCTCGGCGCCAAGCTCATCCTGGCCGATATTGCCGATCCTGCGCCGTTGGCGGATAAACTGCGCAGCGAAGGACGCACGGTCACCGTAGCGTCGTGTGATGTGACCGACCGCGCCGCGGTCGAGCGGCTCCTTGCGGAGACCGGCGCAATCGATGCCATGATCGTGTGTTCGGGCATTTGTCCGTTCGACGACTGGATGGCGGCTGATTGGGACGCGGTCTACGAGCGCACCAACGCTGTGAATGTCAAAGGCACTGTCAATTGCGTGCGCGCCGCATTGCCGGCGATGATGGAGCGCGGCCGCGGCCGCATCGTATTGGTCGGGTCGCTCGCCGGTCGTACCGGCGGGCTCTTGTCGGGCCCGCACTATGTCGCGTCGAAGGGCGCCGTGGGCGCTCTGGTGCGCTGGTTTGCGCGGATCGGCGCACCGCGCAACGTGCTCGTCAACGGCGTCGCTCCAGGTCCGGTCAACACCGGAATGATCGCCGGGCGTAACCTCAATTTGGCGAGCATTCCGCTTGGGCGGATCGCCGAGCCGGAAGAGCTCGCCGGCCCGATCGCGTTCCTTTGCTCGCCAGCCGCAAGTTACATCTGTGGCGCCATGCTGGACGTGAACGGCGGAGTTTATATGTCGTGAGCCCGTTGCGGCTGTGACCGAGTTCTGGAACCTGCAAGCGAATTCGTTGAGAAGATTTTTGGCGCCCCTGCGCTTGACAAGGCTTAATGAATATTGTTCATTGAAAGAAAAAATGACGGCTGAATCATAGTTCATATTTCGCGCCGTTGCCGTCGTTAATAAGCAAAGGCAGGTGGCCGGTTCCCGGCGGCCAGCGGGGAAGAAACAATGTTGCGTTGGCGTCCGACGCAGGAAGAGATTGTCTTCGCCCTTGCCGCACTGATGTTCTGCGGCTTCTCGCTCTTCCTTCCCGGCTTTCTCGCCGTCGAGAATCTTCTGTCACTGGTGCGCAGCGTTTCGATCCTGGGCATTCTCGGCCTCGGGATGGCGCTCGTCGTCATCGGCCGTGGCATTGATCTGGCCATGGTTGCCACCATGGTCGTTGCCGTCGCCTGGGCGATGGCACTTTCACGCACGCAAATGCCATTGGGTGCCGCGCTGGCGTTAGGGGCGGTCTTTGTCGTCGGCGTCGGAGCCACCATTGGCGTTATCGTCGCTTACGCTGAGATACCGGCAATCTTTACAACACTCGCCATGGGCTCAATCGTCTATGGCATCGGCCGCACCTTCTTCTTTCAGATCGACGTGCAAAATGCGCCGGTCGGCTATTCGTGGTTCAACTTCCTCGGCAGCGGCCGTGTCGGCGGCATTCCGGTAATCGTTGTCGCTTTTGCCGCCATGGCTTTGGTCATGTTCGCCGTGTTGCGCGAGACGCGTTTCGGCCGCTTCGTTTATGCGACCGGCGACAATCCGCTTGCGGCGCGCATCACCGGTATCCCGACGCGCGTTCTGACGGTCGCGCAATATATCGCGAGCGGCCTGATTGCCTATTTCGCCGGCATCGTCATGGCGGCGGCGGTCTCCGGCATGAACACGCGCATCTATAATTCGACGATGATCTACGACGTGCTGCTGGTCGTCGTGCTCGGCGGTATCGGACTAAGCGGCGGCCGCGGCGGCGTGCGCAATGTCCTCGTCGGCACCATGCTCGTCGGCATCCTGCTCAACGGCATGACCATTCTCGACATCGGCTATACCGCGCAAAATCTCATCAAGAGCGTTATCCTGCTCGGGGCGATCATCATCGATACATTGATCAACCCGCGCGACGAGCAGACGGCACAACAAGGCGACATCTGACAAACAAAAGGGAGAACAAACATGCCGACGGGAAACCTACAGGGAGGAGTGAACATGCGACTGAAGATGTTTTTCGCGCTCGCTTTGGCTGCGGCGCTCTCATGCGCGGCACTCGGATTTGCGCCCGCACGAGCCGACGATACCGGCCTCGATCAGGTCGGCCGCAGCGAGTATCTGAACGGGGTCAAAGGCAAAAAGGTGATCTTCATCCCGATCTCGATGGGCTTCGACATCACCAAATCCTGGGCTGCGATCTGGCGTAAACAGGCCGCCGCGCTCGGCTATACGTTCGAGATTCGCGATCCGAACTGGAGCACGGATGCGGGCACCAAGGCGCTCACCGCGGCGATCGCCGAGAAGCCCGATCTTTTGATCATACATAATCCCGACATTCAGTCCTATGCCCGTCTCCTCAAGCGCGCGCAGGACGACGGCATCAAGGTGCTGCAAGTCAACATGCCGTCGGTGACCACGACCAATTCCTATGTCGGCGCCGACTGGGTGTCGCTCGGCGAAGAAGAAGCCAAGGCGCTCGTCGATCATTGCTCGGCGGGCAAAGGCCCCTCGACCAAGATCGCCTTCGTGCAAGGGGTCGTCACCGGCGCGGCGAATATCTATCTCAAGCGCGGGATCACCAACGTGCTCGCGCAACATCCTGAGATCAAGATCGTTTCCGAACAGGCGGCGAACTATGATCCGGCCAAGGCGCGCGCGATCATGGAGACGGTGTTACAGCAGAATCCGGACCTGTGCGGTGCGGTCGGAGTCTGGGACAGCGCGGACGTTGGCATCGGCGCGGCCGTAGCAGCCGCCGGCAAAACCGGCCAGGTGTTCGTTGTTACGAGTGGCGCCGGCAACAAGTCCGCTTGCGACAATGTTGCGAAAGGCCTGTTGTCCATGGACATCAGCTACAATACGCCTCTGCAGGGCGAAGTTGCGGCCCAGCAAATCGCCGAGCTCCTGGAAAGCAAGGGCAAGGCCGGCGAGCGCAAGGTGTTCTATTACGGCCCGCTCACCAAGATCACCAAGGACACCATCAACCCGCGAAACTGCTGGACGATGGACGACTTGAAGTAGGGCGCAATCGCCGCTGCCGCGCGCCCTCGGCGCGCGGCAGCAATTCCCTTATACGGCTCGAGCAGCACCAGACCGCGCGGGACCTTTGCCATCGTGAGTAACCGCGACGCCTTAACCCGTCTCCGCTACCGCTACATCCCCGATCACGTCATCGGCGAATTGCTGGCCAAGCGCTGGATGGACAATGCCATCCCGTTCCTGGCGCTGGTCATCGTCCTTATCGTGTTCGGCAGCATTCTTCCCGATTTTTATTCGATCTCGAACATCACCGATCTGAGCCGCCAGTTCGCCGAGACAGGTCTCGTTGTGCTTGGACTGACGATCGTGATGCTTTCGGGCGGCATCGATCTGTCGGTCGGCTCGGTCTTCGGCCTTGCCGTGCTGACCGCGTCGATTTGCATGAATGTGTGGGACCTGGGCGTTGGGCTCACATTCCTCGCCTGCATGGCGGTCGGCATCGTTTGCGGCGCCGTCAACGGCATCCTGGTCGGCTATCTGCGGCTGCGTGCCTTTCTTACGACGCTGGTGACGCTGATCGTCTTCCGTTCGATTTACGAGCTGGTCTTTCCAGGCTTCTCGACCGCCATTGTCGCCAACATTCCTGAATCGCCGATTTGGGACTTCATCGGCAACGGCGTCGTGCTCGGCGTACCTTTCAGCTTCCTCGTGACCGCCATCATCGCCCTGTTGTGGCATGTCGTGCTCTCCCGCATGCGGCCCGGCTGGCGGTTGATGGCCGTCGGTGGCGCCCGCCGGTCGGCTCATAATGCCGGCATCAGCGTGCGGCGTACAATCTGCAACGCCTATATCTGGTCGAGCGTGCTCTGTTGCCTGGCCGGCTTCTTCAATGCCGCGCGGCTTGGAAGCACCGGCTCGGACACCGGGATCGGCTTGGAAATCACCGCGTTGACCGCAGTCGTACTCGGCGGCAATTCGCTCGGTGGCGGACGCGGCTCGGTCGCCAAGGCCGTGCTCGGCACCGTCATCGTGCTGATCCTCACCAACGGCCTCCTTGCACTCTCCGTGCCAGGACCGGTCAACTCAACGATCCTCGGCGTTGTGCTGATCGGCGCGGTTTTCGTCGATGTGCGCTGGCTGAAGAACCGGCACAAGATCCTCAACAAGGTCTACGTTTCGCCGACCTATTTTGCGCCGCCGCCGCCACCGTCAACGGCGCCGAATTCCGGATCGCCTTACGCGCTAAACGACAAACTGCGCTCGGTCGGCGCCATCGGGCTGCGCATCATCGAAGGCGCCGAGGACATGATCCTCGATCGCGAGGACAACCTTTATTGCGGCAACCGTCATGGCGATATCATGCGGTTTTTCGGCCCGGATCACACCCGGCACGAAATCTTCGCCCATGTCGGCGGCCAGCCGCTCGGCCTCGCTTTCGACCGTGACGGCAATCTCGACGTCTGCATCGGCGGCATGGGCCTTTATCAGATCACGCCCGAGCGCAAGCTCAACAAATTGTCGGACGAAACCAACCGCACGCTGTTCTCGGTGGTCGACGATTCGCGACTGCGGCTCGCCGACGACCTCGACATCGCCCCGGACGGCCGCGTCTTTTTCAGCGAGGCCACGATCCGCTTCGAAATGCACGAATGGCCGGTCGACGCGCTGGAGAGCCGCGGCAACGGCCGCATCATCTGCTACGAACCAAAAACCGGCAAGTCGCACACCGAAGTGTCGAACCTGATCTTTCCCAACGGCATCTGCATGTTGCCGGACGGCGAATCTTTTTTCTTCGCCGAGACGTTCGGCTGCCGGGTGAGCCGCTACTATTATGGCGGGCCGAAGAAGGGCCGCCTCGAGATTGTGATCGACAACATGCCGGGCTACCCCGACAACATCAATCGCGCGTCGGACGGCAATTATTGGCTCGCCATCGTCGGCATGCGGTCACCGGCTTTGGACCTCGCGCTGCGCATGCCCGGCTTCCGCCGCCGCATGGCGCGCCGCTGCGCTCCCGACGCCTGGATGTATCCGAACCTCAACACCGGGTGTGTCATCAAGTTCAACGAAAAAGGCGAGGTGCTGGAAAGTCTCTGGGATCTCGGTGGCAAGAACCATCCGATGATCACCTCGATACGCGAGCATAAGGGCGTCCTCTATCTCGGCGGCATCTACAACAATCGCATCGGCACCTATAAGATTCCCGGTGCCGATCCCAATTGGTGCGCACTCGATACCTATTGGGGGCGGCCGTGATCAATGCGCTACGACGGGCGGTGGACAATTTTTTCGGGCGCGGCGAGGCCGCAGTGACGGTTCCCGTCATGGACGGGCCGTTGAAACCCAATCAGCTTCTGGAATCTGCAGGGCGCGTGCTGACAGCACCCGAGATCGACAATCTCGCAGCGACGCCGGAAGGCATCGTCTATACCAGCGGCCAAACGCTCAACAGCATTCCGGGCGGCGAATTGGCACGCTTCCCCTCCGCCGTATCCGCTCTGGCAGCGGACGCCCAGGGCGCACTCGCGATCGGCTTGGACGACGGCGGCATCGAGATCCGAGGCGGGCGGTACGACGGAGGCCGCTTCGATCAGGTTGACGGCAAAAAGCTCAACTGCCCGACTGCCGCGTTCTTTCTCGACGCCGGCACACTGATCGTGACCAACGGCTCCGCCGAGCTTCGCCCATCGCAGTGGCGGCGCGATCTGATGATGCTCGGCAAGAGCGGGACGGTTTGGCGCCTCGATCTTGCCCGCGGCGCCGCGCAAATGCTGGCGAGAGGCCTCGCTTGGCCGTGCGGCGTGGCGGCGGCGCCGGACGGCCGGTTATTCGTGTCCGAAGCCTGGCGCCACCACGTGCTGCTGATCGATGCGGCGCGAGAGAGCGAGCCGAGCCTCGCGCTGACCGACCCGCCGGCTTATCCCGGACGGATCGTGCCTGCCGCGCGAGGCGGTTACTGGCTGACCTTCTTCTCGGTGCGCAATCAGCTCGTTGAATTCATCCTGCGCGAGAAGGAATATCGGCTGCGGATGATTGAGGAAGTGCCCGAACCTTTCTGGATGGCGCCGGCACTGGCCAGCCTGGGCAAGTTCGAGGAGCCGCTGCAAGGCAGCGGGCTCAAGCAGATGGGCATTCTCAAGCCCTGGGCCGCGACACGCTCCTACGGCCTCGTCGTGCGCTGTGACGCAGCGATGCAGCCGACATTCAGCTACCACAGCCGGGCCGACGGCATGATCCACGGCGTCACCTCGGTGTGCGAAGATCGCGCCGATCTGTTGGTGGCGGCAAAAGGGCCGGGCGTCCTGGTGCGGCTCGCCGGCGCCGCGGAGAGGCCGGCGGGAATGAGGCCGACATGAGCCCAATTCTCGAATTGCGCAAGGCGACCAAGGAGTTTCGCGGCGTCCCGGCAATCAAGAACATCGATTTCACGCTGGAGCGCGGCGAAATTCACGCAATCGTCGGTGAAAACGGCGCTGGCAAGTCGACCCTAACCAAGGCGCTCGCCGGCGTGCACAAGCTGTCGTCCGGCGAGATGCTGTTTGACGGCAAGCCGATGAATCTCTCGGCGCCGTCGGAGGCTTTGGCGCTCGGCATCGCCATGGTGTTTCAAGAAACCAATTTGGTGCCGTCGATGACGGTCGCTCAGAACATCTATCTGGGCGATGAAAAGCTCTTCAACAGATTGCGCGGGCTTTACAACCAGGCGCAACAATTCCTGGCGGGGATGAACTTCCAGGTCAATCCGACCGCATTGGTTTCATCGCTCGGCGCGGCGCACAAGCAGATGGTCGAGATCGCCCGCGCCGTTCATCACAAGGCGCGCATCATCATCTTCGACGAGCCCACCGCTTCGCTGACGCCCGAGGAGAAGAACCATTTTTTCGGCCTGGTGCGGCGCCTGGTCAAGCAGGACGTGTCGGTCATCTTCATCAGTCACGCACTTGAGGAAGCGCTGCTGCTGGCCGATCGCATCACCGTGCTGCGCGACGGCGAGCTGGTGGTTACCGGAGCGGCCAGCGAGTTCGATCGCGAACGCATCGTCCAGGCGATGGTAGGCCGCAGCCTCAGCGCCACCCTGCATGGCGCCGCCCAGCGCGAGCCGCGGCCTTATGGCCGCAGAGTGCTCAGCGTGCAGAATTTGTCGAGCGGCAGCATGGTGCGCAATACGTCATTCTCGATCTACGCCGGACAGATTGCGGGCATCTTCGGCCTGGTCGGCGCCGGCCGCACCGAAATGATGAAAGTCGTGGCCGGCGTGGCCAAGCGCGATCTCTTCTACGGCGGCGACGTTAGGCTCGACGGCAAGCAGGTGCGCTATCGGGTGCCGCGACAAGCCGTCCGTGACGGCATCGTCTATGTCACCGAAGATCGCAAGCTCGAGGGCTTCTTCGAGACCATGTCGATTGCCGGCAATATTCAGATCGGCGACGAAGCGACCGGCGTCAATCCGCTCAAGATCGTCTCGATGACCGAGGCGCGGTCCCTCGCCAAAACCTGGATCGACGCCCTTTCGATACGCGCCATCGACGGCAATGCCCGCATCATCGAACTGTCCGGCGGGAACCAGCAGAAAGTCGTGATTGCCAAATCGCTCGTGCAAAAACCGAAGCTGGTGATTTTCGACGAGCCGACCCGCGGCGTCGATGTCGGCGCCATTGTCGAAATCCATCAGCTCATCAACCGTCTCGCTGACGAAGGCTTCGCCGTGGCGGTCATCTCCTCGTACCTTCCGGAAATTATGGCGCTATCCGACCGCATCCTCGTCGCGCGCCAAGGCAAAATCATCGAAGAAATGAGCATCGACGAAGCGACCGAACAAAAGATCATGTACGCCGCCGTCCATTAGATCGTCG
>CAVZSB010000055.1:0-46483 GCA_963777635.1 uncultured Alphaproteobacteria bacterium
CTCGCAATGACGAGAAGCCCTTAATTCCACTCGCGCACGTCGACGAAATGGCCGGCGATCGCTGCGGCGGCGGCCATGGCCGGCGAGACCAGATGCGTGCGGCCCTTGTAGCCCTGCCGGCCTTCGAAATTGCGGTTTGAGGTCGAGGCGCAGCGCTGGCCGGGCGACAGCTTGTCCGGATTCATCGCCAGGCACATCGAGCAACCGGGTTCGCGCCATTCGAAGCCGGCATCGAGGAAAATCCGGTCGAGACCTTCTGCTTCGGCCTGCTCTTTGACGAGGCCGGAGCCGGGCACGATCATCGCGCTGACGCTGGCATGCACCTTCTTGCCATCGACCACGCGCGCGGCGGCGCGCAAATCCTCGATCCGTCCGTTGGTGCACGAGCCGATGAAGACGCGGTCAAGCGCGATATCGGCG
The DNA here is from genome assembly GCA_963777635.1 of uncultured Alphaproteobacteria bacterium. Classification (GTDB taxonomy): domain Bacteria; phylum Pseudomonadota; class Alphaproteobacteria; order Rhizobiales; family Xanthobacteraceae; genus BOG-931. The sequence continues at coordinate 421 of CAVZSB010000055.1, forward strand.
ATCTTCTCGCCGCCCTGCAATCCCATATAGGCCAGCGAACGCTCGGCGGCCTCGCGCTTGTTCGCGTTGGTGATGTCTTCGAGACGCGGCACGCGGCCGGTTACGGAAACAACTTGCTCGGGGCTCGTGCCCCAGGTCACCAGCGGCGGCAGCTTTGCCGCGTCGAGTTTGATCTCGCGGTCGAAATGCGCGCCGTCTTCGGATTGCAGCGTTTCCCAATACCGCATGGCGTCGTCCCACGCCTTGCCGCGCGGCGATTTCGGACGATCCTTCAGGTACGCGTAGGCTTTCTCGTCGGGCACGATGAAGCCCGCCTTGGCGCCGGCTTCGACCGACATGTTGCAGACCGTCATGCGGCCTTCCATCGACAGCGATCGGATGGCTTCGCCGGCATATTCGAGCGCGTAGCCGGTGCCGCCGGCGGTGCCGATCTCGCCGATGATGGCGAGGATGATGTCCTTGGCGGTGACGCCGTGCGGCAGCTTGCCGTCGATTACCGCGCGCATGTTCTTCGATTTCTTCTGGATCAGCGTCTGCGTCGCCAGCACATGCTCGACCTCGGAGGTGCCGATGCCATAGGCGAGCGCGCCGAACGCGCCATGCGTTCCGGTATGGCTGTCGCCGCAGACGAGCGTGACGCCGGGCAGCGTAAAGCCCTGCTCGGGCCCGATGATGTGGACGATGCCCTGCCGCTTGTCGAACTCGTTGAAATATTCCAGCCCGAACAGCTTGGCGTTCTCGGCGAGATAGGCGATCTGCTGCTCGCTCTCGGGATCGGGATTCTTCTGGTGGCGGTCGGTGGTCGGCACATTGTGATCGACCACGCAGAGCGTCTTTTCCGGCGCGCGCACCTTGCGGCCGGAGAGCCGCAAACCCTCGAATGCCTGCGGGCTCGTCACTTCATGGACCAGATGCCGGTCGATATAGATCAGCGCCGTGCCGTCCGGCTCTTCATGGACGAGGTGGTCGTCCCAGATCTTGTCGTAAAGGGTGCGGGGCTTGGCCATGGTTACGAAACTCCACCAACTTTGCGGAGTATATAATCAACGAAAATCAGTTCGGAATTACTTCGCCGCTTTTCCTCCGGCCGCACCGGCTTCGCCCTGCGTGCCGTGATCCTGCCGCTCGATAATGCGGGCCGACTTGCCGCGGCGGCCGCGGAGATAATAGAGCTTGGCGCGACGCACCTGGCCGCGACGCACGACCTTGATCGAGTCGATCATCGGCGAATAAAGCGGGAAAACGCGTTCGACGCCTTCGCCGTAGGAAATCTTGCGCACGGTGAAATTCTCGTTCAGCCCGGCGCCGGCGCGGCCGATGCAGACGCCCTCATACGCCTGGACGCGGCTGCGCTCGCCTTCAACGATCTTGACGTTGACGATGACCGTGTCGCCCGGCTGGAACTCGGGGATCTGCTTATTGGCGGTGAGTTTTGCCACCTGTTCGTTTTCGAGCTGTTTGAGCAGGTTCATGGCGAATTTCTCCAGCGGCTGCGCACATCGGGCGCAATCTTGTTCAAGGCTAATCGGGTTGGCGCAGCTTCTACGCTACCGGGCGGCCTTTGTCACGCTCCGGTCACTCGTTTTCCTTTCGGGCCGCCCGGCCATGACGGGCCCACAGATCAGGCCGGCGCTCGCGGGTCAGCCGTTCGGCCTCGGATTGCCGCCAGGCGGCGATCTTGCGGTGGTCGCCGGACAGCAGAACCTCCGGGATTGGCCGCCCCTCCCATAGCTGCGGGCGGGTATATTGGGGGTATTCGAGCAATCCGTCGGTAAAGCTTTCCTCGGCATGCGAGGCGGCGGCACCGATGACGCCGGGCAGGAGGCGCACGCAGGCGTCCATCAGCACCATGGCCGCAAGCTCGCCGCCGGAAAGCACATAGTCGCCGATCGACACTTCTTCCAAGGCGCGGCCGGCGATGAGGCGTTCGTCGATGCCCTCAAAGCGGCCGCAGACCAGAACGACGCCTTCGCCGCCGGCCAGTGCCTCGACCCGCCGCTGGCTCAGCGGCGTCCCGCGCGGCGAAAGCAGCAGTCTTGGACGTTGACCTGGTCGTTGATCGGTTGCCGTGGCGTCGATGGCGCGCGCGAGCACGTCGGCCTTCATCACCATGCCGGGACCGCCGCCGGCCGGCGTGTCGTCGACGCTGCGGTGCTTGTCGGTTGCGAAGGCGCGAATATCGCTCACGTCGAGCGACCACGCGCCGGCTGCGAGAGCCTTGCCGGCAAGGCTCGCGCCGAGCGGACCCGGAAAGACATCGGGAAAGATGGTAAGGACGCTCGCCTGCCACATGGTCAGCCCGCGCCCGCCCGCAATTCGCCGCGGACGCGGGCGATGATCCTGCCAAGTTTGTTCAAGCCGGTGCCGTCGCGGCCGACGCCCCAATAGATGTCGGTCGGAGCCGCTTCGATCAGTTCTTCGTCGCCGGTGGCGAGCAGCATGGCCTTGAGCTCGGGATGCTGTTCGAATTTGCGCCGCACCGCGCGATACATCACCTCGTCCTTGACGGCATCCCAGTCGGGCCGGATGGCGGCTTTGTTTTTGTCCGCGAGATTCTTGGCGATGATGGGCTTCTCGGCCTTGCGGATCGACTTGCGCAGTTCGGGGTCGGCGAATTTTTGCGCCTGGTAGTAATTCTCGACGGTCGGCCACCACGCATCGTCGAGATCGACGCCGAAGGGCGCGAAGTTCGAGAACTCGCGGTGGGTATCGGATTTGGAAAAAAAATGGATAGCCATCGCTTCCACTCGTGACTTCCGCTGCGGTCGGCGTCAGCCGGTTTTGAACAGCCCGTGCCGCGGATCGATCACGATCTTTCCCGCGGCGATATCGACCGCCGGAACGTGCGTGGTATCGAACGGCACCAATTCCGTATTGCCGCCGGCCTCCGGGCGTATCTCGATCAGATCGCCGGCGCCGAAATTATGGATGGCGACGACGGTACCGAGGTTACGGCCGCCTTGATCGACCACTGCGAGGCCGACCAGATCGGCGTGATAGAACTCGTCCGGCTCGTCGGTCTGCGGCAATCGCTCGCGCGGCACATAGAGCTTGGTGTTAACGAGCGCGCTCGCCGCGTTACGGTCGCGAATGCCGGAAAGCCGCGCGACGAAGTGATCCTTGGCCGGCCGCATCGCCTCGATCTCGATCATGCGTCCGTCCTCGGTTTCCAGCGGCCCATAACCGGCAATCGCGCCCGGGTCGGACGTGAACGAGTGCAGCCGCACTTCGCCGCGCAAACCGTGCGCGGCGCCGATTTGCCCAAGACAAACCCGAGCGGCAGAAACTCGAGCGTCACCGCTGCGCGCGCCGCCCGGCATTGTTGCGAGCCTTATGCAGCCGGCGCCGCGCTGGCGGCAGGAGCGGCTGCGGGCGCCGCTTTAGCGGCCTCGGCTTGCGCCTTGCGCTCTTTGCGCGGGATCGCCTTCTCGGGATTGTTGCGCTTGGGGCGCTTCATCACGCCGGCGGCGTCGAGAAAGCGCATCACGCGATCGGACGGCTGCGCGCCCTTGGTCATCCAGGCCTTGACCTTGTCGAGGTCCAGCCGCAGCCGCTCGGTCTTGTCCTTGGGCAGCAGCGGATTGAAATAGCCGAGGCGTTCGATGAAGCGCCCGTCGCGGGGGCTGCGGCTGTCGGCGACGACGATGTGATAGAATGGCCGCTTCTTCGTTCCGGCCCGCGCCATGCGGATAACAATCGACATTCTTCAGTTTCCTTTCTTGGGACGATTCAGATCTTGCGATGATTCAGAATTTTTCGGTGAGGAGTATGCGGCCCTTGGCGCCCACGGCGGTTTCGCCGCTTTGGTTGCGAATACGGCCGCGCAAGTCGATGACGTCGCCGCCGAGGCGCGCGTTGTGTTTGACCGAGACGACGAGCCATTCCAGCGTGATCGTCTCGTCCGCGTAGACCGGCCGGCGGAACCGGACCCAGAATTCCAGACCGAGCATCGCGCCGCGCTTGGAAAAGTGGGAGGCGGTCAGCGCGAGCAGATGCGCCGTCGTCTGCGGGCCGCTCGCGATCAACCGGCCGAAGCGCGATTTTGCCGCGAGTTCAGCGTCGTGATGCACGGGGTTGGTATCGCCGACAGCATGCGCGAACGCACTCGTCGCCTGCGGGTCGAGCGAAACTTCAGCGGAAAAGCGTTCGTGCGGCCGGGTCTGCATCATTTCTTTTTTCCCAGGCCCGCAAGTCCGCCGGGCAGTTTGGGAGCAAGGCCCGGAAGTCCGCCGGACAGTCCGCCCGTCAGTCCGGGAAAATTCGCCGGCAGGCCGGGCATGTTGGGCGGCAAGCCCCCCGGCATCTTCTCGGCGAGGTTCGCCATCTGTTCGGGGCTCGGCATGCCGCCGCAGCCGCCTGGAAGACCGCCACCCAGTCCGAGCATGTTGGCGATGCCGGCCATGGGGCCGCGCTTGGCGCTGCCCATCGCCTTCATGACGTCGGCCATGGTGCGGTGCATTTTCAGGAGCCGGTTGATGTCCTCGGGCTTGGTGCCGGAGCCGGCGGCGATGCGCCGCTTGCGGCTCGCCTTGAGAACATCGGGATTGCGCCGCTCCTGCGGCGTCATCGAATCGATGATCGCCATTTGCCGCTTGAGAACTTTTTCATCCAGATTGCGCTCGGCAAGCTGGTTCTTGATCTTGCCCATGCCGGGCAGCATCGTCATCAGCCCGCTCATGCCGCCCAGATTCTGCATCTGCGTCAGTTGCTCGCGCAGATCGGCGAGATCGAACGCGCCGCGGCGCATTTTCTCGGCAACCCGCGCGGCCTTCTCCGCGTCGATGGTGGCGGCGGCCTTTTCCACCAGCGCGACGATGTCGCCCATGCCGAGGATGCGGCCGGCGATGCGCGCCGGATCGAAGTCCTCGATGGCGTCGAGTTTTTCCCCGGTGCCGATCAGCTTGATCGGCTTGCCGGTGACGGCGCGCATCGATAGCGCCGAACCGCCGCGGCCGTCGCCGTCGATGCGGGTGAGCACGATGCCGGTGAGGCCGACCCGCTCGTCGAAGCTGCGGGCGAGGTTGACCGCGTCCTGGCCGGTCAGCGCGTCGGCGACGAGCAGCACTTCGTGCGGTGAAGCGGCGCGGCGAACCTCCGCCGCCTCGCTCATCATCGCCTCATCGAGCGTGATGCGGCCCGCGGTATCGAGCAGCACCACGTCGTAGCCGCCGAGCCGCCCCGCTTGCAGCGCGCGCGTTGCGATCTGCACCGGCGTCTGTCCGGCGACGATCGGCAAAGTATCGACGCTGACCTGCCGGCCCAGCACGGCGAGTTGCTCCATCGCCGCCGGCCGCCGCGTGTCGAGCGAAGCCATCAGCACCTTGCGCTTGGCCGTCTCGGCAAGGCGCTTGGCGACTTTCGCGGTGGTGGTGGTTTTGCCCGAGCCTTGCAATCCCACCATCATGATGGCGACGGGGGCCGGTGCATTGAGGTCGATCGGCTGCGCGCTCGAGCCAAGGGTCTCGATCAATTGGTCGTGCACGATCTTCACGACCATCTGGCCGGGCGTGACCGATTTGATGACCTCGATCCCGACGGCGCGTTTCTTCACCTCGTCGGTGAAGGCGCGGGCGACATCGAGGGCGACGTCGGCCTCGATCAGCGCCCGGCGCACTTCCCCAAGCGCGGCCTCGACATCGGCCTCCGACAGCGCGCCGCGCCGGGTCAGCCGGTCGAGGACAGCGTTCAAACGCTCGGAAAGACTGTCGAACATCCAAGCTTCCTTATCCGTCATGCCCGGGCTTGACCCGGGCATCCATGCGGCCAACCCGCTGCATGGATTGCCGGATCAAGTCCGGCAATGACAAGTGACGCCCGAGGGCGCATCGCGCTGTCGGGCGGGGGCCTCCGGCCTCGCGGGCCGGTCGGCGGTGACTGACTTTAGTTCTCTTGCGAGAGCGGGCCGGAAAATAGGTGCGGAGCCGCCTTCCGTCAACCGTGGCGTAATGTCCGGCGGCCGGTCGAGCCAAATTGTATAATGCCGCCCGTATGTCACGCTACTATACCGGTCCTGTCTCCGATCATTTCGATGGCGAACGCTTTTTCGACCCTCACGGCGCGCCGCCGCGCGGGCGGCGGGATCTGCTGCGCTGGGTGGCCGACCGCTATGGGCGCGGCACCAGGGCGAAATGGCCGGCCTCGGCGCCATCGCCCTATGCCGATCGACCGCCGGAGCGCGTCGAAGGCGCGACTTGGCGCGTGTCCTATGTCGGCCACGCCAGCTGGCTCGTGCAGACCGCGAGCCTCAACATCCTTCTCGATCCCGTCTGGTCAGAGCGTGCGTCGCCTTTCCAATTCATCGGGCCGAAACGCGTTAACGATCCGGGCATCGCCTTTGCCGACCTGCCGCCGATCGACGTCGTTCTCGTCTCGCACGCGCACTACGATCATCTGGATATCGCGACGCTATCGCGGCTTGCCAAAGCGCATCGCCCGCGCGTCATCACCCCCCTCGGCAACGACGCCATCATGCGCAGTCGCGATCCGGCGATCGCCGCCGAAGCCTATGACTGGAACGAGCGGATCGACATCGGCGCCGGCGTGGCGGTGACGCTGGTCGCTACCCGGCATTGGTCGGCGCGAAGCCTGTCCGACCGCAACATGTCGCTATGGGCGTCATTCGTCATCGAAGCGCCGGGAGGAAAAATCTATTTCGTCGCCGATTCCAGCTATGGCGATGGCCGCACATTTCGCGCAGCAGGCGAACGTCACGGCCCGTTCAAGCTCGCTTTGCTGCCGATCGGCGCCTATGAGCCGCGCTGGTTCATGAGCGATCAGCACGTGAATCCGGCCGAGGCGGTGCAGGCACTCATCGATTGCGGCGCCGAATCAGCGCTCGGCCACCATTACGGCACGTTCCAGCTCACCGACGAGGCGATCGATGCGCCGCTTCACGCGCTCGCGGATGCTCTGAAACGTGGCGGGGATTTCGCCCGAGCGCTTCCGGACCTTGCGGCCCGGCGAAGTGTGGCAGGTCTAAATCCAACGCGCTGCCGCTATTTGATCATCACGTACACATCGACAACGAGATGATCCTCATTGCTGGTCAGAGGATCGGTCAAATATTGCTCGATGAACATGTCTTTGGCTTCGAGCCGTCGCTCGTCGAGATAATTGGTGATCGCTTCGTAGGTATTGTCCAATCCGTTATACGATCCGCGATGCACGAATTTGAGTGCGTGTCCCTCGGGCGAGTTGCCGACGGAGACCTCGCCATGCGGCGGATTTTTTGGCGGCTCGGCGATCGGAATGGCGGCCTGGAACACAAAGCCATTATCGTCGGTCGACGTGAAAATGGTCATCGGCTGGCCGTCGATCTTGAGGCCTTCCTTGCTGATATAGCTTTTGATCGTCTTGAACGAGTTGACGATGGTCTCAAAGGCGTTGTCCCAGGTGCCCGTGCCCTTCACGAATGCGATCGGCTTTGCCGATAGCGTCGTATCCTCTCCGAACGGATCGGCCTGCTGCGTGGCGGCGGGCGGCGTCGCATCGGGTGTCGTCGGTGCCGCCGGTGGTGTTTGCGCCGGAGCTTGCGCCGATGAAATACGCGGCGCGGCGACCATAGCGATTGCCAGACCGATACAGAACGCAAAGCGCGGAAGCATCAGAATTCTCCCTGTAGCCGCAGATTCTTCGTGAAGCCGCTGGGCGGCCTGCGATCGGCGCCGCGTCTTTTGATGATTTCGTCCCTAAAGGAATTATAGCACGTCCGCAGTCAGCGGCCCCAACTCAATAGTTCCACTGGCGTTGCGGTCCGGAGTTCTCATATAAGTCCCGCACATTTGGACTTTATCATGGGTGCGCTGGCCAATCGCGACTTTGTCAAGATGAACGGTCTCGGCAACGAGATCGTGGTCGTCGATTTGCGCCATGACGCAGTTCCGATCGGGGCGGACGAGGCGCGGGCGGCCGCGCGTCAGGAGCCTTACGACCAGCTCATGGCGCTTTATCCCGGGCGCGCCGGCAATGACGCTTCGATCCGCATCTACAACAATGACGGTTCGGAGGCGGGTGCCTGCGGCAACGGCATGCGCTGTGTGGCTTCACTCATCAGTGCCGAGACGGGCAAGACAACGACGCTGAATTTCGAGACGACGGCCGGCGTCGTCTCCTGCTGGTCGGCCGGCGAGGGAATGTTCACCGTCGACATGGGAGCGCCGCGCTTTCGCTGGAACGAGATTCCGCTTGCAAAGGAAATGCCCGATACACGTGCAATCGACCTGCAATTCGGGCCTCCGGCAGCGCCGATTTTGCGCGCGCCGTCTGCGGTGAGCATGGGCAATCCTCACGCCATCTTCTGGGTCGAGAACCCGCAGGCATTTGATCTGGCCGCGATCGGACCTGTGCTTGAGCACGATCCGCTGTTTCCCGAACGCGCCAATATCACGCTGGCGGCGACGCCCTCGCGCGACCGGGTGGTGATCCGGACCTGGGAACGCGGCGCCGGTCTCACCAAGGCCTGCGGTTCGGCGGCCTGTGCCGCCGCCGTCGCCGCGGCGCGGCTCGGCCGGACCGGCCGGAAGGTGACGGTCACTCTGCCCGGCGGCGACCTCACGATCGAGTGGCGCGAAAGCGACGACCACGTGTTGATGACGGGACCGGTCGAGTACGAGCATGCCGGACGTTTCGCCGCCGCCGTGTCGGCCGGTGCGGGGGCGTCGTAGGTCATGAGCGTCGACGTCGTCACCTTCGGTTGCCGTCTCAATTCCGCGGAGTCGGAAGTGATCCGCCGCGAGGCGGAACGCGCCGGGCTGCGCGACACGGTCGTGATCAATACCTGCGCCGTTACCGCCGAAGCGGTACGGCAGGCGCGGCAGACGATCCGCGCGCTGCGCCGCGAGCGTCCGGAAGCAAAGATCGTCGTCACCGGCTGTGCCGCGCAGACCGAGCCGCAGACTTTCGTCGCCATGGCCGAGGCCGACCGGGTGCTCGGCAATATGGAGAAACTCACCGCAACGGCATGGGCGCAAACCCGCGTCGATTTCGGACTCGCCGAGGCACCGAAGGCGGTCGTCAACGACATCATGGCGGTGAAGGAAACCGCCGCGCACCTGATCGAAGGCTTTTCCGGCCGCACCCGCGCCTTCGTCCAGGTGCAGAATGGCTGCGATCATCGCTGCACCTTCTGCATTATTCCCTACGGCCGCGGCAATTCACGCTCGGTGCCGATGGGTGCCGTGGTCGCCGATGTTCAACGCCTCGTCGCCAACGGCTATTGCGAGGTCGTGCTCACCGGCGTCGACATCACGAGCTATGGCGCCGATCTGCCGGGAGCGCCGAAGCTCGGCGCACTGGTGAAGCAAATCCTCAAGCATGCGCCGGAGCTCAAGCGGCTGCGTCTGTCATCGATCAACTCGGTCGAAGCCGACCGTGACCTGATCGACGCCTTCGCGCAGGATGAGCGGCTCATGCCGCATCTGCATCTTTCGTTGCAGGCCGGCGACGATCTCATCCTCAAGCGCATGAAGCGCCGGCATTCACGCAAGGACGCCATCGCGTTCTGCGATGCACTGCGCCGGTTGCGTCCTGACATGGTTTTCGGCGCCGACATCATCGCCGGCTTCCCGACCGAGACGGAAACGATGTTCGACAATTCGCTGGCGCTGGTCGACGATTGCGGATTGACGCACCTGCACGTCTTTCCCTTCTCGGCCCGCGCGGGCACGCCGGCGGCGCGCATGCCGCAGCTTCCCCGCCCCATCGTGAAGGAACGGGCGCAGCGTTTGCGGCAACGCGGAGCGCAGGCGTTGCGGCGGCATCTCGATGCCGAAATTGGCGCGCTGCGCCGCGTGTTGGTCGAGCAGCACGCGCAGGGCCGCACCGAGCAGTTCACGCAGGTTTCGCTGGCTGGTCCGGCGGAACCGGGTGCGATCCTTGAACTGCGGATCGCTGGGCACGACGGCAGACAATTGCTCGCGGCCTGACAGCAGCATCATTCCGCGGCCTGCGTATTCCCTTCCGCTTCCCATCCGCACGCCGTCAAAGCCGCGCGCATGTGTTGCGGCACCGGCGCGGTGACGCGGATCGGCGGGCGATTTTTCGACAGCGGCACGACGATCTCGCGGGCGTGCAGATGCAGGACCGGGCCGCCGCTTCGCGGCGCTGTGCCGTAGATCGCATCGCCCAGGATCGGCCAGCCCATCTCCGCGCAATGCACCCGCAACTGATGGGTGCGGCCGGTCACCGGTTCGAGCGCGAGCCAGGTTTGAGTGCCGCCGCGCCCCATCACCCGCCAATTCGTGATCGCCGGCTGTCCGTTGGGATCGTGCTTCATCCACCAGCCGCGCGTCTCGTCGAGGCGGCCGAGCGGCAGTTCGATCACGCCGCCGTCGGTCTCGGGCGCGCCCTCGACCACCGCCCAATAAGTCTTGTCGATGGCGCCGGACTTGAACAGCCGGCCAAGCTGGGCGAGCGCCTTGCGATGGCGGCCAAGCACCAGGCAGCCGGAGGTGTCGCGGTCGAGCCGGTGCGCCAGCGCCGGCGCCCGCGGCAATCCGAAACGCAGCGCGTCGAAATGATCTTCCAGGCTTTCGCCGCCCTTGGGGCCGCGATGCACGGCAAAGCCCGCCGGTTTGTCGATCACCAGCATGAGCCCATCGCGGTACAGGAGCCGCGACACCATCTCTTCCGGGGTCATGGTTGCCTACCTTGGCGAAACCGCTATCACGGGCACGGCATGGACGACAGCGTGAAGAGCAATTGGTGGCAGCGCCTGACCGGCGGGCTCAAGCGCACGTCTTCGGCCGTGGGCGGCGCGATCTCCGATCTGGTCACGAAACGCAAGCTCGACGCCGCGACCATTGCCGAAATCGAGGATGTCCTGATCCGCGCCGATCTCGGCCTCGAGACGGCGAGCCGTATCGCCGTGGCGCTCGGCGACGGCCGCTACGAAGCCGGGATTTCGCCCGACGCCGTCAAGGCTGTGGTCGCGGCGGAGATCGAGAAGGCTCTTGTTCCGGTGGCGCTGCCGCTTGCGATTGACGCGGCGAAGAAACCGTTCGTCATCCTGGTGGCCGGCGTCAACGGCTCCGGCAAGACCACGACCATCGGCAAGCTCGCGGCAAAGCTCCGCGCCGAAGGCCGCACGGTGATGCTGGCGGCCGGCGATACGTTTCGCGCCGCCGCGATCGAGCAGCTTAAAATCTGGGGCGAGCGTACCCATGCGCCGGTGATCGCGCGCGGCGCCGGCGCCGATGCGGCGGGGCTTGTTTTCGATGCCGTGCGCTCAGCGATCGATCAGCGCGTCGACGTGCTGCTGGTCGATACCGCCGGTCGTCTGCAAAATCGCACCGAACTGATGGACGAGCTGGAAAAGATCGTGCGGGTGATGAAGAAGGTCGACGCCTCCGCGCCGCACGCGGTGCTGCTCGTGCTCGACGCCACCGTCGGGCAGAACGCGTTGTCGCAGGTGGAGATTTTTCGCAAAGCCGTCGGCGTCACCGGGCTGGTGATGACCAAGCTCGACGGCACCGCCCGCGGCGGTATTCTTGTCGCCATCGCGGCGAAGTTCCAGGTTCCCGTGCATTTCATCGGCGTCGGCGAGAGCGTGGACGATCTGGCGCCGTTTTCCGCGCGAGATTTCGCCCACGCCATTGCCGGCCTCGATTCCTGATCGATGATATAGTCACGCCGCGCTGGAGAGCCGCCGCCCACATGACCGAAACGACCAAACCGCAGCTCAATCCGATCCTCAAGCTCGCCTTCGACCTCGGCCCGCTGGTCTTGTTCTTCTTCGCCAATTCCCGCTACGGCATTTTCGTCGCCACCGCGACGTTCATGGTCGCCGTGATCGCAACGCTGGCCGCGTCCTATGTGCTGACGCGGACGCTTCCGATCATGCCGGTCGTCACCGCGATCGTCGTTCTGGTGTTCGGCGGATTGACGCTGATCCTGCACAACGATCTCTTCATCAAGATCAAGCCGACCATCATCTATGCGCTGTTCGGTGCGGTGCTGCTCGGCGGATTGTTGTTCGGCAAGTCGTTTTTGGGCGTGGTGTTCGATTCGCTGTTTCACCTCACCGACGAAGGCTGGCGCCGGCTGACGCTGCGCTGGGCGCTGTTCTTTTTCGCGCTCGCCGTCCTCAACGAGATCGTGTGGCGCAACACGTCGACCAACGTCTGGGTGGACTTCAAGGTGTTCGGCTTCCTGCCGCTGACCTTCGTGTTCGGCGCGCTGCAATATCCGCTGCTGAAAAAATACGCCGCCGCGCCGGCGGCGCCCAGGAATAAGCCGTCATCGCGAGGCGGCAACAAAGCGGTCCTCGAAGGATGCGCGAAACGCTAATCTGGATCGCCCTTCGAGGCTCGCTGAGTTTATCATCGGGCCGGCTACTCCGGGCCAGACCCGTTGGCTCGCACCTCAGGGTGACGGACTACAGTGCTACGACCCCGCCGCGAACGCCTTCTCGATCTCGGGCTTGATGACCGTGTCGAGATTCTCCGGCGTGATCGGTCCCACGAGCTTGTAGGCGATGCGGCCGTCACGGCCGATGACGAAAGTTTCCGGCACGCCGTAGACGCCCCATTCGATCGCGGCGCGGCCGTTCTTGTCGGCGCCGACGGCGGCGAACGGATCGCCATAGCGGCCGAGAAAGCGCCGGGCATTCTCCGGGTCGTCCTTGTAGTTGATGCCGATGACACGAAGCCTTGTGTCGCGTGCAAGCTCCACGAGCAGCGGCGCTTCGTCGTGGCACGGCACGCACCATGACGCCCAGACGTTCATGAGCGTTACCGCGCCCTTGAAGCGCGCCGGGTCGATTCCGGGCACCGGTTCGCCGTTGCGATCGAGGCCGGCGACCGGCGGCAAGGTCGTTTTCGGCGCGGGCTGGCCGATCAGCGCCGAAGGAATCCGTGACGGGTCCCCGGAATAGAGGCGGAACAGGAAAAGAATGACCAGCCCGAGGAAGACAACGAGCGGCGCCAGCACGATGAGACGGCGGCCGCCGATATTCGCGCCTTCCTGCGCCGCTTCCTTTTCTGCTTCGGTCACGCGTCTTCCTTCGCCTGTCGCATCGCCGGTGTGGAGCCCGCCGCCGACGAGCGGCGGGTGACGCCCTGTTTCTCGAGATCGGCGATGTTGCGCAGCTGCGTCCGGTAGTCGACCATCACCCACGCCAACAATCCGCCGACGATTCCGAAGGCGGTAGCATAGGCCGCAATGATGAAGCCCGTGTGGGTTGCTGCTTCCATTGTCAGCTCACCGCGCTCGCCTGCATCAGCCGCAGCGTGCGTACGCGGCGGCGCAGGATTTCGTTGCGCATCGCCGCGAGAAGAAGCGTGACGAATGCCAGCGTAAACGCCCCGGTCATGATGAAAAGCGGAATGAGGATCGACGAATCGATCGTCGGGGCGCCCATGCGAAACACCGAAGCCGGCTGGTGCAAGGTGTTCCACCAATCGACGGAGAATTTGATGATCGGCAGATCGATCGCGCCAACGAGCGTGAGAATCGCTGCGGCGCGCGCGGCGCGCGACGGATCTTCGACCGTGCGCCACAGCGCGATGACGCCGAGATAGAGCAGAAAAAGTACCAGCACCGACGTCAGCCGTGCGTCCCACACCCAATAGGTGCCCCACATCGGCCGTCCCCAAAGCGAACCGGTGATCAGGCACATGAGCGTAAACGCGGCGCCGATCGGCGCCGCCGCCTTGGCGGCGACGTCTGCGAGCGGGTGGCGCCAGACCAGCGTGCCGAGCGCAGCGACTGTCATGACGCCCCAGCCGAGCATGCCGAGCCAGGCGCCAGGCACGTGAAGAAACATGATCTTGACGGTCGCGCCTTGCTGATAGTCGTTCGGCGCGACCAGCGTCTGATTGATCCCGAAGGCGAAGGCAACCACCGTCAGCCCGCCGAGCAGCGGGATCGCGCGGTTGGCTAGTCGCAAAAACCGCGTCGGATTGGCGAGATCGGCGATGGCCATCGGCAGCTCCCCGTCCGGACGTTACCTGAACCGGTCCTTGGTTTGAGCATGATCCTCGTCGGAAACCCGGCAGCCATCCCGGATCAGGTCCGGGCAGGCCATTTTTTTCCGGATCATGCTTTTTTGTGGAGCATGATCTTTTCGGAAAACCGGCTTCCACCCCGGATCAAGTCCAGGGCAGGCTTTTTCCGGATCATTCTCTAGTCCGCTTCGCCTTTCCGGTCCAATGGCGGATAACGCCTCGCGGTTTCAATTTCGCGGACAACACGACTATTCCATCTCCTGCCGCAAGGCGGCGGCGGCGGCAAATGGCCCGACCACCAGGCTTGCGAGCGTCAGCGCGCAGAGGATCGTGAAAGGCGTGCCGAATGGCACCGGCCCCGCTACGGCCGCGTTAGCCGCGGCGACGCCGAAGATGAGGACCGGAACGGTCAGCGGCAAGACGAGAACGGCGACCAGCAGTCCCCCGCGACGCAGTGTCACTGCGATGGCTGCCCCGATCAGGCCGATGAAGGTCAGCGCCGGCGTGCCGACCAGGAGGGTCAGCACCAGGGCCGCGGCGGCGGGCGCGTCGAGGTTGAGAAACAGCCCGATCAGCGGCGCGGCGATGACGAGCGGCAAACCGGTGGTGAGCCAATGCGCCATGCCCTTCACCGCCACGACGACTTCCAGCGGCGCACGCCCCATCAAGATGAGATCGAGCGAGCCATCCTCGTGATCGGCGGCAAACATCCGGTCGAGCGCAAGCAGACTTGCCAGCAGCGCCGCGAGCCAAAGGATCGCCGGCCCGATGCGCTTGAGCAGTGCGAGATCGGGCCCCAGCGCGAACGGAACCAGCGTCACCACGACCAGAAAGAACAGCACGCCGATCATGGCGCCGCCGCCGACGCGCACGGCGATGCGCATGTCGCGAACCAGGATCGCGGCGAGCGGGCCCATCATGCCTCCTGTCTCTGCGGGATGCGGACCTGATCGAGAAAGAGCTCCTTGGCGCCGTCGAGCCCGAGCGCACCGTGCGTCGCCGCGACGATGATGCCGCCTTCGGCAAGGTGTGTGCGCATGATGCCGCCGAGCTGCTCTTGC
The DNA here is from genome assembly GCA_963777635.1 of uncultured Alphaproteobacteria bacterium. Taxonomy (GTDB): domain Bacteria; phylum Pseudomonadota; class Alphaproteobacteria; order Rhizobiales; family Xanthobacteraceae; genus BOG-931. The sequence continues at coordinate 15,425 of CAVZSB010000055.1, forward strand.
GCCGTGGCGTCGAGCGTGCTGGTCGGCTCGTCAAGGAGCCAAACCGGGCGTTTCACGGCGAGAAGGCGGGCGATCGAAAGGCGCCGCCGCTGGCCGGCGGAAAGGTAGGCGGCGGGCAGGTCGATAAGCGCCTCCAGCCCGACCGTGGCAAGCGGTTGCGTAACCTCGGCGGTGGCGCCGAAAAAACGCGACCAGAAGCGGAGGTTCTCGCCGACCGAAAGCGACGGTTTCAACGCGTCCTGGTGGCCGAGATAATGGGCCTGCTCGCCGATCGTCAATTCCGCGTCGCCCCCCGCCAGATCGAGCCGGCCGGCGGCGACGCGCACCAGGCCAACGACCATGCGCAGCAGGGATGACTTCCCCGCACCGTTACGGCCGCGAATGGTCAGGCCCTCGCCCAACTCGACGGCAAAGTTCACCCCGGCGAAAACGTCGCGGCCGCCGCGCCGACAGGCCAGATCAGAGGCGGAAAGCCGCATCAACGATGTCCCGTGCAACCGGCAAACGCCACGCCGGTTCGATCGTGCAATTCGTGCGACCCGGCTAGTCCGGGCATGTTACCCCTCCAATTCTTGCCGATCTGGCACAAGTCCTGAAAAGACCCTATAAGCCGAAACGCGGCCGAGCGGCGCATTAGCGACGCTTTCCGCGTCCGGCCACCGACGCTCCGTTGGCGCCTGTTCCGGCGATAAATTAGCCTGCGATTCGCGCCGGCGGGCGGCCGGCAGGATGGGAAAATAATCATGACCTCGCTCGACAGCTTCAAATGCCTCAGGCCGCTCAAGGTAGGGTCCAAGACCTACGCGTATTACAGCCTGCCGGTGGCGGAAAAGAACGGCCTCAAGGGGATTTCGCGGCTGCCATTTTCGCTCAAGGTGCTGCTTGAGAATCTGTTGCGCAATGAGGACGGCCGGACGGTGACCAAAGAGGACATCCAGGCCGTGGCGCAATGGCTCAAGACCAAATCCTCGGACCGCGAACTCGCGTTTCGGCCGGCGCGCGTGCTGATGCAGGATTTCACCGGCGTTCCCGCTGTCGTCGATCTCGCCGCCATGCGCGACGCCATGAAGATGCTCGGCGGCGATCCGAAGAAGATCAATCCGCTGGTGCCGGTCGACCTCGTCATCGATCATTCGGTGGTGGTCAATTATTTCGGCTCCAACGCCGCTTTCAAAAAGAACGTCGACGAAGAGTACAAGCAGAACCAGGAGCGCTACCGGTTTCTCAAATGGGCGCAGCGCTCGTTCGAGGATTTCCGCGTCGTGCCGCCCGGCACCGGCATCTGCCATCAGGTCAATCTCGAATATCTTTCGCAGACCGTCTGGACGGCGAAGACGAAGATCAAATTCGCGGACAAGACCGTCGCCACCGAGCTTGCTTACCCGGACACGCTGGTCGGCACCAACTCGCACACGACGATGGTCAATGGACTTTCCGTTCTCGGCTGGGGCGTCGGCGGCATCGAGGCGGAAGCCGCCATGCTCGGCCAGCCCTACTCGATGCTGATGCCGGAAGTGATCGGCGTGCGTTTCAACGGCAAGCTCAAGGAGGGCGTTACCGCGACCGATCTCGTTCTCACGGTGACGCAGATGCTGCGCAAGCGCGGCGTCGTCGGCAAGTTCGTGGAATATTTCGGGCCGGGCCTGGCGAGCCTTTCGATCGCGGATCGCGCCACGCTCGGCAACATGTCGCCGGAATACGGCGCCACCTGCGGATTCTTTCCGATCGACGACGACACGATTCGATATTTGCGTGACACCGGCCGCAGCCCGGAGCGCGTCGCGCTGGTGCTCGCCTATGCCAAGGCGCAGGGCATGTACCACACCAAGGCGCTGCAGGATCCGGTCTTCACCGACATCCTCAAACTCGAACTGTCCTCGGTCGAGCCGTCGCTCGCCGGACCGAAGCGTCCGCAGGACCGCGTGCCGCTCAAAGAGGTCAAAAGCGGCTTTGCCCAGTCCATGGACAAGGAATTCGGCAAGGCGGCCGAGATGGACAAGCGCGTGCCGGTCGAGGACCGCAACCACACGCTCGGCCACGGCGACGTGGTGATCGCAGCGATCACGTCCTGCACCAATACCTCCAATCCGAGCGTGATGATCGCGGCGGGACTATTGGCCCGCAAGGCGGTTGCGAAGGGTCTTTCGGTCAAGCCGTGGGTGAAGACCTCGCTGGCGCCCGGGTCGCAAGTGGTCGGCGAGTATCTCAGCAAATCGGGCTTGCAGAAGGATCTCGACGCGCTCGGCTTCAATCTCGTCGGCTTCGGTTGCACCACCTGCATCGGCAATTCGGGTCCGTTGCCGCCGGAGATTTCCAGGGCCATCAACGACAACGATCTCGTCGCCGCCGCGGTTCTGTCCGGCAACCGCAACTTCGAAGGCCGCGTCAACGCCGACGTGCGCGCCAATTACCTCGCGTCGCCGCCGCTCGTGGTCGCCTATGCGATCGCTGGCTCGATGCAGATCGATATCGCCAAGACGCCGCTCGGCACCGACCAGAAAGGCCGCAAGGTCTATCTGCGCGACGTCTGGCCGTCGAGCCGCGAGATCAACGAGTTCATCCGCAAGAACATCAACAAGCAGATGTTCGTGCGCAAATACGGCAACGTGTTCAAGGGCGACGCCAACTGGCGCAAGATCAGCGTGAAGGGCGCGCTGACATTCCCGTGGGACAGCAAATCGACCTACGTACAGAATCCGCCGTACTTCTCCGGCATGCCGAAGCGGCCGGAACCGCCGACAGACATCATCGATGCGCGCGTCCTCGGGCTGTTTCTCGACTCCATCACCACCGATCACATCTCCCCGGCCGGCTCCATCAAGGTGGATTCGCCCGCCGGCAAGTATCTCGTCGATCACAAGGTCAAGCCGCTCGATTTCAACCAGTACGGCACGCGGCGCGGCAATCACGAAGTGATGATGCGCGGCACCTTCGCCAACATCCGCCTCAAGAATCAAATGGTGCCCGGCGTCGAGGGCGGCTTCACGGTGCATTATCCCTCGCGGCAGCGCATGACGATCTACGATGCGGCCATGCGTTACAAGAGCGAGCACGTGCCGCTTGTGATATTCGCCGGCAAGGAATATGGCACCGGCTCCTCGCGCGACTGGGCCGCCAAGGGCACGATCCTGCTCGGCGTGCGCGCGGTGATCGCGCAATCTTTTGAACGCATCCATCGCTCCAATCTGGTCGGCATGGGCGTGGTGCCGCTGGTATTCGAGGAGGGCACGTCCTGGCAGACGCTCGGCCTGAAAGGCGACGAGCAGGTTACTCTCCGCGGACTGCATGCCGATCTGAAGCCGCATCAGCGGCTTATCGCCGAGATCGTCGCGGCCGACGGCGGCTTGAAGCGGGTTCCGCTGATCTGCCGCATCGATACCGTCGACGAACTCGATTACTTCAGAAATGGCGGCATATTGCAGTATGTCCTTCGCCATCTTGCTGCCTGACGGGGAGGCCGGCTCACCGCGAATTGAGTAGCGGGTGACTGGCGCACCGGATATCTAGGCACAATCAGCAAATCGAGGGGACGATCGGGGTGGAGATTGGAATGCTGCGTTGCCGCGTCTCGTCGGCGCCAATCGTCGCCGGCTTACTGGTTGCCAGCTGCGCGCTCGCGAGCGCCAGCGAGCCGCGCGCGGTTATCGAGCTGTTTACCAGTCAAGGATGTTCGTCCTGTCCCCCGGCCGACAAGCTGCTTGGCGAACTCGCCGGCGATGCGTCGGTCGTCGCGCTGAGCGTGCCGGTCGATTACTGGGACTATCTTGGCTGGAAAGATACGCTTGCCAGTCCCGGGCATTCGGCGCGACAGCAGGCCTACGCGCACGTGCGCGGCGATCGCGAGGTCTATACCCCGCAAATCGTCGTCAACGGTTCGATCCACGTTCTCGGCAGTGATCACTCGGCGGTGGAGCGCGCCATCACGGTGAGCGATCGCAATGCGACGATCATGTCGGTGCCGGTGCTGATGTCCATCGGCGGCGGCAATTTGAACGTCGAAGTCACGGCCGGCAGGCAACACGCTGGCGGCGAGGTTTGGCTCTGTCCGCTCGCTCGGTCCGTGCCGGTTGAAATCGGCCGCGGCGAGAATCGCGGACGCACTGTGACCTACCATAATGTCGTGCGGCGCTGGCAGAAGCTCGGTGACTTTACCGGCAGCGACCAGTCATGGAGCGTTCCGATCGCCAATATCATTTCAGGCGACGTCGATGGCGCCGCGGTCCTGGTGCAGCAAGGCTCGCGCGACAAGCCGGGCGTCATCCTCGGAGCTGCCCTCGTGCCGATCGCGCGACAGACAACTGAAACGAGCGCGCCGGCGATGGAGGCTCATTAACAGAGGCTCACCGACAGCGGTGCGGCCCACGTTAAAAACTGCCGTCGGCTGCCGCCAACGGCGTTCGACAAGACAACTGGCGTTCGAGAAAACAAAAGGCCGGCTGTTGCCGGCCTTAACATTTTTGGGGGATCGAGCCGTTGCGAAACTCTGGCCCGATCCGTCCACACCCCGGGGGGCTGGGGGGCTGAGGAATCCGGAATGCGATCCGGACCGGGCCTTGAGGCAACGGTCATTGTTTCGCATTCCAGCTTGGCGTGTGATTGACCGAAATAGGGCCGCTTTATGATTGGCCTAACGAAACCGTGATTCTGCCGGTCAAAAATGCCGCACCCGCTGAAATTGAGCCGCGGACGATGCGGACGTTAACGTTTCCATACCCGACTGTATCTGCGGCGATGTGACGTCAGCGCCGATGTGGTGTCAGCGCAGCTGTGACGTCAGCGCCGATGCGATGGGACGAGCCGCCGGAAGGCACTTGCCGCCGTAGCCATCCGGCGCGATTATTAACCGACCGTGAAGCTTCAGTGACAATACTTCTGCAGCAAAGGAGGCGCCGCATGGGTTTCGGCGAAATCGACCCGAGCGAGTGGCGCGGGGGCGAGCAGCGCGCGCCCGTCCCCGCAACAAAGGTCACCTTCAGCCGACGTGAGTTGGACCGCATTCTCAGTCTCTACGGTCGCAAGGTCGCCGCCGGCGAATGGCGCGATTACGCCATCGATTTCCTCAAGGATCGCGCGGTATTTTCGGTTTTCCGCCGCGCCACTGAATTCCCGATTTACCGGATCGAGAAAATCCGCGCCTTGGACGCCGGCAGGGCGCCTACAGCGTTATTTCGGCGACCGGTCACATTCTGCGCCGCGGCCATGAGCTTGACCGTGTGCTCGGCGCGCTCGACAGCTCGCTGAGCGTGGTCACGCGCTGAGTTTTTCAATGCGGCGGCCGAGACAAAACAAAACGCCCCGGCCGCAGGGCCGGGGCGTTTCCTTGGTTTCCTGCCTGATCGCTTAGCGGCGGTCGCCGAAGATGCGCAGCAGCATCAGGAACAGGTTGATGAAGTCGAGATAAAGCCGCAGCGCACCCATCACCGCCTTGCGGCCGGCGATGGTGCCGTCATCCTGCGGGCTGTACATCTCCTTGATGCTTTGCGTGTCATAGGCGGTCAGCCCGACAAAGATGAGCACGCCGAGCACCGAAATCACCCAGTAGAGTCCGCTCGACTGCAGGAAGATGTTCACCAGGCTGGCGATGATAATGCCGATCAGGCCCATGAACAGGAACGAGCCGAAGGCCGTCAGGTCGCGCTGCGTCGTATATCCGTAAAGGCTCATCGCGCCGAAAGTCGCCGCCGAGATGAAGAAGACGCGGGTGATCGACGCGCCGGTATAGACGACGAAGATCGACGCCAGCGAGAGCCCCAGTATTCCGGAGTAAACGAAAAACAGCGTCAGCGCCGTGCCTGCCGAAAGCCGGTTGATGCCGAAACTGAGAAGCATCACCAGACCGAGCGGCGCCAGGATGAAGAGCCACATCAGCGGGCCGGTGAAGATCGCCTGACCAAAGGCCGTCAAGCCGCTGATCGAATTGCCGGCGATGTGAATCAACTCGCCGCCGGCGGCTTGAAAGGTGAACCAGGCGACCAGTCCGGTCAGCGCCACGCCGGCAGTCATGTAGTTGTAGACGCGGATCATGTACGCGCGCAGGCCTGCGTCGATCGCTACCTGATCGGTGCGATAGCCGGTCCGCGCGGCCGCGATATTCCGGTCGAAGTCCGACATGGAGAAATACCCCTGAGTTAACCCGGCTGGCCGGGCAATTGCGCCCGGCACACCGGATGCTTGTGTGGCCGGAATCTAGTGCGAAATGCGGCTGCGCGCCAGATGGAAGGAAAGCGATATTTGCAGGAGGTTACCGTTTCTTCACAATCGCGGCGAACTACAAATTCCTCAAGACCTCCGCGGGCTTGCGACCCAGCGCGGTGAACGTACCGGCAAGACCAAGCAGCACGGTCACCAAAAGCGCAATGAGCGCGGTCGCCGCCGCCGGCAACGCCGCCCAGACGAACGAAAACTCCATCACCCGCGTGACAATGAGGTCTGCCGCGACGGAACCGGCAAAGACGCCGAACAGCACGGCGGCAAGCCCGATCAGCAGGTACTCTAGTCCGTAGGCGGCAAGGAGGCGGATGCGCGTCGCCCCCAATGTCTTGAGCACAACGGCGTCGTAAATGCGAAAACGCTGTCCGGCCGCAAGCGCGCCGCCAAGCACCAGGGCGGCTGCGATCAGCGTCAGGAGACTGGCGCCGCGCAACGCCAGCACGAGGTTGCCGACGAGATGGTCGATCGCGTCGAGGGCGTCTTTGACACGCACGGCCGATATGGCCGGGAACGCATCGGCCAGCGCCTTGATCAGTGCCGTTTCCTCCGCGGCCGTGCCGCCATCGGCAAAAGTCAGCGTTGCGATGTCGGTGTGAGGCGCGCCGGCGAACGTACCGGGCGAGAACACCAGGACAAAATTGATGCCGAGGCTCTGCCAGTCGACGGCGCGCAGATTGGCGATGCGAGCGGTCACGTTGCGGCCGAGCACATTGACGTCGATGGTATCGCCGAGCTGGAGTTTAAGATCGTCCGCCGTCTTGCGCTCCAGCGAGACGAGAGGCGGTCCGGAATAATCGGCGGGCCACCATGCGCCGGCGACGAGCCGCGAGCCTGGCGGCAGCGCAGCCGCGTAGGTGATGCCGCGGTCGCCGCGCAGCACCCAGGCCGAACCCTCTCCCGGCTTGAGATCCTCCGCCCTTACGCGGTTGGCGGCGACGATGCGGCCGCGCAGCATCGGCACGCGCTGCAGGAGCGAGCCGGGCGCGTGGGTGCGCACGAAGGCGTCGAAGCTTTCGGCGTCGGCGGAAGGTATGTCGATGAAGAAAAACGACGGCGCTTTCTCCGGCAACGCCGCGGCGAATTGGCGATGCAGGTTACCGTCGATCTCAACGACGGTGACGAGCAGCGACAAGCCTAATCCGAGCGAGAGCACGACGCTCGGCGTCAGGGCGCCCGGCCGATGGATATTGGCGATCGCCAGCCGCGCGATGGTCGAGCGTTGCCGCGGCAAACGGCGCGCAATCAACATTGTCAGCATCGCTATAAGCCGCAACGCGACGAAAATGATCGCGGCGGAAACGACAAAGATTGCCGCGAGCGTCCGATCGTAAGCAAAAATTACCGCCAGCGCCGCGAGCGCCGCGGCGATCAGCGCCGTCACGATGACATAACGGCGTCGCGGCCAAGTCCGCTCGGCGGCGATCTGGTCGCGAAACAGCATGGACACCGGGATATCGTGCGCGCGGCCAAGCGGCCACAACGCAAAGGCCAGCGCCGTCAGCAGGCCGTACACGATCGAGAGCATCAGTGTTGCCGGATGCAATGCGGGCGTGATGGGAAGCGGAATGATGCTGCCAAATATCCAGACTGTCAGGAACGGCAGCGCCGCGCCAAGGCAGGCGCCGACAAGGGTGGCAAACAGCGCGACCAGTACGATCTGCGAGCAATAGATGGCAAAGATGTCGGTGCTGGTCGCGCCCAGCGCTTTCATCGTCGCGATGACGTCGCGCTGGCGCGCGAGATGGCTTGCGACGGCATTCGCCACGCCGACGCCGCCGACAAGAAGCGCGGTCAAGGCGACGAGCGTGAGGAATTGACTGAAGCGCTCGACATTGCGTTCCAGTTGCGGCGACGCCTTGTTGCGCGTGCGGATGTCCCAGCCGGCATTCGGGAACTCGGCCTTGGCCTCGATCCCGGCCGACACGACGGCGAGATCGCTTGAAGCGGCCGGGGGCAGGCGCAGGCGGTATTTCCAGCGCACCAGACTGCCGGGCTGCAATAGTTCGCTTGCACGTAATGCAGCCTGGCTGACGAGAAGCCGCGGTCCGAAGCTTATCCCGCCGGAAAGCGTGTCCGGTTCGTTCTGGATGGTCGCGCGCAGCTCAATCGTAGCTTTGCCGATGGTGATCCGGTCGCCAAGCTTGAGATCGAGACGCGTCAGCAATGCCCGATCGGCGGCGGCGCCGAACGCGCCGTCGCGCAGCGCCAGCAGTGCCGGGAGCGGCACGTCTGGCGCGGTCGTGACGGTTCCGAAGAGCGGATAGGCATCGTCGATCGCCTTGATTTCGACCAGCGTCGTTTGTCCGTCGCCGGTTCGCGCCATCGTCGGCAGCGTGGCCACGGTCGACACCGCCCCAAGCTTGTTGAGGAAGGCGCGCTCGCGGTCATTTGCTTCACGCTGCACCAGCGAGAAGGCAAGATCGCCGCCGAGGATGACACTGCCGGCGCGCGAAAGTCCGTCGGCAAGGCTTTCCGCGACGGAGCCGACGCCGGCGATCGCCAGGACGCCGAGCGCAATGCAGGCGACGAAAACCCCGAAACCGCGCAACCCGCCACGCAACTCGCGCCAGGCCAACCGCAGCGCCAGCGGCGTCATGCTTGCTTCGCCATCAGCGGCGCCGAATTTTCGATCCGTCCCGAATGTATGTGCAGCACCCGGTCGCAGCGGGCCGCCAATGCGGTGTCGTGAGTTACCAGCACCAGGGTCGTGCCGTGGTCGCGGTGGCCCCGAAACAACAATTCGATGATCTCTTGCCCGGTTGCCTCGTCGAGATTGCCGGTCGGTTCGTCGGCGACGACGATGGCGGGATTTGGCGCGACCGCGCGGGCGAGCGCGACGCGCTGTTGTTCGCCGCCCGACATTTCGGCCGGATAGTGGCTCAGCCGGCCGCCAAGTCCGACGGCGATCAGTTCCCGCTCGGCACGGGCAAACGCGTCGCGCGCGCCGGCGAGTTCAAGCGGGACGGCAACGTTTTCCAGCGCCGTCATGGTCGGGATGAGGTGAAAAGCCTGGAACACGATGCCGATATTCCTGCCGCGAAAACGCGCAAGTTCGTCCTCGTCAAGCTTGTGCAGGTCCTTCCCCGCAACGACGATCGAGCCGGTATCGGCCCGCTCCAGCCCGGTCATCACCATGAGCAGCGTTGACTTGCCCGATCCCGATGGACCAAGGAGGCCGACGGCCTCGCCACGTCCTATATTCAGGTCGATATCTCTGAGAATGTGAACGCGGGTGACGCCGCCGCCAAGCGAGAGATTGACCCCGCCAAGCGCGATGGCGGTTTCGGCAAAAGGATGCCCCGACGTGATCTCATTCATGTTTTTGGCTAAGGTCCCCTCGCCGAACGGCTGTGCACGATCATATGGGGGCACGGCAGGTCTGCGCCAAATCCTGCATGCTGCTGTTTGTAGCGTTGCATTGGCTGCCGGAGCCGTCGTTCCGGTTGCGTATGCGGCCGCGCCGGTGCGGATCGTGGCGCTCGGCGACTCTCTGACGGCAGGTCTCGGCTTGCCCGAACGGGAGGGCTTCGTATCGCGGCTCCAGGCCGCGCTTGCCGGCAGAAACATGGCTGTCGAGATCGCCAATGCCGGTGTCTCCGGCGATACCGCGTCCGGCGGCTTGGCGCGGCTCGATTGGTCGGTGCCGGAAGGCACCGACGCCGTCATTCTCGAACTCGGCGCCAACGACATGCTGCGCGGCATCAAGCCACAGGTGACGCGCGAGGCTCTGGATACGATCCTGCGTCGCCTGACCGAACGCCACATCGCGGTGCTCCTCTGCGGCATGCGCGCGGCGCCCAATCTCGGGGCGGATTACGCCCAGTCGTTCGAGAGCATTTATCGCGAACTTGCGGTCAAATACGGCACGCTTCTGTATCCGTTCTTCCTCGACGGCGTTGCCGGCAACCTCGACCTTGAACAGCACGATGGCCTGCACCCGGCGGCGGCCGGGGTAGGCGTGATCGTCGATCGCATGTTGCCAAAGGTCGAAGAATTAATCGGCCGCGTTCGCGGTCAGCATCCATCGTGAGGGTTGCATGCAGCATGCGATCACCGCATGCTGTTGGCTGCTGCAATTCGTCGAGATCCTTGCCGATTTGGGCCGCAGGTATCATGCCCCGTCTGTTCACAGGTCTGGAAATACCGCGGCATATCGGCGAATCCCTGGCCATGATGCGTGGTGGCCTGCCCGGGGCGCGCTGGATCGATCCGCAGAACTACCACATCACGCTGCGCTTCATCGGCGATATCGACGATGCGCTGGCACGCGACATAGCCGGATTGCTCGGGCGCGTTCAGCGCCGGCCGTTTGACCTGCGCCTCGACGGGCTCACATCCTTCGGCGGCCGCAAGCCGCGGGCTCTGGTCGCCCCCGCCACCGCGATCGCGCCGCTGCTGGAGCTTCAGGCCGAACAGGAACGGCTGTTGCAGCGCCTCGGACTTGAGCCCGAGGGGCGCAAATATATTCCGCATGTCACGCTGGCGCGGCTGCGGGATTCGTCGAGCCATCAGGTCGCCGACTATCTCAGCGCCCGCGCGCACTACCGCTCGGCCGCTTTCGAGGTTTCGCGCTTCGTGCTGTTTTCGTCACGCGCTTCGGTCGGCGGCGGGCCTTATGTCGTCGAGGCCGCCTATCCGCTCGGTACGCCGGCGCTGCGTTACGCGCAGACGTTCTGAACTGCTGGGGAAAAATTACGCTCGCAGCATCCGCGATTGCAGATCGAGCATCGCTGTCGCGAAACCATGGCCGTCGGCCATGATTTCCTTCATCACCGACAGCGGATTGGCGCGGGAGGATTCGACCTCGCCGACGACACTGCCAAAGTCAAAGCTGAGTTCGGCGTCGAACTTGCGCGCAAGCTGTTGCATACGGCGATTTTCAGCGAGGCATGCCATGTGCAGCAGACGAAAGCCGCGGTTGCGGGCCGTCAGCAGCGTGCGGCCCAGCAGCGCCGAGCCGACGCCGTGACTTTGCCACGGCTTCTCGACGCTGATCGCCGCTTCCGCCTGGCGGGGAAACCGCGTGCCGAGCTGCCGCAGCTCCGCGGCGGCGCGCATTTCTCCGTCGATGAAAAAGCCATGCACGACGGTGTCGAGCGAGATCGACAAATCCACATAATTGCAGATGAATTCGTCCGAGACGCCGCCGCCGAACCGATTGTGCCGGCTTGCCGAGTCGAGCCGCAACACATGGTCGCGGTATTTATCGGTCTCGCCGACCCACAATTTGCGGATAACGCCGCCATCGGGAAGAATGTCCTGCATTCCAAGGGTCTCCTGACATTGTCGTCAACTGAAAACCCCTCCCGAACGCGTCCTCCGCTTCAGCCATTACCGGGACGAGCGTCTTCGCGCGCTCTCCCGAATCGATACATCATGTTGGGTGGCGCCAAAGAATGGCAAGCAGAAGCATCGAGCGACATGCCCGCATTCCATTTACGCATGGCTAATAGTTGAAATTCATGACTTTCCCGCGACGCGATCTCTTAGCAACGCGACTTTTTGGCACGCGAAGTGCAGCGCCGCCGGGGATCGCCGTTTCCGCCACGTTTCGCCCACACCGGTTAACAGAATATGTCCAGCACCATCACAGCGCGATACACCGCCGGTGTCGCCCGCGGCACGGTGGAGCGCGATGCGGCGCAGGTCGCCGTCATCGAGATGCTGGCGCGGCTGGAAGAACGGATCGTCGAATATCGCCTGGCGCGGAAATCGTCCTCGCTCGGCTGGCTGTTCGCCAGTCGCGAGAAAAAGCAGGCGCCGCTCAAGGGGCTCTACCTCTACGGCGAGGTCGGGCGCGGCAAGACGATGCTGATGGATTTGTTCTTCGAGGCAAGCCCGGTCCAGAGAAAACGCCGCGTCCATTTCCACGAATTCATGATCGGCGTGCACGAGCGCGTCCACGCATTCCGGCAGCAGATGAAAATGGGCGCGCATGCCAACGAGGATCCGATCGAGCTGACGGCGGTCGCGCTGGCGCGCGAAGCGTGGCTGCTCTGCTTCGACGAATTCCACGTCACCGACATTGCCGACGCCATGATCCTCGGCCGGCTGTTCTCCCAGCTTTTCGAGCGCGGCGTGATCGTGGTCGCGACCTCAAACGTGCCGCCGGAGGAACTTTACCGGGACGGACTGAACCGCGCGCTGTTCGTGCCGTTCATCCACATGCTCGAACGGCAAATGGAGGTCGTGCGGCTCGCCTCGCGTACCGATTTCCGGCTGGAGAAGCTTGCCGGCATGCCGGTGTGGCATGTGCCGGCCGACGCGATGGCCGACGCCGCGCTCGATGGCGCGTGGCGGCGGCTCGCCGCCGGACACGATGGCGCGCCGCAGGAGCTGCCGCTCAAGGGCCGCTCGGTGTACGTGCCGCGCGCCGCCATGGGCGTGGCGCGTTTCACTTTCCACGACCTGTGCGAGCAGCCGCTTGCCGCGGCCGACTATCTGCGGATCGCGCGCGAATACCACACCATCATCGTCGACCGCGTGCCGGTGATGACGTTCGAGACGCGCAACGCCGCCAAGCGCTTCATTATCCTCGTCGACACGCTCTATGACATGAACGTGAAGCTCATCGCCTCCGCGCAAGCCGAGCCCGACGACCTTTATCGCGGCGACGAGGGGTTTGAGGCGCAGGAATTCAAGCGCACCGCTTCGCGTCTGATCGAGATGCGGTCGGAGGCCTATCTGGCGCAGCCGCATGGCGCCGCCCATTCGCAATTGTCCGGCTCGTCGAGCGGCATCGTCGAGACCTGACGCGGCGATGGCGGATTTGGCCCACCACCGAGCTTCGGGCCGCCGTTAGCCGCTTGAACGAGTCCCTCGAAAGGGCTAATGACCGCGACAGCCGGGGCGTCTTTTTCAAGGATTTTTCTGCGATGGCGCGAAACAAAATTGCATTGATTGGCGCGGGGCAAATTGGCGGTACGCTGGCCCATCTGGTCGGCCTCAAGGAGCTCGGCGACGTCGTTCTTTTCGACATCATGGAGGGTACTCCGCAAGGCAAGGCCCTCGATCTTGTCCAGGCTTCTCCGGTCGACGGCTTCGATGCCAAGATCACCGGCACCAATTCCTATGAGTCGATCGAGGGCGCGGCGGTGTGCATCGTCACGGCCGGTGTGCCGCGCAAGGCCGGCATGAGCCGCGATGACCTCCTTGGCATCAATCTCAAGGTGATGGAGCAGGTCGGCGCCGGCATCAAAAAATATGCGCCCAACGCGTTCGTCATCTGCATCACCAATCCGCTCGACGCCATGGTCTGGGCATTGCAGCGGTGCTGCGGGTTGCCGAAGCAGATGGTCGTCGGCATGGCCGGCGTGCTCGACTCGGCGCGCTTTCGTTACTTCCTCGCCGACGAGTTCAATGTCTCGGTCGAGGATGTGACGGCATTCGTGCTCGGCGGTCACGGCGACAGCATGGTGCCGTTGACGCGCTATTCGGCGGTCGCCGGCATTCCGCTGCCCGATCTGGTCAAGATGGGCTGGACCACGGCGGCGCGGCTTGATGCCATCGTCGACCGCACCCGCAACGGCGGCGGCGAGATTGTCGGCCTGCTCAAGACCGGCTCCGCGTTCTACGCACCCGCGACGTCGGCCATCGCCATGGCCGAAAGCTATCTGCGCGACAAGAAACGGGTGATGCCGGCGGCCGCCTGGCTCAACGGCGAATACGGCGTGAAGGATCTCTATGTCGGCGTACCTGTCGTCATCGGCAGCAAAGGGGTCGAGCGTGTGGTCGAGATCGAGCTCAACGGCGCCGAACGCGGCATGTTCGAAAAATCCGTCGAGGCGGTCGACGGTCTGGTCGAAGCCTGCAAGAAGATTGCTCCGAATCTCGGCAAGTGATGTACTGACGTTCCCACCTTCTCGTGTTCCCGGCACGGTGTCCGGAACACGTGAGCGAGATGCATGAACATCCACGAATACCAGGCCAAGGCCGTGCTGCGCGAATTCGGCGTGCCGGTGCCGCGCGGCATTCCGGCGCTGAGCGTCGATGAGGCGGTGAAGGCCGCCAACGATCTTGGCGGTCCGGTCTGGGTGGTGAAGGCCCAGATCCATGCCGGCGGCCGCGGCAAGGCCGGCGGCGTCAAGGTCGTGAAATCGGTCGATGACGTCAAACGCGAGGCCGAGCGTCTGCTCGGCGCGACGCTGGTGACGCATCAGACCGGGCCGCACGGCAAAGAAGTGCACCGTCTCTACATCGAGGAAGGCTCCAGCATCGACCGCGAGTATTATCTGTCCGCACTGGTCGATCGCACGACCTCGCGCGTCGCTTTCGTCGCCTCGACCGAAGGCGGCATGGACATCGAAGAAGTGGCGCGCTCGCATCCGGAGAAGATCATTTCGTTCTCGATCGATCCGGCCACCGGCTTCATGGCGCATCACGCCCATCAGGTCGCGCACGCGCTCGGTTTTGGACGCGAAGTCGCCAAGCAGGCGGAAAGCGTGCTGCCGAAGCTCTATCAGGCGGTTCTCGCCAAGGACATGAACCTTCTTGAGATCAATCCGCTGGTGGTCACCAAGTCGGGCGCGCTGGTCTGCCTCGACGCCAAGATGGGTTTCGACGACAGTGCGCTCTATCGGCATCCCGATATTGCGGCCTTGCGCGATCCGACCGAGGAGGATGCCAAGGAGATCGAGGCCTCGCATTACGATCTCAATTATGTCGCGCTCGACGGCACCATCGGCTGCATGGTCAACGGCGCCGGCCTTGCCATGGCGACCATGGACATCATCAAGCTCTATGGCGAAACGCCGGCGAATTTTCTCGATGTCGGCGGCGGCGCCACCAAGGACAAGGTGACCGCCGCCTTCAAGATCATCACCTCCGACCCGAACGTGAAGGGAATCCTGATCAACATCTTCGGCGGCATCATGCGCTGCGACATCATCGCCGAGGGCGTCGTCGCCGCGGTGAAGGAAGTTGGCCTGCGCGTTCCGCTCGTGGTCCGGCTCGAAGGCACCAATGTCGCGCTCGGCAAGGAGATCATCAGCAAATCAGGCCTCAACGTCATTCCCGCCGACGACCTTGACGACGCCGCGCAGAAGATCGTTGCGGCGGTCAGGAAGGGCGCCTGATGCCCCGCTCGCACGCCATCCCCACTCCCGAAGTGTGACCGATGCCGATCCTCATCGACAAGAATACCAAGGTGATCTGCCAGGGATTTACCGGCAAGAACGGCACGTTTCATTCCGAGCAGGCAATCGCCTATGGCACCAAGATGGTCGGCGGCACCTCGCCGGGCAAAGGCGGCACCACCCATCTCGGCTTGCCGGTGTTCGAGACGGTGGCCGAAGCGCGCGACCAAACCGGCTGCAACGCCAGCGTGATCTATGTGCCGCCGCCGGGCGCCGCGGATGCGATCTGCGAAGCGATCGACGCCGAGATTCCGCTGATCGTCTGCATCACCGAAGGCATTCCCGTGCTCGACATGGTGAAGGTCAAGCGCGCGCTGTGCGGCTCGAAATCGCAGCTGATCGGACCGAATTGTCCGGGCGTGATGACGGCCGGTGAATGCAAGATCGGCATCATGCCCGGCAGCATTTTCAAGCCCGGCAAAGTAGGCATTGTTTCGCGCTCCGGCACGCTGACCTATGAGGCCGTCTTCCAGACCACGCAGGAGGGCCTCGGCCAGACCAGCGCCGTCGGCATCGGCGGCGATCCGGTCAAGGGCACCGACTTCATCGCCATTCTGGAGATGTTCCTCGCGGACAAGGCGACCGAAGCGATCATCATGATTGGCGAGATCGGCGGTTCTTCGGAGGAAGACGCCGCTGCATTCCTTGCCGATGAGGCCAAAAGCGGCCGCAAGAAACCGACCGTCGGCTTCATTGCCGGCCGCACCGCGCCGCCCGGACGCCGCATGGGCCATGCCGGGGCCATCATCGCCGGCGGCAAGGGCGACGCGGGATCCAAGGTCGCCGCCATGGAGGCTTCAGGCATCAAGGTTTCGCCGTCTCCGGCACGGTTGGGGAAAACGCTCGCGGAACTATTGAAATCATGATTCACTTCTTAAGCCTTTCCCTTGCCGCATCGAGTCCTTAAATAGGGTACAAGAGAAATCGCCCCGCACCGGGCCGGGTTGATTCGCTGTTTTCCGTACCTCTTAGGGTTCTCCGCTACTTGATTTCCCCAAGCTCGGGATGCGCACATGTCTCGCCAGGATGCGAACGCCGCCTTCGCTCTTACTTCTTTCCTCTACGGCACCAACGCCTCGTATATCGAAGACCTGTACGCGCGTTACGAGACCGACCCCAAGTCGGTCGATGCCGAGTGGCAATCGTTCTTCCAAAGCCTGAAGGATGACGCCCGCGACGTAACCGAGAGCGCGCGCGGTCCGTCGTGGCGGCGGCCCGATTGGCCGCGGCCGGAACGCAGCGAACTCATCGCCGCGCTTGACGGCGACTGGACCGAAATCGGCAAGGCGGTCGGCGCCAAGGTCAAGGCGCAGGCGCAGACCAAAGGCGTCGAACTTTCCGTTACCGATGTCGAGCGGGCGACCCGCGATTCGGTGCGGGCGCTCATGCTTATTCGCGCCTATCGCGCCCGCGGCCATTTCCACGCCAATCTCGATCCGCTCGGCCTGCAGCCGCCGAACAACGAGGAAGAACTCGATCCGTCGGCCTACGGTTTCACCGAGGCCGATCTCGACCGGCCGATTTTCCTCGACATGGTGCTCGGGCTCCAGTTCGGCACGATCCGGCAGATCGTCGGCATCCTGCGGCGCACTTACTGCCAGACGCTGGGCGTCGAATTCCTGCACATCTCCGACGCCGCGCAGAAGGGCTGGATTCAGGAACGCATCGAAGGGCCCGACAAGGAAATCACCTTCACCCGCGAAGGCAAGCGCGCGATCCTCAACAAGCTGGTGGAAGCGGAAGGCTTCGAGAAATTCTCCGACGTCAAATTCACCGGCACCAAGCGCTTCGGTCTCGACGGCGGCGAATCGATGATCCCGGCGCTCGAGCAGATCATCAAGCGCGGCGGCGCGCTCGGCGTCCGCGACATCGTGATCGGCATGGCGCATCGCGGCCGGCTCAATGTTCTCGCCCAGGTCATGGGCAAGCCGCACCGCGCCATCTTCCACGAGTTCAAGGGCGGCTCCTCGACGCCCAACGAGGTGGAAGGTTCAGGCGACGTCAAGTACCACCTCGGCGCCTCTTCCGATCGCGAGTTCGACGACAACAAAGTGCATCTGTCGCTGACCGCCAATCCGTCGCACCTTGAAATCGTCGATCCGGTCGTGCTCGGCAAGGTGCGCGCCAAGCAGGACCAGCACGGCGCCACGCCTGAAGATCGCCGGATGGTGATGCCGCTGCTGATCCACGGCGACGCGTCTTTTGCCGGGCAGGGCGTGATTGCGGAGTGCTTCGGGCTCTCCGGATTGCGCGGTCACCGCACCGGCGGCTCGGTGCATTTCATCGTCAACAATCAGATCGGCTTCACCACCAATCCGCGTTATTCGCGCTCGTCGCCGTATCCGTCCGACGTCGCCAAGATGATCGAGGCGCCGATCTTTCACGTCAACGGCGACGATCCCGAAGCGGTCGTTTTCGCCGCCAAGGTGGCCACCGAGTTCCGGCAGAAATTCCAGAAGCCGGTCGTCATCGACATGTTCTGTTACCGCCGTCACGGCCATAACGAGGGCGACGAGCCGTCGTTTACGCAGCCGCTGATGTACAAGGCGATCGCCGCGCACCGCTCGACGCTGGAAATCTACAGCGACAAGCTCGTCGGCGAAGGTGTCGTCACCGCCGGCGAGGTGGAGAAGATGAAGGCGGATTGGCGCGAGCGGCTCGATGTCGAGCTGGAAGCCGCGCTGAGCTACCGCGCCAACAAAGCCGATTGGCTCGACGGCCGCTGGGCCGGGTTCAAGACCGGCGGCGACGGCGACGATCCGCGCCGCGGCAAGACCGGCGTCGACATCGGCGCGCTCAAGGAGATCGGCGAGAAGATCACCACTTTGCCCGAAGGCTTCCATCTTCACCGCACCCTCAACCGCTTCCTCGAGAGCCGGCGCAAGTCGATTGAAAGCGGCGTCGGCGTCGACTGGGCGACCGGCGAGGCGCTCGCTTTCTGTTCTTTGCTGCTCGACGGCCATCGCGTTCGGCTTTCCGGCCAGGACAGCGAGCGCGGCACGTTCTCGCAGCGCCACTCGGTGCTGATCGATCAGGAAACCGAGCGCCGCTACACGCCGTTCAATCATCTGCGCGAGGGACAGGCGCGGTACGAAGTCATCAACTCGATGCTGTCGGAAGAGGCCGTGCTCGGCTTCGAATACGGCTATTCGCTTGCCGAGCCGAGTGCGCTCACGCTATGGGAAGCCCAGTTCGGCGATTTCGCCAACGGCGCGCAGGTGCTGTTCGACCAGTTCATCTCGTCCGGCGAACGCAAGTGGCTGCGCATGTCCGGCCTCGTCTGCCTGCTGCCGCACGGCTATGAAGGCCAGGGCCCCGAGCACTCTTCCGCGCGGCTCGAGCGCTTCCTGCAGATGTGCGCCGAAGACAATATGCAGGTCGCCAACTGCACGACACCGGCGAACTATTTCCACATCCTGCGCCGCCAGCTCAAGCGCGACTTCCGCAAGCCGCTGATCCTGATGACGCCGAAATCGCTGCTGCGCCACAAGCGCGCGGTGTCGCGGCTCGACGAAATGGGACCGGAGACGTCGTTCCACCGGCTGCTCTGGGACGACGCCCAGCTGTCGCCGAACGAGAAGATCAAGCTCGTCGCCGACGACAAGATCAGGCGCGTCGTTATCTGCTCCGGCAAGGTCTATTACGATCTTTACGACGAACGCGAAAAGCGCGGCGTCGACGATATCTACCTGCTGCGCATCGAGCAGCTTTATCCGTTCCCGACCAAGGCGCTGATGGGCGAGCTTTCGCGCTTCAAGCAGGCGGAGATCGTCTGGTGTCAGGAGGAGCCGCGCAACCAGGGCGGCTGGGTGTTCGTCGATATCTTCCTGGAATGGGTGCTCAATCAGATCGGCGCCAAACATCGCCGCGCCCGCTACGCGGGCCGGCCGGCGTCGGCCTCGACGGCGGTTGGTCAGATGTCGCTGCACGTCGCCCAACTCAAGAACTTTCTTGAAGAGGCGTTGAGCTAACAAGCAAATCGCGGGGATGAAGCAATGGCTGAGATTCGCGTGCCCACCCTCGGCGAATCGGTGACCGAAGCGACGATCGGCAAGTGGTTCAAGAAGGCGGGCGATTTCGTCGCCGTCGACGAGCCGCTGGTGGAACTGGAGACCGACAAGGTCACGATCGAAGTACCGGCTTCCGCCGCCGGCGTGCTCGCCGATGTCGCGGTCAAGGAAGGCGACACGGTCGCCGTCGGCGCGCTGCTCGGCGCGATCAAGGAAGGCGCCGGCGCGGCGCCTTCGAAGTCGCCGGAAAAGTCAGCGGAACCAGCCGCGCAGGCTGCGCCGGCGACGCCGAAGCCCGCACCTGCGGCGGCGGCCGCCGCCATGCCGCTGGCGCCGTCGGTCCGCAAAATCGCCGCCGAAACCGGCATCGACGCGTCGGCCGTCCCCGGCTCCGGGAAGGACGGCCGCGTCACCAAAGGCGATATGCTCGCCGCCATCGAGCGCGCGGCGGCGCAGCCGACGCCGGTGTCGGCGCCCGCAGCATCCGTGCAGGTTCGCGCGCCATCGCCGGCCGACGATGCCGCACGCGAGGAGCGCGTGCGCATGACCCGGTTGCGGCAGACCATTGCGCGCCGGCTCAAGGATGCGCAAAACACCGCCGCCATGCTCACGACCTTCAACGAGGTCGACATGACGCATGTGATGGCGCTGCGCGCGCAGTATCGCGAGCTGTTCGAAAAGAAGCACGGCGTGAAGCTCGGCTTCATGGGCTTCTTCGTGCGCGCCTGCGTGCAGGCGCTCAAGGAAATCCCCGCCGTCAACGCCGAGATCGACGGCACCGACATCGTCTACAAGAACTACTATCACATCGGCATCGCGGTCGGCACCGAACGGGGCCTCGTGGTGCCGGTGATCCGCGACTGCGACATGAAATCGATCGCCGAGATCGAGAAGGCGATTGCCGACTTCGGTCGTCGCGCCCGCGACGGCGCCCTCAAGATCGACGAGTTGCAAGGCGGCACTTTCAGCATCACCAACGGCGGCATCTACGGTTCGCTGATGTCGACGCCGATCCTCAATGCGCCGCAGTCCGGTATCCTCGGCATGCACAAGATTCAGGAACGGCCGATGGTGGTGGGCGGCAAGATCGAGGCGCGGCCGATGATGTATCTCGCGCTCTCTTACGATCACCGGATCGTCGACGGCCGCGAGGCGGTGACGTTCCTGGTGCGGGTGAAGGAGTCGCTGGAGGAGCCGGCGCGCCTGGTGCTGGATTTGTAGCTGACCACTCACCTCTCCCCGGCGGGGAGAGGTCGCGAGCGAAGCGAGCGGGTGAGGGGGCTCGCACCTTGCAGTTTCGCTCCCCCTCACCCGATCCTCGGGCTTTGCCTTCGGATCGACCTCTCCCCAAGGGGGCGAGGTGAAGAAAGGTGAGCGTGCGAGAATGTCTTACGACCTCATCATCATCGGCAGCGGTCCCGGCGGCTATGTCTGCGCCGTTCGCGCCGCGCAGCTCGGGCTGAAAACGGCCGTCATCGAGAAGAACGCCACCTTCGGCGGCACTTGTCTCAATGTCGGCTGCATCCCCTCGAAGGCGATGCTGCACGCCTCCGAACTTTTCGAAGAAGCCGGCCACAATTTCGCGCAGATGGGGATCAAGGTCGGCAAGCCGAGCGTCGATGTTGCGGCTTTGCTCAAGTACAAGGAACAGAACGTCGACAGTAATGTCAAAGGCGTCGCATTCCTGTTCAAGAAGAACAAGATCGAGGCATTCCAGGGCACCGGCCGGATCGTTGCGCCCGGCCAGGTCGAGGTCAAGGACACCGCCGGCAAGACGCAGACGCTCGAGACCAAGAATATCGTCATCGCTACCGGTTCGGACGTGGCGCGTCTTAACGGCATCGACATCGACGAGAAGCGCGTCGTGTCCTCGACCGGCGCGCTCGACCTGACCAAAGTGCCGCAAAAGCTTTTGGTCGTCGGCGGCGGCATTATCGGGCTTGAGCTCGGCTCGGTATGGCGGCGGCTCGGCGCGCAGGTCACGGTCGTCGAATTTCTCGATCACATCCTGCCGGGCATCGACGGCGAGGTCGCGCGGCAATTCCATCGGCTGCTGCAGAAGCAGGGTGTCGCCTTCAAGCTCTCCTCCAAGGTCACCGGCGTCGACACTTCGGGAAAGACGCTCAAGGTGAAGATCGAGCCGGCCGCGGGCGGCGAGGCGGAAGCCATCGAAGCGGACGTCGTGCTGGTAGCGATCGGGCGCGTGCCTTTTACCGAGGGCCTTGGCCTCGAAGCGGCCGGCGTGAAGAAGGACAACCGCGGCCGCGTGATCGTCGACGCGCATCTGCGCACCAACGTCGCCGGCATCTACGCCATCGGCGACGCGATTGCGGGACCGATGCTGGCGCACAAGGCGGAAGAAGAAGGCGTCGCCGCTGCGGAAATCATCGCCGGTCAGGCCGGTCACGTGAATTATGAGGTGATCCCGAACGTCGTCTACACCTCGCCGGAAATCGCGGCCGTCGGAAAAACCGAGGAAGAACTCAAGGCTGCCGGCGTCGCCTATCAGGTCGGCAAATTTCCCTTCTCCGCCAACGCTCGCGCCCGGGCCAACCTTGCGACCGACGGCTTCGTCAAAATCCTCGCCGACGCCAAGACCGATCGCGTGCTCGGCGTGCACATTCTGGGGCCCGACGCCGAGACCATGATCGCGGAGGCGGCGATGGCGATGGAGTTCGGCGCCTCGTCCGAGGACATTGCACGCACCTGCCACGCCCATCCGACGCTCAGTGAAACCGTGAAGGAAGCGGCGCTCGCGGTCGCCAAACGCGCCATCAATTTCTGACCTTTCCGCACCGTCCCGCCGGTCTGTTGATTCCCGAAGTTTTGACGCTAACCTTGCCGCAATGACAACACGCCAGCATTGGCCCGTTATTATCGTTGGCGCGGGCCCGACCGGGTTGACCCTCGCCGGTCTTCTCGCCCGCTATGGCGTTGACGTCCTCCTCGTCGAGCGCAATCCGCAAACCGTGCAGGAGCCGCGGGCGGTATCGATCGACGACGAGTCGCTGCGGACCATGCAATCGGTTGGCATCATCAACGAATTGGTGCCGCACATCGTGCTGGGCTACGGCTCGGAATATTTCTCGCCCAGCCGTCGGCTTTTCCTCAAGGTCAAGCCGACAACACTCGAATACGGCTATCCACGCCGTAACGCGTTTCGCCAGCCGCTGCTGGAGCGCCTGCTGCGGGACAATCTCGGGCGATATGCCAACGCCACGATCTTGTTTGAAACGGAGCTTGTCGAATTCTCTCAGTCGGAGCAGGAGGCAAAGCTGCGTGTCCTCAAGGAAGGCGCGCCCGCCGAGCTGTCATGTGATTTTCTTGTCGGCTGCGACGGCAGCCGCAGCTTTGTGCGGCAGACGCTCGGCATCGAGATGCACGGTTCGACTTTCCGCGAACGGTGGCTCATCGTCGATATCGAGGACACCACCGATCCGTCGCATGACACCAAGGTCTATTGCATTCCGGAGCGGCCTTGTCTGTCGCTTCCCGGACCCAGCGGCACCCGGCGCTTCGAATTCATGCTTCATGACGGCGAGCAGGATACCGACGTGCTGGCGCCGGATAATGTCGCCGCGCTGTTGCGGTTGTACGGCACCGACGACAAGGCCGTGCTTCGCCGCAAGGTCGTCTATACGTTTCACGCCCGCATGGCCGACCGCTGGCGTGCCGGGCGGGTCTTTCTCGCCGGCGACGCCGCGCATCTCACGCCGCCATTCGCGGGCCAGGGCATGAACAGCGGCGTGCGCGATGCGCACAATCTCGCCTGGAAGCTCGCCGCCGTCGTGTCGGGTCATCTCGGCGATAAATTGCTCGACAGCTACGAAGCCGAGCGGCGGGATCATGCGGCCGAAATGATACAACTCGCGATCCGCATGGGGCAGGTGATGATGCCGCGCGGACGTTGGCAGGCGCTGGCTTTTCAGACGTTCTTCCGGGCGCTCGCGCTTTATCCCGCCGCGCGGTCTTATTTCGCGGAGATGAAGTACAAACCCAAGCCGCGGTTCCATCGCGGGTTCCTGCTTGCTCCAACAGCCCCGTCCGGACAGTCGCTGGTCGGCAAGCTGTTTCCGCAGGCGCTGGTGATGACCGCTTCCGGCTTCACGCTGCTCGACGACGTGCTGGGCGACGGTTTCGCGCTGCTGGCGCCACCGGGCACGCCGCCAAACATTCTCGCGCGTGGGCGTCCCGGCGAAGCGATCGGTCCGCCCATTCGCGCCGTGGCGGTGCTGGACAGGGAGGATACGTCGGCGGTCGAGGCCCCGCTTATCGCCGCGCGGGATCTGCGCGGCGATCTGGCGCGGCTTCTCGCCGGGCAACCGGCGGGCCTCTATCTGCTGCGTCCGGATCGTTACGTCGCCGCGTTTTTTCCCGTCGCAGACGCCGCGTCGGCGCCGGCCGGCATTTCCAGGCTCATCGGCGAGACACGTTCCGGGACCTGATCCTCGACTTGATGTTCGGAAATTGCCTGCCGTCTATTTCGGGATATGCGGCACGACAAGATGGAAGAGCTTGAGTGAGGTTCCGTTCCCGGCGCGGATGGCGGCGGTTTCGGCCGGCCCGAGGTAAATTCCCGCGCCTTTCTCGACATCATAGTCTTTGCCGTCGAGTTTGACCCGGCCTTTTCCCTCCATCAGGTAGATAAGCTGATGCCTGTCGATGGTCTCCGGCTCGAACGTTTCGTCCGATTTGAGCCAGCGCACCGAGCCGTGCACGTTGTGCGCCCCGCACAGCGCGTCATTGAGGACCTCGACGACCTCGCCATGCCCGGTGGAAGCCTTCTTGGGAAGATGATTGGTATCGATGAATGTGAGCGCCATGATTGTTCTCCTGTTCTCGCGCCAAGCTCAGGTCTGCACCCAAACGCGACCATCCTTGCGCTCCCAGCGCAGGTCGTCGTCGGTGCCTTCGAGAATCGTGGTCTTGAAGCGATTGGGAGCCTGAAACTCAAAATAAAACAGCGGCTCCGTGGCGCGCAGGCGGTGCTTCTCTTCGGCCGGAATGAAAATCATGTCACCAGGGCCGACCGGACGAACTCCTTCGTCGGATTCCACCGTCGCCTTTCCGCTGATGATAAAATAGAAGTGCTCGCAATTCTTGTGCAGGTGGAGCGGAGACGCGGCGCCCTTTTTGTAGTGCATGACGCCGGCCAGCATGTCGTCGATGTTTGCGAGTTCCTGATTGACGAAGAAGATGCGCTCGCGTCCGGGTACGACCGATATCAACGAAGGCAGTTCCGTCTCCTTGAATATATAGGCCATTGTTTTCCTCACTTTTTGGACAGGCGATCTTCGAAAGCTCCGGAGACGTTCTGCCGTCGCTGCAAACTTTATTCAACCACAATCTTGACTTCGCTGCCCGGCTTCACGCGGTCGCCGGGTTCGAGCCCGTTGAGAACGCGGAAGCGCTCGACCTGGTGGTCGGCGACCGCCATGCGGGTAGCCAGCTTTTCGACCGTGTCGCTGGGCGCGACCGTCACCACCTGCAGACGCAGCGGCTTGGCGTCCTCGATTTCGGCCAGGCTCATGCGGCGGAACGTACCGACCGACTCGCGGAAGACACGGTCGGTCTCCGGCGTGCTCCGCTTGGTAGCAAAAATGAACCGGTACACGTCGCTGCCAAAGCGAATGGCGTAGAGACGGAAGTCCCACTGATCGCCTTTGGCGGCCGCGGTGGCGGCCGGGAAGCCGTTGATGGTGATATCCTCGACCGATCCGGCATCGATGTTTTCGATCCAGCCGGACGTCAGGTATCCGGCGAGCGTTTGCTCCGACGGTACCCGCACGACATCGAGCCGCAGCGCCTGACCGCCGCCACGCTTGACGCCGAGGACGGCCTGCGCCGTGTTGTCGAGAGCGAAACCTTCCGGTGCGGTAAAGGTAAAGCCAAGCCGGGGATGCAAGAAGCGGCGGCCGCGCACAAAGCCTTCGCTCGGGTCCTCGCCGAACACGATGCCGTTGATGCCGTTGAGATAAGCGTCCTTGTCCTGGCCGAGAATGGCCCCCGTCGTGGTCGGGCCGTTATATTGACGGGCATTGGCAATGGCGTTGGAAATCCGCTCGGGCGTTGCCGGGTGCGACGACAGGAAGTCGGGAGCGCGCGGATCGATGGCGCTGGTATTCTGCTGCGGCTTGAGCTCGGAATTGTGTTCCATCGACGTGAGGAACCGCACCGCGCCGTTTGGATCGTAGCCCGCGCGCGCAGCGATGCCGATGCCGATCGCATCCGCCTCGAATTCCTGGGCACGCGAGAAGCTCGCCAGCGCGAGCTTCGACTTGGCGAGCGCCAATGCGCCGACCTCGGGATCGCTGATCACGTCGCTGACGACGCGGCCGACCAGCGCGGCCTGCTTGGCCTGCTCTTCGCGGATCGCGGCATGGCGGGCGACGACGTGGCCCATCTCGTGCGCCAGCACCGACGCCAGTTCCGATTCATCGTTGGCGAGCGCAGCGATGCCGCGGGTCACGTAGAGCTGACCGGTCGGCAAGGCGAAAGCGTTGATCGACTGCGAATTGAGCAGCGTGATCTTGTAATGCAGGTCCGGCCGCTCGGACGCCGCAACCAGGCGCTCGACGGTCTGCTCGACCAGGGCTTGCAGCTTCGCATCGTTGTAGACGCCGCCATAGGCCGCGAGGATGCGCTGGTGTTCGCGCAAAACCGCCGGCGACATATCCGTGATTTCCGGAGCCTTGGTCGGCGCCGGCAATAACCCCTGCGTCCCGACCGGAGGCGGCGAGGCTGTGCAAGCGGCGAGCGCGAGGGCGAGCATGATTGCGCCGGCCTGCGCCAGCGCCAGCTTTGCCCTTCCCGTGGTCGCCGAATGGCTCACTGTCTTACGTCCGTGACTTCATCGCCGCGCTAACGCGCATTCACTCCCGATCGGCGAACTCGATCTGCTCGGGCCGCACTGCTTCGATCCAGGGCCCGCCGCGTTCCTCGATCCAGCCGCGCACCCGAACGCGGCGGCCGGCGAGCTTCTTCGGTTCAAATCCCGCTGCCGTGAAGCTACGCTCATTTCGCTTCGAGATCGTAACGGTGAAATCCTCGCTCCACCGCCGCCCGAAATTCACATATATGGTGGCGCCGCTTTCACGCACCGACACCACTTTGCCCTCGACCAGCGCAAAATGGCCTTGTTCGGCCAGCACATCGGCGGGGCTATCGGCGCTGAGCAGTTCATAATACGGGTCAGCCCAAAGGCCAAGCTTGGCTTGCCGTGCGGCATTTTCGCGGGTCAACAGTTCCAGGACGCAGGCGTGGCCGCCGGCCCGGGCGGCGACGCGCGCAACGCCCGCCGCAACGAGATCCGCCTGCGCGAAATGTTCCACGCCGTCGCGCACGGTAAAGGCATAAGCCACCACCCGGCCGTAGCGGTCGGTCCTCTGCTGCTCGGCCTGTTTGAGCACGATCCCGCCTCCCGCGAGCAGAGCGGCGAGCGCTTCCTTGGCCGCCATGCCGCCCGGCGCCGGGTCGGATTCCTGCGGCAACGGCATTGGCGGCACTTCAATCGCGGCGAGACGAACTTCGCGGCCGTCATCGAGGACAAAGGTCCGTCCATCGAGGATGCCGCTGGCGCTGCCGCGCGCGATGGTTTCACCACTGCAGGCAGACGCAATTTGTGCCCGTTCCTGCGCCATCGCGCCGGAGCCTGCACAAAACGCTATGAATGCGGCCGCGATAATTGCAGCCAAAACCCCGTCCCACCACCCGCGCATCGATTTCAAGCCAAGGGCCGGAATGCGGCAGCACTGCGGCGATTACGCCGCTTCCGCCGGCCGCAGGATCAATAAAAGGCGAGACTTACCCGGCTTTGCGCTGTTTTGGCTGGGCCCGCGACCCTTTGGCGGTCTCGGCGTGTCCCTTGGCAGCCTCCGCGTTGGCGGATTTCTTGCCCTGGATCGGCAGCAGCATTTCCTTCTGGCCTTCGTGCTTGCGGCCCTTCTTGGCGCGCACGGGCTTGGGGGTGGCCTTTGGAGCAGCCTGGGTACCGGTTTTGGGAGCCGGCTTGGCGCTTTGCTTTTCCACCTGCACCGAGCGGCGCAAAGCGTCCATGAGATTGATGACCTTGCCCGTCGGCTGCTCCTTTGGCGCCTCGATCTTTTCGCCCTTGGCCTTTTTCTCGATCAGTTCCTTCAGGGCGTGCTCGTAATGGTCTTCGAATTCCTGCGGCTTGAAATGCCCGCTCTTGGTCTCGACGATATGCCGCGCCAGATCCATCATGTCTTTGGTGAGCTTGACGTTGGGGATGTCGTCGAAATATTCGCCGGAATCCCGCACCTCATACGGAAAGCGCAGCAGCGTTCCCATCAGGCCCTTGCCGCGCGGCGCGATGGCGATCACGTGTTCGCGGCTGGTCAGCACGACGCGGCCGATCGCGATCATCTTCATTTGCTCGATGATGCTGCGGATGACAACGAAGGCGTCCTGGCCGACATTGCCGTCGGGCGCGATGTAATAAGGACGGATGTTGTAGAGCTCGTCGATTTCGCTGCGCGGCACGAACTCGTCGATATCGATGGTCTTGGTGCTTTCGAGCGCGACCGATGCCAGTTCGTCATCGGTGATCTCGACATACTCGCCTTTGGCGACCTCGTATCCCTTGATGATCTGCTCCGACGACACTTCCTCGCCGGTCTCGGCGTCGACCTTGCGATAGCGGATGCGGTTGCCGGTAGCGCTGTTGATCTGGTTGAAGCTGACCTTCTCGCGCTCGGAGGTCGCCGGGTACAGGGCTATCGGGCATGACACCAGCGAAAGCCGCAAATAGCCTTTCCAATACGGACGCGGTGCCACGATCTACTCCTGCCAAGCCAGCCTTTGACAACAAACTTAATCATAGCGCGTTCCGGCTTCCGCGGGCAGGCCGCGTGACTGCTTGTTTCCTATTTGTTCCAGGCAACGCTCTTTTAGGGTAAAGTAATTGCACAAATCGATTCGAAAGCCGGGATCACGATGTCAGCCGCGCGCAAGCACCCGCCGGGGCCCGAACTCAGGACCTTTTACGCCACTTTGCTGGTGACCCGGGCCGAGGAATGGTGGATCGAGGCCGCGACGGCGGAGGAAGCCCACGCGCTCCTTGCCTCCGGGCAGGGGCATCACGCCGCGCTCGGTGAGCGCGTGCATGTCGAGCTGGAAGAGATGCTCGAGGAGAGCTGACGTTCAGCTCAGGCCAGTTCCGCATAGGCCTGCGGCAGCAAGCGGGCGAGAAGCGCGGCCCATTGTCGTTGCCCGCTTTCGTCGGCGATCAGGTCCTGGCGGATCTCGATCAAGGCATGCGGCAGGCCGTGGCGCTCGCCATGCACCGGGATCGTGAAATCGGTCGTATCGCTGACGTGATAGGGTTCGTTGTCACCGACGATGAGGCCCTGTTGCTTGTTGAGCAGCGCGAGGAGCCGATGGGCGAGACGTGGATCGCGATTGTAGAGGAGCGCGGCATGCCAGGCGCGCGCTTCGCTCTTGAACACCGGCGTGAAGCTGTGCAGCGCGATCAAAGCCGTCGGGCGGCCGGCTTGGCGGCGGCGTTCCAGCTCCGCCTCGATGCGCTCGTGATAGGGCCAGAAGATTTCGCGCGCGCGCGCTGCTTTGGCGGCTTCGCTCAGGTCCCACATTGCCGGGGATCGGCGTCGTTTCGCTGATTTCCGGAATTGATGCCGGAATGCCTGGCGGGCGGTTGCAGTCGATGACGAGGCGCGAATAGTTTTGTTGGATCAGCATCGCGCCGAGCGCATCGGCGAGAGTGCGGGCGACCCCGGCGATGCCGATGTCCCAGCCGATATGGCGCTGGGCTTCGGCTTCGGCGATGCCCAGCCGGCCGAGCGCCCGCGGTATCCGGTTGCCGGCGTGATCGGCGACCAGCAATAGCGGCGACAGCCCGCTGGCGTTATGGACCGTGACCGGGTCCGGCTCGTCCGCCGCCAATAGCGGCCTTGCGGTCTCGTTCATCGATGCCCACGCTGGTGGGAACTCATTTGGAACATTTGGCCCGAGAAATGCATTGCAACGCGTATCGTACCGGGAACCGGGCGCGAAATCACGGCTAAGCCGCGACTGCATATTCTCGCGAGCTGGAGATTCTTTCGATGGAAATCCGCGCTGGCTACGAAATCACCTACGATTGCCCGCAGCCGACGCCGATGATCCTGATGCTGAGCGTGCATCCTTCGCGCGTCGCCGACCTCGTCACCCCTGACCGCATCCAGCTTAGCCCGGCGATCCCCGCTAACACTTACCACGACGGTTTCGGCAATTTCTGCCACGTCGTTCACGCCCCCGCCGGCAAGATCACCATGTCGACGGATTTTTTGATCAATGATCCGGGCGTGCCGGACGAATTCGCGCCGCAAGCGGCGCAGCATGCTCTCGAGGTGCTGCCGGTCGAGACGCTGGTTTATCTGTTGGGCAGCCGCTATTGCGAAACCGATCGCTTCGCCGAGCTGGCCTGGGCGAAATTCGGCAACATCGCCAAGGGCTGGCCGCTGGTCCAGGCGATCTGCGACTACGTTCATGACCGCATCGAATTCGGCTACGCGCATGCGAGCCCGACCAAGACCGCCTGGCACGCCCACGAAGAACGGCGCGGCGTATGCCGCGACTTCGCGCATCTGGCGATCACGCTGTGCCGCTGCATGAACATTCCGGCGCGCTACTGCACCGGCTATCTCGGCGACATCGGCGTACCGCCGGACCCCGAGCCGATGGATTTTTCCGCCTGGTTCGAGGTCTATCTCGGTGACCGCTGGTACACATTCGATGCGCGGCACAACATGCCACGCATCGGCCGCATCCTGATGGCGCGCGGCCGCGACGCCACTGACGTCGCGATTTCGACCTCGTTCGGGCTTTGCACGCTCGCGGGCTTTAAGGTGACGACCGACGAAGTGCGGGCCGAGATGCCGGCGACTGCCGCGCGATAGCCGTTTAGTCGAATCCGGCGGAATGCGCGATGCGCGACGTGCGAGGTCGCCAAACCTCGAGCGGCTGGACCCCAGGGCGATATGGTTGTAGGCGCCTGGGCATCAAGCGCGCATAGCGCTGAGGAGGGCGGCGTCTGTCCGTTCGCGAACATGATCGTCATCCGGCTTAGCAAGGTTGCATTAATCGCGGCGCTCGCGGCCTTCGCGGGGATCGTCGCCTACGACAACATTGTCGACTATGGCTCGAACTACGCGTTCGTGAAGCACGTGCTGAGCATGGACACGACGTTCCCCGGCAACGCGCTGATGCACCGCGCGATCGCCGACGAAAGTGTCTGGGCGGCGGCCTACGGGTTGATCATCGCCATGGAGGCGTTGACGGCTCTGCTTCTTGCGATCGGCGCGTTGGCATTGCTGGCGCGGCTCACGGCGCCTGCCGCGATCTTCAACCGTGCCAAAGCTTGGGCCGTAGCCGGAATGACGGTCGGCTTCGGCCTCTGGTTTTTCGGCTTCCTCGTCGTCGCAGGCGAATATTTCGCCATGTGGCAGTCGAAGGAATGGAACGGCCAGGAGGCTGCGTTCCGCATCGTCATGGTGATCCTTGGCGTGCTGGTTTTCGTCAGTCTCCCCGACAGCGACCCGGCGTGAAATTTTATTTTATCTACAAGCGCGCAGGAGGTGCGGTAGGAATTGGCGGCAATCCAGCTATCGAGAGAATGGCTCTGGCGGTAAACTATTGAAATGGAAATTGGTCCCGTAGCTCAGCCGGATAGAGCAGCGGTTTCCTAA
>CAVZSB010000056.1:0-41992 GCA_963777635.1 uncultured Alphaproteobacteria bacterium
CTCAAGTCTGTCGCGCAGCCGCAATGGTGCGGATGAGGCCGGCTGGATCGGTCACGGGAAGCGAACACGCCTCCCCGATGCAGACAAAAGCCTGCGGCTCGTTTGCGGCGCGGACCTGTTGCCGCGCCGGATGCGATGCCGGCAAGGCGTCCGCGGAAGGGGCGTGGAACACGATGCGGTCGAGGGAAGGAATGGCACGCGCGGCCGCGAGCAACGCTTCAGCGCCCGCCCCCTGCCCCGTTACCACGATCTCGGCGGCGCGGAGCCGCAGGTCGATGGCGTTGAGCAGCGCCATGTGCATGTAGAGGTTCTCGATCGCTGCCGGTGCGATCGCCGCGATCAGCCGGTCGGCTTTGTCCCGCCACCGATCGTCACCCGTCAGCAGCGCCAGCCGGACAAGATTTTGCGCTGCGACGGCGTTGTGGTTTGGCGTCGCCTCGTCGGCGGTCGCGGCGGGGCGGATCACGAGCCCCTCGGCGTCGGCGGCGGTGAGATAATACGTTCCCACGTCAGCGTCCAAATAGTCGCGGTCGAGCGCATTTTGCCAGGTCAGCGCTTGGTCAAGATAATGCTGCTGACCCGTCGCTTCATGAAGCGCCAGCGCTGCGCGGATCATGGCGGCGAAGTCCGACGCGAGCCCGGGAAATTTGAGCTGGCCCTCGCGCCATGAATGACCGAACCGGTCGCCGCGCGTCATCTCGCGAGTGACGAAGGCGAAGGCGCGCTCCGCCGTCTCGCGCCATGAGGGTTCGCCGAACAGCACGCCGGCATTGACGAGCGCCGTAATCATCATGCCGTTCCAGTCGGCGAGAATTTTGTCGTCGAGGCCTGGGCGCACGCGCGGTGCGCGCACGGCAAAGAGTTTGGCGCGCAGAGCGGCGAGCCGCGCCTCGTCCTCATCGCTGCGCGGCAGCGGCTCGAGACGGTTGAGGATATTGTGACCTTCGAAGTTGCCTTGCGGCGTCACGTCGTAGTGGCGTGCGAACAACGCGCCATCATCCGTACCAAGTTCTTGCATTACTTCTTCGTACGACCAGACGTAGAATTTTCCCTCTTCACCCTCGGAATCGGCATCGAGCGCGGCGGAGAACGCGCCCTCCCCGGTCGTCATTTCGCGCTCGAGCCAGGCCACGGTTTCGCGCGCGCGCTGGCGGCAAAGCGGCTTGCCAAGGCGCTGGTGGGCGATCGCAAGAAGTTCGAGGAGCTGGGCGTTGTCGTACAGCATCTTCTCGAAATGCGGGACCAGCCAGCGCTCGTCGACTGAGTAGCGGGAAAAGCCGCCGCCGAGATGATCGTAGATACCGCCCTCGCAAATGTGGTGCAGGGTTAGGTCGACGGCGGCGAAGTAACGCGCCTCGCCGGTTCGCAGCCCGCCGCGCCACAGCAACTCGAATAGCGCAGCCTGCGGGAATTTCGGCGCACCGCGTGTGCCGCCGTTCACCGGATCGATGATGCCGCCGAGTTGCTTTGCGGCGTTGTCGAGTTCGGTGGCACCGATGGTGACGGCGCCGGCCTTCCGCGTGGTGGCGGCGAGACGTTCCATGAGCGCAGTGCGGTTGGTTTCGATTTTCTCCGGCTCTTCGCGGAATACGCGGGCGATCTCACGCAGCATGTCGACGAAGGCCGGCTTGCCGTAACGCGCGCTCTTCGGGAAGTAGGTGCCGCCCCAGATCGGCTCCGCATCCGGGGTCAGGAACATGGTCAGCGGCCAGCCGCCATGCTCGCCGAGGTGGTGCAAAGCCGCCATGTAAATCTGATCGATATCCGGCCGTTCTTCGCGATCGACCTTGATGTTGACGAACAGCTCGTTCATCACGCGGGCGGTGGCGGCGTCCTCGAAGCTTTCGTGCGCCATTACGTGGCACCAGTGACAGGCGGCATAACCGACCGAGAGCAGGATCGGCTTGCTGCTTTGTTTGGCTTCGGCGAGCGCTTCCGGTCCCCAGGCCCACCAATCGACCGGGTTGTTTTTGTGCTGAAGAAGATAGGGGCTCGTTTCGCGCCCGAGACGATTTACCGGCGCGGCGGAAATATTCGATGTCGTTGACATGGCGGCATCGTAGCAAGTAGCCCGCCTATAACGAAGCGCCGACACGCGCCTTGGTTCCGCACCTTATGTCCGATGATCGCCCAACGATTTTCGCGCTTTCTTCTGGCCGTCTGCCTGCCGCCATTGCGGTGGTTCGGGTTTGCGGCCCGAAGGCCGGCGGCGCCGTCGAAAGACTGATTGGCCGTTTGCCGCCGCCGCGCCAGGCGACGCTGGCGCGCGTGCGCGATCCGGCGACCGGAGAGGCAATCGACGACGCATTGGTGATTTGGTTCCCGGGTCCGCGCAGCGAGACCGGCGAAGACATGGCCGAACTTCAGCTCCATGGCGGTTTTGCTGTCGTGTCGGCGGTGCTGGAGGTGCTGGGCGCGATTGACGGCTGCCGGCTGGCGGAGCCGGGGGAGTTTACGCGGCGTGCTTTCGACAATGGGCGGCTTGATCTTACGGAAGTGGAAGGCTTGGCCGATCTGATTGCCGCGGAAACAACGGCGCAGCGGCGAGCGGCCTACCGCCAACTCAAGGGGCTCATTGGCGACCAGGCGGAGGCTTGGCGGCGGCAGATTATCGACGCGGAGGCGCTGGTAGAGGCCCGAATTGACTTCTCCGATGAGGCCGACGTGCCTGAAGACCTGATCGGTCCGGCACTTTATGCTGCGCAGCAATTACGCAGCAAAATGGCTGCGGCGCTTGCGAATGGGGGGCGCGGCGAGCGGTTGCGGGATGGTCTTGTCGTCGCTATCGCCGGCCTGCCGAATGCCGGCAAGTCGACCCTGCTCAATCGGCTCGCCCGTCGCGAGGCAGCGATTGTTTCGCCCTATCCGGGCACCACGCGCGATGTCATCGAGGTGCACATGGATCTGGGTGGATATCCGGTGACGCTGCTCGACACTGCGGGAATCCGCGAAAGCGACGACCCAGTGGAGCAGGAGGGCATTCGCCGCGCCGCCGCGCGGGCCGCCGCCGCCGATCTCGTGCTCTGGGTCATTGACGGATCGGCCACTGGCTTAGACGCTGTGGAAAGCCAAGAAACTCGTTTGTTATCAGAGCATTGGCTGATTCGAAACAAGGCTGATTTACTTGTGGATAAGCTGTGGAATAACTGTGAATCCATATCCGCTTCTTCGGCCAGAAAATTCTCGATATCCGCTGCGGGCGGGGCAGGGGTCGACGAACTGGTCGCGAGCCTTTCTGCCTACGCCCGAGATTATTTTGCAGCGACGGAAACGTCTCTGGTCACCCGGGCGCGTCATCGCCAGGCGCTGGAAGAAACGGTCGCTGCGCTCGATAGAGCATTGGCGCATGGGACCTCAGGGAACGAGGAACTGATCGCGGAAGATTTTCGGTCGGCTGCGGCGACGCTGGGCCGATTGACCGGCCGCATCGACGTCGAGGATATTCTCGACGTGATTTTCCGCGATTTCTGCATTGGTAAATAAATCGTTAACGGCAAACAAATCGTTAACGATTGAGATGACATGTTTCACGTGAAACAAGCGCGCCGCATATTCGTGTTTTGACCCCGGAATCAGTGTTGTCTAAATCAATCGCATTGCGGAGCAAATCGGTGGACGCGCGTTTCGATGTCATCGTCGTCGGGGGTGGCCATGCCGGCTGTGAAGCCGCGGCCGCCTCTGCGCGCATGGGCGCGCGAACGGCGCTGGTGACCCATCGCTTCGCGACCGTCGGTGCCATGTCGTGCAATCCATCGATCGGCGGACTAGGCAAGGGCCATCTAGTGCGGGAGGTCGATGCGCTCGATGGCCTCATGGGCCGGGTCGCCGATGCGGCTGGCATTCAGTTTCGCGTGCTCAATCGTCGCAAGGGGCCGGCCGTCCGCGGACCGCGCGCCCAGGCTGACCGGAAACTTTACGCGGCGGCCATGCAGGAAGCGCTTCGGCAGACGACCAACTTAACGGTGGTGGAGGGTGAAGCGGACGATCTGCTGCTTGCGGATGGTCACGTCGCCGGCGTGCGCCTGACAGACGGGCGCGTATTCGCCGCCGGGGCCGTCGTGTTGACCACCGGAACCTTCCTGCGCGGGCTCATCCATATTGGCGAGCGGAAAATCCCGGCCGGCCGCGTAGGCGAGGCGCCCGCCGTCGGCCTGTCGTCAACGCTCGAGCGGGCGGGGTTTATGCTCGGTCGCCTCAAGACCGGTACGCCGCCGCGGCTCGACGGCACCACGATCGATTGGCCGGCGCTGGAGATGCAGCAGGGCGACGAGCCGCCGGAGCCGTTTTCGGCCCTGACGGAGCGCATCACCAATCCGCAGGTGGAGTGTGCGATCACCCGCACCGCGCCGGCGACGCACGACCTGATCCGGGAAAATGTTCACCGCTCGCCGATGTATTCCGGCCAGATCCAAAGCCGGGGACCGCGCTATTGCCCGTCGATCGAAGACAAGATCGTGCGCTTTGGCGACCGCACCGGCCACCAGATCTTCCTTGAGCCAGAAGGCTTGGATGACACCACCGTCTACCCCAACGGCATATCGACCTCGCTGCCTGAGGACGTCCAAATCGCTCTCGTGGCGACTATTCCGGGGTTGGAGCGTGCCCGCATCGTGCGGCCGGGCTATGCGATCGAATACGATCATGTCGACCCGCGGGAACTCCATCCGTCGCTGGAGACCAGGCGTCTTCCGGGCCTTTTTCTCGCCGGTCAGATCAACGGCACGACCGGGTATGAGGAAGCGGCCGCGCAGGGCCTGATCGCCGGCCTCAACGCCGCCGCAAGGGCCGGAGGCGGGGCGCCTATCGTGTTCGATCGCGCCGAGGGATATCTGGGTGTGATGGTCGACGACCTCGTCACGCGCGGCGTCACCGAGCCTTATCGCATGTTTACGTCACGCGCCGAGTACCGGCTGACGCTTCGCGCGGACAATGCCGATCAACGGCTGACCGGTAAGGGGATCGCACTCGGCTGCGTCGGAGAGGTGCGGGCGCGTTCGCATCGGGCCAAAATGGCCGCCCTTCAGGACGCCCGCGCTTTCGCGGAAATGCTCAGCGTGACGCCGAACGAAGCGGCGCGCCATGGGCTGGAGCTGCGGCGGGACGGTCAACGGCGCTCGGCGTTTGACCTATTGTCATATCCGAACATCGGCATCGCCGACCTGGCGCGAATTTGGCCCCGCTTCGCCGAACTCGACGCAAAGATCGCCAGCCAGCTCGAAATCGACGCCAAATATGCCGTCTATCTGAGCCGGCAGGCGGCGGACGTGGAGTCCTATCGCCGCGACGAAAGCCTCGCTCTGCCTGAGGACATCGACTACGCGACGTTGCCCGGCCTCTCCAACGAAGTGCGGCACAAACTGCAAGCGCAGCGGCCGCGCACGATCGGCCACGCCAGCCGGCTCGACGGAATCACGCCGGCGGCACTGACGCTTCTCGTGGCACATCTGCACCGCCAGGGCCTTCAACGCCAAGGCCTTCAACGCCACGGCCACAAGCGCAGCCGCGGCGCGGCATGATCGGGCAGGCGAGCAGCCTGTCGGCGGATCGCGATCGGGCGCTGGCGTTGACGCCTGTTTCACGTGAAACAACCGCCCGTCTGGATCGCTTTGTCGAGACGCTGCTCGACTGGCAGCAGCGGATGAATCTGATTGCGCCGTCGACCATACCGATCCTGTGGACCCGGCATGTGGCGGACTCGCTGCAACTCCTGGCGCTGGCGCCGACGGCTCTGGTTTGGGCCGATTTCGGCTCGGGGGCAGGGTTTCCGGGCTTGGTGATCGCCTGTGCGTTGGCGGATACGGATGGCGCCCACGTGCACCTCATCGAGAGCAACGGCAAGAAGGCTGCATTTCTTCGGGAAGCCGTGCGTGTCACCGGCGCGCCGGCTCAAATTCACACGGTGAGGGTATTGGATTTCGTGGAAAATACCGTGGAGCCGATTGATGTCGTGACCGCAAGAGCGTTGGCTCCGCTACCGGAACTCTTGCCGATGGCTTATCCGTTGTTGAAAAGGGGTAGCCTCGGTGTGTTTCCGAAGGGACAAGATGTGGGGTTCGAATTGACCGAGGCCGCTAAATGTTGGAACATTCAATTCGAACTTAGCCAAAGCCTGACGGATGCAAGGGGCCGGATCGTCGTCGTGCGCGGCCTGGAACCGAAGACCGTGCCGGCACGAAATGTACTGCAAGGGAAAGGAAATCGGCCGCGATGAGCGATCCATCATCTTCGGACCAATCCGCTGAAGTCGTTGCCTTTCCGGCGCCGCCGCGGAGCCCGCGGCCGAACGCTGCGAACCCGCCCCGTATCCTGGCGGTCGCCAACCAGAAGGGCGGCGTCGGCAAGACCACGACCGCGATCAACCTTGGCACCGCGCTTGCGGCTATCGGCGAGGATGTGCTGATCGTCGATCTCGATCCGCAGGGCAATGCCTCAACCGGCCTCGGCATCGATCGGCGAAGCCGCCTGCACTCGACCTACGATGTTCTGACTGGAGAGACGGCGTTGCGCAGCGCGATCGTCGAAACCGCCGTGCCGCGTCTTCACCTTGCGCCATCAACCCTCGATCTCTCGGGGTTTGAACTTGAAATCGGCCAGGCCCGCGACCGCGCTTTCCGGCTGCGTAACGCGCTTGCGCCATTGAAGACGCCGGCGATGGATCAAACAAACTTCACCTATGTCCTGGTGGACTGTCCACCGTCGCTCAATCTCCTGACCGTCAACGCGATGGCGGCGGCGCATGCCATCCTCGTGCCGTTGCAGTGCGAGTTCTTCGCGCTCGAGGGTTTGTCGCAACTCCTCAAGACCGTCGATTCCG
This sequence comes from uncultured Alphaproteobacteria bacterium, assembly GCA_963777635.1. Classification (GTDB taxonomy): domain Bacteria; phylum Pseudomonadota; class Alphaproteobacteria; order Rhizobiales; family Xanthobacteraceae; genus BOG-931. The sequence goes on from CAVZSB010000056.1 coordinate 6,815, forward strand.
TCCGCGAGCAGCTCAATCCCGATCTCACGATTCACGGGATCGTGCTGACGATGTACAACTCCCGCAACAATCTCTCGGGTCAGGTCGTCGCCGACGTCCGCGAGTTCATGGGCTCCAAGGTCTACGACACCATCATTCCGCGCAACGTGCGGGTGTCGGAAGCGCCATCATACGGCAAGCCGGTGCTGGTCTACGATCTCAAGTGCAGCGGCAGCGAAGCGTATCTGCGGCTCGCCACCGAAATCATCCAGCGGGAAAAAGAATTGTGCGTCGGCTGACATCGCGCGCGACTTTTTTCAATCGAACGCGGTGACGCGAAGCAGCGATCACGATCAGATACGCGGAGTGCACATGACCGGGAGTTCGGGAGAAACCGTGATGGCGGAAGATGGATCGCGGTCACGACTGGGACGCGGGCTCGCCGCATTGATCGGCGATGTCGGCGGCGAAAGCCCGGCCGAACGTCCGCGTGGCCAGCGGCGATTGCCGACCGGGTCGTTGCGGCCGAATGCGCGTAATCCACGGCGTACGTTCCCCGCTGCGGAACTCGACGAACTCGCCGCTTCGCTGCGCGAACGCGGCATCATTCAACCGATCGTGGTGCGAGCGCTGCGCGGCGCTGCCGACATGTTCGAGATCATCGCCGGCGAACGGCGCTGGCGCGCGGCGCAGCGCGCCGGGCTGCACGAGGTTCCTGTCGTTGTTATTGAAGCGACCGACGCCGAAGCGTTGCAGCTTGCCATCATCGAGAATGTGCAGCGTGCCGATCTTAATCCGCTCGAAGAGGCCGAGGGCTATCGTGCGTTGATCGATGAATTCGGCAACAGCCAGGAAGAGATCGCCAAGATCGTCGGCAAAAGCCGCAGCTACGTCGCCAATACGCTGCGGCTTCTGAAACTTTCAGATCCGGTGAAGGCCTATATTCACGACGGAAAAATCACGGCCGGACACGCGCGCATGCTCGTCGGCGAGCCCGATGCCGAAGCGCTGGCGGCGGAAATCGTCGCCCGCGGTCTCAACGTGCGCGACGTCGAAGCGATGGCCCGCGAGCGGGCGCACAAGATCGCCAAGAAACCGGCGAGCGGCAATCAGGCGCGCGGAGCAACAACCAAAAACGCAGATACGCTTGCGGTTGAAAAACGGTTGTCCGATGCGCTTGGATTGACGGTCGATATCGAGCACCGCCGCGGCGGCGGCGCTCTCACCGTCCGCTATCGCAGTCTCGAGCAACTGGACGAAGTCATTCGTCGGCTGGAACGAAAAGGCTAAATAAGCTTGTCCGTCGTTCCGTAGAGCGAACCTTGAATCTTATTTCGAGCGTGCTCGATCGACGCGATCGATCAAATCAGTAATCGCCGGGCTCGCCGCAAATGGGATGAAGCGCACCGGCGCGCAGAACGTGATTTCGTCGCCTAAAGCGGTCGGCCGCCGCAGCGACAAGGTAACGCGCGGCGGATTTACCAGCGGCGAATAGTTGACGTTTTTGATATCCTTCAATGGGATGCGAAGATCGTGGCCGCGGTTCTTCACGAGCAATGCATCGCCATCGTCCCAGACCTCATCAACAAGATCGAAAACAAATTTCCTCATGAAAAAAAGACCGAAGACGAACATCCCGGCCGGGACGACGATGAATGGAACCATCGCGAATGGGTTTGATCGCTGCATGTTGAAAACCGCGACACCAACAAACAACGCGAGGAACCCAAACCAGAACACCGGGAAGATGCGTTTGTAAAAGAAGGTCCAATTCGAGGAAATGCGGCGCATGCGGCGTCGTTTTATTTGAGTGATGCTTACTCCGCCGCGGTTCGCCCGGCGTTCGAACCAAAGCGCCGATCGATGTAGTCGACGACGATCTTCTGGAAATCGGCGGCCAGCGTCGGACCGCGCAGCGTCATTGCCTTCTTGCCGTCGATAAAGACCGGCGCCGTCGGCTGCTCGCCGGTTCCCGGAAGCGATATTCCGATATCGGCGTGTTTGCTTTCGCCCGGACCGTTGACGATGCAGCCCATCACCGCGACGTTGAGGCCCTCGACACCGGGATAGCGTGTTTTCCATTCCGGCATGGATTCGCGGATAAAGCTTTGAATGCCGGCCGCGAGCTCCTGGAAGGTCGTCGATGTCGTACGACCGCAGCCGGGGCAGGCGGCAACGAGCGGCACGAATGTCCGAAGGCCGAGGGTCTGCAGGAGCTCTTGGCCGACCTTGACCTCCAGCGTGCGGTCGCCGTTCGGCTCAGGCGTGAGCGACACGCGGATCGTGTCACCGATACCCTGTTGGAGCAGAACACCCATTGCGGCGGATGAAGCGACGATGCCTTTCGAGCCCATGCCGGCTTCGGTCAGCCCGAGATGCAGCGCGTAATCGGAGCGCCGGGCCAGTTCGCCATAGACGGCGATCAGATCCTGCACCGCAGATACCTTGCCGGAAATAATGATCTTCGAGCGCGGCAGGCCGATTTCCTCGGCGCGCCCGGCGGACAACAGCGCCGATTGGACCATGGCTTCGCGGGTGACGTCGCGGGCGTCGACCGGACGGCTTGAGCGGGAATTTTCGTCCATGAGATGCGTCAGCAACTCCTGATCGAGCGAACCCCAATTGGCGCCGATGCGGACCGGCTTGTCGTGGCGGATCGCAGTCTCGACGATGGCGCCAAATTGCCGGTCCTTCTTTTCCTTGAAGCCCACGTTTCCGGGGTTGATGCGATATTTGTCGAGCGCCTCGGCACAGGCCGGATGATCGGCCAGCAGCTTGTGGCCGATATAGTGGAAGTCGCCGATGATCGGCACGTCGACGTTCATTTTAAGGAGCCGGTCTTTGATGTGCGGCACGGCAGCCGCGGCTTCGTCGCGGTCGACGGTGATCCGCACCAATTCCGAGCCGGCCCGCGCCAGCGCCGCGACCTGTCTCGCCGTCGAATCCACGTCGGCGGTGTCGGTATTGGTCATCGACTGCACCACGACCGGTGCGCCCCCGCCGACGGTTACATTGCCGACCCTAACGGCAATGGTTCGGTGCCTTGCGGCGGGACCGGAAAACTCCATCATCGCATAACCCTTTGATTTTTCGCCTTAATTCATCGTGCCCGCGCGACCACCAAGCAACCTGCGGAACGCCGGTAGGCGGCCAGCCATCGATATAGCCTTACCGCGGCCGGTTTACGAGCACCAAGCCCAGCGCCACAAAAGCCACCGCAATCGCAAAGGGCAGGGTCAGCGGTTCGCCCAAAACAAGATGACCGGCAATGACTCCAAAGATGGGGGTCAGGAATGTAAACGCCGACAATCTGTTTGCGGAATAGCGAACGATCAGCGCGAACCAAATGACGTATGTGACCGCGACAACCCAAACGGCCTGATACGCCACCGCACCGATCGCCAGCGCAGACGGCATGGCATCGATGCGCTCGCGGAAGGCAATGGCTCCGGCCGCGAGTAATGGTGCCGAAACCACAAGTTGATAGAGCATCGTCTTTTCCGAGCTGATGCGGTTAAGCGCGCTCGCCTTGATGACGAGCGTTGTCGCCGCCCAGGCGACCGCGGCCACAACCATCATCAGATCGCCGAATGTCTGACGCGGATCGGCCGCCGGGGTCGGCAACCCGAACGCGATGACAATCCCGACGAAGGAAATCAGCAAGCCGAACCATTGGGAAGGATAGAAATGGTCGCCGGGAATGAACCAGCGCGACCCGATCACGACGAAGAACGGCGCCAGATAAAGGAACAGAACGGCGCGGGTCGCCGTCGTCCATTTGAGCCCGAGATAGATCAGAAAGAACTCAAACGCGAAAAGCACGCCGGCAGCGATCCCCGCCGGCAATGTGCCGTCGCGTTTGAACAATGGAATGCCGCGTAACCGCGCGTAGGCACCAACAAATAGTGCTGCGATGACCGAACGAACCGCCGCCTGAGTGAGAGGGCGGGATTTCCGCAATAGCGTATTTGATTGCAACCTGATTGAAGCCCCAGGTCAAACACAGCGCCAAAATCACGGCGATGGCGAGCGCATCGAGCGGACGGGATTGTGGCGAGTGCGGCACTTGCGGATCGGTTCAATTTCAACGGGGGAGAGAGCGCGAATCAGGCGCACAAGCGGATAGCGACGGAGGAAAAGCAATGCCTCATCGCTGCCGGCAATGCGAGCAAATGCCGGCGATTTCGATCACCGGGCTTTTAGGCGCAAAACCCGCCGCACGGCAGGAGGCTTTGAGCGCCTCCGCGGCAGCGCCGCCGGCCGCCTCGCCGACGGCTCCGCAATGCTCGCAGATGAGGAAGACCACAGGGTCGCCGCCGGCGTGATTGTGCACGCAGGCGACGAAGGCATTGCGGCTCTCGATCCGATGAACAAGGCCATTGTCGCGCAAAAATTCGAGCGCGCGATAGACGGTGATCGGCGCCGGCCGGGTCCGATCCGCCAGCCGTTCAATGATTTCGTAGGCCCCGAGTGGCTTGTGGCTTGCGAGCAGCGCCTCGAGCACGTGCCGGCGCATCGGCGTCAACCGTTGCGCGCGCGCGGTGCACAGGGCTTCGGCGTGGGCGATAGCGGCGCTGGTGCAGCTGCCGTGATCGTGATCGGGCGCTGGAAAAATTGTGGGCGGCATCGCTGTCATCTGGTAGCCACGGAGACGGCTCTATTTTGCCCTTTGTAACGGTTCGGGCGGCATCGCGAAAACGTGACGTGACTGCCAAATTTGATATTGCGCTGCAGCAAAAAGCGTCTCACATTGCCGCCACTCAAGCAATAGTTATACGCAACGCGCATTCCACATAGGCGCACCTTCTTGAATTGGGGATGATCATGCTGAAAGGAAAGACCGCGCTGGTGACTGGCTCGACGTCCGGCATCGGGTTGGCTTACGCGCGTGCGCTCGCGGAACAGGGCGCCAATGTCACCATCAACGGCTTCGGCGACGCCGCCGCGATCGAAAAGGAGCGCGCCGGGATCGAGAAGGATTTCGGCGTCAAAGCGACCTATTCGTCGGCGGATATGACCAAGCCGGCCGAAATCGCCGCCATGGTGCAAACGACCGAGAAGACTTTCGGTTCGGTCGATATCCTCATCAACAATGCCGGCATCCAGCATGTTGCGCCGATCGAGGAATTTCCGATCGAAAAATGGGACCAGATTATCGCCATCAATCTTTCCTCGGCTTTTCATACGATCCGCGCCGCGGTGCCCGGCATGAAGTCGCGGAAGTGGGGGCGCATCATCAACACCGCTTCGGCGCATTCGCTGGTCGCTTCGCCGTTCAAGTCCGCCTACGTTTCGGCCAAGCATGGGCTCGCTGGCCTCACCAAGACGGTTGCACTTGAAGTGGCGACCTTCGGCATAACCGCCAATTGCATCAGTCCCGGCTATGTCTGGACACCTTTGGTCGAAAAGCAAATTCCCGATACGATGAAGGCACGCGGTATGACGGCAGAGCAGGTCAAACACGACGTGCTGCTGGCAGCGCAGCCGACCAAGGAATTCGTCACCGTCGATGAGGTAGCCGCGCTTGCGGTCTATCTTTGCTCCGATATGGCGAAGGCAATCACCGGCGCCAATCTTTCGATCGATGGCGGCTGGACGGCGGAATGATCTTCTGCCGTCTCACGAGATGTGCAGCCTCTGGCTTCTGAGCCGGCACACATGGCGTTGAAACCGCTACTTGCGTCGCTATTGCCTGGCCGGGCGTCCCAAACCCCGGGCACGCCGGGGCCCAAGCGCATCAATCTCGCGCTTCAGGGCGGCGGGGCGCATGGGGCATTTACCTGGGGCGTACTCGACCACCTTTTGGCTGACGAGCGGCTTGTGTTCGAAGGCATTTCGGGTACGTCCGCGGGCGCCGTCAACGCGGTGATGCTTGCCGACGGACTGGCGCGCGGCGGACGGCCGGAAGCGCAAAAGCGGCTCGCCGACTTCTGGCGTGCCGTAAGCAATAATGGAAATTTGCCGCCAATGCAGCGCGCGGTGGTCGATCGAATGTTGTCTTTCATGCCGCTCGAGGGCACGCCGATGCAGGCGTGGCTCGATCTGTTGTCGAAATATTTTTCGCCCTATGACTTCAATCCTCTCAATATCAATCCGCTCAAGGATCTGTTCGAGCGGTTCGTCGATTTCCCGGCCGTGCAGGCTTTTTCCGACGTACAACTCTTTATTTCGGCGACCAATGTTCAGACCGGCCGGGTGCGGATCTTTCCGCGCGAGAAGATCACCGCCGAAGCACTGATGGCTTCGGCCTGCCTGCCGCTTCTGTTCCGCGCGGTCGAGATCGACGGCGTACCCTATTGGGACGGCGGCTATCTCGCCAACCCGGTGATCTTTCCATTTTTCGGCACGACGACGACGGAGGATGTGCTGGTGGTGCAAATCAATCCGCTGGTTCGGCAGGCGACGCCGACCTCTGCCAATGAAATCATGAACCGTATCAACGAAATCACCTTCAATTCATCGCTGCTTGCTGAATACCGCGCCATCGAGTTCGTTGCCCGCCTCATCGATAGGGGATTGCTGCCGCGCGGCACCGGGCCGGGTCACTATCGCCGCGTCAATGTGCACCGCATCGTGCTCGATCAGTTCGGAACGCATTTCGACGCCTCCAGCAAAATTTCGACCGACTATGATTTCTTCGAGGCGCTGCACCTCAACGGCAAGCGAGCAGCCCGGCGTTTCCTCGATAACCATTTCGATGATATCGGCGTGCATGGCACAGTCGATCTGCTCGCCGAAGCGCAAGCCGAGTGGGCGTGACACACTGGTCGCATGAGCACTATGACGCCGCTGCTTTCGGCCGAGGTCGGTTCCACCCGGCTTGACGTGTGCGTTGCCGACATCACGTCGCTTGCGCTTGATGCCATCGTCAACGCGGCGAACTGCTCACTGCTCGGCGGCGGCGGCGTGGACGGCGCGATCCATCGCGCCGCGGGGCCGGAGCTGCTCGCCGAGTGCCGGACGCTGGGCGGCTGCGAGACTGGCGGCGCAAAAATCACGCGGGGCTACCGATTGCCGGCCAAGCATGTGATCCATGCGGTCGGGCCGGTGTGGAGTGGCGGCGGGGAGCGCGAGGAGGAGCTGCTGGCATCGTGCTATCGCACGGCGCTCGACATTGCCGCCGAGCATCGTCTTGCTTCGATCGCCTTTCCCGCGATCTCCACCGGCATCTATCGGTTTCCGCAGGATCGCGCGGCACGCGTCGCTGTCGGTACTGTCGCCGCCGAACTGGCTGGCGCGCCGCGCGGCATCGGTCGGGTCGTGTTTTGCTGCTTTGCGACCGACGCAGCCGATCACCACATCGCCGCGTTGGCCGACTTGGGTCTGGCTTAGCCTGCGGCAGCTGCGGACTTGGCCCACGCCTTTGCAACGCTGCCCTGCACTAATTTCCATAGCAAAAGATAAGCTGCCTTATAATATGCTGGCTAACCAGGGGTAAGATCCGTGGCGATACCGGCCAGCAAAAACAGAGAATTCGCCTTTATTCTCCATGATGTAGCGCGCCTGCTGCGGACCTATGCCGACTACAAGGCGGCACAGTTCGGGATGACTCGCGCCCAATGGGCAGTGTTATCCAGAGTTGATCGGGCCGAGGGCCTCAACCAGGCGGAGTTGGCGGAGGTTTTGGATTTACAGCCGATTACGCTGACCCGGCTGCTCGACAAACTGTGCGACAGCGGTCTTATCGAGCGCCGGCCCGATCCTGCTGATCGTCGTGCCAAGCGGTTGTACCTGACCGACGCAGCGCGACCGGTGCTCGTGCAACTGGCGGCGCTTGGCGAGGAAACGATGGCCGGCGCGCTCGAAGGCGTGGCCCCGGGAACCGTCGAACAGATGGTCGGGCAACTCGTCACCGTGAAAGAGAACCTGCGCCGGCTGATCCAGCAGCGAAGCGCCAATGCCGTGGTGGGAGAGCGCCACTATGGCTGAACCGGTTCGCAAGACCGTCACGCCGGTGCGCGATGAAGCTCCGGACACGCCGCGGCCACAGCCGGTTACGCCGGTTGCCCCCGCCGAAGCTCGCTCCAAGACACGGGCGACGGTGGCAGACGAACGGCGGCGGCCGCGGCGCCGCAATCGCGTGCGCTGGACGCTGTTTGCGCTGTTGCCAATTGCGCTCGTCGTCGGTGGTTATTTCTACCTGACCGGCGGCCAGGTGATGTCAACCGACGACGCCTACGTGCAGGCCGAGAAGGTCGGAATATCTACCGATGTGTCGGGCATCGTTCAGGATGTTGCGGTTAAGGACAATCAACACGTCGCCGCCGGACAAGTGCTCTATCAACTCGATCCGCGTCAGTTCCAGATCGCGCTCGACAACGCCAAGGCCAATCTGGCGCAAACCGCGTTGTCGATCGAGGCGATGAAGCAGGACTACAAGCGCATGGTGAGCGACACCGCCGCGCAGCAGGCACAGGTCGACCTCGATCAGGTCAACTTCGACCGCAATGCCATGCTGCTGCGCAGTGCCACTATTTCCCAGGCCGTATACGATCAGGCGCGCTACACGCTCGACAACGACAAAAGCAAGCTCGCAGCCTTGCACGAGCAGGCGCAGGTGCAGCTTGCCAAGCTCGGCGGCAATCCGGAGCTGGCCGTCACAGAACATCCGCAATACCGTCAGGCTCAGGCACAGGTCGACGAGGCGCAACGCCAGCTCGATCACACGGTCGTTGCGGCGCCGTTCGCCGGAGAAGTGACCGGCGTGCCCTCCATCGCGCCCGGGAAGTATCTTGCGGCATCGACGACGGCATTTTTTCTCGTCGATACCGATCACATCTGGGTCGATGCCACGCCGAAGGAGACCGAGCTGACCTACGTGCGTCCCGGGCAGCCGGTGACCGTCACGGTGGATACCTATCCGGAATTCGAGTGGCACGGTGTGGTGGAGAGCGTGAGTCCGGCGGCGGCGCAGGAATTCACCTTGTTGCCGGCGCAGAACACCAGCGGCAACTGGGTCAAGGTCGTGCAGCGCGTCCCGATGCGCGTTCGCCTCGATACTACCGATGCAAAGCTGCCACCGCTGCGCGCCGGCATGAGCGTCGAAGTCGACGTCGACACCGGACACGCGCGCGGCGTTCCCCATTTCCTTCGGGCGCTGTTCGGCCGATCGCCCCGGGGGGCCTGATGCCGTCGGACACTGCGCCAGCGACCGGAGCTGCCGGCGGCGGCAATCGAACAGGAATCACGGCCTGCGCGATCATCGCCACACTGATGCAGGCGCTCGACACGACCATCGCCAACGTGGCGCTGCCGTATATGCAAGGCAGCGTGTCGGCGAGCCAGGACCAGATCGACTGGGTTCTGACGTCATACATTGTCGCTGCTGCGATCATGACGCCGCCGACCGGATTTCTTGCCGGCCGCTTCGGGTTAAAGCGCCTGTTCCTGGTCTCGATCGCCGGCTTCACCGTTACGTCGATGCTGTGCGGCATGGCGCAATCGGTGACGCAGATCGTGTTGTTCCGCGTCCTGCAAGGCGCATTCGGCGCCGCGTTGGTTCCGCTCTCGCAAACCGTCCTGCTCGGAGCCTATCCGCGGGAGCGGCAGGGATTCGCGATGGCGCTGTTCGGAATGGGAGTCATGGTCGGGCCGGTGCTTGGTCCGGTGCTCGGCGGCTGGCTTACCGAGAACTACAGCTGGCGATGGGTCTTCTATATCAATCTGCCGATAGGCGTTGTGGCGCTGCTTGGCATCGTCGCCTTCCTCCCGGAAACGCCGCGGAACTCCGGCGACAGGCTCGATTGGTTCGGCTTCGGCACTTTGAGCCTGGCGATCGGCGCTTTTCAGGTGATGCTCGATCGCGGCGAGCAGAAGGATTGGTTCGGGTCGGGCGAAATCATCATCGAAGCTGTCGTTGCTGCGGCGGCTTTCTATCTGTTCCTGGTCCACACATTCACGGCCGAGAAGCCGTTCGTGCGGCCGGCTCTGTTCAGAGACCGCAATTTCGCGGCCGGCGTGCTGTTCGTGTCCGTCGTCGGCCTCACCTACTACGCCTCGATGGCCCTGCAACCGCCTTATCTGCAGGAACTCATGGGATATCCGGTGGTCACTGCCGGCATGGTCATGGGGCCCCGCGGCGTCGGCACCATGGCCTCCATGCTGGTCGTCGGGCGGCTGGTAGGACGTGCCGATACCCGTCTTCTGCTTGGCATAGGCCTTGGGTTTACCGCGTGGTCTTTCTACCAGATGACCGGATGGACCCCGGATGTCTCGGCGGGGACGATTATTGGTGTCGGCGTCGTTCAGGGCGCCGGCCTCGGCTTCCTCTTCGTGCCGTTGAGCGCCGCCACTTTGTCAACGCTTCCGCTGCAGACGCGGACGGAAGGTGCCGGGTTTTACAATCTGTCGCGCAATATCGGGTCGAGCGTCGGCATCTCGGTGATGAACAGCCTGGTGACGCGAAATACGCAGATCAACCACGCCGCGATCGCCCAACACGTTACGCCGGTCAATCGTGCGTTCGAGGATCCTGCGGTGGCGCACGCCTGGAATCCACTGACCGCCGCCGGCCGCGCCGCACTCGACGCCGTGATAACGCGGCAAGCGCAGATCATCGCCTATATCGACGACTATAAGCTGTTGATGATCGCGACGCTTGCCGTCATTCCCCTGCTGATGGTTTTCAGGAAGCCGCCAGGCCGCTCTGCCGCCGAGCCGATACCGGTCGTTGAGTGAAAAGCCTCCGCGCTGGTCGCAGGTGGGCGAGGACAGGTTCGGCGTGACCATTGACCGGATCAGCAAAAAGGCGGCTCGTATCAGCCGCCTCTCGCCAGGTTTCTGACCGCGTCTCGTGCCTCACCGCGTCCACACACACGAGTAATGAACGCGACGAGCAACGTCCGTCGCGGTTATTCCGCTGCGCCGGCCGCGGCTTCAGGCGCTTCGCCGCCCTCGGCCTTTTGCTTTGCTTCAAGGTCTTCGCCGGTTTCCTGGTCGACGGCCTTCATCGACAGCCGGACCTTGCCGCGCTCGTCGAAGCCAAGCAGCTTGACCTTCACCTTGTCGCCTTCCTTGACCACGTCGCCGGTCTTTTGCACCCGGCGCTGGGCAAGCTGGCTGATATGCACCAGCCCGTCCTTGGCGCCGAAGAAGTTCACGAAGGCGCCAAAGTCCATGACCTTCACGACCGTGCCTTCGTAGATATGTCCGATCTCCGGTTCCGACGCGATCGATTTGATCCAGTTGATCGCCGCCTTGATCGACTCGCCGTCGGCCGAAGCGACCTTCACCGAGCCGTCGTCCTCGATGTTGATCTTCGCGCCGGTCTTTTCGACGATTTCGCGGATCACCTTGCCGCCGGTGCCGATCACTTCGCGGATCTTGTCGGTCGGAATCTTGAACGTCTCGATCCGCGGCGCGTGCTCGCCGAGTTCGGCGCGGGCAGCGGTCAGGGCCTTCGACATTTCACCGAGGATATGCAGCCGGCCGTCCTTGGCCTGGGCGAGCGCGACCTTCATGATCTGCTCGGTGATGCCGGCGATCTTGATGTCCATTTGCAGCGAGGTGACGCCGCCCTCGGTGCCGGCAACCTTGAAATCCATGTCGCCGAGATGATCCTCATCGCCGAGAATATCGGAGAGCACGGCAAAGCGCTCGTCCTCCTTGATGAGGCCCATGGCGATGCCTGCCGTCGCCCGTCTCAACGGAACGCCGGCATCCATCAGCGCGAGTGAAGAGCCGCACACCGTGGCCATCGACGACGAACCGTTCGATTCCGTGATCTCGGAAACGAGACGGATGGTGTAGGGGAATTCCTCCTTCGTCGGCAGCATCGGATGGATCGCACGCCAGGCGAGCTTGCCGTGGCCGATCTCGCGACGGCCCGGCGCGCCGATGCGGCCGGTTTCACCGACGGAGAACGGCGGGAAGTTGTAATGCAGCAGGAACGTTTCCTTGTAGGTTCCTTGCAGGGCGTCGATGAATTGCTCGTCTTCGGAGGTGCCGAGCGTGGCGACCACCAGGGCCTGCGTCTCGCCGCGGGTGAACAGCGCCGAGCCGTGGGTCCGCGGCAGCACGCCGACTTCCGCCACGATCTGCCGGACGGTCTGTACGTCGCGGCCGTCAATGCGCTTGCCGGTGTCGAGAATGTTCCAGCGGACGATCTTGGCTTCGAGTTCCTTGAACACGCCGGCAACCGCGAGCTTGTCGTGCTTCGGTTCGGCGCCTTCGGGGAAAAAGTGCGCCATCACCTTCTTCTTGACTGCGGCGACGGCGTCCTGGCGTTCCTGCTTGCGAACGATCGAATAGGCAGCGCGCAAGTCCTTCTCGGCGAGGCCGAGTATTTCTTTCTCGATGGCCGAATTGTCGGCCACGATCAGCTCGCGCGGTTCCTTGGCGGCCTTTTCGGCGAGCTTGATGATCGCCTCGATCACCGGCTGGAAATGCCGGTGGCCGAACATCACCGCGCCGAGCATGATCTCCTCGGAAAGTTCTTTTGCCTCCGACTCCACCATCATCACGGCGTCATGCGTGCCGGCGATGACGAGATCGAGATGGCTTTCCTTCATCTCGTCGAGCGTCGGATTGAGCACGTACTCATTGTTGATGAAGCCGACGCGCGCTGCGCCGATCGGTCCCATGAACGGCGCGCCCGACAGGGTCAGCGCGGCGGAGGCGGCGACCATCGCGACGATATCGGGATCGTTTTCCTGGTCGTGCGAGAGCACGGTGATGGTCACCTGCGTATCGCAGCGCCAGCCGTCGGCGAATAGCGGACGGATCGGCCGATCGATCAGCCGGGATGTCAGCGTATCCTTTTCGGTCGGGCCGCGTTCGCGTTTGAAATAGCCGCCCGGAATCCGGCCGGCCGCATAATATTTCTCGGTATAGTTGACGGTGAGCGGAAGGAAATCGATGCCTTCCTTGGGCTGCTTCGCGGCGACGACGGCGGCGAGTACGGTGGTCTCGCCGTAAGTAGCGAGCACGGCTCCGTCGGCTTGACGCGCTATTTTGCCGGTCTCCAGCGTTAGCTCGCGGCCACCCCAGTCAAGTTGTACACGGTGAATGTTGAACATTGCGATTGTCTCTCATGGTTTTCGCGGAGATGCGAAAGCCATAAGCAAGACGGCGAGACGCTGTCAGGGCAGCAAGTGCTGCCAAGCCTGCCAGCGTCTGGCGATCCTGCCATGGCTCCCGGACCTTCCTGTGATGTGGACGGACCAGCGGTCCGTCGCTCTAAATCGGCAGCGGCGCTGCCGTACATGTGGGTGGGCGCATCGTACGCGCCGCCACGAAAGCACGCGGGGCTTTCCCGCGCGCAAGCTTTCAACGGCGAATACCCAGCCGTTCAATCAACACTTTGTAACGACCATCATCCATGCGCCGCAGATAGTCGAGAATCTGGCGCCGCTGCGACACAAGCTTTAGCAGCCCGCGCCGGGAGTGGTTGTCCTTCATATGGGTCTTGAAGTGATCCGTTAGGTTGTTGATCCGCTCTGAAAGAAGCGCAACCTGTACTTCCGGCGAACCCGTGTCACCGGATTTGACGGCGTATGTCTGGATAACCTCCGCCTTACGTGCGGTCGTAATCGACATCGTCAGTAACCCTTTGTCTGTCGGCGCGACCTGTCACGCCGGTCAAATTGAACACGCGTTTGGGGACGATCTCGCCGCGGTCGATCTCGGCAATTGCCACGAGCTGTCCGCCCGAAGCGACCTGGACCGTGCCGCGGATGACGGCAGCGTCCCGTCCACGCAACAAAACGGCTTGGCCCCTGTTGAGCCTTGCCGCATCTGCCGGGCTAACGGCCAGCGCCGGGATGTCGTCCAGCGCGGTCTCGACCGGCAGTAGCAGATCGGCGAGGTTTCCCTCGCCAGCGGCCGCTCTATGACACAAAGAATCGAGGCGTTCCAGCGAAATCATGTCGCTCTCGCGGAACGGGCTTACCCGGCTGCGGCGCAACGCGCTGACATGCCCGAATGCGCCGAGCATCCGGCCAAGGTCGCGCGCGAGCGCGCGAACATAGGTGCCCTTGCCGCATTCGGCGGCGAGCACGGCATGATCCGGATCGGGTGTTTCGAGCAGTTCAAGCCGATATATGGTTACCGCACGCGGCGTGATTTCGACCGTTTCGCCATCGCGCGCCAGGTCATAAGCCCGCTCGCCGCCGATCTTTATGGCCGAAAAGCGCGGCGGTACCTGCTCGATTGTTCCGACAAAGCGCGGCAACAGCGCCTGGATAGCCGCCGCCTCGGGACGGCTCTCGCTCATGTTGACGACGCGGCCCTCGGCATCGTCGGTGTCGCGTTCCTCGCCCCAGCGCACCGTAAAGACATAGGTCTTTCGACCGTCGACAACGAACGGAACGGTTTTGGTTGCTTCGCCAAGAGCGATCGGCAAACAGCCGGAGGCCAGCGGATCGAGCGTACCGGCGTGCCCGGCGCGTTTCGCGGAGAACAGGCGCTTGATCACGGCGACGGCGTGCGTCGACGTCATGCCGATCGGCTTGTCGAGCACGACCCAGCCATGCACGTCGCGCTTTTGCCGCTTCTTGTTTGCGTTCTGGTCTCGCGACTGAAGATCCGAATCATCAGCCGGCGCGATCGTTGACACACGATCGTCCTCGCCGCGTCGCGCGAGCAAAATATCATCCGATCCCGGCATTATTCGTCCTTTTCGTCCGAACTCTTGCCGCTAAGGTCGCGCTGGACTTCGGGTGTTCGCAGAATCTTCTCGATCCGTTCCGCTTCGTCGAATCGTTCGTCAATGCGAAAACGAATTTCAGGAGCAAATTTTAAGTTAACGCGCCGCGCGATCTCGCCGCGCATGTAGCGTTTGTTGTTTTCCAGCGCCCCGAGCACCTCTTCCTCATCCTTGCCGCCGAGCGGCATGATGTAAGCCGTCGCAAGCCGCAGATCGGCGCTCATGCGCACTTCAGGCACGGTGATCATGTGCCTCTCAATCACCGGATCGTGGATGTCGCCGCGGGAAAGCATGTCGGCGATCGCATGCCGGATGAGTTCGCCGACGCGCAGCTGGCGCGCCGAAGCGCCGGCGGAATGCGTTGCGGAATGATCGCGATGCTGACGACGGGCCATCTTTTTCTTCGTGCCCGGCGCGAACCGGACAGCCACCTTACTGCTGCTATAAGCGACTTTGCTGCATGGACCGCCGGGTCACGCCAAACGGCTTTTCGCGCTTTTGCCCGGCATTAACGGCGATGCGAACGTGAGGTTTGAACTCACAAAGTCCGCTGTACGGTCTCCACTCGGTAACACTCGATGACGTCGCCGACCTTCATGTCGTGGTAGTTCTCGAAGGCCATGCCGCATTCCTGGCCGGCGACGACCTCGCGCGCATCGTCCTTGAAGCGCTTGAGTTGCGACAGCTTGCCCTGATGGACGACGACACTGTCGCGGATCAGCCTGACATTGGCGCCGCGCTCGACGGTACCGTCGGTGACGCGGCAACCGGCAACGGTGCCGACCTTCGACACCTTGAAGATTTCAAGAATCGTCGCGTTGCCGAGCATGGTCTCGCGCAATGTCGGCGCGAGCAGTCCCGACATCGCCTTCTTCACGTCGTCGACGAGGTCGTAAATGATGTTGTAGTAGCGGATTTCGACGCCGGCATGCTCGGCCGCTTCGCGCGCCTCCTTGTGGGCGCGAACGTTGAAGCCGATGAGGGCTGCGCCGGAGGCTTCCGCCAAGGTCACGTCGGATTCGGTGATGCCGCCGGCGCCTGAATAGATAATGCGGGCGCCGACCTCGTCGGTCGAAAGCTTTTCCAGCGCGCCGACAATGGCTTCGATCGAACCCTGCACGTCGCCCTTGATGACCAGCGGGAATTCCTTGCGGCCCGACGCCTTGAGCTGACTCATCATCTGCTCAAGCGAACCGCGCATTCCGGTTTGCTTTGCGGCCAGCATGTCGCGCTTCTGCCGGGCGCGGTAATCGGCGATTTCACGGGCCCGGGCCTCGGTTTCGACCGCCGCCAGCCGGTCGCTTGCCTCCGGCGTGCCGTTAAAGCCCAGAATCTCCACCGGCATCGAAGGTCCGGCCGCGACGACCGAATGCCCGGTATCCGACATGAGCGCGCGAACACGGCCCCATTCTGAGCCGGCGACGACGATGTCGCCGGGCCGCAGCGTGCCGCGCTGCACGAGCACGGTGGCGACCGGGCCGCGACCGCGGTCGAGCCGCGCTTCGATCACGGTGCCCTCGGCGGGCCGGTTCGGATTGGCCTTGAGCTCGAGCACTTCGGCTTGCAGCGCGATCATGTCGAGCAGCTTGTCGAGGTTGCGTTTCTCCTTGGCCGAAACTTCGATCTCCAGAACGTCGCCGCCGAGCGACTCGACCTGGATTTCGTGTTGCAGCAGCTCGGTGCGCACGCGCTCCGGCCTGGCGTCGGGTTTGTCGATCTTGTTGATGGCAACGATGATCGGCACCTTCGCCGCCTTGGCGTGATGGATCGCCTCCACCGTCTGCGGCATGACGCCGTCATCGGCGGCGACAACGAGTACAACGATGTCGGTAATCTTGGCGCCGCGCGCACGCATGGCCGTGAATGCGGCATGGCCGGGCGTATCGACGAACGTCACCCGTCCACCGGACGGCGACGTCACCTGATAGGCGCCGATATGCTGGGTAATGCCGCCGGATTCGCCTCCCGCGACATCGGTCGAGCGGATGGCGTCGAGAAGCGATGTCTTGCCGTGATCGACGTGGCCCATGATCGTGACCACCGGGGCGCGCGGCTGCAAGCTTGCGGGATCGTCGGGAGCATCGAACATGCCCTCTTCGACGTCCAATTCGGCGACGCGCCGCACGGTATGGCCAAGTTCCTCGGCGATGAGCTGGGCGGTGTCGGCGTCGATCGTATCGGTGATCTTCGCCATGTGACCCTGCTGCATCAGGATGCGGATCACATCGACGGCGCGCTCGGCCATGCGGTTGGCCAGTTCCTGGATGGTGATCGTTTCCGGAATCGTAACCTCACGGACGATCTTTTCCTTGGGCTCGTTGTCGCGGTGGCCGCTCATGCGCTGAACGCGCCGGCGGAAGGAGGCGACCGAGCGTTCGCGAACCTCGTCGGCGGAGAGGGCGGTCACAACCGTAAGCCGGCCGCGGCGCTTCTCGGCGCCGCGGGCCGGCGCCTTGGGCGCCGGTGCCGGGCGTGCCGCCACGCCGCCACGCCGGGCGGTCCGCGGCGCTTCTTCTTCGTCGGCCTCAAGCGCCGGACGAGCGGTGCTTGGCTTGAGCGGCGTGGTTTCTGCGCCAAAGCGCTTTTTGGCGACCTCGTCGGCCTTGCGCTTGGTTTCTTCGTCGTGTTTGCGGCGCTCTTCTTCGTCGCGCTTGCGCGCTTCCGCCTTTGCCCGCTCGGTCCGATCGGCTTCTTCGCGGCTGTGGCGAATGCGCGCCTCTTCCTCCGCGATCTTTCGCTCTTCCGCTTCGCGCAGCCGCGCGTCGGCGAGCGCATGCGCACGCGCGCTGCGCTCTTCCTCGGTAAGGGTGCGAAGCACCACGCCGGAAGACTTCGGCGACGGCGCGCCCGGCGCCAACGATGGCGCTGCAGACGCGGGTGCGGGAGCAGGAGCTTTTGCCGGTGCGGGGCGCTTCGGCGTTATCACGCGCTCTGCCACGGGCGCGACGGTCTCCTGCTTCACCTCGCCGGGACCGGCGATGCGGCGCTTCACCTTCTCGACGACGACGGCCTTGCTGCGGCCATGGCTGAAGCTCTGCCGGACAACGCCCTGCTCCACGCCGCCGCGCTTTAGCGTCAGCGTCTTCGTTGGAGTTACGCTCAACTTTTCGCCGGTATTCTTGGTCGTCTCAGTCATACGCGTTATTTCTCCGGCCGGCTTAAGTTCGGCACAGCTTCTCCAGCCTGATGGTGCTGATCGCCGGTCCGAAACCGTTCAAGGCGCCGGCAGCGCGCCAAGAAAGTCTCGCTTGCAGGACCGGCGAGCAGGGCAGCATGTACCACATTTGTGCGGTTCAATGCCAAATCCAATTGCGCCGATGTAAGGAATCCGATCACAACGGGAGGCCGGGCCAGCCGCTGGCGGCGTTGTGCCGCGCCGAGTTTGCGGATTCCGTCGGCGGCAGCCTCGGCCGCATGTAAAACAGCCGGCTACCTCTTCGTTCTCAAGGGCCGTCTCGACCTTGCCGAAGCCCGCCGCCACCAGGCCGGCCTTGCCGGCGATGGCCAGGGCGTCGAGGACTGCTCGTTCCAGGAGATGCTCAGTTCGGGCCACCAGGTCCGGCGGCAGGCGAACGTCCCGTTTGAAGCCGCGGGCGAAAACCCTGCGTTTGATGGCTTCTCCCATGGCATCGCGGGTGGCGGTGACCCAAATGCCGCGTCCGGGAAGCTTGCTTTTGACGTCCGGCACCGCTTCGCCGTTCGGTCCGACGACGAAGCGGATCAGCTCCGATACCGGATGTACCGTCCGGGTAGCCGCGCATAACCGGGCGCGCTCGCGTGCGCGGGGCCCGCTATCGAGTTCGGCGGTCAGCTCGGCATCTTGCGTTCCGGCAATCATAAGCCCGTTGTGCTCCTTCAGCCCTGCGCCTCGGTTTCCGCTGGGGCTTCCTCGGCCGCGGCGGCAGGCGGAGCGAGATCCGCCTCGTCGACCCATCCCGCCTTCAGACGGGCTTGCATGACCAGGGCCTCGGCTTCCTCGCGCGAAATGTCGAAACCGTCGAGGATTCCCGCTTCCCTGACCATTTCGCCATCCTTGCGCTCAGTCCAGCCGACAAGGTCGTCGGTCGCGCAACCCGCCAGGTCCTCGATATTCTTGACGCCTTGCTCGCCAAAGCGAACCAGCATGGCGGTCGTTACGCCCGGCACGTCCCGGAGTTCATCCGCCACGCCAAGCTCGGTGCGCTTGGCATCGAGCTCGGCCTCGATTTTTGCCAGATATTCCTGGGCGCGGGCCTGCAGCTCGGCGGCGGTGTCTTCGTCGAAGCCTTCGATGCCGGCAACTTCTTTGGTATCCACCAGGGCGAGCTCCTCTACCGAAGTGAAACCTTCGGAGGCCAGTAGTTGACCGATAACCTCGTCGACGTTCAGCGTATCGATGAACATGCGCGTGCGGTTCTCGAATTCGGCCTGGCGGCGCTCCGACTCTTCCTGCTCGGTGAGAATATCGATGTCCCAGCCGGTAAGTTGCGAGGCGAGCCGTACGTTTTGGCCGCGCCGACCGATGGCAAGCGAGAGCTGCTGGTCGGGAACGACCACTTCGATGCGCTCGCGTTCCTCGTCGAGCACCACCTTGGCGACTTCAGCCGGCGCCAACGCATTCACGACGAAGGTCGCGATGTCGTGCGACCACGGGATGATGTCGATCTTCTCGCCCTGCAGCTCGTTGACCACCGCCTGCACGCGCGAGCCGCGCATGCCGACGCAAGCGCCGACCGGATCGACGGAGGAATCGCGCGAGACAACCGCGATCTTGGCGCGGGAACCCGGATCGCGCGCCACCGCCTTCACCTCGACGATGCCGTCGTAAATTTCCGGCACTTCCTGCGCGAACAGCTTGGACATGAATTGCGGGTGCGTGCGCGAAAGGAAAATTTGCGGTCCGCGCTGTTCGCGGCGAACGTCGTAAATGTAGGCGCGAATGCGATCGCCGTTGCGGAAGACCTCGCGTGGCAGCATCTCGTCGCG
The DNA here is from genome assembly GCA_963777635.1 of uncultured Alphaproteobacteria bacterium. Lineage (GTDB taxonomy): Bacteria > Pseudomonadota > Alphaproteobacteria > Rhizobiales > Xanthobacteraceae > BOG-931. Next base: position 26,403 of record CAVZSB010000056.1, read on the forward strand.
CCGCACGATGGCTTCGCCGCGGCCTAGATCGACCACCACGTTGCCGTACTCGACGCGCTTGACGATGCCGTTGACGATGTCGCCGATCCGATCCTTGTATTCGTCGTACTGACGATCGCGCTCGGCCTCGCGCACCTTCTGCACGATCACCTGCTTCGCCGATTGCGCGGCGATGCGCCCGTATTCCAGCGGCGGCAATTTGTCGGCGATCGTGTCGCCAACCTGGGCCGCGGGATGATGCCGGCGAGCTTCCTCCAAGGTGATCTGCGACGAGGAGTTTTCGACCGCGTCCACTACCAGCATGTGCCGGGACAGATGCAATTCACCGCTTTTCGGATCGATCTCGGCGCGTACTTCGGTCTCGCTGCCGTACCGAGAGCGTGCGGCCTTGGCGATCGCGTCCTCCATGGCGCCCAGCACGATCTTGCGATCGATCGCCTTTTCCCGGGCGACCGCATCCGCGATCTGCAGGAGTTCGAGTTTGTTGGCGCTTACGGTCGCCATGTTTCAGTCTCCCTTGCGTTGGTTGACGCGACGGTCGTGTTCCGGCGCGGCGGCCATGTTGTGGTGTTGGTGTGAAGTTGGTGTGCTGGTTGCCTGGGCGGGCGCCGTGCGCTCTTCAAGCTTGCCGCCGCGTTTGCTCCGCCGCAGCAACTCCGAAATGAGCTCGTCGGTGAGTACCAGTCTTGCTTCCATCATGTCGTCGATCGGCAATAGAACGTCCGGGTTTTCTCCCGTCTCCGCATCTTCGGAGCGAAGGCGCACGCAGTCGCCTTCGGTGCCGAGAAGTTCACCGCGGAAACGGCGGCGGCCGTCGACGGCGGCGAGCATCTCCACGCGGGCGACGTGTCCGGCATACCGGTCGAAATCAGAACGCCGCACCAGCGGCCGGTCGATACCGGGCGAGGAGATTTCCAGGCGATAGGGGCCTTCGATTGGATCGTTGGCATCGAGCACCGGCGAGAGCGCACGGGAAGCGGCTTCACAATCCTCGATGGCCAGACTGCCGTCCGGCCGTTCGGCCATAACCTGAACCGTGCAGCCCGCGGTGCCCGAGACGCGAACACGAACCAGCCGATAGCCGAGTTCGGCGAGTACGGGCTCCGCGATGGCAGCGACGCGCGCGGCCCGCCCCGGCTCGGTGATGAGCCGCGGCTCTTCCGCAAAGGCTGTCGGCCTGTCGTTCATGCGCTCGCGTACTTTGGTCCCGCACAATTTGTCCGGCAGAGAACCGTCGGGCCTCAGGTAATAAAAAAGAGCGGGTCCCAAGGGGCCCACTCTCAAAACCGCTCGGATCAACCGACCGCTATGAGGTATCCATGACGGACCCGGCGAATATAGCCTTTCCTCAAGGCAGTGCAAGGGCGCCAAGTGGCCGGGAAGCCCGGTAATTCCGGCCCCGCCTCGCACCTCCTTGGCAAGGTTTCGTTCAGAACTTCCGATCTATCGTCCCGCAGAGGCACACCGTGCGGTTCGCCCAGGCTGATGGATTCGAGATGGGTGCCAACCTCTCGCTGATTCCCGAGCTGGAAGACGTTGTTCAGCGTGGCTCGCCCGAAAAGCGGGCCGAGACGCTCGAGCGCATGACGACACTGTTTCTGAACGGTGCGAGCCGCTTCAGCGACGAGCATGTCGATTTATTTGACCAGGTGTTCGGGCTGCTGATCGAAGAAATCGAGACCAAGGCGCGGGCCGAGCTGTCGAATCGTCTGGCGCCGGTGAGCAACGCGCCGGTCAAGCTATTGCGCAGGCTCGCCAACGATGACGACATCACCGTCGCCGGCCCGGTGCTGACACTGGCGCCGCGCCTGGCGGAAACCGACCTTATCGATGTCGCCAGTAACAAGGGTCAAGCCCACCTGCAGGCAATCTGCGGCCGCCGGTCATTGGGTGAGGCGGTGACGGACGTGCTGGTACGGCGCGGTAATCGTGAAGTGGCCCGCCGTGTCGCCGAAAACCGCAATGCACGTATCTCCGAGCAGGGCTTTTCATCCCTCGTCAAACGCGCCGAGCAGGATGAGATCCTGGCGGAGAAAGTTGGGCTGCGTCCGGATATTCCGCCACCGATGTTTCGCGAACTGCTCACCAAAGCGACTGCGGTCGTGCACCGGCGGCTTATCGCCTCAGCGACGCCGGAGGTGAGGGCGGCCATCGGTGAGGTGCTGGCGAAGGTCTCCAAAGAAGTCGGCGCCCGCGTCGGCCCGCGCGACTATCGCGCCGCGCAACGTATCGTGCTCGGTCTCGAGCAGGCGAACCAGCTTGACGAAGCCGCTCTGATGTCGTTCTGCGCCGAAGGCAAATACGAGGAGGCGGTGGTCGCGCTTGCGACGCTTACCAAGGTGCCGATCAGGATTGCCGACCGGCTGATGGACGGCGAACGTCACGATCCCGTGCTGATCATGTGCAAGGCGGCGGGCCTGAATTGGCCGGCGGTGAAAGCTCTCATCAGGGCGCGTCCCGACGGAACCAGTACGTCGGCGCCGGGGCTCGATGCGGCATTCGCCAATTATGGACGGCTTTCGGCGTCAACGGCGCAGCGCGTCATACGCTTCTGGCAGGTAAGGCACGACCAATAGATGCTGAGCCGCGGCCAGGCTCACAGCCGACGAAATATCAAGAAGCACGACGCCCGGTCTTCGCGCGCGGCTTTCGCATGATAGCGCGTGCGCGTGAAATCGGGCCAGGCCGTTCTCCAATCGTCGGCGCATTGTGCGGTCCACTCGAATTCCGCCGACCGCATAAGGCGCTGGAGCGTCCATGCGGCGTAGTCGGCAATATCGGTGACGAAGCGCAACTCGCCGCCGCGGCGCAGAATGCGGGCTAGCCGCGCGATCGTCGTGTCCTGAACAAAACGCCGTTTCCAATGTCGCCGTTTTGGCCACGGATCGGGGTGGATCAGGTCGATGCGCGCCAATGAAGCGTCGGGAAGCCACGCTATCAGGCTCGTCGCGTCGTCGAAGTGCAGACGGATGTTTTGCAGGTTGGCGTTCTCGATTCCCGCGAGCGCTTTGGCCATTCCGTTGACGAAGGGTTCGACGCCGATGAAGCCGGTCTGCGGCCTCGCCATGGCTTGCGCAATCAAATTCTCGCCGCCACCAAAGCCGATTTCGAGCTGAACGTCGCTCACCGCCGCCGAAAACAGGGCAGCAAGATCAGGCGGTGCAGGCTGGCCGAGATCAATCGCCAGGCGCGGCAGCAACGTTTCGACAAGCTCCGCTTGCCGTTTGCGCAGCCTGTGACCCTTGCGCCGGCCAAAGAAGGCGCGCGCCTGATGCTCTTCTGATTCCATCGCCATCGGGGCCGATGCCCGGCTCGAATTGAGCGGGCTAAAGCGCGATCGTTTTAGATTAGCGCTCTAGCTCTTGTGGAGCATGATCTTTTCGGAAAACCGGCTCCCACCTCCGGATCAAGTCCGGGGGCAGGCTTTTTCCGGCTCATGCTCCAGGGGAGAGTAGCTTTATTGAGCCGTGGCCGGCGAGGGATTTTGCGTTGGCTTTTGTTGCTGTTTGGCGACGTGGCGGCCGACCAGACATCCGGCCGCAGCGCCAAGGATGGCATGGTGACCGGCATAATGACCGGCAATTCCGCCGACTACCGCACCCTTGATGCAGCCTTTGGCATAGACCGGAACGATTTGCGCCGGGATGGTCGCGGTTGTGACGACTAGCGCCAACGCAACGCCGCTAAGAATGGCCTTCATGAGATCGCTCTCGTTCGCGGTCCGGGACACACGCCGGCAACCCGTGCCACGCCACTTGGTTCCGGCAGCCGTCGATATGGTAACCCGGCGAACGAAACGCCACGACGGATCGCTGAAATCCGTCGCGACGTTCGTTCTCGAGGCGATAGGTCGGCTTAGCGCAGGGCGCGCTTGAGTGCGTCGGCGAGGTCGGTCCGTTCCCAGGAGAAGCCGCCATCCTTGTCCGGCGCGCGGCCGAAATGCCCGTAGGCCGCGGTGCGCCGGTAGATCGGCCGGTTGAGCTTCAAGGCCCGCCGGATGTTGGTCGGACGCAATGGGAACAATTGCGGCAGGATCTTCTGCAGCTTCGCTTCGTCGACCGTGCCGGTGCCGTGCGTGTCGACGTAGACCGACATCGGATCGGCGACGCCAATCGCATACGCGATCTGAATGGTGCAGCTTTCGGCAAGGCCGGCGGCGACCACATTCTTGGCAAGGTAGCGTGCGGCATAGGCGGCGGAACGATCGACCTTGGTCGGATCCTTGCCGGAAAAAGCGCCGCCACCATGCGGTGCATAGCCGCCGTAAGTGTCGACGATGATCTTGCGGCCGGTAAGTCCGCAGTCGCCGTCCGGTCCGCCGACCACGAAGTTTCCGGTCGGATTGACCAGGAAGTCGCCCGGCTTTTGCGGCATCCAACCTTCGGGCAGTGCCAATTCGACGGCGTCGCCGATCATTTCTTTGACCATGCCCGGCGTGTATTTTTTCCCGTTGCGGGTTTGCGCATTATGCTGGGTCGAAACCACGACTTTGGTGGCGCCGATCGGCTTGCCGTCGACGTATTTCACCGTCACCTGGCTCTTGGCGTCAGGCTGAAGGTCAAACAGCGCGCCCGAGCGGCGTTTGTCCGACAGCACTTTGAGAATTTTGTGCGCAAAATAGATCGGCGCCGGCATGAACGAGCCTTTTTCATAGACCTCGCTCTCGGTGCAGGCGTAGCCGAACATCATCCCCTGGTCGCCCGCGCCTTCCTCGTCGCCGCTTTTTTTCTTTTTGGCGTCGACACCCATGGCGATGTCCGGCGACTGCCCGTGCAGCAGCACCTCGACATCCGAGCCATAGTAGGAGAACCCATCCTGGTCGTAGCCGATATCCTTCACCACCTGGCGCGCGGTTTCCGTGATCAGTTCGCGGTTGACCACCGCTTTGTCGCCGTGTTTGTGGAACAGCGGCGACTGGCCGCGCCCTTCTCCCGCGATGACGATCTTGTTCGTCGTGCACAGGGTCTCGCAGCCAAGTCTCGTATTCACTTTGCTCTCGTCGGCAATGCCGAGCTTGAGATCGTTCTCAAGGAAAACGTCGAGAATGGCGTCAGAGATCTGGTCGCAGACTTTGTCGGGATGTCCTTCCGACACGGACTCACTCGTGAACAGATAGTTTGAACGTTGCACCGAGAAACACTCCCTCTATGAAGCCGGCCTCGTGGCGTCGGGCTCTATTGGTTTAAGCGGCAGCGACCGCCCGCGCCAACTATGACAGGGTTGTTGCAGCGTCCCTCTGCGCGGTCAAGATGTGGGCGAAATGTGGGCTATTTTGTAGGTCGCGTGAGCGCGGCGGCGCGCGTGTCAGTGCTTGTCGCTGGCGATCTGCTCGACGAGATCGACGATGCGCCGACGCAACTTGGAGTCGGAGATGCGCATGAAGGCTTTGGTCAGCGCCAGGCCGTCCGAAGTTGCGAGAAAGTCGGAGACGTAAGCGGGCGAGGGCGCTTCGCTCATTCCCTCCACGCGTGCAGCGTTGCCAACGGTCGGCGCTCCTTCGAAAAAAAACGACACCGGCACTTGCAGGATTTGGGAAATTTGTTGTAGGCGGCTGGCGCCGATCCGATTGGTGCCTTTTTCGTATTTCTGTACCTGCTGAAACGTCAGGCCGAGGCTATTCCCAAGTTTTTCCTGGCTCATCCCCAGCATCATGCGGCGCATGCGCACACGGCTACCGACATGCTTGTCGATGGGGTTTGGCGCCTTTTTGGCCATCATCTAACCGGTCTCCTGTGGCTCGCCTATTTAGCGTAATTGTTTTATATATCAAATATGAGTTGAGTGAATATTATAACCCGATGCTTTGTATGAGGTATTTCATACTAGAACCGCAGGAAAAACAATTCGCAGCAATATAAGCAAGTATTTTGGATTAATATTTTACGCGGAAGAGTTGAATTGTGGCGGCAGGATACATCCGAGGGTCGCCGTCACCTGCCCGAATAGCGTATCAGCCACACCGAATTACCGGTCGGCCAATCGGCGGCGAATGAGGGCGAGCAGCGCAACCGCGACGATCAAGGCGGCAGGGACATCGCCGACGCGGCTGTAGACCGTGGCTCCGATGGCTCGCGGGAGCGGCGAGTCGATCACACCCTCAATGCCGAGCGGCAACGAATTGACGATCCGGCCCAGCGGATCGACAACGGCTGAAATACCGGTGTTGGCGGCGCGTACCAGCGGCAGGCCCTCTTCGATCGCGCGTACGCGCGCCTGCTGGAAATGCTGATAGGGGCCGCTGGAAATACCAAACCAGCCATCATTGGTGACGTTTACGATCCAGCCCGGTCGAGGGCCGTCGGGCATCACCTCGCGTGGAAAGATGATCTCGTAGCAGATGAGTGGCAATGCGCGTGGAGCACCGGGCACGTCAATGGACCGCCGGCGGTCGCCGGAGCGAAAGCCGCCACGCTGCTTGGTGAGCTGCTGCAGCCCAAGGCTTTCAAGAAAACGTTGAAACGGCAGATATTCGCCGAACGGCACGAGATGAACTTTGTCGTAGAGCGAGACGATCGAGCCATCGTGGTCGATGACGTAAATCGAGTTGTAGGCCGTGGGCTCGGAGGGGTTGACGGGTTCGGCCAGCCGCACCGCGCCGGTGATCAGGACGGTACCATCCCGCAACAGGTGTGCGATCTCGGCGAGCGCGTCAGGTTCGCGGGTGAGGAGAAACGGAAACGCCAATTCCGGCCAGATCAAATGCGTCGCGCCGCCGACGCCCGCAGACTGGGGACCGGATGCGCGGTCGGACAACGCGATGTAGCGGTCCATGACTTGCTGCTTGGCGGCGTAGTTGAACCGGGCGTCTTGCTGCAAGTTCGGCTGCATGATGCGCAGCCGCACGCCGTCGACGAAATGGGTCGGCGTGCGGGCGAGCCGCAACGCGCCGAAACCGCCGAGACTGCCAAGCACGACGAGGCCGAGTGCAAGCGGCAGCCACGGCATGCGCGTTTCGGCGCGATCGTCGGCGAACAGGGCCGGGGTCGCGAAAACAACGACAGCGATGAACGTGAGTCCCCAGATGCCGATGATCGAGGCGCTTTGAGCCAACGCCAGCGGTGAGGTCAGCGCGTAGCCGAACGCATTCCAGGGGAAGCCGGTGAGCAGGTGGCCGCGCAACCATTCGGCCGCCGTGAGCGCCACGCCCAAAGCAAGAATGCGGACGGCGCCGCGCGTCCACAACATGCGTGCAACAGCGACGCCGAAGGCGGTGAAGATCGCAAGGCCTGCTGGCAGTCCGATGACCGCAACCGGCAACAGCCAGCCGAAAGTCGGAGCGTCGACAAGGAAAGCAAAGCCGATCCAGTACAAGCCGGCGAGAAAATAGCCGAAGCCGAACCACCATCCGGTGACCGCGGCTTTCGTCATCCCGTGGAAACCGCCCGTGCCGGTGCTGTCGATCAGCCAAACCAGCACCGGGAAAGTCAGAAACAACACCGGCCAAGCGTTCAACGGCGCCATGGCCAGAGCCGAGACCGCGCCCGCGGCGAAGGCGATAAGCCCGCGCCGCCATCCGTAAGACAACACGATGGTGTTGATGACGGCCGTCAGCTTCACGGCGGCGGCTGAGAGTTCGGGTTCGTCCGCCCGGTCTCGTCGCGCGGCGGCGCCGGTTTCGCCGCAGACGCCTTCGGCAGCGCCGGCATATCGCGCGCCGCTCCAGAGCGGCGGTTCTTGCCGCGATAGATTTTGACCCGCTTCACCCGGCGGGGGTCGGCGTCGAGCACTTCCGCCTCAAACGTCGCCGGTCCCGGCACCAGTTCGCCGCGCACCGGAACGTGGCCGGCGCGCATGACCAGATATCCGCCAAGCGTGTCGACCTCCTGCGCGGCGTCGCCGACGTCGAACTCGTCGCCGATTACCGCGCGCACATCGTCGAGGCTGGCGCGGCCGGTGGCCAGGAAAGAACCGTCGTTCTGTCGCGTTACGGCGGCGGTTTCGGCTTCGTCATGCTCGTCGGCGATATCGCCGACGATCAGCTCGACCAGGTCTTCGATCGAGACGAGGCCGTCGCTGCCGCCGTATTCGTCGATGACGAGGGCGAGGTGAATGCGCGTCGCCTGCATCTTGGCAAGCAGATCGAGCGCCGGCATGGACGGCGGCGCGTAGAGGATCTCGCGGACGATCTTGGCTGCCGTCAACGGCATGGAAAGATCAATCTTCACGAGGTCCAGGTCGGATATCCGGCCTTCCTCCTGTTTGGAAGCGGCGGCGGGATCGACCACGGCCCGCGCTGCCATGAAGGCCACCAGATCGCGGATGTGGACCATGCCGACCGGATCGTCGAGCGTGTCGTTATAAACAACAAGCCGGGAATGGCCGGCGCCCGCATACACCATGACGAGTTCGCCGATCGTAATATCCTTCTGCACGGCAACGATGTCGGCGCGCGGCAGCATGACGCTTTCGATCCGGCATTCGCGCAGGCCGAGGATATTCTTGAGCATTGCGGCTTCGGCCGGCGAAAAGCCCGATTCCGGCTGCTCTGCGGTGAGGACGAGCTCAAAATCGGCGCGCGTGGCCGCACCCTTCCAACCAAACAAGATGCGCATGACGCGCGCGAGCCAACCTTCGTGCAGCTCGCCCGGTTCCGGCAAGACCATGGGGAGACCGCGGTGCTCGGTCTGGTTCTGGTCGGTTTGTATCGGAGTTTGCGTCATGGTTTTTGGGGACGATGATAATGATGATGGTCAGCGCGACGCGCTCGTGGCGCAGCCCTTACGGCTTGCCGGCGGGCCGGTATGGGTCGGGAATTGCGATCCGGCGTAATATAGTGCGTTCCGTTTGCTCCATCGCCTCGGCATCCTCTTCCCGCTCGTGATCGTATCCCAAGAGGTGCAGGAAGCCGTGCACGGCAAGGTGGGCGATATGATGGGCGAAAGGCTTGCGCTCGCCGCGGGCCTCTCGTTCGATCGTTTCATAGGCCATGACGATGTCGCCGATAAGCGGCGGATCGCCCGGAGCGCCGGCGGTCGGAAACGACAGGACGTTCGTGGCCGCATCGACGCCGCGCCAGTCGCGGTTGAGCAGGCGGATCGCTGAATCATCGGTGAGCACAATAACAAGCTCGGCCCTCGGTGTAGACAACACCGCGGCGGCCTGAGCGATGGCGCGGCGGAGGGCCGATTTGACGTCGGTTTGGCGTTTCCAGAGCGCAGATTCGACGAGAATGTCGATTTTCGGCATTTTGGTCGCCGTTCCCGTCGACGCCTTTGTCAGCGTTCTGCTGGGCGTTTTCTTGGACGCCCGCTTGGACACCTCCTTGGGCGCTCTTCTTGGCAGGCTTTTGGGTGTCGTCCGAGGCTTGCGCGCCGCGCCAGGCATCTAGGTCCGCTCGCGCTTTGCCGCCGCGGCGTTGTCGTAGGCTGCGACGATGCGTGCGACAAGTTCGTGCCGAATCACATCGGAGGCCGTGAATGCGACGTGGCCGATGCCCTCGACGCCTTGCAGGAGCCGAACCGCCTCGGCGAGACCGGAGATCTGACCCGGCGGCAGGTCGACCTGGCTTGGATCGCCGGTCACCACCATGCGGCTGTTCTCGCCCAATCTCGTCAGCAGCATTTTCATCTGCATCGCGGTGGTGTTCTGCGCCTCGTCGAGAATGATCGCCGCGTTCGACAGCGTTCGGCCGCGCATGAAGGCCAGCGGCGCGATCTCGATCTCGGTGGCCTGTAGCGCGCGCTCGACGATACGGGCATCCATCAGGTCGTAGAGCGCGTCGTAAATCGGCCGCAGATACGGATCGACCTTTTCGCGCATGTCGCCCGGCAGGAAGCCGAGCCGCTCGCCGGCCTCGACCGCCGGCCGCGACAGAACGATCCGGTCGACCTCTTTGCGCTCGAATAGCTGCACGGCATGAGCGACTGCGAGCCACGTCTTGCCGGTTCCGGCCGGACCGGTCGAGAAAACGAGCGCGTGGCGTTTGAGAGCGCGGAGATAGGCATCCTGCGCCGGCGTGCGCGCCCGCACCCGGCGCTTGCGGAGATTGATTTCCTCAAAACTCTCTCGCGCTGCAGCCGGATCGAAATCGAATAACGAGCCTTGCGAAAGGGCGAGCCGGATGGTGCCGTCGACGTCGCCCTGGACCAATTCGTCGCCGCGCTTAAGGCGCTCGTACAGGCTTTCGAGCACGCGGCGTGCCTGCTCGCAGGCCTCGCGCGAGCCTTCCAGAGTGACGTGATTGCCGCGCGACGTCGCGGAGGCGCCGAGCCGCCGCTCGATGAGTGCGAGATTCTGGCCATATTGACCGAACAGCGCGGAGGCGAGGCGATTTTCGTCGAAAGTGAGAACGATCTGCGTTGGACTGCCCGGAGCGGTTACGAGGGTCTCGGTAACCGTTCCGACGGGATCAACAGGACCGGGTGTGCGCATTCAGGCTCCTGCGGCGGCGAGGGCTGGCTTGTGCGCCAGTGAGCCAAACAGACTGTTGCTGGCGATTTCGGTAATGGTGACGTCGGCGATTGCCCCGATCAGCGAATGCGGCGCGTCGATTTGCACCGGCTGGAGATAAGGCGAGCGGCCGACGATCTGGCCGCTGTGCCGTCCCGGCCGTTCGAAAAGCACGGAAACGGTGCGGCCGATGCAGCTGCGGTTGAACGCCGCCTGATTGTGGTCGATCGCCTGTTGCAGCCGGCGAAGCCGATCCGATTTCGCCACTTCTTCCACCTGTTCATCCAAATCGGCGCCGGGCGTGCCGGGGCGCGGCGAATATTTGAACGAGAATGCGCCGGAATATCCGATCTCCGAGATGAGACTCAACGTTTCAGCGAAATCCGCTTCAGTCTCGGCGGGAAAGCCAACAATGAAATCGGATGTCAGCGCCAAATCCGCGCGTGCCTTGCGCAGCCGCGCGACAATTTCAACGTAATCGGCGCGCGTGTGGCGGCGGTTCATGGCCGCCAGGATACGGTCGGAGCCCGACTGGACCGGCAGATGCAATTGCGGCATGAGCGCGGGCAAGTCGCGGTGCGCCGCGATCAGCGCGTCGTCCATGTCGCGTGGGTGGCTCGTCGTGTAGCGCAGCCGCTCGATGCCGGGCAGTTCTGCAAGCCGTTCCAGCAATTGCGCCAGCGACCAGCCTCGCCCATCGGGCCCGTTGCCATGATAGGCGTTGACGTTTTGCCCGATGAGAGTGATTTCGCGAACGCCGGCGTCGGCAAGCTGCGCCACCTCGTCCACGATTTTTTTGGCGGGTCGGGAAACCTCCGCGCCGCGCGTGTAGGGCACCACGCAAAACGTGCAGAATTTGTCGCAGCCCTCCTGCACGGTGACGAACGCGGTAACGCCGCGCGCGCGTGTTGTGGCGGCACTCGGCGCCGCAAGGTGATCGAACTTGTCGTCAGCGGGAAATTCGGTATCGACCACTTTGCCGTCGCGCCTGGCGCGCACAATCAAGTCCGGAAGGCGGTGGTAATTCTGCGATCCGACGACGAGGTCGACAGCCGGCGCCCGGCGGATGATTTCCTCGCCCTCGGCCTGGGCAACGCAGCCGGCGACGGCGATGAGCAGGTCTCGGCCGTCCGCGGCCGCCGCTTCCTTCATGAGGCGTACACGGCCGAGTTCCGAATAGACTTTCTCGGCCGCCTTCTCGCGGATGTGGCAGGTGTTGAGGATGATGACGTCGGCATCCTCCGCCGTCGCCGTTTCGGCGTAGCCCTCCGGCGCCAAGGTGTCCGCCATACGCTGCGAGTCGTAGACGTTCATCTGGCAGCCGAAAGATTTTACGTACAGCTTGCGAGAACCTGTCATTCCGGTCGAATCGCGCCCTTCTCAGTTCGTTGGTGATTTGCGAATTGGTTGATCATACTGATTTTACAGGCGTGCGTCAGCCAAGGTCGCGGCGAAGCACAAGGGCGGTCGCCCCGCTGTCATAATAACCCCGGCGCCGTCCTACCTCGTAAAATCCGGCCTTTCGATAAAGCCCGACCGCGGGCGCATTGTGCTCGTCCACCTCGAGAAAGACCGCCCGGGTGCCGAGCCCGGCCAGGCGGCGGAGATGCAGATCGAGGAGGGGGCGCGCGAAACCGCGGCCCCGCCAATGCGGCGCCATGGCGACAGACAGGATCTCGGCTTCGCCCGCCGCGATGCGGGACAGGATGAAACCGGCAAACGCCCGGCCGACGGTTATGCGGTGAGCGACGACGTTCCGGTCGATCAGCAGCTGATGCAACTCGTCCTCGCCCCAGCCGCGCTGGAACGATGCGGCGTGCAATGCGGCGATCGCCGCCGCATCGCGCTGGCCAGCCTCCGAAACTGTCGGCTCGGCCCGGACAAACAGGCGCGTGACAAAGTTCATCATCGGCGCGGAAGTTGAGCGGCGTTTTGCGGCTGCGCGTCGGGGGCGCGCAGATATTGCGGCTTCAGGGGCGACTGATCTTCCGGCACCACGGCACCCATTCGCGCTATCCACGCGATATCGGGCGCGGCGCGCGCGTCGACGGCAATGGGTGCAGCGGCGGATCGGGACAAGGCGGCGGCGACCGCTTGCGCCGCCGAGCCGACGATACAGGATGGCGTCGCGGCAGCCGCCTGCACCGCCTCGCCCAAGGCGGCTAGTCTCGGCGCGGTCAATGTGCGGCCGCCCGGACTGAAAACTTGCAGGTAAACGTGGGCGTGCCGCGCATCGATGGCGGCCACGACCTGGAATCGTTCGTCGGCGGCCATGTGAGGCGCTGCGTAAGCGGAAAGGGTCGACACTCCGACCGCCGGTTTGTCGGCGGCCAGCGCAATGCCCCGCGCTGCGGCAATGCCGACGCGCAGCCCGGTAAAGCTGCCGGGCCCGACGGTCACCGCGATCCGGTCGATATCGGAAAACGTCAGGCTCGCTGTGTCCATAACCCGTTTCAGAAGCGGCATCAGCGCCTCGGCATGTCCGCGCGTCATCGGCAGGCTCTCGGCCGCAACGATGCCGCCATACTCGGTATCGAGTACAGCCGCGGAACAAGCCGCCAGCGCCGTATCAATGGCGAGTACACGCATGGGCAATCATGCAGCCAAGATCGTTTAGCAGGGTCATGCAGCCAAGCGCTCGGCGCAATCGCCAAGCTTACTTACATCGGGCGGACTTCGGTCACGTCGGGAACGAAATGACGCAACAAGTTTTGGATGCCGTGCCGCAGCGTCGCCGTCGACGACGGGCAGCCGGCGCAAGCGCCCTTCATGTTGAGGTAGACGACGCCGTCCTTAAAGCCCTTGAAAGTAATGTCGCCGCCGTCATTGGCGACCGCGGGGCGCACCCGCGTCTCGATCAGTTCCTTGATAGTCGCAACGGTTTCGGCGTCGGCAGCGTCGAAAAATTCATCCTCGTCGCTTTGTTCGGCGTTCGCCGCGTTCAATAGCGGCGCACCGGACATGAAATGTTCCATGATGGCGCCGAGGATCATCGGCTTGAGCTGCTGCCACTCGCCATCGTCTTTGGTGACGGCAACGAAATCGGAACCGAAAAACACGCCGCTGACGCCGTTGATGGCGAACAGCCGTTCGGCGAGCGGGGACTGAGCCGCGTCGTCGTGATCGCGCAAATCCAGCGTGCCGTTTTCAAGCACCGCCCGTCCGGGCAAAAATTTGAGGGTCGCCGGGTTTGGCGTTGCCTCGGTCTGGATGAACATTGAAATCCTCCGTTCAATCAACCGGCCCACCGGCACGGCCGCGACTTGACTAGAACGCAGTCTAATACGTGGCGAATTCCATTGAAACTTCAAGTACGCAGCGCTCGGCAATCTTCGCCGCGGCAAGGATGATCGCTATCTCACGACAGGGCGTCGATCTCTTCATCGGTGAGGTGTCCGGGCACAATGGCCACCGGGATCGGATAGTCGCCAGCGGCGCGTCCAATTGTGGCAACGAGCGGCCCCGGACCCTCGGAACCCGTGCCGGCGGCCAAGACGAGAATGAATACGTCTTCGTCCTCGTCGATAAGTTTGAGAATTTCCTCCGCCTTTTCGCCCTCGCGAACCGCACGTTCGGGCGTGATGCCGGTGAGTTCACGGACGCGTGCGGCATATTTGCTGAGTTCCGCATCGGCCTCGTCATGGGCCTCCGCGCGCATGATGTCGGCAACGCCGAGCCATTGCTGGCTCTGGTCGTGGGTTTCGATCACGCGCAGCATGATGACGTTGCCGCCGATGCGCGCCGCGCGCCGGCTCGCGAAATAGACCGCGCGGTCACACTCTTCGGTATCGTCGATGACAACGAGAAGCTTCGGCTTGTGGCCGGCTTCGTAGCTGCGGCGCCTGCGCGACATCGACTTCTCCGGCACGACCGACCCAACGCCACAAGCAATTCATGGTGCCACGGCGGTGCGCCGCCCGACAAGGCGTGAAATCATGTTGTCCGCGTCGGAGCGTGATGCGGCGCACACGAGTGTCCCGGTTCTGAAGTTCGCCAGCGGTACCCACTCGTTCTACGTGGGTTCTGGATTTGGAGTTCTTCCGCGAGTTCGCCGTGGGATCGCAGGAACTTCAAATCTACCGCACTACGATCGTACGAGCCCAACGATGTCCTTGACCGCTTTCATGGTCTCGCCGGCGAGCTTTCGCGCCCGCGCGGCGCCGTCCGCGAGGATCGAATCGATGGCGACTGGATCGCGCATCAGCCGCTTCATTTCCGCGCCGATCGGACCGAGCTTGGCGACGGAAAGATCAACCAGCGCCGATTTGAACGTCGAAAATTGTGCGTTGCCGAATTGGCCGAGCACGCTGGCGCGGGTCGCGCCGGCGAGCGCGGCGTAAATACCGACCAGATTATCGGCTTCCGGCCGCGTCTTGAGGCCCGCTTCCTCGCTCGGCAGCGGTTCCGGGTCGGTCTTCGCCTTGCGTATCTTCTGCGCGATGGCGTCGGCATCGTCGGTGAGGTTGATGCGCGAATAGTCGGAGGGATCCGACTTCGACATTTTCTTCGTGCCGTCGCGCAACGACATCACGCGCGTCGCCTCGCCGGTGATCAACGGCTCCGGCAGCGGGAAGAACGCGTCGCCGTAACCGTGCTCGTGGATGGAATGAGCAAAATCGTTGTTGAACTTTTGCGCGATATCGCGCGACAGCTCGAGATGCTGTTTCTGGTCCTCGCCGACCGGCACGTGGGTGGCGCGATAGACCAGGATGTCAGCCGCCATCAGCGCCGGGTAGGCATAGAGGCCGACCGAAGCGTTTTCGCGATCCTTGCCGGCCTTTTCCTTGAACTGCGTCATCCGGTTGAGCCAGCCGAGGCGCGCCACGCAATTGAAGATCCAGGCCAGTTCGGCGTGCTCCGCCACCTGGCTCTGGTTGAAAACCACATGCTTTGCGGGATCGATCCCACAGGCGATGAAGGCCGCGGTGACCTCCCGTATCGTGTTGGGAAGCTCGGCCGGGTCCTGCCAAACCGTGATCGCATGCAGATCGACGACGCAATAAATGCAATCGTAGCGATCCTGGAGTTCGACGAAGCGCTTGATGGCGCCGAGATAGTTGCCGAGGTGCAGGTTGCCGGTGGGCTGCACCCCCGAAAAGACCCTCTCCAGAACCGCCATGCCCAGTCTCCGCAGCGGCGAGCGCCACACGTGCGACGCTGCTCGCGGCGTCCCCATGCCACGGCCTCGCCTTGCCCTGCAA
>CAVZSB010000057.1:0-145403 GCA_963777635.1 uncultured Alphaproteobacteria bacterium
CCACAAACGGAACCTTGCAGCGCAGCAAGAAGGATCGTCATTCGATCACCTCGTCGGCCGCGGCGAGCATGGTCTCAGTCATGCCGGAAACTCTCGCTGATGACACGTGCGCGAGGCCACTGCTTAGGGTACTCCGCTCGCTCTTGATAATAGGAGCTCTCGCAATCAACTAACCCGTTATCATTCAGCCGCCCGGTACGGTTGTCGAACAAGACCTGCCGGCAAATTCGGCCGTCGTAGGGCACAAACAGGATTGAGCCGGTGTAGATTTCGTCATCGTTCGGCGCGATCACTGGCCGGGCTTTGGATTGCGTGATTTCAATCTCATTTTTTGCGAACAATCCAGCCGCCACAACTGCGCTAATTAGGGCCAGGACTATCATTTGGCGCCAGCGCTCGGAGCCGCGCGGGCGCCTTTTAGATCGGCGCTTAGAGCGAGCCATGTGCGGTAACGGATGAAGATTGACCGCAACCATGCGCGACCAGCATAAACCGGCTACAACCACCCAGGCGAACATACGCAGAAATTGTTTAAGTTTTTAAGTATCTGTGAGTTCTATGCGGGAAGCCGGGTTTTGAGCTATTTTAAGAGCTTATTGCTTACCCTGTCCGCGAAAAAGCCGAGAGAACGGCCCGCGGCCAATTCATTAGCTTCATTTCTCCTGATTACAAACAGGCGCGCAATTCCTGGGGCAGATTTCGTGAGACCGCGTCATCTGACCCGGCGACTGTGTTGTTTGGAGCGAACTCGCACATGCGTCCCAACCCCAGGACGAGGCCGCGACGCAAAGCCGCGCGGACCCACTCCTTCAATAGACGAGCTGTTGTGGCCTGCGCGCTTCTCGCCTCTTCATGGGCGGTGATCCACTATCGTAGCGACATTCCCGCACTTTTTCAGTCACCGGCCGCCTTGCGAAAGAGCGAACCAAAGCCGCTCAATGGCTCACTCCTGTTCTCTCCTTTCTCTGGCAACACCTGCCGCCAAAGCATGATCGACAACGCATCGGGGCAAATTCGGGATAACGGATTTGTGGATTGCGAGGCCGCGAAGACCCAAACTGCGGAACGATGGGCGCACCAAATAGCCATCCAACATCAGACTGCCATCCGGGATTCGTTTGTGAACAGGTGACCAAGGCCATTGCTGCGATGCCGCGGTATCGATGTTGACGGCCGTCGCGGACGGCGCTGCGCCGTGTCGCTGACGGGTCAAAAGCGGAAGTCGCCGCCAACTGATGCCATGTCCGGTTTACCCCCGATAGCGGATTAACTCGGACATTGCGCCCAGGTCCGCTTAATGCCGAGAGCGGACATAAAGTGGTCCATTCGAGGGGCTTTGAAATCGACGCAGCGCGCCTAGACGCCGAGATGGCGATGCAGAAGCTCCGGTTGCCCACGCACTTTTTGCGCCGACAGTGAATCGACGATGTGGCCGTTGTGCATTACGTAGATGCGGTCGGCAAGCGTCATGGTGGCGGAAATATTCTGCTCCACGATCATAATGGTCTGTCCCGTTTCGGCCAGCATCCTGCAAGTCGCCAGCAGATCGTGCACGATGATCGGCGCCAAGCCTTCGAACGGTTCGTCCAGCAGCAGGATTTTCGGCTCGCGGACGAGCGCGCGGGCGATGGCCAGCATCTGCTGCTCGCCGCCAGACAGGTCGGTGCCGCGGCTTAGACGCCGCTCCTTCAGCCGGGGAAACATCTCGTACACACGATCAAGAGGCCAACGCTCATCGCCGTCAGCCCCGACAGAACGAGGTTCTCCTCGACATTGAGGCTACCGAAAATGCGTCGATCTTCATAAACGAGCTGCATGCCGGCCTGGGCGATGGCATGGCTTTTCATTCCGGCGATCTCGGTGCCGTCAAAGACGATCGACCCGGTACTCGGCGTGACCACGCCCATCAGGCTCTTCAACGTCGTGGTTTTGCCTGCGCCGTTGCGGCCGAGCAGGGCTACCACCTCGTTGCGATCGATGGTCAGCGACACGTCAAAAAGGATGTGAGAGTCGCCGTAATACGTGTTGAGCTTGTTGACATCAAGCAGGCTCATGCGTCGTGCACTCCGCCGAGATAGGCCTCCTGCACGGCCGGGTCTTTTTTGATCTCGGCCGGCGTGCCCTCCGCCAGCACGCGGCCCTCCTGCAGCACCGTAACGCGCTCGACGAGTTCGAACAGCAAATCCATGTCGTGGTCGATGATGATCATGGTGCGGTCTCGGCTGACGGATTTGAGGAGCTTCACCATCTCGACACGTTCCAGCGGACTCATGCCGGCCAGAGGCTCGTCGAGCAGCAACAGGCGCGGTGTGGTAGCGAGTGCTAACCCGATCTCGAGCCTCCGCTTCTCGCCGTAGGCGAGCTCGGACACAGGAAAGTCGGCGCGCTCGGACAGATGCACGACCCTGAGCGTATCCTCAACCCGTTGGGTCAGGCCTTTGACGCTCGCAATTGGGCGCATCAGATCGAGCCGAAACGGTCCGCGCTTTTCGGCGAGCGCGGCGATCGTTACGTTATCGCGCACCGTCAGTCGCGTGAATAGCTGGTTGACCTGATAGCTCTTCGTCAGACCAAGCTGGCTCACGCGGGTAACGCCGAAGCCCGTAATGTCGCGGCCTTCGAACACGATGCGTCCTTCAGTCGGCGGCATCTCGCAGGTTAGCATCTTGAAGAAGGTGGATTTGCCCGCGCCATTGGGGCCGATAATGCCGCGCAGTTCGCCACTCTGTACGGAGAAATTGATACCGTTGTTGGCGATCAGGCCGCCGAAACGCTTGGTCAATCCTTCCGCCCGCAGCATGATGTCGCCGCCGCCGGCCGGCTTTGGCCGCATGGGCGCTGGCGTCAGCTGGGCGACCGGCGCGGCGATCTCCGTTGCGGTCGCGGCCAATGGCGTGGCCGCGTGCGGTTCGGATTCGGCCGCAGCGCGGCGCTTGGCTTTGCCGGCGGCGAGCCTGGCCAGATCCATCACGCCACCCACGATGCCGCGGCGCAGGAAGCACACGAGCAGCACGAAGACGATCCCCAGAACCAGCTTCCAGGTCGCGCCCAGATGCAGCGTCGTCTGGAAAAAATCGCTGAGGTAGAGCCAAACCATGGCGCCGACCAACGGACCAATCAGTGTGCCGGCGCCGCCGATCGCGGTCTGCATGACCAATTGCCCCGACGTATCGAACATGAAGGCGTCCGGCGGCATGAAACCCTGCATAATGCCGAGGAGACCGCCGGCGAAGCCGGCATAAGCGGCGGCGATGACGAAAGCAGTGATCTTGTAGCTGTGGATGTTATGGCCGACCGCGGCCGCGCGCAGCGGGTTGTCGCGAATTGCGCTCAGGATGGCGCCGACCGGCGAACGCACGATACGCAGGCCGATAACGATGCCGATGAAAAACCAGAAGGCGAGAAAGGCGTAAAGCCGGCGATCGCTGTCGAAATGAATGGTGGTGAAGCCGAGATAGAGGTTCGGTGTCGGCACGCCGGGTAAGCCGTTCTCGCCTCCGGAATAGTCCGACAGCGGATTGAATTCGACAAAGTAGAAGACCTCAGCGATGGCGACCGTGATCATGGCGAAATAGATGCCAGTGCGGCGCAGCGCGATGAGCCCGACCAAATAACCGATGGCCGCTGCCGCGATCATGCCGATGAATAACGCCACGACGACGTTCTGAAAGTCGAGCACGGTGAGCAGATAGGCGGCGACCATGCCTCCGGTTCCGTAGAAGGCCGACTGGCCGAACGACAGCAGGCCTGTAATGCCGAACAGGATATCGAAGCCGATGCCGAACAGGCCCCAAACTAGGATGCGGTTCAAGGTTGTCGGCGCGAAGCCGAGATAGGGCAGCACAAACGGTGCCGCGATTAGCCCTGCCGCGGTCAGCACTTCGATCAGGAAGGGGTGCCGCTTAAGCATGCGATGGTTGCATTCACTCGCGGCCGGCTGTGCCGAGCAGGCCGTAAGGGCGAAATACCAGCACCAGCGTCATCGCCACAAACAGCATGACATAGGCATAGCCCGGGTTGAACATCGAGGTGATGCTGATGATCTCGCCGGCGATCAGACCGCCCAGCACCGCACCTGGAAACGAGCCGACGCCGCCGATGACGACGACAACGAAAGTCTGCACCAGGATCGACTCCCCCACATCGGGCGCGATCGAGACGACCGGCGCGTTGACGATACCGGCAAAGCCGGCCGCCATGGCGCCGATGCCGAACACCAGCATGAACACCTTGTCGACGTCGATGCCCAGCGAATCGACCATCACCGAATCCTCGATGCCGGCGCGGACGATCATGCCGATGCGCGTGCGATAGAGCACGATATAAAGTAGAACCAGCGCCACCGCGACGATGCCGAGCAACGCGAGGCGATAGGTCGGATAGAACATGAAGCCGATCGGCGTGATCCCGACCAGCGCGGGCGGAGGCGGCACCGACTTTGAAAGGCTGCCGAAGAGAAAGCGCACCCCCTCGACGAAGACAATGCCGAGACCGAAGGTAACGAGCAGCTGATCTTCGTGCGGCCTCTTGTAAAAGCGACGGATGACCACACGTTCCATCGCCACGCCGACCAACATGACAAAGAGAGAGCCGGCGATGACGGCGACGATAAAAGAGCCTGTATGGGTGTAGGCCAGCCAGCCGGCGTAACCGCCCAGCATAAACATCGCGCCGTGCGCGAGGTTAAGCACACCGAGCGTTCCGTAGATGATCGTCAGACCTGACGAGATCAGTGCCAGAAGCGCTCCCAGCACAATCCCGTTGAAACATTGAGAGACAAAATTGGGCCAGTTGACCACGCTGTCACCCCAAATCCGGCTTGATCGCGGGTATATACATTAAACCGGCAAAACCGCTTAAGGGGGCGAAAACGCGCTTCGCCCATTCGCCCGGCCATCATGGAAGCAATGCCTCTCCGCAACGGGATGCGGAGAGGCCTCCCAGGACCGTCAGGTGTAATCACCAAGATGGCAGCCGAATGCGTCGGGCTGCTGCATGAGCGGCTCTCCGGGCACAACTTCAATGACCTCCCAGTAGTCCTCATTGTTTTTCATTTCCTTCGGCGATTTGCCGCGGACAATGACGACCGGACGGACCAGTTGATGATCCTGCGGGCGGAAACGGACTTCGCCGACCGTGGAGTCGAACGTCTCGCCCTTCTCATAGGTCCTGATGACCTCCGGCGGATAGAAGGTGCCGGCCTCCGAGATCATCCGCGCCCAGATGGCGAATTGCATGTAGGCGTTGTTGGCACCCCATTCGGGTTTGTAGCCATACTTCTTGTCGAAAGCCTCGACGAACATCTTGGCCAGCGGATATTTGTCTTCCAGCGTCCACCAGAAATCGGTGGCTGCAAAGACGCCTTCCGTGAGCTCCGGCCCCACTTCCTTGGCGAGGAACGGGATCTGGTAGGGGATCACCATTTTCATCTTCGGGGTGAGGCCAAACTGCTTGGCCTGCTGGATCGACAACACCGCGTCGCGGCCCCAGTTGACGTTGATGATGAACTCGGCGCCGGAATTGGCGATGTTGGTCAGGTACTGGCTGAAGTCCTGCGTCCCGAGCGGCGAGATCTGGTTCGTCACCATGGTCCAGCCCGCGTTCTGGCTCAGATAATCGTTCACCGACTTGGTCACGGTGTGACCATAAGTGTAATCCGGCGTCATGTACGCAGCCTTGCGGTTTTTGCCGAAGTTTTTCACCAGCACCGGGCCGATCGCATTGGCCGCGGTCTCGCCGTAGAAGCACTGGCGGAACGAATAGCGCGAACAATCCTTGCCGGTGGTGTCGTTGGAACCTGAAATCGCCACCAGATAGATGATCTTCTCACGCTCGGCGAACTTGTTGAGCGCCACCGCAACGGCCGACGATGTCGACCCGGTCATCGCAACAATCTTGTTGTCGTTGATGAAGGTCTGCTGCTCCTGTATGGCTTCGTTCGGCTTGGCGCCGCTGTCGGCGACGACCAGACTTACCTGCTTGCCGAGCACACCCTTGGTGACTTTAGGCGCGATCTTCTGAATCAATGGGTGGCCGGTATTGATGTGCTCGACCGCAAGCTGCATGCCCTTGAGCTCATCTTCGCCCTGCACGGCATAGGCGCCGGTCCGCGGCACCGCGGCGCCGATAGTCACCGTCGGGCCTTGGGAGCCGGCCGGCCAGGTGCCGATCGGCGGCTGCTCTGCGGCATATGCCGGCACGAAGCCCGTGCCGCCGAACGAAAAGGCGCCGAGCCCGGCGCCAGTCGCGGCTGCTGTGCGCAACAGATGGCGCCGCGATAGCAGCATGGAAAATGCTTGGGGATCTTTGGTCACGTCTTCCTCCGATTGCTGTTGTTGCAGACTACGGTCACTCGCGGCGACCGGCGTTCAACTCGCCTAAGCCATGTGAGGCGATGGACTGCGAGTTGGACTAAGTCTCGCACTTCTTTTGACGGAATATGCCGGCAATGCTGCGAGATTTTGCCGCAATAATACGAAAGACTTAGAGGGGCGAAAAAGCTTCAGCGGCGAGGTTCCAGCCCCGTGGAGACGAGCGGAGCTCGCCAAATTCTTCCGTCGGTCAGCGCATCGGCACGGCGCATTTTTTCCGTGCCCCCAAGGAGCTAGCAACTGCGGCGCCGGCGAGGCAATGTCCGCGCACAGCCATAAGCGAACTGCGATCGGCGTCCGAGTCATGTCGGGTTTACCCCCGATCGACGTCCCGGAACGGTTCGCGGCCCACAGGCTCGCCGACATTCACTAGCTCGCTGCCGGTCTCTTGCGAAAGCTGAAACCGGCACCGCCAGCCCGCACAAAAGAAATCCGCGCGCCACTCCTCTCGCATTCCTACGACGGCGATCGGGGGACTGTGCCGAACCCAAGGCGAGCATCGCCGCAGCGTCAAACTACGGTGTTCGCCGAAACATGTCCGTGTTGTTTGCTGACAGTTTGCAGCCGCTCAACAGCGATCTGACACCGCATTGGGCGTGGAACCAATCATCGAAGGACAGGGACTATGAGCAGGATGCAACGAGTAACCGGCTGGATCGCCTTGATCTGTATTTGGCGGCGCCGGTCGCGTGACCGGTGGGTGCTCGCGGCGATGAGCGGCAAGGCGCTCCAGGATCTTGGCATCACGCCTTGGGACGCCCGCTGCGAGGCGAACAAGCCGTTCTGGCGCGGGTGACCGGCAGAGAAAATGGCGCTGCAACTGCCAAGACGCCAACGAAATTACTACGGTGATCGCCGAAGCATTGGGTGTACGATTTGGCTACGATGACTGCAGCGTGTTGTGGATCGGAAGGAATGGTCAGTAACGCCATGTTTGCGCAAGTCGCAGCCCTTGCCGGCGATCCCGCACGGGCCGCGATGCTCCATGAGCTGATGGACGGTCGGGCTCTGACAGCATCTGAGTTAGCGAGGGTGGCAAGGGTCACTCCACAGACGGCAAGCGGCCATCTTGCCCAGATGACGACAGTAGGTCTCCTTGTGGTCGAGAAGCAGGGACGCCACCGTTACCACAAACTTGCCTCGGCCGCGGTCGCGCGGATGTTGGAAGGCATCATGCAAGTCGCGTCGGATCTGGAGCCGACAGGTAAGCGACTGACGGTCGGTCCACGCGACGCCGCGCTGCGGGCCGCGCGCACTTGCTATGACCATCTTGCCGGCCACCTCGGCGTTGCCATCGCTGATGCAATGGTCGGCCGGGGTTTCGTGGAATTGGAGCCAGATGGCGGTCTGGTGACGCGGTCAGGAATAGAGTTCCTTGCGCGCGTCGGTATAGCCATCGCTCCGCCCGCGGTACTGAATGGAAAAATATCCGGCCGCGTGCTTTGCCGACCGTGTCTTGACTGGAGCGAGCGCCGCCCGCATCTCGCCGGTGCGCTTGGCGCTGCGATCCGTGCGCACGCCTTCGACAGAGGCTGGATACGCCGCATCGACGGGACGCGCGCAGTCGCCATCACGCCCAAGGGCCAACAGGTGTTTCGCGAGCAGTTCGGGGCGCGGCTCGGATAGCGAATCATCGCCGTCGATTCTGCTGCACAATTGCGGTGACGGCGCCGATTTCAATCGCGACGTTGAGTTGAACGCACCGGTCGCTTGGGGAAGGCGGCGCGTCACGTCTGCAATAAAACGGACTCACCTCAGACAGCCCTTCATGTCTGATTTGTGTCACTTCCACACTCATATACCGCGCAATTCGTCGGCAGGACGAAAGCTGATGTGATTCTCGCGGAGGTGTTAATTGACCGCGGGGGCGTAAAATGGGAACCATCCGCCCGTTCCCAATCGTTCGTTGCGTCGGGATTCCCCTCTGGCAAAGCCCCGAGACATTTGAACCGGAGCACGTATGACAAATCGATTCACGACGGCACAATCGACCGTGGCGATCCGGCGATGGGCGGTTCCCGCCATCGTGACCCTCGCGGTTGCGCTGACGGCGCTGATCGCGGCGCCATCCGCCGACGCCGCGGCTGTTCAGGCGCGTCCCGCGCGCCCTACCGAGGCGGCGGCCCCGCGCGATGCAGGTGAGCCGATCATGGCCATCGTGTCGATCAAGAGCCAGCAGGTGACCATCTACGACGCCGACGGCTGGATCCTGCGCGCGCCAGTGTCGACCGGCATCAAGGGACGCGAGACCCCAGCCGGCGTCTTCAGCGTCGTGGAGAAGGACAAGGACCACCACTCGAACCTTTATGACGATGCCTCGATGCCGAACATGCAGCGCATCACCTGGTCGGGCATCGCGCTGCACGGCGGGCCGCTGCCCGGACATGCGGCCTCGCATGGCTGCGTGCGAATGCCCTATGACTTTGCGGAGAAATTGTTCGACAAGACGCAGGTCGGCATGCGCGTGATCATTGCGCCGGACGACGCGGAGCCGGTGGAGTTTTCCGATCCTGCGCTGCTCGTGCCGAACGCGGAAGCCATCGCGGCCGCGCCGGCGCGCGCCGAAACGCTCGCCCGCGAAGCATCGGAGGCCGCCAAGACGGCCAGCGAGGCAAAGACCGCCGCCGTCGCAGCGGCGCGCGCCGCGGCGCCACTCGCGGCATCGCTCCGCAAGCTGGAATGGCTCAAGACTCGCGCCGACGCCGAGCTTGCGTACGCCGAGAAGGTGCTCGCCGCCGCCAAGACTGACGAGGCGAAGGCGGAGGACCTGAAGCAGAAGGCCGCCGCCAAGGCCACGGAAGTAGGAACGCAACTCGACGCTGCTAAGGCCGACGCAAAGTCGAAGCTCGACGCTGCCGCGGCGGCGCAGACTGCCGCCAAGGCGGCCAAGGCGGCCGAGGCGACGGCGCGGGCGGAGAACCTAAAGCAGAAGGCCGCCGCCAAGGCCGCGGAGCTGGGGACGCAGCTCGACGCCGCCAAGGCCGACGCGGAGTCGAAGCGCGACGCTGCCGCGGCGGCGCAGAACGCCGCCAAGGCGGCCGAGGCCAAGCGGACTGACGCCGCCAAGGCGGCGCGCGAGGCGAAGCTCGCGCTCGAGCCGGTCTCGATCTTCATCAGCCGCGCTACGCAGCGGCTCTATGTGCGGCGCGGCGTTGAGGCTACCCTCGAGGTCCCGGTTACGATCCGCAATTCCGACAAGCCGATCGGCACCCATGTGTTCACGGCGGTGGCGCGCACCGACGGAGGCCTGCGCTGGACGGCAGTCACGATCGATGGCGGGGACGACGCCAAGGACGCGCTCGACCGCGTCAGCATCCCGCAGGATGTGCTTGACCGCATCGCGCCGACCGCATCGCCGCGATCCTCGATCGTTATCTCGGACGAGCCGCTGAACCGAGAGACTAACTATCGCACGGAATTCGTCGTGGTCCTCAACAACCAGCCACAGGGCGGCCTTGCGATGCGCCGGCGCCCGGACGATGCGCGCGTCGCGGGCCGCAGGGGCTGGGACGACTTTTTCGGCGGCTGGGGCAATTCGGACTACCAGTACGCCTATGCGCGCCAGCGCGGCGGCCAGAGCTATTATCAGCGGCAATGGTGAGGACCCGGCACAACGCGGGTAGGTACGCGCGCTAGTGTCCCGTCTCCGAAGTTCGCAAGTGTTTGTCGAACCTCTGATGCGAACTTCGACATCAAGGGGACACCAGCAAATTTATCATTCTAGCGTGGTTTTTGGATTTGAAGTTCCGGCGCGAGTTTGCCGCAGTTTCTCAGGAACTTCAAATCCACCACACTAGTTAGTAATCCGTGCCCGGTCGTGCGCTGCCCGCCAGATGAGCCACTGCCGGCGCCACGGCGAAATTTCTTTAGGCGCAAACGGATCATCGCGCTCCAGACGATCGAGCGATGGCCGCACCAGCGTCAGCGGCAGAAACGCCGGTAGCGCACTCGGCACTATCGCCAGCATTGGTTCGCGCGCCGCGTCGAGATGCCGGTGCGCAAGATTGCGCAGTTCCGCAAGCGCCGCCCGGAGCGGGGCCGAAGACCGCCCGGCAAATACATCGGCCAGGACAACCTGATGACGCTCGAGAATGTCGGCCGGCACATAGAGCTGGCGCCGCGCAACGTGGAGCGGAAACGCCCGCATAACGCCAGCCATGCCGAAAGCAATGCCGGCGGGCACTGCGGCGGCTTCGCTGTCGGCAGCGCCGAGAATCTGCGCCGCCAACGCAAAGAGCGACGACGATGTTTGCTTCGCATAGGTTTCAAGCTCGGCCAGCCCTGCCATCGCGTCGTCGTAGAGATCGAAACGCCGCGCCTCGATCAGGTCGAGCAGCGTGCTGCGGCTGGAGCTGATGGCGCTCGATGGTGGCAAGGAGAGCCGCGGCAACGGGGTTGGCGCTCGCCTCCCCGTCCCGCTCGCGATTGATGACGTCGCTCCACCATTGCAGGCGGATTTCGCCGGGCAAAGCCTCGCGCGCCACGTCACGAACCCGCGCCACTTCGAGGTTGAATGCATGGAGTGCGTGCAAGGCGCCGCGGCGATCCGCCGGCGCAAACAGCGTTGCGATGAAGCGGTCGCGGTCGGCTCCTCGGACCAGCTCGGCGCAATGGGCAAACGCATCCTGCATGGCCGCCAGCTTATCAGGATTGGAGCATGATCCCGAAAACTGGCCCGCCGGTTTCCGGACAAGATCATGCTCAAACTAAAACTCACACCGCGATCAGCCCGGCACCGACGCGGCGGCTCTCCATCAGCATGACGTTATAGGTGCGTACCGCGGCGCCGGTCGTCATGACGTCGAGGGAAATCTGCGCCGCGCGAAAACGCGCACGAAGCGGCTCGGGCGCAATCCAGGGCTCGCTGCCGGCGCCGAGAATAAAGAAATCCAGGTTGCCGGATCGGGCAAAAACCTGCGCCAGCGCCGCCTGCCGTCACCGCAGCAATCGTCGCGACCGGCCACGCCCAGATACCGTCGGGCAGGCAAAGCAGCGAGCCGCGATGCGACATGCCGCCAAAACGAAAGCCGCCATGTTCATGGGAGTCGATCAGCGCCTGACGCGGTAGATGCGGATCGTCCATCAGAGCGCGATCTCGAAAAAGCCTGCCCCGGACTTGATCCGGGGTGGAAGCCGGTTTTCGGAAGAGATCATGCTCCAATCAAACATTTAGACTATGAGCCGATTAAACTGATCGGATCACGGTCTAGCGGCGCGACCGCGCCCGTTGCCGCGGCCGCTTTGAGGATCCTGGCGGCGACGGCGCCGCAGGCGCCGTTGGCGGCGCCTCGGTCTCGGTGCCCTCCGGCTCGCCCAGCCGCGTGCGGCCAACGCCGAGATAAATCAGGATCGGCGAGGCGATAAACACCGACGTGTAGGTTCCAACCAGCACGACGCCGAACATCATCGTCGCAGTGAAGCTGCGAATGGCCTGCCCGCCGAACAACAGCAGCGCGAGCAGCGACAGCGACACCGTCAGATGGGTGACGATCGACCGCGACAGCGTGGCGTTGATGGACGCGTTCAGGAGATCGGGCATCGGCATGCGCTTATAGCGGCGCAGCATTTCGCGGATGCGGTCGTAGATCACCACGGTGTCGTTGAGCGAATAACCGAGAATCGTCAGCAGCGCCGCAATACTGGTGAGATCGAAATCGATCCGCGTCAGCGACATGAACCCGACCGTCAGCACCAGATCGTGCACGTTGGCGATCATGGCGCCGAGAGCGAACTGCCATTCGAAACGGAACCAGAGATAAATAAGGATTGCGCCGATCGCGAGGACGAGGCCGATGGTGCCGTACGAGAGAAGCTCGGTGGAGACGCTGGGCCCGACCACCTCAACGCGGCGGTATTCGACCTCGCTGCCGAGCGCGTCGCGAATCTTCTGCACCGCTTCCTGCTGCGCCGCGTCACCGCCCGGCTGCTGGGAAACCCGGATCAGCACGTCGTTCGGCGCGCCAAATTGCTGGAGCTGAAAATCACCCAGATGCAAGCCGGCGATCGTCCCGCGCATCTTGGCCAGATCGGCGGGACCGGCTTTGGTCTGCACCTCCATCAGCGTGCCGCCGACGAAGTCGATGCCGAAATTCAGGCCGTGAAAGAAATAGAGCAGGATCGCCGCAATCGACAGCATGGCGGAAATGGGAAAGCTGATGCGCCGAAAGCGCATGAAGTCGAATTTGGTGTCATCGGGAACGATGCGAAGAAGGCGCACGTGCTCACACTCTCAAGAGTTAAATGGGGACCGTGCGCGGCCGCCACATGCGCACCCAATAAGCCACGATCAGTCGGGTCAGCGTGAAGGCGGTGAACAGGCTGGTGAGGATGCCGATGCCGAGCGTCACGGCAAAGCCGCGTACCGGGCCGGTTCCGATATAGAACAGGACCGCAGCGGCGATGAAGGTCGTGATGTTGGAATCGAGAATGGTCGCAAGCGCGCGCGAGAATCCGGCATCGATCGCGCTGATGGCGGTGCGGCCGGCGCGCACCTCCTCGCGAATGCGCTCGTAGATCAGCACGTTGGAATCGACCGCGATGCCGACTGTCAGCACGATGCCGGCGATGCCGGGAAGCGTAAGCGTGGCGCTGAGAAGCGACAGCAGGCCGAAAATCATGGCGACGTTGATGGCGACGGCGATGTTGGCGAACAGCCCGAACAGGCCGTAGGTCACCAGCATGAAGAAAATGACGAGCGCCGCGCCTACATAGGCGGCGTGCTCGCCGGCGTTGATCGAATCCTGGCCGAGCCCCGGCCCGACCGTGCGTTCTTCGATGACGGTCAACGGCGCCGGCAGCGCGCCCGCGCGCAGGAGGATGGAGAGATCGTTCGCCGACTGCACGGTAAAATTGCCGGAGATCTGTCCCTGCCCGCCGAGGATCGGCTCGCGAATGACGGGCGCCGAGATCACCTTGTTGTCGAGTACGATCGCGAACCGTTTCCCGACATTTTGCTGGGTCGCTTCAGCGAATTTGCGCCCGCCGGAGGAGTTAAAGCGAAAATTCACGACCGGCTCGCTGGAGCGCTGATCGAAACCCGGTTGGGCGTCGACGAGATCGGCCCCGGAGACCAGCACCCGCTTCTCGATGAGATATTTCTGGCCGCCCTCGCCGTCGAGAATTTCCGAATCCTGCGGCGGGTGCGACTCCGCCGCCTGCTCGGGTGTCATTGACTCGTCCACCATGCGGAAGTCGAGTTTCGCGGTCTTGCCGAGAATCGCTTTCAGCCGCGAAGGGTCTTGCAGGCCCGGCACCTGGACGAGAATTCGGTCGGCGCCCTCGCGCTGGATGGTGGGCTCGACCAGACCAAGCTCGTTGACGCGGCGCTCGATGATCTGGATCGATTGATCGACGGCCTGGCGGACGCGCTCGATAAGCGCCGCGTCGGATGGCATCAGCGTGATCAGGCCGCCGGTTTCGGTAATATCGACGCTGCGCTGACCCGACGAGCCGAGTATGCCGGACAGCGGCTGCGAGATTTCACGCAGCTTGCTGACCGCGTTGTCGACATCGCTCTCGCGGGTAATGCGCACCTCCACGCTGTTGTTGCGGATGGTGCGTCCAGTAAACGGAATGCGGTTCTGGCGCAGGATACGCAGCACGTCGTCGGCGACGCCCTGCAGCCGCTCCTTGCGCACGGCGGCGGTGTCGATCTCGAGCAGGAGACTCGATCCGCCTTGCAGGTCGAGGCCGAGCACGATGTGACGCTGTGCCCAGCCCGGCCATTTTCGCAACGTGTTCTCGGAAACGAAGTTCGGCAAGGCGAACAGACACACGACGAGCGCCGTGAGCAGGATACCCGCCGCCTTCCACCGACTGAAAAACAACATCGACTAGATTGTCCTCGTGGCCCTAGTATCCCTATTCCGAAATTCGCAAGCGGCGGCGGCACCCTCTCATGCGAACTTCGGAATCTAAAGGGACGCTAGCAAATTTATAGTTCCAGTGCGATTTTCGGATTTGAAGTTCCTATGCGAGTTTGCCGCTTAATTGCAGGAGCTTCAAATCCACCGCACTAGCCGATCAGTTCGCGCTATCGTCCTTCACCGGCTCGCCCTTGGCGCGCACTTCCGACACCATTGAGCGCATTTGCCGCACGCGCACTCCGTCAGAAATCTCGACCTCGATCTGGTCGTCATCGACGACCTTGGTGACCTTGCCGACGATCCCGCCATTGGTCACGACGGTGTCGCCGCGGCGCAGCGCCTTGACCATTGACTGATGCTGTTTCACCCGCTGCTGCTGCGGCCGCAAGACCAGGAAATACATGATCACGACGATCAAGATCAGCGGCAGCAGCGAGGTGATCATGCCGCCGCTGTCGCCGCCCAAACCAAACGGCAAGTTCTGCGCATACGCAGGCGTGATCAGCATTGCTCCTCCGGGTCCGCTTAAGCGACCACCGGCCTTAAACCCTAAGAGCCGATTTTGCTCGTGAAATCGGCGCGGACTATAGCGGCCGGTAGCCTAATTGCAATGTTTCGGCTCGGCCGGCGGCATGGTTGCGAGGGGTCCGGGGCCCCGCTAAGGGAGGACGTAAACTGGTGAAAAGCATGGCAAAAAATAAGCGTCGCGCCGGCAAGACGGCATCCGTTAAAAGTGGCGGCAGGAGAAAAGGGCAACGCGCCCCCGATGGGGGCGCCGACGATGTTCTCAGCCGGATCGCCGACGCCTTGGAGCGACTTGCGCCTCAGCGTCCTGCGGAGCCTGACTTTTTGGCTGCGGAGGCATTCGTCTGGCACCCCGAAGGCAGACGCCTCGCGGCGGTCGCGCGTATCAACCGCGTGGATATGTCGATGCTCAAAGGCATCGACCGGGTGCGCGATCTGCTGGTTGAAAACACCGAACGCTTTGCGCGTGGCCTGCCGGCGAACAATGCGCTGCTGTGGGGCGCCCGCGGCATGGGAAAGTCATCGCTGGTTAAAGCCGCCCACGCGGCGGTCGGAGCCGCGCATCCGGCGGCGGGACTGCGGCTCATTGAAATTCACCGCGAAGATATCGAGTCGCTTCCGGAATTGATGACGCTGCTTCGCCATGCGCAGCAGCATTTCATCGTGTTCTGCGACGACCTTTCCTTCGACGCCGACGACACATCATATAAGTCGCTCAAGACCATGCTCGAAGGCGGCATCGAGGGGCGCCCGGACAACGTCATCTTCTACGCTACGTCGAACCGCCGCCATCTCCTGGCGCGCGAAATGGTCGAGAACGAGCGTTCGACCGCGATCAATCCCGGCGAGGCCGTCGAAGAGAAAGTCTCGCTTTCGGATCGGTTCGGTCTGTGGCTCGGCTTTCACCGTTGCAGCCAGGATGAGTATCTCGCCATGGTCGAAGGCTATGTCGGCCATTACCGCATACCTTTTGCCGGCGAGGAGCTCCGCCGTGAGGCGCTCGAATGGGCGACGACGCGCGGCGCGCGCTCGGGCCGCGTGGCATGGCAATACGTGCAGGATCTGGCGGGACGGCTCGGCGTCGCGCTCGACGGCTAGAACACGATCCGCAAAAGCGGCAATCGGTGTTCCGAAAAGATCAGGCGCCGCTGAGATACTGCGAAGGATCGACCGGGGTCGAGCCTTTGCGAATCTCGAAATGCAATTGCGGCGAGGTGACGTTGCCGGTCTGGCCGGACTTGGCGATCACCTGTCCACGCTTCACCGTGTCGCCGCGCTTGACCGTGATTTCGCTGGCATTGGCGTAGGCGGTGACGAAGCCGTTGCTGTGGCGCACCAGCACGAGATTGCCGTAGCCCTTCAGCTCATTGCCGGCATAGGCGACCACGCCATCTTCCGCCGCCTTGATCGGGGTGCCCTCGGGCACGGCGAGATTGATGCCGTCGTTCTGCAAGCCGTTAGGCTTCGGGCCAAAGCCCGCGATGATCCTGCCGCGCACCGGCCAGCGGAACGACGGCAGGCTGCCAACGGCTTCAGCGGCTTTGACCGCGCTTTCCTGGCGCTCCGGCGCAACCGGCGCGGCAAGCCGTGCACTGTGGGGAGAGTCCGCGCTTGCAACCGCGCCGATATTGCTCTCGCCGCGCGGCGCGACGGCGGCCATCGGCATGGTGGGCGGTGGTGCTGCCGCAACCGGCGATCCGGCACCCGGAACGGTGATGCGGTCGCCGACCCTCAACACCGTGTTGGGCGGAATATTGTTGGCCCTGGCGAGAACCATGACGGGCTTGCCGTAGAGGCGCGCGATGCTGTGCAGCGTCTCCCCCGGTGCCACGACGTGGACGCTCGCGGCCGGCGCGAGCGCGGTCCGCGGCGGACCGACAGGGGCACGGGGCGGCATCAAAGGTGCGTTCGAGCCGATGCGCGTATCCGGCGCCGCAAGCGCGGACGCAGGGCCGCGACGGCGCGGGATGACCAAATGCTGCCCCGGACGCACGGTGGCGGGATTTGTGATGCTGTTTGCGTCCATGATGGCGGCGACGGGCACGCCGTACCGCCGTGAGAGCGTCTCAAGCGTCTCGCCCGGCGAGACTATGATCGGCGTGCCGCCTTCCCAGGTAAAGGCCGGCGGACGCGGCGCTGCCGAAACCGAGCCGGTGACGTCCCCGCCACCAGGCCGGTAGGAACCCATGCCATGACCGCCGCCGGACGACCCATCCCTCGAATTGCCCGCCAGGTGCGGTAGCGGCTGGGTTTCGACGTGGTTGCCGTTCTGAGGAATAGAGCCGGTTGCGTCGCCGTGCGGGGCGGTATCAGCACCAAAAAATTCAGCAAAGCGGCCAGAGTCGCTGCTGCAACTGGCCAGCCCCAAACCAATTAACGAAATGACAACCACTTTCAGCCAACCGGCCGAACTACGCGACGCGCACATCATCACTCGCTCGCACGCAACTACACCCACGAGCGAATAAACAGCGTTGCGGTAAACAGGCGTTTAAGTACCGGAAGACGAAAGTCAGAAAGCCGTAAGGATAGTATTATGGTTACAATTCTCGTGCCCGGCCGGGCAGCAGAGGTACGAAACGCACGGCAATAAGCGTTTGGCGGGTCAATTCGCCCGCCGTCTTCGTTAACCTGATGATGTGCTGCGTACCGTCGCGCGGACCGACCGGCATGACGAGCTTGCCGCCTTCGGCGAGCTGATCGACCAGCGCTGCCGGGACTTCTTCGGCAGCGGCCGTGACGATGATGCGATCGAACGGCGCCCGCTCCGGCAGCCCGGCAAATCCGTCGCCGGCGATAACCGTGACGTTGGCGTAACCCAGCGTCTTGAGGCGCTCGCGCGCCGCGTCGGCCAGCGTCCGGTACCGCTCGACGCTGACGACTTCACGGGCCAATCGCGAGAGAATGGCGGCCTGGTAGCCGGAACCGGTACCGATCTCAAGAACGCGCTGGCGCGGCTCGACGTCGAGCTGTTCCGTCATATAGGCGACGACATAGGGCTGACTGATGGTCTGTCCGCAGGGGATCGGCAGCGCCTGGTCGGCATAGGCATGGTCGGAAAGTTCCGCGACGACGAAGTGCTCGCGCGGAACCTCATCCATGGCCCGCAGCACGGCTTGATCGCCGATGCCGCGCCGGCGCAGCGCCAGCTGAAATTCCATGCGCGCTACGTCAGTGGCGTTAATCTCGGCCACGGTGATTTGCGCCCCCATCAAAACGGCAGCCCGCCTTTTAGCATTGTATGAGGTGGCGTGTAGCGCAAATACAAATGCAATCGGATGCGCGGGTCGCCACGGCAATCCGCCTTGTTCCCGGTCGAACCGGGGCCCGGAACCGATCGCGGTTCGGCGGCGTTAACAAGCGCGCAAGCACGTCAAGCACGCCATGTTGCAGCCAGCAGGGGCACAAACGTATGGTTATGCGGGAGCTTCAGACACGGGGATTGCGGATGGCATCTCAGAGGGATTTTGTCGCGGGCAAGCGCGTCCTTGTGGTCGAGGATGAGCTGATGATCCGCATGCTGCTCCAGGACATGCTGACCGACCTCGGCTACACGCTTGCCGGCGAAGCCGGCCGGATCGACGAGGCCCTTGAACTGGCGAAGGAGGGCGAATTCGACATCGCCATTCTCGACGTCAATCTCGACGGCCGGCCTATTTCACCGGTAGTCGAGGTGCTGATCGAACGGGGCCTGCCGTTTGTATTCGCTACCGGCTACGGCTTGCGCGGCGTGCCCGAGCCGTATCGCCAGATCCCGACCCTGCAGAAGCCGTTTCAGGTCGAGGCGCTGGCGGAGGCGATCGAAGCTGCAATCCCCGCTAGCTAGTGTTCATTCGAACAAGGCGGCGAGCTGGGTCATGTAAGGCTCGTCCGTCATGTCGAGCCGTAGCGGCGTAACCGCGATGCAGTGATCTTCCAGCGCCGCAAGGTCGGTGCCTTCTGCCGCCGGCGCAAAGCCATGGCGCGCGTAAGCGATCCAGTAATAAGGATTGCCGCGTCCGTCCCGACGCTGGTCGATATGCAACCGCTCCTGTTTCCGACGCCCCTGGGCAGTGACCGCAATGCGCTTTGACCTCGTCCGGTGGGCAATCCGGGAAATTCACGTTGATCAGCACGTCGCGCGGAATGCCTGCGGCCATGGCGCGGCGGATGATGTCGGGCCCGTGGCGCAAGGCTGTCTCCCAATAGGGCTCACGTCCGCTGCGTCCGGCATAGGCTTGCGACAGCGCGAGCGAAGGAATGCCGATCACGGTGCCCTCGACCGCGCCGGCAACGGTGCCGGAATAGATCACGTCGTCGCCGGCGTTGCGGCCGCGGTTGACGCCGGAAAGGATGAGATCGGGACCCTCGCCGTCGATCACGTGCCGCGCCCCCATGATGACGCAGTCGGTCGGCGTGCCGCGCACGGCGAAACGCCGCTCGGCGACCTGACGCAGCCGCAGCGGGTCGTTGAGCGAGAGCGAATGGGAAACGCCCGACTGATCGTATTCCGGCGCAATGACCCATACGTCGTCGGACAATTCGCGCGCGATCTTCTCGCACACGTCGAGCCCCTCCGCGTGAATGCCGTCGTCGTTGGTGACCAGGATGCGCATTGCGTTACTGCTTTTCGATCTTCTTCATGCCGCCCATGTATGACACGAGCGCTTCAGGAACCGCGATCGACCCGTCCTCTTGTTGATAGGTCTCCATCACGGCGATGAGGGCGCGGCCGACGGCGACACCGGAGCCGTTGAGCGTATGCACATGGCGCACCTGGCGGCCTTCCCTGGTGCGGTAACGGGCGTTCATGCGCCGCGCCTGGAATTCGCCGCACACGGAGCACGACGAAATCTCCCGGTACATGTTCTGGCCCGGCAGCCACACCTCGATGTCATAGGTCTTTTGCGAGGCAAAGCCCATATCGCCGGTGCATAGCGTTATCACCCGGTAGTGCAAACCCAGCCGACGCAATATTTCTTCGGCGCAAGACAGCATGCGCTCGTGCTCGTCTTTCGACTGTTCCGGCGTGGTGATGGAAACAAGCTCGACCTTGGTGAACTGATGCTGGCGGATCATGCCGCGCGTATCCTTGCCGGCGGCGCCCGCTTCGGCGCGGAAGCACGGCGTGCAGGCGGTGAAGCCGCATCGGCAATTGCGCTTCGTCGACGATGGATTCGCGCACCAGATTGGTCAGCGGGACTTCGGCGGTAGGGATGAGCCACCAGGTTCCAAACTTTTGAAGCTCCTGAAACTAGCCCAGCCGGCATCTGTGAAAAGCTCTTTAAATTGCCTTCCGTCTGATCCCATGACTTCGATTTCTTCGAAATAGGCCGACGCTCGCTCCTTTGTATCGTATCATAATCTTCCTGCCGTAGACGAGAAAGCGCTTCGTTCCCTTCCTCTTCGTCAGACGTCGCATTGCCTCGAATTGGTCTTCCTCGAACTTCGGCAGCTGCGCCGTTCCAAACATAACCTCGTCGCGCACTAATAACGGCGGCGCGATTTCCGTATAGTTGTGCGGCTCGCTGGTATGAACATCGAGCATGAATTGGCCGAGCGCGCGTTCGAGCCGCGCCAAGCCTTTTTTGAGCACAACAAAACGCGCGCCTGACAGTTTTGCCGCGGTTTCGAAATCCATCTGGCCGAGCGCTTCGCCAAGCTCGAAATGCTGTTTCGGCTTGAACGTATAGTCGCGCCTGGCCCCGAAATGATGGCGCTCGACGTTGTCGTTCTCGTTCTTGCCGTCGGGCACGTCGTCGAGCGGCAGATTGGGGATTTCGGCAAGCGCGTCGTTTAAATCCCTTGACGCTTTTTTCTCGTCGGCCTCCATTTCCGGAATGGATTCCTTCAACACGGCAACTTCGGCCAGCAGTCCTTTGGCTTTTTCCTCGTCCTTGTTTTTCTTCGCTTCGCCGATTTCCTTCGACGCCGCGTTGCGGCGCGCCTGTGCGGTCTCCGCGGCTTGAATCGCAACGCGGCGCTTCTCATCGAGCGCGATCAGCCGCGGCGCCTGCGGCTCCAGCCCGCGCCGTTTGAGCGCGGCGTCGAAGGTATCAGGATTGTCACGGATGAAGCGGATGTCGTGCATGCGGCATTCCCATTCAGCGTCATGGCCGGACTTGTTCCGGCCATCTACGTCTTAGGCGCTCAAGACGTGGATGCCCGGGACAAGCCCGGGCATGACGAATTAACAGTCCAGACAATACGCCTCAATCACTCCGCCGGCTTGGCGGATGCCGCCGCGGCGGAAGCCGCTCGTTCGGCTGCCGCCCGCTTCTCCACCCAACGCACCGACCAGATCGAGCCCTCGTAGAGCGCGACCAGCGGCAGCGCAAGCGACATCTGGCTCAGCACGTCCGGCGGCGTGAGGACCGCTGCGATCACAAAAGCGATGACGATGAAATAGCGGCGCTTCGATTTAAGCTGATCGGAGGTGATGATGCCGACGCGGCCGAGCAGCGTCAGAACCACCGGAAGCTGAAAGGCGACGCCAAACGCCAGCACCAGCTTCATCATCAGCGACAGATAGTCCTCGACCTTCGGCAACAATTCGATGGTCGCCTGGCCGGGACCGCCCAATTGCTGCATGCTCAGAGAAAAGCGCGCGAGCATCGGCCAGACCACGAAATACACGACCATCGCGCCCATCAAAAAGAAGATCGGCGTGGCGATCAGATACGGCAGGAAAGCCTGCTTTTCGTTGCGGTAAAGTCCGGGCGCGACAAACATGTAGATCTGGCCGGCGATCACCGGGAAGGCGATGAACGCCGCGCCGAACATCGCGAGCTTGAGCTGCACGACGAAATACTCGAGCAGGCCGGTATAGATGAATCTCGAATTCTCCGGCCCGGCAACCCAGATGTACGGCCAGGTCAGCACGTTGTAGATCTGCTTGGCGAAGAAGAAACAGACCACCGCGGCGATTGCGAACGCGGCGATCGCCTTGATGAGCCGCCCGCGCAGCTCGATCAGGTGATCCATCAGCGGCGCCTTCGTCGCTTCGATCGCCTTTTCTTCGTCCTCGATGCTCATTCGGCGTGCCCGGTCGCGTCGGGCTTGGCCGCGCTCTCGACCACTTCCGGCGTGGCTGGTCCTATGCCTGCGGCGACGAAATCGCCTTCCGGCATGGCGACACTCGGCTCAGGAGCCGGCAATGGCGGCGCCGATTGATCCACGTCTTCCGGCGTGACCGGGCCCGTCGGCCGTAGCGACCGCGTCCGGCATGGCGACACTCGGCTCGGGAGGCGGCAATGGCGGCGCCGATTGATCCACGGCTTCCGGCGTGACCGGGCCCGTGGCCGTAGCGACCGCGTCCGGCGCAAGCGATTGCGGGGACTCGGTCATCAGCGCGGGCTTTTGCTCGAGCGACGACTGAATGTCCTTGCCGGCAGCTTCGACGTCGGCGCGTACATCCTTGAGCGGATCGTAGCTCTTGATGCCGTGCGCGATGTCGTCGACCTGCTTCTTGAGGTCGGCCATTTCCGCTTCGCGCATCGCTTCCTGGAACTGGCCCTGGAAATCGGCAGCCATGCTGCGCGCCCGCCGGGTCCATTGTCCGAGCGTGCGCAGGACCGCCGGCAGTTCCTTCGGCCCAATCACGACCAGCGCGACGACGCCGATGAGCAGGAACTCGGTCCAGGAGATATCAAACATGGAAATTCTCCGGCCGGCTTAACCGGCCGATCCACCTCAGCCGCCGGGAGAGCTTCCGGCCGGGCCGCAAGGAAGCCTAGGACACCTTGCTTTCGGCCTCGGCGCGCCGCTTGACGTCGCCGGCCTGCAGATGATCGATCGACTTCATCGCCGCGTCGGACTTCGACGCGTCGGCGGTCTCTTCATCGGACATGCCCTTCTTGAAGGCTTTGATGCCCTTGGCGACGTCGCCCATCATGTCCGAAATCTTGCCGCGCCCGCCGAACACCAGCAGCAAGACCGCGCCGACGACCAGCCAATGCCACATACTAAACGAACCCATGAAATCCTCCGTGCGCAGCAGCGCCCGCGTCCACCCCGGGATCGCGAATTCAACCTGAAACTAGGCGTCGAAGGCGGCAAAAACAAGCTTAACCGGGAGGAGCGGTAAAGACGCGATGGCGGCGGGCGCCAAATCGGCGTTTACGGCTACTCCTCGGTACGTTCGGCCGGCGGGGCGAGCCCTAAATCGAGGTCCCCCGGCTCCAGCGGGTCCTCGTCATCCCGCAAGGTCGGGTCGTCGGAGGGCACCGGGACCGAAAACCCGGCCGGCAGGGATTTATCGAACAGCCCCGCGCCCTTGAGTTCATCGATACCGGGCAGATCGGCAATCGCATCCAGGCCGAAATGCGACATGAATGCCTCGGTGGTGCCGTAGGTTACCGGCCGGCCCGGCGCCTTGCGACGGCCGCGCAACCGGATCCAGCCGGTTTCCAGCAATACGTCGAGCGTGCCTTTCGACGTGGTCACGCCGCGTATCTCTTCGATCTCGGCACGCGTGACCGGCTGATGATAGGCGACGATGGCGAGCGTCTCGATGGCGGCGCGCGAGAGTTTTTTCGTGACCACCATTTCGCGCGTCAATAGCCAGGCGAGATCGCCCGCGGTGCGCAGCGACCATTTGCCGCCGACGCGAACGAGGTTCACGCCGCGCGGCGCATATTCGTTTTGCAGTTGCACGAGCAGCGCACGCACATCGACGCCGGCCGGCAGCCGGGCTGCCAGCACCTTTTCGTCGAGCGGCTCGTCGGCCGCAAACAGCAAAGCCTCGAGGATGCGCAGCTCTTCGGCGCGCGCCTCGTCAGTCCTTTTGCCGACGATAACGCGCATCTCCGCTACATTCCCGACCATCCCCGCATCCCCCTCATCCATTCCCATTCCCGGATTCCACTACCACGCGTTCGCCCTGTTCCTGCCGCTTGCGAACATAAAGCGGAGCAAAAGCAGCCTGCTGATGCATTTCAAGACGGCCTTCGCGTACCAGTTCGAGCGCCGCGGCAAAACTTGACGCCCGCACCGTCGCTGCATGCGAAGGCTCGACCATGTAAGCGATGAGATACTCGTCGAGCACATGCCAATCCGTCGCGTGACCGATCAGCCGTTCGATCGCTTCGCGTGCCTCGGCGAGCGACCAGACCGTGCGCTTCGGCAGGCGCACATAGGCCCTCGCCTGTTTCTGCCGCTGTCCCGCGTAAGCCGAGAGCAAATCGTAAAGCGTCGCCGACCATTCCGGCTTCTTGATCTCGGCAATCGGCTCCGGAAAACCGCGGGCAAACACCTCGCGGCCGAGTTGCGGCCGGTTGAGCAATTGCTCGGCCACCTGCCGGATCGCTTCAAGCCGCCGCAGCCGCTGCGCCAGCGCGGTCGCCAGATCCTCGGCGCTCAGGCCGTCGGGCTCGTGCTGCTCGGGCAGCAGCAGCCGCGATTTCAGATAGGCCAGCCACGCCGCCATCACCAGATAGTCGGCGGCGAGTTCGAGCCGCAGTTTGCGTGCCTCTTCGATGAAGGCCAGATACTGATCGGCCAGCGCGAGTATCGAAATCTTGGCGAGATCGACCTTCTGCTGGCGGGCAAGCGTCAGCAGAAGATCGAGCGGACCTTCAAAACCCTCGACATCGATCACGAGCGCCGGCTCATCCGTCGCCCGCTCCGAGAGCTCAGTTTCGAACTGCGTATCTTCGGCAATCATGCGGATCCCTGCGCCGGCTGCCAGATTCCGGCCATCAGTCGGTTGAATTCGGCGCGGCCGGCCGCGGGATCGAACGGCGTCGGCTGTTTCCGCGCCGCCAGCGCCGCTGCGGACCGCTGCGCCGCTTCGCCGGCGAGCGAAGGCGTCTCCGCGGCGACCACGAGCATTTCCGGCATTTCCCCGTTGCAATGGAGCACCAGGTCGCATCCCGCCGCGATGGCGGCGCGGGTTCGCTCGCCGAGCGAACCCGATAATGCGCCCATGGAAATGTCGTCAGTCATCAGCAGGCCTTTAAAACCAATCGAATCACGAATCACGTCACGCACTATAGTTGCCGAAACGGTGGCCGGTGCCACGGGGTCGATAGCTGTAAACACAACATGTGCAGTCATTGCGATAGGAAGCGCCGCCAGCGGCCGGAAGGCGGCGAAATCCGTCGCTTCCAGGACTGCGCGATCGGCTTTGACCACCGGCAGCTTCGCGTGGCTGTCGGCGGTCGCGCGGCCGTGGCCTGGGATGTGCTTGATCACGGGCCGAACGCCGCCATCGCCTAGCCCTTGGGCAACAGCGCCGGCGATAGCCGCGACCTTGTCGGGCTCCGTGCCATAGGCTCGATCGCCGACAACCGGGTCGGCGCCAGCGACCGGGACGTCCACAATCGGCAGGCAATCGATATCGATGCCGAGCATGGCGAGGTCTTCAGCGATTAGCCGGGCACCGAGGCGTGCGGCAGCGAGGCCCAAGCCGCGATCGCGGTCGTAGAGCGCGCCGTAGGCGGCGCCCGGCGGGTAGGACGGCCAATGCGGCGGACCGAGCCGCTGCACGCGCCCTCCCTCCTGATCGATCAAGGCAGGCGCTGCGCGGCCGAGCGTGCCGCGCACCTCCTCGATCAACCGGCGCAGTTGTTCGGGCCCGGCGACGTTGCGGCCAAAGAGGATGAAGCCCCACGGCTGCGCTTCGCGGAGAAATGCGCGTTCCCGATCCGAGAGTTCGGTTCCGGCCAGGCCGGTTATGAAAGCGCGCATCGCGGCCGCTTAGCCCGCGCCCCGCGCCAGGGTCAAGCGCACAAGC
This sequence comes from uncultured Alphaproteobacteria bacterium, assembly GCA_963777635.1. Taxonomy (GTDB): domain Bacteria; phylum Pseudomonadota; class Alphaproteobacteria; order Rhizobiales; family Xanthobacteraceae; genus BOG-931. Next base: position 25,476 of record CAVZSB010000057.1, read on the forward strand.
CTTAATTTCTTTGGACGATGCAGCTGCCGCCCGCGGCTTTAAGCCCGCTGCATAGTTCCGCTGCCTGTTCCGAGGAGGCAAACGGACCGACCATGGCTCGATAGAAGGTTCCCTTGGCGCCGAGATCGGCGCGGTGAATGATCGGCTCGCGGCCGCGCAACTGATTGGGGAACTTGGCGCGAATCTCCCGGAACGAGGCCTTGGCGTCGGCTGCCGTGCGCTGCGACGTGATCTGCACGGCATAGCCGCCGCCCGAAGACGCGCCGGCCTGCACGCCGGATACCGACCCGGCGCTCGCCACCGCCACCGGCGCCGCTGCGACCCGGGTGTGGTGCGGCCGCGGCTCCGCTGCGGCTGCACGACCCGAGCTACCCGGAACGATTGACAATGGAGCGTTTGACCCGGCGGGCGACGGACTTGCCGAAGGATTTGACCTTAGCGCCGCCTGCGAGGGATGCGTCTGGGCCCGCGCCGGCGCGCCAACCGGCACTGGCGCACCCACCTGGTCGGCCTTGATGGTGACCGTGTGGATTTTCTTCGGCGCTGCCGCAGCCTGGGCGGGCGGCGCCGCGGGCGCCGGGGCCGGCTCGGCAGCCGCAGGCGGCGGAGCCGGGGAATTCTGGACAGCCGCATCGGCCGCCTGCGCCGGCGCGGCGGGCGCGCCTACGCCCGGCGGAAGCGAACCCTCCCCGGTGATGATCGGAATGGTTGCAACCACGCGCGGCGCCGCTTTCGCCGGCTCGATATTGACCGGCTGCTCCTCGCGCGAGACCAGATTCTCGGCGGACCCCGAATTCGCTGCGCCAGGTTGAGCAGAGTTATTGGCCTGGGAATCGCCGTGGGCAGGCACGATCTTGTTAGGACCGTTACCCGCCTTGATGATGGGCGGAAGCGTCGGCAGGACCGAGCCGCCGAACATGGCGCGATAGCCAAACGCTCCAGCAGTTCCGATAACGGTCAATGCGAGCACGGCCATGATAACGAGCAATCCATTCCGCCGGCGCGGGGCCGGCGCCTCGTCGAAATAGTCGTCGGCCGAGTAACCCTCCCCGTCGTGGTACTCGGGGTCGTCACTTTCATATTCGTCGTGAGGATCGTGATGCGTGGCGACTGCACGACCCGGTGCCGCCCGCGCGGGTAGTGCCGTCGACAGTTCGTCACGCTCGTAGGCGTCCGTATCGCCGCCGAAGCCGCTAAAGGCCGCCGCAGGTCCGGAAAAATAACGGCCGCCTTCGTCGGCCGGCGCATCGTCTTCGTAATCTCGCTCTTGTGGAGCATAGGACTGATGCGACTGCGACGCAGCAACCGGCGGCACGTAATGGTGGTCGCCGCGACTGTCGTGCTCGGCGTAGCGGTCTTCGGTTGCCCAATCGACGCCAGGAGCAGGCGGCGCTTCATGCGACCGTTCGGCATTGTGGTCGTCGCGATAGTCGTCGCGCCGGTCGGCCTTAGGATAGGCATCGCCTTGGCCGATCAGCCTCGCCAACTCCGCGAGGGGATCGCTTGCCGCTTGACGCGAGTCGTCCCGTGCGGGCAGATCGCGGCCGCGGTCATATCGGAAATTACCATCAGCCATCAGACTGAGCTCCGCCTCAGGCGTTAAATTTCCATCGGCGAATTCCCCGCACCTGCTCTTGCCGCCCCCCGGCGGCAGGGATTATCGCATCTCATCCGGCGCCCGGACGCCAAGTAACGCGAGCCCCGACGCGAGCACCGTGACCACGCATTTTACAAGCACCAAGCGGGCCAACGTCATTTGTCGATCATTATGGATAATGAAGCGTAAATGTGGCGCTGAATTGCCAAGCGTCCATAGCGCATGAAATTCGCTCGCTAAGTCGAACAGATAAAAGGCGATCCGGTGCGGCTCATGGGCCGCCGCCGCAGCCTCCACCGCCCTCGGATAGAGCGCGATATGCCGCACCAGCGCGAGTTCGGCCGGGTCGGAGAGCAGTTCCAGGTTCGCAGCTTCGACCAGTTCGAGCGTATCCGTCGGCAGATCGGGGAAGGCGTCGCGGGCGTTGCGAAACACCGATTGGCCCCGCGCGTGGCCGTACTGGACATAGAAGACCGGGTTGTCGCGCGACTGCTCGATCACTTTGGCGAGGTCGAAGTCGAGCACGGCGTCGTTCTTGCGAAACAACATCATGAAGCGGACAGCATCGGACCCCACTTCATCAATCACCTCGCGAAGGGTGACGAACTCCCCTGCCCGCTTCGACATTTTGACCGGCTCGCCCGCGCGCAACAACTTCACAAGTTGGACGAGCTTGACATCGAGTTCGGCCTTGCCGTCGCTCAGCGCGGCGATCGCCGCCTTCATGCGCTTGATATAGCCGCCGTGATCGGCGCCCCAGACGTCGATCAGAGTGCGGAAGCCGCGGTCCAGCTTGCTGCGATGGTAGGCGATGTCTGAGGCGAAATAGGTATAGGACCCGTCGGACTTCTTCAGCGGGCGATCGACATCGTCACCGAAAGCGGTCGAACGAAATAGCGTCTGCTCGCGATCCTCGTAGTCCTCGATCGGAGCACCCTTTGGCGGCGGCAAGCGGCCTTCGTAGACAAAACCGCGCTCACGGAGCCAATCGATCGTGCCAGCCACCAGATCGACACCGCCATGCACCAACGACCGCTCGGAGTAGAAGATATTATGGGTGATGTTGAGCGCAGCGAGATCGGCGCTGACCATTGCCATCATCATCTCGATCGCCTTGGCGCGCACGATCGGCAGCCATTCAGCCTCCGGCTGCTTCGCCAGCGCGTCGCCAAACTGCGCCGCGAGCGCCGTTCCGACCGGCTTGAGATATTCTCCAGGATAAAGCCCATCCGGAATGGCGCCGATATCGTCGCCAAGAGCCTCGCGGTAGCGGAGGAACGCTGAACGCGCCAGCACGTCGACCTGTGCGCCAGCGTCGTTGACGTAATATTCGCGCGTCACCTCATGGCCGGTGAAGCTAAGCAGATTGGCCAGCGCGTCGCCGAACACCGCGCCACGGCCATGGCCGACATGCATCGGCCCGGTCGGATTGGCCGAGACGTATTCGACGTTGACGGGCTCGTCGCGGCCGACGTCGCTTTTGCCGAAATCGGGACCGAGCCGAACGGCCGTCCGCAACGCATCGAGCCACGCCGCCGGCTTCAGCGTGAGATTGATGAAGCCCGGCCCCGCAATCTCGACTTTCGCCACCAGATCATCGGCGCGGAGCTTCGCCGCATAGGCATCGGCAAGGTCGCGCGGCTTTTTCCCGGCGTCCTTGGCGAGCACCATGGCGACGTTGGTCGCCATGTCGCCGTGGGCCGCATCCCGGGGCGGCTCGACGGTTGCCCGCGACAGATCGATGCCGGCCGGCAGATCGCCAGCCGCAATCAATTCGTCGCCCAGGCGGCGAATGCGATCCAGCATTTCGGCGAAGATGTTATGCGCGGCCATCAGATTCCGGTTGCGGAGCGCTCATGCAGGCGCCGCGCGCCTAACGCAATTCCGGGGTCGAGTCAAAAAGCCGCTGATGCTCGGCGAGCGCATAGCGGTCGGTCATGCCGGCAATGAAGTCGGCGATGCGCCGGGCGCGCGCTGCTTCGTCCAGCTCGCCGAACCCCGCCATCCATTCCGCCGGCAAGTCGCCGGGATGGGCGCTGTAGCGTGCAAACAGTTCGCGCACCACGCCCGATGCGTCGCCCATGACGCGCTTCACCCGCTCATGCCTGTACATGTGCGTTTCAAGAAAACCCTTGATGAGCCGCTCGGCCGCCGCGATCGCCGGCGAGAAGCCGACCACCGCCGACGGCGCCTGGCGCACGTCATCGGCGGTGCGCGGCGCCAGCGCGGCAAGGCGCCGCCCCGTCTCCGCTATGACGTCTTCGATCAAGAGGCCGATCAGACGGCGGACGAATTCATGCACGAGGCGTCCGGGCTCGAGAGCCGGATACGCGGTGCGGATGCCGGCGATGATCTTGCCAGGCAGGGCGACCGCGGCAATCTCGTCCAAGCTGAACAATTCCGCACGCAAACCGTCGTCGATGTCGTGGGCGTCGTAAGCGATGTCATCGGCGAAGGCGGCCGCCTGTGCCTCGACGCTGGCGAAGCTCCACAACTGGAGATCATGCAGCCGGACATAGTCGCGGATCGTTTCGGGCAGACCGTGCTCGCGGTAGCGGGCAACCGGCTTGCCATCCCGGTCGGTGAGCGGGCCGTTGTGCTTCACCAGGCCTTCGAGTGTCTCCCAGGTGAGGTTTAGTCCGTCGAAGGTCGGGTAGCGGCGCTCCAGCGCCGTCACCACCCGCAGCGTCTGCGCGTTGTGGTCGAAGCCGCCGAAGGCGCTCAGGCAGGCGTCGAGCGCGCGCTCACCGGCATGGCCGAACGGCGGATGGCCGAGGTCGTGGGCGAGCGCCAGGGCCTCGGCGAGGTCTTCGTCGAGACGCAGCGACCGGGCCAGCGCACGCGCTACCTGCGCGACTTCGAGCGTGTGCGTCAGGCGGGTTCGGTAGTGATCGCCTTCGTCGAAGACGAATACCTGCGTCTTGTGCTTGAGACGGCGAAACGCGGTCGAGTGAATGATGCGGTCGCAATCGCGGCGAAACGGGCTGCGGCCTTTGCTGGCCGGCTCCGAATGAAGCCGGCCGCGGCTATGGCCCGGATCGCAGGAATAGGGCGCACGGATGGTTGCGGCGTCGGTCGCCATCGATTTGCCCGCGATTGACCTCAGCGTGGGCCGCACTTAACTATCGGGCTAAGGCCGTGGCAATCGGCGCGAACGCCCGGCTGGAGAAGATTTATGACCACCAACGTCACGGTAACCGAACGCGCAGCGCTCCGGATCGGCGAGATTCTGAGCCAGGAGCCGGCAGGCACCATGCTTCGCGTCAGCGTTGCGGGCGGTGGTTGCTCGGGCTTCCAATACAAATTCGACACCGACCGGGCCAAGGCGGACGACGATATCGTCATCGAGCGTGCCGGCGCCACGGTTCTGATTGACCCGGTTTCGCTCGACTATATGGCGGGGTCCGAGATCGATTTCGTCGACGATCTGATCGGATCGGCCTTCAAGGTCAACAATCCGAAGGCGACCGCCTCCTGCGGCTGCGGCACGAGCTTCGCGCTCTAACACCAGCAGACAGAGCGCCGCCTGTGCGCATCGCGACCTGGAACGTCAATTCGATCAAGCAGCGTCTCGACTCGGCGGTCACCTGGCTCGCCGAGCGCAAACCAGACATCGTATGCTTGCAGGAAACGAAGTGCGTCGACGACGCGTTTCCGCGCGAACCATTCGAGGCACTTGGCTACAATCTCGCAATCCACGGACAAAAAGCGTTCAACGGCGTCGCGTTGCTCTCGAAATTCCCGTTCGACGAAGTGAGCAACGGCCTGCCGGGCGACCACACCGATGATCACGCGCGTTTCATCGAAGCGGTGATCTCAACCGCGAGCGGCGCGTTGCGGGTCGCGAGCATCTATCTGCCGAACGGCAATCCGCCGGATACGGAAAAGTATGCCTACAAGATGGGGTGGATGAAGCGGCTGTTCGCCTACGCCCGCGAGCGGCTGACGCTCGGCGAGCCGCTCATTCTGGCCGGCGATTATAACGTCATTCCAAGCGCCGCGGATGCGCGCAACCCGCAGGCCTGGTTGGGCGACGCCCTGTTCCTGCCGCGTACGCGATCCGAGTTTCGTGCGCTCATCAATCTCGGGCTGACCGATGCCGTCCGCGCCGCGAGCGAGGCGTCCGGCCTCTACACCTTCTGGGACTATCAGGCCGGCGCCTGGCAGAAGAACAACGGCATCCGGATCGACCACCTGTTGCTTTCGCCGGAAGCCGCTGATCGGCTAACCGACGTCGGCATCGATCGCCACGTGCGCACCTGGGAAAAGCCGTCCGATCATGTACCGGTCTGGCTCGATCTGGCGATCGAGGCACCTAATGAGCGAGGAACTTGAAGGGCGCGGTCGGGACAAACTTGTCCGATACCTCGCCTGAGAGAATAGGCCGGCCGCTGAGGTCGAGCCTGGCGGGCGCGGAGCCCGGCGCAAGTTTCAGCTTCGCCAGGTCCACCCAAAAGATCGTTGGACTGTAGGCGGATTCGAAATAGTAGCGCCTGGCGGCGACATCGGACACCGACCGCCAGATCGTCGCCGCAATGTTGGGCTTGTCCGGATCGGCCAAACCAAGCGGAACCGAGATGGCGCGGATCAGCGAGAACGCGGTCGCGACCGCGAGCCGGGGATCCTTCTCACTCGGAGCGGCGCCCAAGCTCCAACTCATGCGGACGAACCGGTCGGCTGAGCTGATGGTTCCGGGCAGGAAGTTCAGACCGTTGATGCCTTTCCAATAAGCATCGATCGCGAGTTGCTGGTCGAAGGTCGGCGAGTTCGTCATCACCGTGTATTTGCGGTCGTGGTGGATGACGAGCTTGCCAGCAATGTACTCGAAGATCGCGCTGTCGCCCGAAGCGTCTGCGAGGGAAAGGTGAGCGCCGGCCTTGCGTCCGTTCGGCAGCTCTGGTGCAACGATGGCGAAGGGCTCTTTGCCGAGCGCTTCGACGGCTTCCGCCACGGTGCCGTAATTGTCGAGGGCATACTGCGTCCAGGCGCCGATGGAGATCAGCGGTTTTCCCGAGGCCTTCGCATCGCCGTAGTCGGCCTCGACGAGGTAGAGCGCGTTGGCCACGAGGCCCGCGTCGTTCATGCCGTCAACTGTGCCGATATTGTAGAATGAGGCGATGACCGAGCCGTATTTCGCCGTCCATTTGATGGAGCCGGGACCCGCGCCGCCGTCGCGGGCGAGACCTTTAGGAAATGCCCAGAGGTCGGTGCCAGGATCTTCCGCCCAATCCATGGAACGGCCGACGATGTAACCCTTCGTTCCGGTTTCATAAAGGAACCGGGTGCACGCTTGCGCCTGAAAGCTCGTTAATGCGATCGCGGCGGCTGTGGCCAGGCTGATAAGGCGCGCGCTCCTCAACGGTCTACTCCCCAATGATTTTGAAACCGGCAAAAAACATCCGGCCCGCTAGGTGAGCCATAACGCACGCTGACGGGCTTACGGGCAACCTACTCGCGTTCAGCGGGTTGGCGTCAATCGGATGCGGTCAACGTGGTAACGAGTCCGCTAACTAGTCTCTGCGGCCCTTGAGCCAGTCTTCGAGATAGACCAGCGCCAGCGCGCGCTCATCGTCGTTGGCGCGATGGAAGGCGTTGTCGTAGAGCGGCTTGATCCAGTTATCCTCGCCGCCGGCGCAATCGCGGCCGAGCGTGAGCAACATCAGGCCGCGCGCCGCCTGCCGCGGCACGCGGTGGCCTCGAAACAGCATGTCGCCCAGCACCGCCTCGGCACGGCAATCGCCCTTTGACGCCGCGAGCTGGAACCAGCGCGCCGCCTGGAGCGGATCGCTCGGCGCGCCGTCGAGATAAAGGCGACCGAGCTGATACTGCGCGTCGGCGTCGCCGAAATAGGATGCGGCGTAGGCAAACATTTCCCGCGCGCGGTCGGCATCCGCCGCAACATTCGAGTTGGGAATGCCTTTCAGGTAATAGTGGCCCAGCGCCACGAAGGCATTGGCGACGATGCGTGCTTGCGCGGTACCCGGAGGCTCGTCCGGGTGGGTGTTGGCGATCTGACTGAAATAAACAAAAGCGCGCTGATCGTCCTTGGCGACACCATCGCCCACCGCATACATGCGGCCGACTTTCCATTGCGCCGCGAGGTGGCCCTGATCGGCGGCGTATTCGAGCGCACTCAGCGTTTTCGCCTTTTCGTCACTCTCCGGCACGGCGACGCCAACCGGGCTGCGCAACCCGTCGCTCGGCGTCAGCGACGCCGTGCTCGGCGCTGCCGACCCGTCGAATGGCAAAGCCGGCCCGGGCAGGACAGCGAGCCCAGCCAACCCGATAACAGCAACCAGGATGCCGCCCCTCGCAACGCCGGCCACGTCGCCTAGATATCCGCATAGCACTCTTTCTCAACCGCCCCGCCCGGATGGGTGACGGCGCCAAGACGCGCCGGCCCGACTTGTTGGGCGTACTTCCACAAATACCCTGAGGTGAATTCCTCGCTGTGCGGCTTGCGTTCGCGCGCACGCTGCTCCAGCTCGGCTTTCGTCAACTTGACGTCGAGCGTTCCTTTATCGGCGTCGATTTCGATCACGTCACCGTCGCGCAGCAATCCGATCGGCCCACCAATCGCCGCCTCCGGCCCGACATGGCCGACACAGAAGCCACGGGTGGCTCCGGAGAATCGGCCGTCGGTGATCAGGGCGACCTTGTCGCCCATGCCCTGGCCGTACAGCGCGGCCGTGGTCGCCAGCATTTCGCGCATGCCAGGCCCACCCTTGGGCCCCTCGTAGCGGATGACCAGCACTTCGCCTTCCCTATACGTCTTGTTCTTTACCGCCTGAAAGCACGCTTCTTCGCCGTCGAAACATCGCGCCGGGCCGGAGAAACGCAAGCGCTCCATCCCGGCAACCTTAACGATCGCACCGTCGGGCGCGAGATTGCCCTTCAGGCCAACCACGCCTCCGGTTGCCAGCATCGGCTTGTTGGCCGGCCGAACCACGTCCTGATCGTCATTCCATTTTACCGACTTGAGATTTTCGGCAATCGTACGGCCGGTGACGGTGAGGCAGTCGCCATGGAGGAAGCCATGATCGAGCAGCGTCTTCATCAACAGCGGAACGCCGCCAGCTTCGAACATATCTTTGGCGACATAGCGGCCGCCCGGCTTCAAATCCGCGATATATGGAGTCTTTTTAAAGACTTCGGCGACGTCGAAGAGGTCGAACTCGATGCCGCATTCGTGGGCAATCGCCGGCAGATGCAGGGCGGCATTGGTCGAGCCGCCGGTGGCGGCGACCACGGCCGCGGCATTCTCCAGCGCCTTTAGGGTCACGATATCGCGCGGCCGGATGTTCTTGACGATCAACTCCATGATCATCTCGCCGGCAAGCATGCAGAACCTGTCGCGGATCTCGTAAGGCGCCGGCGCCCCCGCCGAATAGGGCAGAGCCAGACCGATCGCCTCGGACACCGTGGCCATGGTGTTGGCGGTGAATTGCGCGCCGCAGGCTCCAGCCGACGGGCAGGCGTTCTGCTCGAGAATATCGAGATCGCTATCCGACATCGCCCCGACCGAATGCCGGCCGACCGCCTCGTATACGTCCTGAATGGTGACCGGCTTGCCCTTGAAGGTGCCGGGCAGAATCGAGCCGCCATAGATGAAGATCGAGGGCACGTTGAGCCGGCACATCGCCATCATCATGCCGGGCTGCGACTTGTCGCAACCGGCAACGCCCACCAGCGCGTCGTAGGAATGGCCTCGAACCGTCAATTCGATGGAGTCGGCGATGACTTCGCGCGACGGCAGGGACGACTTCATGCCGGCGTGACCCATGGCGATGCCGTCCGTCACCGTAATGGTGCAAAACTCCCGCGGGGTGGCGCCGACCGAAGCGACGCCCATTTTCACCGCCTGCGCTTGCCGCATCAGCGCAATATTGCAGGGTGCGGCCTCGTTCCAGCAGGTGGCGACGCCGACGAAGGGCTGATGGATCTGCTCACGCGACAGTCCCATCGCGTAGTAAAAAGCACGGTGCGGCGCCCGCTCCGGCCCTTCGGTGGCGTGGCGGCTTGGCAGCCTCGATTTCAGATTAGTCTTCGCGTCCATTTTACTCATATGGGCCAAACATGGCCCCCTCGCCCCACACATCCGACCCAAGCGCCCTAGGATCGGAGCAACCAAAATGCCGCCTGTCGGTCGGCAACAGCCCGCAACCAACGGTCTCGAAAAACCCTATGGCCAAATAGCGGCGCTTGGCGACGCTGCGGTGCGAGAAAGGCAAATGTTCCCGCGCTGTTGCCAGTTAGTCACAGATTTAAGGCCGGCAGAGGCTTTCGTTAACTCTTAGTTTACCAACCTCCACGTCACCTGCCAACGATTGGCCCATGCCGAAGCGACTGAGCCGAAACTTTTTCAGCCGAAGCGTCCATGAGGTAGCACCCGACCTGATCGGCGCCACGCTGCTGTTCAAAGGTGCCGGCGGACGCATCGTGGAGGTCGAGGCCTATCACCACACCGATCCCGCGGCGCATAGTTTTCGCGGCCCGACGGCGCGCAACGCCGTCATGTTTGGGCCGCCCGGCTACGTCTATATCTACCGATCCTACGGCATTCACTGGTGCCTCAACTTGGTGTGCGAGGCCGAAGGTTCGGCCAGCGCCGTCTTGGTTCGGGCGATCGAACCAACCGAGGGCCTTGGCGCCATGCGGCGGCGGCGTGGGCTTTCTGACGAGAGGCTCCTTTGCGCCGGGCCCGGGCGGGTCTGCGAGGCTTTGGGCATCACGCACAAACAAAACGGCATGGCGCTTGACGTCGCGCCATTCGCGTTATTCGGCCGAACCGGCGAAGTTGAGGTCGTCACTGGACCGCGGATCGGCATCACCAAGGCGATCGACAAACCCTGGCGCTACGGCCTGAAGGGATCGCGGTTTCTCAGCAAGCCGTTCAAGCCATCATCCGGAAAAAGCCGGCCCCGGACGTGATCCGGGGTGGATGCCGGTTTTCCGAAAAAGCCGCATGTCAGCCCGCGAGCCTGAAGGCTGGATCGAAGCCGAGCTCCCTTCGAGCCTTCTCCACCGAAACAGCCCCGTCGTCATCTTCGGCGATATTGTAAATGCCCGGCGTCCCACGTGTGACGGCGAGCAATGCCGCCCGAGCCGCGGCATCGACGTGGAGCGGCGCGCGGGCGTTTGGCGTGTTCCAGGTACCCGAACCGTAGAGGCGGCCGTAACGCAGCACCACGCCTTCAATGCCCGGCGCGTTCATGACGGCCGCCTCGAGCGCGCGCACGCCGCGGACGCTGACGGCGCTCGGCTCATCGCCCTCCCCTGCCGCCAGCGCGTCGGTCTCGGCATGGGGCTCGGGACCATTGGCATAAGCGAAGGCGATGCTCTGCGCGATCAGCCGTCGTGCTCCGGCGGCGCGGGCCGCGGCGACCAGGTTCGCCGTGCCCTCGATGCGCAAACGCGCGTTACGGATCAGCGCGTCGCCGAGACCCGCCGGGTCGAGAACCTGCGGCAGATCGGTAAGCTGGTGGATGACGGTGTCCGGGCGGGCGCCAATGACGGCGTCGCGGACGGCAGCCGCGTCGAAAACATCGACGACAACGGGTTCGATACCGCGTGCCTTGAGCGCGGCGGCTTTGTCGGCCGAGCGTGTCGTACCCGTCACCTGATGTCCGGCGATGAGAAGAAACAGCGTCAGCCGCCGCCCGATCGCGCCGCTCGCTCCGGCAAGAAAAATCCGCATGGCGATTTATCTCACGCCTTCCGCATGACGATGGTCGGCTTACGATCGAACCGGATCGTTGGCGCCAGCAGGATCGAGGGCAGCACGGCAAACGCGATCGGCAGGAACGCAAACCGCGCCGTGCCAGTCAAATCCCACACGGCGCCGCAGAGAACAGAGACAAGGACGGTGATCGCGTAGCTGATGGTGAACATCGCCGCCGATACGCGCGCGACTTCGCCCGGCGTGCTCAAGAGCGGCGGCAGAGTAAGACCAAGCGCAAACGCGGCGCCAGCGGCAAATCCGAGCACGGCGGCGCTTGCCACCGTGACCATGCTCGCCGTAGCGGCGACGCCGGCAAGACCGGCAAGACCGATCACCCCCGCCAGCACGAACGGCCAAGCCCGGCTTTCGACACGCCGCGCAAATCCCATCAGCAACAGTGAAGCGGGAAACTGGCCGAGATTGAGCGCCGTCAGCGCGGGACTGATGAGGTCGGCCCGGCCGGCCTCGCTGAGATAGCCCGGCAGAAAAGCGTTGCTTGCAAAATAAAGCGGACCGACGCCGCCGAAAATCAGACCGAGACGCCAGAGATCTCGTGCGGGCCAGTCAGGCCACCAGCGCGATGATGTGTCGGCGCGCTCCCGTTGCTGACGCGGCGCCATCAACAATACCAGCAAGGCTATGGCGGCGATCGGTATCGCCCAAAGAACAAAAGTCGCGCGCCAGCTTCCGCCGAGTGCGGGAAACAGAACGGGGAACAGCGCGACGGGCAGGATCTCGCCCATCAGCAACCCGTTGGTATAAACACCCGTCGCCAGAACAATCCGATCTGGCAGCCAGCGGCCAACCAGCGCCGGAATGGCGGGCTGGGTCACGGCAACGCCCGCGCCCATGACAACGGTCGCAACGAGCAGGCTCATCACGTGGGACGCACCACCGCGACCGGCCGATCCCGCCGCGGTCAACAACAGTCCCGCGATGACCGCCGCCACGACACCGATCCGCGCCACCAGGCGCGAGCCGACAAGAGCCGCAACGCCGAACACGACAATCGGAACGCCGGTGAGGATTCCGATCTCCGTGCCGGAGAGATGAAATTCGTCGCGAAGCGCCGGTATGACCGGCGGCACCGCGAGTATCGCCAGCCGCAAGGCGATGCCAATGAGCCAGAGCAACGCGAGCAACACCAGCGGAGATCGAGACTTCACCACGATATGTCCTTGGGGCTTTGCACAAATGACGAACGGCGCCTGGATCGATCGTAAAATCGGAAGCGACGCGATTTCAGGCCGAGGCCCGCAGCCGCTCCAACGCCTCGGCGATCTTGGCCTTGCGCGCTGCCGCCTCGTCGCGCTTTTCTTTTTCTTCTTCGACCACCTCTTCCGGCGCGCGCGCGACGAAATTCGGATTGCCGAGCTTGGCATCGACGCGCGCGATATCCGCGTCGCACTTCGCCATTTCTTTCGCGAGCCGTGCGCTCTCGGCGGCAAGATCGATCACGCCCTTGAGCGGCAACGCCGCAATCTCGCCACGCACCACCAGCTGCACGGCGCCCTGCGGCGCGGTGTCGGCGAAGGAAATGTCGGCGACGCGAGCGAGCCGCTGCACGAATTCGGTCCAGCGGCCGGCGCGGGCGCGCGTCTCGCTTGAAACGCCGGCGAGCACCAATGGCAATTGCGTCGCGGGCGGCACGCTCATTTCGGACCGAACCGAGCGGATCGCGGCGACAAGATCGATAACCCAGCCGATCTCACGCTTCGGCGCCCGTGTCATCCAGCCCGTCGTGCATCGGCCAGGAGTCCAAGGCCAGCATATGGTCGCGCTTCGTGCCCTGCTCCGCGGTGACGCGCCAAAGCTCCTCGGTGATGAACGGCATGAACGGATGGAGCAGTTTGAGGATTTCGTCGAGCGCCCAGGCGGCGGCGGCGCGCGTTTCGCTCTTGGCGGCGCCGTCGGGCCCGCTGAGCACCGGTTTTGCCAGCTCCAAATACCAGTCGCAGAAGATGTTCCAGACAAAGCGATAGATGGCGGCGGCCGCTTCGTTGAACTTGTAGGCCTCGATCGCCGCGGTCACGTCTTTCGCTGTCTTCGCGGTCTCGTACGCGATCCAGCGATTGAGCGTCTCTTTGGCGCGGCGCGGATCGAACCCGGGATCGCGCGCGCAGCCGTTGATCTCGGCGAAGCGGGCCGCGTTCCAGAGCTTCGTTGCGAAGTTGCGATACCCCTCGACGCGTTGCGCCGACAGCTTGATATCGCGGCCCTGCGCCGCCATCGCGGCAAGCGTGAAGCGCAGCGCATCGGCGCCGTATTCGTCGATCAATTCCAGCGGATCGATGACGTTGCCCTTCGACTTCGACATCTTGGCGCCGGTGGCGTCGCGCACCAGCGCGTGGATATAGACGGTATGAAACGGCACCTCCTTCATGAAGTGCAGGCCCATCATCATCATGCGCGCGACCCAGAAGAAGATGATGTCGAAGCCGGTGACCAGCGCAGTGGTCGGGTAGTAGCGCTTGAGCTCCGCCGTCTCGTCAGGCCAGCCGAGCGTCGAGAACGGCCACAGCGCCGAAGAGAACCAGGTGTCGAGCACGTCCTCGTCGCGGCGCAAATATTCATTGGCGAAGCGCGCGCGGCGCTGCGGATCGGCAGCGATATCGTGCCCTTCCTCGACCGTGATCTCCTCGATGTCGGTATAATGCGCGAGCGCATCGGCGACGACATCGTCCTCGTTCTCGTCAACGAAAATCTTGCCGTCCGGCCCATACCACGCCGGAATCTGATGGCCCCACCAGATTTGCCGCGAGACGCACCACGGCTGGATGTTTTCCATCCAGTTGAAGAAGGTGGCTTCCCACTGCTCCGGTACGAAGACGGTGCGCCGCTCGCGGACGGCGGCGATCGCAGGCTCCGCCAGCGTCTTGGCGTCGACATACCATTGATCGGTCAGGTAGGGCTCAATCACCGCGCCGGAACGGTCGCCATGCGGGACAGTGTGGACCGTCGGCTCGATTTTCTCGATCAGGCCGCGCGCCTCGAGGTGTTCAATCATTCTTTTGCGCGCCGCGAACCGATCGAGACCGTGCAAGGAGAGCGTTTCGTCGAGCGCAGGCGATGGCTCGACGCCGTCCAGAAAGCCGGCATTGTCTCTGAGATCGAGCTTGGCCTCATCGTCGAGCACATTGATAAGCGGCAAATCATGCCGCTTGCCGACCTCGAAATCGTTGAAGTCGTGCGCCGGCGTGATCTTCACCGCGCCGGTGCCTTTTTCCGGGTCGGCATAGTCGTCGCCGATGATCGGAATACGCCGCCCGACCAGCGGCAGCAGCGCCATCCTGCCGATCAAGTGCTTCAGGCGTTCGTTGTCGGGATGCACCGCGACGGCGACGTCGCCGAGCATCGTTTCCGGCCGCGTCGTCGCCACGACGATGAACTCGTCGCTGCCTTCGATCGGATATTTGATGTGCCAGAAGTTCCCCTTGACCTCGACCTGCTGCACTTCAAGATCAGAGATCGCGGTCTTGAGCTTCGGGATCCCAGTTGACGAGGCGCTTGTCCTTGTAGATGAGGCCCGCGCGATAAAGCTCGACAAAGACTTTTGCCACCGCCCGCGAGAGGCCTTCGTCCATGGTGAAGCGCTCGCGCGACCAGTCGCACGAGGCGCCCAGCCGCTTCAATTGGCCGATGATGGCGCCACCGGATTCCGCCTTCCATTTCCACACCCGCTCGATGAAAGCCTCGCGGCCCATTTCGCGGCTGCCAGGCTGCTGACGCTCCATCAATTGGCGCTCGACCACGGCCTGGGTAGCGATGCCGGCATGGTCGGTTCCCGGCTGCCACAGCACGTCCTTGCCGCGCATGCGCTCAAAGCGGCACAGGATGTCCTGCAGCGTGTTGTTGAGCGCGTGACCCATATGCAGGGAGCCGGTCACATTGGGCGGCGGAATGACGATGCAGTAGGGTTGCGCCGTGGCGCGTTCCGGCCGTCCGGCACGAAAGGCGCCGGCAGCCTCCCACGCGGCGTAAATGCGGCCCTCGACCGCGCCGGGCACATACCTGTTTTCGATCATTGCTGTTTCGCTGCTGCCATTTCGCGCGCTAGTGTCCCGCTTGTGAAGTTCGCAAGTACCAGCGGCACCTCTCGTGCGAACTTCAGAAGCTAAAAGGACACTAGCAATCTTGTGATTCTAGTGTGGTTTTTGGATTTGAAGTTCCTATGCGAGTTTGCCGTTGGATCGTAGGAACTTCAAATCCACCACACTAGAAAGCCCGCGTGGCGCACAGTGTCAACGCCGCCGTCTCACCTCGGTCAACCCCGGGCTAATTCCATCGTGTCATCCGCCATCCCGACGGCGCAGCCCGAGCGCAAAACCTCTGTCCGTTCCATCGCTCTGCTCGCGGCGGCCGGCTTTGCCGCCCAGGCGCAAGTGCGCGTGACCAACTCGCTGCTGCCGCAAATCGCCCTCGACTTTCACACCACCGTCGGCGTCGCCGCGATCGTCGTCACGTTGTACGCCGTCACCCACGGAACCATGCAGTTCATTGCCGGGCCGATAAGCGACCGTTTCGGCAAATACGTCACCGTCACGGCCGCCAGCGCCGTCGCCGCTTTGCTGGTGGCGGCCTGCGGCCTCGCGCTGTCGCTGCAGCAGCTTGCGCTCGCACGGCTGGCGACCGGCGCAGTTGCCGGCTGGGTGATCCCGGTCTCGTTGGCCTATCTCGGCGATGTGATACCCGCCGCCCGCCTGCAACCGATCCTTGCCCGCTACGCCTCAGGCTACATTCTCGGCCAATTGTTCGGCCAGGCCGCCGGCGGCGTGCTCGGCGATCTGTTCGGCTGGCGCACCGTCTTTTTTACACTCGGCGGACTGTTCGCCCTGGCGGCCGCCGGTCTCATATTCGAACTCATCGCCGACCCGCAAACACGCAGATCTGGCCGAAGCGACCTGCCCCCGCGCAGTTTCGCCAGCGGTTATGCTGCGGTCCTTTCGAATCCCTTTGCGCGCAAGATCGTCGCGATTGCGTTCCTCGAAGGCGCGGTGGCGTGGGGCGCGTTCGCCTATATCGGGGCAAATTTGCACCTGCGCTTCGGCCTGAGCTTCACGCTCGTCGGTCTGACCGTTGCGTGTTTCGGCATCGGCGGACTGATTTACGCGGGGCTGGTGCGGCACCTTGTTTACCGGCTCGGCCAGACCGGTCTCGTCGTGATCGGCGGGGCGATTATCGCCGCAGCTTACGTCGCGCTCGCAATCGAAGCGGTGTGGTGGGTGGCGCCGGGCGCGGTCACGGCGATCGGGCTCGGCTTCTACATGTTCCACAACACGCTGCAAACCAAGGCGACGCAGATGACGCCCGAGGCGCGCGGCACGGCCGTCGCTCTGTTCTCCTCCTCGCTCTATTTTGGACAGACGGCAGGCGTCACCGTCGGCGCCATCGTGATCGATCGCCTCAGTGCAACGCCGCTCTTTCTCGGCGCGGCGGTGGCGTTTCCCGCCGTGGCGATCTGGTTTGCATACGAATTATGGAAAGCCCGGCCTCAAAGTTGAGGCCGGGCTGTTCGGTCTGTCGGCCGTCAGGCTTTGACTAGCGGCACCTTGGGCACCGAACCGCGGCGCGGCGGGGAATTGCCGCCCGGACCGCTTCCCGGCGGCTTACGCCGCGAAGACGACCGGCGTTTCTTGGCGCGGCGCGGTTCCGGCAGTTTCTCCGGACGCGGCTTTACCGGTCCTTCCGGATACTCGAAACCGAGCTTGTTCTTGCCAGCCTCGTCGGTGATCACAACGACGCGAACATGACCGCCCGACTTCAAGCGGCCGAACAACACTTCGTCCGCCAGCGGCTTCTTGATGTGCTCCTGGATCACCCGCGCCATCGGCCGGGCGCCCATCAACTCATCGTAGCCATTCGCGATCAGCCATTGCGACAACTCGTCGGTCAGCTCGATGGTCACGTCGCGATCGGCGAGTTGTGCCTCGAGCTGGAGGACGAATTTCTCCACCACCATCGCGATGACTTCCTGCGACAGATGCGCGAAGGTGATGATCGAGTCGAGCCGGTTGCGGAATTCGGGCGCGAACAGCCGCGTGATCGCCTCCATGTCATCGCCCTCGCGCTTCGACCGCGTGAAGCCAAAGGCCGCCTTTGCCATGTCGGAAGCGCCGGCATTGGTGGTCATGATCAGAATCACGTTGCGGAAGTCGACCTGCTTGCCATTGTGGTCGGTCAGCTTGCCGTGATCCATGATTTGCAGCAGCACGTTGAACAGGTCCGGGTGAGCCTTCTCGATTTCATCGAGCAGGAGCACGCAATGCGGATGCTGGTCGACGCCGTCGGTCAACAGCCCGCCCTGATCGAAGCCGACATAGCCGGGAGGCGCGCCGATCAAGCGTGATATGGTGTGGCGCTCCATATACTCCGACATGTCGAAGCGGATGACCTCGACCCCGAGCGTGGCCGCGAGTTGCCGCGCCACCTCGGTCTTGCCGACACCGGTGGGCCCGGAGAACAGATAGCAGCCGATCGGCTTCTCCGGTTCGCGCAAGCCCGCGCGTGCAAGCTTGATCGAAGCGGACAGCGCCTCGATCGCCTTGTCCTGGCCGTAGACGACGCGCTTGAGCGTATCCTCCAGATGGCGGAGCACCTCGGCGTCGTCTTTCGAGACCGCTTTCGGCGGGATGCGGGCCATGGTGGCGATCGTCGTCTCGATCTCCTTGATGCCGATGGTCCGTTTACGCCGGCCTTCCGGCAGCAGCATCTGCGCCGCACCCAATTCATCGATCACATCGATCGCCTTGTCGGGCAGCTTGCGGTCGTGGATGTAGCGCGACGACAATTCCACCGCCGCCTTGATCGCCTCGTTGGTGTATCGAAGCTTGTGGTAGTCCTCGAAATAAGGCTTGAGCCCTTTGAGGATTTCGATCGCGTCGGGGATCGTCGGCTCGTTGACGTCGATTTTCTGGAAGCGGCGCACCAGCGCCCGGTCCTTCTCGAAATATTGCCGGTATTCCTTGTAGGTGGTCGAACCGACGCAACGCACGGTGCCGGACGCCAAAGCGGGCTTGAGCAAATTCGAGGCGTCCATCGCGCCGCCGGACGTGGCGCCGGCGCCGATCACGGTGTGGATCTCGTCGATGAACAGGATCGCGCCGGGATACGCCTCAAGCTCCTTGATGACCTGCTTGAGCCGCTCCTCGAAGTCGCCGCGATAACGCGTGCCGGCAAGCAGCGTTCCCATGTCGAGCGCGAAGACGGTCGCATTGCGCAGCACGTCCGGCACCTCGCCATGGACGATGCGGCGTGCCAGTCCCTCCGCGATCGCGGTCTTGCCGACGCCGGCCTCGCCGACGAACAACGGATTGTTCTTCTGCCGCCGGCAGAGCACCTGAATGGTGCGGCTGATTTCGGAGTCGCGGCCGATCAGCGGATCGATCTTGCCCTCGCGGGCCTTCTTGTTGAGGTTGACGCAGTAAGCGTCGAGCGCGTCGCCCTTCTTCTTCGGCTCGTCGCCGCTCTTTGCATCGGCGTCCTCGTCGGCGCCGCGCACCGGACGCGCTTCCGACATGCCAGGCCGCTTGGCGATGCCGTGGCTGATATAGTTGACCGCGTCGTAGCGGGTCATGTCCTGCTCTTGCAGGAAATACGCGGCGTGACTCTCGCGTTCGGCGAAAATCGCGACCAGGACGTTGGCGCCGGTCACCTCTTCGCGGCCCGAAGACTGGACGTGAATCACCGCGCGCTGAATGACACGCTGGAAGCCGGCGGTAGGCTTGGAGTCTTCGGCCCCGTCGGTGACCAGATTGTCGAGTTCCGATTCGAGGTAGGCGACCAGGCTGCGGCGCAGCTTGTCCAAGTCGACATTGCATGCCCGCATGACCGCCGCCGCGTCTTGATCCTCGATCAGCGCGAGCAAGAGGTGCTCAAGCGTTGCGTACTCATGATGACGCTCGTTGGCGAGCGCCAGTGCCCGATGGAGCGACTGTTCGAGGCTGCGCGAGAACGTGGGCATTCACTGTCCCTTCATTTGAATTGGCCGTCCCCCGGAATCACTTCTTTTCCATGATGCATTGCAAAGGATGCTGATGTTTGCGGGCAAAGTCCATGACCTGCGTCACTTTGGTTTCGGCGACCTCGTAGGTAAAGACTCCGC
This sequence comes from uncultured Alphaproteobacteria bacterium, assembly GCA_963777635.1. Taxonomy (GTDB): domain Bacteria; phylum Pseudomonadota; class Alphaproteobacteria; order Rhizobiales; family Xanthobacteraceae; genus BOG-931. The sequence goes on from CAVZSB010000057.1 coordinate 44,895, forward strand.
ACTCGCCGATGCCATGCTGGTGAACGTGCATCATGATCCGATGTGCCGCCTCCTGGTCCTTATTGAAGAACCGCTCGAGGACATGGACCACGAACTCCATCGGCGTGTAATCGTCGTTGAGCAGCAAGACGCGGTATAGGTTCGGCCGCTTGGTCTGCGGCTTCGTCTTTGTGATGACCGCCGTGCCCGGCCCGCCCTGATCATTCTTGCGCTTGCGGTCATCGTCCGCCAAGCGGATGGGTATGTCTGCCCCGGAATTGTCGTTCGATCGCATGGCTTCGTCTATCGTTCAGAGCGGTTACGGCGCGATCGGAGGTTCAAGCGGACATCCCTATCCCAAAGGACCCCGATCCCGCTAACAGGTTATCATAAACACGGAATGGCCCGCTTTCCAGATCGGCAAAGCCGTCGCCAATCCGGGAAAACACGTACCCTCACCTTCCCTCCGTGCCACACTCCCGCAGTGGTGCGGTTACGTTTGCTTGCATGTTCGGTGCCAACCGCCGGCCTCTTGCAGGCCGCAAGGCGACAAAACGTCGGCGCCAATCGAAACGCACCGACCCTGGTACGCGCAAACGCTCAACGCTCATGAGCGACGTTCGGCCCAAACGCCAACGCCCGGGAGACCGAACTACCGGGAATGCCCAAGCACCTAGGGTGCGGAAGCACTTGGAATGCCGCAGCACTTGGGAAAGACGCGAACTCAGATAGGTGTTCGTCCGGCGCGATCAAGCCGGACTTAAAGCGCGCTCACCGCGCGCCATTACTTCATCGCACCGTTACTTCATTACGGGCGGCTTCCCCAGAACGCCCTCGAACGGCTTGTAGGCTTCCTTGGCCAGCCCGGTGTAAAGCTCACTGATCCTGGTCGACTGCGCAACGAAATTTTCGTACGAGTTCTTGAGATATTCACTCTGCACGGCCATCGCCGTCTCGAGGCTCTTTGCTCCCATGAGCTTCTCCATGGCAGCGGCGGAATCCTCGAAATACTTCTTGGAATAGTCGGTCAGCTCGGTCGCGATGGCTTGGGCATTCTTGGTCCAGGCGCCGAAAGACGCCATCGCCATGTCCATGCCTTCCTTGCCGAACTTCTGCATCGGATCGGTGCTCATAATAATCTCCCGGCAGGCCTGCTGCCTGATGGCTAGGGTGATGACGACGTTAAGTCGGACCTCTTGCCTTGAAAAGGCCTTCTCCGGTGTCAATCATTATTATAGTGCACTGCACCAAAAACTCAACGGTTTCGACGCGGTGCGCACTTGGGGTGAAGCGGTACTGCTTACTTATTCGCAGCCCGCGGGCTTAACGCTTTCGCAACTGCGTTCGCCTAGCGTGCTTGACCGTGTCGTCCGTGCGACGACCGATCCTTGGTCGGGGTTAGAATACCTCGCCCTTGAGACGACGGGTGGCCGAAACCGAGACGGCCGCTTACCACGGGGGACGCGTCGTCCCGAAGGAGCAGACAGGGTGGGCTCCCACCGGGAGCTCCATGCGCGTCAGGGACGGGGTGCGTAATGTGTCGAGTGCGTTCTGAAGCCTCTCTTGGGCTTCGCAGTTTCGTTGTGGGTCTTGCCGCCGCGGTGGCGGCCGTCACTTTTTCCAGCGACTCGGCCGACGCGCGCTATCATCGCGGCTACGTGCGCTATGCGCGGCACGCGATCATCGCGCCTCGCGCGGCGCGCGCCTATCGTCACGTTCACGCCGAAGGCTATTCGCCCCCGACTTCCGCAATCGTTGTCGACGGCAACACCGGAGCGGTGCTGCACGCGTCGAACGCCGAAGCATTGCGCCATCCGGCGTCGCTGACCAAGATCATGACGCTTTATCTTCTGTTCGAGCGGCTCGAGGCCGGCAAGATCAGGCTCGACACGCCGCTCAAGGTTTCCGAGCACGCCTCGGAGCAGGCGCCGACGAAACTCGGACTGAAGCCCGGCCAGACCATCGCCGTCGAGGATGCGATCAAGGCGGTGGTCACCAAGTCGGCAAACGACGCAGCGGTGGCGATTGCCGAAAACCTGGGCGGCGACGAAGAGGCTTTCGCCAAGCTGATGACCGAGAAAGCGCATGCGCTGGGCATGAGCCGCACCACCTACGTGAACGCATCCGGCTTACCGGACGACGATCAGGTGACAAGCGCGCAGGATCAGGCGCTGCTCGGGCGCGCGATCCAGGAGCGGTTTCCGCGTTATTACAAATACTTCTCGACGGAGGCGTTCGTTTATCACGGCATCGCGATGCGCAATCACAACCACCTGCTTGGCGTTGTGGACGGGGTCGACGGCATCAAAACCGGATACACGCATGATTCGGGCTTCAATCTCGTCACCTCCGTTCACCGCGATGGGCGCTACATCGTCGCCGTCGTCCTCGGCGGCCGTTCGTCATCCGAGCGCGACGCCCACATGCGCGAACTGATCAACGTGCACATCAAGGAAGCGTCGCTGCGGCACAGCGCGCCGGCGATCGCCGAGAAAGCCGAGCAGCGCAGCGAGACCAGACCGGTGGCGTTCGCCAAGGCCCCACTGTCGGCGGCGCATGCTGAACCGGCAACGACGGCAACGCTGGCGCCGAAGGCGGGCGGCAATGCAACAGCCGGCAGCAGTGATCAGATCCAACCGCTGCTGGTGAAGACGATCACCTACCGCACGGCGCCACTGCAGACTGCTTCGCTGGCGCCTTTGCCGGCGCTGGTGCCAGCTCCCGGTTCGCGGCCGCAGTCGGCTGTCGCGGCGCCCGTCCGCACGGTCCCGGCCGCGCAGCCGCCCGAACCGCAGACCACAGTCGTCGTTGCATCCACCGAGCCCGCACCCATCGCCAGCACGCCGAAAGCCGAACCCGCCAAACCGGAACCGCCGAAAGCCGAGCAGGCCAAGCCGGAAGCGGCGAAGCTCCAGGCAATGAAAGCCCGAGGCAGTAAAACCCGAGGCGGCAAAACCCGAGCCGGCGAAAACCGTTCTGGCAAGTCTGGAGCCGACGCCTGCGCAGATCCGTGCACGCGGTGGCTGGCTCATTCAGATCGGCGCGTTCGAGGGTGAAGACGAGGCCAAAGAACACCTGAGCGATGCGCGGCACAAAGCCCGGGCCACGCTCGCGTCAGCGGATCCCTTCACCGAGCGCGTTCAAAAGGGCGACAAGACGCTCTACCGGGCGCGCTTCGCCGGTTTCGACAAGGCGACAGCCGAGACCGCCTGCAAACAACTCAAGCGCAGCGACATTGCCTGCATCATGGTCAAGTACTGAGCATGAACCCGAACGGCGTATCCCGCATTTCGGCAACGAACATGCTCCCACAAACAGAGCCGGGGCCAAGCCCGGAGGCACGACGGGACGTCACTCACGGACGGGATGCCGCGCGAGGATCCTCTTTGGGAATCTTAGCGATGGCGCCGAAGCAGAACATCCTTGGCTTGATTGACGCGAGCCGCAAGATACGTCGACCCCCCTTGGTCGGGATGCAATTTCTTCATGAGGGATCGGTGGGCGCGACCGATTTCGGCGGCGTTCGCTCCGGGCTGAAGGCCAAGGACCTGATAAGCCTCCTCTTCCGTCATTTTGCCGCTGGGCGAAGCGCCCCCGCCTTGCCCCGATGCCGCATTACCCTGCGCGTTTTCACGCCAGCGGGGTTGCCGGCGGTCAAGATAAGCCACCAGTAATTGGCGGCTGTCGTCGTCAACCTCGCCGATGAAGGCGACAAGCGTCGGCACGTCGAGCGCGTCAAGCGCGGCACCTTCATAACGTCCGGCGATAACACGGCCGCGCATCGCGCCGCTGTCGTGATCGAGTTCCATCTCGAGAAATGCCGAGCGCACACGCGAGGCCCGGCCCGGAGATTTCTGCGTGCGCCCTCCGAAGCTTGGCGGCCATAGCGAAACCCAACCGAGCAAACCGAGCCCGACCGTTCCGACCGGGATGGCGATGCCGATTTGACCGCGAAAAAGCAGAAAGGCGGCAAACAGCAGGGCGGCACCGCCGCCGATGGTCCGCAGCAGGCGCGCCGCCTGTTTCGGATCGGCCTTGGAGAAGGCGCTGGCGGCCCACAAAAGCAGGATGAGAACGGCAACGCCGAGAATAAGGGGCATGACTATCTGAGCTGTTCGAGCAGCCTGAGTGCGCCAGATGAGCGCCGTGCCTGAAGCGCGGCAAGAGCTTTCACGCCGCCGGCGGCGTAAGCGGCAACGGCGCGCAGCAGCTCGCGAAGTTCATCGGCGGCGCCTGGGGCGAAACGGCAATAGGCTCCATGCGTGAGCCGCACGATCTCGCGGAACGCTTGTTCGCAGACCGGATCGTAGCCTTCCTGGAACATGAAAGCCGGAATACCGCGCAAGCCGAGCTCGCCCGCACCGGAACACAGCGCGTCGAGCGATTCCTCCATGGCATCGCCAACGAAGACAAGCGCGCTGATCTTTTGGCTCCGGTCTTCCCTTTGTCGCTTTCGCGGCGGGCATGGGCGAGAACTTTTGCGATTTGGGTTTGGCCGCCGCGGCAATCGATGTGCGACATCAGTTCGCCCAACCGCTGCGGCTCCGCCACCCAGGAAGAGGCGCGGCATTCCGCCAGCCCGCGATAATAGACAAGCTGAACGTCGAGACCGCCGGCGGCCGAGGCCTCCTGAAACATGTCGGCCTGGAGAACGCACGCCTGGTCCCAGGTCGGCTGCCGGCTCATGGTGGCGTCGAGTGCGAAAATGAGCCGGCCGCGCCCGCTCGCGCTGACAGCCGGACTGAGCGCTTTGACTTGGTTGAGGAAGGCGTCGAGTTCTGCGCGCGGTGACGGCGCGGCATGCCCGTCAGGCACCTTGGCGTCGGCCGGGCTGGCGCTCGGTGCCGGCGTTTGGCCGGACCGGTTCTTGCTCATTGCGGACCTTTACGGCGTGGATCAAAACCTCGCCATAAGGTGGCCTCCTCCGAGGGCCGGTGCAATGGGTGCAGAAAGCCGTCTAATCGGCGAGGAAACCGTGCGTATCGAGCGGTTTGTCGGCCGAGGCGGCCCATTCGGCGCGAGCAGCCGCGCGGCGCTTGCCGCGTTCGTCCATCGGCAGTTTCAGCGCCTCGATCAGGAGCTTGACCTCGTCGCGTGCGGTAAAGTGCGAGGGGGTCGAGCGCGGGCCGAGCGGGGTCTCTTCCATCTCGTCCAGGGCCGTCAGTCCGCGCGGGAAATATTCGCGATAGACAACCCGCTCGGCGAATCCGTCGACGGCACGAAAACCAAGCTGACGCGAAAGCGCTTCGACCCCCGCACCGACCAGCCGCTTGTTGCGCGAGCCGAGCGAGGACAGGCGATTGCGTACGATCACCCAATCGGTCAGGCCGCCATCGACCAGCCGGCGTTGCCGTCGCGCCTCACGCACCATTTCTGCGTAGTGGCTGATGCCGGTGAGCTCGAAGGTGGTCGGGTCGACCATGCCGAGCACGTCGAAATCGACGAAGCTGTCGTTGAGGGGAGTGATCAGCGTATCCGCCATCGAGTGGGCGAGCCGCATCAGGTACGAATCGGCCCCCGGGGTATCGATGACGACGAAATCATGGGTTTGCTCGACCGCTCCGATCGCGTCGGCAAACGCGCCGAATTCCTGCGACTCGATTTCATCCAGGCGCAGGCCAAAGCCGCGCGCTACGCAAAAATGCCGAGGATGATCGAGCTTGATGCCGGCGCGATTCGCCCAGTCGCGGCGGTTTTCGACGTAATGGGTAAAGCTCTTCTGGCGCGAATCGAGATCGATGGTTGCAACGCGCTGACCCGCCTGTAAAAGCGCGACAGCAACATGCATAGCCGTGGTCGACTTTCCAGATCCGCCTTTTTCATTGCCAAGGACGATGACATGCGCCGAGCACGGCTTGCCAACGTCCGCTTGCATCAACATGGAAACGCGACCTCTGCGTGGCGATCCGTTCTCCAGCTTGCAACGAGCACGGTCAAGATACAGCATCGAGCGTGGCAAGTTAATCATTAACCACGTGGCGCGCGACGAATGCGCGCGGTGTGTGTTTGCCTTGCAACGCCGAGACTTGCAACGCCAGGACTTGCAACGCCAAGACTTGCAACGCAACACCAACACTTGCAACGCCAAGACCGGAAACGATGACTAGAGGTACGTCAAGATCGGAACCGCGCCACCCGCAAGTGATCCGCACCTTGCCGACGCTAAACCGCATCCTCTATTCGTGGAACGCGAGGCGCCATCGCATTGCGCTCGTGCCGACCATGGGCGCGCTCCACGCCGGTCACCTGGCCCTCGTGCGGCGGGCGCACCGCCGTGCCGATCGTGTCATCGTATCGATCTTCGTCAACCCGGCCCAGTTCGCCGCGAACGAGGACCTCAGCACCTATCCGCGAACCTTCGCCGCCGATGTCGCAGCGCTCGCTGCGTCGAAGGTCAACGCGGTCTGGGCGCCATCCGCCGCGACCATGTATCCGCCTGGCTTCGCGACGCGGATCGTACCGGAAGGTGCGGCATCGGCCGGCCTGGAAGATGCGTTTCGGCCACACTTCTTCGCCGGCGTTGCGACCGTTGTCGGCAAGCTTTTCATTCAGTGCCAGCCGGACTTCGCCTTGTTCGGTGAGAAAGACTATCAACAACTTAAAGTGGTTACGCAGCTTGCGCGCGACCTCGGCCTGAAGACCCGTATCATTGGCGTACCGACGGTGCGCGAGCCCGATGGGCTCGCGCTGTCATCACGCAACGCTTATTTATCGCCGCCGGAGCGCGCCGCGGCACCGGCGCTTTATCGCGCACTTGCCGCCTGCGCAAAGCGGATCGTCGCCGGCGAAGCAATTGCGGGCGTGCTCGATGACGGCGGCACCGCGATCGCGCAAGCCGGTTTCGTCCTCGATTACCTCGAAGCCCGCCACGCCGAGACGCTCGCACCGATCGCCTCACGGAAGGACGGCCCGGTCCGTCTCCTCGTTGCTGCGCGCATCGGCAAAACGCGGCTGATCGACAACCTGGCGGCCTGACGGCCGGCGCGGTCACTTGCCGCCGGACTTCATTGGATTCCCCACGGCCGGGTAAGTGGCAAACTCCACGCTATAGAGCTGCCCGTTCACTTTCTCGACTTTGCGGATGTAGATGTTCTGCACGATGTCGCGCGTCTGCGGGTCGATCGAAATCGGCCCCCGCGGGCTTTCCCAGGCCATGCCCTTCATCGCAGCGAGCATGACGTCGCCATCGGCGTTTCCGTTCGTCTTCTTGAGCGCCTCATAGATCAGATGCAGGCCGTCATAGGCGCCGACCGAGACGAAGTCAGGACGAAAGCCGAATGCCTTTTCAAACCCGGCGACATAAGCCTTGTTGAGCGCGGAATCGTGGGCGGCCGAGTAGGAACCGGACGTGATGATGCCGAGCATCTGGTCGCCCATGGTGTTGAGGTCGTCGTCATCTGTCAGGTCACCCGGACCGATGATCTTGATGCCGGATTTGCCAAGCCCCCGTTCGGCGAATTGCTTGGCAAAAATGCCTGCCTGCGTGCCCGGGAAGTAGATAAACGCGGTGTCCGGATTGATGTCGCGGATGCGCTGCAGGAACGGCGCGAAATCCGGATTGGCGAGCGGAATGCGAATCGATTCGAGAATCTCGCCACCTTCCTGAAGGAATCGCGTCTTGAACGCGGTTTCCGATTCGATACCCGGCGCCCAGTCGTTGACCAACGTGACGACGCGTTTACTCCCGTTCTTGGCCGCCCACTCCGCCATGATCCAGCCCTGCTGACCCTGGAGGAACCCGGCGCGCACCATGTATGGAGATTTCGTGACGGTGACGGACGCCCCCGAACTCATGACCAAAGTGGGAATCTTGGCTTCGGTCACCAGCGGCGCGATGGCCAGCGCTGTCGGCGTGATTCCGATGCCGAGAAGGCTGACCTTCTCGTTGACGATCATCTCCTGGACGATCCGGCGCGCGTTGTCGGCGACGCCGCCATCGTCGCGCACGATGATTTCGAGCTTTCGACCGGCGACGACGTCGCCGTGCTCCTGGACGTAAAGCTTGAGCGCGGACGCGAGTTGCCGGCCGACGGCGTTAAACCCCGCTCCAGTCATCGGGATGCTGACACCCATCTTGAGGACTTCCTGGGCGGCTACGCGGCCCGCGCCCAGGCCGGCGGCAGCACTGGCTGCCAGACCTTTGAGCACTGTTCGACGCAACATTGTGTTCCCCCGAGATTTTTATGGACGCAACCGGCGACAAATCTGTTTCAGGCTCGTTCGAGATGCGGAATTTGCGGGCGTTCCCCTTGAGCCTTGCCGGTGATCGGCGCCCGCGGCAAGCGCGCCTCGCCGGCTTCCATGACGAAGTTGTGGGCGAGCGAATACCAAGGCGGCTTGACGTCGGCGGCCGGCGCCGGGCCATCGTCGTGCCGCACAAAATCGCCCAGCAGGTGACGCGTGACGCCGAACTGCACGTCGCTATCGATGTATTTGTCGTCGGGCGGGTAAATCTGCGAGATCAGCGTCTTGAAGCCGACCTTATAGGCCAGGAAATGCAGATGCGCGGGACGCATATTGTGCCGTCGCTGCGCGCGCAAAAGATCACCCACCGGGCCATCGATCGGAATCGGGTAACCGGACGGCTTCACGCTGCGGAAGCTGATATGCCCCTCCGCATCGGTGATGAATTTGCCGCGCAGATTCATGTCGGATTGGGTCGGGTCCTGATTCTCGTAAAAGCCTTCCGGCGATGAATGCCAGACGTCGACTTCCACTCCCTGGATCGGCTTGCCGCGGACGTCGCGGTAGTAAGCATCGACAAAGAGTGCGGGACCTGGCGTCGGCGATCGCACAATGGAATCGCCGCTCTTCATCAGCGGCGAATGCATGCGCCAGAATGGTCCGAGCTGGCTTGCATCGGTCTCGGTTTGACCGTGGTCGCCGTTATTGAGGAGACAGACCAGAGCCGAGAGCCCAAGGGACCCGGCCATCAGCACCGCTTCATTGTGGTTGTCGTTGGTGAGCTTGCCCAGCGCATTGACGTAGGCAGCGGCGGTCTGGAACTCCTGCTCGGTCAACTTCACCTCACGTGCGAAATCATGCAGGTGCCGGACGAGGGCCGACATGATCTCGCGGAAACGCGGGTCGGGCGCCCGTTCGAGCTCACTCAAAACCGCCTTGGTGACGTCCGCCTGGCCTTCGATGATCATGGTTCCCGCTCCGCAACTGCGCCTTTTCGGCTGCCCGCGCCGCGCACTCTACGTGATCGCTTTTGGCTGCGCCATGCGGCTAAGGCTTTGAAGGATTGCCTCAATCACATGAGGCCGAGGTCACGAAGCTCGCGGCGCAATTTCTCCGGCATCGCAGCGGCGCCCGGCGCGGCCTTGTCGAGATCGCGCGGGGCATCCTTGGCCGCGAGATAGCGCCAGCCTTGAAAAGCGCGAAACGGGCGCGGGGCAACGAGGATGACTTTAGGATCGAGCACCAGGCCGCAGCGTCCGACACCCTCCTTGTCGCGATAAGGCCGGACCTCGCGGATGCGCTGCCGGCAAGCGATTTCGCCGCGGATCACCCAATAGAGCGAGCCGCCATCGACCAGCTCTGCGGCGCGCTTCGGCACCATGCGGGTGCGATGAATATGCTCGGGTTTTTCGCTGCGCTTTCGCTTTTCCTTGAGCCGCTGCTTGATCCAGTCCTCAAGATCGGCTGATCGAGTCGGCGCCAACGCAAAGCTTGATGAGATTGAGTGCCATCCGGCGAGTTTATCCCTCCGATGCCGGTTCGATCACCATGATCCGCGCACCTTCCACAACTTGCGTGCCGGCCGTCGCCGCAACGTCGGCGACAATGCCGGCGAACGGCGCCCGCAAGGTGTGCTCCATCTTCATCGCCTCGATCACGGCAAGGCGCTGACCGTGCGTGACCGCGGCGCCGGCACCGACGAAAAGTTCCAAAACCTTGCCGTGCATGGGCGCCTTGATGACGCCATCGCCGCCGCCGGCTTCGGCAGCGGCGGCGGAAAAATCCTTAAGTCGCACGCGGGTCTGGCGACCGCCGCGCAGGACGAAGGCTTCGCCATGCGCTTCGAACACCTTGGCATCCGCAGCCGGGACCGCCCCTGCGACCACGACGTTCATCCCATCCTTGCCATAGGTGACGGCAGCGTCAGCGCCCTGCCCTTCGATCAGAATCGGTACAACGATCAAACGGGCGCCGCCGAGCTGAAAGCCGTCGCGCACATCCCATGGTGAAGCTTTCTCATCGGATTGTTCGACCGAAAGCCGCTCCATCGCGCAAGAGCTGCGCGACGCCGGCAGCCGCCGCGGCGTGATCGGGGGCATGCGGCACCGCGCCGAGTGCGGTGAGGTGGCGATCGATAAAGCCGGTGTCGACATGGCCTTCGCGGAAATGCGGCGCGCGGCAGAGCGCGCCGAGAAAGGCGACGTTGCTGCGCACGCCCGCAACCCGTGTACGGTCCAGCGCGTCCACCATACGATCGAGCGCGGCCGCGCGCGACGGCGCATGCACGATGAGCTTTGCGATCATCGGATCGTAGAACGGCGTCACGACCCCACCGGCTTCCACGCCGCTCTCCACGCGCACATCGGCCGGCAAGTCGAGGCCTACGATCGGGCCGGTCGAGGGCAGGAAGCCGTGTTCGGGATCTTCGGCATAGACACGGGCTTCGATCGCGTGACCGTCGAAGCGGACCTGCTCCTGCACGAGCGGCAGCTTTTCGCCCGCCGCAACCCGGAACTGCCAGGCAACGAGATCGAGCCCCGTGACCTCTTCAGTGACGGGATGCTCAACCTGGAGCCGCGTATTCATTTCGATAAACCAGAACCCGTCCGCCCGCAGTCCCTTGGTGCCGTCAGCAACGAATTCCACCGTGCCGGCGCCGACATAGCCGACCGCCCGGGCGGCCTCGACCGCGGCGGCGCCCATTCGCGCCCGCAATTGTTCGCTCATTCCGGGCGCCGGCGTTTCCTCGATGACTTTCTGATGGCGCCGTTGCAACGAGCAATCGCGCTCGCCGAGATGGACGATGTGGCCATGCCGGTCGGCGAATACCTGGATTTCGATGTGGCGGGGCGCGGCGACGTATTTTTCAATCAGCACGCGGCCGGAGCCGAACGCCGCCGCCACTTCGCGCACCGCGCCTTCGAGTTCAGTCTCGAAATCGGCCGCGTTGTCGATGCGGCGCAACCCGCGGCCGCCGCCGCCGGCAGCCGGCTTGATCAATATCGGATAGCCGATGGCGTCAGCCCGCTGCTTGAGGAACTTCGCGTCCTGTCGCTCGCCGTGATAGCCGGGAACGATTGGGACGCCGGCTTTTTCCATCAGCGCCTTGGCGCGATCCTTGAGCCCCATGGCGCGGATCGCGGCCGCGGGCGGACCGACGAACTCAAAGCCGGCTTGCGCGCAGGCTTCGGCAAAATCGCCGCTCTCGGACAGGAAGCCATATCCGGGATGGATGCATTCGGCGCCGGAATCCCTGGCGACTTCGAGCAGACGTTCGATGTTGAGATAGCTGTCGCGCGGTTCGGCGGCGCCGATGAAGTGCGCCTCGTCGCAAACGCGCCGATGCAGCGCGTTGGCGTCGGCGGCCGAAAAGACGGCAATCGTGCGCATGCCCAACCGCTTGGCGGTGCGAGCGATGCGGCAAGCGATTTCGCCGCGATTGGCAATAAGAACCGAGTTGAACATGATGAGGAACCGCCGGAGCCGCTCGGCTCGCGCTGAAATCACTGAGTTCGAGCAGCCGCGCCGGCACTTACGTTAGGTGGAGTGAGCTGAATCGGCGCCGCGGGTACGGGCGCCGCTGCAGTTTGCGGGGTTGGTGTGGCAGGCGGCGCAGGTACGGGCTCCGGCCAGATCGGTTCCGTCGCGGCTGAACCTGGCGGGGCGGCTTGCGCCGCGATCGGCGCTGCGGGAACAATGGTTTGTCTTCGGGCGTGGCGCGACGCAGGCGCACCTCCGGGAGGCGGGTTCGGATTCGACGCCGCGGCAGCGGCCGCGCCCGGCACGACCGGCCCCGAAGGCTCGGCATTCATGATGCTCACCGCCGGAATCGAGGCCGCGGTCGGGAAATCGATATTGATCGGCTTGTGCGGTGGTTGCGGCGCCTGCGGCGAGGCCGCTTCCGCGACTGCGGCATCAGAGCCCGCAAGCCAAAGCGCTGCATGACGCTCCACATACCGATCGAGTGTCGCGTCGTTCAGGTTGGCGCGTAAACGGTCCGCATTGTGCAAAAGCGTAAACGCCTTGCAGTTCTGGCTCGTACATCCATCGCGGATCGCGAGCACGTGGGCGACGAAGCCAAAACGATCGGCTTCGAGCGAGCGCCGCAACGACGCGAGCGTGTCCTCAACGTCCGCGCCGCCGCGCCGGGCGTAGCCGGCCAAGCCCGATAGGAGCGTCAATTGCGCGGCGACATAAGAAGATGCGGCCGCGACGCTTGCTGGCGACGCAAACAGCGCCTTTTCACAAGCCGCCTCAACGCCGTCGCCCGCCAAAGCGTTGAGGCACGCGAGCGGCGATCCGGGGGCCAGGGCTTGCGCGCCCAGTTGCTCGGCGCGCGCCTCAAAGGCGCGGCGTTCGGCGCCGCGATCACCTGACCCGCCATGATCGAGGAATGCCCACGTCATCACGGCGCCAAAAAACGCTCCCGCGATCACGAAAGCGGCACGCCGCACCGGGCTCGAAGCCAGCTGCGGCTGCGGTTGAATAAAAGCGAGCACGCAGAAAAGGACGAGCAGACCAGCCGAGCCGGCCGCGAGCCACAGACGCAGCGCCGAAGCTCCTGACTCGGGATCAATGCCGAGCATCCGGCGTCTCCGCTAAAGGCAATGCCGCCTTCCCCGAGAAGTATGACTCAGGGGGCCTAATGGCGCCAGTCCTCGGCGATTTTGAGACGCGCGTTCGGCGTGTGATGCGAGAAACGCCGCGCAACTAGTGTTCGAGTTCCAGCTGGCTTTCTTTGGCGACGCGCTCAAACGCTTCGCCGGGATTTTTGATCCGGTACTGATAATCGTCGCCGTCGGACGGCAAAAGCTTGACGACTTCGTACGTGCCGCTGGCGCCCGGTCGGCTGATCGGGCTCGAAGTGTAGAGCACCGTCTGGCCGACACGAAATCGATGCGCCCGCAACCGCGGTCCGGGCATCGATATCTGCTGCGCAACGGGAACGGTGGGAATGTTAATCGCCTTCGACGGCTTCGTCTGGCCTGAAACTCGCCGCGAAACCGCCTTGCGAACAACTTGATTGCGGCTTGCTTTCGCCGGCCGGCTTTTCACTGAACGCTTATTCATGGGATCACACTATATAAGCAATCTACGTCGGGAGCAAAAAATATGGTGTCGCAAAGCGGCTTTTGCGACACTCGCTTAACGCAAATGACAAAATCAGAAGACCACTATAATTCAATACGATATGGCGAATACTTATACCAACTCGGCATGCTTGCTCAGGCCTGCCGCCGCCAGCCGCCTTTTTCATCAGCTTGCCAGTAGGTCACCTCAAACCCGGCGGTTTTGGCCTCGCTCCAGCGCGCCCGCGCGGCATCCACGGCGTCGGGGTCTTCGCCGTCGAAAAGAAGGACGACGCGCTGATACGCCGCGGCATCGCCCGGCATAGCCGCTCCCTCGACAAGGAAGCGTACGATGGCGCCGTTCGGGTTATCGTCTCTGACGGTCAGCAAGATCGGGTGCTGGGCCGCTTCGGCATCTCGCCAGGTCCCGTGCGGAAGAAAGGAATCGTCGCGCCACGTCCACAAATGGGCATCGAGCGCCTCAATGCGCTCTTCAGAGGAGGCCTGCACCACGACCCGCCAGCCACGCTCAAGCGACTTCTGCAAGAGCGGCGGCAACACCTGCTCCGGCGTCTGCCCCTTGAGGTGATAGAAGAGGATTTCGGTCACGTGAGGGCGGGTGTGCTCGTCTTCGCGATGGTTCCGGCGAACATGGTAGCATAAGAAATCTTCAGCAAGGGCGGCGCGCCATGAATGGCGACATCAACCACCAGATCAAACTGGCAGCGCGGCCGGTCGGCTTGCCAAAGCGCAGCGACTGGCAATTCACCGAAACGCCGTTGCCGGAACCCCGCGACGGCGAGGTACTCGCGCGGGTTTTGTATCTGTCGCTCGATCCGGCCATGCGAGGCTGGATGAACGAAGGCAAATCGTACATCGCCCCTGTCGGTATCGGCGAAGTCATGCGGGCGGGCGCCGTCGGCAAGGTCATGGCGTCCAGACACCCGGGGTTCGCCGCCGGCGACCATGTCTCCGGCCTGCTTGGTGTTCAGGAATACGCCGCCCTCGACGCCGCGCGGCTCTTCAAGGTCGATCCAAAGCTCGCGCCGCTGCCGATGTTTCTCAACACACTCGGCATGCCCGGCATGACCGCTTATTTTGGCCTGCTGGACGTTGGCGCGCCCAACGAGGGTGATACCGTCGTCGTTTCCGGCGCTGCCGGCGCGGTTGGCGCGACCGTCGGGCAAATCGCAAAAATCAAGGGATGCCGCGCGGTCGGCATCGCCGGCGGCGCCGCGAAGTGCCGCTACCTCGTCGACGAACTCGGGTTCGATGCGGCAATCGACTACAAGGCCGAGGACGTTCGCAAGAGCCTGCGCACGCATTGTCCCAACGGGGTCAACGTCTATTTCGACAATGTCGGTGGCGACATTCTCGACATCGTGCTTACCCAGATCGCGCGCCACGCCCGCATCGTGGTGTGCGGAGCCATCTCGCAGTACAACAACACGACGCCGATCAAGGGGCCGAGCAACTATCTCTCGCTCCTCGTCAATCGCGCCCGGATGGAAGGCATGGTCGTGTTCGATTACGCCTCGCGGTATCCGAACGCAATCAACGATATCGCCGCCTGGATCGCAGCGGGCAAGCTCAAATCCCGCGAAGACATCGTCGAAGGTCTGGAGAATTTTCCGGAGGCGCTGCTGAAACTGTTCAGCGGCGAGAATTTCGGCAAGCTGGTCCTAAAAGTCGCCGACGCTTAGCGGCGGCGCGGCCAGCGGGCGGCGCGCTCAGCGCTCGTAGTGATCCTCGACAAGACGGTCGAGCAAGCGCACTCCCCAACCCGAACTCCAGCTTTTGTTGATATCGGTCTGCGGCGAGCCAAGCGCGGTGCCGGCGATGTCGAGATGCGCCCAGGGTGTCTTGTCGACGAAACGCTGCAGAAATTGCGCCGCCGTAATGGAGCCGCCGTTGCGGCCCGCGCTATTTTTAACGTCTGCGAATTTCGAATCGATGATCTTGTCGTATTCCGGTCCAAGCGGCATGCGCCACACGCGTTCGCCGGTCGCCTCGCCGGCCTTCGTCAGGCGCTCGGAAAGCTTGTCGTCATTGGAAAAAAGCCCGGCATATTCCTGCCCGAGCGCGACAATGATCGCGCCAGTCAGCGTCGCCAGATTGACCATGAACCGGGGTTTGAAGCGCTTGTTCACGTAATGCAGCAAGTCGGCCAGCACGAGGCGGCCCTCGGCATCCGTGTTGATGATCTCGATGGTCTGCCCCGACATCGACGTGACGATATCTCCTGGGCGCTGCGCCTTGCCGTCGGGCATATTTTCCACAAGCCCGATGGCGCCGACGACATTGACCTTGGCCTTTCGCGCCGCGAGCGCGTGCATGAGGCCGGTGACGCACGCGGCTCCGGCCATGTCGCCCTTCATATCCTCCATGCCCGCAGCCGGCTTGATCGAGATGCCGCCGGAGTCGAAACATACGCCCTTGCCGATAAACGCGATCGGGTCGGCGCCGCGCTTGCCGCCGCTCCAGCGCATGACGACAAGTTTCGGCTCATGCGCCGAGCCCTGCGCGACGCCAAGGAGCGCACCCATTCCGAGCTTGCGCATGGCTGGCACGTCGAGAACCTCGACGACGACGCCGAGCTTTTTGAGACTAGACGTCCGGCGCGCGAATTCTGCGGGATAAAGCACGTTCGCCGGTTCGTTGACGAGATCGCGCGCCCATACGACGCCGTCGGCGAGACCTTGCGCGGCGGCGGCCCAGGACTTTTCCGCCGCGGTCGGATTGGCGCAGGCGAAATTGACTTCGACCTTGGTCGCCCGCTCGTCGTCTTCCTTGCGTTTGGTTTTGTAGCGGTCGAACCGGTAGGCACGCAGGCGAGCGCCGAGGACGAGATTGGCGATCTGGTCGCCCTTCATCGCGCCCGAGCCCAACTCGGCCATGATCGTGGCCTGCGAAGCAGATTTTGGGATTTTGCCCATCGCGACGCCGCCGAGCTTGACCTGATCGCGATCCTTGAGGTCGCGCTCCTTGCCGATGCCGACCACAATGAGGCGGGACACGTTGATACCCGCCGGCGCGAGGATCTCGAGCATCGACCCGCTTTTGCCCGTAAAGTGATCCGCCGCCGCGGCGCGGCGAAAAAGGTCGCCGATCGGCAACAACGTCTTTTGGCTGGCCGATCCGAATTTGAGGCCCTCCGCGCAGAACAAGACAAGAACACCCTTTGCGCGGCCGAAGGGGGTGAAGCCGATTTTGAGGGTTTCGGGCATTGGCGATCCTTGGGAGCCTCCCGTCGTCAGCGGGTTAGAAGGTTCGGCCGACATATGACCCGGACCGCGCGTTCCGCCAAGCACCTTGTGGCCAAGTCAGGCCGGCGGCACTCCCATGGAGTGAATCCATTAACCCTTAGCAACCCTTAGCAACCCTTAGCATCACTTAGCTTTGGAAACTCAATGGCTTTGCCTTGGCGAGGCCACTTTGTGAAAGCATGAAATTCCCTCGGGGGAGCTCGGCCTTTTGGGGCCGGAACGGCCGTGGGGCCCGTCTGGGGAAAGTTGAGTCCGATGGGGTCGATCGGCCGCTACGTGTTTCGCACCACGATGGTTGCGTTCACCATCACCCTTGTCACGTTAACCGTGGTGATGTGGTTCACGCAGGCGATCCGCGAATTCGACCTGATCACCAGTCAGCGGCAAACGCTTTTGGTCTTCGTCGGCATCACCGGGCTGCTTATTCCGCTGCTTGTCATGATGATCGCGCCGATCTCGCTCGTGCTGGCGACGGCGCATGTTCTTAGCAAGCTCAGCTCCGATTCCGAGATCATCGTGATGAATGCCGCGGGTATCTCGCCCTGGCGCCTGCTCCGTCCCCTGTTGGCCGCGGGCTTGGTGGTGTCGCTGCTGGTCGCCGCCATCGCCGTTTACATTTCGCCGTGGAGTCTGCGCGAACTGCGCGACTGGGCAACGCAGGTTCGCGCCGACATTCTCACCAACATCGTGCAGCCGGGACGCTTCACCACGATCGGCGGCAATCTCACCTTCCACATCGCCGATCGGCGGCCGAACGGACTACTGGAGGGTATATTCCTCGACGACCGTCGTGACCCCAACGAGCATTCCACCTATCTCGCCGAGCGCGGCGAAATCGTGAAGAACGACAGTGGATCCTTCCTGGTGCTCGAAAAGGGCAGCGTGCAACGCATTGAAAGCGGACAGCGCGATCCTCGCATCGTGACGTTCGATCGATACCCGTTCGACCTGTCGAAATTCACCACGGGCCCGCAGAGCGTGACCTACAACACGCGCGAGAAATACCTCTGGGAGCTCATATGGCCGGCGCCCAACGATCGGCTCCTCATCGCCCAGGCGGGTGAGTTTCGGTCGGAAATGCACGATCGCTTTGCCACTCCGCTCTACCCGCTGGCATTTGTGATTCTGGCCTATGCATTTCTCGGCCCGCCGCAAACGACCAGGCAGAGCCGCACATTGTCGCTGCTGGGGCTTATCGGCGCGGTGTCGGTGCTGCGCCTCGTCGGCTTTCTCAGTGTCATCGTTGGCGTGCACAATCCGAGCGCTATCGCGTTGCAATACGTTGCGCTCGGCGGCTCGATGGCCGGCGGCCTGTGGCTGATTTCCAGAGGCCAGGCCATCGAGCCCGCGGCGGCGGTTTCTCGAATCGCAACCGCGATCGGCGAGCGGCTTGCAAAAGCGACGGCAGGTTGAGGGACCGCGGATGATCGCCGGAACGCTTTCACGTTATTTCGGATGGTACTTTCTCAAAAACGTCGTCGGCTCGTTTTTCGGCGTGGTCGCGCTCGCCGCGATGATCGACTATGTCGAGTTGTTGCGGCGCAGCTCGGACTGGCCGAAAGCAACCGCCCTGACCCTGGCCGAGATTTCCGTGTTCCGCGTGCCGCAACTTTCCGAGCGCATCATGCCGTTCGCGGTGCTGGTCGGCGCGATGTCCTGCTATCTGGCGCTGTCACGCCGTCTCGAACTGGTCGTTGCGCGCGCGGCCGGGGTTTCCGCATGGCAATTCGTGGCACCCTCAATGGTCGCGGCGTTTCTGTTCGGCACCGTCGCCACCACGATCTACAATCCGCTGGCCGCGGTCATGCACGAGCGCTCAAAACGTCTCGAATCCGAGATGATGGGCGAGCTTCCCGCCTCGACGGGGCGGGAAAACAACGGCGGCTTGTGGGTGCGTCAGCGCAGCGCCGACGGCGCGGCCATCATCAACGCCAAGTCGAGCCGCGAGCAAGGCGTTCGACTGAACGGCGTCAGTGTTTATACGTTCGACAGCGAGGGCCAATTCCAGCTGCGGATCGAGGCAAAATTCGCGACGCTTGAACAAGGATATTGGCGCTTCGACGATGCCCGCATCTATGCGAGCGGCAAGCCGCCATTGCTTCAGGAATCCTATCGGCTCGCCACCGACCTGACCCCCGAGCAGGTGCGGGAAAGTTTTGCCACACCGGAAACCGTCCCATTCTGGCAGCTTCCTTCCTACATCGAACTGGCGGATCGGGCCGGGCTGGTCGCCGCCGGCTATCGGCTGCAATATCAGCAGCTGCTGGCGCGGCCGTTCCTGCTGACCGCCATGGTCCTGCTCGCTGCATCCGTTAGCTTGCGCTTTTTTCGTTTCGGCGGCGTGCAGAAGATGGTCCTGGGCGGAATCTCCGCCGGGTTCATGCTGTTCGTTCTGTCGAAATTCACCGAGGACATGAGCAAGTCCGAGATTCTGTCGCCGGTCATGGCGGCATGGATTCCGGTATTGGTCGGGAGCCTCACCGGATTTGTCGTGCTGCTGCACCAGGAGGACGGATAGTGGCGTATTCGTTCCGTCCTTGTAGTGTCGGCTTGCACGTGCGTGTCCGGGTGGGCGTAGCGTTCCTCGCGGCGCTTTTCGTCTTCCTCGGCTGTGCTTTGCTTGCGCCTGGGCAAGTGTCCGCCCAGGCCGTCGGCAACTTGCTGCATTTCCCGCCGCGGCCGCCCGCGACCAAGGCGCCTCCGATGCAATCCGACGCGCCGATGCTCTTGCAGGCGGCGGAGATCAGGTACGACTACACCAACAATACCGTGTCCGCGGTCGGCAACGTCCAGATCTATTACAACTCTGCGACCGTCGAAGCAGACGAAGTGATCTACGATCAAAAAACCAGGCGATTGCAGGCGCGCGGCAACGTCAGGATAACCGAAGCCGACGGCAAGATCGCCTATGGCCAGTTCATCGATCTGACCGACGACTATCGCGACGGCTTCGTCGATTCGCTGCGTCTGGAGACCGAAGACGATACGCGCTTCGCCGCCGCGCGCGCCGACCGGGTGAAGGGCAACTACACGGTCATGCAAAACGGCGTCTACACCGCCTGCGAGCCGTGCAAGGACGACCCGAAGAAGCCGCCGTTATGGCAGATCCAAGCCGCGCGGATCATTCACGATAACGGCGAGAAGATGATCTACTTCGAGGATGCGCGCGTCGAGTTCTTCGGCGTGCCGCTGGCCTATTTTCCGTTCATGTCCTCGCCCGATCCTTCGGTCACCCGCAAGAGCGGTTTTTTGTTCCCTAACATCACTTATGGCACCGCCTACGGAGGCGGGTTGGAGATCCCTTATTTCTGGGCACTGGCGCCAAACTACGATTTGACGGCTTCGACGGTGATCACGACGAAGGAAGGCGCGTTGTTGGAGGGAATTTGGCGTCAGCGCCTGATGGAGGGCTCGTATTCGATCAAGGCCGCCGGCATCTTCCAGACCGACCCGGGATATTTTGCCGGCCGCGACGGCCCCAACAGCCCGACAGCGAACGTTTTCCGGGGCGCCATTCAGACTGCCGGCCAGTTCGCGTTGAGCGACAAATGGGTATGGGGCTGGACCGGGCTCCTGATGACCGATAGCCAGTTCCTGTTCGACTATCAGCTCGGGCAATTCCTCGGATCGTTCGATCCTTTTCACACCGGCGTCGCCGCGGAGGGCGTGTCTCAGCTCTACCTCAGCGGCGTGGGTGACCGCAGCTATTTCGACATCCGGTCGATCTACTATTACGGCTTCTCGGGACAAGACATTCAGGCTCAAATTCCAATTATTCACCCGGTACTGGATTATTCCAACGTGCTGGGGCAACCCGTGGCGGGCGGCGAGTTCAGCTACAAGGTCAATTTGACCAGCCTTACGCGGCAACAGGCGGAATTCGACGCCATCACCCAGAACGCGTCGAATAACGGGCTGTGCTCTTCGAACAACGCTGCCAACGTCAACGCCGCCAATTGTCTGCTGCGCGGCATCGCCGGAACCTACACGCGTTCTTCGGCCGAGTTTGACTGGCGCCGCACCTTCGTCACCAACAACGGCATGATGATCACGCCCTTCGCCGGCGTGCGTGGCGACGTCGCCGCGACCGAGATGCAGAACCAGACCGGCACCTCGAACTTCATCAACCCGGCCGAACGCGAGGTTGCACGGGGCATGCCCGACGTCGGCGTCGAATATCGCTACCCGTTTGTGGACGTGGAGCCGTGGGGCACCCAGACCGTCGAGCCCATCGCCCAACTCGTTCTGCGCCCCAACGAGACGCAGATCGGAAAATTTCCGAACGAAGACGCCCAGAGCATGGTGTTCAGCGACGCCAACCTGTTCTCGGTCGACAAATTTTCCGGCTGGGACCGGGTCGAGGGCGGCGGCCGTGTCAACGCCGGCTTCCAGTACACGGCGCAGGTCAATCGGGCCGGCTCCTTCAACGTCCTGTTTGGTCAATCCTACCAAATCTACGGACTGAACTCCTTCGCGGCCACCGATCTTACCAATACCGGGTTGCAGAGCGGTCTTGACAAGGCCAAGTCCGACTATGTCGGGCGCGTCACCTATCAGCCCAACCAGGTCTATTCGTTCACCGCACGTGGGCGCTTCGACGAAGCAACATTCACCCCGCAGCGGCTCGAATTCGAAACCCGAGCCAACTTCGATCGCTGGACGGTGCAGTTGATGTACGGTGACTATACGGCGCAGCCGGACATCGGCTTTTTGACGCGCCGCGAGGAAATTCTGGCCGGCGCCTCGGTCAAAGTGACGCAGAATTGGGTGGTGCTCGGCTCGGTTCGCTACGACCTGGCGGTCAGCCAATTCGACCAGACCCGGTTCGGCATCGGCTACACCGACGATTGCCTGCTGGTGTCCTTGAACTACATCACCTCCTATACCTATACCGGCACGACACCGACGCCCAACAACACATTCATGCTGCAAATGAGCCTGAGAACTCTCGGCCCGGATGCGTTGGCGCCGATTGCTTCCCAATTCTAAATTTCGTCGCAAGAAGCTAATATCGGGGCCGTCTGGAAGTTGGGGGGATTCGGAGGAAAGGACAGTGCGCCGTTTGCCTAAAGGAGAACCAGAGGTGAGATCGCTAATCCCGCCCTATGTCCGTTGGAAGGTTTTTGCCGTGGCCTGGCTCGCGACGGCGATTCTGCTGGCGATGCCTTCGGCATCCCACGCTCAGCAGGTCGTCGCCTTCGTCAACGGCCAGCCGATCACAAGCCTTGACGTCGAGCATCGCGCCAAGTTCATTCAGATGAGCACTAAAAAGGTGCCATCGCGACGCGAAGTGCTCGACAGCCTGATTGACGAGATCTTGAAGACAACCGAAGCGAAGCGGTTCGGCCTCGACGTCCCCGACTCGGATGTCGATCGATCGTATGCCGACGTCGCAAGCCGCATGGGCTTTGATTCACAGAAGCTGACGCAAATTCTCGCCGCCGGCGGCGCCAGCGAAGATACCCTCAAGCGGTCATTGCGTTCTCAGATGGCCTGGACCGGTCTTGTACGCGGCCGCTTCAAAGCCAGTCTCGAGATCAGGGACAAGGATGTCGAAGCCCAACTGGAATTGCACAAGCCCGAAGACAAGGGCGCCGTGGGATACGAGTACATCATGCGGCCGGTTATGTTCATCGTGGCGCGCGGCTCGCCCGATTCAGTCTACGAGGGCCGCAAACGCGAGGCGGAGGCATTGCGTGCGCGCTTCGTCAACTGCGACGAGGGCATCTCCTTTGCGCGGGCTTTGCCGGACGTCGCTGTGCGCGATCAGGTGTCGAAATTTTCCGCCGATCTCGCTCAGCAACTTCGCGACATTCTGGACGGAACCGCCGCCGGTCACCTGACGCCGCCGGAGCAAACCGCGGAAGGGATACAAATGTTCGCGGTCTGCGCAAAAAAGGAAACCAAGTCCGACACGCCGGAGATGCGGCAAATTCGCGAGCAGATGTTTCAGCAGAAATTCGGCGCGCAGGCCAAACGCTACCTGGAGAATTTGCGCCGCCAGGCCATGATCGAATACAAGCTGCCTGAAGACAAATAGGCGACCAAGAAGCGAAATCGTGCAGCCCTTGGCATTGACGCTCGGCGAGCCCGCCGGCATCGGACCCGACCTTGCCTTGGCTGTCTGGCATCGGCGCGCCGAACTCGCGCTGCCGCGTTTCTATGTCGTCTCCGATCCTGAATTTCTCCGCCGCCGCGCGGCGCGGCTGGGACTTGAAGTGCCGATCTCGGTCGTCACTCCGGTGTCCGCCTGCGCGACGTTTTCGTCGGCGCTGCCGGTAGTGCCGATTGATGTTGCGGTGACCGCCGAGCCGGGACGCCCGGACGGCTCCAGCGCCCCGGCCGCCATTGCCTCCATTCGCCGCGCGGTATCAGACGTCCTGGCCGGTGCGGCCTTGGCAGTCGTCACCAATCCGGTGGCAAAGAATGTGCTGTACAATTCGGGATTCGCCGAGCCCGGCCACACTGAATTCCTGGCGACGCTGGTGCAGGAGGAAACCGGGCGGCAATTGCGGCCGGTGATGCTGCTGTGGTCTCCCGAGCTTGCCGTCGTGCCGGTGACGATCCACCTGCCCTTAAAGGAAATCTTCCGGCATCTTTCCATCGGGCTTGTGGTCGAGACCGGACGTATCGTCGCGCACGACCTTGCCACGCGGTTTGGCATTCCGCGCCCGCGGCTGGCCGTCGCCGGGGTTAACCCGCATGCGGGCGAAAACGGCGCGCTCGGCGAGGAAGACCGCGCGATCGTCGCGCCGGCGGTCGCCCGGCTCGTCGCCGATGGCATCGACGCCAGGGGTCCATTGCCGGCCGATTCGCTTTTCCACAAGCAGGCGCGCGCGACGTATGACGTGGCCTTGTGCATGTATCACGACCAGGCGCTGATCCCGATCAAGACGCTTGCCTTCGATCATGCCGTCAACGTCACGCTCGGTCTTCCCTTCGTGCGAACCTCGCCGGATCACGGCACCGCTTTCGACATTGCCGGCACCGGGAAGGCCGATCCGACAAGCCTCATCAACGCGCTGAGGCTGGCGGCGCGGCTCGCAACGGCGGACATCCCTGCCCCGCTTGCAGCGTCGTGATCGCTGCACCGGACGGCCTGCCGCCGTTGCGCGAAGTCATTCGCCGGCATGGTCTCATTGCCAAGAAATCGCTCGGCCAGAATTTTCTGCTCGACCTCAATCTTGCCGCCCGTATCGCCCGCGCTGCGGGCGAGCTCGCAGGCACAACAGTCGTCGAGATCGGCTCCGGGCCGGGCGGACTTACCCGTGCGCTGCTTGCGCTCGGCGCCGATCGGGTGATCGCGGTGGAGCGCGATGAGCGCGCAATCGCCGCGCTGCACGAGATCGCCGAGCGATATCCCGGGCGCCTTGACGTGGTTCCGGCCGATGCCCTGACATTCGATCCGCGCCCGCGCCTCGATCATCGGCCAGCGCGCATCGTCGCCAACCTTCCATACAACATCGCCACTGCCCTGCTCGTTTCGTGGGTTTGCGTCGAGCCGTGGCCGCCCTGGTACGACGCCGCGATCCTGATGTTCCAGCGCGAGGTCGCCCAGCGCATCGTTGCCGGCCCCGGCTCTAAAAGCTACGGGCGGCTTTCCGTGCTGGTGCAGTGGCGCTGCGAAGCCCGCATTCTTTTTGACGTAAACCCCTCCGCTTTCGTGCCACCGCCCAAGGTTACATCTTCGCTGGTCCGTCTCCTGCCGCGCGCCGCACCGCTGCACTGCGATCGTAAGCTCCTTGAAAGCGTGACGCAGGCCGCGTTCGGCCAACGGCGGAAAATGTTACGTCAGAGCCTGCGCTCGCTCGGCGTCGACGTGCCGGCGCTTCTGGCCGCCGCTGATTTGAGCCCGACGGCGCGCGCCGAGGAGATCCCGATCGAAGGCTTTGTGTCGCTGGCGCGGGCTCTCGCCGCGCACCGCGGTCTAAGGCATGATGCCGACGACGCCTGACACCGTGGAGTAACGGCCGACATGAGCAAGATGCACCGCCAATCGCTGGTCGCTTACGGGCAGCCGCTTTGCGAGACGATCGTCGACTGTCCAAAGCCGCGCGGCAGCGAAGTGCTGGTTCGCATCGAGCGTTGCGGCGTATGCCATTCCGACCTGCATCTGCAGGACGGCTACTTCGCCCTCGGCGGCGACAAAAAGCTCGATGTCAGCGCCGGTCGGGCCCTGCCGTTCACCCTCGGTCACGAGATTGCCGGCGTGATCGAAAGCGCAGGCGAGGATGCAGCCGATGCGAAGATCGGCCATCGTGTCGCGGTCTATCCGTGGATCGGTTGCGGGGTCTGTGCCGCGTGCCGCGGTGGCGAAGAGAATTTGTGCTCGAACCATCGTCACCTCGGCATCGCCGTCGATGGCGGGTTCGCCACGCATGTTCTTGTTCCGCATCCGCGCTACCTGCTCGACTACGCGCCGCTGCCGGCGGCATTTGCCGGGCCGTTGATGTGCTCCGGCCTGACCGCGTACGCCGCTCTTAAGCGGCACGCCAGCCGGCCGGAGCGCGGTCCCGTTCTGCTGATCGGGCTCGGCGGCGTCGGCATGATGGGCCTTGCCATTGCGCGCACTCTTTTCCGCACGCCGCCGATTGTCGCCGATATCGACGCGGAGAAACGAAACGCCGCCATCGCGGCCGGCGCGGCCGAAGCCTACGACCCGGCCGACCCGCAGGCGCGCAAGGCCGTCATGAAAGCGACCGGCGGCCTGTTGGCGGTGTGCGATTTTGTCGGCTCCGACAAGTCTCTGCAATTCGGCACCGGGGTGCTTGCCCGCGGCGGCCGCGTCGTGGTGACGGGCCTCCTTGGCGGCGATTTTTCGATCGCCGCGGCCATGTTCGGGATCAAGGCGATGACGATCGAGGGCACCTTGACCGGCACGCTCGCCGAGGCGCGCGAGCTTCTCGATCTCGCGCGATCAAAAAATATCGCGCCGATCCCGACCCGCGATCGGCCGCTTGCGCAAGCGCAGGCCGCGCTCGACGACCTCCGCGCCGGCCGGGTCGTCGGCCGCACCGTGCTGACGGCATAGACAAGGTCTCGATCGCGCTAGGTAGCGACTGGCGTAACAGTCGAAGCATCTTCCCCCGACAAACCCCTGCCGGCGAACCACGCCCGGAAGAGAACGACGAAAACCGCACCGATCAGTCCGCCGCAAGCGATGACGATCATGATGCGATCCGCAGTCCAGCCGGCGCCCAGCAAGACTCCCGCGAGCAACGGTCCGACAATCTGGCCGAAGCGGCCCATGGCCATGCCCCAGCCCACGCCCGTTGATCGGATCGACGTCGGATAGATCAACGCCGAAAGAGCGATCGCTCCGCCGGTTCCGAGGCCCATAAAGAGCCCGATCAGCCCGATGAAGATCGCCGCCAGCGCCACCGAAGATGCGGCATAGCCCAAACCGACGGTTGCTGCAGCTCCAAGCAAGAAAGCAGGAATTAATATGGGCCCAATCCCGAAGCGCTCGATCAGGCGCCCGGCGGTCGACTGGCCGATAAAGCCGCCCAAACCGTTGAACGCAACGACAAAGGCGGTATTGGCCGGCGAAATGCCGTTGAGCCGCAGCAAAGCCGGCGTCCACAGAACGGCTACGGTGAGAACGCCAAAGCCCATGAAAAATGGGACCCATAACAGCAGCGTGCCGAGAGCGCGGCCTTCGGTGAACAGATGCCGGATCGACGCGCCGGGCAAACGCTTCTCGTCCACGACAAAATGCGAGTCGTTGTGGTCAAGCGGAAAGCGAAAGCGCGCGACGATCCGCCGGACGGCGTCATTGTCGTTTCTGCGGACCAGAAGAAACTTGATCGACTCTGGAAGATAAAAGAACAGCAGGAGAGCCAGCAAAAGCGGCGCGACGCCGCCGATGTAGAAGATCGCCCGCCAGCCCATCTGCGTAATGATGTAGGAATTCAGCAGACCTCCTACCATCGCGCCAAGCGGAAACGCCGACCACATCAGCGTCACGAGGGTCGCCCGCAGCCGCGCCGGGGCGTATTCCGACGTCAGCGCGATGAAGCACGGCGTCGCGCCGCCGAGCCCGACCCCTGCCAGCAGCCGGAACAGCAACAGCACCGGAACGGAATTCGCCGAAGCCGTGAGGATCGTGAAGACGCCGAACAGGACTGCCGCGATGACAAGAAGTGTCTTGCGGCCCAGGAGATCGGCAAGAGGACCGAAAGAGGCGGCGCCAAGCGTCGCACCCAAAAGCGCCGCGGAGAAAATAGGGCCAAAATTGGCGATCTTGATGCCGAGCCCGTCGGCGATGAACGGCGCCGCGACGCCAATCGACTGCGTGTCGATGCCATCCAACGCGCTGACAAGCGCGCAGCAAACAATGGTGCCGATCTGAAAGCGGGTGAGCGGTCCATCGTCAATAAGACGCGTGACATTGACTTGGTTTGTTGGAAGCATCGTCTGATTCATCGCCGGGCCCGATCTCACAGTTTCGCTTGCAGACCGCGCACAAACGCGGAAAGTCCAATCTGCCGCTCGCGCTTGAGCCGTTCCGCGGCGAGAATGGCCCGCACTTCGGCGAAGGCTTCGTCTTTGTCGCGATTGACGATAACGTAGTCGTATTCGGGCCAATGGCTCATCTCGCCCGCCGCCTTCGCCATCCGCGAACCGATGACGGCGCGGCTGTCCTGCGCGCGGCGTTGCAGCCTTCGTTCCAGCTCCTTCACCGTCGGCGGCAGGATGAAAACGCTGACGAGATCGTCGCGGGCTTTCTCGCTCAACTGCTGGGTGCCTTGCCAATCGATGTCGAACAGAACATCGCGGCCGGATCGCAACGCCTTTTCCACCGGATGGCGCGGCGTGCCATAGCGATGACCGAAGACTTCGGCCCACTCCAGGAGCTTGCCCGACTTCACCATGGCGTCGAAGCGGGGCTGATCGATGAAATGATAGTCGCGGCCGTCGACCTCGCCGGGCCGCCGCAGCCGCGTCGTCACCGAAACCGAGAGCTCGACGCCGCGATCCGCCTTCAGCAACATGCGCGACAGCGTGGTCTTGCCGGCGCCCGAAGGCGAGGACAGAACGAGCATCAGGCCGCGCCGCGCGACACGCGTTGAATTGCGACCGGCGGGCTTCATGCCCTATTCCACATTCTGCACCTGCTCGCGGAACTGCTCGACCGCGGCCTTGAGCTCAAGGCCGATATTCGTGAGTTCGACGTCGTTCGCCTTGGCGCACAGCGTGTTGGCTTCCCGATTGAGTTCCTGTGCCAGGAAATCGAGCCGACGGCCGATCGCTCCGCCCCGATCAATCAAGAGCCGTGCCTGCGCAACGTGCGCCGCGAGGCGGTCAAGCTCCTCGCGCACGTCTGCTTTTGTGGCAATGAGGATCGCCTCCTGATGCAGCCGGTCCGGATCGAAACGGTCGGACTGTGCCAAAAGCGCGGCGACCTGCTCGGCGAGCCGCACGCGAATAGCCTCCGGCCGCCGGCCGGGCACGAGTTCGGCACGTTGCGCAAGCGCGGCGATTTCGCCAAGCCGCGCCGCCAGCACGCGGCCGAGTGCGGCGCCCTCACGTTGACGCATCTCCGACAGCGAACCAAGCACTTCGGCAAAACCGGCTGTCGCCGCCGCCTCGGCGCTCTGCCGCTCGCCCTCGATCTCTTCGGCGTCGCTTACTTCCATCACGCCCTTGAGCGCCAGCAAGCCATCAAGCGACGGCGGCGACGCCTCGACGCGCGGAGCAAGCTGCCGCACCGTGGTCAAAATCGCATCGAGCACGGCCGCGTTGATGCGGACCACGGGCGCAACGCCGCTGCGGTCAACCGCCAGGCTTGCCTGAATCGACCCGCGCGAAAGTCGCTCGGCGGCCTGGGCACGAACCGGCGCCTCGATCGCATCCCAGCCTGGCGGCAGCCGGAGGCGCAGATCGAGACCCTTGCCGTTGACCGATTTGACTTCCCAGGCCCAGGCATACGAGCCGCTGATGCCATGGCCGCGAGCAAAGCCCGTCATGCTCGACAGCACCATGAACCGCGATCCCCCCTGGAAAAACCCGCGCCGAACTTAGCGGCGGCTTCCAGCGGTCACAAGTGGGACGAGCGCCCCTGACCGAAGTGATTGTAGCAAGTCGTGTATGGCCCATAGTTCTTCGGCAGGTCGCGCCACGGTGCACCTGAACGCAGGCACTCAAAAGATGCCATTGAGCACCCGACGGTCATTTACACGCCGAACGCCGCACGTCTTATTCGGCAGCATCGGCTCGATGGCGGTCCATTCAAAGTCGCTGAGTTCGTAGCGCATGATTTGAACCCCCAGTTTGGGAGTTTGAATCATAGGTGTCCCGCCAAACGCAACGCTCCTGGCCTGGCCCGGTTTCGGCGCTTTCGAGGCAAAGCGGACATCAACCAGCCGACGCCCCCTGCTGATTCCGTCGAAATTACCCAAAGCGGTCACTTGCGATATATAGACCAATTGGTCTATATATTAGCAATGAGCCGCCAAACCCCAGTGCAGTTGCCCCGTGGCCGCCCCCGAAGTTTCGACACGGAAGCCGCTGTCGAACGCGCAATGGGTGTGTTCTGGTCGCGCGGCTATCACGCCACGGCGCTCCCGGACCTTCTTCGTGCGACGAAGCTCTCGCGTGGCAGCCTTTACGCCGCTTTCGGTGACAAGCACTCGCTCTTCTTGCGTGCGCTTGATCGCTACATTGCCGATGCCCTGACACGGATGGATATCGAACTCGCCCCTCGCAGAGAGCCGGTCGACGGCCTGCGGGCCTACCTTGCCGGCTACGTTGACCGCACGAGCGGTGCCAATGGTCGGCGCGGATGCCTGCTGGTGGCCACAGCCATGGAACTGGCTGGCCATGATACTGAAGTTGATCGTCGCATCGGGAGCTTTTTCAAAGCCATGGAGGCCAGGGTGGCTGATGCACTTTCCCGTGCGAAGGCGGCGGGCCGGCTGGCCGACGGTGTTGAGCCTTCAAGTGCCGCCCGAATTCTCGTCTGTTTCGTCGAGGGGCTGCGCGTGGTTGGCAAAACGGCACCGACACGGAACACGTCGCAAGCCACCGTTGACGCTCTTCTCGGCCGCTTCATCAGGTAAACAACCCATGGACGCCTCCGCTTATTGGCGCGCCCATATCTGGACTGATCAGTCTTGAAAGGAAGGGTGCCATGTCTGCCATCCAGATCGTCTGCGCGGTGGCCGTCCCCTTGCTCTGGGGTTATCAGTTCGTGGCCATCAAAGTGGGCGTTACGGAGTTTCCGCCTCTCTTCTTCCTCGCACTGCGCTTCCTGGCCATCGCGTTGCTGCTTGTTCCGATCGTCAAAAGGCCGACACGTCAACAGTTCGGTCCTATCGCAGCTATTTCGATTTTCCTTGGTGGGTTGAACTTCGGGCTCTTCTATGTTGGCCTTGGGCTCGGCTCGGGAAGCATGTCGGCCGTCGCATATCAACTCGCCACGCCCTTTACCGTCCTGTTAGCCTGGCCGCTGCTCGCGGAGAGGCCGTCTCTCACCACGTCCGCCGGAGTGGTGCTTGCATTCATCGGCGTGGTCGTGTTGGCAGCGGAGCCTGGCCGGTCGGCAAACGCGCTTCCGCTGCTGCTTGTGGTCGGGGCAGCCTTCGCATTCGCGGTGTCCAACGTCTTGACGAAACGCTACGGCCCTTTTGACCCTTTGATGTTGATGGGGTGGTCGTCGGCGCTCACGGTGCCGCAGGTCATGTTGATGTCGTTGTTCCTTGAATATGGACAACTGGCGAGCCTTGTCACGGCGGATGAACGCGGTTGGCTGGCACTTGCCTACACAATTTTCATCGGAGGAATTGTTGGGTTTGGCCTTTGGTTCTGGCTGATCGCCCGTTGCTCCATGGACCGCGTCGCACCATTCGGCCTGCTGCTTCCGGTGTTCGCCTTGATTTCGAGCGTGTTGTTCCTTGGCGACCGCGTGACCCCAAAGTTGATTGTCGGTGGGCTGCTCGCGATCTCTGGCGTCGCCATTACACAAGTAAGACCGAGCGCTCGACCAATTTGAAGCAGGAAGTCACGTCGTGACGACTTCCGGGTTTGGCCCTTCGCGTCATTGCGCTGCGGTGCGGAATTTAGTCGCTACCGGGGCATAGCGGACATTGATCAAGCCCGCACCAATCAAGTTAGATTTATGAGTAGCGCGCCCTAGTGCGTCGTTGCCGGTGAGTTTTGGTTGTGCCGGGTGGTTGCGCGGCGCTGTTGCGACGCGGGAGCGGTCGCGGCGCCCGCGGCCAGCGGCGGCGCAGACTGCTGGGTATCGCTCGGAGCCTGATCCTTTTGATCGGCTCTTTGATCGGCTTCCATCGCCCGCAATCGCGCGACGTTCTTCTGATGCTGTTCGTAGGTCTCGGCAAAGGCGTGACCGCCGGTACCGTCGGCGACGAAATAAAGCTCGCGGGTGCGGGCCGGGTTGGCGGCCGCCTCGAGCGAGGCGCGGCCCGGATTGGCGATCGGACCGGGCGGCAATCCGTCTATCTGGTAAGTGTTATAAGGCGTCGCCTGCTCGATCTCGCTCTTCATGATCGGCCGGCCGAGCGTGCCTTTCCCGCCGACCAGTCCGTATATGATGGTCGGGTCCGATTGCAGCCGCATTTTCTGTTTGAGCCGATTGACGAACACCGCGGCGACGCGTGTACGCTCCTCCGGCCTGCCGGTTTCTTTCTCGACGATGGAGGCGAGGACCACCAGCTGGTCCGGCGTCTTGATCGGCAGGTCGGGAGAGTGATGCTCCCAGACTTCCTTGACCACGCGCTGCTGCGCCTGCTGCATGCGCTGGATCATTTGCTCGCGCGTGATACCGCGGGTGAAACTGTAAGTATCGGGCAACAGCGTGCCTTCACGCGGGATTTCTTTGATGTTCCCGGCAAGGATGTCATCGTCCAGGAGGCGCGCGACTATCTGTTCGGAAGTCAAACCTTCCGGAATAGTGAGCTGGTGCGGCACCACGCGACCCTCGACAATGGTGGCGACCACATCGCGCAAGCTGGCGTGCGCCTTGAATTGGTATTCCCCGGCCTTGAGATCCTCACGCGCCTTGAGCACCAGCACGCCGCCAATAAAGACCCACGGCTGGTCGATGACGCCGTCGCGCACCAGCACGTCGGCAATGTCGCGGAAACCCGAGCCGCGCGGGATATTGACCACGCGATCCTCGGTCAGGGGCCCCGGAGCGTCGAACCTCTGCTTGCCGGCCACCAGCGCGATCGCCGCCACGATTGCCAGCAGCACGAAAAGGCTGAGGATCGCGTTGCCGATGACGACAAAAGGATGCCGCGCCCGCTTGGAGCGCTTGGTCGGCATTTCGACCGCATCCGGCTCGAGCGCAGCACGCGGGCTGCGCGGCGCGAGGTGCTTGGCATTTTTTGGCCTCGCGACATCGGCACCGTTACCGCTCCCCGGTCGGTCCAAAAGCGGCGGATGGGGCTCGCCGGAAACGGACACGGCTTTGCCGGGATTTTGCGGCAGCAGACCCGCGCGCCGGCGGGCGTTCTGCTGCAGCCGCGCGCACGGCCGCCGGGGCGGCGCGCGTGGCTGCACCCGCGGTCGGCGCGGCCGGAGCGGCCCGCACCGTCGAGGCGGTTCGCGGCGGACCGCCATTGCCGCTTGCCGGCCGCGGCGCAATTGGCTTGGCGGCCTTATCCGCACCCGTAGCGGCGGGACGCGGATTTTGCGCATTGGAAGCTGCCGACGCAGGCTTGGTCGCGATCGGAACCACGGCCGGACGCGACGGCTCTTGCCGGGCCACGGGTTTTGCCGCCGCCGGAGACTGGATTTTGGCGGACTGTCCGGCCGCAGGCGCGGTCGGTGCGGGTTTTTCCGCGCCACGCGCTGGCGCCACGCGCGGCGGCGGCGCTGCCGCACGGTCGCTCTTTTTCGGCGGTTGGTCGGAGCTGCTCACCGCCTCGTATCCACTTTTTTACCAGGCATGAATCAACAAGCGGGAATGAGCCTTGAAGGGGAATGAGCCTTGGCAGGCGAACCGAAGCCTGCCGGTTTCTTCCAAAGCCGCCGACAGCCGCGACGTCGAAGCTACAGTGCATTGCAGGCGAGTGCGGAGCAAATATGGCGAAAGGGTGAATGTACTCACCACCGCGCCCCTAGTCCGGCAGCCGGCGAAACACGAGCGAGGCGTTGGTGCCGCCAAACCCGAAGGAGTTCGACAGCACCACATTGACGGCGCGCTCGCGCGGCTTGTGCGGCACGAGATCAAGCGCGGTGGCGACCGAAGGATTGTCGAGATTGATCGTCGGCGGCACCACCTGATCGCGAATGGCGAGCAGACAGAAGATTGCTTCGACCGTTCCGGCCGCGCCGAGCAGATGACCGATCGATGACTTGGTGGACGACATGCTGATATTGCAAGCGGAATTGCCGACCAGCTTCTCCACGGCCTTGAGCTCGATTTCATCTCCAAGCGGCGTCGAGGTGCCGTGGGCATTAATATAGTCCAGGTCTCCGGGAGAAATTTCGGCGCGGCGGATCGCAGCCTTCATGCAGCGCAGCGCCCCGTCGCCATCGTCGGCCGGCGCGGTAATATGGAACGCATCGCCGGAAAGGCCGTAGCCGACCAGTTCGCCGTAAATGCGGGCGCCGCGACGCTTCGCATGCTCGTATTCTTCAAGCACCACCGCCCCGGCGCCTTCGCCCATGACGAAGCCATCGCGATCCCGGTCGTAGGGACGCGAGCCGCGCTCGGGGGCATCGTTGAATCCGGTCGAAAGCGCGCGACACGCGGCAAATCCGGCAAGCGCCAGACGGTTGACAGGAGACTCCGTTCCGCCAGCGACCATCACGTCGGCATCGCCGAGAGCGACGAGTCGGCCGGCGTCGCCGATGGCGTGAGCGCCAGTGGAGCAGGCGGTGACCACGGAAGAATTCGGCCCCTTGAGCGCGTGTGCAATCGATACATAGCCCGACGCCAGATTGATGATGCGGCCGGGAATGAAAAACGGAGACACGCGGCGCGGACCCCGATCGCGCAGCAACAGGGCCGTTTCCGCGATACCTTCAATGCCGCCGATCCCGGAGCCGATCAGGACCCCGCTGGTGATCTGGTCTTCGTAATCACTGGGATGCCAGTTGGCGTCGTCAAGCGCCTGTTGCGCCGCCGCCATGCCGAAAAGAATAAAGTCATCGACCTTGCGCTGCTCCTTGGGCTCCATCCACTGGTCGGCGTTGAAACTGCCGTTGGAGCCGTCGCCGCGCGGAATCTGGCCGGCAATCTTGCAGGGAAGATCCGCGACTTCGAAATTCTCAATGCGCCCGATTCCGCTGTCGCCGGCGAGCAGCCGCTGCCACGTCGGCTCGACCCCGCAAGCGAGCGGCGTCACCATGCCAAGACCAGTGACGACGACGCGTCTCATCGATCAGCGCTCCGGACAGACCATTGGATAGACCTTTGGGTCCAGGCCGTCTCGGCGAAACCTCCCGCCGCGCCGCGTGCTCGCCATCGCGTCGTACAGGCCTCACGCGTGCGCGTGCCACCCATGCTGCGTCGCGGCGCTCGTGTCGGGTTCAGCTCTTCGCGTTTTTTTCGAGGAACTTGACCGCGTCGCCCACGGTAAGAATGGTTTCGGCGGCGTCGTCGGGAATTTCGCAACCAAATTCTTCCTCGAAGGCCATGACCAACTCGACCGTGTCGAGGCTGTCGGCACCGAGATCGTCGATGAAACTGGCGTTTTCTGTAACCTTGTCGGGTTCGACGCCGAGATGCTCAACGACGATTTTCTTCACCCGCTCGCCAATATCACTCATCGTTTCCAACCTCTTCTTTCAACGCGACCCGATCAATAATTTCTCGGCGCTGCCCCATCTTGCTTTGACCTGGCAGCCGCGGGTCGACACCGATCAGAGGCGGACGTTCCTCCCGCTCTCCGGCTTAACGGGCGCCCCCCAAGCCAACTCACGGTCCGGTTACCACACTTCCAAAGCGTTGGCCAGCGCGGCCGCACGGCATCGTCGCGCTGCCTATCGCCTTCAAATCATGGCCATTCCGCCGTTCACATGCAGCGTTTGTCCAGTCACATAGCCAGCCTCGTTGGCAGCGAGAAAGGCGACCGCGGCCGCGACTTCCTCGATCGTTCCGGCGCGGTTTGCCGGAATTTTCGCAAGGATGCCTTCGCGCTGCTTGTCGTTGAGCTTGTCGGTCATCGGCGTAACGATAAACCCCGGAGCGACGCAATTGGCGGTGACGCCGCGCTTGGCATATTCCTGAGCGACCGATTTGATCATTCCGGTGATGCCGGCTTTGGCCGCGACATAGTTTGCCTGACCGGGGTTTCCGGTCGCTCCGACGACCGAGGTGATGGCGATGATGCGACCGAAACGCCGGCGCATCATGCCGCGCACCGCGGCGCGCGCTAGTCGGAACGTCGCGGAGAGATTGATCGCGATCACCTGGTCCCAATCCTCGTCGCGCAGTTGAACGAACAGATTGTCCTTGGTCACGCCGGCATTGGCGACAAGAATGTCGAGTTGGCCCATCGTCTCCTCGGCGCGCCCAACCAGAGCATCGGTCTCCGCGCCGTCGGCCAGGTTGCACGGCAGCACGTGGACGCGCTCACCGAGATCGGCGGCAAGCCGGTCGAGGATTTCTCGCCTGGTGCCGGATACTGCCACGGTGGCGCCTTGCGCGTGCAAAACCCGGGCGATGCCGCCGCCGATCGCCCCGGTCGCTCCGGTGATCAATGCCGTCCTGCCGGTGAGTTCAAACATGGTAATCCTCACGACCGCGCGGTGTTCGGGGCCGCCGCATTGAATTTGGCGATATCTTCGGGCGTACCGATCGACGACACATTGACCGTATCGGCAATGCGTTTGATCAGACCCGCGAGCACCTTCCCGGCGCCAACCTCGTAGATTGTCGATACCCCGGCTCCCGCCATGAACTGGATCGACTCGCGCCAGCGAACGGTGCCGGTCACTTGTTGGACAAGCGAACGCACGATCGCGGCCGGATCCGCGATCGGTTGCGCGAGCACGTTGGCGACCAGCGGCACGATCGGCGGTTTGACCGACACCCCGGCCAGCGCTTGCGCCATCGCATCGGCTGCCGGCTGCATCAGCGCGCAATGGAACGGCGCGGATACCGGCAGCAGCATCGCCCGCTTGACGCCGCGTGCCTTGGCGATTTCGACCGCGCGCTCCACCGCGCATTTGTCGCCGGATAACACGACCTGCCCGCCGCCATTGTCGTTGGCGGCGGCGCAGACGCCGGAGGCCGCGGCTTCGGCGGCGATCGACCTGGCGTCATCAAGCTCGACGCCGATAAGTGCTGCCATGGCGCCAGCGCCGACCGGCACCGCCTTTTGCATGGCGCGGCCACGGATGCGAAGAAGGCGCGCGGCGTCGGCGATGGTGAGTGACTGCGCCGCCGCGAGCGCCGAATATTCGCCGAGCGAGTGGCCGGCGACGAAGGCCGCATCGCGCGCAATATCGACACCGGCTTCGGCTTCGAGCGCTCGCAAGGCGGCGAGTGAGACTGCCATCAGCGCGGGCTGCGCATTCTCGGTGAGCGTCAGCGTCTCGCCCGGTCCATTCCACATCGTCTCGCTAAGCTTCTCTCCGAGCGCAGCATCGACTTCCTCAAAAACCCGCCGCGCTGGCGCAAAGACCTCGGCGAGGCCCTTGCCCATACCGACCGCCTGACTGCCCTGGCCGGGAAAAACGAAAGCGATCGTCATGCCTTGCCTTCTGGAAAGAGGGGCGAAAGATACCGCGACCGCGGCCGTGTCAAGCCAAGATCGCTGCACTCATCGCCCGGGGTAACAAAGCGACAACCCGGCGTCGGTAGAGTGCGGGAGGCCAACCAAGCATCGTTAACATCGGCCGCGAGCCCATTTTGATGAACCCGTTGCCACAGATCACCGAAGCCGAGCTGATGCGGGCGCGCAAGGATCCCGCATTCCGGAAAAGGCTTTTGCGGCAAAGCCTCGATGCCCTCTTGGGCATCCTGCAAAGGGAAAACCGGCTATCCCCCGCCGCGACCGGCGACGCGCGGATGCGGGAAGGCGTGAACATGGCCGTGCGGCTTGCGGAGCTCATCCAGACCGCCGACGACCCTGAGCGCAGCCCCTGATTCACTTGCGTTTCCTGCCGGCCCGAGTATAAGGCCACTCTTTCCGCTCGACCCCGGCCGGGGGCTGAACGGACGGCCGAGCCTTTCCGGGCTTGGTAGGACCATACCGGTCCGGCGTCCGGTGTTCCCGCCTTCAGAGCATTCGAGCCTTTCCCGAAGGGTTCGAGGGGCTTCGCGCCGAGGCGAGCGAGGACAACAAAGGAAAGGGCATCTATGCCGCTCTATGAGCACGTCTACCTTGCGCGCCAGGACGCCAGCACGCAACAAGTGGAAGAATTGACGGCGCATTTGAAAACCGTCGTCGAAGGATTGGGCGGATCGATCGCCAAGACCGAATATTGGGGAGTGAAATCGCTCTCCTATCGGCTGCGCAAGAACCGCAAGGCGCATTTCACGCTGATGAATATTGACGCGCCGCCTGCCGCGATCAACGAGATCGAGCGGCTGGAGCGGCTCAATGAAGACGTATTGCGCTACCTGACGATCCGGGTCGACGAGCACGAAGAGGGACCGTCGGCGATGATGCGTCGCGCCGAGCGCGACCGCGACCGCGACGACCGGCGCGGTGATCGTGGCGACAGGTTTGACCGTGGCGACAGGTTTGACCGCGGCGACAGGGGCGACAGGGGCGATCGTCCCCGCGACCGTCGACCGCGCGATGTGGCCGACGATGCCGACGCACCGGCGGCAACGGCAGTGGAGGATTGATCATGGCTATGTCACCGCAAGGCGGCGGAGCACGCCGTCCGTTTTTCCGCCGCCGCAAGAGCTGCCCTTTCTCGGGCTCCAATGCGCCGAAAATCGACTACAAGGACGCAAAGCTGCTGCAGCGGTTCGTGTCCGAGCGCGGCAAGATCGTTCCGAGCCGCATAACCGCGGTTTCGGCAAAGAAGCAGCGCGAGCTTGCCCAGGCGATCAAGCGCGCACGCTTTCTTGGGCTGCTGCCATACGTGATCCGCTGAGCAAGGAGAAACCGAGATGGAAGTGATCCTGCTCGAACGGGTGCCCAGACTGGGCCAGATGGGCGAGGTGGTGCGCGTCAAAGACGGCTTCGCCCGCAATTTCCTTTTGCCGCGCGGCAAGGCATTGCGCGCGACGCCGGACAATCGCACCCGTTTTGAAACCATGAAAGGCGATCTCGAGGTGCGCTCACTGGCGCTGAAGTCCGAGGCCGGTCAGATTGCCGAGAAGCTCAATGGCAAGAACTTCACGGTCGTCCGCCAGGCGGCGGAATCGGGTCAGCTCTTCGGATCGGTTTCACCGCGCGACCTCGTCAGCCTGCTGGCGACATCCGGATACAATGTCAGCCGCAGTCAGGTCGCGCTAAATACGCCGATCAAGACGATCGGCCGTCATGAGGTGCCGATCTCGTTGCATCCGGAAATCGAAACAACAGTCACCGTCATCGTCGCGCGCAACCTCGATGAGGCCGCGCGCATCGAGCGGGGCGAGGACGTTTCGCGGCTGCGTGAAGAGCGGACTCCGGAGGAGGAAGCGGTGCTGGCCGCGGAAGCCTTCTTCGAGCCCGAGGCCGCGGAATCGGTGCGTGCCCGCGAAGGCGAGGATGCGGAGGAAGCTCCCGCACCCGCTGACAAGGAATAACGGCCGGACTGTTTAATCGTTAATCGGGGACATTGTCGCGCGGCACCGGCTCGCCGCCGGGCCCGCCCGATGCCGGTTCAGCCGGTGCGGCCGCTGTGGGCGACGGCGCAGCTTCCGGGCTCGGCGTCTCCGGCCGCGCGGCTGGCTGTGGTTCGGCGACAGCCGGGGCAGGCTCGTGCGCAAGCGCGGCAGGTTCTGGTCCCGGCTCCGCGGCGGGGGGCTCTTTGCGGCGGTTTCGCGTTGCCGTTGCCGGCTTTTCTTGCACGCCGGGCTCGGGCCGGACGATTGGATTCATAAAGCTCGGCACTTCGTCCCTCGGCTTGGCGTTCGCCTCTGCCGGCTTGGCGTGATGCTTATCCTGCTTTGGTTCTTCCGCTGTCGCCCCGGCGCGCTCCCCCGGCTTCCTGCCCGGCCCCGGCGACCCACCGGTGTCACGCCCTGCTACGATGTAAGCCGCCAGCGAAGCTGCCTGTTCGCTATTGGTCGTGTAATGCTCGCGCAAGAATTCAGCGACGGTGGCGGTGCTCTTGCCCTTGGCGAGCCCATGCGGGGCTTTGTGGCACTCTATGCAAGCGGACGAAAAGAGCTGCGAAGCGGACTTGCCCCGGTCGAGGTTGGTCTGCGCATAGGCTGTCGCCGGCAGCAGCACCCCCGCCAGCAGGCCAATGATAGGCGCAGAACCCCGGATCACCCTCAACTCCTCGGACATTCGCGGCTGGGGGGTCTTCATTACCCCAGAATCGGCCGTATGCAGTAACGTTTTGGCGGGCATTCGAGCGGAAAAAGACCGCGGTCGCCGCATTGCTGGTCAACGAGGATTTTGTTTTAATGACGGCAGGCGGCCGGGGGCTGGGGCTAAGTGACGCGCCGATCGCCGAATTTATCGTGGCGAATGTAAGCCGGGCGTGGAGACGACATTGGACCAGTTGCTAGCGATATTTTTGCGGCGCTTCGTACGCCGCGGGTCCCTGACGGTAACGACCGCAGCGGGCAGGCAATTCAAATTCGGCGACGGCAGCGGGCAGCCGATCGCGGTGCGCTTTGCCACCAAGAAGGCGCAGCGCGCGGTACTGTTCAATCCTGAACTGCGCCTCGGCGAAGCCTACATGGACGGCACGTTTGTCGTCGAGCAAGGCTCGATCGCGGATGTGCTGGCGCTTTTGTTCAGGCAGGAACAGCTTGCCATACCGAAATGGGCGCTGCCGTGGCGGTTCGGACGCTACCTGGTCCGCCGCATACATCAGTTCAATCCACGGTCGCGATCACGGCGCAATGTCGCTCATCACTATGACCTCGACGGAAGGCTCTACACGCTCTTCCTCGATGCCGACCAGCAATATAGCTGTGCGTATTTCGAAACTCCGGACCAATCGCTCGACGACGCGCAACTCGCCAAGAAGCGTCACCTTGCCGCCAAGCTTCGTGTCGAGTCGGGCGCAGCGGTGCTCGACATCGGCTGCGGCTGGGGTGGCCTCGCGCTTTATCTTGCCGAGATCGCCGGGGCTCGCGTGACCGGCATCACCCTCTCGCAGGAACAATACGCGCGCGCGCAACAGCGGGCGACCGAGCGAGGCCGGGCGCAGGATGCGATCTTCCGGCTGGAAGACTATCGGGATGTCGCCGGTCGTTTTGACCGCATCGTCTCCGTCGGCATGTTCGAGCATGTCGGCGTCGGCTTTTACGACACGTATTTCCGCCGGTGCGCGCAGCTTCTCGACAACGACGGCGTGTTTCTGCTGCATACGATCGGCCGCAGCGGCTCGCCGAGCGTCACCAATCCCTGGATCGCAAAATACATCTTTCCCGGCGGCTACATCCCTGCCCTCTCGGAGGTCTTACCTGCCATCCAGCGCGCACAGCTTGTCGTCACCGACGTCGAAATACTGCAACTCCACTACGCCGAAACGCTCAAGGCCTGGCGCGACCGCTTTCTTGCACACCGCGAAGACGTCGAGCGGCTGTACGATGCGCGGTTCGTCCGCATGTGGGAGTTCTATCTCGCATCCTCGGAAATGGCGTTTCGCGAGAGCGACATGGTCGTGTTCCAGATCCAGATGACCAAGCGGAAAGGCATCGTGCCGGAGACGCGCGACTATATCGGGCACGAGGAAGCGCGGCTGCGGTCGCTCGAAGCCGGCTATTCCGAGCCGCTGCGCCTCGCCGGAGAATAGTGCGTAACGTCGGGCAAGAAAAAGACGCAAAGACGTCAAGCGCCATCTGCGTCTGCCGCCGGCGCCGACGGCATACGGTGTGTAGCGGGGAAAGCCGCAACGAGCGTTTCCCATCGGGCCTCCGCTCGATTATCGACAAGGTCCTCGTGGTTTGTAAGTGCAGCGGCCGCGATTTCGAAAAGCAGCCGCCTTCGTTGAGTGATCCGCGATGTTGAGTGTCCGCAAATCGGCCACATGCAAATCCCTTGATCGGGACCATGGCAGCATTCGATTCGATTGCACGCAAGCAGCTACCCGCGGAGCCGGCATTCCGTGCGCCGCCGCACAATATAGAGGCCGAGCAGGCGCTGCTGGGGGCTATCCTCGTCAATAACGAGGCGTTCTATCGCGTTTCCGATTTCCTTGAGCCGAAGCACTTCCTCGAAGGCATCCATCAGCGCATCTTCGAGCTTGCCGGCGGGCTGATCCGCGCCGGCAAGCTGGCGACGCCGGTGACGCTCAAGACATTCTTGCCGCCGGACTTCGATATTGCCGGGCTGACCGTCAATCAATATCTGGCGCGGCTGGCCGCCGAGGCGACGACCATCATCAACGCCGAGGACTACGGCCGCACCGTTTACGACCTGTCGATCCGCCGGGACCTGATCGCCATCGGCGAGGACATGGTCAATCTCGCTTACGACGCGCCGGTCGAGGCGACGCCGCAGAGCCACATTGAAGACGCCGAGCGCAAACTTTTCGAGCTTGCCGAAACCGGACGTTACGAGAGCGGTTTTCAGCGCTTCGCTCAGGCTCTCACCACCGCTGTCGACATGGCGGCGCGCGCCTACCAGCGCGACGGCAGCCTGTCGGGACTGGCCACGGGGCTCACCGATCTCGATTCCAGGATGGGCGGCCTGCAATCCTCCGACCTCATCATCCTGGCCGGCCGTCCCGGCATGGGAAAAACCGCGCTCGCCAC
Source organism: uncultured Alphaproteobacteria bacterium (assembly GCA_963777635.1). Lineage (GTDB taxonomy): Bacteria > Pseudomonadota > Alphaproteobacteria > Rhizobiales > Xanthobacteraceae > BOG-931. The sequence continues at coordinate 86,192 of CAVZSB010000057.1, forward strand.
CAATGTCGCCTACAACGTCGCCAAAGCATTTGTGCAGGGCGACGTTCGCGCTGCCGATGGGCAGAGAGAAACCGTCAACGGCGGTGTCGTCGGCTTTTTCTCATTGGAAATGTCGGCGGAACAGCTCGCCACCCGCATCATCTCCGAGCAGACCGGCATCCCGTCGAACAAGATTCGGCGTGGTGCGATCGACGAAGCCGATTTCGAGAAGATCAAAGACATTTCGATCGAGCTGCAAAGCCTGCCGTTCTACGTCGACGAGACCGGCGGCCTTTCGATCGGGCAGTTGGCGGCGCGCGCGCGCCGGCTCAAGCGGCAACGCGGACTCGATCTTTTGGTGATCGACTACATCCAGCTCCTGCAAGGTTCGACCCGGCGCTCGAGTGAAAATCGCGTCCAGGAAATCACCGAGATCACCACGCGGCTCAAGGCGCTCGCCAAGGAGCTCAACGTTCCGATCCTCGCGCTTTCGCAATTATCGCGGCAGGTCGAGACCCGCGAGGACAAACACCCGCAACTCTCCGATCTGCGTGAATCAGGCTCGATCGAACAGGACGCCGACGTCGTGCTGTTCGTGTTCCGCGAGGAATATTACCATCAGATGCGGAAGCCGATGGAATCCAACCGCGAGAAATTTGACGAGTGGCTGGCCGAGGGCAACCGCGTCGAGGGCAAGGCGGAAGTGATCATCGGCAAACAGCGCCACGGTCCGACAGGAACCGTCGAACTGCAATTTGACGCCGCCGTCACCCGCTTCGGCAACCTCGACGCCGCTCACCGGTCGGGCTTTTAGTCGCCCCTGCCCTCACCCGGCTTTACCGCCGCCGCGACCGCCGTCATAACGCGGGGATGGCATTTGCAGAACCGTTCCCCGAAACGGCCGAAACGTCGGCGGACCCGGAAACCGGCGGTACGCTGACGATCGATCTCGATGCCGTCGAGGCGAACTGGCGGACGCTGACGCAAAGGCTCCTCACCGTCGAATGCGCCGCCGTGGTCAAAGCCAATGCCTATGGACTGGGTCTTGAGCCGGTCACCGCCAAGCTCGCCAAGGCCGGCTGCAAGACTTTCTTCGTGGTCGACATCGCCGAAGCGCGGCGCGTGCGCACACGCGCGCGCGATGCCTCGATCTACGTGCTCAATGGATTCTCGCCCGGAGCGGGAATGGCGTTCGCCGAACTGAGCGCCCAGCCGGTAATCAACAGCGCCGCCGAGCTCGCCGAATGGGACGCCTTCGTCACCGCCCAGAACTGGCGTGGCGGCGCGGCGATCCACGTGGACACCGGCATGAATCGCCTCGGCATGCCGCTGGACGAAGCCGCTGCACTGGCGCCGCGTGTGCAGAGCGAGAATCACGGCATCACGCTGTTGATGAGCCACCTCGCCTGCGCAGAGATCGCCGACCATCCGCTCAACTCAAGTCAAATCCGGCTCTTCCGCGAGCTGCGCATGCTCTATCAGGGCATTCCGGCCTCGCTTGCCAACTCCTCCGGCATCTTCCTCGGCGAACCAGCGCATTTCGATTTGGCGAGACCCGGCGCCGCTTTGTACGGCCTCAATCCGACGCCGGGTAAGGCCAACCCGATGCGCGCCGTGGTCGAATTGGCCGGACGCATCCTTATGGTTCGCAAGGTGGCGCAAGGCGAGACCGTCGGTTACGGCGCGGCCTGGACGGCACGCCGCGCTTCGCGCATCGCCGTTGTCGCGGTGGGGTACGCCGATGGACTGCTGCGCGCCGCAAGCGGCATTGACCGCAAGCCGGGCGGCACGGCGATCATCGCCGCCAAGCGCTGCCCGGTCGTCGGCAACATTTCCATGGATCTGGTCTGCGTCGATGTCACCGATATTGCCGACCGACCGGTTCACCGGGGCGACAGCGCAATCCTCATCGGCGAGAACATCCCGGTTGACGAGGTGGCCGCATCTGCCGGCACGATCGGTTACGAAATACTGGTCCGGCTCGGCTCGCGTTGCCATCTCGTCTATCGCGGCGGTTGAGAACGGCTCGATGGTCGCGCGCGCACAGAACTTCGTCTGCCAGAATTGTGGCGCCGCCTCGGCGCGCTGGGCGGGCCGCTGCGAAGCCTGCGGCGCCTGGAATACGCTGGTTGCGGAAGGCGCTGCCACGCCGGGACGTTCATCGCGCAAGGGCCGCCTGTTCGTTATCGAGCCGCTCAAGGGCGAGACCCTGGAAGCGCCGCGGCTCGCCTCCGGCGTCGCCGAATTCGATCGCGTGACCGGCGGCGGGCTGGTGCGCGGTTCGGTGCTGCTCCTCGGCGGCGATCCCGGCATCGGCAAGTCGACATTGTTGATCGAAGTCGCCGCCGCGTTTGCACGCCGCGGGGCCCGCGCGGTTTACATCTCCGGCGAGGAGGCGGTCGCCCAAGTGCGACTGCGCGCCGAGCGCCTCGGCCTCACCGATGCGGCCGTCGAACTCGCCGCCGAGACGTCGGTTGAAGATATCGTGGCGACGCTGTCGCAGGCAAAGGTGCCACAGCTTCTGGTCATCGACTCGATCCAGACCATGTGGACGCAGACCGTCGAGTCGGCGCCCGGCACGGTTACGCAAGTGCGCGGCTCGGCGGGCGAGCTCATTCGTTTCGCCAAGCGCACCGGGGCGGCCGTGATCCTGGTCGGCCACGTTACCAAGGACGGTCAGATTGCCGGTCCGCGCGTGGTCGAGCACATGGTCGATGCCGTGATGTCGTTCGAGGGCGAAGGCTCGCAGCAATTCCGCATCCTGCGCGCGATCAAGAACCGCTTCGGCCCGACCGACGAAATCGGCGTATTCGAGATGACCGGCGCCGGACTGCGCGAGGTCGCCAACCCGTCGGAATTGTTCCTCTCGGAACGCGATCTCGGCAGCCCCGGTACCGCGGTCTTCGCCGGCATCGAAGGAACGCGGCCGCTGCTCGTGGAAATCCAGGCCCTGGTCGCGCCGACTTCGCTCGGTACGCCGCGCCGCGCCGTCGTCGGCTGGGATCCAAGCAGACTGTCCATGGTGCTGGCGGTGCTTGAGGCGCATTGCGGCGTGCGCCTCTCCGGCCACGACGTCTATCTCAACGTCGCCGGCGGGTTGCGCATCCAGGAGCCGGCGGCCGACGTCGCCGCCGCCGCTGCTCTTGTCTCATCCCTCGCCCGCGCGCCGCTGCCCGCGGACGCCGTCTATTTCGGCGAAGCCTCGCTGTCCGGCGCGGTCCGGCCGGTGGCACAGACCGCGGCCCGTCTCAAAGAGGCGCAAAAGCTTGGCTTTGGCCGAGCGATCGCGCCGGAGGCCGCACGCAACGAAGCCCCTGATGGCTTTGCCCTCGCCACTATCGGCACGCTTGCCGATCTCGTCGCCGATATCGCGCGCGACGGCTTGCCGGCGCAGAAGCGCGGCGGCGGACAAGACGGCTAGCGTCTCGCCGCTCAGCGCGGATCGACAATCCTAGTAGATAGCTCCCGCAGAGCGTCCGGACCACCGCATAAGTGTTTAACGGCCTGGGGCCCAAATCCGGCAGCTTGGCGACGTTCGCAGCAATCGGTCGCGCCTCGTCCACGTAAGTGGCCTGTGGACGTTGCAGCGATACGGTTTCTCTTAAAGCGTCAGTTGCTTTCTTTCAGGCTCAGGATGTAGGCGACGATATTTTTAAGATCATCACCTTTGAGCACAATGTTCGGCATGTTGTTATGCGAGGTCTGCAGCATGACCGTCAGCGCCGCGCTGGTTAGGCCACTAGTCCTGGCGATGGCCTCAAATGTGGGTGCATCGGGATTGGTCGAGCGGCCCGCCTCTTTAACTACGAGGTGGCATGGGGCACACGCCTCTCGGGCAAGCGCGAGGCCCTGCCGAGCACCGCCGCTCTGCTGTGCTTGCGCGCCGCCCGCCATCGTCGCGATGATGAAACAAAGCAAAGGCCCTATACTAATCAACTTGCTCATCTGGGCTTCTTCCATCGGGATGGGTGCGGTGATGCAGGCCATACTTCTCGCCGTATTCGACTAGGACGTATTTCTGGCCAAAGGGTAGCTCGGTCGGTGACGCGATGTATGTTATTTTGGTTCATTGTGGGGCCATTCTATTTCTACTGCCCCCGGCAACACTAGGGCTGTGCTAACTTTATAAACCAGCAACCGAACGATCGCGTGGAAAGGATTTTAATGTTCTCAGCAGCTAGATTTCGCAACTTCATCTGTGCGCTGGCCGTCGCAGCAGCGTTTGTTCCAGGGTCGGGATTTGCCGCGAATGTCGATAACGGCTCCCGGATCGCTCATCGCTGGTGCCAAGCCTGCCATGTCGTCTCGCCAACCCAGTCCCGTACGTCGACGGATGCGGCTCCGCCGTTCGCCGAAATCGCCGGAAGGTCCAACTTCGACGCAAGCAAGATCGCGCTATTCCTCCTCGATCCGCATCCGAAAATGCCGGACATGTCGCTAACCCGCTCCGAGGCCGCCGATCTCGCTGCCTACATAGGATCGCTGGCGAAACAGAAATAGCGTAAAGAAAAACCCCGAACGTAACCCCCGTTGCGGTTCCGGTTCGGGCCGCCAATTGAGCCGTCAACCAACCAATTCAGGACCGGGCACAGAGATCAACTTAAGGGATACTCCCGGTGCGGCCGCCAGAAGCGGAGCCGCTACGAACGCAATGGCCAAGATTGCAAGGGTCGCAAGCGCTATCGCCAAGCTGGCCGCATTTCCGCCGGAGCCTCCCGGGCCGATCGAGTCGGTAGCCGGCAAGCATAACCGCGATCCCGCCGGGATCACGGCCGATATCGGACGATCCTATGCGTGCGACAAGGCGGGTGACGGAAGCACCGAGCCCGGCTATACACCCAGCGGGCCTGATCTTCGAGCCCCCTGCGCACACCGTCGTTTCAGGCGGGAATAGCGAGCGGACCAGCCGACTATGCCGATTACGTTGCTCGATATCATACTCATTGTCGTGATGTTGATTTCGGGCCTGCTCGCCATGGTGCGGGGCTTCATGCGCGAAGTGCTTTCGATCGTCGCCTGGGTGCTCGCGGCCGGCGCCACGCTCTATGCCTATGCCAAGCTTTTGCCCTTCGCCAAACAATACTTCAACAATGACATCGTCGCCGCGGTAGCCGTAGTCGGCGGCGTATTCCTGCTGACACTTCTGATCGTTTCGGTCGTGACGGTTCGGATCTCCGACATGGTGCTCGACAGCCGCGTCGGAGCGCTCGATCGCACGCTGGGGTTCCTGTTCGGGCTCGGGCGCGGCCTGGTGATCGTCGTAGTGGCCTTCATGTTTTTCAGCTGGCTCGTTCCCGATCGCAGTCAGCCGGAATGGGTCAGAAGTGCCAAATCGCGGATCGTTCTGACCGGTACGGGCCAATGGCTGATGTCGATGTTGCCGGAAGACCCGGAAAACACCATCTTAAAGAGGCTGAAAAAGCCGCGTCCTGAGGACACCGAGACGCCCGAAAATGCTGCACCGGGTCAGCATAGCGGGCTCGACAAGCCAGACGGCGGGCCGGCCGATACTTGGCTCGTTGGCCAAGATGCGGGGAATCGTGCATTGAGATGATCGTGGACCGATGATCATGGCAGAAACTCCGCTCCTCGACCTCGACGACGACCGGCTACGCGAAGAATGCGGCGTATTCGGTATTTTCGGTCACCCCGACGCTGCTGCGATCACGGCCCTGGGCCTGCACGCCCTCCAGCACCGCGGTCAGGAAGCAGCCGGCATCGTCTCGTTCGACGGTACCCGCTTCCACTCGGAGCGCCGGTTGGGGCTAGTCGGTGATACCTTTTCCGGACGCGAAGTCATCGATCGGCTGCCGGGCAACGCCGCGGTCGGCCACGTGCGCTATTCCACGACCGGCGGAACCATCCTTCGCAACGTGCAGCCGCTATTCGCCGAGCTCAATGCCGGCGGCTTTGCCATTGGGCATAACGGCAATCTCACCAATGGATTGACGCTCCGCCGCCAGCTCGTGCGCGAAGGCGCCATGATGCAGTCGACGACGGACACGGAGGTCATTCTCCATCTCGTCGCCCGCTCCACCCGCAACCGCTTCGTCGACCGGTTCGTCGAGGGGCTGCGCCTGCTCGAAGGCTCTTACGCTTTCGTCGGCCTGACCAACAAAAAACTCGTCGGCGCCCGCGACCCGCTGGGCATTCGGCCGCTGGTGCTGGGTAAACTCGACGGCTGCCCCATCCTCGCCTCGGAAACCTGCGCGCTCGACATCATCGGCGCGCAGTACGTCCGCGACGTGGAAAACGGCGAGGTTCTCGTGTTCGACGAGGACGGCGCTCACTCGCACAAGCCCTTCCCGCCGAGTGCGCCGCGGCCCTGCATTTTCGAATACGTCTACTTCTCGCGTCCGGACTCGATCATCGATGGCCGCAGCGTCTACAATGTCCGCAAGACCTGCGGCGCGGAGCTTGCCCGCGAAGCTCCGGCTTCCGCCGACGTGGTGGTGCCGGTTCCCGATTCGGGCGTGCCTGCGGCAGTCGGATACGCCCAGGCTTCGGGCATTCCCTACGAACTCGGCATCATCCGCAACCATTATATCGGCCGCACCTTCATCGAGCCGACGCAGCACATCCGCCAGCTCGGCGTGCGTCTCAAACACAGCGCCAATCGTGCGGTGGTCAATGGCAAGCGCATCGTGCTGATCGACGACTCGATCGTGCGCGGCACCACTTCGGTGAAGATCGTGCAGATGATGCGCGACGCCGGCGCCCGCGAGGTGCATTTTCGCATTGCGTCGCCGCCGATCACGCATCCTGACTATTACGGCATCGACACGCCCGAGCAGGACAAGCTGTTGGCCGCCACCCACGATCTCGAAGGGATGCGGAAATTCATCGGCGCCGATTCATTGGCGTTCCTTTCAGTGGAAGGCATCTACCGCGCCATGGGCGAAAAGGGCCGCGATGCGGCCCGCCCGCAATTCACCGACCATTGCTTTACCGGTGAATACCCCACCCCGCTCACCGACCGCACGGCGCAGGACGCTCCACCACATCAGCTCTCCCTCCTCGCCGAGGCGAGCTGAGGAATGCCGCTTCCCCTTGCTGATCGCATCGCGCTCGTCACCGGCGCCTCCCGGGGCATCGGCTACGCCGCCGCGCTCGCGCTGGCGCGCGCGGGCGCGCATGTGATCGCCGTTGCGCGTACGGTCGGCGGTCTCGAGGAGCTCGACGATGCAGTACGCGCAGCGGGTGGGTCGGCCACATTGACGCCGCTCGACGTGCGCGACTATCCCGGCATCTACCGCCTCGCCGCCGCGCTGAGCGAGCGCTATGGGCGGCTCGACATCCTCCTCGGCAATGCCGCCATCGCCGGCGTGCCCTCGCCGCTCGACCACATCGAGCCGAAAGCGTGGGACGATTCAATGGCGGTCAACGTTACCGCCAACTGGCATTTCATCCGCGCCATGGGCCCGCTGCTCAAACGCTCGGATGCCGGCCGCGCTGTTTTCGTCACCTCGGGAATAGCGACGCTCGCTTACGCTTACTGGGCGCCGTATTCGGTATCGAAGGCCGCGCTCGACGTGCTGGTGCGAACCTACGCGGCGGAAACAAGTTCTACGTCGGTGCGGGCTAATCTGTTCAATCCTGGCCCGACCCGCACCCGCATGCGCGCTTTGGCCATGCCGGGCGAGGATCCCATGACGTTGCCGTCGCCCGAACAGGTGGCGGAGAAAATCCTCGATCTGTGCCTGCCGAGTTTTTCCGAGACCGGAAAGATTTACGATTACCGCGCCGGCAAGCTCCAGGAATTCTTGCGTCCGGCCTGAAGCTACGTCCTGGTCACGCGCCACGCGAGAATTCCCGCGGCAGCAATCAGCAGCGCCGCGATCAGAAATGGCGCTCCCGGCTGCTGCCATGCCCGGCCAGTTCCGATCGCGAACGCAAAGACCTGCGTAAAAAGTGCTGGTCCGAGCAAATTGGCAATGCCGGCGACGCTTGAATTGGCGCCCTGAAGTTGGCCCTGCTCGGAGGGACCGACGCGGCGGCTCATCAACGACATGGTCGCCGGGCTTTCCAGACCCCACAATGCCAGCAGCGGGATACCGATCCAGAACACGGCTCCGGTTTGTGCAAATGCAAAGACGAGAAAGCCCGCTACGCCAAAGCCAAGACCGATCATCAATGCGGCTCGCTCGCCGACGTGTTTGGTGAACGGCCCGGCAATGGCTCCCTGCACGATGATCGATGCGACGCCGACACCCGCGAGCGTCAGGCCGACGATGCGCTCGTCCCAGCCGTAGCGATACAACATGTAAAGCACGCTGATGCTGGGCAGCACCACATGAGCCAGATTGCCGAGGAAGTTGACGACGGAGAGCCCGAACAATTCGGCGTGCGAACGCAGCAGCGTCAACGCGCCGAGCGGATTAGCGTTCTTCCAGCGAAACCCGGTGCGCAGCGAACGCGGCAACGATTCCGGCAGCACCAGAAAGCCATAGAGGGCGTTGGCCAGGCTCAACCCCCCGGCGATCCAAAATGGCAACCGCGGTGAAATACCGCCGGCAAGTCCGCCGAGCGCCGGTCCGAGCACGAACCCGGCGCCGAAGGCGGCGCCAAGAAGACCGAAGCGTGCCGCGCGCCTGTCCGGCGCAGTGACGTCGGTGACATAGGCATAAGCGGTCGAGATGCTCGCCGCGGTGATGCCGGAGATAACGCGGCCGACAAACAGCCACCCGAGAGTCGGCGCCAGCGCCATCAGCACGTAGTCCAGACCCACGCCGAAATTCGAAATCAGGATCATCGTGCGCCGGCCGAAGCTGTCGGACAGCGCGCCCTGCAGCGGCGAGAACAGGAATTGCATCAATGCCCATGCGGTGCCGAACACACCCAAAATCTTCGCCGCTTCCTGCGTATCGCCGCCGACAAAGTCGACGACGAGCTTCGGCAGCACCGGAATGACGACGCCGATCGCAAGCATGTCCAAAAGGACGGTCGCGAAGATGAAGATGAAGGCGGCCTCGCGCCGCACCACACCGATTTTTGCTTTCAGCTCGTCTACGGACCCTTCCATCAGCGGCGCTTCCGGCCGGCATAGGGATTGGCTTTGGCGCGCAGCGTGAGCCGGATCGGCGTGCCCGGCAGCTTGAACGTCTCGCGCAAACCGTTGATCAGATAGCGGCGGTAGGTTTCGGGAAGCGCGGCCGCTCGCGACGAAAACAGCACGAAGGTCGGCGGCCGCGATTTGGCCTGCGTCATGTAGCCGAGCTTGATGCGACGGCCGCGAACGGCCGGAGGCGGATGGGTCTCCGCTGCCTCGGACAGAAAACGGTTGAGGGCCGCGGTGGGAACGCGCTGGTTCCAGACGGCGTAACTTTCCAGCACCGCCGCCATCAGGCGATCAAGCCCTTCGCCGGTGCGCGCCGACAATGCGACGACCGGCACCCCCTTGATCTGCGGCAGAGCGCGATCGGCCTCCTCGCGCAGGCGCGGGCGAACGCCCGGCTGCCGCTCGACCAAATCGACTTTGTTGAAAGCGACGACGACGGCGCGTCCTTCCCGTTCGACGAGGTCGGCGATCCGAACGTCCTGCTCTTCAAACGGTGCGGTCGCGTCCACGAGCACGATCACCACTTCGGCGAACCGAATGGCGTTAAGCGCGTCGGCAACGGAGAGTTTCTCCAGCTTTTCCGCGACGCGCGAGCGGCGGCGCAATCCCGCGGTGTCGTGAATGCGCAAGTGCCGTCCGCGCCAGTCAAGATCGACCGCAATCGCATCGCGTGTGATGCCGGCTTCCGGTCCGGTCACGAGCCGTTCCTCGCCGAGCAACCGGTTGATCAGCGTCGATTTGCCGGTATTCGGACGGCCGACGACGGCGATGCGGATCGGCTTGTCCTCGGCTGCGACCTCCGGGGCCTCGTCATCACTGTCCACGGCCGCCGTGGCCTCGGGCAGCGCCTCGCGCAGGGCCTCATAGAGACCGGCCAATCCCTCACCGTGCTCGGCGCTGATGGCGATCGGATCGCCCAGTCCAAGCGAATAGGATTCCAGAGCGCCCGCTTCGCCGGCCCGCCCTTCGCTCTTGTTGGCGACGAGGATCGCGGGCTTGCCGGATTTGCGCACGAGGTCGGCGAAGGCGCGATCGGCGGGCGTCGCGCCGGCGCGCGCATCGACAAGGAATAGCACCGCATCGGATTGCGCCACGGCGGCCGCGGTCTGGGCCTGCATTTTTCCGGACAAGCTTTCCGCGGCGGCATCCTCGAGGCCCGCGGTATCGATGACCCGAAACGACAGGTCGCCGAGCCTTCCCTCACCTTCCCGCCGGTCGCGGGTGACGCCCGGCAAATCGTCGACGAGCGCGCGGCGAGCCCCAACCAGGCGGTTGAACAGGGTTGATTTGCCGACATTCGGCCGACCGACGATGGCGACGGTAAAGGACATGGAGCGATCTGGGAGCGCGGTGGGTTATGCGGCGCCACGCGCCGCGTGCCGCTCTTTATCCCGATCCGGCCGGCGAAGATATATCAGGCCAGACCGGCCAAGGCTGTTTTGCGCCTTACTGCGTCTGCCGCGGCGGTGCCGGCCAGTTTGTCTGGGCGGCGGCCCCCTGTGCGGGCTGGCCCGGCGGCGGCGGCCAGTTTGTCTGGGCGGCCCCCTGTGCGGGCTGGCCGGGCGGCGGCGGCCAATTGGTCTGCGCGGGTTGGCCGGAAGGCGATGGCCAATTGGTCTGCGCCGGCTGTCCCTGCGCCGGCGAAGACTGCGCTGGCGGCCAAGGCGACTGCGCCGCTCGGGACGCCGCCGGCGGGGTATGGGCGACTTTCGGCCTGGGCTTCGGTTTGGGCTTCGGCTTTTCCGCCGCAACGGGCTGGGGCGCCGGATTGCCTTCGCCAACAGCCGCTTGCTCCGGCGGTGGTTGATAGCCTTTCACCAAATCCGGCGGTACTCCAGTCTCCGTGCCGGGCACGCCCTGCGGGAAGAGCGGCTCGCGTTCGCCCTGCAGCTTTTTCTTGGTGCTGAAAATGTCCGTCGAAAGTGCCTCGGTCGGATCGAATTGCCCACCGGGCGTGCAAGCACCGAGCACCAGCACCAGCGCAACGACCGAGGCGGCGCCAAGCAAAGAAGGAAAGCGTCGCGCCGGCATCCGCTCAGCCCTTGCCGCTCGCGGCGATCAATTCGCTCAACACCTCGGCGCGGCTCCGTGCGCCTGCAGGTGTTTGAGGATCAGAGATGATCAGGTTGGTCCATTGCCGTGCCGCGCCCATGTCACCTCGTTTCCAGGCGGAGAGCGCGAGCAATTCCCGTGCGCTGTATCTGAAAGGCCGATCCGCACCCGTCAGCGGTTCGAGCCGTGCGCGCATGTCTGCATACGAGGCGGTATCAACAAGAAGAAACCCGGTGCGCAGGGTAGCGATATCCTGCATGACTTGGCCGTAACCCCGGTCAGCGGCGATCTCATCGTAGACTTTGACCGCGGCCTTCGGATCTGTCTGGGCCAGTTCGGCAGCCTCACGCAACCGCGCCAGCACGCGGTAGCCGGCGGTGCCGTCGGTAGCGAGCTTGGCGAAGGCCGCCTCGGCCTCCTGCGGCTTGCCGGCTTCCGCAAGCGCGGCTGCCTGCTCGAATGCCGCTCCGGATTCGGCCGCCCGTTTGGTCTCCCACCATTCGTATGCGCGCCACGCCCCGACGCCGGCGATGAGGAGAATGCAGGCGGCGATGATGTAATTGCCGTATCGCTGCCACAGCCTTTTCAGCTGTTCGCGACGGACTTCCTCGTCAACTTCGTGGAAGATATCCGACACAGACCTGCCCCGACACGAGCCCAAGCTCGGAATAAACGCCCGGCCCCGCAGGCGCCGCCGCAAGCCGGCTTTCCGAACCGAGGATCGACAAAATTAAGGAATTCCGGGCGGTTAGGCTCGGAAAACCTCATGCGGAACTAGAATAGTCATATGGCGCGAGCAAGGCAAAGCCCTACCGCCGGCTGCGGCGATTGGGCTGGTGCTTAGGTTACCGGCGAGCCGCGCCTGCAAAGTGACCACGCCGCGGGACCGGTCCTCCGTTAACTCTTCTTCTTTCGCATCGGATAGACATTGTCGGGACCGGGGAAACTGCGGGCGCGTACCTCGTCGGCGTAGCCCTTTACAGCCCGCTCGATCGATGGTCCCAGCTCGCCAAACCGTTTGACGAATTTGGGCACGCGCGGTGAAAGCCCAAGCATATCCTCGAGCACGAGGATCTGGCCGTCGCAGGCGACGCTGGCGCCGATGCCGATGGTGGGGATCTCGATCGCGCCGGTAATCCGCCGCGCGAGTGGTTCAGCGATCGCCTCGAGCACGACGGCAAACGCCCCGGCGTCGGCGACAGCGCGCGCGTCAGCTTCGATAGGCGCCCAATCGCTCTCCTCACGACCCTGCGCACGGAACGACCCGATGGTGTTGATCGCCTGTGGGGTCAAACCGGCATGACCCATGACCGGCACTCCGCGTTCCACCAGAAAGGAGATCGTCTCCGCCATGCGCACACCGCCCTCCAGCTTGATCGCGCCGCAACCGGTTTCCTTCAAGACCCGCGCAGCGGAAGCGAAGGCCTGCTCCTTGGATGCCTCGTACGAACCGAACGGCAGGTCGACGATCACCAGCGCCCGCTTCGAGCCGCGCATCACCGCTTGACCTTGCAGGATCATCATGTCGAGCGTGACGGGAATGGTTGTTTCCAGCCCGTGCATCACCATGCCGAGCGAGTCTCCGACCAGGATCACGTCGCAATAGCCATCGAGGATCCGGGCGGTATGCGCATGATAGGACGTCAGGCAAACAATCGGTTCGGCGCCCTTGCGGGCGCCGATGTCCGGCGCGGTAAGCCGCCGGATGTCCTCATGCACCGACATTGCTTTAGTGTCCCAGCGCCGGCGTCCCAAACGCCGGCAGCCCGATCACGAGCGGGTGGAACACAAAGCCAAGGGCAAGATAGAGGACCGTGCCGACGACGATCGCGATGATATCGTTGCGCCGGCCGCCGATCGGAATCGGAGGAGCCCCGGCATCGCGGCGCCGCTTCAACGAAATCCGGTCGTACACCGCCCAGGCGAGCACCGCGCCGAACAGGATGATGCCGCCGAGATCGCCATTGGCGCAAAGGTGCGCGAAGGCCCAGATCTTGACCCCGACCAGCATCGGATGCTTGAGCACACGCTTGATATCGCCTGGAATGTAAGCGGCGACGACAGCAATGCTTGCCGGCCACATCAGCGCGACCACGATGTGGCGCGTCCATGCCGGCGGATACCATAACGGGATGATGCCTTCGGCGCGGTAGCGGGCAAAGCCGTAACCGATCAGCACGAGGCCGACCACGGCGACCAAGGAGAACAGCCCGAAATAGGGACCGCGGCCGATCCGCGAAATCAAAGCGTCGCGCCGGCCGCGCATGGAAACAAACACGTGCGCGCCGAGGAAGATGACAAGCCCGAGGATTTCGACAGCAAGACCCATGGCTGAGGCGCCGCTCCGCAGTTGCGATTTCAACGTCGTCGGATGGAGGCGCGTCCCGGCCCCGATTGCACGGCGGGATCATGACGTGCAACGCGCTCTTGTCAATGACGGCGCCAGCCGCAACCTCGTCATGGCCGGACTTGTTCCGGCCATCCACGTCTTTCGATCTGACTTAGACTTTAAGCCGTGGATGCCCGCGACATAGGCGAGCCAACGGGTCCGGCCCGAAGTGGCCGGCCCGATGACAAGCTCCGCGACGCCGTTCTTCGAACGGCTATGCGCGGGCATGACGCATGAGGATTTCCGGCCGCAGCCCGCGATCTTAAAATGTCACGGTCCGCCGAAGCGGAAGTTCAAGCCCGCCTTGATCTCCTGCACGTTGAGGCTGGCGTTCGACGCGTATGAGGGCGTCGTCGGCGTCGTGAAACTCAACCCCTGCGAACCGAAGCTGAGATAGTCGTATTCGATCTTGGCCGACCAGTTCTGGGTGATGCCGTATTCAAGCCCGACGCCGGCGGTCCAGCCGGTGCGCGTGAAGGCGTTGCTCGCGCTATTCCCGGCAAGGTCGGTAAAGCTGCTCTGATCGCGGGCGAAGGCGACGCCGCCCTTACCGTAAATCAGCAGGCGATCGAACGCGGCGCCGACGCGCCCGGTGACGGTCGACGTCCAGTTCGTGTTGGTCGTGATGGTATCGCCGATCGAATCGGTGCCGTTGCCGCGCAGTCCCGTCCAGCTGAAATCGCCCTCGACGCCGAGTACGAGCATGTTCAGCTGATAGTTCGCGCCGACTTGGCCGCCGCCGAGGAAGCCGGCACCGCTGTTGAAAGCGTTGTTTGCTCCAGTGAAAGGGTCGCTCCAGGAAGAGCGACCGAAGCCGGCGCCGGCTTGGCCGCCGATATAGAAGCCGGTCCAGCTATAGATCGCGGCCGGGGCATAAGCCACGGGCGCCACCGGAGGCCGTGCCTTTGCAAGCGGCAGATCGGCTGCGGCCGCCGCGCCGAGGCAAACAATACCGACAGCGGCAAATACCGCACCGCCGACCAACGAACGAACAGTCATTTTTTGTCGTCACCCACGCCCCAATGCGCTCCCAAGCCAGCGCACATCACCGGGCACCCGTCTTCCCTTCCCTGTCACAACAAGCCGCAGGTCTTCGGACAAAGCATGGTCGGACAATGGCGGGAACGTGACGTCTGATCTCTTGATTAACTTTCTTGCTTAACGGCCCCCCGGGGAACCAGGTCATCAATCGTTGGAGCGCGATCGATTTGGATTTGATCGTCTGGCACTCTAGCCCTTTGGCAGAGCATGATCTTTTCGGAAAAACGGCTTCCGTTGTTCCGGATCATGCTCCAGCCGCACGACCAGCCGGCGGCGCAGTCTGCACCGGCCCCTGCCGAAGCATCACCGGCCCCGCAATGAGCCACGGTGTTGCGCTCGCCGGCCTGCGCATTGCCAAGCCCAATCGAGCCTGTATCATTCCCGCGTTTTCAACAAGCAAATCAGCAATTTCGAAGGATGAGGGAATGACCAGCACGTTGGCCCAAGGCGTCTATCAAATCGGTATTGTGGTGCCCGACATTCACAAGGGAATGACCTTTTTCAAGGACAAGCTCGGCGTTCCCGAATTTCTATTTATTGAGAAACCGGAGCTTCAGGACGAGACCTATCTCGGCAAGCCCGCTCCCTTGCGCCTTCATCTCGCCTTCGGCTGGTGCGGCGATACGCAGGTCGAACTGATCCAGCCAATATCGGGCGTCAGCACTTACTCCAAGTTCCTCGACCACAATCCGAAAGGCGGCATGCACCATTATGGCATCGAAGTCTCCAACTACGCGCAGGGCGTGAAGGAGATGGAATCCCAAGGCTACGCGCTGGTCCAGGGTGGCCGGCACAACGAAACGCGCTTCGCCTATTTCGACACAACGGGCGTCATCGGCACATTGACCGAAATCGTCTATCTGCAGCCGGAAGAACGAGCGTACATGCATTCGCTCAAACACAAGAAGTGACACGCTTTCCCGACTGCTTCCCCGCGTCATGTGAACTATGTGAAGTCAGCGAGACGTTCAGTGTCATTTCAGCCGAAAGACCCAAACTTCGACGAGCGCGTCCGCGCGAGTTTCGCGCGGCAACCCACAATGCAATCCCTCGGCGTCGAGATCACCCGGCTGGAGCCGGGTGAGATCGAACTCGCCATGCCGTATCAGCAAGCCTTTACCCAGCAACACGGCTTCATCCATGCGGGCATCGTTGCGACGGCTTTAGATAGCGCCTGTGGTTATGCGGCCTTCTCGCTGATGCCCGCCGACGCCGCGGTCTTGACGGTCGAGTTCAAGACCAATCTCCTGGCCCCGGCGCAGGGCGAGCGTTTCCTTTTCCGCGCCCGGGTCGTGAAGCCGGGGCGAACGCTCACGGTGTGCGACGCGCAGGCGCTTGCTCTGACAGGCGGAGACGACGGCCGTCTCGTCGCCACGATGACCGGTACGCTTATGGCGCTGGTCGGGCGCCCGAATATCGCGCAATAGCGATCGGGGTGGCGTCAGTTCCCGGCCTGCCGGTGATCGGCGCAGGAGTGACCTGAACTGGCGCCGCAAGAGCCGGCCCCGGCGGACGCTACTTGCAGAATTAGCGCGCGACTTCGCCCGGCGGCAATTCTTTCAGCATGGCTTCGTTGATCGTGCCTTCTGGCACCCGGCCAAGGAGCCCCTCAATGACCGCGTTCGCTGCAAAGAGTTCGATTTTGCGGCGCACGTTTGCGACGGCAGAGCCAATATGCGTTGTCAGAACGGTGGTAGCTTCTGGCGCCGTCAAGCGCCGGTCAATTCCTTTCGGACGATCCCCACGCGCCCAATCCTCGCAAGCGAATACATCGGCCGCGTAACCCCCAAGCCGGCCGGCTTCGAGCGCCCGCGCCACGGCGGCCTCGTCGACCAGCGAGCCGCGCGCAGGATTGATGAGCAGCGCGCCCGGCTTCATGCAAGAGAGAGCCGCTTCGCCGATGATGTGCGTCGTTGCCATCGTCAGCGGCAACGCCAGAACCACATAATCGCCCAACGCGAGCCCTTCGTCGAAGCTGACTGCCGTAACCTCGGCATCGCAGACTTGGACGCCGGCGTCGAAGGCGAGAAGCCGGCAACCGAAAGTCGTAAGCCGGCGGGCAATTGCGCGCCCGACTTTGCCGAAGCCCATGATCGTGACGGTCGCACCTTCCAATCCCATTCCGTAAAGCGTGGGGCGCCACCCGGAAAATCCGCCAGTACGGATCAGTCGATCGCCGGCGAGCACATTGCGGCCGAGAGCAATCATGAGGCCGATGGTCAGCTCCGCGGTCGGCGCGGTCAAAAGATCGGGAACGACGGCCACACGAACGCCATGGCGCGTCGCCGCCGCGATGTCGATGTTGTCGTATCCTTTGAGGGCCGCACCGACGACCTTCAGATTTGGACACGAGGAGAAGAATTCAGAGTCAAGCCAATCGGTCATAAAGGCCAACACGCCTTCGGCATCGGCGCAATGCTCGCGCAAGACGGCGCGCGGCCAGGGCTCGATGGCATCATTGATGTCGAGCCGTGCGTGTTCGGCGAGGCGCGAGCGCGTCTCCTCGAAGATCTTGTGAGTTACAACGACTTTGGGGAGTTGCCGCACGTCTTTGGTCAACTTCTACTTCAATTGCCGTCGCAGAAGCGCACCCATTGCGTCAACAAGGGTGACGCATACAAGCACGCAGATGAGAATTGCCGATACCTGAGCATATTCGAGTACGCGCAAGGCCGCGATAAGTTCGAAACCGATGCCACCGGCGCCAACCGCGCCGAGCACTGTCGAGGCACGGAAATTGTATTCCCATCGATAGAGCGTCGTGTCGGCCAATTGAGGCAGGGCCTGTGGCAGTACGGCACGCCAAATGACCTGCAAAGGCGTCGCGCCTGCCGCTCGGGCCGCCTCGACAGGCCGCTCATCCACATGCTCGATGCTCTCGGCGAAGAACTTGCCGACCATGCCAGTCGAATGGAGGCCAAGTGCCAGCACGCCAGGTAGCGCACCAAATCCGACCATGGCGACGAACAGGATGCCAAGAATAAGTTCCGGCGCCGCGCGCAGAAGATTGAGCGTGAAGCGCGCCGCGTGATAGACAACAACGTGCGGCGTGGTATTTCGCGCCGCGAGTAAGCCGAGCGGAAGCGACAGCGCGACATTGATCGCCGTGCCGGCAATCGACATGGCCAGCGTGTCGAACAGTGGCCTTAGCCATTTGTTGAAGCGGCTGAAGTCGGGCGGAAACATGTCGAGCGAGAGCTGCCTGACCGCCGGCCATGCATCGGAAAAGCGGGCGGGGTCGAGACAGCCGGTCGTCCACAGAGCTGCAAGAGCTGCCGCACAAACGCAACCAACGATAACGCGTGTTCTCCAGCGCGCCGCGTCGTCTCGGGCGAGGATTTGCTCATAGCGGGTCGGATCGCTCATCCCTTGAGCTTGGTGAGGTCCAGATCGAGAATTTTCGCCGTGGCGCGCAAACCGTCATAGGCTTTGTCGTCCGTGGCAACGAAGCCGTCGGCGCGGAAGGTTTTCAAGATCGCAGGGTCCTTAAGGTCGAGAAACGCCTTTTTGATCGCGGCGTCCAGAGCGGGCGCAAGGCCGCCCTGCATCACCATCGGATAATTTGGGATGGGGTCGCTCTCGGCGAGCACTTTTACCTTGGTGGCGTCGATTGTTCCTTTTTCGATCAGATCCTTGAATATCTCCTGGCTAAGGCCGCCCGCTTGCGCCTGTCCGGCCTGAACGGCGCGCGCCACCGCGTCATGCGCGCCGAGGAATACCGGCTTGTAATCCTTCTCGGCGACAAGACCGATCTTCGCCAGCATCGCCCGCGGCACAAGGTGGCTCGACGTGGACGCATTGTCGCCAAAGCCCATGATCTTGCCTCTGATGTCTTCGAGCGTATTTACCGGCCCATTGGCCGTCGCGATGATGACGCTTTTATAAGTTGGCGAGCCGTGCTTAACGCCAACAGCGAAAGCGTCGATATCCGGCGCCTTCGATTTCGCCAGCAAGTAGGAAAGCGGGCCGAAATAGGCAACTTCGATACGCTTGAAGCGCATCGCTTCGATCATGGACGAGTAATCGGTCGTCACGACAAGTTCGATTTCCTTCTTCAGGGCGGCTTCGAGATAAGCCTTCAGCGGTTGTGCGTTCTGGATGATCGTCGCGGCGTTTTCGTCCGGCAACAACGCGACACGCAACTTGGCAGGATCAACCGTCTGCGAAAACGCGCGGTTCGTCGCGGCAATGGCGGCGACGAACGTCGCGCCGCATAAAAGAATTTGTCGGCGATCCATTGTAAAGCTCCATGGTGGGTGGTGTTGATTCATTGCATCGCCATGACCGTATGGGTCGGCTGCGCGCCGTAGAGCCAACCGACACATTCGTCGGTCAACGCATTTGGGCGCGCGTCGAATACGATCCTGCCTTTGGCGAGGCCGATGATGCGGTCGGCGAAGCGCCGGGCGAAAGCGATCTGATGCAAGCTGGCGATGGCCGTTAGTCCGTCTTCGCGGCAGATGCGATGCAAATCGGTCAAAATCATCTCCGCCGCTGCCGGGTCGAGGCTTGCAACAGGCTCGTCGGCAAGAATGATGCGCGGCTGCTGCGCCATGGCTCGAGCAATGCCCACACGCTGCTGTTGTCCCCCGGAAAGCCGATCGACGCGGTCGAGAGCACGCTCGACCAGGCCCACGCGATCCAGTGCGGTAAGCGCGATCATACGGTCGGAACGCGAAGGCGGCAGAAGCGAGCGCAAGCCTGAATTCGCACCGAGACGGCCAATCAGCACATTGGCAAGCGCCGACATTCGGCCGATGAGATGGTGCTGCTGGAAGATCATAGCGGTCGCCCGCCGGTGGCGGCGCAAGGCCGTTGCGCTTGAAAAGGGCGAACCGCCGTCGTCGCCGCGGACGTCACCCTTTGTTAGACGCACAAGGCCGTTCAACGTGCGCAACAGCGTGGATTTGCCGGCGCCGGAATAACCTAAAAGAACAACGAACTGCCCCGGCTCAATGTCCAGCGAGACTGCGTCGAGAGCGACGACCCCGGAAGGATAGGTCACGGAGCAATCAACCAGGCGCAACATCCGTGATCTCAACTCCTACCACGCTCCAAGCCGAAAGCACGCAGCCGCGCGGTCCTTAAATCGCACGTAGCGATAGATGAAATGTCGAGGTAACGATGTTAGATGTCAGCCCGATGACGCGCCGAGGCGCAGACGCTCAAGCGTTAGCGCTGAGCCAAGATGCCGCGGCCGCTCCGGCTAGGTCGAAACGGACCGGCTGTAGTCCTCCGGCGTGAACCCGACCAGGAGTTTGCCGCCGCCCAGTTCAACAACCGGCCGTTTGATCATCGACGGCTGAGCGAGCATCAACGCCAGGGCTTTTTTGGCGTCGAGATTGCTTTTGTCCTGGTCCGGCAGCTTGCGGAAAGTCGTGCCGTTGCGGTTCAGCAGCGTTTCCCAGCCGACTTTCTTGCACCATCGCTCAAGCCGCTCGCGTTCGATGCCCGCGGTCTTGTAGTCGTGAAACGAATAGTCGACGCCATGTTTCTCCAGCCAGGCGCGCGCCTTCTTCATCGTGTCGCAGTTCTTGATGCCGTAAATCGCGACCGGCAAAGCCATACCTCCCGTGGTCGTCGCGGTACGGTCTTCACGACATTTCTGACTGCAAATCAAGCCTTGCTGGACGCCATCCACCGGTCGTCAGAGGCACGCAGCCTCCTCGGGAATTGCCTAACAAATGAGCTTGCGCGCCGGTACGGCCTTTGCCGACAATCCCGCGGGGAGCAAACTTCATGACCACGGGCAACGACGCCGCCTACGACCTCGTCGAGCTCAACAAGGAGCAGACTTTGGGCGGCATCGGTACAACCAAAGCGCGCGACGTGCCGCGCATCGATATGAGCGGGTTTCGAAGCGCGCAAAGCCGAGATCGCGGATCAGCTTTGGCAGGCATCAACCGAGATCGGCTTCTTCCAGCTCATCAATCACGGCATTCCGCAGGAGCAGATCGACGAGGCGTTCACGATGACGGAGCACTTTTTCGCGCTGCCGCACGAGACCAAGGCGCATTACCCGCTCGGCAAGGGCACCAATGCCGGCTGGGAATACAAAAGCCAGGTGCGTCCTTCGACCGGCACCGCCGACCAAAAGGAATCCTATCAGATTACCGTGCCGCGGATGGCCGGGCTGTGGCCGAGCGGCGGCGAACTGCCGGGCTTCAAGGCGGTGATGCTCGCCTTCGAACGCGCCAACTGGGCGCTTGGCATGAAGGTACTGTCGTGTTTTGCGCTCAAACTCGGCTTTGCGCCCGATTTCTTCACCGAGTGCCACGATCCGCTGTCGAGCGAGTATCAGAGCACGCTGCGGCTGCTGCACTATCTGCCGATGGTGAATGCAAAGTCCGCGGATTTCACCGGCTGGCGCGCCGGCGCCCACACCGATTTCGACTGCCTTACGCTTCTGCATCAGCGCGCCGGCCAGGGCGGATTGCAGCTTTGTCCCGGCAAAGACTCGGCCGAGATCGCCTGGACCGACGTCGAGCCGCTGCCCGGCGTCGTCACCTGCAATATCGGCGACATGCTGATGCGCTGGAGCGACGACAAGCTGCTGTCGACGCTGCATCGGGTGCGGATGCCGCGGGCGGACGAATATCTCGGGCCGCGCTATTCGATGCCGTTTTTCTGTCAGGCCAACAAGGACGCGGTAATCCAGGGCCCGGCCAAGAGCTACCCGCCGATCACCGCGCACGACTATCTGCAACAACGCATCGCCGCGAATTACGCGAAGTAGTTGGCGCGCAATACGGTAAAATCATTTCGACGGTGATAGACCGGAAAAAATCGTCGTGGTTCGGCACGACCTATGTGGAGCCCGGGCCTCTTGGGACGCGGCACGGCACCGTCACGGAAATGGATCGGCCGACTCGGCTCGCATTCGAGCAGCCGATGACGTTGAAGCCGCACTTTCTGGGCGTGATCGGGATCAGGCTCTGGCACACGTTGACCCCCAAAGGTTCTTCCGTTCACCTCCTTCGCGCTTTACAGCTCTCGCCTCGGGGACCGGTGAGGTTGGGTATGCCGTTCGTGGTGCGGATGTTCCGCGTTGAGAACGAGAGAATGACGAAGGCGCTTAAAGCCTATGCCGAGGCGAACTTGGCCTAAGGCCCGGCATGACGCGTGTTAGAACGTCGACAGCCGATAGAGGGATGATCATGTTGGTCGACGCCGGAGATGGCTCTTCATCCCGCGACAGTCGGGGTGGCCGCCGCGCCGAATGAAATTCATATCAAGCGCTACGGCGCGATTTCCCATAGCGATGCATAATTCATGATTGGGCGCTCGAACGCAGCCCCCTTGGTCACGAACACCTTGCCGAGATCAAGCATCGGCTGAAATGTGTCCAACTGCCTGGCATCCTCCAACGCGCGCCACACACTGACATTGACGAGCGAGTTCGCAGCCTCGTCTTCTCCCCGTAGAAGGGATGAGGCCGCGACGGCGGATGCCAGGTTCGAGCACAGCCATCGACTCCGCCATCATTTTCTTAAGCTCGGCGAATTGCTGCGGCTGGCAGCGCAACACTGACACACGGACGATCGGCACGTCTGCACCCTTTCTCAACACACGATCAAATGGCGCAGCAAACAATCGGCGTTCGAAATCGTGAGAGGCCCGTTGCCAGCGCTTATTTACATTTGAGCATCATCGCCCTCCGGCGGCGCGCCCATAGCCTACCAAGCCTTCCTCCAATATATCCCACGGCACGCCCCCTACCCCCACTCGATTATTCCGGCGCGTGGTAACACGCTGATTTAGCAGCCACAAACCTTCCGATGTGATCGAGAAGAACCGCCTCCGATCCGTCAGAAATTTGCGCTCTTGATTTCAAACACGAATTCGGACCATCCGCGATCTGCTCCGTTTCAGCGACTTTCGGCATCGATTGGCCGAATTTTTCCATAACCGCAGCCGATCTGCGCCGCCGGAAAAAGACCATGACGGATCGCAGGAACCAGAAGCGCATCGCCACGCAACTTCGTCAGTAAAGACGTCGTCTAGCCAACGATGCGCTGGGGCTGGGGCTGGGGCTCGTGCTGGCGTTTGATGGAGGTGGCCAAGATCTCGTCGAAGGCGGCCTTCATGCGGTAGAGCTTGATCTCACCCATGAGGTCCAAGGACTGCGTGCTCGCGGCCGCAGTCGATTGGACATTAGGCCGAAAGCGAGGAATCTAAATCTAACGGCGGAGATTGAGACAAATTTGCCGTTCCACGGCCGTGCCTCGAATGCCCGCTATCTCGCCACAAGCGGACACCAACGCGGCCCTGAAGCCACAACGCCTCAATCTAATCAGCGGTTGATCGGGGCGATCACTTCAAGGAGGTTCGCCCAGGGATCGGCAAAGAACGCGAGGCGTAATCCCAGGACCGCAACGTCGTGGGGCTCGCTGACGATTTTGACACCACGGCGCTTGAGTTCCTCAACGGTAGCGTCGACGTCGTCAACCCGGACAGCCAGATGGTGCCACCCCGACAGATTATAGCTGTCGTGGAAATCCTGATATGGCGGCCGATCGGCGGCCCCTGGACCGGCCATGATCTCGAAGCTAAAGCCGTCGTCCGTCGCGGGCGAGATGAAGCCGAACGTCAACTTTCCGATGGACACCGACCTCACCAGCCGAAAGTCGAGCGTATTGGTATACCAGGCAACGGCTTCGTCGAAATTAGGTACGCGGATTCCGGCGTGATCCGCTTTCCAGGACGCGAACGGGCTAGAGGTTTTAGGCGCGGCAGACGTTTCAGGTTTGGGCATAGCTGTTCCTCGTCGAAGTAAAATTGCCACAGTCCTTGCACCGCCTACGAGAGCTGTTTGGCGTTAGCCCACGAGCGGATGTTTTCCGTCAGCTCAAGCTTTCGTTCGAGTGGCAACCAGTGCCCAGCCGCCTGGTCCACAACCGAAAGATCCGCGCAGGCTTGGCGCATAGGGGCGCCAATGGAGCTTAGACTGATGTCGCAGAGCCCATCAAAGCCGCCATTCACAAACAGAACGGGCTGACTCAGACGGCCGCCGTGGGGCGCCGCATGAGCGTAAGCCATGTTGGCGTCGTCGTTCAGGTACCAGGCGTTTGCCGGTCGGAAGCCGGTCACGCGAAACGCCGCGACCAAAGTATCAAAGTCTGCGGGCGGCCAAATTGTGGGGTCAGGTTCAACCGCCGGAGCGCGATGCGCCGACCCGAACCAACCTCCGTGGCGGGTCACTAACGCAGACCGATAGATCTGACCTTTTGAGGCCGGGTTTCTCGGCCGATAGATCGCCGCGAGGGTGGCGGGGATGTCCGCGTTGAAGTCGCTCACCGTCTGGTCGAAGTGAGTCACATAGAAGCGGTAGTAATCCCACTGCCCGTCGGGATACTGGTCCGCAGGGTAGAGTTGCCGGTTGACGAGCGGCAGAAGATTGGCCAACGCGAAACCGTCCGGAAAATACGGAACGGAGACCAACACCACCCCTCGGCTTCGCGCGGGATGGTGTGCAGCCAAGGCCCCAGCCACGGGGCTCCCCAGGTCGTGGCCCACCCAAACCGCAGGGCGCCGTTCTAGATGGTCGTGGAGCTCGACCATGTCTTGGACGATCTCGCGTAGGGCGTAGGCCTCAGGAGCCTCCGGGGCGGACGAGCCGCCGTAGCCCCGCATGTCCGGGGCGACGCATCGCCAGCCTTCAGCGGCGAACGCTTGCATCTGCGCCCGCCACATCACGCCGATCTCGGGCCAGCCGTGCAGGAAGATCATCAACGGACCGTCGATCGGGCCGGCTTCCCAAAAATGCGTCGCGTGACGTGGCGACCGAAAGCTGTGAGTGGTTAGCCTCATCAGCGAAACTCCATGGGAACGACTTGCAGGAAGATTTGGCGATCAGCGGCCTGCAAGCATAATGCGCGCGACCTCAGCAGCGGCGTCTATTTGCGGCCAATGCCCGGCTTCAAGGACGTGGAGCATCCCATTCTTGGCCTGAGATCGCACATACTCAGCAACACTGACGTGCAGATAGGGATCGAACTTTCCCCAAATGAGTTGAAGAGCAACATCGGAGCGTCTGAACTCGAGCAAACGAGCGGTGTTGGCAGCGATTTCGTCCGTCAATTGAAGGGTCATTTGCGCGAAAGCAAGGCCCGCACCCGGCCGCTGCCGGAAGTTGTTGTCGATGATTGGACCGAGGAAATCCGTGTAGCGGGCCTTCTGCGCCTCCGTCAGACCCGATTGCATCTGGTCGCGCTGAAAGCGAAGCAGCCAGGCGAACTGCTGCGGGCGCCTCAGGAAAGGTTGGGTAAATGCTGTCAGGTTTTTGTTCGAAAAGAGTTCGATAAACTCGGGAACACGCAGGCCGGGTGCGTCGCCGTAAAACGCGTTCATCAAGCAGACCGCAGCTGTGCGCAATGGATGCTTGAGGGCGAAATTGATGGCAGCCGGACCGCCCGCGTCATGGCCGACCGGAATAACTTTATCGAGCGTCAATGCCTCCACAACCGCTTCCAGATCGCCAAGTTGCTGTTCGAAACCGTAACGGAGACCCTCAGGCTTATCGAGGCGCCAAAGCCCAGAAAGTCATCGCGATGGTCCTGCGGCCGGCCGATACCAAATGCGGGATCATGTCGTCATAGATGTGCGAGTTGTCCGGAAATCCATGCAGCAGGACGTACGCCGCCCCGCTGCCCGGGAAGTCGCGGACATACAGGCTGCCCCGATCGCGTTGCACACGGTGTTCGGCGAAAGCCGGCAAGGCGTTGCTTGGGGACTTGTTCATGATGCGCTCCTTTGAAAGCCAGCAGTGGCCGTTCTTATCAAAGTGAGGCGCGGCAACGCCTGTCCTAGGCCGGGCTTACGGTGCGCAAGAACTTCACGAGCTGGTCGCCAACCTCGGCAGCGGCTTCGTGTTGCACCCAGTGGCCTACACCATCAAGGCCGACATATCCTCGGAGGCCCGGGAGGCGGTCGCGCATCGTTGCCTCCGTCAGGTGATAGATCGGAAACAAGCCGTGCGATTTTCCCCACATGAAGTAGGACGGCTGCGGTATCTTTGCGCCGATATACGCACCCGACAGGTCAAAAAAGGGCTGGACGGCACGATAATAGTTGAGCGCTCCGTGAAACCCGGTGCGCTGGAATTCGGCGATGTTGTAGCGAGGTAACGCGCTCGATCCAGGCAGGCAGCGACTGGCGCCTGCCGGAGGCTCAAGCCGGATGGAACGGGCTCCAGGCTTCCAGCGCAGCAATCCTGAGCCCCGTCGAGGACGCGAGGAATGGTGACAGCGCATCTGAATCCATCCGCGTCAGGCTGGATTTGCTCGAACATATAAAAATCGTTCCCGTGGCCGGCCGCTCTCATCGCATCCAACACACTTACTTTGCCTCGGGGCGAGTACGGAACCGCGAGACAGAAAATAGCCTTGAAACGGTCGGGCCGCATCATTACAGCGTTCCAAGCCACGTTCGCTCCCCAGTCGTGACCTACAATGACGGCACGCGGCACTTGAAGGGCGTCAAGGAGCCCGACAAGGTCTGCCGACCGTCTGAAACGGCGTGTAGAGTGTTGGATTCGCCGGCGCCGAGGACGCTCCATAGCCGCGCATGTCAGGCGCGATCGCGCGATAGCCAGCGGACGCCACCGCCTGCATGTGCTGTCCGCCAGTGCATGCCGATCGAAATCCATGCACAAGGATGCGGGGCCAGTCCCTTGCTCATCATGCAACAAGATGCCGTTCGTCGTAACGTCTACATCTTGAGCCGTTACTGCCTCCAAAATCTTCCGCTTTAGACATTTGACCCTCCAAACAAGGTCACAGCAAAGGCGGCGCCCGCCATCACGATGCACCGCAATATCACAAGCTATCCATAACCCTCTATTTTTCCTACGCTATTTCCCTCCAGAACCTATATCCCGCCCCCTCACTCCCACTCGATCGTACCCGGCGGCTTTGAGGTCACGTCGTAAACGACGCGATTGACGCCCTTCACCTCGTTGACGATGCGGGTGGCGACGGCGCCGAGAAATTTCATGTCGAACTGATAGAAATCGGCGGTCATGCCGTCCGTCGAGCTCACGGCGCGCAAGCCGACGACGAAGTCATAAGTGCGGAAATCGCCCATCACGCCGACGGTGCGCACCGGCAGCAGCACCGCGAAGGCCTGCCAGATATCGTCGTAAAGCCCGGCGCGGCGGATCTCTTCGATGAAGAGATCGTCAGCGAGCCGAAGAATATCGAGCTTCTCGCGGGTGATCGGGCCGGGGCAGCGAATGGCGAGACCCGGCCCCGGAAACGGATGACGGCCGACGAAGGCGTCGGGCAGATCGAGCTCGCGGCCGAGCGCGCGCACCTCGTCCTTGAACAACTCGCGCAACGGCTCGACCAGCTTCATGTTCATGCGCGCCGGCAAGCCGCCGACATTGTGGTGCGACTTGATCGTCACCGACGGCCCGCCGGCAAACGACACGCTCTCGATCACATCCGGATAAAGCGTGCCTTGCGCTAGAAACTCAGCGCCACCAATTTTCTTCGCTTCGCGTTCGAACACATCGATGAAAAGCTTGCCGATGATTTTGCGCTTCTCTTCCGGATCGTCGATGCCCTCGAGCGCCTTGAGAAAAATATCCTCGGCGGAAACATGCACCAGCGGGATATTGTAGCTTTCGCGAAACAGCGCGACCACGCGTGCGCCTTCGCCAAGCCGCAACAGGCCGTGATCGACGAACACGCAGGTGAGCTGGTCGCCGATGGCCTCGTGAATGAGGACGGCGGCGACGGCGGAGTCGACGCCGCCCGAAAGCCCGCAAATCACCCTGCCCTTGCCGACCTGCTTGCGGATTTTATCGATCGCCTCGTCCTTGAACGCGCGCATCGTCCAGTCGCCGGAGCAGCCGGCGACCTTGCGCACGAAGTTGCGCAGGATCGCGGCGCCGTGCGGGGTATGCATGACTTCCAGATGGAATTGCGTCGCGTAGAACTTGCGCGCCTCGTCGGCGATCATCGCGACCGGCGCGTTCGGCGAGGTTCCGGTCGCGACAAAGCCATCCGGAAGCCCGGTAACACGGTCGCCGTGGCTCATCCACACCGGATAACGCTGCCCGACCTCCCACACGCCCTCATAGAGCGCCGACGGCTTGATCACTTCGACTTCGGCGCGGCCAAACTCGCGGTGATGGCCGGCCTCGACCTTGCCGCCGAGTTGCTGCGCCATCGCCTGTTCGCCGTAGCAGATGCCCAGCACCGGCACGCCGGCCTGATAGATCGCCATCGGTGCGAGCGGCGCGTCCTTGTCAAGGACCGAGGCCGGTCCGCCGGAGAGGATCACGCCTTTCGGCCGCAGGTCGCGCAGCGCTTCGTCGGCCTTCTGGAAAGGCACGATCTCGCAATAGACATTTTCCTCGCGGACCCGCCGCGCGATCAGCTTGGTGACCTGCGAGCCGAAATCGACGATCAGGATGGTGTCGTGCATGGCCGTTAAGCACGGTATGTGCGGCGGCTACCTGCCGGGGTCAAGGGTGCGACCGCGTCTTCCACCGTTATGCGGGGCGTCGTCGGGCTTACGTCTTGCGCATGACGGCCACATAAAAGCCGTCGGTGTCGGTCCGCCGCGGTGTCATCAGCAGCCCGTGCTCCGACAGCAAAGCCGCGCGGCAGAACAGCACCGCGCGTTCGCCGAGCGCTTGGGCAGCAACCTCCGCGGGGCGATACAACCGTAAATTCTCGATGCCCGGAGAGAAAGTCCCGGACCTGGTCGCCGTTTTCCTCTTCCAGCACCGAGCAGGTGATGTAGGCGATGCGGCCGCCGCTCTTCACCAGCGCCGCAGCGCGATCGAGCAGTTCGGCCTGCTGTTTGAGCCGCTCCCCGAGCGCGCCCGGGCGCACCCGCCACTTGGCATCCGGGTTGCGCCGCCAGGCGCCTGTTCCCGTGCACGGCGCGTCGAGCAATGCCAGATCGATGCGGCCGGCAAGATCGGCGAGCACGTCCGCCTCGCCTCGCGGCGTCCGAACCTGAATATTGCGTGCACCGGCGCGCGCGATGCGTTCGTGGATGGGCGCCAGCTGCCGCTTGTCGATGTCGGTAGCGTAAATCTGGCCGCGATTCTCGGTCGCCGCCGCCAGCGCCAGGGTTTTGCCGCCGGCGCCAGCCGCGAGATCGAGCACCTGCTCGCCGGGTTTGACGCCGGCGAACAGCGCGGCGAGTTGCGAACCTTCGTCCTGGATTTCGATCATGCCTTTGAGGAAAGCCGGCTCGGCGTGAATGGCGGGATTTTTTGCATCCGCCGAAAGCCGCACGCGCACCCCAAGCGGCGACCAGCGCGTCGGCTCGGCGTTCAGGTGCGCGAGTTTCGGCAATACCTCTTCGCGTTCGGCCTTGAGCGTATTGACGCGCAGGTCGAGCGGCGCGCGGCTCGCAAGCGCAGCGCCCTCCGCGGCGCGGTCTTCGCCGAAGACGCGGGAAAAATGCGGATCGAGCCAGTCGGGATAGTCGCCGAGAACCGGTGCAGGCGCGGTCGCGAGCCTATCGCCGGTCAGTGCGGCCCGCTCGGCCTGCGTCAATGGCGTGGTGGCAAAACGCTCGCCGCTGCACAGCGCCTCGATCGCCGCGACGTCGAGCCCGCGCTCCCGGCGCAGCATGCCGATCACCGCGGCGCGCGGACCCGCTTCGCCCATCAGCCACGCGGATGACGATTTACGCCGCAGCGTGTCGTACACGAGACCGGCAATCGCCGCACGGTCCGACGAACCGGCAAAGCGATGGGCAAGACCCCAGTCCTTCAGCGCGTCGCCGGCCGGCCGCCGCCGCACCTCGACGTCGGCGACAACCTCGATCGCGGCAGAAAGGCGAGCGGCAGGCGTCATGCGGTCACTCGGCTGCAGCCGACATCATTGCATCGCCCGCACCGGCGCGACGCCGTCGTCCACGGGATAACGCCGGAGCGCGGTCACACAATCACGCCAGTGAATACCTCGACGATATAGATCCCCCACATGACCATGAGCACGACCGCGCCGACGATGTAGAAAGTACCGCGCCGTCGCACTCTGTTGCTGGTCACGTGGACATAAGCTTGCAGCAGACGGCAGATCACGAAAATCCAGGCGAGAGTAACGAAAGCATACCCGGCATGCCTGGTGACCCATACGAGTATGGTCAGCACATAGAACAAGACCGGAAGCTCGAACTGGTTGGAGAATGAATGGGCGACCTGCGTCGTGCGCGTCGGCCATTTTGGCTGGCGCAGGGCGATGTCCTGCGGCTTGACGGCACCCGAGCGGTAGTCGTCGTTGCGCAGCTTCCCCATCATGAGCATGAGCGCGAAGGTGAGAATGACCTCCACGAATAGCGGCGACAGAACGGCTTGCAACGACATCGGCATGGCCCCCGAAGGTGCACGTCCTTATCACGGCGTCTTCGGCGCCGCCAATGCCGTCAACCTACAGCTTGACGCTGATCGCGGTTTCGCCGTCGTCATCGACCAGCGCGCTGCGCCAGGATTTCCCGTCGAACAGCGCCTTCGCCACCGCGTCGGCCGTGCCGCCATGGTTCAGGTTGGCGGTGATCAGCACGCCGCCGGTCCGCAACAGCTTGCGCACCGCATTGTGCAGCGCCGGCACCGGCGTGTGACCATCGAAGAAAGCGAGGTCGTAGCCCGGATCGAGCGTTGGCAGCACCGCCGCGAAATCGCCCTCATGCACGGTGATGCGATGGTCGAGTGCGGCGGCGGCAATGTTGGCGCGCGCAAGCTGCACATGCTGCGGGTCGCGCTCGACCGTATCGACCATCGAGTTTGGCGCGCCATACGCAAATGACAGCGCCGTGTAGCCGAGCGCCGTCCCGAGTTCCAGGATGCGCCGTGCCTGCACCGTTGCCGCCAGCACGCCGAGCAAGGGACCGTTGCCGTAGGGATGGGTGCCGCAGCCGTGCCGTGCGCGGTGCTGGGCGGTTGCCTTGCGCACCTCGTCAAACGGATCGGCAGACGACCTCTTCATGATCCAGACCTTTCACGACCTAAGCTTACTCCTGGCTCGGATAGTTGGGGCTCTCGCGCGTGACGGTGACATCGTGCACGTGACTCTCGCGCAAGCCGGCGCCCGAAATGCGCATGAATTCGGCTTTCTCGCGAAATTCGCCGAGATTCTTCGCTCCGACATAGCCCATCGCCGCGCGCAATCCGCCGGCAAGCTGATGCAGCACGTTGGCGACCGGTCCTTTGTAAGGCACCTGGCCCTCGACGCCTTCGGGCACGAGCTTGAGCGAGTCCTTGATCTCTTGCTGGAAGTAGCGGTCGGCCGAACCGCGGGCCATCGCCGTGACCGAGCCCATGCCGCGATAGGATTTGTAGGAGCGGCCCTGATAAAGAAACACCTCGCCCGGCGTTTCGTCGGTGCCGGCGAGGAGCGAGCCAATCATCACACAATCGGCGCCGGCCGCCATCGCCTTGGCGAGGTCGCCCGAATATTTGATGCCGCCGTCGGCGATGACGGGCGTGTCGCTTTGTTGCGCCGCCTCGACCGCATCGGTGATCGCCGTAAGCTGGGGTACACCGACACCGGCGATGACGCGGGTCGTGCAGATCGAGCCCGGCCCGATGCCGACCTTGATGGCGTCGGCACCGGCGTCGATCAGAGCCTTGGCGCCTTCGGCAGTCGCGATGTTGCCGGCGACCACCTGCACGGCATTGGACAAACGCTTGATTCGGGTAACGGCATCGAGCACGCGCCGGGAATGACCGTGGGCGGTGTCGACGACGACAAGATCGACCCCTGCTTCGATCAATGCCTCACTGCGCACATAACCGGCGTCGCCAACGCTCGTCGCGGCGGCGACACGTAGCCTGCCTTGCTCGTCCTTGCAGGCATTGGGATTCGCCACCGCCTTCTCGATATCCTTGACCGTGACGAGGCCGACGCAGCGGTAGTCGGCGTCGACAACGAGAAGCTTTTCGATGCGGTGCTGGTGCAGCAGCCGTTTGGCTTCGTCCTGGTTCACACCCTCGCGCACGGTGACGAGGGCGTCCCTGGTCATCAGCTCCGAGACTTTTTGGCGGCGGTCGGTGGCAAAGCGGACGTCGCGATTGGTGAGGATGCCGACCAGCTTGCCGGCGCGGCCGTTGCCGGCGCCCTCGACCACCGGGATGCCGGAGATGCGATTCTCCTGCATCAGCTTCAGCGCATCGTCGAGCGTCGCGTCGGGGTGAATGGTGACGGGATTCACCACCATGCCCGATTCGAATTTCTTGACCTGGCGCACCTGCGCCGCCTGTAGCGCCGGATCGAGATTGCGGTGAATGACGCCGATACCGCCGGCTTGCGCCATGGCGATCGCCATGTGCGCCTCCGTCACCGTATCCATGGCCGAAGCAACGATCGGGATGTTCAGCGCGATGCCGCGGGTGATTCGGGAGCGGACATCGACCTCCGAAGGCAGCACGTCCGATAGGCCGGGCTTGATCAGTACGTCGTCGAAAGTGAAACCTTCGCGCGGATTGTTCTTGAGCATTGCCAACTCCGCTTGCGCCCGCGCGCTTTCCGCAGGCTAATTGTGCGGGCGAGTCGAGAGACGCCGGTAAAGGCACTACCGCCCGGGTTGAGCATTCGCCCTTCCCGCCTCTCCACTTCAAAGACCCGCTTTTGGGTTGGCGGCGGCTTCTAGCATGTCCACGCCCGGATTGATAGATGGTGACGCACGGCTTGGGCGGCCAGTGCACAGCGGAGTAGGTTGACTGCAACCGAGACGGAGCAATGCGCGCTAACATCCGGCCGTTCAAAGCGGGCGAAACCGCGATGCCACGGCCATTTTCGCTCTGCCCTTCCCCCGCACGGCTTGCGCTCCTCTTTGCCGCAATGCTGGCATTGTCGGCCACGGCGTGGGCACAGGAAGGACCGGATGAGCGCCGCTGCACCGGACAATGGCGCGCCACCAACGAGGAGCGAATCGCCTCCTGCACGGCCCTGATCAAGTCCGGCCGCTATCAGCAGGCCAATCTTGCCATCCTGTATCACGATCGCGGTGTGGCCAAGCGGGCGAAGGGCGACCTCGCTGCCGCGGTCAGCGACTTCGCGGAGGCGATACGCCTCAATGCCGATTACGCGCGCGCCTATGCCGATCGCGGCAGCGCGCGATTGATGCAGCACGATCTTGACGGCGCGGTCGCCGATCTCGACACCGCGATCAGGCTCGATGCCAACGACGCCGGCGCGTTCATGACGCGCGGAAACGCCTTCGACGAAAAGGCGGACTTCGATCGCGCCATCGCCGACTACAACGAAGCCATCCGGTTGTCGCCGAATTATGCCGCGGCGTACTTCAATCGGGGCCTTGCGTTTCGCCGCAAAGGCGATTTCGACCACGCGATCGCCGACTACGATCAGGCGATCAGGCTCGACCCGAAGAACATATTCGCGCTGAACAATCGCGGCATCGTCTGGTTCGAGAGGGGCGATTTCGACCGCGCCATCGCCGACTACAATCTGGCGCTGCGCACCGACGCAAATTTTGCACCGGCCTATAACAATCGCGGCGACGCCTGGCGCGCCAAAGGCGATCTGGTGCGCGCGCTCGCCGATTTCGACCGCGCCATTCAGCTGTCGCCGCAATTCGCGCTCGCTTTCAACAATCGCGGCCTGGTCTATTATCAGAAGCGGGACTATGACCGCGCCATCGCCGATTTTGACGCGGCGATCCGCGTCGATGCGAATTACGCCGACGCCTACAGCAACCGCGGCAACGCCCATGACGACAAGGGCGACCGCGATGCTGCCATGGCCGACTACAACGAGGCGATCAGAATCGATTCCAGCAATGCGCGCTTCTACTATGATCGCGGCGTTGCCTTCCGCCGCAACGGCGACCTCGACCGCGCGATTGCCGATTTGAGCGAGGCGTTGCGGCTCAATCCGCAGCACGCCGGCGCCTACAACGAGCGCGGCTATGCTTTTTACCAGAAGCACGACTTCGAACGCGCCATTCCCGATTACGATCAGGCGATCAAGCTCAATCCGAAATTCGCCGCCGCTTACAACAATCGGGGCAATGTTTTCGACGACAATGGCGACCCCGATCGCGCCGTCGCCGACTACACCAACGCCGTCCGCGCCGACCCCGCCTACGCGGCAGCGTTCTACAATCGCGGCATCGCCTGGCGGCACAAAGGCGATCTCGATCGAGCGATCGCGGACTACGATCAGGCCATCAAACTCAATCCCACGGCCGCGGCCTACAACAACCGCGGCAGCGCCTGGCTCGCCAAGGGCGAGATCGAACGGGCGTTCGCCGACCTCGATCAGGCCATCAAGCTCGATCCGCGCCTGGCTGACGCCTACATCAATCGCGGCAACGCCAAGCGCGAACATCTCGATTTCGCCGACGCCATTGCCGACTACAACCATGCCGTCGAACTTGCGCCGAACGCGGCGCTCGCCTTCTACAACCGCGCCTGGGCCCATTACCTCGCCGGCGAGAATGTCCAGGCGCTTGCCGACGCCGATCGCGCCATCGCGCTCGATGACCATTCGGCCAGCGCCTTCTCGACTCGCGGGCTCATTCGCGAGCGGCTTGCCGATAGCGCCGGCGCCATCGCCGATTTCCGCAAGGCGCTTGAGATTGCGCCATCATTCGAGCAGCCCGCCGAAGGATTGCAGCGGCTCAAAGCAACCCGATAGCGGGCATGTCCACAAGTCCGCCGCCGAACTCCTTTGACCGCATCGTCCCCCTGATCGTCGCTGTCGCGCTGTTCATGGAGAACATGGATTCGACGGTGATTGCGACGTCGCTGCCCGCCATCGCGCGGGCGCTCGGCACCAATCCGCTGGCGCTGAAACTTGCCGTCACCTCGTATCTGCTCGCGCTCGCAATTTTTATTCCAGCGAGCGGCTGGATGGCCGACCGCTTTGGCGCCCGCAACGTCTTCCGTATCGCTATCGGCGTGTTCGTTCTCGGCTCGATCGGCTGCGCGCTCTCGCGCTCGCTCGATCAGTTCGTCATGGCGCGGATTCTCCAGGGCGCCGGCGGGGCCATGATGACGCCGGTCGGCCGCCTCATCCTGTTGCGTACCATCGACAAGCGGGTTCTGGTCAATGCGATGGCGCTGGTGACCATACCGGCGCTGATTGGTCCGATCTCCGGTCCGCCACTCGGCGGCTTCATCACCACGTATGCATCCTGGCATTGGATCTTCATCATCAACGTCCCGATTGGCCTGGTCGGCATGGCGATGGCGACCCGATACATACCTGACCTGCCGGTCCAGCGGCCGCCGCAGTTCGATTTTATCGGCTTCGTTTTGTCGGGCCTTGGCATCGGCGGGCTAGCCTTCGGTCTTTCGGTCATGGGCCTTGCCTTCCTGCCGAACAGCGTGGTCGCGGCCCTCATCGGCGTGGGCACCGTTTCGACTGCGGCATACATGCTTCACGCCCGCCGCGCGCCGGCCCCCATTCTCGATCTGCGGCTGTTCAGATACGCCACATTTCGCCTCAGCATTTTCGGCGGCTTCATGTTCCGGCTCGGCATCGGCGCGCTGCCGTTTCTGATGCCGCTGTTGCTGCAGATCGGATTTAACCTGACGCCGTTCCAGTCCGGGCTCATCACGTTCACCGGCGCGCTGGGTTCGATCTTCATGAAAGCCGCCGTCGCCGGGGTACTCAAACGCTTCGGCTATCGCACGGTGCTGGTCTATAACAGCCTCATCAGTGCGGCGTTTCTCGCTGCTTGCGCGGGTTTCCAACCCGGCGTGCCGTTCGCGGTGATGATCGCCATCCTGCTCGCCGGCGGCTTCTTCCGTTCGTTGCAATTCACCGCCGTCAACACGATCGCTTACGCCGAGATCGAGCCGTCGCAGATGAGCCAGGCCACCACGATCGTCTCCGTCGCCCAGCAATTGGCGCTGTCGACCGGCGTCGCCGTGGGTGCGCTTGTCGTCGAGATCATGTTGCGGCTCAAGCAAGCCCCGGCGATGGACGCGGCGGATTTCCCGCCGGCCTTCCTCGTCGTCGGCGCGCTCACCGCCGCGGCGTGCCTGGTGTTCGTGTGGCTTCCGCACGAAGCCGGCGCCGAACTCGCCGGCCGCTCCGCCGCAGAACCGGCGGAACAGAAAAAGCGTCCCTAGCCGGCAGCGCCCGCTCGCCGCAACCTTATCGTGCCGATTTCGGCAATGACCAGGGAACAAACCAGCGCTGCGCCAGCGTGCATAGCCGAAACAGCACGAGACTCAATGCGACCAGCACGGCGAGGCCGGCGAACGCCTGGGGAATCTTGAAGAACGACGTTGAAAACATAATGAAGAATCCAAGCCCATGCTCGGCGGCCACGAACTCGGCAACAACGGCGCCGATGATGGCAAGCGTGATGGAAATCTTCAATGCGCTGAAGATGAACGGCACCGCGAATGGAAGGCGGATATGCAGCATTTCGCGCGTCCGCCCGGCGCGAAGCGACCGCGAGAGTTCGATCAGCTCTTCCGGCGTCGCCATCAGGCCCGTCACCGTCGAGACCACAATCGGAAAGAACGTGATCAGGAAGGTGATGACGACGCGCGGCAAGTCGGACGCGCCGAGCGTCACCACGATGATGGGCGCAACCGCCACGATCGGCGTCGATTGAACGATGACGAGGATCGGATAAAGCGTTCGCGACAGAAAGCGCGAGTTGACGAGAGCAACAGCAAGAGGGATCGACACCGCGATGGCCACCGCATAGCCCATCAGCGCGACACGCAGCGTCGCTGTGATGTTGCTCAGCCATTGCGCTGCCGAAACTTCGTATCCGGCCCTGACAATGGCGCTCGGTGACGGCAGCAGAAACGACGGAATCGAGAAAGCGCGGCAGGCTCCCTCCCATACGACAATCAGCACGATGAACGCCGCGGTCGGCGCGAGCCGGTCTGCCCAAACGCGGAGCGCCGGTATGACAGCGCCGACTTTCGCCTCAGGCGACGGCGCGGGTGAAGAGCTCGCCGCGGATATGGTTTGCGAGGGCATGGAACGTCGGCTCCGACAGGGTCGAGATCGTGCGGGGGCGAGGCAAATCGATGTCGATGATTTCCCGCACGCGGCCAGGCCGCGGCGTCATCACGATGATGCGGTCAGCCAACAACACCGCTTCGGGGATGGAATGGGTAATAAACAGTACCGTCTTCGGCCGTTCCGACCAAATGCGGAGCAGCTCGAAACTCATCTCCTCGCGCGTCAACGCATCGAGCGCGGAGAACGGCTCATCCATCAAAAGAATATCCGGATCGAGCAGCAGGGCCCGCGCGATAGCGACGCGCTGTTGCATGCCGCCGGACAATTCATCGATTCGCTTGCCCGCAAAGTCCGACAGGCCGACCAGCGTCAGCAATTCGCGTGCACGCGCCTTGTCTTCGGTGGTAACGCGCCCGTATTTGTGACGAAGCGGAAACGTCACGTTGCCGAGAACATCGAACCAGGGCAGCAAAGTCGGGCGCTGAAACACGATGCCGATCTCGTCCCGCGGTTCGGTCACCGTCAAATCGTAGATACTGACCGCGCCTCGGGTTGGAAATAACAGACCTGCGATCAGCCGCAAAAGGGTCGACTTTCCGCAACCCGACGGACCAAGCACCGCGAGAAACTCGTTGCGCCCGATGTCGAACGTTACGCCTTCCAGGGCGGTCACGGCGGAGCCATCGTCCCGCCCAAAGGTCTGTTCGACACCGGCGAAGCGAATGACGCGTGCGGGTTCGCTCATCGTCGGCCCTTCGATGTGGCGCACAAGGCGCCGCGCGCGGTCACTTGGGCAGTCCGGTCACTTGGGCAGTCCGGTCACTTGGGCAGTCCGGTCACTTGGGCAAGAAGGAGCGGTCGACGGCGGTCTCGGGATCGAGCTTGTCCAGTGGCATGTTTTGCGCCTCGGCGGTCCACTTCCAGGTTTTCGCCAGCAGCGCCTTTTCGAATGCCCCGGTGCCGTCCTTCTTGCTGATGTCGTTCACCATCAACGGCACCGATGCGGCAAATTGGTCGCGCGCCACATCGACATCCACCTCCGGCACCATCGCTTTGAGGGCGGTGGCCGCGGCAGTCGGATCGGCGATCGCCATCGCCGTCGCTTTCATATAGGCGCGCAGAAACTTCTTCACCGTCTCGGGGCGCTGGGCGAGTATCTTCTCCGACGCGAACAAGGATAGTCCGTAGCCGTCGAAGCCGTAATCCGACCAGGCGATGACTTTGAGTTTTTTGCCTGTTTCACCCAACGGCTTCACGAATGCCGGGGCTACGGTGATCCAGTTGATCGTGCCGGCGACCTTTCCCGAAGCCAGCATCGGCGCGAGCGCGCCTGGATCGGCCTTCAACAAGTCAACCTTCGACGGATCGACGCCATTCGCCTTGAGCACGAGAGGCCAGGAAACATTTGACGAAGAAAATGTCGCGGTCGCAATGGTCTTGCCGGCGACATCCTTGAGGGTCGAGATTCCGGAATCGGTAGTCGTGAAGATCGCATCCGGCTGCAAGGTGTAAATCGAAGCCAGCGCCTTGACGGCAACAGGGGTCTGGGCACGCGCTTGCAGCAGTGCGGCGAGGCCGCCCGTGCCTAAATCGGCCGCACCCGTGCCCAGCTTGGTCACGACGTCGGAGGAACCGCGGCCGGACTGAATAGTGACATCAAGGCCTTCGGCTGCGAACAAGCCCTTCTGAACGCCGAGATAAGGAACGGCTTTGTCGCCCGCGGGCAACCAGTCGATCATGAACACGACTTTTTCCGCCGCAAATGCGGGCGCGCCGGCGCCGAACAAAAAGGCAAGGCCTGCGAGAGCAAAGGCTACGCGCTGCCGCTTCATCATCCCGCAAATCTCCGCTTTTTCCCGGCCTCGAATAAGCAAGACTTGCGCCATGGCCAAACTCCGCCTCTGTGTCGATAGGCTTGCGCAAGATCACCGGCCCCTCGTGCAAGTAACGCCGCCGCGATAAGACGATCTGCCGGCCGCGGCCTGCGCCGCGTTTCGCTGCCTTCCCCGTAATCGGCCCTGATGAAATAATTGGCAGCCAGCCACGCGCTCAACTGCGCGGACGCTCTGCTTCGGTGCCGCGAAAGCCGCGGGCGAGAAGATAAAGCTCCGCGGAATCGGTCCGGCTTGCCGGCGGTTTGATATGCTTGACGCTCGCAAAGTCGCGCTTGAGTTCGGCAAGCAGCGCCGCTTCGGTTCCACCCTGAAGTACCTTGCAAAGGAAGCTCCCGCCCGGACCGAGCACTTCGAGGGCGAATTGCACGGCCGCCTCGGCGAGCGCCATGATGCGCAAATGATCGGTCTGCCGGTGACCGGTCGCGTTCGCGGCCATGTCCGAGAGAACCACGCCGGCCTTGCCGCCGAGCATGCCTTTGAGGCGCTCGGGCGCCGTGACGTCGAGGAAATCGAGCTTAAGGAATTCGACGCCCGTAATCGGCTTCATATCGAGAATATCGAGCGCGACCACGCGGCCGCTCGCGCCGACGCGCCGCACCGCGACTTCGCTCCAGCCGCCGGGAGCAGCGCCAAGATCGACGACGCGCGTTCCCGGCTTGAGCAGATGAAATTTGTCGTCGATTTCGGCGAGCTTGTACGCTGCGCGGGAGCGAAAACCTTCGCGTTTGGCACGCGCTACGTAGGGATCGTTGATCTGGCGTTGCAGCCAGGCCCGCGACGAGGGCTTGCGGCGTTTGTCACCCTTGAGCCGCTCCATGACGGGTCAGGCTTTGCCCCAAACGCCATCGGCGCGCATCATCTCGACCAGCATGCCCTCTCGCAGGCCGCGATCGGCGACCCGCAGTCGCTCGCACGGAAAATAACGGCGAATGGCGTCGAGAATGGCGCAGCCGGCGAGCACGAGATCCGCGCGCTCGGCACCGATGCAGGGATTGGCCGCGCGTTCGTCAAAACTCATGGCGATGAGTTCCTCGACGACGCGCGATACCTGATCGTCGGACAGCCAGCAGCCGTCGACGCGCCGGCGGTCGTAGCGTTTTAGCCGCAAGAATACGCCGGCGATCGTCGTCACGGTGCCTGACGTGCCAAGCATGTGGAAGCCGCCGATGTCGTTGCGGTGTGCCTCGGCGAATTCTGCAAGAAAGCCGGCGACCTCATCGACCATGGCGTCGTAAATCTCGCGCGGCACATCGGTACCGCCATAGCGCTCGGCAAGAGTAACGACTCCGACCGGCAGCGACGCCCAACCAACGATATCCGGTTGCGGCGGTCCGCGGTTCGCGCCATTGGGCCGCCCTAACCGCACCACTTCGGACGATCCACCGCCGATATCGAAGAGGATCACACCGGATGCCTCGGGATCGAACAACTCCGTGCAGCCGGCCGCAGCGAGCCTTGCTTCGGTAGCGGAATCGACAATCTCGAGTTCAAGCCCCGCTTCCTCGGCGACGCGGGCGCGAAATTCTTCACCATTCTCGGCGGCGCGGCAGGCTTCCGTGGCGATCAGCCGCGAACGGCGTACGCCGCGCGCCCGCATCTTGTCGCGACAGACGAGAAGCGCATCGACTGCCCGCTTGATCGCCGGCTCGCTGATGCGGCGGGAAGACGCCACCCCCTCCCCCAGACGAATGATCCGCGAGAACGCGTCGACGACGCGAAATCCATCCTTGGTCGGACGGGCAACCAGCAGCCGGCAATTATTGGTGCCGAGATCGAGCGCCGCATATGTTCCGCCCGCCTCATCGTTGGCGGACGCGGGCGCGTCAGCCGGGCGGGTGCTCTCGCGGCGAATCCCATACGGCGTTCGGCGAGGCCAGCGCCGCCTGGACGCTCCATGGCCGTTGAGCCCGCCGGGCGGCGGCGCTCCCTCGTTCATCCAATGCCTTCCCGCCGCGCCGGAGCCCTGCGGCTCAACGGCAGCGACCTTTTTCCATCTCTGATCGCGGCAAATGTAGCAGCCACGGGCGTGATGGCCAATACTGCGCTTTTACTGCCTATGAGCCATGTTTGGGGCTGGCTTGTCGCGTTGCACCAAGTTCACTATGTCACGGCAGACGTAAATCCTTGCGAGATTGGGATGGCGATGAATTTGCATCAGCCCGCCGACCGACAGGCGGACAAATCGGATTTGACGACCGAGCAATTGGCGATCGAGAAATTTGCGGTCGGCCAGTCGGTGCCGCGCAGCGAAGACCCGATGCTGCTGCGCGGCGCGGGACACTATACCGACGACATCAGCCTTCCCGGCCAAGCCTATGCGGTGATGGTGCGCAGCCGCAATGGTCACGGCGTCATCCGCGCCGTCAAGACGGACGCGGCGCGGAAAATGCCGGGCGTGCTTGCGGTCTATACCGCCGCCGATCTTGAAAGCTACGGCCCGCTCAAGTGCATCGTGCAGCTGAAAAACCGCGACGGTTCACCGATGAAGAAGCCTTGGCGCGGGGCGCTGGCGAAAGGCAAGGTGCGTTATGTCGGCGATCCGGTAGCCTGCGTCATCGCCGAAACCGTCTTGGCCGCGAAGGACGCCGCCGAAGCGGTCGAGGTCGAGATCGATCCGCTCGCGGCCGTCGTATCGGCTGAAGACGCCGCGCGCGACGGCGCTCCACTGCTTTACGACGACGTGCCGGGCAATGTTCCGCTCGACTATCATTATGGCGACGCCGTCGCGGTCGAAGCCGCCTTCGCCGCTGCCGCTCATGTTACCCGACTGAAGCTTTTGAACAGCCGCGTGGTTGTCAACGCCATGGAGCCACGCGCCGCGGTCGCGGCATATGATGGCAGCCGCTTTACATTTTATGTCGGGTCCCAGGGTGTCACCGGCATGCGCGCCCAGGTCTCCGATGCGCTCGGCGTCGACGCCAAGGCCGTGCACGTCCTGACCGGTCAGGTCGGCGGCTCGTTCGGCATGAAGGGCGTGTTGTTTCCGGAATATGTCTGCGTGCTGCACGGCGCCCGCGCGCTGGGCCGACCGGTGAAGTGGACCGACGAGCGTTCCGGCAGCTTTTTCTCCGACAGTCATGGCCGCGATCAGGACTTCCTCGGCGAGCTCGCGTTGGCCAAGGACGGGACATTCCTCGCGGTGCGCTTTACCGGCTTCGCCGATATGGGCGCATTTCTTTCGCCGATGGGACCGTTCCCGGGAACGCTCAACATCGTCAAGAATGTGCAGGGAATGTATCGAACGCCGCTGATCGAGGTCTCGGCGAAATGCGTGTTCACCAATACGTCGCAGATCGGTCCTTATCGCGGCGCCGGCCGGCCCGAAGGCAATTATTTCATGGAGCGGCTGATCGATACAGCCGCCGCCGAGATGGAAATCGACCGGCTGGCGCTGCGCCGGCGCAACCTGATCAGTTCCCGCGACCTGCCGTACAAGACGGCATCCGACATGACCTATGACAGCGGCGACTTCGCGGCGTTGACCAAGAAGGCGTTCGAGCTCGCCGACGGCAAGGGCTTCGATCGCCGCAAGCGGGAGAGCCGCAAACGTGGCAAGCTGCGCGGTCTTGGCATCGGCAACTTTTTGGAAGTCACCGCGCCGCCGTCGAAAGAGCTGGCCGAAATCGCCTTCAACGCCGACGGCACAGTGACGCTCGCAACCGGCACGCTCGACTTCGGCATGGGCCACGCTACGCCCTTCGCGCAAGTACTGAGCCAGCAGCTCGGCATTCCGTTTGAGAAGATCAAGCTCCTGCAAGGCGACAGCGATCGCCTGCCGATTGGCGGCGGCAGCGGCGGCTCGAAATCGCTCATGCATAGCGGCACCGCGATCGTCGAAGCCGCAGCGAAAGTCATCGAAAAGGGCAAGGACGTCGCCAGCCACGTGCTCGAAGCAGCACCCTCCGATATTGAATTCAGTCACGGCCGCTTTGTCATCGCCGGCACCGACCGCTCGATTTCGGTCATGGAGCTCGCGCAAACCCTGCGCAACAGCGCCGCCAAGCTGCCGGCGGACGCGCCACAATCGCTCGACGTCACGCATATCAGCGACGGTCCCGGCGCCGCGACTTTCCCGAACGGCTGCCACGTCGCCGAAGTCGAGGTCGATGCCGAAACCGGCGTCGTCGAAGTGGTGAAATACACCTGCGTCAATGACTTCGGCGTCGTTGTTAATCCGTTGATTGTCGCCGGTCAGCTGCATGGCGGCGTGGTGCAGGGCATCGGCCAGGCATTGATGGAGATGACGGTCTACGACGCCGACGGACAATTGCTCACCGGCTCATTCATGGACTACGCCATGCCGCGCGCCGCGGACGCACCGCCGTTCGACCTGGCCGACCATCCGGCGCCGGCAAAGACCAATCCGCTCGGCGTCAAGGGCTGCGGCGAAGCCGGCTGCGCCGGCTCGCTCACATCGGTCATGAATGCGGTGCTCCACGCGCTCGCCGATCGCGGTATTCGCCACCTCGATATGCCGCTGACGCCATTCCGGATCTGGCAAGCCCTGCACGATGCGGACGGCAACGGCGCCCCACAACCGGTTCGATGACACCGACGGCCGTCGCAGTTCCGCGCCGCTTCGGCGAGTGGCGCATCGTCGCCCCCGTCTGCGCGGCGCACTTCGTCAGCCACTATTACATGATCATGCTGGCGCCGCTGTTTGTGTTCGTGCGCGCGGACTACGGCGTGAGCTACACTGAACTGGCGCTTGGCGCTCACCGCCTTTAACGTCGTGTCGGCGGCGTTGCAGACGCCGGCTGGATTTCTGGTCGACCGCGTCGGCGCCCGCGTGGTGTTGTGCGCCGGCGTCGCGCTCGGTGCGGCAGCCTTTGCGGTCGTGGGCCTTGTCAATTCATTCGCCGTGTTCATCGCCATGTATGCCGTCGCCGGCCTCGGCAATACCGCGTACCATCCGGCGGACTATTCGCTTTTGTCCCATCACAGCCCGCCGGCGCGCGTCGGCCAGAACTTTTCGATCCATACCTTTTCCGGAATCCTCGGCTCAGCCGTCGCGCCTGCGACATTACTGGCGATGCAGAGCCGGGTCGGCTGGCGCGGCGCCTATATCGGCGCCGCAATCCTCGGCTTGGCGGTGCTTGCGCTCCTCATCGCGCAGCGGCCGACGCCCGCCGACCGCCTCGCCGAGCAGCGCCCGCCGCCCGCCGCAGAGGGGGCCGCCGACGCTGGCTGGCGGCTGCTGCTGTCGCCGCCGATCCTCCTCAACCTCGGCTTTTTCATCCTGATTTCACTGATGGGGGGCCTCAACAACTTCCTCGTCGTCGCGCTCGCCGCGCTTCACGGAACGTCCGACACGCTGGCGAATGTGGCGCTGACCGGCGCCCTCGCAATGAGCGCGGTCGGCGTGCTTGCGGGCGGCGTGCTGGCATCGCGCACCACCAGTCACGCCACGGTCGCAGCTCTCGGTCTCGCCTTTGCCGGCATCTTCACCGCGCTGGTCGGCCTGATCGGCTTTTCCTCCTACGCGCTGGTGCTGGTGATGTCGCTCGCCGGGCTGTTCGGCGGCGTTGCGTCACCCTCGCGCGATATGCTGGTGCGTGCGGTGACGCCGCCGGGCGCCTTCGGCCGCGTTTTCGGTTTCGTGTCGTCGGGCTTCAACATCGGCTCCATGTTCGCACCGATGATCTACGGAATGATGATGGATCACGGCCAGCCGCGCGCCGTTTTCCTGTTCTCGGCCGCGTGCAGCATCCTCTGCATCGGCACCGTGATTTTCGGAACCTCGATCCGCGAGCGGCGCTGATAATATCCGCCCCCGCAGCACCCGTCCCCGCGAGAGGCTGCCGCGATCGCTCCGAATTGATAACCCGCCGCTCACTGAGGCGCTTGAATAATCATGCGCTCGAGCAAGCCGATAT
Source organism: uncultured Alphaproteobacteria bacterium (assembly GCA_963777635.1). GTDB lineage: Bacteria > Pseudomonadota > Alphaproteobacteria > Rhizobiales > Xanthobacteraceae > BOG-931. The sequence goes on from CAVZSB010000057.1 coordinate 130,405, forward strand.
TCTGCGGTTCAACAAACTTGACGGCAAAACCCCCGGCGAAGTGCCGCACAACGCGACCTATTATCTTCCCAACCGCAAGCGGCATCCCGATCGCGGGGAAAATGTCGGCGGAAACCGCAGCACCCGAAACCGACATATCGATGACAAAACACCTCAGGCAGCGGCCATCGGCAAGAGTGAGAGTGGAAAGCGGATCATGCGGCTCAATACGCTTGTGCTTTCTCTTGTCGGTCGTCTGCCCAGTTTCAACCTTTTTATGCCAAAGTATTTTGTCTGCGAGTTTCGCCCGCTCGTCAGCGTTTGCGGCGATCTCGATGGCGAAGCCGTGACTTGTCGGGCGGCTGACAATGCCGCGCCATTGTCCGAACTCATCGCATTTCACGGTGGCGCAAATGCCCGTTTTCCCGACCACGGGGGCAGTAAGCACCATTACGTGCGATGATATTTCTACTATCCGGCCTGAAAATTGGCGCAGCTTACCGTTGCTGCCATACCAGTTTTTAAAAGAATAGCGCCCGCCTACCCTGACAATTACGCCTGGGTCATGGCCCGTAAGCGTCTTGGCCCGTAACGTCTTGGGCCTGCAACGACTACGACATCTGAATAAATTGGCGGCCGCTGCATGGTTCCGATTTGCCAGTGGTGCAATTCTTGCTGACGTTTCTCATCATCGCAACGACCGGATATAGTAAGTCCTTATTACGAATTCATTTGCCGAACATGGGGGCGATCTTAAGCAATACAAAAACCCAAATTTAGCACGCTCTCAATGGCCGGCCTTGCGGGTATCTTGGATTTTCGGCCGATGAGCTGAGCCCAAGAACTCCGCCGAAAATAGGTGGATTCCGTCACCTGGAAGGGGGTCGGCCTGGAGCCGAGCCGGTTGAGGAGGACTTGGAACGGTCGGCTTAAGGAAGACTTGGAACGAAGTCGGCTTAAGGAAGACTTGGAAAGCGCCACAAGATGTCCTAGATGGGAGCGCCTATTCCGGCGAACGGCACAGGGTGATTACCCTTATGAACGCCCGAAAGCACTGGGGAATAGTTCAACGGTAGAACTGCGGACTCTGACTCCGTCAATCTAGGTTCGAATCCTAGTTCCCCAGCCAGCCAATACTCCATTATGCAGCACTTCATTATGCAGCAAGCACACCTAGAATAGCTCGGGGTGGTTTTGGCTGCGTTGGTAAGCGGCCTTCACTTCAGGATCGCGCATGATGCTTTGCATCGTGGGCCAGCTGCCAAGAAGCGCGCCAGGAATCATCCCAAGCCAAAAATATCCATCGCCTTTAGAGCGCCGTCCCGCTCTCCTGCTGGCGGCTGCGGTCAGCGCAGCGGCAAACTCCTCGAACCCTTCCGTCGTGACCGCCTCAAGCAACGCCTTGCGGTCGGCAAAATGCCGATAGGGAGCCGGCTGGCTTACGGCGGCAAGCCGCGCGAGAGAGACGAACGACATCGCATCCGCCCCGCTTTCCGCGATCTGGTCGCGTGCAATTCGCAACAGCGTCCGCCGCAGATCGCCGTGATGATAGACGGCACGGTCAGTCTTTCTGCCTGAGTTCGCGTTCGTGCGATTATGGAAGCCACGCTTAAATCATGCGTCATAACATCAGCTCGAATCGTGGCGGAAACACCGTCCCGCTCCAGGGCGCGACCGGCCTAGGCCTGGTCGCCGACGTACCAAAGGCAACCGTTTCCATCGATGAAAGGCGTTCGTCATGAGCCTCATTCTTCTGCCGATCCCTAGCCGCGATTTCGACCCTACGGAAGTCGCGGTGAGCTGGAAGATACTGACTCGGCATGGTCATCGGGTTGTTTTCGCCACGCCCGACGGCAAGCCGGGAGCCTGTGATCCGATCATGCTCTCCGGTATCGGGCTCGACCCCTGGAGCGGCATCCCGGTGCTCCGCAATATCCGCGTCCTGGGCCTGCTGCTGGGCGCCAATGGCGATGCCCGGCGCGCCTATGCCGAGATGCTGCGCGATCCGGCCTTTAACAGCCCGATGCGCTGGGACCAGATCGAGTCCAGGGAATTCGACGGCCTGCTGCTCGGCGGCGGGCACCGGGCGCGGGGCATGCGCGAATATTTCGAAAGCAGCGTTCTTCAGCGGATCACCGCCCAGTTCTTCGGCGACGAAAAGCCGGTGGCTGCAATCTGCCATGGCGTGCTGCTGGCCGCCCGGAGCAAGCGTACCGACGGGCGGTCCGTGCTGTATGACCGAAAAACTACGACGCTGCCTTGGGCACTGGAACGCAAGGGCAGCACACTCGCGCATTTCGGCCGCTTCTGGGATCCCAACTATTATCGCACCTATACGGAGGCGGCGGGGCAACCCGCAGGATACATGTCCGTGCAGCAGGAGGTTACGCGCGCACTCGCCAGCCCTGCGGATTTCATCGACGTTCCCAAGAGCGATCCCGAGTTCAAGCGCAAGACGAGCGGCACAGCGCGCGATACCGAGACGGATGAGCGCCCCGCCTGGGTGGTGCGGGACGATAATTACGTCTCGGCGCGCTGGCCCGGCGACGCCCATAGCTTTGCCCGCACCTATGCCGCGGTGCTCGAAGCAAGAGCATCTCGTGACCGGAAGGCCGGCGCCGCATGACGCCGCTGCTTCAGCGCAACATCACAGACATGAGTAAGAGCAGGACCGTGATTGATCAGAATGCACTCGACTATACACGCCGCTGGTCGCCCGATCAGACACCTGAATTCCTGTCGTTGCGGGACGAGGGTCCAAAGGTCCGCTATCTGCGGGCTGGCCAAGGCCCGGTGCTGGTACTGCTGCACAGTATCCGTACCCAGCTCGACTTGTTTCAACGTGTGATCCCAAAGCTGACCGATCACTTTGCCGTATACGCGTTCGACTTTCCGGGATTTGGCTGGTCGGAAATCATTCCGGGCGCCGACTATCGGGAACCGGCAATGAGAGCGCATGTCGTTGATTTCATCGAACGGCTCGACTTGCGCGACGTCACTCTTGTTGGCGAATCGATGGGCGCCACTCTGGCATTGACGACGGCGGCGGTGCTTGGGCATCGCGTGAAACGGGTCATCGCCTTCAATCCCTATGACTATCTGCCGGGCGTGGAGCGAGCGAACCTCCTCGCGTCGGTCATTGTCAAGAGCGTGCGCGCGCCGCTTATCGGGCCGATTTTCGCCGCCATGGAAAGCCCCGCCACTCTCGCCGGTATCTTGAAAGGTGGTTTCTACGACCCGCGCAGTCTGCCGCCGGACTTTATCGACGAATTGGTGAAAGGCGGGAAACGGCCGGGCTATTCGAACGTTGCGTGTGCCGTCTATAGAGGTCTTCCGACCTACGTCGCAGCAAGATCATATTATGCTCGGATCGACGTGCCGGTGACGCTGGTTTATGCCGATCATGATTGGTCGCGCCCGGCCGAGCGCGAAGCGAACCTGGCTCGGATCAAACGCGGGAGGATGCTCGTCCTTAAGGACGCGAGCCATATTGCTTCGCTGGAAAGGCCGGAAGAGTTCGCCCGAATTCTTATTGAGACTCAATCAACAGCCCGCTCCGCCGCGTGAGTTGGGAAGGAACACTTATCCACGGCAACCTGCGCCCAGATCACGTCATGGCTGGGTTCGGTCTGACCTTGCCGCTATCCTGAGCGAACCAGCGCGAAGCGCTCGCTCTCAACTGAGCGATCCGGTGCCACTACCCAGCCGCCCGCGCGACATGCGCCGGGCGGCTTTCCTCTTGAAATGTGTATTTCACGATCTCCCCGGAATCCCATCAGTTCGTTACGGATGTGCTGCCGCGAATAGAGAATGTTGTATCTGCAACGACATCTTGTCGTCTATCGCGAAGCGCGCGATGACAATGGACCAGATCGTATTGGCTATATAGCTGCTTGGGAAAGGGGACAACGCGAATCCCGCGCTCCAATCCTTCCTAAAGCTGCTTCGCGGTGGCACGCCCTTGAATTCGCGAGCCACGAAAATCGGCTTTGCTTCGAAAGCGGTCCCACGTTGGACATCGCGCCTGGTGCCGTAGTGACGGCACACCCCTCCCTGTGGCCAATGAATTAGTATAGCCTCGACGCTGAGCTGCAGTGGCAGCCCTTAAAAAGGAACTGCTAATTCCGATCCATAAACAACCAGTTTCTCATCGCTGAGGTCCTGGCTGTCGTTAGCAGCCGGGAAGAAACCTTCACAATCAGAACTGAGGGAGTCATGGCGTTCACCGCTACCAAGAATTTGCCTCTAGCTGCTACGACAACCGGCTCCTGGCCACGACCGGCCTGGTATAGCCAGAGCCTTTGGGGGCGCCCCCTCGACTCGGCCATGCTCGATCCGATCTACCGTGAGCAATTTTCCGACGCGCTTGCGGTTGTCGTTTCCGATCAGGAACGTGCCGGTCTCGACCTCGTCACGTGCGGCGATTATTTCCTCGACGCGGATTTGGCCGGCCGATCCTGGCATCACTATCCGCTCCAGCGGTGGCGCGGAGTCGCGTTCGACGAGTTGCAGCCTGAAAGTACTCGCTCCGAGCTTTTAAAATACCCGCCTGGTACGCTGTTGAACGAAATCTACACATCGTGGCGTTGGCCGATCGTGACTGGCAAGATCGAGCACAATCCACGCAATCCGCTCGAATACGCCAAGATATATCGCATGGCGCAGGCCCGCACCCGCAAGCCCGTCAAGTTCGGGACCGTCTCCGGCCAAGTAATGGCGCTATTTCTTGATTCTCACACGCCAGAGTATCGGATCGACGATAACAAACGCCAAATGATTTGGGATATGGCGACTGCCATCAACAAAGAACTCAGAGAGCTCGTCGATTCGGGCTGCAGTGTTATTCAAGTCGAAGAGCCGACCATTCACTTTATCGCCTGCTACCATCCCGAAGCAAAGGAAACACTCGACTTCCTAACGGAAGCGCTAAATCACGAATTGTCAGGCCTCGACAACGCCGAGGTCTGGATTCACACCTGTTGGGGAAATCCGATGATGCAACGGGTGTTTGACAAGACATCGTACGCAAACGCGCTGGAAATTTATCTCGATCGCGTCAATTGTGATGTTCTGACTCTGGAGATGAAGGACCGCGGGCTGGCCGAACTCGAACTACTCGGCGCTTGGAAAGGTAAAACGCGAAAAAAGTTTGCCATTGGAGTGGTGTCGCATCGGACGCTTAACGCCGAGACCCCGACCGAGGTCGCCGGAGACATCCGCAAGGCGTTGAAGTATGTCGACGTGGAAAACCTCCTCGTCACATCCGATTGCGGCTTTGGCCGTCAGGGCGCCAACCGCCTCGTCGCTTTTTATAAAACCGCTGCTACGGCCCAGGGAGCTAATATGGTCCGGCGCGAGCATGGCCTGCCCGAGACGTATGTACCCTGCGCTGATCCGCGGCTGATCCAAGATGTCGTACCGACGACGTTCGAAGAGGTTGGGAGCAACGGCGCGGGACAAGGCGTCGCTGCCTCGAATTTCACGGCGAGACCGGAATACGCTCCGACATATGCCGAAGGTGCCACACAGAGATCTCCCCAGACACAACGTTTTTCAAAGATATTTCAGGAGCGACCCTAAACTTTCGACGCAAAGGGTCAAGCGGCGGAGGCGTTGGACAACAACCTCTCGTGCAGCCGCTTAGATGAGCGTTCAAGCTCGGCGAGCTTCTGGGACAGGTCGCGATGTGTGAGTTTGCCATTTTGCTTAACGATATTGCCGCCCACGATGACGGTATCGACGTTGGCCACATTCGCGTGGAGTACGATAGCCGAGATCGGATCCGCTACTGCCCGCATGTTGATGTCGCTTTTGCGCAGAAGAACAATGTCGGCCTCTTTCCCGGGAGCAAGTGAGCCGATCCGGTCGTCAAGACCAAAACACTGGGCTGATTTGATTGTAGCGAGTTCGAGCACTTGCCGAACCGTCATTGCAAGCTTGTCCGGCATCGCCTCGCGCTTATGGAAGGTATCGTTGTTCAACGCTCTTTGGGTTTGGATGAGGAAACGCATTTGCGTAAACATGTCGGTGCTCAAACTGGTCACCACGTCCGTTCCAATATTCATGTTGGCGCGGGCAGCGAGCGCGGCTCCGGTTGGCGGCAACCCCAACCCCATCTGCATTTCGACTTCAGGGGTAATGGAAACGCTCGCGCCGTTGTTGGCGATGACCCTAAATTCTTCAGGCGTCAGAAAGTTTGCGTGCACCAGATTGACATCCGCACCGAGCAGGCGTTGTTCGGCCAAGTTCTGCATCGATTGTGGTCGCGGCCCATGCTTGGCGCACGCGACGTGAAACGAGGCCAGCAGCCCGAGTTCGCGAGCAAACTTAATATCCGCTTCCGCCGTGCCAGGCGCGAAATCGGTGCCGCGAATGGCCAGTGCCATCGTCACTAAAGAGTCGTTAGAAGAAAGCCGTTCCCTGCGCATCCTCCTTGCGTCAGCCGGATGCGGCTCCTTGGTGCCGAAAAGCGTCATCGGGGTGCCGTACGCGAATATCGCGCGGATCCGCGCTTCCTGAAGCGCGTCGACGGCAGCATCGGCATGAGCCGGCGTATTGACGATATGGCACCAATCGAAAAGCGTCGTAACCCCAGAATTGATCTGATCGAGTGCTCCGACCAGATTGCCGATGTAAACGTCCTGTGGCGAATACAGACCAACAACCTTGCCAATCAGCACGCTAAAATAATGGTCGAGAGTCCAGTCTGCGGCGACCCCACGCAGGGCAGTCTGCCACAGGTGGATGTGTCCATTAATAAAACCCGGCATTGCAATCATACCGCGGCCATCGATCTCAATAACCGCCCAACTCCCCACGTTTCGGCCGACTGCAATGATTTTGCCACCGTCGATGAGAAGGTCGCCGGAGTCGATGATTCCAAGATTAGGATCCATCGACACGATTGTGGCACCCTTCACCCGTATTCGCGGCAACATTTGCTCTCCCGCCTTCCTTATCTGCGTGATGAAAGCTGCTTCGCCGATTCTCGGCCGCGCAGGGCGCGGCCGAGTTTTTTGACGCTTCGGATCATCAATCGTAGGTCTTCTTGCACACGGGTATTTCGCGCCCCGGCAAACCGATCTTGTCGAAGACAGCCTTGGAGAAGCCAAGCCTCTGGTCCACGTTCGGCACGACCTTGACCACCTTACTGACGAGATCGCCATTCTTGTCCTTGACAACTTCGGTGACGAAGCTCGTGCCGATCGGCTTGGCGATTTTCGTCGAGCTTTATCTGGCCGTTTGGCGCTTCGAGTACGAGCGACGCCAGTGCAGCGCGGTATTTTTTCTGACCATCGCTGAGATCGCCGCTGACCTTGTCGAGCGCGAGGAGCGCGGCTTGCGTCTCGTCGTAATAATTGGTCGCGCAAAGCGAGGGGCCGGTGAAGCGAGTTTTGAAATATCCCTCGTTCGGAGCCTGCTGGTAGGCCTTTACGAATGCCTGCCATTTCGGATCGTCCCAGGTGTCCGCTTGAGGCCCTGCCGAGGCGACGCCGACCAGTGCCTCCTTCGCCTTACCCTTGGACGACAGCACGGTCTGGTCGACCATGATCGAACCGCCGATCAGCTTGGCATTACCGCCAGCCTGCTGGTACTGGTTGAGGAAGTTCAATGCGTCGGCGCCGCCGAGGCCGAGATAGATCGCATCGACGTCGTCCGGCAGCGCCGAGATAGTCGAAGCGAAGTCCTTGGTGCCGAGCGGCACCCAGATACGCTTGGTGATCTGGCCGCCGCGCGGGCAATAATCGAGCGCGAGGCCGAATACCTGCGTGTATACGAATGCATAATCCTCGCCGACGGTTGCGATCTTCTTGTAGTGCTTGACATCGTAGATGTATTCGCCGAGCCCCTTGTGCATCTGGGCGCCATCGATGTTGAAGCGGAAGAAATTCGGTGCCGGATTGACATATGTCGTCTCCAGCGCGCCGGAGCAGCCATTGATGAACGTGACTTGCGGCTGGGTCTTCGCGTAGTCGTGCACGGCAATGCCCTCCGCCCCCGAAAGCGGGGCGATGAGGATATCGACCTTGTCCTGCTCGACAAGCTTCTTGGCCGCACGTATCGCCGAATCCGGACTGGCGTCAGATGAGCCTCTAATGATTTCGAGCTCCTTGCCGCCAGCCTTGTTGTGATGTTGCATCACTGCGAGTTCGAAACCCCGCATGCCGTCCTCGCCGAGTGCGGTATATGTCCCTTCGAGTGTTGAAAAAACTCCGACTTTGATCTTGTCGGCTGCATGCGCCGATCCACTAAAGCTTGCTGCGGCAAGACCAGCCGCAAGCGCAATTCCGAAGGAATTTCGCATATGTGTTCCCTTCCCTTTATCCGAACTGGCCTTTATGGCCTTTGCAACGGCCAAGTAGCGGGCATACTCACCCAGTGTTACCGTGAGCCGCGCACGATAAAATCCTAGCAGTGGACAACCGCGAACCACAAGCCCACGTTAGCCTCGCACCGGGCGCCCGCCCGAAAGTTAGACAGACCGTTCGGACTGGGAGAAACCGGCTAGGCTTCAACCATGGGGGGACGCTTAGCCGATGAAAAAATCGAAATTTACCGAGCAGCAGATTGCCTTCCCTCTTCAGCAGGCGGAGGGCAGCAAGGGCGTTGCCGAGGTTTGCCGCAAGACAGGCATTGCCGCGGCGACGTTCTATCGTTGGAAGCACTTAGACGGCGTCCCGATATCAGGGGGCTAGTATCACCATTCAACGCTGCTTGCGCCCACCACCAAAGAGCCATCGACATGCCAAACCTTGCAACTCCGCCCAGCACCCCCCAGGCGGGCCGCGCGATCATAACGATCATCGGTTCTGATCGCGTCGGGATTATCGCCGGGATTGCAAACGTGCTCGCCGACGCCAACGTCAACATCCTCGATATCAGCCAATCCGTGATCCGCGAATTCTTCACGATGATTATGATGGTCGACTTGGCCGGTTCGGCTGTTTCCTTTCGCGAGCTGAGCGATCAGCTGGCAAGAAAGGGAAACGAGCTGTCGGTTCGGGTCGAGATACAGCGAGAAGAAATTTTCAAGGCGATGCATCGCGTCTAGCTGCTCCGACCATGCGGCTCGCTTGCCAGAGGGCAAGCCGCAAACCCGCGCACGATGCCATGGAGGACAGTAGAAAAGATGCGAAACCTCAATTTCTCCGGCGAGGAGATACTCGAAACCATCGACATGGTGCGAACCGAACAGCTCGATATCCGCACCATCACTCTCGGCATCAGCTTGCTGGATTGCGTCAGCGACAGTTGCGAAAGCCTGTGCCGCAACGTCTATGACAAGGTCGAGAGGGTCGCCGGCAATCTTCGTCATATCAGTGCCGAGATCTCCCAGGAATTCGGGCTTCCGATCATCAACAATCGCATCGCGGTGACGCCGGTATCGTTGATCGCCGGCCGTTCGGGACCACATGAATTTCTACGCATAGCCGATACCCTTGATCGCGTGGCCCACGCCGTGAACGTCGATTTCATCGGCGGCTTCTCCGCACATGTCGAGAAGGGCATGACGCACGCCAACTCCCATCTCATCAACGCCATTCCCGAAGCGCTTGCGGCGACCAAGCGTTTGTGCGCCTCGGTCAATGTCGGCTCGACACGGGCCGGGCTGAATATGGACGCGATTGCCGTCATCGGCCGAACCGTCAAGCGAACCGCCGAGCTGACCGCAGATTCAAATTCGATCGGCTGCGCCAAATTCGTCGTGTTCTGCAATGCCGTCGAGGACAATCCGTTCATGGCCGGAGCTTTTCACGGCGCCAGCGAGCCCGAGTGTACGGTAAATGTCGGGGTCAGCGGCCCCGGCGTCGTGCTCAAGGCCATCAAAGCGGCGGGCGATGTCGATTTCGGCACGTTGGCTTCGATCATTCGCAGGATCGCGTTCAAGATCACGCGCGCCGGCGAGTTGGTCGGACGAACGGCGGCGGCCCGACTAAACCTGCCTTTCGGCATCGTCGATCTGTCGCTGGCTCCAACGCCGGCCGAGGGTGACAGCGTCGCACGGATACTGGAGGAAATCGGACTGGACAGCGTCGGCACACACGGGTCGACGGCGGCACTCGCGCTGCTCAACGATGCCGTCAAGAAGGGCGGCGCCATGGCATCGAGCTATGTCGGCGGACTTTCGGGCGCCTTCATCCCGCTGTCGGAAGACGCGGGGATGATTGAAGCTGCGGAACGCGGATCGATCACGATCGACAAGCTCGAAGCGATGACCGCCGTCTGTTCGGTAGGCCTGGACATGATCGCCATTCCGGGCGAAACGCCGGCGGAAACGATCGCTGCGATTATCGCGGATGAAGCCGCAATCGGCATGATCAACAAGAAAACAACGGCCGTAAGACTGATCCCCGCGGTCGGCAAGCGCGTTGGCGACTGGGTCGATTTTGGCGGCCTGCTCGGCCGTGCGCCTGTGCTCCAGGTCAACAGGTATTCCTCCAAGCGGCTGATATCTCGCGGCGGCCGGATACCGTCGCCGCTGCAGGCGCTGATCAATTGACCGGCTGACGCAGCGTCAGCAAATCACGTCATGCCACGTGGCCTGCCCAAGGACCTTCAGCCGGTTCGCACACCCCACCCGATGCTCTGATCGCGGCCTGCCCATCGTCTGAGGTCTGTCGGACCTCAAGAATCGATTTTGGCTAAATTAACGTTGAGAAATGCTTAAGGCTGCCGGCCTCGCGGCGGCGTCCGTCCGTAGATATTCAAATAGCGGGGACGCTTGTTAATGTAGTGCGGCAGTGTGTTTTAGCTTACCAGCCGCTTCGACCGTGGCCGCAGCGCGGCGAGTTCGCCTTCGAGGCGGGCCGCGGTCTCCTTCGTTCTCATCAGGTCGCCGGTCGCCTTGAGCAGCTCGGTCATGAGGCGCTCGGCGCGGTCGCGCTCGCGCTCGAAATCCGCCCGATGACAACCGGCGGCAAGCTGCAGCTGGGTGATCTCATCCTCAAGCTCGGTGATTTTCGCCTTGAGGGCGACGTCGGATTGGTCGGAATAGGTCAGCGTCTCAACGCTCATGAGCGGCCTCGGCAATGGCAACGCGACCGGGCGGCACCCGGCGCAGCTGCGAGCGTGACGCGCGTCGGTTAACGAATGGTTAGCGGACTCATGAAAGACGCCGCGGCGCTCCGCTGGGGCGGCTATACGACGGCGCCCAGATTGCGAACGAGCGTCGCACCGATCAGCGCCACGATGACCAGTGCGATGCCCATAATCTGAACGGCCGACAGCGGTTCGCCGAGCACAATGACGCCGAGGGCGGCAGCGACTACCGGCTCCGTATACGACAACAAGGAAGCGCGCACAGGTCCGACCATCGACATGGCGACAAAAAAGCTGATCATGGCAAACCCGTAGAGAACCGCCGCACTGATGAAACCGATCCAGCCGACCGTTGTCGCCGGGAGCACGAACTGGCCGCGCACCGCGCAGAGCACCGACAGCAGAATGGCGGCGACCGCCGCCATATAGAGTGTGAGAGGCCGTGAATCGCCGGCCCGGAACACGCGGCTGGATATCGTAACGACGAGAGCCAGTCCGACCGCGGCTGCGAACGCCATGAGCAGACCCTCGATTTTAAGATCGTGGCCGCGTGGGTCGAGCGCCAGCGCGAGCCCGCCAAAGGCGACGAGGATTGCCACACCGCTTTGCCAGCTGAATTTCTCCCATCCGCAAACGCCGAGAATAACGGCAGCCAAAAGCGGGAACAGGTAGAAGACAAGCACCGCCAGAGCCAGCGGTATCTCATTCAGCGAACTGAGCCAGGCCAAGGTGTAGAGAGCAGTGAGAACGCCGAGCGCGAGCGCAATCCAGCCGTCGCGCGACGACAGGAAAGGTGAAGTGCCGCTGCCACGCAACCAGACGATCAGCGCAATTGTCGGCACGACAAAGCGCAGAGCAGCAACGGTCAGCGGGTTGCTGCCACCGTGATAGGCGAGGCTCGCCGACATGTTGGAACAAGCAAAAGCGCAGGCGGCCGCCACCACGAGGGTGACGCCGACCCAGCGTCTTGACCGAGAAGCAAACACTGAAATTTCTTTCCGGCTGGACTATGCCGGGGCGGAAGACTGCCAACCGCGCCCGGCCGGGTCGGCCGATCCGAGCTTTGGCGGCCGCGCGCATTCTGGCAAATTCGCGCCGCCGCCGGCACCCAAAATACTTGTGTTCCGGGTTTTCCACTGATTCATTGGTCAGAGGTGATTCGCGGCTGGGAACGACAATGCTCGACGGCAAAAGCTACTACACGATATTCCCGGACGAAAGTTCGGAAATGAAAGTGCGGTTGCAAAGCCTTTTTGAAAAGATGGCGAAACTGGAAGACATGCTTCGCCGGCATATTGAAGAGCTTCGTGTCGAGCCCTCAAGCGGAATTGCTGATTTTCCGGCGGGCGGTTCGGTCGCGTCTTGATCCGCTCCTGATTTTGAGAATGCCTCCCGACAGCGACGTCTTTCAGCTTCTCGGCGCTACGAGGCGGCGGGAAGAGCTATCGTCGTGCCGGCGCATTCGACGCTGTCATAGACGGTGACATGAAGGATCGGATAGTCTTTTTTGATCGCAAGTCCGGCGGTGTGCGCGGTTTCAGCCGTTAGATACGAGCCCTTGGTTTGCCGATCGACCTGGAGCAGATAGCGCCCCACTTCCGGCCGTTTACGCTGCGAAAAACGCTCTTCGGGTTCGGCTTCGATAGTCTTCTCAGGCATTTTGATCTGGTCAGGCATTTTGATCTGGCGCGGGGCCATTCGAATCTCCTTGTTTGGGGGAAACCACCCATGTAATCGCTGCCGGGGCAGAAGGCTAGACCATTCGATCGAATAACTGACCAGAACGGGTCCAAACCTTCAATGCTTACGCGCGTCGACACGGAAGCCAATGATGGTCCTCTCGCCAAGCGCCCTGGCCGCTTCAAGGCGGTGCAGTCCTTCGACCAGTATGAAGCGCTCGCCGTCGGCTCGCACCAGAATTGGGGTGTGCTGGCCGCCATCAAGCATGCTGGCGGCAATTTCATCGACACGCGTTTGTTCGAGCGTGGCGCGGCGTTTGATCGGCACATAAATATCCGCGACCGCAAAGGTCTCGCGCTTCATCATTTGCTAAACATAGCATGGAAGAGGCGCCTTGTGCGTGCCGACGCGCCCCGCCTAGCGCGCGGAAAGACGAATGCATTTTCCATTGGGTGCCGACACTGCACGCGGATTACAACATTTCAGCGTTGAGGCTGACTGCATGCATCGCGCATGGCGGTTATTGCGTGAAAGATTGTTCGGGAAGATACCCAGTACACTTGAGGCGGCTAACTATCTGGCCGCCGGATTGGCCATCGGCGCCGCGGCCTGAGCCCCGGCGGGCGGGCCGTAGGGCGGCTGACCGGGCGGCGGAGCGTAAGCCTGTCCCGGGGGCGGTGAATAAGGCTGGCCGGCAGGAACGTAGGTGCTCGGGGGATGCGGCATGACGGCCGCCTGCTGCGAATCCGGCGCACTTTGGAACAGGGTCTGCCTGGGAGGCGGTGGCGCACCGTCCGCCGTCTCCGGCGGGTCGCGGAACATTTCAAGGAAGCTGACATACCGCTCTCGCAGCGAAGCGGCAGAATTCGGCTGATCCGGTGGCGGGGCCGGAGCGGCAGCAACTGCGGAGCCCGGCGGGGGAGCGTAGGCTTGCTGACCCTGCGGCGGATTAGCTTGCTGACCCGGTGGCGCGTAAGCCTGCTGCCCCGGCGGCGCGTAAGCCGGCTGCCCCGGTGGTGCATAAGCCTGCTGACCCGGCGGGGCGTAAGCCTGCTGACCCGGCGGCGCATAAGCCGGCTGCCCCGGTGGTGCGTAAGCCCGCTGACCCGGCGGCGCGTAAGCCGGCTGAGCCGGTGGCACATAAGCCTGCTGACCCGGTGGCGGGTAAGCCGGCTGCCCCGGTGGTGCGTAAGCCTGCTGACCCGGTGGCGGCGGCACCACGACGGCAGCCTGGCTGGCGGCGGGCGAGGAGGAAGAAAACGACGATGAACAGGCCGCCAGAGCCTGTGTTGCCGCCAGCACAGCGATGATCAAAGCGACGCGCGCCAGCGGCCGACAGTCGCCATGCCCACCGCGCGCCACGTGATCGGTTAAGCCCTGCACCCCCATAAAAAGAACTATATCAAGTTTATGATGTCGATCTCAAGGCCTAGTCCATGATGAAAGCATCTGAGCGAACCGTCACAGCCGTTTGAAATATTGCAGGAAAATGACGACAAGCGTACTTCCGACGCGCAACTTTGATCGACTGGTATAAGGGGTCGTCCGGACCATCGGGCAGCAGGTTGAGCAACAATGAGTGTGATAGCGAACAGTGAATTAACCGCCGTGGCCGCGCCAGCCCGCCGCAAGGGCCGCATCAATCTCCGGCAATCGCTCCGCGCCATGCGCGAAAATGCGGCGACCGCCTATCCGCCCGAGAGCTTCGCTGCAGACATCATCGATCAGCGGATCCTTTGGCGCCGCATGTTCGTCATCAACGATCCCGACGCGATCAGGCATGTGGTGCTGGATAACGCCGCGAACTACACCAAGACCGAAGTCGGCCGCCGCATTCTCGAGCCGGGTCTCGGCCGCGGGTTGCTGACCAGCGAAGGCGAGACCTGGCGTCACCATCGGCGCATCATGGCGCCGGCATTCGATCCGCGCAGCGTCGCGGGCTACGCCCCGATCATGACCGACGTGACGCTGGGATTGCTGGAAAAATGGGACGCATTGCCCGAGGGTGACGACGTCGACGTTGCGGTGGCGATGATGCACACGACGCTGCACGTCATCTCACGCGCCATGTTTTCTTCGGACTCCAACGAGATCGTCGATATCGTCGAGACTGGGGTCAACACTTATCAAACACTGGCGCGGCCGACCATTTTGGATCTGCTGCATGTTCCGCAATGGCTCACGCGCCTGCTCGTTCCTCAACACACCAAAGGGATTTTCGACGAGTTCGACAGGAAAGTCGATCGTCTGTTGACCCAGCGCGGGCGCACGCCGGAGGCCGAGCCGAAGGATCTGCTGGC
>CAVZSB010000058.1:0-24799 GCA_963777635.1 uncultured Alphaproteobacteria bacterium
AGGCCTGGTCGCTGACGTACCAAAGGCAACTGTTTCCATTGATGAAAGGCGTTCGTCATGAAGCTCATTCTACTGTCTATTGCTCCCCGTTATTTCGACCCTACGGCAGTCGATGTGAGCTGGAAGATACCGCCTGGGCATGGTCATTGGTTCGTTTTCGCCACGCCCGACGGCAAGCCTGGCGCCAGCTACCTGATCATGCCCTCCGGAATCCGGGCTCTGACCCTGGGAAAGTGCATTCCGGTGCTCCGCCATGTTCGTGTCCTGAGCCTTCTGCTGGGTTTTTTTGGCGATGCCATGCTGGAACTGATGCCGAGACGCCTGCGCGATCCGGCCTTTAAGAGCTCGATGCGCTGGGACCAGATCGAGTCCAGGTACTTCGACGGCCTGCTGCTAGTAGGAGAGCTATGGGCGCGGGGCATGTGTGTATATTTCGAAAGCAGTGTTCTTCAGCGGATCACTGCCCAGTCTTCGGCCAGGAAAAGCCGGTGGCCGCGACCTGCCATGGCGTGCCGCTGGCCGCCGAAGGAACAAGCGCACCCACTGGGGGTCGACGTGCCAAATGACCGAAAAACTACGACGCCGCCTTCGGCACTGGGAAACGCAAGGGGAGCATGCTCTGCGGATTCCGGCCGCTTCTGGGATCTGAACCATCATCGCACTGATACGGAGGTGGTGGAAAAAACCGGAGGACAAGTACATGTCCGGTGCAGCAGGAGGTCACGCGTGTAGATCTGCGCACCCCTGCGGATTTCATCGACGTTCCCAAGAAGCGATCCCGATTCTTCAAGCGCAAGACGAAGCGGACACCACGCCATACTGAGACGGATGAGCGCCCGTCTGGGTGGTGCGGGACGATAATGACGTTCTCGGCGCGCTGGCCCGGCGACGTCGATAGCTTCGTCCGGACCCACGCCGTGGTGCTCGAAGCAAGAGCATCTCGTGACCGGAAGGCCGGCGCCGCATGACGCGGCTGCTTCAGCGCAAAATCACAGACATGAGTAAGGGCAAGACCGTGATTGATCAGAATGCACTCAATTATACCCGCCGCTGGTCGCCCGATCAGACACCTGAATTCCTGTCGTTGCGGGACGGGGGTCCAAAGGTCCGTTATCTGCGGGCTGGCCAAGGCCCGGTGCTGGTCCTGCTGCACAGTATCCGTACCCAGCTCGACTTGTTTCAACGCGTGATCCCAAAGCTCACCGATCACTTTACCGTATACGCGTTCGACTTTCCGGGATTTGGCTGGTCGGAAATCATTCCGGGCGCCGACTATCGGGAACCGGCAATGAGAGCGCATGTCGTTGATTTCATCGAACGGCTCGATTTGCGCGACGTCACTCTTGTTGGCGAATTGATGGGCGCCACGCTGGCATTGACGACGGCGGCGGTGCTTGGGGATCGCGTGAAACGGGTCATCGCCTTCAATCCCTATGACTATCTGCCGGGCGTGGAGCGAGCGAACCTCCTCGCGTCGGTCATTGTCAAGAGCGTGCGCGCGCCGCTTATCGGGCCGATTTTCGCCGCCATGGAAAGCCCCGCCACTCTCGCCGGTATCTTGAAAGGTGGTTTCTACGACCCGCGCAGTCTGCCGCCGGACTTTATCGACGAATTGGTGAAAGGCGGGAAACGGCCGGGCTACTCGAACGTTGCGTGTGCCGTCTATAGAGGTCTTCCGAGCTACGTCGCAGCAAGATCATATTATGCTCGGATCGACGTGCCGGTGACGCTGGTTTATGGCGATCATGATTGGTCGCGCCCGGCCGAGCGCGAAGCGAACCTGGCTCGGATCAAACGCGGGAGGATGCTCGTCCTCAAGGACGCGAGCCATATTGCTTCGCTGGAAAGGCCGGAAGAGTTCGCCCGAATTTTATTGAGGCTCAATCAACAGTCCGCTCCGCCGCGTGAGTTGGAATGAACACTATCCGCGGCAACCTGCGCCCAGATTCATGTGGGTTGGTTGAGTTTGAGGTTATCCTGAGCGAACCAGCGCGAAGTGCTCGCTCTCAACTGAGCGATCCGGTGCCACTACCCAGCCGCCCGCGCAACATGCGCCGGGCGGCTTTCCTGTTGAAAAGTGTATTTCACGATCTCCCCGGAATCCCATCAGTTCGTTACGGATGTGCTGCCGCGAATAGAGAATGTTGTATCTGCAACGACATCTTGTCGTCTATCGCGAAGCGCGCGATGACAATGGACCAGATCGTATTGGCTATATAGCTGCTTGGGAAAGGGGACAACGCGAATCCCGCGCTCCAATCCTTCCTAAAGCTGCTTCGCGGTGGCACGCCCTTGAATTCGCGAGCCACGAAAATCGGCTTTGCTTCGAAAGCGGTCCCACGTTGGACATCGCGCCTGGTGCCGTAGTGACGGCACACCCCTCCCTGTGGCCAATGAATTAGTATAGCCTCGACGCTGAGCTGCAGTGGCAGCCCTTAAAAAGGAACTGCTAATTCCGATCCATAAACAACCAGTTTCTCATCGCTGAGGTCCTGGCTGTCGTTAGCAGCCGGGAAGAAACCTTCACAATCAGAACTGAGGGAGTCATGGCGTTCACCGCTACCAAGAATTTGCCTCTAGCTGCTACGACAACCGGCTCCTGGCCACGACCGGCCTGGTATAGCCAGAGCCTTTGGGGGCGCCCCCTCGACTCGGCCATGCTCGATCCGATCTACCGTGAGCAATTTTCCGACGCGCTTGCGGTTGTCGTTTCCGATCAGGAACGTGCCGGTCTCGACCTCGTCACGTGCGGCGATTATTTCCTCGACGCGGATTTGGCCGGCCGATCCTGGCATCACTATCCGCTCCAGCGGTGGCGCGGAGTCGCGTTCGACGAGTTGCAGCCTGAAAGTACTCGCTCCGAGCTTTTAAAATACCCGCCTGGTACGCTGTTGAACGAAATCTACACATCGTGGCGTTGGCCGATCGTGACTGGCAAGATCGAGCACAATCCACGCAATCCGCTCGAATACGCCAAGATATATCGCATGGCGCAGGCCCGCACCCGCAAGCCCGTCAAGTTCGGGACCGTCTCCGGCCAAGTAATGGCGCTATTTCTTGATTCTCACACGCCAGAGTATCGGATCGACGATAACAAACGCCAAATGATTTGGGATATGGCGACTGCCATCAACAAAGAACTCAGAGAGCTCGTCGATTCGGGCTGCAGTGTTATTCAAGTCGAAGAGCCGACCATTCACTTTATCGCCTGCTACCATCCCGAAGCAAAGGAAACACTCGACTTCCTGACGGAAGCGCTAAATCACGAATTGTCAGGCCTCGACAACGCCGAGGTCTGGATTTACACCTGTTGGGGAAATCCGATGATGCAACGGGTGTTTGACAAGACATCGTACGCAAACGCGCTGGAGATTTATCTCGATCGCGTCAATTGTGATGTTCTGACTCTGGAGATGAAGGACCGCGGGCTGGCCGAACTCGAACTACTCGGCGCTTGGAAAGGTAAAACGCGAAAAAAGTTTGCCATTGGAGTGGTGTCGCATCGGACGCTTAACGCCGAGACCCCGACCGAGGTCGCCGGAGACATCCGCAAGGCGTTGAAGTATGTCGACGTGGAAAACCTCCTCGTCACATCCGATTGCGGCTTTGGCCGTCAGGGCGCCAACCGCCTCGTCGCCTTTTATAAAACCGCTGCTACGGCCCAGGGAGCTAATATGGTCCGGCGCGAGCATGGCCTGCCCGAGACGTATGTACCCTGCGCTGATCCGCGGCTGATCCAAGATGTCGTACCGACGACGTTCGAAGAGGTTGGGAGCAACGGCGCGGGACAAGGCGTCGCTCCCTCGAATTTCACGGCGAGACCGGAATACGCTCCGACATATGCCGAAGGTGCCACACAGAGATCTCCCCAGACACAACGTTTTTCAAAGATATTTCAGGAGCGACCCTAAACTTTCGACGCAAAGGGTCAAGCGGCGGAGGCGTTGGACAACAACCTCTCGTGCAGCCGCTTAGATGAGCGTTCAAGCTCGGCGAGCTTCTGGGACAGGTCGCGATGTGTGAGTTTGCCATTTTGCTTAACGATATTGCCGCCCACGATGACGGTATCGACGTTGGCCACATTCGCGTGGAGTACGATAGCCGAGATCGGATCCGCTACTGCCCGCATGTTGATGTCGCTTTTGCGCAGAAGAACAATGTCGGCCTCTTTCCCGGGAGCAAGTGAGCCGATCCGGTCGTCAAGACCAAAACACTGGGCTGATTTGATTGTAGCGAGTTCGAGCACTTGCCGAACCGTCATTGCAAGCTTGTCCGGCATCGCCTCGCGCTTATGGAAGGTATCGTTGTTCAACGCTCTTTGGGTTTGGATGAGGAAACGCATTTGCGTAAACATGTCGGTGCTCAAACTGGTCACCACGTCCGTTCCAATATTCATGTTGGCGCGGGCAGCGAGCGCGGCTCCGGTTGGCGGCAACCCCAACCCCATCTGCATTTCGACTTCAGGGGTAATGGAAACGCTCGCGCCATTGTTGGCGATGACCCTAAATTCTTCAGGCGTCAGAAAGTTTGCGTGCACCAGATTGACATCCGCACCGAGCAGGCGTTGTTCGGCCAAGTTCTGCATCGATTGTGGTCGCGGCCCATGCTTGGCGCACGCGACGTGAAACGAGGCCAGCAGCCCGAGTTCGCGAGCAAACTTAATATCCGCTTCCGCCGTGCCAGGCGCGAAATCGGTGCCGCGAATGGCGAGTGCCATCGTCACTAAAGAGTCGTTAGAAGAAAGCCGTTCCCTGCGCATCCTCCTTGCGTCAGCCGGATGCGGCTCCTTGGTGCCGAAAAGCGTCATCGGGGTGCCGTACGCGAATATCGCGCGGATCCGCGCTTCCTGAAGCGCGTCGACGGCGGCATCGGCATGAGCCGGCGTATTGACGATATGGCACCAATCGAAAAGCGTCGTAACCCCAGAATTGATCTGATCGAGTGCTCCGACCAGATTGCCGATGTAAACGTCCTGTGGCGAATAGAGACCAACAACCTTGCCAATCAGCACGCTAAAATAATGGTCGAGAGTCCAGTCTGCGGCGACCCCACGCAGGGCAGTCTGCCACAGGTGGATGTGTCCATTAATAAAACCCGGCATTGCAATCATACCGCGGCCATCGATCTCAACAACCGCCCAACTCCCCACGTTTCGGCCGACTGCAATGATTTTGCCACCGTCGATGAGAAGGTCGCCGGAGTCGATGATTCCAAGATTAGGATCCATCGACACGATTGTGGCACCCTTCACCCGTATTCGCGGCAACATTTGCTCTCCCGCCTTCCTTATCTGAGTGATGAAAGCTGCTTCGCCGATTCTCGGCCGCGCGCAGGGCGCGGCCGAGTTTTTTGACGCTTCGGATCATCAATCGTAGGTCTTCTTGCACACGGGTATTTCGCGCCCCGGCAAACCGATCTTGTCGAAGACAGCCTTGGAGAAGCCAAGCCTCTGGTCCACGTTCGGCACGACCTTGACCACCTTACTGACGAGATCGCCATTCTTGTCCTTGACAACTTCGGTGACGAAGCTCGTGCCGATCGCCTGGCGATTTTCGTCGAGCTTTATCTGGCCGTTCGGCGCTTCGAGTACGAGCGACGCCAGTGCAGCGCGGTATTTTTTCTGACCATCGCTGAGATCGCCGCTGACCTTGTCGAGCGCGAGGAGCGCGGCTTGCGTCTCGTCGTAATAATTGGTCGCGCAAAGCGAGGGGCCGGTGAAGCGAGTTTTGAAATATCCCTCGTTCGGAGCCTGCTGGTAGGCCTTTACGAATGCCTGCCATTTCGGATCGTCCCAGGTGTCCGCTTGAGGCCCTGCCGAGGCGACGCCGACCAGTGCCTCCTTCGCCTTACCCTTGGACGACAGCACGGTCTGGTCGACCATGATCGAACCGCCGATCAGCTTGGCATTACCGCCAGCCTGCTGGTACTGGTTGAGGAAGTTCAATGCGTCGGCACCGCCGAGGCCGAGATAGATCGCATCGACGTCGTCCGGCAGCGCCGAGATAGTCGAAGCGAAGTCCTTGGTGCCGAGCGGCACCCAGATACGCTTGGTGATCTGGCCGCCGCGCGGGCAATAATCGAGCGCGAGGCCGAATACCTGCGTGTATACGAATGCATAATCCTCGCCGACGGTTGCGATCTTCTTGTAGTGCTTGACATCGTAGATGTATTCGCCGAGCCCCTTGTGCATCTGGGCGCCATCGATGTTGAAGCGGAAGAAATTCGGTGCCGGATTGACATATGTCGTCTCCAGCGCGCCGGAGCAGCCATTGATGAACGTGACTTGCGGCTGGGTCTTCGCGTAGTCGTGCACGGCAATGCCCTCCGCCCCCGAAAGCGGGGCGATGAGGATATCGACCTTGTCCTGCTCGACAAGCTTCTTGGCCGCACGTATCGCCGAATCCGGACTGGCGTCAGATGAGCCTCTAATGATTTCGAGCTCCTTGCCGCCAGCCTTGTTGTGATGTTGCATCACTGCGAGTTCGAAACCCCGCATGCCGTCCTCGCCGAGTGCGGTATATGTCCCTTCGAGTGTTGAAAAGACTCCGACTTTGATCTTGTCGGCTGCATGCGCCGATCCACTAAAGCTTGCTGCGGCAAGACCAGCCGCAAGCGCAATTCCGAAGGAATTTCGCATATGTGTTCCCTTCCCTTTATCCGAACTGGCCTTTATGGCCTTTGCAACGGCCAAGTAGCGGGCATACTCACCCAGTGTTACCGTGAGCCGCGCACGATAAAATCCTAGCAGTGGACAACCGCGAACCACAAGCCCACGTTAGCCTCGCACCGGGCGCCCGCCCGAAAGTTAGACAGACCGTTCGGACTGGGAGAAACCGGCTAGGCTTCAACCATGGGGGGACGCTTAGCCGATGAAAAAATCGAAATTTACCGAGCAGCAGATTGCCTTCGCTCTTCAGCAGGCGGAGGGCAGCAAGGGCGTTGCCGAGGTTTGCCGCAAGACAGGCATTGCCGCGGCGACGTTCTATCGTTGGAAGCACTTAGACGGCGTCCCGATATCAGGGGGCTAGTATCACCATTCAACGCTGCTTGCGCCCACCACCAAAGAGCCATCGACATGCCAAACCTTGCAACTCCGCCCAGCACCCCCCAGGCGGGCCGCGCGATCATAACGATCATCGGTTCGGATCGCGTCGGGATTATCGCCGGGATTGCAAACGTGCTCGCCGACGCCAACGTCAACATCCTCGACATCAGCCAATCCGTGATCCGGGAATTCTTCACGATGATTATGATGGTCGACTTGGCCGGTTCGGCTGTTTCCTTTCGCGAGCTGAGCGATCAGCTGGCAAGAAAGGGAAACGAGCTGTCGGTTCGGGTCGAGATACAGCGAGAAGAAATTTTCAAGGCGATGCATCGCGTCTAGCTGCTCCGACCATGCGGCTCGCTTGCCAGAGGGCAAGCCGCAAACCCGCGCAAGATGCCATGGAGGACAGTAGAAAAGATGCGAAACCTCAATTTCTCCGGCGAGGAGATACTCGAAACCATCGACATGGTGCGAACCGAGCAGCTCGATATCCGCACCATCACTCTCGGCATCAGCTTGCTGGATTGCGTCAGCGACAGTTGCGAAAGCCTGTGCCGCAACGTCTATGACAAGGTCGAGAGGGTCGCCGGCAATCTTCGTCATATCAGTGCCGAGATCTCCCAGGAATTCGGGCTTCCGATCATCAACAATCGAATCGCGGTGACGCCGGTATCGTTGATCGCCGGCCGTTCGGGACCACATGAATTTCTACAGATAGCCGATACCCTTGATCGCGTGGCCCACGCCGTGAACGTCGATTTCATCGGCGGCTTCTCTGCACATGTCGAGAAGGGCATGACGCACGCCGACTCCCATCTCATCAACGCCATTCCCGAAGCGCTTGCGGCGACCAAGCGTTTGTGCGCCTCGGTCAATGTCGGCTCGACACGGGCCGGGCTGAATATGGACGCGATTGCCGTCATCGGCCGAACCGTCAAGCGAACCGCCGAGCTGACCGCAGATTCAAATTCGATCGGCTGCGCCAAATTCGTCGTGTTCTGCAATGCCGTCGAGGACAATCCGTTCATGGCCGGAGCTTTTCACGGCGCCAGCGAGCCCGAGTGTACGGTAAATGTCGGGGTCAGCGGCCCCGGCGTCGTGCTCAAGGCCATCAAAGCGGCGGGCGATGTCGATTTCGGCACGTTGGCTTCGATCATTCGCAGGATCGCGTTCAAGATCACGCGCGCCGGCGAGTTGGTCGGACGAACGGCCGCGGCCCGATTAAACCTGCCTTTCGGCATCGTCGATCTGTCGCTGGCTCCAACGCCGGCCGAGGGTGACAGCGTCGCACGGATACTGGAGGAAATCGGACTGGACAGCGTCGGCACACACGGGTCGACGGCGGCACTCGCGCTGCTCAACGATGCCGTCAAGAAGGGCGGCGCCATGGCATCGAGCTATGTCGGCGGACTTTCGGGCGCCTTCATCCCGCTGTCGGAAGACGCGGGGATGATTGAAGCTGCGGAACGCGGATCGATCACGATCGACAAGCTCGAAGCGATGACCGCCGTCTGTTCGGTAGGCCTGGACATGATCGCCATTCCGGGCGAAACGCCGGCGGAAACGATCGCTGCGATTATCGCGGATGAAGCCGCAATCGGCATGATCAACAAGAAAACAACGGCCGTAAGACTGATCCCCGCGGTCGGCAAGCGCGTTGGCGACTGGGTCGATTTTGGCGGCCTGCTCGGCCGTGCGCCTGTGCTCCAGGTCAACAGGTATTCCTCCAAGCGGCTGATATCTCGCGGCGGCCGGATACCGTCGCCGCTGCAGGCGCTGATCAATTGACCGGCTGACGCAGCGTCAGCAAATCACGTCATGCCACGTGGCCTGCCCAAGGACCTTCAGCCGGTTCGCACACCCCACCCGATGCTCTGATCGCGGCCTGCCCATCGTCTGAGGTCTGTCGGACCTCAAGAATCGATTTTGGCTAAATTAACGTTGAGAAATGCTTAAGGCTGCCGGCCTCGCGGCGGCGTCCGTCCGTAGATATTCAAATAGCGGGGACGCTTGTTAATGTAGTGCGGCAGTGTGTTTTAGCTTACCAGCCGCTTCGACCGTGGCCGCAGCGCGGCGAGTTCGCCTTCGAGGCGGGCCGCGGTCTCCTTCGTTCTCATCAGGTCGCCGGTCGCCTTGAGCAGCTCGGTCATGAGGCGCTCGGCGCGGTCGCGCTCGCGCTCGAAATCCGCCCGATGACAACCGGCGGCAAGCTGCAGCTGGGTGATCTCATCCTCAAGCTCGGTGATTTTCGCCTTGAGGGCGACGTCGGATTGGTCGGGATAGGTCAGCGTCTCAACGCTCATGAGCGGCCTCGGCAATGGCAACGCGACCGGGCGGCACCCGGCGCAGCTGCGAGCGTGACGCGCGTCGGTTAACGAATGGTTAGCGGACTCATGAAAGACGCCGCGGCGCTCCGCTGGGGCGGCTATACGACGGCGCCCAGATTGCGAACGAGCGTCGCGCCGATCAGCGCCACGATGACCAGTGCGATGCCCATAATCTGAACGGCCGACAGCGGTTCGCCGAGCACAATGACGCCGAGGGCGGCAGCGACTACCGGCTCCGTATACGACAACAAGGAAGCGCGCACAGGTCCGACCATCGACATGGCGACAAAAAAGCTGATCATGGCAAACCCGTAGAGAACCGCCGCACTGACGAAACCGATCCAGCCGACCGTTGTCGCCGGGAGCACGAACTGGCCGCGCACCGCGCAGAGCACCGACAGCAGAATGGCGGCGACCGCCGCCATATAGAGCGTGAGAGGCCGTAAATCGCCGGCCCGGAACACGCGGCTGGATATCGTAACGACGAGAGCCAGTCCGACCGCGGCTGCGAACGCCATGAGCAGACCCTCGATTTTAAGATCGTGACCGCGTGGGTCGAGCGCCAGCGCGAGCCCGCCAAAGGCGACGAGGATTGCCACACCGCTTTGCCAGCTGAATTTCTCCCATCCGCAAACGCCGAGAATAACGGCAGCCAAAAGCGGGAACAGGTAGAAGACGAGCACCGCCAGAGCCAGCGGTATCTCATTCAGCGAACTGAGCCAGGCCAAGGTGTAGAGAGCAGTGAGAACGCCGAGCGCGAGCGCAATCCAGCCGTCGCGCGACGACAGGAAAGGTGAAGTGCCGCTGCCACGCAACCAGACGATCAGCGCAATTGTCGGCACGACAAAGCGCAGAGCAGCAACGGTCAGCGGGTTGCTGCCACCGTGATAGGCGAGGCTCGCCGACATGTTGGAACAAGCAAAAGCGCAGGCGGCCGCCACCACGAGGGTGACGCCGACCCAGCGTCTTGACCGAGAAGCAAACACTGAAATTTCTTTCCGGCTGGACTATGCCGGGGCGGAAGACTGCCAACCGCGCCCGGCCGGGTCGGCCGATCCGAGCTTTGGCGGCCGCGCGCATTCTGGCAAATTCGCGCCGCCGCCGGCACCCAAAATACTTGTGTTCCGGGTTTTCCACTGATTCATTGGTCAGAGGTGATTCGCGGCTGGGAACGACAATGCTCGACGGCAAAAGCTACTACACGATATTCCCGGACGAAAGTTCGGAAATGAAAGTGCGGTTGCAAAGCCTTTTTGAAAAGATGGCGAAACTGGAAGACATGCTTCGCCGGCATATTGAAGAGCTTCGTGTCGAGCCCTCAAGCGGAATTGCTGATTTTCCGGCGGGCGGTTCGGTCGCGTCTTGATCCGCTCCTGATTTTGAGAATGCCTCCCGACAGCGACGTCTTTCAGCTTCTCGGCGCTACGAGGCGGCGGGAAGAGCTATCGTCGTGCCGGCGCATTCGACGCTGTCATAGACGGTGACATGAAGGATCGGATAGTCTTTTTTGATCGCAAGTCCGGCGGTGTGCGCGGTTTCAGCCGTTAGATACGAGCCCTTGGTTTGCCGATCGACCTGGAGCAGATAGCGCCCCACTTCCGGCCGTTTACGCTGCGAAAAACGCTCTTCGGGTTCGGCTTCGATAGTCTTCTCAGGCATTTTGATCTGGTCAGGCATTTTGATCTGGCGCGGGGCCATTCGAATCTCCTTGTTTGGGGGGAAACCATCCATGTAATCGCTGCCGGGGCAGAAGGCTAGACCATTCGATCGAATAACTGACCAGAACGGGTCCAAACCTTCAATGCTTACGCGCGTCGACACGGAAGCCAATGATGGTCCTCTCGCCAAGCGCCCTGGCCGCTTCAAGGCGGTGCAGTCCTTCGACCAGTATGAAGCGCTCGCCGTCGGCTCTCACCAGAATTGGGGTGTGCTGGCCGCCATCAAGCATGCTGGCGGCAATTTCATCGACACGCGTTTGTTCGAGCGTGGCGCGGCGTTTGATCGGCACATAAATATCCGCGACCGCAAAGGTCTCGCGCTTCATCATTTGCTAAACATAGCATGGAAGAGGCGCCTTGTGCGTGCCGACGCGCCCCGCCTAGCGCGCGGAAAGACGAATGCATTTTCCATTGGGTGCCGACACTGCACGCGGATTACAACATTTCAGCGTTGAGGCTGACTGCATGCATCGCGCATGGCGGTTATTGCGTGAAAGATTGTCCGGGAAGATACCCAGTACACTTGAGGCGGCTAACTATCTGGCCGCCGGATTGGCCATCGGCGCCGCGGCCTGAGCCCCGGCGGGCGGGCCGTAGGGCGGCTGACCGGGCGGCGGAGCGTAAGCCTGTCCCGGGGGCGGTGAATAAGGCTGGCCGGCAGGAACGTAGGTGCTCGGGGGATGCGGCATGACGGCCGCCTGCTGCGAATCCGGCGCACTTTGGAACAGGGTCTGCCTGGGAGGCGGTGGCGCACCGTCCGCCGTCTCCGGCGGGTCGCGGAACATTTCAAGGAAGCTGACATACCGCTCTCGCAGCGAAGCGGCAGAATTCGGCTGATCCGGTGGCGGGGCCGGAGCGGCAGCAACTGCGGAGCCCGGCGGGGGAGCGTAGGCTTGCTGCCCCGGTGGTGCATAAGCCGGCTGCCCCGGTGGTGCATAAGCCTGCTGACCCGGCGGGGCGTAAGCCTGCTGCCCCGGCGGCGCATAAGCCGGCTGCCCCGGCGGTGCGTAAGCCCGCTGACCCGGCGGCGCGTAAGCCGGCTGAGCCGGTGGCGCATAAGCCGGCTGAGCTGGTGGCACATAAGCCTGCTGACCCGGTGGCGGGTAAGCCGTGCTGCCCCGGTGGTGCGTAAGCCTGCTGACCCGGTGGCGGCGGCACCACGACGGCAGCCTGGCTGGCGGCGGGCGAGGAGGAAGAAAACGACGATGAACAGGCCGCCAGAGCCTGTGTTGCCGCCAGCACAGCGACGATCAAAGCGACGCGCGCCAGCGGCCGACAGTCGCCATGCCCACCGCGCGCCACGTGATCGGTTAAGCCCTGCACCCCCATAAAAAGAACTATATCAAGTTTATGATGTCGATCTCAAGGCCTAGTCCATGATGAAAGCATCTGAGCGAACCGTCACAGCCGTTTGAAATATTGCAGGAAAATGACAACAAGCGTACTTCCGACGCGCAACTTTGATCGACTGGTATAAGGGGTCGTCCGGACCATCGGGCAGCAGGTTGAGCAACAATGAGTGTGATAGCGAACAGTGAATTAACCGCCGTGGCCGCGCCAGCCCGCCGCAAGGGCCGCATCAATCTCCGGCAATCGCTCCGCGCCATGCGCGAAAATGCGGCGACCGCCTATCCGCCCGAGAGCTTCGCTGCAGACATCATCGATCAGCGGATCCTTTGGCGCCGCATGTTCGTCATCAACGATCCCGACGCGATCCGGCATGTGGTGCTGGATAACGCGGCGAACTACACCAAGACCGAAGTCGGCCGCCGCATTCTCGAGCCGGGTCTCGGCCGCGGGTTGCTGACCAGCGAAGGCGAGACCTGGCGTCACCATCGGCGCATCATGGCGCCGGCATTCGATCCGCGCAGCGTCGCGGGCTACGCCCCGATCATGACCGACGTGACGCTGGGATTGCTGGAAAAATGGGACGCATTGCCCGAGGGTGACGACGTCGACGTTGCGGTGGCGATGATGCACACGACGCTGCACGTCATCTCACGCGCCATGTTTTCTTCGGACTCCAACGAGATCGTCGATATCGTCGAAGCCGGGGTCAACACTTATCAAACATTGGCGCGGCCGACCATTCTGGATCTGCTGCATGTTCCGCAATGGCTCACGCGCCTGCTCGTTCCTCAACACACCAAAGGGATTTTCGACGAGTTCGACAGCAAAGTCGATCGTCTGTTGACCCAGCGCGGGCGCACGCCGGAGGCCGAGCCGAAGGATCTGCTGGCCCGCTTGATCGCCGCGCGCGATGAAACCGGCGGGATGACGCCGAAGGAAGTTCGCGATCAGGTGGTGACGATTTTCATGGCCGGACACGAGACGACCTCGCAGGCACTGTCGTGGACCTGGTACCTGCTGTCGCAGCACCCTTCCGTCGAGGCAAGGCTGCACGATGAGCTCGCGACGGTGCTGCGCGGACGCATGCCCCGCTACGAGGATATTGCGAAGCTTCCCTATACCCGGATGGTGATCGAAGAATCGATGCGGCTTTATCCGCCGGCGCACATTTTCGGACGCTCGCCGATCGCCGATGACGAGGTTCTCGGCCATCGCATCCCTGCCGGCGCCGAAGTGTTGATCGTGCCGTGGCTCCTGCACCGCAAGCCGTCGCTGTGGGAGAATCCGGATCGTTTCGATCCCGAACGATTTGCGCCCGAACGCGTGGCGGCACGCCCACGTTTTGCCTATCTTCCGTTTGGGGCCGGGCCACGCATCTGCATCGGCGCCGCTTTTGCCATGGCCGAGGCCATGCTCATTCTCGCCACCATCGCACAACGCTACCGGCTGCGCCTCAAGCCCGGCCATCCGGTCGAGCCGCAGGGCCTGATCACGCTGCGACCCCGCTACGGTCTGCGGATGATACCGGAGTCGCGGCAGGATCTGAAAGCCGCCGCGTAGGGCATGTGCCGATAAAATCGAGATTGGCGGCCGGGACATTCCCGAGGCGCTTGCGTTCAGGTGGTCACGCCCGCCGCCCAGGCCGGGGCTGGATCGCTCCGGCGCATGACACCGATGTAGTAGAACCAGTCGCGCGGCGTGCGCTGCGGCTTGCCGTCGACAACGAACACGATCTTCAGGCCCGACGCTTCGATCATGGGTCGGAACATCTCGGCGGTGGAGCCGCGGTTATTCTCCTGCAAGACAATCACGCCGCCCGGTTTGAGAAAGCGGCCGACTGCCGTGAAGAAGTCGCGGTGGAGGTGCCAATCGTCGTCCTGCCCGCGCAAATCGCCGAACCGGTCGTCGAAGTGAGGCGGATTGCTTACGACGAGATCCCACTTCTCCGTGTCCGGAATGTCTTTCAGGTTATCCGAGTGATAAGCCGACACCCGCTCGGCGAGACCGTTCTCGGTGATCGTGCGCTGGCACGCTTCGACTGCCTCGGGGTTGACGTCGGCGAGGCAAAGCGTCTCGGCCAGCCCGTGTGCAAGGAGCGAAAAGCCGATGAACCCGGGACCAGCGCACCATTCGAACACCCGCTGCTGGCGGGGCATCTGCCGCGATGCGAGAAATGAAATGATGTTCTGGCCGAACGATGTCCCGCCGCCGTCGAGGTGCTCCTTGAAATGCACCCGCACGCTGCCGTAGGTCACCTGCTTCCAGCTATTGAATTTATTGAGCCACGGATCGATGTGGCGCACACGCTGGCGCTTCCAGAATTTGCGCGCAGTGCCGCCCAGCGATTGGGCGCGTTCCGGCCAATTCATAGGTCCCCTCCGAACAGAGGTGCACCCTACCACGCCGTTACGGGGTGAACTGCATACCGGCCGCGCTCGGATCTTATCTCACGACGCCCGGGAAAAGCGCTGATCGCCGTCCGAAATGTAGGCGTCGAACACGGCACACACCGTGCGGACAAATGGCCGCGCCCGCTCGGGGATCTTGATCTTGTGACCGGCGCGCTCGACCAGTCCATCATTTGCAAGCGCATCGAGCGCGTGCAGCTCGGCAGTAAAGCGATCCGTACCGCTTTCGTGCGCCGCACACTGCTCGGCCAGGTCCACATGCAGATCGCACATCAAACGCTCGATAATGTCGCGCCGAAGCCGGTCCTCCTGCGTCAACGCATATCCGCGCGCTGTGGCAAGCCGCCCGGCGACGACGGCCGCGCGATAGGCAACCGCATTTGGCGCGTTCTGGACGTATCCGTCCGGCAAGTTGCCAATTGCCGAAGCGCCGAATCCGATAAGGGTTGAAGACTCGTCGCTCGTGTAGCCCTGGAAATTGCGGCGTAGACGGCCTTCGCGTTGCCGTTGCGCCAGCAGGTCGCCGCTTTTGGCAAAGTGATCGAGCCCGATCGGCTCATAGCCGGCGGCGATCAGCACGTCGGCCGCGGCTCGGTTCTGTGCGAACCGCTCGCTGCTGTCCGGCAGCGCCGGCTCGGGAATAAGGCGTTGATGGCGTTTCATCCACGGAACGTGAGCATAACCGAATAGCACGATCCGATCTGCGTCGAGCGCCAATGCGCGCCGCACCGTCGCCTCGACCGTTGCAACGCTCTGGTAAGGCAAGCCATACATCAGATCGAGATTGATGCTGCCGATGCCGGCGGCGCGCAGCCAGCCGGCAACACGCGCGGTCTGTTCGAAGCTCTGCACGCGGTTGACCGCCGTTTGTACGCGCGCATTGAAATCCTGAACGCCGAGGCTCGCCCGCGTGATTCCGGCCTCAGCCAATACATCGACATATTCTCGCGTCAGCGTACGCGGATCGATCTCGATTGCCAGTTCGGCGGCCGAGTCGAAGACGAAGTAAGTCCGCAGCGCTGTCATAATTTTGCGGAAATCGTCCGGCGCCAAAATGGTTGGCGTACCGCCACCCCAATGCAAGTGGATTGCCGGCCGGCCGCCCAGGATGCCGCCCACCAGGGCGATTTCGCGGGTGAGCAGTTCGACATAAGCTTCTACTGGCGCATAGCGACGCGCGACAGTTGTGTGGCAACCGCAGTAAAGACAAAGCTCGGCGCAAAAGGGAACGTGAACATAGACCGAGACGGATGCCGTCACAGGAAGCGCTGCCAGCCAACGCTGGTATGACCCGGCATCGATTCCGGGACCGAATTGCGCCGCGGTTGGATAGCTCGTGTAGCGCGGAATGCGCCGGTCCAGATATTTCAGCAAATTCAGCGCCATCCAATTGCAAAAATCACAGGGCGGCATGGCTACAGCCACACACCCGCGAAGCATTAGAAAAAGTAGGTGCGAAGCTTGAGGGGCGGCCTTGACCTTGATCAAATGCAGCCGAAGCCACCATCCCCGCGGTTGCGACAGTGGCGGCGCGATTTCAGAGTTCAGGCGCTAGTAAACGTCCGCCTGGTAGCGCCCTTCGGCTTTCAATTCGGCGATGAACTTGACCGCCTCGGCCGGCGTGCGGCCGCTCTGCTGGGCGACGATCTCGGTGAGGACCTGTTCGACATCCTTGGCCATGCGCAACGCGTCGCCGCACACATAGATATGCGCGCCGTCGCCGAGCCACGACCACAGATCGCGGCCGACCTCGCGCATGCGATGCTGCACGTAGGTCTTTTCATTGCCGTCGCGCGACCAGGCGAGCGTCAGCCGCGTCAGCAGCCCGGCCGCGCGCATCGCCACCAATTCGTCTTCATAGAAGAAATCGAAGTCGCGGCGCTGATGACCAAAGAACAGCCAGTTGCGGCCCGGCGCCCTGATCGCATTGCGTTCGTGCAGAAAGGCACGAAACGGAGCGATGCCGGTTCCCGGCCCGATCATGATGATCGGCTTCGACGGATCTTCGGGCAGCGCGAAATGCTGCGCCTTCTGCACATACACCCTGATCTTGTCGCCGGGCGCAACGCGACCGGCGAGAAAAGTCGAGCAGACCCCGAGGCCGCGTGCGCTTATCGATCTCGTAACGTACCGCATCGACCGTCAGCGAGACGCGGCCGGGATCGGACTTGAGCGACGACGATATGGAATAGACCCGCGGCTGCAACGGATCGAGCGTCTCGATGAAGGCTTCCGGATCGGGCCTGATGCCGGGAAACTTGTGCAGGGCCGCGAGCACATCGAGCGTCGCGGCATCGCCGTCCGGATCCTCGCCGGCAGCAAGCCGCTTTGCCTTCTGCCTGCGTTCCCCGCCTGTCAGATAGCTTATCAGCTCGAACAGCATGTCGGGCGCCGGCGACAACGAGACGCCGTCGGTTAGAACCTCGCGGAAAGTCCGATCGCCGATCGAAAAGTCCGCAGGCACATCGAGCGCCGCCAGCACCGCAGCCACCAGATAGGGGTCGTTGGCCGGGAACACGCCGAAGGAATCGCCGACGACATAGTCCAGATCAGTGCCGGCAAGGTCGATGTCGATATGCCAGGTCTCTTTTTCCGAGCCGGGTTTGTTCAGGCGACGGCGTGACAGAAAGGTGGCGTAGACCGGATTATCGCGGGAGCGGCCCAAGGGCACAGAAGGCGCGGATTTGGTTTCGGCAGGAGCCGCCTCGGCTGCCATCGCGCCGCCGAAGCTCCGCATGCAGTTGTTTGAGCATGCGGGACGTCTCTTTGCCTCCGGGCACGCAAAAATTCAGCCGCTCTTCGGATTTTGCAAACACCGCGTCAGCATAATCCTGGCAGTTGTAACCACACTGGCCGCAATCCTGCTGTGCCATGGCCGCCATCAGCCGGCGCGGCAGCGGGCGGCCTTCGGCGAGCTTCATCCGGTCGGCAAGCGGCATCGCGGGATCGTGCCAAGGTGCGCCGTCGTCAGCGGCGCCCTCGCCTGCCGCCGGCGGAACAGCGCCGTCGAGCAAGCCGGCCAAGAGCTTTGCGGCGTCGGCATCCGACACCGGCGTGATGGTTTCCGACAGCCCGAACAGGCCGGCAAAGAGACCATTGAGCCAGGCGCGCTGCTGCACCGAGAACGGCGCCGACTCGGGGATCAGCGACGGAATCGGCGGCCGCGGGGTCGCGCTCATTCGCCGGCCTCAAGATCGGTCAGCGCCTTAAGCGCGTCGATCTCATGCCGCCGCGAGAAAGCAAGAAATGTCTCTTCCGGGGACGCCCGATGGGCGAGATAGGCTTTGAGAATGCGCGCGACCGTACGCGGCGTCTGTTCCGCGCTGACGTCGCGATAAAGCTCGCGGCCGAGCGCCGCGTTCGGTCCAAAGCCGCCGCCGACAAGGATGTGATAGCCCTCCATCGGATCGTCGTCTTCGTTGACCGACACTTTGCAGGCGAGGAGGCCGATCTCCGACACGAAATGCTGCGCACAGGAATGATGACAACCGGTCAGGTGGATATTGACCGGCGTGTCGAGCGGAACGCGCGTCTCGCACCAGCGTGCGATCTCCTCGGCGTGGCGCTTGGTGTCGGCAGCGGCAAACTTGCAGCCGGTATTGCCGGTGCAGGCAACCAGGCCGGAGCGGATGGCATTGGCATTGATGGCGAGGCCAAGCGCTTCGATGCGCGCCGTCGCCGCCGCAAGATTTTCAGAGGAGACGCCGGAGATGAGCAAATTCTGCCAAACCGTAAGCCGCAGATCGCCGTCGCCGAATTCGCCGGCGATGGCGGCAAGCCCGCGCATCTGCGCAACCGACATCCGACCGACCGGGACGACAACGCCGATCCAGTTCAGCCCGCTTTGCCTTTGCGGATGAATGCCAATATGCGCCGTCCGATCGAACGCCGGACGTGGCGCCACCGCGCCAGGCACCGCGCGATCGAACTTTCGGCCGAGTTTCTCCTCGACCAAGCCGATAAATCTTTCGATGCCGAGGCCGTCGAGCACGTATTTCAGTCTCGCCTTGGTGCGATCGGTACGGTCGCCGCGTTCGACGAACACGCGCACCACCGCGTCCGCAACCATGCAGGCATCTTTCGGCCGCACCAGCACGCCGGTATCGCGGGCGAAGTCGCGGTGTCCGGTAATGCCGCCAAGGCAAAGCTTGAACCACACGCCGGGATCGAGGCCGAAACCCTCGTTCACGCTGACGGCCTGAAAGCCGATGTCGTTGGTGTCCTCCAGGACGGCGACCGTGCCGGCGCCGTCGAAGGCGACATTGAATTTTCGCGGCAGGCCGTAGAGCGAGCGATCGTTGAGAATGTGGAAATGCCATTCGCGCGCGTACGGCCGCGTATCGATAAGCTCTTGCGGATCGATGCCTGCCGTCGGCGTGCCGGTGACGTTGCGGATGTTGTCCGCGCCGGAGCCGCGCGAACACAGCCCCAGATCCTGGATCGCCTCGATCAAGGCGACGGCGTTGCCCGCCTCGATTTCGCGGACCTGGAGGTTGGCGCGCGTCGTGACATGCGCGTAGCCGCCGCCATAACGCTCGGCGAGATCGGCGACGCCGGCGAACTGCGCCGCCTTGAGGATTCCGTTCGGGATGCGCAGCCGGCACATGTAAGAGTTCTGGTTCGGCGCAACATAGAACAGGCCGAAATAGCGCCAGCGAAAATTGTCCGCCGGCTTCGGATATTCTCTCTTGGCCGCGTACTCCTTGAGCCGTTCGTAGGTGTCGAAGGGATGCTGCTCGCGCTTGAATTTTTCCGGATCCGAAAGTTTACCGCCGCTCGCCAGAACGCGGTTCTGCGCCTTGAGCCCGGCTGCGTCCGGCCCGGTCGGTTCGGCGGCAGCGGCGGGACTGCCGGCAGTCGCCGGCGCCGCCGACGCTCTTTGCCGCCTTGGCGATCTGGACGCCAGCGACGAAGCCTTCCAGGTAGCGTTTTTGTTCGGGATTGAAATCGCCGTCCTGGTCGGCGGTCGCGGGCTTGAGCTCGGCCTCGTTCATTCGGCCGGCACTTGCGTCGGCGCCGTCAGTGGCACGGGCGCGGCGACGCGAGGCTTATGGGTGATGTAAAGCGCGAGCCCCGTAAAGATGAAGCCGCCGACGAAATTGCCGAGCGTCACCGGAATTTGATTCCACAGCCACCACTGCGCGATGGTGACTTTGGCGCCCATCATCATGCCGGTCGGGATGACGAACATGTTCACCACCGAGTGCTCAAAGCCCTGAGCAAAGAAGATAAAGACCGGCATGTAAGCGCAGGCAATCTTGCCGAGTGTCGACGTAGTGGTCATGGCCGCGACGATGGCGAGGCAGACCATCCAGTTGCACAGGATCGCTTTGACGAACACGGTGACGAGGCCGGCGAAGCCGAGCGCTTCGTAGCCCGTCGTCTTGAGTTCGGCGATGGCGACGATCTTGGCGGCGACGCCGGCCGGCGCCGTGGCGCCAAAATTGGTGAGCGTGATCGCCAACAGTCCGCCATAGACCACGCTGCCGATGAGATTGCCGAGGAAGACCCAGCCCCAGTTGGCGATGATCGTTTTGGCTTCGGTGTCGTTTTCAATCAGCGGCAGCGGCAACAGGCCAAAGCTGCCGGTGACCAGATCAAGCCCGAGCAGAACGATGAGGATGAGGCCGACCGGGAAGATGAGTGCGCCGACCAGCGGCTGATTGGTCTGCACCGCGCCGGTGATGGCAAAACTCGTCGCGGCGGCGAGGATGGCGCCGGCAAGTCCGCCGCGGATGACCAGATCGAGCGGAGACAAAGCAAGTTTGCTCCGTCCGGCATTGATCATCGCGGAGGCGACGTCGGCAGGCTTTACGTAATCCATGTCCCGGCTCCAATGACAAAGCCAGCCGGAACGGCATAAACTCATCGACCGGCTGAGTGCCTTACTTGCTGCAACGCAGCAAGCGCCGTGCCAGCATGTGAATTATTTGTTTTTATTGATTATTTGGCCTCGGCGCCGGTCCGCTGCCGCGTCGCGCGGCAGTCAACGACGAAATCTTGTGCAGGGCGGAGACTTGACCGCGGAACCGTTCCGCGTGTGCGCGAGTTACAGGTGCAGCAAACGAATTTCTTGGAGCGCTATCGATGCTGAACCTGGTCGTTACACTGCTGATCATCGCCTTGATTGCCGCGATCCTCGGCTTTGGCGGCATTGCCGGAGCCGCCGTCGGAATCGCCAAGATCGTGTTTTTCGTCGCTATCGTGCTGTTTCTGATTTCGCTGATCGCGGGCGGCATGCGCGGCAGCTTTGGCCGACGCCTTTAGTCCTGCTGCGCTAATCACTTCGCTTTCGACGATGCGCTGCCGGAGCGTTCTCCGGCGGCGCTTTCGTGTCAGCCGCTGCTCTAGTCTTCCTGCTGGCGGTGGA
This sequence comes from uncultured Alphaproteobacteria bacterium, assembly GCA_963777635.1. Classification (GTDB taxonomy): domain Bacteria; phylum Pseudomonadota; class Alphaproteobacteria; order Rhizobiales; family Xanthobacteraceae; genus BOG-931. Next base: position 21,219 of record CAVZSB010000058.1, read on the forward strand.
CGTCGTGGACGAGGACGCCCGATCCGGCCGGCGGGATGGCCATCCATTCCTGGCGCTTGAGCGTCCGCCGGGTGTCTTCGTAGCCGCTTTGCCAATGCTCGCGCATCGAGGTGCCGGAAAATTCGTAGTCCTTGGCGTGTCCCTCGTAGGCTTTCTGCTGGTAGATGATGTGGAGGATGGTGATCTCCGGCAGGTTCGCCAGTTGTTCGAGCCGCTTGCGATCATCGTCGCTCAGTTGGTCCTGCGGTACTTTCGCCAGCGCTTTCGCCAGCAGCATCTTCAGATTGTGGAGGCGCCGGTACACATCGGTCGTGTAGCGCGTTCGCGACGAGTAGGTGATGTCCTTTTGCCGCGCCAGGACTTCCTGAATGTCGCGCGGCAGCACCCCGCGTGCGCTGAACAGGTCGACCTGGAAAACAAGCGTGTTCAGCTTGTCGTCCTGATCCAGCAGATGCTGCAGCGGCGTGTTGGAAACGATGCCGCCGTCCCAGAAATGATCCGTTCCGATCTTGACCATCGGCAGCGCCGGAGGCAGCGCGCCGCTTGCCATGATGTGCTCGGGCTCGATCTCTTCCTTGGCGTTGTCGAAATAAACGAAATTGCCGGTGAGGACGTTGACCGCGCCGACCGAAAAGCGATTTACGCGCTCGTTGATGAGTGAGAAATCCACCAATTCGGTCAAGGTGTCGCGCAGCGGATCGGTGTCGTAATAGCTCGTCGCGGAGGCAGAGCCCGTCAGGCTTATCCAGGGATTGGGATAGCGCGGCTTAAAGAAGCCCGGCTGCCCGGCCATGCTGGTGACGAAGCAGCTATGGGCATTGCGGGCTTTGCGGAAAATGTCGCCGTCCGGCGTGAATGGCCAGATTTTCCGCTCGGTGATCAATTCCCAGAAGGTCTGCAACTGCTGAAGGCGGCGCTTTGGCGGATTGCCGGCGATGATCGCCGAGTTGATGGCGCCGATGGATACGCCCGAAACCCAGTCGGGCTCGACACCCGCCTCGTGCATCGCCTGGTAGACGCCGGCCTGATAGGCGCCCAAGGCACCGCCGCCCTGCAAAACGAGCGCGATGCGGTCGCACCGATCGGGGCGCCAACTCTCGGACGGATGACCGGCACGCGAGGGATTGTCGGTCTGTCGGGTGCGGACGTCATGCATTGGGGGCACTCGAATGGCAATGTTTAAAAGACTTCGCACCTTTGCCAAAGCAAGTGACCGCCGAATGACAGACCGATTGTGAAAGATCGTCACAAACCTGTCTGCGCCGTTTCACATTCTGCCCTTTTGGATGCTCCCTCGGGTCTCGTATCGCTTGCAGGGGGGTTTAATGCTGGCAGGTAAGACCGCCATCGTCACCGGTTCGACCAGCGGAATAGGGCTCGGAATCGCGAGCGCGCTCGCCGGATCCGGCACCAACGTCGTGCTCAACGGCTTCGGCCCGGCCGATGCGATCGACAAAATCGTGAGCGATCTCAAGCGTCAGCACAATGTCGGGGTGTTGTATTCCAGCGCCAACATTGCCGATCCCGATGAAATCAAGGACATGGTCGATCAGACCCGATCCGAATTCGGCGGCGTGGATATCCTGGTCAACAATGCCGGCATTCAGCATGTCGATCCGATCGAGGATTTTCCGGTCGACAAGTGGAACGCCATCATCGCGATCAACCTTTCGGGTGCATTTCACACCTGCCGGCTCGCGGTGCCGGACATGAAGAAAAAGGGTTGGGGCCGCATCATCAATGTGGCTTCGGCGCACGCCCTGGTCGCCTCGCCGTTCAAGTCGGCCTACGTGTCGGCCAAGCATGGGCTCGCCGGGCTGACCAAGACGGTCGCACTCGAACTCGCCGAGCATGGCGTTACCGCCAACGCGGTCTGTCCGGGATACGTCCTGACCCCGCTGGTGCAGAAACAAATTCCCGAGCAGGCCAAAGCCCGCGGCATCAGCGAAGCAGCGGTGATGCGCGACGTGCTGCTGGCGGCCCAGCCGACCAAGGAATTCGTCGAGGTCTCGCAGATCGCGGCGCTGACCGCGTTCCTGTGCTCCGACGACGCCGCCTCCATTACCGGGGCTCTGCTCCCCATCGACGGCGGCTGGACCGCCCACTGATCGAGCAATCAATGCGCAAAGAAGACATTCTGCAGCTGCCGTCGATGCCGGCCAGCGGGCCGAGCTATCCGGCCGGTCCGTATCGTTTCATCCATCGGGAGTTCATGGTCATCACCTACGAGACCGATCCCGAGGTAATTCGCGATCAGCTTCCCGAACCGCTCGAGCCCATCGATCAGCCGCTGGTCCATTACGAGTGGATCAGGATGCCGGACAGTTCCGGCTTCGGCGACTACACGGAATCCGGGATGGTGCTGCCTTGCCGCTTCCGGGGCGAGGAATGCAATTTCGTCGTGCAAATGTATCTCGACGACGATCCACCGATCTCCGCCGGCCGGGAGATTTGGGGATTTCCGAAAAAGTACGCGCACCCGAAGCTCGAAATCGTCAAAGACACCCTGACCGGCACGCTGGAATATGCCGGGCAGCTCGTTGCCATGGGGACGATGGGTTACAAGCACGAGGCGATGGCCGGAAACGGCGAACGCACTACGGCAATGCTGTCCAAGACCCAGATCAACCTGAAGCTAATTCCCGGCGTGGATGGAAACCTGGAAATCTGCCAGCTCGTCGCCTACAACTTGACCGACATCGTGGTCAAAGGCTCCTGGCTCGGACCGGGGCGGCTGCATCTCGTTCCGCATGTGAACGCGCCGGTCGCCGATTTTCCAGTCCGCAAGGTCGTCGGCGCCCATCATTTCGTGGCCGACCTGACGCTGCCCTACGGGCGCGTTCTCCATGACTACAACAAAGCCTGATTTCGTCACACCGATGTAATGCAACAAGCCTTTTCTCAAGTGCGTTCTGAACGAATACGGCAAGGCAGGAGGGCCTCATGAAGGCATTGGATGTCATGGTACGCGATGTCGTGACCGTGAAGCCGGACGACACGGTCGCTGAAGCGGTGCGGCTTCTCGCCGAGCATGACGTTAGCGCGCTGCCTGTGGTCGACGATGAGGAAAACGTCGTCGGCGTCATCAGCGAAGCGGACCTCGTCCATCGCGAGGAAATCGGCACGGACAAGCATCGTCCCTGGTGGCTCGAAGCCGTGACCCCGGCTTCGACGCTGGCCGAAGAATTCGCCAAGTCGCACGGCCGGCGCGTCGACGAAGTGATGTCGACCGACGTCGTCTCCGCGTCCGAAGATACCCCGCTCGGCGAGATCGCGACGCTTCTCGAACGGCACCGCATCAAGCGCGTGCCGATCCTGCGCAGCGGCAAGCTCGTGGGCGTCGTCAGCCGGTCGAACCTCATCCAGGCGCTGGCATCGTCGAAACCGCCAACAAGCAGCGGCGCCGGCGGGGACACCGATCGCAAAATCCGTCTTGAGCTTATGGACCGGCTCGGCGATCAGGACTGGACCGATTTCGGCGAACGCAATGTGATCGTCCACAGCGGCATCGTACATCTGTGGGGGCTGGTCGGTTCGCAGGAGGAACACAAGGCCCTGCTTGCCTTGGCCGAAAACGTGCC